>DATKVC010000007.1:0-331099 GCA_035530275.1 Rectinemataceae bacterium | reverse complement strand
CTCGCGAACAAGCCGGGCGAATTCCAGCAATAGCCACCACCTCCGGTCGTTCTTGTCGGCCTTCTGGTTGTATGAGGAGAATGTCTGGCAAGGCGCGCAACCTGCCAGCAAGCGAATTCCGTTTTTACGGTAGTATGGTTCTAGATTTCGCCCAGCGACTTTATCCACGGAAGCATGCATGAACTGTGCTGCCGTATTTTGGGAGTATGGGTACTCGCATTCCCTGTCAATGTCGATGCCAAGCCGCACCTTGAGTCCTGCCGTCTCGAGACCTTTTGTCAGACCTCCCGCACCGCAGAAAAGGTCTATCGCGTAGACCTTTTTCCTAGGAGTAGCCCTATCTGCAATGCGTGGCCGACCACGCTTGCCCCCACCCATACTCATCCCCTGTCCTTCATCGCAATATACCATTTGACATCCAGGCATCGATGGCCTTCCTGTCGAAGCGCCAGTGCTTCCCGATTTTCTGGGCCGGGATATTGCCCTCCCTTACGATCTTATAGAGTGAGGACATAGGAATCTTGAGGTAAATAGCGAGATCCTGGAGAGTCATGATGTTGTCGCTATCGCTTCCCATTGTCAGGATCATACACCAATGAGCAATAACTGTCAAAATCAACCATTCGAAAAAGCGCCGATGTTGGATTATTGACACGCGGTCGAATTCTGTCAAATCAACTTTACTTAGGCGGTGGTCCTAAGGTGCCTTCCTCTCTAAGTGGATCGGCTTCAACCCCTGACGGTCTTCCGGTACTCGACGCGTCCGCTCCCGTCCTTTCCTCCCGCGACGAAGCCCACGCGCTGGAGATAGCGCTCATGCTCCGGAACGGAGCTCCACTCGACGAAGGAGAGCTCCTGTCCCTTCGCGATGGTCTCCGCGGCCTTGCGGAAGTAGTACTCGGCGCTGCGGAAGTCCCGGTGGCTCGGGACGGCGTAGTCGAGGCCAATCTCGACCTCGCCTCCGGTCAGGGGTCGCCACACGACGAGGGACACGGGGACCATGTCGCGGATGATGAACTCCGCCTTCCAGCCCCCGGCCCTGTCGAGGGCGAAACCCGGGGCGTAGCGGGCGATGTCCTTGCCGTAAAAGGCGAGGAACTGGTCGAGGTAGCTCCAATTGGTCGGATCGCCCTGGATGACGCCGAAGGTGTCGCGGGTGGCCCGCATCCGCGCGAGATACCAGAGATCTATCGCCACGATGAAGGCGTTCAGGGCGAAGACGGGCAGGGCGTGGATCGCGGCTCCATAGACTGCGAAAGCCAGGGCTCCGACGGCGTTGATGACACGGAGCCATTTGATGTTGCGCATCATGAGTGAAACGGCCACGATGACGGAGGCCGCCGTGCCGAAGGCTTCGACTGGGTTCATATCCACACTATAATTCCCCGGAGGCATCCTCCAGAAGGGGGGCCTGGAGCCGTGGGAGGCAGGGATGGCATACAAATATTTCATCGATGCGCATTGTCACGTTCTCGAATTGTCACATCCCAACTTCCTCGATTTCGTCGAGGGGCTGCGGCATCGGGGCCTCGAGGCCCTCTACCAGGGGTTGAGCGCGCCTAACTTCATGCTCACGAGCTTCTTTTCGAAGGGCGGCGAAAGGCTCAGGAACCTCCTCGCCGTGATGGAACGCCAGGCCGGCGAAATCTTCGAGCTGATGGAGGACGACCTTCTCGGCAAATTCTCGCAAGACGACGAAGCCGAGGCTCTCTATTCGGGAGGAAGCCTGAAGATAGGCGGCCTCCGATTCGATCGCGTCCTCGTCGTGCCCCTCGTGATGGACTTCGCCGAGCCGCCGCGCGCCGATCCGGGACTCTGGTACGATAGGCAGCCGCCGAAGGACATCCTCCGACAGGTCCGCGATCTTCTCGAGGGCATCGCCCACTACCGGCGCACGCGACCCGAGGGGCTCCTCGCGATCAGGCCCTTCATCGGCATCAACACCGCGCGCCACGATCGCGCCGCCCTCGAGAGCCTGCTCATCGCCGCCTTCGAAGGCTATCGAAAGGGCTTTGGCGCCGCCCTCGAGGCCTTCGACGGCATGGGAGTTTGGGACGGCTCCTGGAAGGCTAACGCCTTCGCCGGCGTCAAGCTCTATCCGCCCCTCGGTTTCGACCCCTTCCCGGTGGAGGGGGAGGAGAGGGAGAAGACCGACTTCCTTTTTTCCTTCTGCGAGGAGCGGGGGATTCCGATCGTTACGCATTGCGACGACATGGGATTCCGCTCCCTCTCCCTCGAGGAGTCCTGGCGCAACACCTCGCCCGAGCGATGGCGACCCAGGCTCGAGGCCAATCCCAGTCTCAGGATAGACTTCGCGCATTTCGGCATGCAGTACTCCCTCCGATTCGGCCAGGGAGCGAGGCACGAGTGGACCGAGGCTATCATCGAGCTCATGGTCGAGTATCCGGGGGTCTACGCCGACGTCGCCTTCAACGGTTGCGATCCTTCGTATTATGATCATCTCATCTCGCTCATGGAGAGGGAAGAGAAGAGGTCTGGAGCGATGCTCGCGGAGCGGCTCCTTTTCGGCAGCGATTTCGCGATGAACCTTCTAAGGATCAGCTCGTGGTCGGAGTACCTCGGCATCTTCTCGAAATCCCGCCTCCCCGACTCGATCAAGGAAGGCATGGGCTTCGTCAATCCTGCGCGCTTCCTCTTCGGGGAGTAGGCCGCGGGCTACACCTTGAAGCGGCCGATATTCTCCTCCATCGCGGCGATGGTCGCCTTCGTCGATTCGGAGAGTTCGGCGCTCGACCGAGAGTCGCCCTCGATCCGCAGGGCGGCCTCGGCTAGCTCGCCGATCCTCGATTCGATCGTCTTCGCCATGTCGAGGAGCTTCGCCATCTCCCCGAGGATGGTCTTGTTCCCGAGGGACATCTCCGCGGAGCCCTTGCGCACCTCGCCCGTGATCTCGTTCATCTGCCTAATGGCGTCGAGAACCTGACGGGAAGCCTCGTTCTGCTCCTGCATCGCCAGATGGACTTCGCGGATGAGGGCTCCGGTGTCGGTGATGAGGGCCACGAGTTCTTCGAAGGAGCTCTCCGATTGATCTGCCGAGGCGACCACCTCGTTGATCACCTCGTCGACCAGCCTGAGCTCGCCGCCGATGCCCCGAGACTGTTCGGCCGCCGTTTCTGAGAGCCGCCTGATTTCGTCCGCCACCACGGAGAATCCCTTGCCGGCCTCGCCCGCGTGTGCGGCCTCGATGGCCGCGTTCATCGCGAGGAGGTTGGTCTGCGACGCGATGCCGGCTATCACTTCGTTGGCCTCGAGGAGGGAGTGCGAGCGCTCGGCGATCCGCGCGATCTTCTCCACCGACTCGGCTTGCGTGCTCCTGCCCGTCTCGGAGGCCGCGCTGACCTCATCGAATTGCGTCGACATGCGCTCGATGGAGTAGCTCACCGCCCTGATGTTGGCGACCATCTCCTCGATGGAGGACGAGGCCTGCGTGACGGCGGCGGACTGGGACGCGATCGACCGGCCGAGGCCATCGATGTTATTCGCTATTTGGCTTACCGCGGCCGAGGCTTGCCCGACGCTACCGGTCTCTTTCTGGATTTCACCGCGGACCATCGTGACGAGGCCGCCGATCCTGGACAGCTCCTCCGAGGTGGCCTCGACCCTGCGCCCGAGTTCGAGGCCGATTTCGGTGAGCCGCGCCTGTCCCTTTTTCGCCCCGGCGACGATGTCGCGAAGCTTGTCCATGAAACCGTTGAAGCCCCTGCCGAGATCGCCGACCTCGCTCTTGGAAGTGACGGCGACCCTGATGGTGAGATCTCCCTCGCCCTCCGAGAGCTCCGCGAACTTGGCCGCGGTATGGGCGATCGGGCGCGAGAGTCTCGCGGCCATCATGATCGCAAAGAGTGCGGAAAGAATTGCTCCGAGAACCGATATTGCGGCGATCAAGGCCTTGATGCCGTTGACGCGGTCTGCTATCTCGTCCGTCGAGACGAGGGCGATCCCCGTGAAACCCAGTTTGGCATAGGGATGGGCGACCGCAATCCATTGTTTGCCGTCCACCCTGACGCGGTCGCTTTTCGCGGCGCCGCTCGCGAATGCCGCCATCGCAGCGTACCCTTCGTCGGCTATGTCCTTCGGCATCTTGAACTCGTTATCCTTGTGCCCTGCGTCGACGAGGACCGAGCCGTCGGACTGGAAGATCAGCATTCTGCCCTTTTCGCCGATCTTCGTGCTCGCGACGAGGGCGTGGAGATCGTCGAGGGAGATGGAAAGGGAGGCTACGCCGAGATGCTTCCCGTTAGAGTCGTCGATCCGCTCGACGATGCTGATGACGATATGGAGTCCGTCTGAGGTCAGCCGCGCGGCCGTGCGGGCGACACCTTCGGGCGCCGACATCGCCTCCTGGTACCATGGGCGCTTGCGAGGGTCGTAGCCGGCGCCCTTGGGCTCGTAGGGGAATTCCGCATAGCCTCCGTCCTCGGTGCCAAGCTCCATTTGGGTGACGTGATCGACCGAGGCTTTCACCCTTCCGAAGAGGGCGATCAGGGCCCTTTCCTCCTTCGAGAATTTCGCCGGATCGGGATTCGTCGTCTCCGTCGTTTGGGCGTAGGATCGTAGATGGCCGACGGCGGCCCTGACGGCGGGGTCGAGGGCGATGGTGGCGAGAAGCTGCTGGTTCTGTTCGAAGAACAGGGAGATCGCGAGATCGGCCGATTGAAGCTGGTACTTGGCCGCGTCGACGAGATCCTTCGTGGTCCCCGCCCTGGCGATTTCCGAGGCCGCGAAGCCGATGCCCAGGGCGAGAAGGATACCCATCCCCGACGTCACGACGAGGAGCTGGCTCCGAATTCTCATTAGGTATCTCCACACTTTGCGCGATGCGAAACTTTCGGTCAAAGCCGTTCGAATTGTATACAGTATCGCATTCAGACCAAAAAAGCTTCTCAAAGCAAGTTATAAAATATTCAGTATTCCCTCGGCCGCAGCCACGCCTCGAGCTCACGCAGACCTTCCGCGAAATCGGCCCGGCCATAGCCGAGTCGCCAGTATCTCGCGTCGTAGCCGTAGAGTTTGCCGGGAAGGATGAGGATGCCCGTGTCGGCGAGGAGGGCGAGGGCCAGGGTCTCGGCATCTCCTCCGAAATCGGCAGCGGCGCGGCCGGCGAGCCTGGGGAAGGCGATCGAGGAGCCTTCGGGCCGAGTCATGGCGACGAAGTCGGGATGTCGCTCCATGAATGCGTCGAAGAGGGCGAGGTTAGCCGCGCAGAGCGCCCGGTTTTCCGCCGCGAGTCGGCCGAAGTTACGCAGCGCGATTTCGGCGAGGAACTCGGAGGGCCCCGAGGAACAGATCGAATTGTAATCCTTGACGATGGCGACGGCGTCGAGAACGTCGGTTCGACGGGTCGCGAGCCAGCCGATTCTGAGCCCGGCTAGTCCGGCCGTCTTCGAGAGGACGTTGAGGGAAATGCCGTTTTCGTAGGCCAGGCAGGCCGGCGGAAGGGGGCGTTCCGGATCGCGCTCGAGGCCCCGGTAGACCTCATCCACGAGGAGGAGGGTCCCAGCTCTTCGGCAGAGGGCGACGATCCGGTCGAACTCCTCGCGGGTGGGAAGGGCCCCCGTCGGGTTATGGGGGGCATTCATGATGACGAGCTTGGTTTTCGGGGCGAGGAGGGCTGCAAGGTCGTCGGGATCGAGGCGCCAGCGCGAGCCCTCCTCGCGGAGTTCCCATCGGCTGACGGCGGCTCCTCTCCACCGAGGAATGGCCTCGAGTGACTGATAGGCGGGGCTGTTCACGACGACATGGTCGCCTGGCCCGACGAGGGCCAGGCAGAGGTTGAGGATGGCCTCCTCGGCGCCGGCATGAACGAAGACATCACCGGGGCCGATCGGGCCGGCCGCTCCGGGCGCGGCACCGGGGCCCGGTGGCGCGTACAGGGTCGAGATGGCATCGCGAAGGGAGGGCGCCCCCCTCGTTTCGGTGTAGCCCAGGCGTAGGGCGAAAAATGCTTTCTCCGAGCCCGGGTCTAGGGCGAGTATTTCTCCCAGGCTTCGCGTCTCGCAGTCCGAGGAGCAAAGGAGGCGCCTGGCGGAAAACTCGTGCCTGGCGAAGTACCGCTCCAGCTTGAAAGGCTCAATTGTGTCCATTGCGCGCTCCTGTCCGCGGCGGAAGCCGCGTTTCCCTTAGTAGTATGTCCATCGCCCAGGCGGCGAGAAAGTGGCCGGCCGTCTGCGGCACGGAGGGCCCCGAGCCCTGGATGTTGCGCACTCTTCCAGGCAGGAGCTGGGTCTCCTCGGCGTCGGCGAGCCTCGGCCTGGGCGGCACGGGCGCTTCGTCCGACCATACCGCCGGAAAGTCGAGGGCGACGCCGCGGCGCCCGAGGCGGTTGCGCACCTCGCGGGCGAGGGGGCAGCCGTGGCTCTCGCGAATCGGCGTGAGGCGCAAGCGAGTGGGGTCGCTTCGCCCGGCCGTGCCGAGGGCCGAGGCGAAGGTCCGGCCCGAGGCGGCGAGGGCGACAATGAGGTTGACCTTCGAATTGAGCGAATCGACGCAATCGAGATGGACCAGACAATCGGCGGCGACGAGGTCGGCCGCCCCGGCTCCCGACATGAAGTCGGCCCTCGCCACCACCTCGATGTCGGGGTTGATCTCCCTGGCCCTGGCGGCGAAGGCCTCGGCCTTCGGTCGGCCCACATCGGCACGATAGGCGTAATACAGACGATTGAGATTGGATTCCTGCACGAGATCGAAGTCGAGGACGACGATGCGGCCCACTCCGGCGCGTACGAGATCCATCGCCGCGGCCCCGCCGACGCCCCCGAGACCGTAGACGGCGACAGAGGCTCCCGTCAGGGTTTCGATGCCCTCGTCGCCCAGGAGGATGCGCGTGCGTTCGCGAAAGCTCATGGAGCCTCCCCGAAGAGGCGAGCCCAGTTCGCGGCGATCAGCGCCTCCATCGCGCTTTCGTCGATCCCTCGGACGGTCGCCATCGACGCCACGACAGGGCCTATATCCTCGAAGCGACAGAAGGCGCCCTTGCGCGGGGGCTGCCAGGGGGCGTCCGTCTCCGAAAGGATTGTCGAGTCAGGAATCGCGGCCAGGCTCGATGCAGCACGCTTGTGACCATTCATCACAATTGAGCCAAAAGAGAAGTAGGCTTTTATTCCCCGGCCGAGGAGGGAGAGGGCTTCGCCCGGGGTCCCCGGCCAGGAATGGAATAGGACGGCCGGCAATTTGGACAGGGGCTTCGCGTATTCGAAGGCCAGATCCATGGCCTTTCGGAGGTGGACGAGGAGGGGGATTCCAGTCTCGAGGGCGAGCTCGAGCTGGAACTCGAAGGCGCGGCGCTGGGTCGCGAGGGTGTCGGGGCTTCTCGTGAACTCCGGCCTGTCGCCGAAGAAATCGAAGCCCGCCTCGCCGATAAAATCTATCCGATCCGAGCGCGCGAGGCCGGCGAGGAAATCGGCGTGATCCATGACGGGCCACTGGGGATGGATGCCGTAGCTCAGCCTGGGCGCGATGCCGCCCTCGGCCCGCATGCGGTCGCGGAAGGCCTCGCTCCAGGCGAACTCGGCGGGATCGTGGCTCGCGCCGCAGGAGGCGATGCCCGATGCGGCGAAGCGATCGGGAAAGCCAGGGTCGCGTTCGAAGAGATTCGCGAAGTGGATGTGGGCGTCAACGGGCACGGGCGGAGCTTAACCCGGCGACCGCCTCCGGGCAAGTGTGGCTCAGGTCTTCGCGGAGGCGGGCGCGATCGACTCGAGCCAGGAGAGGAGGGCCTCGGCCCCTTCGCCCCTGCGCCCGTCCACCTTGAAGAGTGGCGAGTTGGGCGACACGGCCTCCCAGCCGGCGCGGAAGAAGGCCTCATCGAAGCCGACGGCGGCGGCGATGTCCGTCTTCGTGAGGACGCAGGCTGCCGATTTCGCGAAGGCGGCGGGGTATTTATAGGGCTTGTCGCTGCCCTCGGCGGCGGAGGCGACGACGAGCTTGAGATCCTCGCCGATGACGAATTCGGCGGGGCAGACGAGGTTGCCGATGTTCTCGATGAAGAGCCAGGAGCCTTCCGCGATTGTCATCCGGCCGAGGATGGCCTCGATCATCGCGGCGTTGAGGTGGCAGTCCCCTCCCGTCTCGATCTGCCAGGCTTGTATGCCGAGGGCACGGAGGGTCCTCGTGTCGATGTCGCTCGCCACGTCGCCCTCGATGACGGCCAGCGGCCGCGGGCGGGGCGAGGCGGCGATAAGCGCCGCCAGCCTCGCGATGAGGCTCGTCTTGCCGGCCCCGGGGCTGCCGAGGATGTTGACGGTAAAGATGCCACGGGCCGCGAGGCCCTCGCGGATCAGGCGGGCCCTCTCGTCGTTGGCTTCGTAGATAGCCCTCCGGAGTTGCAGTGTCGGCATCAGGCGGCCCCTTCCTCGAGATCGATCGAGTCGACGTAGAGCTCGCTCCCCACGTCTGTCATCCTCCCCGGGCCGCCGCATGCGGGGCATTCGAAGGTGAATCGTTTGCGCTCGAAATCGAGGCCGCAGACGGAGCAGCGGAGCCTCGGCTTGACGAAGCGGATGGAGAGGGCGGCGCCTTCGAGGGGCGTACCCTTGGCGAGCAATTCGAGATAAAACTCGAGGGACTCGGCCATGAAGCCCCTCGTCTCTCCGGCGACGAGGCGGATCGCGCTCACCTTCCCGCCACCGCGCCGCGCGACCTCGGCGGAGAGCATTGCGACAAGGGCCTCGGCGGCGCTCGCCTCATGCATCGGGAGCCTCGGCCGCGATTGGGCCGCGGTGCTCCTCGACGCGTCCGGCGAGATCGGCGAAATCGACGGGTCGGCTGCGCTGATTCGTGATGGCCAGGCATTTCTTGGGACAGACTCGAACGCAGGCCCCGCAGATCACGCAGGCGAAGCGGTCGATCCTCCAGCTCATCGCCTGACGGTCGACAACGATGGCCGCGGCGGGACAGCGCCTCGCGCAGGCGAGGCAATGGCTGCAGGCGGCGTGGTCGATGACGACGCGGCCCCGCGTCGCGGCGAAGGGCTCGCGGACGAAGGCCGGATAGCGTCTCGTCGCCGGCTTCGTGAAGAGATTGCGGATCGCGATGCGCGACATCGGAAGTAAGGTCATCGGTCTACCTTTCCGTGCAGGAGATGCAGGGATCGATCGTGAGGACGATGGTGGGGAGGTCGGCGAGGGAGGCTCCCTTGAGGGCCTCGACCATCGCCGGCACGTTGGCGAAGGTGGGAGTTCGCACCCGGAAGCGCTGGAGCTGCCTCGTGCCGTTCGAGCGCACATAATAGAGAACCTCGCCTCGGGGTTGCTCAACCCGCATCCAGGACTCTCCGGGCGGCGGGGGGCCCTTCACCGGCACCGACACCGGCCCTGAGGGCATCCGCGCGACGATACGCTCGAGCATCGCGAAGGATTCCTCTATCTCGCGAAGCCTCACGAGGGCGCGTGCCTGGCAGTCGCCCCTCTCCTCCACGATGACGTTCCAGTCGAATTCGCCGTAGGCCGCGTAGCCCGAGCGACGGACATCGTAATCGTGGCCCGAGGCGCGGAGCATCGGCCCGACGGCCCCGAGCCGATAGGCCGCCTCCTTCGACAGGATTCCCACCCTCGCGAGGCGATGCACCACCGTCGCGTCCCGCAGCATGATCTCCGCAAGCCTGAGGGTCTCGTCGCGTGCGGGGCCCATCGCGGCGAGGCAGCGGCGCAGCGTTTCGTCGTCGGGATCGCGCGCGACCCCGCCCACGATGGCGGAGCCGAAGATGACCCGACCGCCGGCCGTCTCCTCGGCGACGTCGACCACGAGCTCGCGGGCCCTCCACGCGGCCATGAAGAGATTCTCGAAGCCCAGGGCGTCGGCCGCGAGGCCGAGCCAGAGGAGGTGGCTCTGGATGCGCTCGAGCTCGCACCAGAAGGTCCTGAGCCAGCGCGCCCGATCGGGAACCGCGACTCCGAAGAGGCGTTCGACGGCCTCGCAGTAACCCATGCCGTGCATGAAGGAGCAGATGCCGCAGATCCTCTCGGCGACGTGCACGTAGTCGGCGAGATCGCGCTTGTCGCAGAGAAGCTCGAGGCCGCGATGGATGTAGCCGAGCTGGGGCGTCGCCCCGACCACCTTCTCGTCCTCGAGGAGGAGATCAAAATGGAGGGGCTCGGGGAGGACGGGATGTTGGGGACCGAAGGGGATGAGGGTGGGCCCCGTCTCCTTTTTGACGGCGACGCTCATCGTCCGCCCTCCTCGACGCTCGGCAGCGACAATCGCATCAGGTCGAAACGGCCGGGCTCAGCGACGTCATAGGTCTTGCCCAGCCAGTCGACGGCGATGCGCTCTATCGCGACGCCGAAGAGATCGTGAATCTCGTTTTCGTAAAGAAAGGCCGCGGGAAAGACGGGAGTCAGGCTGGGAACGGGGCTGCCGGGGGCCGCGACGAAGCGGAGTATGCGCAGTTCGTGGGCGAGGCCGAAGGCGTAGCTGAGCTCCACGCCCTCGGCGAGCGATACGGCGAGGATCTGGACGATGCGCCAGCCTTCCTTGCCGAGGGCATCGGCTCTTGGGAGTAGATCGCCCGGACCGATGGATTCCATCGTCATCGGACCCGAACCCGCGAGCTTATAGCCTTCGTTCATGCTCCACCCTTCCCTCGACCGCCCCGTTTCTTGTCGGCGCGAAGCGCGCGTCTTTTGTCGGCGAGTATCTGCGCGGCGCGGACGACCCCGTCCAAAATGGATTCGGGCCGGGCCGCGCAGCCCTGCACGTAGACGTCGACAGGGATGACCGTGGC
Organism: Rectinemataceae bacterium; assembly: GCA_035530275.1. Taxonomy (GTDB): domain Bacteria; phylum Spirochaetota; class Spirochaetia; order Treponematales; family Rectinemataceae; genus CAIJMU01. The sequence continues at coordinate 320,358 of DATKVC010000007.1, read as the reverse complement.
GATGCCGCCCTGGACATTGTAGCAGTCGGCGAAGACGCCGCCGGAGTAGGCGCAGGCGCCGATGGCGACGACGGCGCGGGGTTCGGGCATCTGCTCCCAGAGATTCCTCAGCACCGGTCCGTTGAGGGCGTTGACGCTCCCCGTGACGAGGAGTATGTCGGCCTGCTTGGGATCGCCGGTGACGATGCAGCCGAAGCGCTCGGCGTCGTAGACGGGGGTGAGGCAAGCGAGGATCTCGATGTCGCAGCCGTTGCAGGAGGAGGCGTCATAGTGGATGAGCCAGGGCGAGCGCTCGATCGCTTGGCGCCTGGCCTTCGTCCGCGCGCGGGGCTCGGGCGCGGCGTTGGCGGATCTCGAAGCGCTCACGGCAGCCTCCCGAGGTAGAAGGGAATGAGGTTCCCAACTCCGGCGGCGAGGGTGATGATCCATGCCGAGGCGAGGGTCATGCCCCATTTGAGACGGGCCGTCGCGTTGTCGACGAGGATGATGAGGAAGTAGGTCGCCGTCGGGCCGAGGATGGCGGCGAGGGGGTTCCAGCTCCAGAAGAGGAGGACGAGGCCGTAGAGATAGACGCTTTCGTACCAATGCGCAAGTTCCACGAGGCCGAGTGCGGGGCCGCCCAGGTCGGCGGTCAGGCCCTTCACGAGTTCCTGGTGGGCGTGGTGCGAGGTGGAGATGTCGTAGGGCGACTTGCGCAGTTTCATGATGAGGACGAGGCAGAAGCCCAGGAAGATGCCGGGGAGCATGAGGGCGAGGGGTTTGCCCGAAGCCGCGATGCCCCAAAAATCGAAGGCTCGCGTCACGCGGAACAGGCCCACGAGGCTGAGGATGACCATCGGTTCGTAGGCCATCATCAAGATGAGCTCGCGGTCGGCGCCGATCTTGCCGTAGGGCGAGCCCGTCGAGTAGGCGGCGAGGACGAGGAAGATGCCCGCGAGGGTGAGGACGAAGATGATGAGGAGGAGGTCCCCTCCCATGAAGATGAGGACACCCGTCATGGCCGCGAAGACAAGATGGCTGGCCACGAAGGGAACCTGTATCCTGTTCACCGGGTCGAGGCGCCGCGTGAGAAGCTTGCGAAGGTCGTAGAAGGGCTGGAGGATCGGCGGACCCAACCTCCCCTGGAGACGGGCCGTGAGCTTGCGGTCCACGCCCGCGAGGAGGCCGCCAGCGATGGGGCCGAGGAGGAGATAGGCGAGGGCGAAATAGAGCTTGCCGTTCATGCTAGGGCCGTCCCGACGAGGGCGAAGAGGAGAAGGATGCCCAGGGCCATGCCGATCGGCAGCATCCGCGATTCGGGGAAGACCCGGGCCAGATAAGGGGCGCGGAGGTCGACCCTTTTCTCGATGCCCGCCGTGCCTTTGAAGACGAGGCCTGCCGAGCTGCTCCGGCCGGACATGTAGGCGCTCGACAGACGGCTCGTTCGCATTCTCGAAACAAGGATGAGGATGGCCGGCAGAAACACCGTCATCGCGATCATGAGGAGGGTGGTGAACACGTTGGTGGAGGTCAATTCGAAGGCGGTCGGCCCGAAGGAGGCGTGGAGCCAGGGCTCGACGAGGAGGGAGGAGGTCAGCGGGAAGGTCCCGAAGGAGAGCACCGCCAGGATGGCCAAGGCCGTTTCGGGGAGGGCCTCGGTGAAGGGCGTCTTCGCCTCGAGGCTGCCGCGCGCCGCCTCCGGATCGGGCATGCGGATGAGGACGCCGATCCATTTCATCCAGAAGAAGACCGTCGTCGCCGAGCCCCAGGCGAGACAGGCTATCATGAAGGGCGCGATGGGCGTATTCATCGCGATGAAGGCTTCCATGACCGTCCACTTGGAGATGAGCATGCCGAAGGGGGCCACGAACATGCCGGCGATGCCGACCACGAGGAGGATGGCCAGCCTCGGCATTGTAACCACGAGGCCGCCCATGTCCTCGATGTCGAGGCTGTGGAGGGCGAGGCTCGCCGTGCCGACCCCGAGGAAGAGGAGGGCCTTGGCAATCGCGTGGAATACCACGAGGAAGAAAGCCGCCCAGAGGAGCTGGGGCGTCCCGATTCCGGCGCAGACCGCGATGAGGCCGAGGTTGGCGACCGTCGAGAGCGCGAGGACCCGTTTGGCGCTGCGCCGCGAGACGGCGATAAAGGAACAGATCACGAAGGTGAGGATGCCGACGAGGGCGACGAGGTAGCCTGTGGTCCTGCCTTGGAAGGCCGGGGCGAGGCGGAGGAGGAGGAAGACCCCCGCCTTCACCATGGTGCTCGAATGGAGGAGGGCGGACACCGGCGTGGGCGCCACCATCGCGCCGAGGAGCCAGGGCGTGAAGGGGAGCTGGGCGGCTTTCACGAGGCCCGCGATGGCGAGGAGGGCGACAGGGATCGTCGCGAGGCCGGCCGTCGAGCCGCTGGTCGCCCCGATCCTGGCGAGATCGGAAAGCCCGACCCTTCCCGTCGTCGTCGCCAGGATGAGGAGGGCTGCTGCGAAGGCCAGGCCGCCGAGAAGGTTGAGCACGAGGGCGAGAAAGGCGTTCTTTTTCGAAACGGGATCGCCGTTGTAGCCGATGAGGACGAAGCTCGCCCAGGTGGTGACCTCCCAGAAGAGGAGCATCAGCCTGAGGTCGTTGGCGAGGATCACGCCGTACATCGCGCCGAGGAAGATGAAGACCACCGCCCAGAAGCTCCGCCTCCGATCGCGGAACTCCGGATGGGTCTCGTGGTGTCGCTTCATATAGCCGAGGGAATGGATGACGATGAGGCCGCCGACGAAACCGACGATGAGGACCATCATGACCGCGAGCTCGTCGCTCACCCAGGCGGCCCCGACCTCCGACTTCCCCACGACATCTTCGCCGTAGATCGCGAGGCCGATTTGAACCAGGGCCAGAAGGATGGGGAGGAGGCGCTTGGCGCGGATCGACGCGAAGATGAAATATCCAGCGAGGAGAACCTCGACGCCGAAAATGAGATAGTCCTGGCCGGGCAGCTCAAACTCGAGGAGCCTTCGCCCCCCTGTCGGATTCTGGAAGGCGAAGGCCAAGGCGGCCCCGGCCTGCGCGATTGCCCCCGCGCCGACAAGGCCGCGGGAGAATCTTCCCTGAGGCAGGAGGAGGACGAGGATGCCGAAGGCGACGGGAAGACCAATCAGGAAGGGCAGAATATTCATCGATCGCTCCCAGTTCCTACTATGTGCAGAACCGAGGGAAAGTCAAACGTTATCTATATAAAAGGGGCGACATAGCCCAGAAGCTTCCTTGCGTGGTGAAAGCGGCTTAAAGAAAGTCCCGAAGCGACTCGTCGATACCCTTCCGCATCTCGAACCACCAGGAGAGGGCCGCCTCCGACCTGTCCTTTGCGAAGGCTTCCAACCAGCGCCCGAGTTCGGGGTTCGCATCGCCTTCCACTTCCCGCTTGCGTTCGAGGAAGCTTGCGACGAGGACGACATCGGCGGCGCTTTCCCAGTACACCGCCGCGCTCCGGCTGTTGATGCGGCTCGCCGCGATGGAGATCGCCGCGAGGTATTCGTCCTTGAGGCCGTATACCAGGCCGATCGCCTCGGGCATCATCTCCTCGCCCCAGGCCCGGTGGAACCTGCAGAGCCCGGCGTTGTCCATCGCGAGCTCCTTCTTGAATCTTTCGGCGCAGGCGCGGCCCAGCTCGCGCGGCGGCAAGAACTCGTTGCCGTAGTGCATATAGTATTTGCCCATGATGGCCATGGGCGCGAGGACGCCGGGGGTCCAATACTGGTTGGGAACCATCCATCCCTTGCGGCCGTTGGCGACATAGACGAAGCGGTCGAGTATCCGCGTGCCCCGCTCGCGCCGTATGCGACGGGCCCATTTTCGCGGCCCCTCCGACAGATCGAGGATGCCGCGCCTTTCCAGGATAGAGCCCACGAGCTCGAGGGCGAGGTCGGCGTTGTGCCGGCTATCCGTAACGACATCGAAGGAACCCAGGTCGGCCGCCGCGGGCCAGCGGGGCTTCGCCGAAACGCCGAGATCCTCCTCCGACAGCTCCCCGCGGTCGAGGAGGTCCATGAACCAGGCGAGGAGGCCGCCCAGCGAGATGGCGTCGAAGCCGGCCGCGTCGGCCGCGCGATTGAGGTCTTCCGCCGCCCTTTGGTCGAAGATGCCGCAGAGGGGGCCGAGGGCCTGGTAGGGCTCGTAGTCCTTCTTGAATTCGCCGCGAAATTTCTTGCAGACCGCCGAGCAGGGTTCGCCGCAGGTCGCCTGGCTCTTCGTCGCGATGGTTTCTTCGTTGAATTGCCTGAGGTAATGTGCGAGGACGAGGCGCTCGTGGGCGGCCCTTCGCTCATCCTCCGTCCAGCCGAGGCTGCGGTAGTTGAAGGCGATGAGCCTGCCGCCGACGGTGGCGTAATTCACGCCCAAGGTGCCGCCCGTCTCGAACTTGGGGTCGAAACGGTACTTCGTCGTGGCCTCGAAATCCTTGACCGCCAGCTTTTGTCGATACTTCTCCTCGAACCAGGAATCGGCCACTCGACGATCCTTGAAATCCTCGTCGACGACGGTTCCGCCGTAGATGACCGCGGCGATGCCGTGGTCCTGGAAGAGCCTGGAACCGAACCCGCCCCGCCCCGCCCAGGTGTCGATGTCGCTCGCCTTTCCATCCTTGATGGGAGCGGAAAGGATGCCGGCGAAATCGCTCTCCCGCGCCGCCGGCCCGACGGCGAAGGCGCGGAACTCGCCCGAGTAGCGCCCGCCGAATTTCTCGATCGCGCGGTCGAGCATGCCGTAGGCGCCCCATCTCCCGCCGCGCGGGATCGAGCGATCCTGGCCGGGCCACCACGCCGCGTCGACGGGAGTCGCTTCTATCTCGACCTCGACCTCCTCGCCGTGATCTCGATTGAGAAAGAGAATGGAGGGTTGCGCAGCCTTGCCGACGACGCAGACCAGATTGATGCCGAGGTTGTCGAAGGCGAGACCGGCGCCTCCCATGCTGGAGATGAAAAAACCCCTCCAATTGGGAGAGAATCCGGAGAATATCAGTCTGTTCGAACCCGGGAGGATGGAGCCGGCGAAGAGGCCGGTGCCGAAGTTGAGGCAGCTTCTCTGCCCGTCGAGATGGATTCCGAGATCCACGGGGCCGAAGAACTGGCCCACAGGATAGCGGCGCAGGCGGTAAAAGCCCGTCCCCGCGTCGATGAAAAGAACCTTTTGGCTGGTCTTCATCGCGAGCACCTCGCTCTCCCGAAGTGTCGCGCCTCGGGCTGCCCGATGCAATGGAGCCGAAGCCGCCGCGCCAGCCCCCCGCCTCGCCGCCTTGTCCTCGGCAAAAAGAAAGGGGCGGCGCCCGATCGACACCTTCCCGCATCCATCGGAATCGCCGCCCCCCTCGAGGGACTACCCAGCGTGCGCAGCGGCCGCTTACGCGACCTTTACCTCGATGACCTTGGGAGCCACGGTCGGCTTCTTCGGCAGAATGATGGTGAGAAGCCCATCCTTGAGCTTGGCCTGGGTCTGCTCGGCGTCGGCGTCCTCGGGCAGCTCGAAGGAGCGGGCGAAGGAGAACTCGCGCCTCTCGCGGCGAAGCCACTTGCCGACGCTCGACTCCTCCTTCTCGCCCTTGTCAGCCGTGGCGAGGGTCAGGAGCCCCTCCTTGATCTCGAGTTTGATGTCCTTGTCGGAAAGGCCGGGAAGCTCGACCTCGATCGTATAGCCCTTGTCGTCCTCTCGGGCGTCGACCGCGGGATTGCGGGGGAACTTGCCCATGACCGGCTCGAGGTCGAAGAAGCTGTCGAAGAGCTCGAAGGGATCGTTCCGGAAGCTCGAGCGGCTCCACATCGGCGCGAGAGGGTTGTAGAGGGTGAGGGTTTTCATGGCGCTACCTCCTGGTAGTCTGTTCCGGGCTATGCCGGCCTTTCCCGATCGCCGGGCGTCGCGACGCGACCATCATGGCGATCATGGGATCGGAGCCCGAATCAGGCTTCGTGTCCGAACCTTTGAAAGATTCGTGGCCAGCCTTTTCGGCGCTCACTCCTAATAAAGCAGGAAGCGTGCCAAGGACTTCGAGATATTGTGGAAAATCGATAGGATGCAGTCCATTCGCTCGATTCTTTGTGGGACCCTTCCTTGCACATCAAGTATAGCTAATTGGCTAAAAGAAATAATAAATTTCAACCTTCTCCGAATGTTATTTGAGTCTATGCAGTGCAACCATTGCGATGAGTTCCTTGGCTCTGACTCGCGGGCTCCAAAGCTCTCAGCTAATCCGGATATGTGTCTAAAATAAACATATGTAGATTATTGATACATGCGAGCGTAGTGAAACTATACAGCATGCAGCCCTTCGTCTGCCCATCGTTTCCCAGGGTGACAGGTTCGCCCGACGGTCACTCCGGAAAGCGCAGCCGCACGAGGACCCCGCGACACGATTCATTGGCATGATCGGGACGAGGCGAAATCCACTCGATCGAGCCGCGAAGCTGGTCGGCGAGACTGCGGGAGAGGGAGAGGCCGAGACTGTCGCTTTCTTCGCAGGAAAAGGCCTCGGGAAGGCCCGGACCTTCGTCGGCTACCTCGAGGACGAGCATCCCCTCGCCTTCCGGCCCCTTTTCCCGCCGCATTGAAAGCTTGAGGGATCGCACATCGCCCTCCATGCCGTGCATGAGGGCGTTGGTGACCACTTCGTTCATGAGAAGACCGCAATTGAGGGCCCGATCGAGGGGAAGCGCTATGGGCTCGAAGTCGAAGGACAGGTCGAGGTTCCTGACTGAATGGTTTTCGAGGAGGGAAGCGATGAGCTCCTCCGCGTAGACTTCCATGTCGATGGCCCCGAGGTCGGCCGAGCGGTAGATGAGCTCGTGGGCGAGGGCCAGGGACTGGATACGGTCCTGGCTCGTCGTGAGGATGCCGCGGATCCCCGGCTCGGTCACGGCAGCCGCCTGGAGGTAGAAGAGACTCGCGACGATTTGGAGGTTGTTCTTGACCCTGTGGTGGATCTCTTTGAGGAGGACCGTCTTGAGCTCGAGGTCCCGCTGGACCTGTGCTTCGGCGCGGACTCGATCGGTGATGTCGAACACGAGGAGATAGATGAATTCCTCGCCGTCGATCCCCAGGCTGGTACCGAAGACCTCGACCTCACGCTGAGCTCCATCCTTGACGAGATGTCTCGTGGAAAAGCGGAGGCAGCCTTTTTCGGTAATAATTGCGATTATTTTGCGAACCTCGTCCCTCGGCAGGGGGCCGATGTCGCCGATCGTGAGCTCGAGCAGTTCCTCCCTGCTCCATCCGTAATAGGAGACCGCGGCGTCGTTGGCGTCGACGATTCTGCCGCCGCGCATCCCGACGAGGAGCGAAGGCACCTCGCCGCCGAAGAAAAGGCTGCGATAGCGCCCTTCGCTCTTCTGGAGCTCGGCCTCGCGGCGCTCGACCTTTTCGGCCATCCGGTTGACCGCGCCGGATATGGCGGCGAGTTCGGCGGGGAATGCGCCGCCGAGTCTCTTGCCGTAGTCGCCTTCTCCGAAGCCCTCGATTTGTTCGAGAATGGCGTCGAAGGGGCGCTTGATCAGGTCTCGGATGGAATGGGCGAGGACAAAGGCGAGTAGCATCGTCGCGAGGGCGATGAGGCCGAGGCTCACTATAATTCCGTTGAAAAGATTCCGCGATTCGGCCGCGTCCCGGAAATAGAGAGCACGCCAGCCGAGGCCGGGTATCACCCGCGCCATCGCGAACTCCTGCTCTCCGCGTATTCTGAGGCTACGAAGCCCTCCCTCCGAAACGGCCGGGGCGTAACGCCGCTCCTGCACGTTGCGGATGTCACTATGGGCGATGAAGCGGCCCGTCTCGTCGACGACGGCCGCCTGGTCATTCGGCGAAAGCCTGACCTGGTCGATACGCTTGGAAAGATCGGCGAGGTCGATGAGGGCGAGCCCGGTCCTGCTCCCGAAGGGCATGAAGCAGGCGACCGTGATCCGCCTGTCGATGGGCGAAAGGAAGGAGGGCGAGAAGGTAGTCTTTCCGCTCGCTCGGGCCTGCGCGAAGCCGGGCTGTCCCGAAAGGTCGTCTCCCAACCTGCGTTCGTCGGAGGGGGAGAGGGCGAGGATCCTGCCCTGGGCGTCGAGCAAGGCGATGGCTTCGATGTCCGGGCGCGCCGATCGCGTCGCTTCCAGGAATCGCAGGGTTTCCGCGTCATCCTTCGCCGTCGCGAGCTCGCCTCGAAGGGAATCGAGGATCCGCACGGCTGGTTCGATCGCCATTTGTGTCTGTTGGCTGAGGCTGATGACGAGGGCGCTCAGGCTGCTCTGGAGGATCACTTCGCGGCTCTTGAGGAGGAGGCTGCCCGCGGCGATCGAAAGCACGATCAGGGGCAGCACCGACAGGCCGTAGAGACTGGCCGTGACGAAGGTGGCGAGCTTGCGCGGCTTAACCTTCATTCGCAGGCACGAAGGCGCCACCCCTCGCCTCGAAGGCCCGGTATCGGCGGCTGCAATCCCCGTTCGCGTCTATGAGAATGTCCGCCTGGAGGCCCTTGAAACGACCAATTGATATGATTGCTGTCCTGATATCCGCGGCGTCGAGCCGCGGCGACTTTCTCGCGGCCTCGGCCACCACCATGAGGGCTTCGTATGCGTGCACCGCCCCGAAACCCGGTTCCTCGCCGTATGACGAAAGGTAGTCGGCGCGGAACTTCGCGTAGGCTGGCGCCTTCGACCCGAGATCGACGGTGAGGGCGAAGACATGGCCCTCGACGCTCTTTCCGCCCAAGGCGAAGAGCTCGTCGGTTGCGGCCCACATGGGGCCGAAGACGGGAATGGGCTTGCCAGACTTGGCGAGTTCCTGGCTGAAAAGGGCATTGTCGTAGGCCGACGCGGAGAACAGCACGAGGTCGGGTTTGGCTGAAATGGCCGAACGGGCGAGCTTGCCGTAGTCGAGGTCGGGGGAGGAGGTGAAGGAAAGCTCTCCGCTCGCGCTACCGCCCCCTTTTACGAAGGCGCCTTCGAAGCTCGACGCGACGCTCCGGGTGAAGGCCTGGTTCGCAGTCTCGTAGAACACCACTGCCCTCCTGTAGCCGCGCCGCAATGCCTCCTCGGCGAGGAGGTTACCCTTGAGTTCATTGGAACCAATTACCCTGAAAAACCAGTCGGCCTGGCCGTTCCAGTGGGAGGATGAGATGGTCGGCGAGACGAGGAGGATGCCCTTCGCGTTGCACCAGGGTATGGCCTCGAGGCCGGATCTGCTCGTCATGTGGCCCACGAGGACGGTAGCGCCTCTCTTGGCGAGCTCCTTGTCGACGGCGAGGGCCTTGTCAGGGTCGTCGCGATCGTCGCGCACGATGAGTTTGAGGGGGTGGCCATTGATTCCGCCCGCCTCATCGATCTCCTTCGCGGCGAGTTCGATGCCGTTGCGCGCTCCCACGCCGAGGGCCGAGTTGACGCCCGTGAGGACGAGAGGTACGCCGATGACGAAGGGGCTCGGCGCGCAGCCTACGAATAGGAGGAGTGCCGCTGCCAGGGGGGAAACGTGCGCGATCAGTGGCATCCTCCCGCCCCCTGCTATTCGGCGCCTCAGTCGTAGCTCGCGCGCAGGTGGGTGATCCGCGTCGCGCGCTCGAGCTCGGCCTTCGAGGGCATGGGCTGGCCCTTCCGCGGCAGGAAGCGGAGCCGCCGTTCCTCGCGACCCATCATGTAGAAGCCCGCGTCGTCCCATTGGCCGGCGAGTCCGTCGACTTCGGCCGTCACCCAGAAGGCGGGAGCCCTCGCCGTGAGGACGAGGACGGGCGTGCCCTCCTCTTCGACTATCTTCTGCTCGATGCGCGGGTCGGCGAGGCTGCAGCGCTTGGGTTCGACGAGGAAAAGCTGATTGCGCCTGATGAATTCCGCTCTTCCCCCCGAAAGCGAAGGGATGCCGAAGACCAGCGAGGGGTTCTCCGGAAGGACGCCAGAGCTCGTCGCCTCGAGTCGTATGCCGAGGTAGACGTCCTCGGGGCGGCAGGGGAGGTCGGAGATCGGAGCCTTCCAGAGGAGGGTGGAGGATTCGGGCGGGAGGTCGGCGTCAGTGTCGATGTCCATCGCGATGCTGCCGTCGAAGCGCCTGATGCGGATGGAGAGCACGCCCATCACATGGCGGTCGGTGTCGTTGACGCCCATCGCGTAGACGACCCTGTCCTTCACGAAGAGGGAGACGATCAGGGGATCGTAGAAGCGCCTGGCTTCGTGATGGAGGATCTTCCACGAACCGTCGTATTCGAGGCTGGACCAGGATGATCCCGGCCAGACGTCGTTGAGCTGCCAGTAGAGGACGCCCATGCAGCGGTCCCGGAGGCTGCGCCAGTACTCGACGGCCGTCTTGATGGCCAGGGCCTGCTGTACCTGCGAGAGCCACAGCGTTTCGCGGAAACCCCTGGGCATTCGGAAGTAGCGGGTCATCGTTTCAATTATGAGGGAATTGCCACGGGGGTGACGCTGGTGGTGCTCGAAGGCCGGGCTCGTGATGTTGAGCTCGCCCTCGGGCGCGAAGGAACTCGCCGTCTTGAAGGAGGGGAGGGACTGGAAGCCGAACTCTGAGCAGAAGCGGGGCTGGACCTCGAGGTAGGCCGAGAAGGGCCTGCCCTCGTGCCACACGCTCCAGTAGTGCATGTCGCCGCGGGTGTCGGAGTGCCAGTTGTCGCTGAAATCGCCGGGCCCGGCCGAGGGCGAGGAGGGCCAGAAGCTGCGGCCGGGATCGAGCTCGCGGATGCTGCGGCCCACCGTGCCCTCGTTGAGCCGGTCGTAGTCGACGATGTAGCGCGCGGGGTTCTTCTTCGATTCCTCGTACCAACTTATCGCGCCCAGCGCCTCGTTGTTGCCGCACCAGAGGGCAAGGGAGGGATGGTCGCGGAGCCGCCGCACCTGGTGGCGGAGCTCCCTCTCGACGAGGCCGAGAAAGGCCGGTTCGGAGGGGTAGAGGGCGCAGGAAAAGGTCGCGTCCTGCCAGACGAGGAGGCCGAGCTCGTCGCAGAGCTCGTAGAAATCCTCGGATTCGTAGCGGCCGCCGCCCCAGACGCGGAGCATGTTCATGTTGGCGGCCTTGGCCGAGAGGAGGAGCTCTTCGATACGCTCGCGCGTCCAGCGGGAGGGCAGGGCGTCGGCGGGAATCCAGTTGGCGCCCTTGGCGAAGATTCTTCGACCGTTGACGCGGAAAACGAGGGAGCTGCCGACCGCGTCGGCCTCGTTGAGCACTTCGAGGGTCCGGAAACCGATGCGCTTGCGCATTTCGTGGGCGTCGTTCGCCTTGGGCCCCGCCGCCTTGACGAGGAGCTCGTAGAGGGGTTGCTCTCCGTAGCCGGACGGCCACCAGCTCTCGATGTCGTCGAGCTCGAGGGAGAGCCCGGCCCTGCATTCGCCGGCCGGACAGTCGACGAGAACCTCGGCCTTGCGACCCTTGATCTCGGCGACGATCGCCGCCCGACCGGGCGCCTTGGCCCTGAGATCGACATGGACATCGAGGCGCCAGAGCCCCCCGCCGAGATCCTTGGCTTCCGTGGTCACGTAGTCGATGCGCGGGCCGTCGAGGGCGACGAGGGCGATGCCGTCGTAGATGCCGCCGGTCATCAGGCAGGGACCCCAATCCCAACCCGACATGCACTGGGCCTTGCGGATGAGGTTGCGGTTCGGCGAGGAGATGGGGTAGGTGGACAGAGGTACGGGGTAGGGGAGAATCGAGGCCTTTTCCAAGGCCGCTTTTTCCGGCGATCGGATGAGGACCTCGATCCGATTGTTGCCCTCTTTCACTGAGGTCGCGTCGAGTCGAAGGCCGAGGAACATGCTTTCGCCCTTGCCGATGACGGTTCCGTTGAGGCGGACCTCGCCGATCGTATCGAGGGCCCCGATATCAAGGTAGATGTCGGCTCGGCCCGCGGTCTTGGCGTCGAGGACGAAGTCCCGGGCCAGGATCCAATCCTCGCGGCCGACCCACTGGGCGGCAAGCTCGTTGCGGTCGAGGAAGGGATCGGCCAGTTCGCCCGAGGCGACCAGGGCGGACATGATGTCGCCGGGGATGGCGATGGGGCGACTCGACTTGTCGCCCACGCGAATAAGGGTCCAGGCGCCCCCGAGTTCGATTCGTGACATTGACCTCTCCGATCTTTGCCGAGGGGCTTACGCCGCCGGCGGCCGCTTGTGCGACTCTTTCAGTCTCCCAAATGGCCGGCGGTCTGTAAAGGCCCGTCCCGCGGATCGCGTCAGAAGAGGATGGCGGAGTTTTTCCTGATGACTTCGGACATGTTGGCGATGTGGGCGCGCATGACCTCCTCGACCTTCTCCCCGTCGCGGGCTTCGAGGGCCTCGAGGATGGCGCTGTGCTCGGCGAAGGACTTTTCGTCGCGCCCCTTCACGAGGATGGTCCGGACGTTGTAGCGGCGGAACTGGTTCTTGATGGACATGACCATCTCGACGGCCGGCTTGTTCGGGCAGGCGCGGTAGATCACCTCGTGGAATTTCCAGTTGTTTTTCGAATATTCGAGCAATTCGTGGATTTCCAGGCAGTGTTTCATCTCGGCCAGTATGGCGCGCATCTCCGCGAGGTCCCCTTCGGTGAGGAAGGGGGCGCTCAGCCTGGCGACGAAACCCTCGACGAGCATGCGGAGTTCGAGATACTGCTGCATCTCCTCGACGGAGAAGGATCGGACCCTCGCCCTCCGGCTCTCCTCGATGACGACGAGGTTTTCGCTCTCGAGCATGAGGAGGGCCTTTTTCACCGTGCTCCTGCTGACGCCGAGGTCCGTGGCGAGCCCGAGCTCCGCGAGGCTCTCCGAGGGATGGTAGATCCCCTCCATGATCCGCTTCTTGATGATGTCGTAGGTCTGGTTCGTCTGATTTCTCATCTGCTCGGCTCCAATGGGGGAGGGAGGGCCGAAACCCTCCCCTGTCGAATCAGTCTTCCTGGAAGGCCACTTCGCGCTTGCTCCTGATAGAGGGGAGGACCGCCACGACCAAGGCTAGCACGGCGACGATGAGTACGACGAGACTGATCGGCCTGGTCACGAAGATGGAGGGATCTCCCCTCGAAAGCCGCATCGCCCTGCGGAGATGTTCTTCCATCATCGGGCCGAGGATCAGCGCGAGCAGCATCGGCGCGGTCTCGAGTTCGATCTTGTTGAAGAGGTAGCCGGCGACGCCGAAGATGGCCATGACGACGACGTCGAAGGGGCTGTTGGCGAGGCTGAAGACTCCGATGCCGCAAAACACCAGGATGGCGGGGTAGAGGAGGTGGTAGGGCACCATGCAGATCCTCACCCACATGCCGATGAGGGGAAGATTGAGCACGAGGAGCATGAGGTTGCCGATCCACATCGAGGCGATGACTCCCCAGAAAAGCTGTGGTTGCTCGGTTATCAGCGAGGGGCCGGGCTGGAGGCCCTGAATAACCATGGCACCGATCATCAACGCCATGACCGGGCTCGTCGGTATGCCGAGGGTGAGCATCGGAATGAAGGAAGTCTGGGCGCCGGCGTTGTTGGCCGATTCCGGAGCCGCCACCCCCTCGATCGCACCCGTGCCGAACTCCTTGCCGTGCTTGGAAATTTTCTTTTCGATGGAGTAGGCGGAGAAGGAGGCGAGGAGGGCCCCGCCCCCGGGCAGGATACCGAGGAAGGAGCCGATGAAGGTTCCCCTGATGATGGGGCCGATGATCCTCTTCCAGTCCTCGCGCGAGGGCATGAGGCTGCCGATCTTACCGACGATCTGGCGCCCGGCCCCCTCCTTTTCGAGGTTCTGCACGATTTCGCCGATGCCGAACATGCCCATGGCGACGGTCACGAAGCCGATCCCGTCGCTGAGTTCCTCGAAACCGAAGGTGAAGCGCCGCACCCCCGAGTTGATGTCCGTGCCGATCATCCCGATGAGGAGGCCCACGACGATCATGCCGATGGCCTTGAGGAGGGATCCCCGCGCGAGGACGACGGAGGCGACGAGGCCGAGAAGCATCAGGGAGAAGTACTCCGGGGCGCCGAAGCTCAGGGCCACATTGGCGAGGGGCGGCGCGAGGGTCGCGATGATGATGGTCGCCACCGTTCCGGCGAAAAAGGAACCAATTGCCGCGGTGGCCAGGGCCGGGCCCGCCCTACCCTTAAGCGCCATCTGGTAGCCGTCGAGGGTCGTGACGATGGACGAGGCCTCGCCCGGGAGATTCACCAGGATCGAGGTGGTCGAGCCGCCGTACTGGGCGCCGTAGTAGATGCCCGACAGCATGATGAGGGCCGAAAGGGGCGGGAGGGTGAAGGCCGTGGGCATCAGCATGGCCACGGTCGCCGCTGGCCCTAGGCCGGGCAGGACGCCGATGAGGGTGCCGACGAAGGCCCCGATGAGGCAGTAAAGGAGGTTGGCTCCGGAAACCACCGCGTGAAATCCGGTCAAGATGCCGGAGAAGATGTCCACGATTCAACCTCCGAACAGGGAGCCGAAAATGGGAATGGAAAGTCCGAGGAGCTTCACGAAGAGGAGGGCGCAGCCGATCGCGAGGCCGACCGCGAGAAGGAGGGCCGTTCGCCAGCGGAACTTGACGCTCACCGGGGCGCTGATCAGGACGAGGGCCAGGATGGCGGGCACGAGGCCGAGGGGGCGGAGGGCCAGACCGAAGACGACCACCCCGGCGCTTATCGCGGCGAGCTTTCCGAAGGCGGGCATCTCGGTTTGGGCGCCCGGCTTGAAGGCGGCCCTGACCACGAGGGCCACCCCGATGATGGCGAGAATGACCGAGAGCATGGAGGGGAAGTAACCCGGTCCCATGTTCCTGTCGGTTCCCATCGCATAGCCGCGGCCGAGCGCGAAGAAGGTCGCTCCGAAGGCGATGAAAAAGATTCCCGAGATGAAATCCTTGGAACGAAAATAGGCTTTCGCGTCGGCCACGACTTCCTCCTGATTATTGCTTCACTATTCCGGCCCGCGCGATGACCTTGTCCCACTTCGTCACCTCGCTGTCGACGAGCTTTTTCATGTCGTCGGGGCTGCCGCCCTTGGCCGTGACCCCGAGTTCGAGCAACTTGGCCCTGACATCGGGCGAGGCGAGGGCGGCATTGAACTCTTTATTGAGGAAATCGACGATGGCCTGGGGCGTCTTCGCGGGGACGGCAATCGCGTTCCAGGAGCTTGCGGAATAGCCGGGGATGCCCGATTCGGCGACCGTGGGGATGGTGGGCGTTCCGGCATAGCGCTGTTCGCCCGTGGTGGCGAGGATCTTCACCGCGCCGGATTTGGCCTGGTTCACGAGGGGGGCGAGCATGTCGACCCCGACCTGGACATCGTTCCCGCGCAGGGCGACAAGGACGTCGGGGCTCCCCTTGTAGGGAATGACCTCCGCGTCGATGTCGCCGAGGGACAGGAGGAGCTCGGCCGCGAGGTTCTGGGTGCTGCCCACGTTTATAGTACCGATGTTCTCCTTTCCTGGATTGGCCCTGAGCCAGGCCAGGAGGTCCTTCATGGTGGCGTGGGGCGAATCGCCCTTGACGACGACGGCCAGGTCGAAGAAGCCGAGGGTCGTCACCATGGCGAAATCCTTCTGGAGGTCGAAGGGCAGGCTCTTGTAGAGGGACTCGGAGACGGCGTTGCCGTTCGACATGAGGAAGATCGTGTAGCCGTCGGGCGCGGCCTTGGCCACCGCGTCGGCGGCGACAATGCCGCCCGCGCTGGGCCTGTTGTCGATGAGGATCTGCTGCCCGATCATCTCGGATACCTTGGCCGCCACCGTCCGGGCGGTGAGATCGCCGACGCCCCCGGGGCCGAAGCCGACGACGAGCTTGATCGGCTTCGTGGGATAGGCCTGGGCGCCAAGGCCCGAGACCGCGAGGGTGAGCATCGCCGCGACCATGGCGATTCCGACTAGTTGGCTTCTTTTCATTCCCTTCTCCTTTTCATGGCAATTCGCGCTTTCAGAGATACTTGACGCCCAGTTTCGCGAGGACCTCGCGAAATCCGTAGAAGTCGACGCCGAGCTGGCCGGCCTCGATCTTTTTCACCGTTTCCTCTTCCTTCCGCTCGCGGGCCTTCGACTTTTCGAGGGAGGAAGCAATGTCCGTCCTTTTGACGACGACAACGCCGTCGTCGTCGGCGACGATGAGGTCGCCGCCTTCCACGAGACTTCCCGCGCAAACGGCCGGCGCGTTGACCCAGCCCGCCTTGATCTTCGTCGTGCCCGCGCAGGCGACGGCCGTCGACCAGACAGGAAAGCCCATTTCGCGGAGCCGCGCCGTGTCGCGCACCCCCCCGTCCATGATCAGGCCCCTCACCCCGCGGCCCATGAGGCTCCGCGCGAGAAGATCGCCGAGGTAGCCGTGCCTGTTGGATTCGCCCTCGGTGGTGACGACGAGGATGTCGCCCGGCTGGCAGCATTCGACGGCCGCGTGGATCATGAGATTGTCCCCGGCCGGGCAGATCACCGTGACCGCGGGACCGCAGACCGACTTCCCCTGCTGGATGGGGCGCATGCGGGTATCCATGTAGCCCGTCTGCCCCTGTGCTTCGTAGACGGTGGCCACGCCGAGGCGAGCGAATTCCTCGCAGACGGCCGGATCGGCGCGCTCGATCTCCCTGCGAACAAAGCGTTCCATCAGGCGAACTCCGTTCCGACGGTGGGAAAGAAGTTGGAGAAGGCTTCGGCGGCGACGCAATCGTTGTCGCCAGAGATGCGTCTGTGGTGGTTGCCGCGCATGAGGGCCCGCATCGTGTAGTACTCGATCAGGTGCTTCTGGGCCTTGAAGCAGGCCATGGCCTCCTTCTTGCGCTCGAAGGCGCCGGAGATGTCGATAATCGTGCCCGGCTTGAAGTCGCTGATCTCGGTCTGGTGGGGCTCGAAGCCGAAGATTCCCATCTGCTTGCTGACCTTGAGCCCCTCGAGCTGGGCGCCCGAAGAGTTGGCGATGACGCAGGCCTGAAAGACGATGTCCGACACCTTCTCGTGGTCGGGGTTGAAGGCGTCGCGCGGGCCGTGGGTGATCACGTCGTCTGGCCTAAAGCGACGGATGGCCGTGGCGATCCGGTCCAGCCTTTCGCGGCCGAGATCCATGGGATAGTCCTCGAAGTCCCAGTACTCGATGTCCTTGATGCCGAGGATGGACGCGGCCGCCGAGGTCTCTCCATGGCGGATATTCCTGACGCCCTCGGCCGTCTGTCCCTCGGTCTTCCAGAGATCGTTGGATTCGCCGCGGATGCCGTAACTCAGCACAATTACCTTGACCTCGGCGCCGCGGTCGAGGTAGGAGGTTATCGTCCCTCCCGACCTCCACACGTAATCCGCGGCGTGGGCGCTTATCACCAGTAATCGCTTACCTGCCATATATCCTCCTTATTTATTCGACCAGGGCCGTCGGGTTTTTCGCGACCATTCTGCGGATGTCGGATTCGGTAAAGCCCGCCGCGAGGAGTCTTTCCGTGTAGAGCGAAATGCCCTCGTCGGGGTAGATGGCGTTAGGCTGGCCGAGATCGGTGCTGAGCACGACCCTCGAGGCCCCGATCGCCTTGATCTGACCAATTGCGACATCCCAGCCGACCTTGCCCGTGGCGGGCGTCGTGTAGCAGTGCTCCATGTAGGCGCCCAGGGCCACGAGTTCGCGCTGCTCCTCGATCGTGTAGAAGGTGGAGGGGAAATCCACGTGGGTGACGATGACGCGTTCGACCTTGCGCTCCCGGGCCGCCTTCACGAGGGCGAAGGTCTCCTCGTGGGAAATGTGTGCCGTCGCGAGGATCATGTTGTATTTGCGGATCACGTCGAGAACCTCGTAGGTTTCGCCGGAGACCTTGCCGTTTATCAGCACGTTGAGGAGGGGCGCCTTGACGCCCTCGGCATTCATTTCGAGCTGAATCTTCGCCCAAAAGGGGAGCTTGGCATTGGGATCGGCGGCCAAGGCCTCCAGGTGCTTCTGCTCGTGCTCGGCATCGACCGTCGGAAACCAGACCAGGCGGGCTCCGGCCCTGCCGGCCATTTCCACGGCCATCGGGTTGATCCCCCCGACAGGGCTGTTGAGGGTGATGGTCCCGACGACATTGCAACCCGGTTTGAGCTTGCGGGCGACCGCGGCCCTTTCGGCCGTGCAGAAATAGTGCGATTTGACGGCGAAACCCTTCATTCCCGCGGCAATCGCCCTGTCGGCCATCTCGAGATCGTCCAGTTTCCTCGGGAGAAGGTCTGGAGCCGAGTGGATATGGAGGTCGTATGAAGCCTTGAGAAGCTCGTTCATCCCTTAACCCCTTGTTTGACTTCTAAAGTGTTGAACACTTATGTCGGCACAGGATTGTCTTCTTTTGCCGAACTGTCAATGGAAAAAGAGGGGGAAGGGGTAATACACTCCAGCGGCGCTGCCGCTATTCCTTGGCAGGATTCCCGACTACGTCTCGCGCCCAGCCGATTACGATTCGGCCAAGGTCCAGCGCCTCCTCGGCTTCGTCCAGGCCCCATTCGAGACTCCCATGGATAACACGGCCTTCGCCCATGACGAGCGCGAAGAGGCCGCCTTTTTCGCGGCCGACATGGAAGGATTCTTCCGTGGCGAAGAGGAGATCCAATGGCCATGCGTCGGGAGGCGCTTGCCGATAGATCGCCGCGCGCCCAATTTTGAGGCTTTTTGCGTCGGGGTAAACGAGGGCGATGTCCACGTCGGAGGATTCGGTCATCTCCCCGCGGGCGACCGAGCCAAAGACGATGACCGCACGAGGCGCGCAGCCCTCGGCACCTGGAGCCGCCAGAATCCAGCGCAGCTTGTCACGCAGAATCTTCTCCGTTTCTGCCTCGGTGAGACGCGCGGAAGCAATAAGCCCATGACAGGAGTCTTGCCCTCGCGAGGCTCAAAGTCAAGGAAGGACCGAGAAACGAGGGGGACAGACCCCACGCGAGGCCTTAATAGGGCGACAAGGTGGCGAGGCAGCTGTCATCGTACTTCGTGCCGGGATAAACAGAAATTATAGTGAAGGTGATCTCGCCGACGGCCAGGCTGTCGGATTTCTTGAAACCGAGAAAGAAGAACTGCGCCTGGTCGCTGTCCGACAGCAGGACGCCGCCCTGACCCATGCTGCCGTCGGAAAAGACGACCTCGTAGGACAATTCCTTGATGCGCGAATTCTTGCGCCAGAGATCGGCCGAGACCGCATAACCGTTTACGACGAGGATGCCCTTGATGATCGCGTTGGGCCGCATGAGCATGATCAGGCGTTCCCCGATCCCGTCGCCTTGCCTGCCCTCGACCCAGGCGGTGTTTCGATCACCGTCGAGAAGGTTGATCGCGTCGTAGCGGGCCGTCTTTCCGGGGCCGAGGGTCGAGGTCGCCGCTATCGTCCGGACCAGTTCGGGGCGCGAGGTCGCGGGACCGCCTTCCTCGGCCTCGCTGTGGGCGTAGCTTGCCGAAACGGGGAGGATTTCCGGTCCTCCCTCGGTTGCGGCGGCGAGGATTGCTGGAAAAACGCAGGCGATGGCGAGGATCAGGGAAAGCCTAGTGGCGGAGTTCAGGTGGGACATCGTCTTTCTCCGTGTGGTCATTTTGAGCGCGCTCCAAACCGGGTTTGGAATAGTCGCCATGCTGCAACCGGGAAAGTGCCACGTCAAGCCTTCGATGGCCGAGCGGGGGGGGAATAGTCTGATGGCATCCGCCCTCCCGTCCACGATGAACAGCATCATTGCTTGTGTCCTCGGGGCAAAAAACATTGCAGGACTTCGTGAAATTACCCTGCAAATCGCTCGCGTCCAGGCAGGGGGGAGGCTTGCCCAACTTGGGAAGGCTTTCTGCCCAAGTTGGGAATGCTGTAAGCCCAACTTGGGGAGGCGCTCCACCCAACTTGGGCCGCCTTCCAAATGGAAAAGGGTCTGAACCCAAGGATTTGTCGTCCCTCGAGCGCCACCCCGAGGTCCCTTCCGCTCCGACGAGCAGGGTCAGACCCATGGGTTCTTCAGGTTTTCTTGACGCGTGATACCGCCGGTGATACTATACTGGCATGGTTGATCGAAAGATCCTTGCCAACCCCGCTCATGTGCGCTTCGACGATCTCGTCGCACTCTGCACACTGTATTTCGGGGATCCGAGGATCGCCGGAAGTCATCACATCTTCCGGACACCCTGGCCAGGCGACCCGCGAGTGAATCTTCAGCGCGACGGTGCCATGGCTAAGCCCTACCAGGTCCGGCAGGTCAAGAAAGCGATCGACCGATGGGAGGCTACGCATGGAACGCCCTGACCGCTACACCTACCGCGAGGAGTGGTCCGAGGAGGACGACGCCTACGTCGCCCGCTGCCTCGAGTTCCCCTCCCTCAGCGCCCACGGACCCAGCCCAGAAGCCGCCCTCGCCGAACTGCGCGGCGTCGTCGCCCTCGTCGTCGAGGATATGACGGCCAACAGCGAGACGATCCCCGAGCCCCTTGGCACCCGCGCTTACTCCGGCAGGCTCGTCCTCCGCCTGCCCAAGGAAATGCACCGCGAGGCAGCCATCCGCGCCGCCGAAGAAGGCGTGTCGCTGAATCAGTACCTCATGGCAAGGCTAGCCTGACCTTCGCCGCTGCCGTGCGCGCGTGTCGACGCCATTGTCCGCTCATGCGATAGGTTGATTCTGAATCCACGAGCTTTCTGACGCCGTCGGGACAGGGCACGGTGGCCAGGTCGGCAATGGCATTCAGAAGGGGAGAGGGCGGGAACAGACCCCGAGGGTTCGTCACAAAGGTTCACGTTGCAGTTACCCCACAGAATCTGAAGATGTATACTTGCCCTATGAAGAGCGTGAAGATAGTCGTCGAGAAGCATCCGGACTGCTACGTGGCCTATCCCCTCGGGATGGAAGGTGTCGTCGTCGGGGAAGGCGATACCTATAATGAAGCCCTGGCCGACGTCCAGTCCGCCATCAAGTTCCACATCGAGACCTTTGGGGACGATACGGTCCTTGACCAGTCTCCCGTCCTGGAGGCCTACCTCGCGGAAGCGGTTGTCTAGGTGGACGCCTTCCCCAAGGACGCTCCCAAGCGCAAGGTCGTAAAAGCCCTCGAATCGTTGGGCTTCACGATCGTGCGCGAGCGGGAGCACATCGCGATGGTTCGCCAAAATGGCGATGGCACACGGACACCACTGACGATGCCCAATCACCCGACGATCAAAGGCGCTGCCCTCCGAGTCATTCTGACCCAGAGCCGCATCAGCCGCGATGAGTTCTTGGCCGCATACGGGCAGGCTTAGTTCACGCCACCGAAGCGGAATGGTTCTTTGGACTCAGCGGAACTCGATCACCAATTCTTTCCCGAAGGCCAGGGCAACCTTTTCGAGCGTCTCAAGCCGGGCTCCACCGGTACTGTTTTCCAACCGCGAAATAGCCGACTTTGTCGTCTTTATGCGTTTCGCCAGCTCTTCCTGTGTCAGATTGTTTTTCTGCCGCAGCTCCTTGACGATCAGCCCCACCCGAAGCTCGGCGAGCTCCGATTCGACCTGCGCGGCGAAGGTAGGCGACTTCGCCGACCGTTTTCGTATTACCGCATCAATTTCGCTCATACCGATCTCCTCTCCCAGTCGGCCTTGTATTCCAAGGCTTTCCGGATTTCTTTCTCCGGCGTCTTCTGCGTCTTCTTCTCGAAGCCGTGCGTCAGGATGATCAGGGCTCCCTTGTCCCAGAACCCCAGGAACCGGTATATCTGCCCACCAATCCCGACGCGAGCCTCCCAAAGCTTGTAATCAGTAAGCTTCCTGAAATACGTGGCCGGCACCATCTCTTGGGTTTCGATCAGCTTGAATACCGCCACGACCTTTGCTAAGGTCCGGTCATCCAGTTCTTCGAGGAACTCCTCGATGAGGCATTTGCCCGCAGCCGTTCGGTAGAACTTTAGGACGCGACCCATATGGGCATGTTAGCACTATCGCTACCCTCGGGCAAGGGATAAAGCATCTTCGAATTCACCGGTTGTTGAGCAATTAAGCCTCATGGAGACTCATCTGTCAAACGGAAAAGAGGGAATGGCCCTTTAGGCACCGTGCAGATGGGGGGATGCATTATCGAGGAATGGCGTGTTCTTAACCGGCGAGTCGATGACCACGGAAAGCGTTATAGCTTGAGGACTTCGGGAAGGCAAGCGAAGGGGGAACAACCGCGACGGGCTGCTATGGCTCTTCCTGCCCCGTTACCGAGAGGCGGACCTTGGCGTAGCCTGAGATCTTCTTGTCCTCGGGATGGGGTTCAAGGCCGATGACGGTGATCTCGCCCTTGTCGGGACCGTAGACCCAGTACATCCGAGCGGCCTGGGGATTGCGGTTCTCGAGGTAGGACTGCCAGACCTTCTCACCATAACGGCGGGTTAAGGCGTCGATCTCATGGCTGTGGAGGCTGGGGTGCTAGGGATCATTGGCGAGGAGCGCCATGGCCTTGCCCCACT
Organism: Rectinemataceae bacterium; assembly: GCA_035530275.1. GTDB lineage: Bacteria > Spirochaetota > Spirochaetia > Treponematales > Rectinemataceae > CAIJMU01. The sequence goes on along the minus strand of DATKVC010000007.1, from coordinate 298,059 downwards.
TCTTGTAGAGCTTCTCCTCGTTCTTGGAGAGGGACTTCGAAGAAGCCTTGGAAAAGAGGTCGGCCCAGAGCTCTTCCATTTCGGGAATGCCCAGGCGGATCAAGAACATGGAGGAGGCTTAATTCTCGGAGGCGAAGGCTGAGAGGTCGATGGGCTTGGAGGCATTGCCCTTCTTGAGGTTCGTCATGCTCGCATCCATCGCGGCGAGGGAATGCTTCGATAGCTCGAAGGGGGCGATGAGCTCACGGGGTTCGAGGACGATCCGGCCGTCGGCGTACTCCTGTACGTGGTAGTTGGTATACCTCGCCCCGCGAAGGGTCACGCGCTTCTTGGTGTCAACACGGGCATCATACTCTTTGAGCTCCGCCATGGCCTTCTCCTTGGTGGGATATCCCACACATCAAATATACGCTGAAGCTCAGGCTTCCGACCAGTCCTTGATCTTGAACGCTTGAACGGTCGGGCTTGAGGCCGAATCCGGGGAAGCGGGAGGGGAACGGCTCGCGTGACAAAGGCTCTCTTCGTCGAAACGTTTGTGAAACTGCAAAGCCGATACAAGTGCCAGATCATGTTGATTTGGCCCCTCTCTGCTCCCAAAAGGGGGGGAGCGGAGAAGGAGGAGGGCCGCTTCGGCCTGAGGCGGCCCTCCTCCTTCGGAGCGGGGGGGGACAGCGGCGCCGCAACTTCCTGCCCCCGATCCGGGGCTTCGCCCGGCTTGGCCCTGTCCCCCCTCTCAATTCCTGTAACTTTTCCTTGCGGACTGCGGGAGGCCGTGCTATACCTTTCATTGGTTGACCAAATCAACCAACCATGGAAGAGGGGGCAGGGGTGGCGCCAAAGGGTGATGTCGGGCCGGCGACGGCGGCGCGGATCGTGCGGACGATCTGGCTCCATCCTCACATCAGTCGCATCGACATCGCCGAACGCCTCTCCCTCGACAAGTCCACGGTCACCAACCAGGTCAGCCGTCTCATCGCCCTCGGGCTCGTGGAGGAGATCGAGGAGGGTAGCGCCTCGGCGCGGGGGGGACGCCGGCCGATCCATCTGGGCATTTCCCGAAGCTACGGGCTCGTCATCGGCATCGAGATGCAGGTGGAGTCCTGGTTGGCCGTCGCCGTCGATCTGTCGGGGGCGGTGCTGGGTGAGGCGAGGGGTAGGTGCCGCATCGAGCCGGACAAGGCGGGTGAGGCGATGCTCAAAATCGTGAAGGAGGCGAAGGCGAAGCTCTGCGCTCCCTCGAGCCGTCTCCTCGGCATCGGGGTCGGGACGGGTGGCCTCGTCGATCCCAAGAAGTCGCTGATCCGCTATTCGGTGCCGCTCAGGCTTTCCTCCCCCCTCGACTTCGGCAAGGTCGTGGCCTCGCGCCTGGAGGTGCCCTGTCTCATCGAGAACGACGCGAATTGCTGCGCCTGGGGCGAACTCGCCTTCAACCGCGACGACGAGCTCAGGGATTTTCTCTTTCTCCTCGCCGAATACCGCCACGACGAGCAGTCCCTGGGCATGTACGGGGGGCTCGGCGTGGGTTTCGGCATCGTCCTCGGCGGCAAGGTCTACGCGGGAGCCCACGGCAACGCGGGGGAGTTCCGCTCGGTGCTCTGCGACGGTCCGGGCGATCTCCAGTTCTCGCTACCCAAGGAGGAGCTCCAGAGGCTCGAGAGCGAGGGGGCGACCCTCGGCAAGGCGGCCGACGAGCTGGCGCGGAACGTGGCGATGCTGGTGAACACCTTCGACATCGAGCGGGTGTACGTGGGCGGCGATATCGAAAATCTCGACGTCGATTTTCCGGCCCTCCTCAGGCGCCGCCTCGAGGAGAACTGGATGTACCCCTTTCCGAAGGATGTCCGCATCCTCAATTCAAGTCTGAAGGAAAGGGCGGTGGCCTACGGGGCGGCGGGCATGATTCTCGATCGGCTCATATCGGGGAAGGGGCTCCTGTCGGCCGAGGCTCCCGCCTGAGGCGGGGGCGGGCGAGAAGCGCAGCGGAGAAATCGTCCCCCGTGGGGGGAAGAGATAGGGGCATTCATTTTGCGGGAGGAGATCCCGCTACAGGAGGCATTCGATGAAGAAAGTGATCATCGCGCTGTTGATGGTCGCGGGCACCTTCGGCGCCATGGCGCAGGTGACCCTCAACGTCCTCAATTACCAGCAGGCCGACCAGGCAGGCTATCAGGAGGACGTGCAGATCTGGCAGGATTTCCAGACGCAGAACCCGGACATCAAGCTGAACATGGAGGTGCTCTTCAACGATCCCTACCATCAGAAGCTCCAGGCCTATGCGGCCGCCGGCACCCTGCCCGACGTCTTTTACCTCTGGCCCGGCGCCCGTTCGGCCGTCATCCACGAGAAGCATCTGGCCAAGGATCTCGGCAAGCTCCTCGGCGCCGACTATCTCAAGGACTTCACCGGCGCCGCGACGAACCCGAACAACCAGCTCGGCAAGTATCTCGCCGAGCTTCCCCAGTCCTTCACCTACACGGCTGTGATGTACGTCAATGTGAAGCTCCTCAAGGACAACGGCTTCGCCGTGCCCAAGACCTACGCCGATCTCAAGAAGATGGTGCCCAAGCTCAAGTCCAAGGGCATCGCGGTCATGATGCTGCCCGACAAGGACGGCTGGCCGGGCCAGTCCTGCCTCTTCTCGACGGTGGCCGGACGCATGGCCGGCGACGCCTTCTTCGACAACGTGCTCGCTGGCAAGGCCAAGTTCACCGACAAGCCCTTCGTCGATTCGCTCAAGGTCGTGGAGGATCTCTTCAAGGACGGGATCATCCAGCGCACCGACACGGCCGTCGGCTACGGCGACGGGCCCGGAATCTTCGCCCAGGGCAAGGCGGCGATCTATCTCGACGGCGACTGGAGGACGGGCGCCTACATCACCGACAAGGCCTCGGGCAAGGCCCTCATCGCCCCCGCCGATCAGAGCAATTATGCGCTCATGAACATCGTCGCCCTCCCCGGAGAGAAGTTCCCCGGCGTCGCCTCCGCGGTCGCCGGCACCGGATGGGCCATCTCCAATTCCCTCCCCGCGGGCTCCGACAAGGAGAAGGCTGCCGTCAAGCTCATCAAGTACCTCTACTCCCCCGAGGTGCAGGCGATCCGCTACGGCACCGGCGCCTACGTGCCGACCCGCAAGGGCGTGAAGGCGACCCTCGAGCCGCTGCCGGCCATGCTGCCGCCCTTCTACGCGGCCAATCCCAAGACCTGCTACGTCCTCGACGGGGTCCTCGATCCCTCGGTCTACAACGTGATCAACAACGGTATCATCAACATCGGCAACGGCACCCAGACAGCGGCCCAGGTGGCCGCCGACGTCCAGGCCGCCTTCGTGACCTGGCAGGCCACGAAGAAATAAACCCTGATGCGTCCCGCCTCGTGGAGGCGGGGCGCGGAGGCAGAATGACCAAAGCGAAGCGGATCGACCGGGAAGCCGGGCGCGCCTATTGGATGATGAGTCTTCCGGCCTTTCTGGTGTACCTCCTCGTGATGGCCTTCCCCATCGCCCTCTCCGTCGTGCTCTCCGTCTCGAACTACTCGGGCGGCAAGATGTTCGGCGGGGAGGCCTGGGGTTTCGCTGGCTTCGGTCAGTACGCGAGGATCGTGCAGGATCCCTGGTTCTGGAACGCGCTCAAGAACAACTTCTATATAGTATTGATTTCCGTCTTCGGGCAGCTTCCCCTCGGCTTCATCTTCGCCTACATCATCTATCGGCGGATCGTGAAGTGGCCCGGCTTTTGGCAGGGCATCCTCTATCTGCCCAACATCATATCCATCATCGTCGTCGGCTTGCTCTGGCAGTCCATCTTCAGCCCCAACGGGCCCATCGCCGAGCTGGTCAACCTCTCGGCCAGGCACCAGTTCGAGATCAAGCTTGTCGCCGTCCTCGGGAGCCAGGGCCATCTCAACCTGGGCGACGACGCGCTCTCGCGGATCATCGCCCTCGGCGGGCCCCAGGCCGCCAACATGTTCACCAATCCGGTACCTGAGCTCCGCGACCTCATCGCGGGCTATCAGCCGAACCAGTATTCGCAGCTTCTCAACGATCTGACCAATCTCTTCGTGACGCGCTGGACCCCCGACTTCCTCAACCAGAAAAACGTGGCGATGCTGCCCGTCCTCTTCGTCATCCTCTGGATGTACACGGGGATGTATCTCATCCTCTTCCTGGCCAACATGCAAAAGATCGACACGCAGATCATCGAGTCGGCGCGCATCGACGGGGCCAACGAGGCCCAGGTGATGCGCCATATCATCCTGCCTGCCCTCTCCGGCACCATCGTCAATTCGGCCATCCTCGCGATCTCGGGTTCCCTTTCGAGCTTCGCCCTCATCTTCGCCCTCACGGGCGGCGGGCCTTCGAGGATCACCGAGATCCTATCCATCTACATGTACAACAACGCCTTCCTGGGAAGGCCCAATTTCCCCCTCGCGAACGCCATAGCCCTCATCACAGTGGTCATCAGCATGCTGTTGATCCTCGTCACGAAGGCCTTCGAAAGCCGCTACGGCGGGAAGGAGGAGTGATGGTCGAGGAAAGCCGGGTCACGACGGCCTTCGGCCGCTTCAGCGGCCATGTCGCCAAGGGCCTCGCCTATCTCGTCATGGTCGTCTTCGCGATCATGACGATCTATCCCCTCTTCTGGCTCGCGATGAGCTCCTTCAAGTCGACGCGGGAATACCAGCTGAACATGCTCGGCCTGCCGAAGACCTGGGTCTTCGACAATTTCAAGATGGCCTGGGACTTCGGGGAATTCGGAAAACTCTTTCCCAATTCCATCATCTATACCGCGGGGACGACGCTCGGCGTCATCCTCCTTTCGGTGCTCGCGGGCTTCGCCTTCGCGAAGATCCCCTCGAGGGCGACGAAGTGGATCTACGGGAGCTTTGTCATCGGCATCCTCCTCACCCTGAATTCGCTGATGATCCCCCTTTTCATCGAGGTCAATGTCCTCGGCATCTACAACACTCGCTTCGCGGTCCTCCTCGTGTACATCGGCGCCGGTCTTCCGATAGGCATCTATCTGGCGACCGAGTACATCAAGGCCATTCCGACGGCCCTCATCGAATCGGCCCGGATCGACGGCGCCGGCTACTTTCGAATCTTCCGTAGGATAGTCCTGCCCATGTCCATACCGGTCGCCACGACCCTGGCCATACTGAATATCACCGGGACCTGGAACGAGTTCGCCCTCATCAACATCCTCGTCTCGAAGACCGATCTCAAATCCCTGCCCCTCGGCATCTACAAATTCTCCGGATCGCTGTCGACGGACTACGGCAAGCAGTTCGCGGCCCTCACCATCGGCATGGCGCCGATGATCCTCTTCTATGTCGTCTTCAGGAAGCAGATCACGAAGGGCGTGGCCGCCGGCGCAGTGAAAGGATGATGCACCTATGACGAAGCCTGTCGCGGCCGATGGCCGCGAGGACGGATTTCCGGCCGATTTCCTCTGGGGGGTCGCCACCGCCTCGTATCAGATAGAAGGATCACGCCGCGCCGACGGCGGGGGAGAGAGCGTCTGGGACAGCTTCGCCCGGAAGCCCGGCGCCGTGCTCGGCGGCATGAACGGCGACCAGGCCTGCGATTCCTATCGGCGCTGGAAGGACGATATCGCCCTGATCCGCGGCCTTGGGGTCGGTGCCTATCGTTTCTCGCTCTCCTGGGCCCGCATCCAGCCCGAGCGGGGCGGCAAGCCCAACGGCGCCGCGATCGGCTGGTATCGCCGCTTTATCGAGGCCCTCCTCGAGGCGGGCGTGGAACCCTGGGTGACCCTCTATCATTGGGATCATCCCGATTGGATGGAACGGGATGGCGGCTGGCCATCGCGCGACATGGCCGCTCGCTTCGGCGATTACGCGGCCCTCTGCTTTCGCGAATTCGGCGACCTCGCCAACAAGTGGATGACGGTCAACGAGCCCTGGTGCACCGCCATCCTCGGCCATGACAAGGGCGAGCACGCGCCGGGCCTGCGCGACAAGGCCGCGGCCTACCGCGCCGTCCATCACCTCCTCCTCGGTCACGGCCTCGCGGTGGAGGCCTTTCGCGCCTCGCCCCCTCGCGGAGCCTCGGCACGGGGTCGGAAAGACGCCGGCAAGCCGATGGTCGGTATTGTCATCAATCCGTCCTTGCCCCGGCCGGCGACGCGGCGCGAAGAGGATGTCCTCGCCGCCTCGAGGGCGGGCGACCAGCGCACGGCCCTCTGGATGGATCCCCTGTTCGGCAAGGGCTACCCCGAGCGCCACATCGCGGCCTATCCGGAAATAGAGATGCCGGTGCGACAGGGCGATCTTGAAAAGATCCGCCTACCCGTCGATTTCATCGGAGTCAATTATTACAATGAGGACGTCGTCGAGGCCGTCCCGATTTCGCGCGAACACCCCGAGGGCTTTCGCAACGCCCCGATGTGGGAGCGTCGAAGCGACATGGACTGGCCCGTGGTGCCGCGCGGCATGGGGCGATTGCTCGCCGGTCTCGACGCCCGCTGGAAGCCGCCCGCCTTGTATGTCACGGAAAACGGCTACGCGGACCGCGACGAGCCGGATGCGGAAAGTCGGATCGCCGACGGTGACCGCATCGACTACCTCCGCGGGCATCTCGAATCCTGCGAGGAGGCCATCGCCCAGGGCTTGCCGCTTAAAGGCTATTTCGAGTGGTCGCTGATGGACAATTTCGAATGGGCCTGGGGCTACTCGAAGCGTTTCGGGCTCGTGCACGTCGACTTCCGGAGCCTCGAGCGCAGTCCCAAGGACAGCTACTATTGGTATCGCGACGTCGTCGCCGGCATGGGACTGCGATCATGAGGCGGCCTGATCTCCTGCCCATCCCGAGGAAGTTGACCCTCGGGGAGGGGGCCTTCGATCTCGCCGGAGTGGACATCGCCGCCGCTCCCGGCTTCGAATCGGCCGCGCGCTTGTTGGCCGAGTGGCTGCGCAGGGCGACTCGACTCGACGGCAAAGCGATCGGACTGGTCGGCGCGGAGGGAGCAGGGGGCGCGGGAATTTCGAAGGGTCTCGTCAGTCGAGGACTCATCCGCATCGCAAAGGATGCCGCCCTCGGCCCCTCCGAATCCTATCGCCTCGTCATTTCGCCCACGGGCGTCTCCCTGGATGCCGCCGATCTCGACGGAGCGATCCGCGGCGCCTCGACGCTCCGCCAGCTCGCCCTTTCACACGGCGCCGAGTTGCCCGCCCTCGCCATCGAGGATGGTCCGCGTTTTACCTGGCGCGGAGCGATGCTCGATTCGGCCCGCAATTTCCAGCGCGTCGAGTTCATCGAGAAGTTCCTCGATCTCATGGCCCTGCACAAGCTCAATCGCTTTCACTGGCATCTCACCGACGATCAGGGCTGGCGACTCGACATCCCTTCGATGCCGGAGCTCGTGCGATTCGGGGCTCGGCGCCCGGAGCGCCGCGTCAACATCCCGCGCTGGCAAGAGGGCCACTATACCCGCGACGAGGTGCGCCGCGTGGTGGACTTCGCCGGCGAGCGCGGCATCGTCGTTGTCCCCGAAATCGAGACGCCGGGCCATGCGACGGCCCTCCTCGCCTCGCATCCCGAGCTCTCCTGCCGCGGCGGGGCGGGCGGGGGCAACGAACCCTTCGTCACCGAATGGCGCCACGGCATCTTCGAGGATGTCCTTTGCGCGGGCAACGAAAAAGTCTTCGATGTTCTCGGTCGCGTGTTCGACGAGGTCGCCGAACTCTTCCCCGGACAGTGGGTCCATGCCGGCGGCGACGAGGTTCCCAAGGCCCGTTGGTCCGTTTGTCCGAAATGCCGGTCAGTGATGAAGGTCCAGGGCCTGCGCGACGAGGGCGGGGCCCTCGAGCCCGAATTCCTCCAGGGCTGGTTCATGAACCGTGTGGCCGCCCTCCTCGCCGATCGGGGCAAACGCATGATCGGCTGGGACGAGATCCTCGAGGGCCGGCCCCGCAAGGATGCCATCGTCATGTCCTGGCGGGGCTACTCCGGCGGCGTAGATGCCGCCCGACTCGGCCACGAGGTCGTGATGAGCCCCCAGACGAAGGCCTGCTACCTCGACCACAAGCACCTCGACCTTCCCGAGGAACCCGGACAGCTCGGCGTCTGCACGGTGCGCGACTCCTATTCCTTCGAGCCCGTGCCGGAATCCCTGAACCCGGGCGAGGCCGCCCTGATAGTGGGCGCCCAGGCGAACATCTGGACGGAACTGATGCCCTTCGGCCGCAATGTCGAATACATGGCCTTTCCGCGCCTCTCGGCCCTGTCGGAGGTTTTTTGGAGTCCGAAGGATGGCCGCAACTGGGACGACTTCGCCCGGAGGCTCGAGGTCCATGGCCTGAGGCTCGACGCCCTGGGCGTGAATCGCTACAGGGGGCCGCTCGAATAGCAGGGGAGGGCTTGCCGCCCTCCTCCTGTCGCGGTTATACTGTAGTTAGCATATAGATGCTGCGAGCATCAACGTTGCGGGCCTTTATCCCGCTTCGTCGAGCGAATCCGACTTTCCGGAGGAGGGACAGATGGCGAAGGGTCAGGCCTATCGGCACACGCCCGCATTCATACTCCTGATTCTGGCGAGCGGGCGCCAGTACGGGGCCGCCCTCCTTTCGAGGCTCGAGACCGAGCTTCCGGGCATGGGCCCCGACAGCGCCTCCGTCTACCGGGCCTTGCAGGAACTCGAAGATGAGGGCTGCGTCTCCGCAGAATGGGAGACCGACATTTCGGGACCGGCGCGCAAGTGGTATTCGATAACCGCGGCAGGCAAAAAGAGCCTCGCTTCATTCAAGGAAGATATCGAGGCCCGCAAGAGGAATCTCGAGTGGTTTCTCGAGCGCTACGCCGGCCTCGAGGCCCCGTCGAGCGCGACGAAGGCTCGGGCCGCGAAGGTCCAGGGCGCAAACGCCCAGGGCGAAAAGGCCCAGGGCGAAAAAGGCGCCGGTCGGAAAGCGGCGGCGACCTCAAAAGGAGTGACGAAATGACCAGCGCAGCCAAGGCCGTCGATACGGCGCCGACGAGGGGTCGGATCGCCACCCTGGGGATCATCTCGGCGGGCCACACCTTGAACGACCTCTACAGCAATTTTCTCCCGCAGATGCTGCCCTTCCTCGTGGTCCTCCTCCCGGGCTTCGGCCCGATCGAGGCCTCGATCCTCGTGGCCTCGTTCAATATTTTCTCGTCCCTCTTCCAACCGATCTTCGGCTACATGGTCGACAACAAGGGCCGGTCGTGGCTCGTCTTCTTCGGCACCCTCTGGATGGCCTTCTTCCTGAGCCTCACGGGCCTGGCCCCGAATTTCCCCGTCATGGTGCTCTTCGCCGCCCTCTCGGGCCTCGGCACCGCCGCCTTCCATCCGCCGGCCTCGGTCCTCGTCAACGGTCTCGACCCCAAGCGCAAGGCCCTCTACCAGTCGGCCTTCGTGGCCTTCGGCAACATCGGCTTCGCCCTGGCTCCCCTCCTCCTCGTGCCCCTCTTCCAGTCCTTCGGGCTCAAGGCTACCCTCCTTATGATCTTCCCGGGAATGGCCGCGGCCCTCCTCCTCTTCTTCGCCCTTCCCCGAGGCGAAAAGAAAGCTCCGAATCCCGCGGCTTCCCTGGCCGTCGTCATGCGAGCCATCAAGGGCGCGTCGCGCGAACTCGCGGCCATCATCGGCGTCATCTCATTGCGCGCGGTGGCCTACACGGGAATGCTCACAATGCTCCCCTTGTATTTTCACGCGAAGGGCGTGCCGAACGTCATGGCCGGCCGGATGCTCACTCTCATGCTCTTCGTCGGCGCGATGGGCGGCGTAGCGGGGGGCTTCCTCTCGGACCGCTTCGGCCGGAAGCCCCTGGTCGTGGGTTCCCTCGTGCTCGCGACCCCTCTCTTCCTGGCCTTTCTAGCGACCTCGGGGGCCTTGAGCCTCGTCTTCTTTGCCCTCGCCGGGGCCTCTATGATGGCGAGCTTCTCGGTGACCATCGTCGCCGCCCAAGAAGCCATTCCCGACCACAAGGCGATGGCCGCCGGACTCAGCCTGGGCTTCGCCAACGGCATCGGCGCATTGGCTGTTATCCTTGTCGGAGCCATCGGCGACGCCCTGGGCTTGAACACGGCCATCCTCGTTCTCTTCTCCCTGCCCCTCGTCGCGGGCCTGGTGGGTCTCTTCCTCAAAAGCAGGGCGGCGGCTTACAAAAGCCGCTAGTAACAGCCCTCAGGCCGCCCTTCCTCCGGGTGGGCGGTCCGGGACGCTGAGGGTCGGCCATGGCGCGCAAGTTATCAAATACTTGCGTGCTCCATTTGAAAGCAGTAGGCTTGTCTCCATCATCTTGGAGGCAGTTATGAAATCTCTCAAGCTACGATCCCTGCTCTTTCTCGGTTTCGGCTTTCTCGCAGCCATCCTGGTCGGGATGGGGGCATATTCCATCTTCTCGCTGCGCGCGGTCAGCGGCATCGTGTCGGAAATGATCGGGGACACCGTTCCAGGCCTCGACCTGGCGAACAGGATCGATACGGCGACGGCGGATCTCCGGCTGCTCGAATTCGAATTCGTCGGCGAAAGGGATGCCGTTGCGAAGCGGGATCTCGAGTCCTCGATGGTCTCGACGACGGCCGAACTCGACAAGATGATACTCGACTTCGCACCTCATGCCACGACTACTGAGGCTCGCGTTTCCTACGACGCCCTCAAGAAATCATGGAACGAATATAAGCTTGGCCATGAAAAGGTCCTGGATTTCGTGCAGACTGATTCCCAGGAAAAGCTGGCCACAGAGAATACCCCGAGGGCGACGGCTCCCCAAGGCAGGACTGCGGCCGGCGCTCAGGGAGTGCCTGGTCAGCCCGCCGCGGCCCAGGCCGATGCGGGTCTCCTCGCCGCGTCCACCCTCCTCAAGGGGGAACTCGCCAAGACCTACGATTCCATAGCCGCCGATTGCCAGAAACTCGCGGAAGACGAGCGCTCCCAGGCGGCCACGGACGGCAAGGAAAACGCGGCCCTGCTGGCCCAGACCCTCGCCATCATGATAATCGCGTCCATCGCGGCCCTCGTCCTCGTGGTCGTCGTGATGGTCGTCATAATGCGGTCGATTTCCCGCGTCGTCGACGTCATCCGCGCCACCGTGGACCAGGTCAGCACCGGCAACCAGGAGATCAGCGCCACCGCCCAGCAGATGAGCCAGGGCGCCTCCGAGCAGGCGAGCAGCGCCGAGGAGGTCTCGGCGTCGATCGAGGAGATCACGGCGACGATCAAGCAGAACACGGACAATTCGATCACGACCGAGCAGATCTCCCGCAAGGTGGCCATCGACGCCGACATCGGCGGCAAGGCGGTGATGGAATCGGTGACGGCCATGACGGCCATAGCCGGCAAGATAGGCATCATCGACGAGATCGCCAGGCAGACCAATCTCCTCGCGCTGAACGCGGCCATCGAGGCGGCGCGGGCTGGGGAGGCCGGCAGGGGCTTCGCCGTCGTGGCCTCCGAGGTGCGCAAGCTCGCCGAGCGTTCGCAGCGGGCGGCGGGCGAGATCACCGAGCTGTCGCGCTCGACCGTGGACGCGACGACGAAGGCGGGAGAGCTCATCCAGCGCATCATCCCCGACATCAAGCACACGGCCGACCTCGTGCAGGAGATCGCGGCCGCCTCGCGCGAGCAGAGCGCCGGCACGGAGCAGATCGAGACCGCTATCTCCCAGCTCGACACCGTCATCCAGCAGAACGCCTCGGCGAGCGAGGAGATGGCGAGCATGGCCGAAGAACTCTCGAGCCAGTCGGAGCAGCTCCGCGAGGCGATGCTGTTCTTCGCCAATTCAAGGGCGGTCCAGGCGAATGTCCGGAAGATCGCGCCGACCGCCCCTCAACATCGGAATATCAAGATCGCCCACGCCCAGTCGATGCGAAGCGGGACGCGGCGCCAGGGCGAGGGCGGGACGGCGGTGGCCCTCTCCGGCCCGGGACGGCCCACGGCCATGGCGCCCGTGGGCACGGCGACAGGCGGACGCGAAGTCTCGGGAAAAGACAAGATTCTCGATTCGGAATTCGAAGCCTTCTGACGGAATCGGGCGGGCCAAAGGAGCTGGGGATGAAAGGACTACTACTTAGTATTGTGGCTTCGTTGTCATGCCTCGCCGTCTCGGCCGAGGGACCGACCATCGTCGATGAATGGTCTTCGGTGCAGGCGCCGCCTGCGCCCGCCCTCGTCGCGCCGGTCATCGACCCCTCCACCACGGCCCTCCTCCTCCTCGACTTCCAGGACAGGATCATCGCCGGGCGGCCTCGTGCGGCCGCCACGGTTCCCCGCGTCGCGAGGCTCCTCGCCTTCGCGCGGAACTCGGGAATCCTCGTCGCCTATAGCCTCGCGGGACAGTCGGGGCCGGAATCGATCGTGCCCGAGCTCAAGCCGGCGCCGAGCGACCACATCGTCCGCTCGAGCGTCGACAAGTTCTACGGCACCGACCTCGAAGCCTGGCTCAAGTCGAAGGGCATAAAGACCCTCGTCATCACGGGCCTTGTCGCCGAGGGCGCCGTCCTCGGCACGAGCATCGGCGCCTGCCTGCGCGGCTTCAAGGTCATCGTTCCCGTGGACGGGACCGCCTCCTCCGAGCCCTTCGCCGAGAAATACGTGGCTTGGCACCTGACGAACGCGCCGGCCGTCCGGGGCAACGTGACGCTGACGAGAATCGACCTCCTCGTCCATTGATCCCGGTCGGGGCGGCCCGGAATCAGTCGAGGCTGCCGAGTTCCTTCATCATCAGGAACTCGGTGTCGCCGATCGAAAAGAGGTTGTCGAAGGTCGCCATGCGCTTGTAGCCGTGTTTCTCGTAGAAGGCCTTTGCGCGGCGGTTGATCTTGCCGACGAGGAGAAAGGACTTCTTGATGTCGGGGTATCCTTCTTCCTCGCGTATGAGGCGCTCGGCCTCGGCGAGAAGGAAGTTGCCGACGCCTTTGCCGCGACTGTCTGCCCGCACCGCGAAAAGGTGGATGTAGGCGAAGACCAGGAAGACTCCTGAAAGGGCGAGGCGAAAGAAACCCACGATCTCGCCCTTCGCCGTCTTCGCGACGAAGACTTGCCTCTGCGTAATCCCTTCGTACAGAATTCCCTCGGCGAGTTCGCGCGAAAAATACTCCTCGCCGAGGATCGAATCCATCATGATGTCGACGCAGGTGGAAAGATCGCGCTGCGTCGCGCGCGTGAGATGGAAATCGCCCACTGTGAGCCTCCTCGAAAACCCGATTCTGGCGCGGCGAGGGATCGGAGGCAAGTCGATGGAAAGGCAATGGCTACCGGAGGCTAATTCTTCATTCCTTGACGAGGGCCGAAAGCCGTCCCACACTTTTGGGTTACGGTCGTCGCACCGTCGCGCCCCGGCGCGAGTCACGTTCCCCCCTCACACACGGCAAGGAGGATGTATGCGAAGATTTGGCGCGCTTGCGCTGACGATCCTGGTTCTGTTCCTCGGGGCTTTCAGCCTCGGAGCGCAGGACGCCCAAGATTTCAGCCTCACCCTCATCCATGTCAACGACACCCATTCGCATTTCGATCCGGCGACCGTCAAACTGACCCTCGATCTCGGCGAGGGCCTGAACGCTAAACCAGTCTACGTTCACATGGGCGGCTTCCCCGAGATCGCCGACGTCATCGGCAGGCTCAGGGCCGAGGATCCGAACAGTCTCGTCATCCATGCAGGCGACTTCTTCCAGGGCACCCTCTACTTCACCAAGTACCTCGGCAAGGCCGACGTGGATTTCTGGAATCTCGTCGGCCTCGATGTCGCCACCCTCGGCAACCACGAATTCGACAAGGGCGTTCCCGTCCTCCGCGACAAGCTCCTCGCGGCCGCGAAATTCCCCATCGTCACCTCGAACGTCTACTTCGGGGGAGAGCCCTCGATCGGGGCCCTCGCGCCCGCTCCCTATCTGATCAAGACGGTCGCCGGCCACAAGGTAGGCTTTATCGGCGCGACGACACCCGAGACTCCCTACATCTCGAATCCAGGCGCGACGATCTCCTTCCTCGACCCCATCGCCCCCGTCCAGAACGCGGTGGACGATCTCCACGCGAAGGGCGTCGACACGATCATCCTCGTCTCGCATCTCGGCTACGCCGAGGACCTCGACCTCGTATCCAAGGTGAGCGGACTCAGCCTGGTCATCGGCGGCCACAGCCACACCCTCCTCGGCGACTGGAAGGCGGACGGCCTCGGCAGCTTCGGCCCCTATCCGACCCTCGCGACCGATCCCTCGGGCGCCAAGGTCCTCGTTGTCCAGTCCTGGGAATGGGGCAAGGTCGTCGGCGACATCAAGGTCGATTTCACCAAACAGGGCAAGGTTGATTCCTGGACGGCCCAGCCGGTCGCCGTCGTGGGCAATGACTGGTTCCGCGTCTATGATCTTCCGAATCCCGCCGGCGAACCGAAGCGCGTGCAGTTCACCGATTCGGCCGAGGGTCTTTCAATCGCCGAGTTCAATGGAAAGGACTTCGTGCCGGTCACCGGCGACCTCGCCGCTTTCTACTCGAAAGATTACGACAAGCTGACCATGGCCCTCGCGACCCACCCCGAGATCGCGCTGAGCGGGGGAGATCCCGCGGCGAAGGCCCTGGCCGAAGGCTATGCCGCGGGCGTCAAGCAGCTCCAGACCCAGGTTGCGACCCAGGTCGGGGCCGACATGAAGCGCGGCCTCAACTCCGGCCCCGGCCCCATCATCGCCGGCACGATGCGCCTCAAGACCGGCGCCCAGATCGCGATCACCAACGCGGGCGGCGTGCGGACCGATCTCATCCAGGGACCGCTGACGGTGGCTCAGGTCTATGAAATCATCCCCTTTGGCGACACCCTCGTCACGATGAAGCTGAGCGGCGCCCAGGTCGTTTCGACCCTCGAGGACGCCGTCGATTTCGCCCTCACGAACTACGGGCCGCATTTCCCCCAGAACCCACTTACCTACGTCTCGGGCATTACCTTCAATGTCAGTCCCGACAAGGCGAAGGGACAGCGGGTGAGCGGCGCCAATGTGCTTCAGGCCGACGGCTCCTATGCCGCCATCGATCCATCGGCGACCTACGCCGTCTGCGTCAACAACTTCATCGCCGCCGGCGGCGACAAGTACACGACCCTCAAGTCGGGCAAGGACGCTGTCGACACGGGATTCATCGACGCCGAGGTCCTCCTCGATTGGGCCAGGGACAAGACACTGATGCCCACGGAGGAAAGAATCCATATAGTTAAATAGCAGGCTCGCGACCCGAGGCGGGACTTCCGCCCCGGGCTGGGGCTACTTCTTTTTCTTCTTGGCCTTGTCGGATGAGGCGGAGCTCTTATCCTTCAAGGCCTTGAACTCCTTGGAGCCCGGCTTGATGCCGAGCGACTTGGCGAGGGCGCCCCAGCCCTTCGCCTTGTTCTTCTTGTACTCGCCGACGACGAAGGTGAGGGACTTCCCCGACATGTTCGCGAGGGCGGCCGCGAGATAGACCTCGGCCGGCTGAAGACCCTGCGAAAGCGCCGTCTGGACCTGGGTCGGGCTCGTGCCCCATTGGAGGCTCACTTCCGCGGTGAAGCCCCCCATGTCGACCTTGGCGCTCGCCCCGATGACGTTGAGGCTCGCCTCGAGGCCGGTGTCGCCCAGACCGAACGAGACGGTCTGGGCATGCATGCCGAGGATCGCGATGACAGCGACGGATAGTGCGACGAAGAATCTCTTCATGCCCCCTCCTTTTAGTCCGGGCAGTGAAGCCGGACAGCTGGTATGACGTAGCGCAAAGGATAGTGTCGCAGCGCCCAAATCGCCATTGATTGCCTGAAGCGGGCCGGGGATAAAGAAAAGAGCCACCCCTTCAGGTGGCTCCAGTCGCGTTTCGGCCGAGGCTCGGCAGCCCTCAATTCGGGCCAGAGCTCTGCCGTCCTCAGACGTCAGCTATGAGTAGCGTCTTCGGATCCTCGTCATTTTCCGACGTCCTGCCGGAAAATGACGAGCGGAACGGCAGAACCGTTCCGCTTCCCTTTGGAGCGGTCATCCTGACCGCCTCGATCCTCAGACGTCAGCTATGAGTAGCGTCTTCGGATCGAGCTTGATCTTGAGGTCTTCGGGGTTGAGCTTGTCGTGGTGTTTGACGACGCTGAAGTGGATGTACTCGGCCTTGGGTTCGAGGACGATGAGGACGGCGATGATGGCCAGATAATCCTTGAGCAGGGGAGGGATGTTGTCCTTGCCGACGAGGGGTTCCTCGAGGGGGAGGGTGGCGGAGTACCAGATCTCGACGCCCATCTCGGCGGCGAAGGCGTGGAATTTCTCGAACTCGGCGGGGCTCGACTTGACGAAGTTGAAGCCGTCGACGATGAGGGTTTCGGCTTTGAACCCGCCCTCGACGAGCATGTGGCGGAGGGATCCGAGGACCTGCTCGGTCTTGATGGCGCTCTGGGAGAAGTTCATTACGACGCGGTTGTGGACGAGTTCTTCCTTGACCTCGTCGACGTGTTCGAGGCCTCGCCTCTTGGCCACTTCGCCGAAAATATTCTCATACCAGTCGAAGACATGGGTCGCGTTGGGGCTGAAGGATACGTGGATGACCTTCTTGCCCTGAAGAAGCTTGTCGATGGCCATCTGGACGAGGACAGAAGTCTTGCCGACGCCCTTTCTGCTCGCGATGACGCCGATGTTGCCGCTGGAGAGCCCGCCCTCGATGGACTTTTCGAGGACGCGCACCGGACTCTTGGCAATAAGCTCCGCTTTCTGCATGGGGACTCCTTGATCAGTAATTATAGGTCGGGCCCCCGGGAAAGAAAGAGGGCGAGTAACGGAGCCTTGACGGCCCTACGCGCCCCGCGCCGGATCGACGACCCGGCACGGCGCGAGCCGCATTAGCGGCCTTGCTCGGAACGAGCCGAATTACCGGCCTTGTTCGGCACGTGCCGAATCAACGACCTTGTTCGGCACGACGTTTCTCCTGGTATTTCTTCTTGAGGTCGTCGGAGACGTTGGTCGGCACCTTGCCGTACTTCAGGAACTCCATGGTGAACTCGGCCTTGCCCTGGGAGAGGGAGCGGATCACGGTGGAATAGCCGAACATTTCGGAAAGGGGCACCTCGGCCTCGACCTTGCAGAACATGCCGTCCTCGGAGCTCGCGGTGATGAGGCCGCGGCGCTGGTTGATGGAGCCGAAGATGTTGCCCTGGAACTCGGTGGGGCCCTCGACCTCGACCTTCATGATGGGCTCGAGGATGACGGGCTTGGCCTTTTCGTAGGCTTCGCGGAAACCGCCGATCGCGGCGAGCTGGAAGGCGATGTCGGAGGAGTCGACGGGGTGCGAGGCTCCGTCGTTGATGCAGGCGCGGATGTTGACGATGGGGAAGCCGATGAGGCTGCCCTTTTCCATCGAGGCCTTGAATCCCTTTTCGCAGGAGGGAATGAATTCGCTGGGGATGGATCCGCCCTTGATCGAGTTGACGAAGTCGAAGTTCTTCTCTTCGCAGGGCTCGATGTAGCCGGCGATCTTGCCGTACTGGCCGGAGCCGCCCGTCTGCTTCTTGTGCGTGTAGTGGAACTCGGCGCGCTGGGTGATGGCCTCTCGGTAGGCGACCTGGGGCATGCCCGTGGTGACCTCGCACTTGTACTCGCGCTTCATGCGCTCGATGTAGACCTCAAGGTGGAGCTCGCCCATGCCCTGGACGATGGTCTGGTTGGACTCGGGGTCGACGAAGGTGCGGAAGGTCGGGTCTTCCTTGGTGAAGCGGTTGAGAGCCTTGGCCATTTGGTCGGATGACTTCTTGTCCTTGGGCTCGATGGCCAGGGAGATGACCGGCTCGGGCACGTACATCGAGGTCATCGCGTAGTTGAGCTTGGGGTCGCAGAAGGTGTCGCCCGATGCGCACTCGATGCCGAAGAGGGCGACGATGTCGCCGGGCGAGCCCTCGGTGATGTCTTCCATCGTGGAGGCGTGCATGCGGACGAGGCGGCCGACCTTGAAGCGCTTGCGGGCGCGGGTGTTGAGAAGCTCGTCGCCCTTCTTGATCTGGCCCTGGTAGATGCGGACGTAGGTGAGCTGGCCGTACTGGCCGTCGTCGAGCTTGAAGGCGAGGGCGACGGTGGGCTTCTCGCCTTCCGTCGTCAGGGTAATGCGCTCCTCGTTCTTGTCGAGGTCGAGGGCGACGTTCTGCTTTTCGGTGGGGTCGGGGAGGTAGGCGGAGACGCCGTCGAGGAGGACCTGGACGCCCTTGTTCTTGTAGGCGGAGCCCACGAAGACGGGGACGAGCTGGTCGCTGATCGTGCCCTTGCGGACGGCGGCCATGATCTGCTCGTTGGTGGCGTTGCCCTCGAGGGCGGCCTCCATGAGCTCGTCGTCGAACATCGAGGCGGCCTCGATGAGCTCCTCGCGGTACTTTTCGGCGTCGGCCTGGAGGTGGGCAGGGATTTCGGCGTAGCGGAGATCCTCGCCGGCGTCGCCGTCGAAGTAGACGGCCTTCATCTCGACGAGGTCGACGAGGCCCTCGAGCTTGTCCTCGAGGCCGATGGGGAGGGTCATGAAGACGGGGTTGAGTCCGAGCTTTTCGGCGAGCTGGGCCTTCACCTTGAAGGGGTTGGCGCCGGTGCGGTCGCACTTATTGATGAAGGCGAGGCGGGGCACGTGGTAGCGCTTGAGCTGGCGGTCGACGGTGATGGACTGGGACTGGACGCCGGCCACCGCGCAGAGGACGAGGATGGCCCCGTCGAGGACGCGGAGGGAGCGCTCGACCTCGATGGTGAAGTCGACGTGTCCGGGGGTGTCGATCAGGTTGATCGTCTTGTCCTTCCACTCGACGTTGGTGGCCGCCGACTGGATGGTGATCCCGCGCTCGCGCTCGAGGTCCATCGAGTCCATCGTCGCGCCAGCGCCGTCCTTGCCACGGACCTCGTGGATCGCGTGGATCTTGTTGCAGTAGAAGAGAATACGCTCTGAAAGCGTGGTCTTGCCCGAGTCGATGTGGGCGCTGATGCCAATGTTACGCATCTTGGTGATGTCGAAGGCCATGTCGCTCTCTACCTCTCACTATGATTCATCGATTCGAAACCATCGAATCGTCGATTCGACACGATCGAATCGTAGCAGAATGCCGTCGGCTTCTCGTTTCGAGCATTTCAGTTGCAAAGCTTACGGTTAGCTGCCTTATATTTGAAAAACGCCGGTTAGAACGGAGTATAGTGATAAAGGAAGGAAGGTTCAAGAGGCCGTGACGGCGCAAGGTCATGGCATTACCGGAGTAGCGGCATTAGGATTGCAGAAGGGGGACAGTGATTCATGCCTAGGTCGTCGCGTCCTTGGGTTCTCGGATCCGTCTTATCGAGCCTCCTTCTCCTCTTTTCCGGCATCCCGATTTCGGCTCAAATCCCCAATCTCTCCCCCGCTTCGCTTAGGAATTCCCTCCTCGAAGCCCTTTCGACCTCGGGCAGCTTCTCCATTGCCCCCTTCAACAACTGGGCCTCGGGCGACATGGACGCCCTGAGCGACTCCTTCTTCGGCTACGCCACGCCGCGGGTCAATCAGCTCAGCGTGACGATGGACCGGACGGCGAGCACGACCTACGAGGGCGGGCTCTTCTTCAAGAAACTCAAGCTGAGGGTCGGCCTCGACGTGGATGTGGACAGCAACTTCGTCGGCAAGCTCAACCGCCTGATGGGCTACCTCGGCTACGACATCTTCGAAGTCAGGGTGGAGACCTCGGGCCTCAAGGGAACTGCCACCTGGCTCGGCAGCCCCCAGGGCGGCATGCCTGCCCAATCGAGCTTCGACAATCCCTTTATCAGCGTGGATCTTCTCTATTTTCTAGCCGGTTCGGGGGGCATCGACTACCTCGGCCTCGGCTATATGTCCTATCGCCTGCCTGTGCAGCTCGATTGCCTGACCTACGACACGAGCCGAGCCTCGGTCTGGTGGGCGCCCGTCGTATCCTTCTACCAGCCCGACATGGCCTTCGGCATCTACTCGGTCATCCTGGGTGTGGACAGCCTTCACTCGGCCATCGCCCGCAGGGGCGTCTTCGGCCAAATGCAGGGCTTCGCCCCCTGGCTATGGACCCAGGACAGGGCGGGGGCGGGCATCTCCACCATCGGCGCCGATGCCCAGGCCTGGATCGAAAACGCCAACCATCTTCCGCTCTGGAGCGCGACGCAGATCCCCATGCTCGTCGACTACAACCTGACCCTCGGCCTCCAGTGGGTGGGCGGCCTGGGGCGCCTCCGCCTCGGTTTCGGCCTCGGCTACAACATCGGCGGCCAGACCCTCACCTGCATCACGCCCAAGGGAACCGTGGACTCCTCTCATGTCGATGCCTCGCCCTCGGTCTATCTGGTGCATTACGGCCCGGTGCTGAAGGCGAGCCTCGAGTTCTGAGCGATCGGCCGCGCGATCGTCGCGCGCCTTGACACCGCTTCGATCTTGCTTCGACAATGGCGGGGACAGTCCCCCGCGTTCAGCATCCTGCACCCGTGGAGCCAGCCCCATGCTTATCAAGAATCGAGTCGCATTTGCGATCATCGCCCTAGCCTTTGCCCTCTCCGAGCTGTCGGGACAGAGCGCCGACGCTGCCCTGAGCCCCACCGTGTCGCAAAAGCAGGACATGGCCATCTTCGGCCTCGGCACCTACGGCTATCCCATCCCCCTCGAGGTTTTGGGCCGCGTCGATCTCGACATCCAGAAGGTCTTCGTCGACCTCGGCCGCTTCAATGTCATCGGCTACCAGCAAAAGCTGTCGAGCGCCGACCTTCCGGCCTTCGAGGATGCGATCAAGCAATCGAAGCAGGGCTCGGTGGTCATCCCCGACAAGTACCAGTTCGGGGAGACCCTCCTGACCCAGGCCGAGTGGAACCGCCTCGTGGGCGCCTTCATCGTCGCCGTGCCCGTCGTGGGCGGCTTCGACTCGCAGTACAACCAGAAGACCCTCCGCTGGGAGGCGAGCATCACCGTCGACGTCACCTTCCTCGACGTAGCCTCGGGGGGATCCGTCCTGGGCCAGGCCCACGTGGTCTCGAGCGGCTCCTCTAAATCGAACCAGTTCCAATCGATTTCCGGCGCGGTGGGAGGCATCGCCGCCCAGCTTACCTTCGAGATACGCAAGATCGACGCCTTCCAGATAAGGAGCAAGGTGCTTGAGGTCTCCGGAGGGACGATTAAGCTGCAACTAGGTAGGAATATGGGAATACAGAAAGGAGACGAGTATGCTGTCGTCGAGAAGAGCATGGTGGAGGGATTCCGCGACGATCGGGAGACGGGACTTATAGTCATCAAGGATGTCGGCTCGGAAGTCTCGACAGGCCGGATCGTCTACAACCAGGGGCGCGTTACCAAAGACATGCAGCTGAGCGAGATACCGCGGCTCGGTGTGGAGGCGACCCCATTTTTCCATGTGCTTACTGGCACGCAACTCACGGTCATGAATCCTGATGGCAGCATTATGGGGGGGGGAGGGACGGCCGGTTCCAATTATATGCTTGGGTTCCGGGCGGTTCTTTCGCGAGGAGTCTACGATTCCCGCCCCTTCGCCGAGGTGGAAATACCTCTCAACGGCATTAGGAATATTCTCACTGCCTTTGCGATTCCCATCGACGTCCTCGTCGGCGGCGAATATAACATGTCTATCGGCAGGCTCTCTTTGACACCCTATGCGGCAGTAGGCGGCAGCTACGTCTATCTCACCGAAATTCTCAGTGGCTATAGCACCGACACGAGCAACACCTGGCTTTTCCACTTCGGCGGACAGGTCAATCTCGCGGCTTCCTTCCTCGTGACCCGCGATCTGAAGGTCTACGCCGAAGGTGGCGGCGAGTACTGGCTGACCACGGTCCCAGTTCTCTATTCGAATTACGGTGGCATCTCGATCGGCGGCGGCTTCACATGGAAACTCTGATGCCGATGCCAGACGACATCGACCTCACCGGCCTCGATCTCCCGGGCGCCAAGGCCTATCTCCTCGATTTCGCGACGGCGGCGAAGCTGACGCGAAAGGAGCTCGAGGCCGTCGAAGCGGATCAGGGCGTCTGGACCAAGCGCATCGCCCTGGCCGAGGGCAAGGGGATGGCGGAGCTCGCGGATCAGGCGCGCGCGAGGCTCGCCGAAATCGAATCGAAACGGGCCGCCCTCGCGGCCGAGCTCGCCGAGACCGAGGCGAAGGTGCGGCGGATTCGCGAACAGCTGCCGATGGTGGCTGCCAAGGAGCGGAGCATCGACGCGGACCGCCTCCTCGCCGAGCTCCAGTTGATGACGGGAACCCTCCTCGGCGAGGGGAATGCTTCCCTCGACGCGGAAATGGCCAAGCTGGAAAGCCAGGCCTCGGTCGACGCCTCCCTCGACGCATTGAAACGCGACAGGGACTCAGGCGGCTGAGTCCACTGTCCCTCCCCTCGGTGAGGGGAGCCGACTCCCCTCATTTCTCCCTTCCCACGAGCCTACCGATCCTCTCCCTGCCCTTGGTCTTGTACCAGCCGTCGCGGGCGTTGTAGTAGAGGTACCAGCTCCCGTCCTCCGGATCGCGGCGGCAGTCGCAGGCGTAGACGTGGCTCGACCTCCAGCCCGAGGAGGGTCCGAGGAGGGGCTCCCGTCTCGCGGCCCGGAACGAGAGGCCGTCCTCGGATCGCAGGAGGAAGATGGCCGAGCGCGAGCGGCCGTCGATGCCGCGGAAGATCTTGTTTTGGAGGCCGATCCATCCGTCCTCGAGCTCGATGACCTTGATCGAGCCTTCACCGAGGAGGTCATCCCCCTTTTCGAGGGAAGGGGCGAGACGGGGGCCGGACGGAGCGGCGAAGGGTCCCGTGGGCGCGGCGGCGTCGGCGCAGGCGATGAAGCGCGGCTCGTCGAAGCCGCAGTCGGCTATCGTGACGAGGGAGGCGGAAAACCAGAGCCTCCAGCCCGAGCCGGTCGGTACGAGACAGGGGTTCGATAGGGACTCGCCGAGCCCGGGAGCCCTCGCCCAAGCGAAGTCCGGCTCGAGGAGGACTTCGGGCTCCGACCAGCGCTCGAGGTCGGCGCTCCTTCTGGCCTCGAGTCGGGAATGCCAGCGGGGTCGCCGCGGCAGGAGTTGGAGGGGAAGGGCGAAGGGCCGATATTTTTCGTAGGCGAGAATGAACTCCCCGTCGATCCTGCGCACGAAGGCGCGCATCGCGTTGGCGACGACCTGGCCGCGATCCTGCCAGGCGAGGCCGTCCTCCGAGATATAGCGCCGGATGCCGAAGGCCGTATGGGCGAAGAGGGCCCAGGTCGGTTTGGCATGCGCAGCCTTCGCCCCTGCCCCCTCGAGTGTTGCCGCGGCCGTCTCAGAAGGAAAGAGGAAGGTCGGGTCGGCGAGAATCGGGGAGGGAAAGGGCGGCTCGACAAGAGGGCGGTCGTCGTCGAACCAGCGCAGCGCGAGAAATGCCTCCGTGGTCATGGGAGGAGTATCGCCCATTGCGGAAAGACTGCAAAGGTTCGTTTCTTATCGACTGGTCATCGGCCCAAGGCGGTGTTATCCTGTTTGACGCTCAGAGGACAGCCAGGAGCGACCACCGCCGGCGATTCCCCTAGCCTGGGCAATAATCGAGGGATGTCATGCTTTTTCGGCGCGGGCAGACGAAGCCCGGAATGTACACGATCCGCTCCCTCCTCCTTTTTCTCGTGGTCGGGCCGATGCTCGTCGCCGCCCTTCTGGTGGGCCTCGTCAACTGGTGGAACAGCCAGGCCGCAATAACGCAAACGACCGATCGTCTGTTCGTGGAAACCTCTCGTACCGTGGCGGAACGCTTGTCGGGCCTCCTGTCCTCGGCCGTGATGATCGACGACGTGAACTATCAGGCCCTCCTCTCGGGCGACCTCGATCCGGGCAACCTTCGCGGCATGGAGGTCCACCTTCTCGCCCTCCTCCGTTCGAGCCCCGCCGTATCGAGCGTCTATATCGGCAGCGTGAAGGGCGGCCTTGTCGACGCGGGAAGGGAGGGACCCGGCGGCAAGGAGTATCTCATCGAGACGCCTTCCTTCGCAGCCGGCGCCTTCACCAAGTACGCCATTGACGACAAGGGCCGGACAAGCTCGGTCATCGAGACCCTTCCCTCCTTCGATGCGAGGGTCAGACCCTGGTACACGCAAGCGGTGGCCCGTCAGGGCCTGGTCTGGACGGGGATCTTTCCCCTCTTTACCGGCCAGGATTCGACGATCTCCGCGGCGCGGCCCGTGTACGCCAAGGACGGAAAGCTCATCGCCGTCGTTTCGGTCGACCTCTTTCTCTCCCAGATCGCCGGCTTCGTGCGCGAGATCAGCGCGGAGGGAAACGGCCTCAGCTATATCGTCAATCAGGAAGGCCTCCTCGTCGCCTCTCCGGCCGACCCGAACATTTTCTCGCCGAGGCAGGGCAAGGGGCCCGCGCGGCGCCTCCTCGCGACGGAGAGCGTCGATCCGCGCATCGCGGCCTCGGCGGCCGCGATGGTGAAGGCCGCGGCGACCGGATCTTCTGATAAGCCCTATGTCTGGTACAAGGTGGGCAAGGAACGATTCCTCGCCCTGTCGGCCCCCCTCGCCGATCCGGTAGACCGCGACTGGCGCATCGTGACCATCTATCCCCAAGCCCAGATCCTCGGAAGCATCGACCGCTTGTTGAATGTCTCCGCCTTTTCGATGTTCTTGGGAATTCTTCTCCTCGTCTTCCTCTCCTTCGTCGTCACCGGTTATCTGGACGGCAAGGTGAGGGCCTTCTCGGCCTTCGCGGGCGCCGTGGCCCAGGGTGGTCGCGACGAATCGGCCGAGCTCGCGCCCTCCTCGATTCGCGAGATCGAAGCCCTCCGCCTCGATCTCGTCGGCATGCGTGAAAATCTCCGCTCGGATTTCGACGAACTCAGGGAGGAGGTCGAGAGGCGGAAGAAATCGGAAATGGCCCTGGAAGAGAGCCAGCGGGCCTACGACAGGCTCGCCGCAAACATCCCCGTAGGCGTCTATCGGGCGACGAGCGACAAGTTCGGGCGCTCCCGGTACGATTACCTGAGCGAGCGCTATCTCAAGATTTACGGTTTCGCCGCGGACATGGTCCCCGTCGACAATGAGCGCGAGATAGCCTTGATCCATCCCGACGATCGGGCATCCTTTCTCGCCGAATTGGCGAGGGCGGACTCGTCGGCGACGCCCTTCCTGTGGGAGGGACGCATCCTCGTCAAGGGTCAGCTCCGCCGCATCCGCAAGGAATCGATCCCCCAGGTGGAGGCGAACGGCAGCATCCATTGGGATGGGATGCTCACGGACATCACGGAATCCTGGCAGGCGAGCGAGCGCATCAGGTCCCTCCTCTCCGAGAAGGAGCTCCTCCTTCAAGAGGTCCATCACCGGATCAAAAACAACATGGGTTCGATGATGTCCCTCCTCTCGATGCAGGCCCAATCGACGGAGGTGCCGACGGTGCGCGCCGCCCTGCGCGACGCCGAGTCTCGGCTCGGGAGCATGATGCTCCTCTACAACAAACTCTACAGGGCCGAGTCCGTGACGAGCATGGACGCCGCCGTCTATCTGGCCGATATCGTCGATTCGATAGCCTCGCAACAGGGCCGCTCCGGGCGCGACGGCGAGGGGGTTTTTCACGGGAGGGAAGGCGCGATCCGCATCGTCAAGAAGCTCCAGTCCCGCGTGCTCGACGCCTCCATCCTCATGCCCATGGGTATCGTCGCGAACGAGCTCATCACCAACGCCTACAAGCACGCCTTCCCCGACGGCAGGGATGGCCGGATCGTCGTGGAATTCTCGGCGCTCCGGGGCGAGGGCCGCCTCACCGTCGCGGACGACGGGAAGGGCATCGACGGCGAGGGCGAGAGCCGGGGCTTCGGCCATTCGGTGGTGGAGGGGCTCGCCCGCCAGCTCAAGGGCCGGCTCGCCGTCGTCTCGGAGGCCGGCACCCGTTTCGAACTCGTCTTCCCCCTCGGGGAATGAGCCTCGTCGAGTCCGCCATTTTTTTGCAACCTTCCCCTTCCTCCGTGGTATCCCTTATGTCGACACCGGGACGCTGACCGTCAGGAGCCGACGAAGGGAGCGGCAGATGTCCGCCTACGGCAATGAAGCGATAATGCCCGGCTTCGACGAAGAAAAGGGCGATCATCTCAACATCTTCCTCGAGCGCATCGAGGGCGACGACCTGGGCCTCACGATCCACCTCGGCGACAGGATCGATACGTACAATACGGACTATTTCGAGCGATCGGTGGGAAAGCTTCTCTCGGCGGGCTTCAAGCGGCTGCTCTTCGATTGCCGCGAACTCGGCTACGTGTCGGCCTCGGGCATGGCGGCCTTTTCGCGGATCGCGAACGACCTCCGCGCCAAGGGCGGGGCGATGGCCTTCGCGAAGATGCAATCGAGGGTCTACGACATCTTCGACATGCTCGGACTCGCCTCGGTCAACATCATCCGAGACGACCCCGCCAAGGCCCTCGCCGAACTCCAGAGCCTCCCCCCTCCCCAACCGAAGGTATTCCGCCTGAGCTTCGCCTGCCCCGGCTGCGGGCGGAAACTCGTGGCCAACAAGGCCGGCAAATTCGTCTGCTCCTCCTGCAGGACTCGCATCATCGTCGACGAGAAGGGCTTGGCCCACGCCTGCTGAGTCCTTCGAAGGCGAAGGGAGGACGCGGCCGAGATTTCCGCATCAGGAGCGCGATCGGCCGTGTTTGTCGAATCGTGACCTGCGCGAGTAACTTGTGACTCTCCGCTCAACCTCTCGTCGGAGCCCGCCGACGAGGGGTTGAGCGAGACGACGATCGCAAGGAGAGAGCCATGAACATCGCGCTCTGGATACTCCAAGCCATAGGAACCCTGGCCTTTCTCATGACGGGGACTTCGAAGCTTCTCCTGCCGCGGGAAAAACTCCGCGAAAGGGTGGGCTGGGTGGCCGACCTACCGCCCGTCCAGGTGAAGCTCATCGGTCTGGCCGAGTTCTTCGGCGCCCTGGGCCTCGTCCTCCCCCAGCTCCTGGGCATCTTCCCCATCCTCGGGGCCGTCGCGGCGGCCGCCCTCTTCGTCCTGATGCTCGGCGCCGTCGCCTCCCATTTCGCGCGCGGCGAGGCCGCCAAGTCGGCTCCGGCCATCATCCTCGCCCTCCTCGTCGCCCTGATCGCGATCGGCAGATTCTTCATCCTGCCGGCATAGCGGGGGACTCGCCGTGGCGGCCGTGGCGGAGAGGCCGGGAACTTGACTGCCCGAGCTTCCCTTCGTAGCTTTGCCCCTCACGAGGAGGAAGCAGGATGGAGACGACAGGCAAAGACAGGGGCAGGGCCCTCATCACCGGCGCCTCGGCCGGCATCGGCAAGGCGACGGCGGAGGTCTTCGCCGAACAGGGCTACGATCTCGTCCTCGCGGCGCGGAGGCTCGATCGCCTGGAGGAAATGAAGAAGGAGCTGGAAGCCCGGCATGGAGTCTCCGTCGCCGTCCTTTCCGCCGACCTCGCGAAGCTCGAATCGGCCGAAGGTCTTCACGCCGAGGTCGGGCGCCGGGGCCTCAAGATCGATATCCTCGTCAACAACGCGGGCTTCGGCACCTCGGGCAAATTCGTCGACATCGATCTCGACCGCGAAACCGAAATGCTGATGCTCAACATGGTGACCCTCACCAAGCTGACCAAACTCTTCGCCCGCGACATGGCGGCGCGAAAGAGCGGACACATCGTCAACATCGCCTCCACCGCGGCCTTCCAGCCCATCCCCGGCTTCGCGGCATACGCGGCCACGAAGGCCTATGTCCTCAATTTCTCCGAGGCCCTGGGCGCCGAGCTCGAGGGGGAGGGGGTCAGGGTGACGACGATCTGCCCCGGCGCCACCGTCTCGGAGTTCGCGAAGATCGCCGGCCTGGAAAAGGCCGGCATGTTCTCCGGCGCGCCGACATCCCGCCAATTGGGAGAATTCGTCTACCGCTCCGTCATCGCGGGGAAGTCCGTCGCCATCCACGGCTGGATGAACGCCCTGATGGCCAAGGGCTCGAAATTCATGCCCAAGAAGGCAGTGATGGCGGTGGCGTCGAAGCTCACGAGGTAGGAGCGGCGCGAGGGCTCAGAGCTCCGACGCCGAAGGTCAAACTCTCGATGCCGGAGTTCAAAGCCTCGGCGTCGGAGCTCAAAGCCTCGGCGTCGGAGCTCAAACACTCGGCGTCGGAGTTCAAAGCCTCGGCGTCGGAGTGCAGACCCTCGACACCAGAGCTTTGAAGTACCCCCACCTGCCTCGAAGGTACCCCCCCCTGCCTCAGAGGTACCCCCTGCCTCCGAAACAGCCCGGCGAGCAGGGGGCCGGGGCGCTCAGGCGAAGCGCAGGATGATCTGGTCGACGGCCAGGTTGTCGCCCTTTTTCGCGAGGACCTCGGCCACCACCCCGTCCTGCTCGGCGCGGAGGATGTTTTCCATCTTCATCGCCTCGACGACGGCAAGCCTCTCGCCGCCCTTCACCTCCTGACCGACGGCGGCAGACAGCTCGACGAGGAGGCCCGGCATCGGGGAGAGGAGGAATTTGGAAAGGTCGGGCTTGGGTTTGTCGGGCATCAGCGAGAGGAGATGGGCGTCGTGGGCCGTCATCACTTCGACATCGACCTCGACGCCGCGATGGAAGATGCGGTATCTCCAGCCGACGCGCTCCATCTGGAGGCAGAAGCGCTTTCCGTCCCAGGAGCCGCGGAAGAGAACCTCGCCCAACCTCCAATCGGTCTTGATTTCGTGGGCCTCCCCCTCGCAGACGAGGGAGCAGCCGCCCTCGGTCGGGTTAACGGCGACGGCGTAGCGGTCCTTGCCAATTGTCACGACCCAGTCCGGCCCCACCTTTCGGCGGTGGCCGGGGAGCTGGCCGCTGCCCTGCACGGCGCGGTCGATGTAGCGCCTCCGCGCGAAGGCCGCGACGCTCGCGATGAGGAAGGGATCGTCGTGGTCGAGCTCCGAGGCGGAGAAACCCTTGGGGTACTCCTCGGCCATGAATGCGGTGGTGAAGGAGCCTGAGACGAAGCGCGGGTGCCGCATGAGGGCGGAGTGGAAGGCGACGTTGCTCGCTACGCCGCGGATGACGAAGGAGTCGAGGGCCTCGCGCATGTGGTCGATGGCCTGTGCGCGGTTGTCCCCGTGGGCTATGAGCTTGGCCATCATCGAATCGTAATAAATGGGTATTTCCCCGCCCTCGTACACGCCCGAGTCGACGCGGACGGCGCCGGGAGTCTCCCGGGGCGGCTGGTACTTCACGAGCCTTCCCACCGAGGGCAGGAAGTTGTGGAGGGGATCCTCGGCGTTGATGCGGCACTCGATGGCCCATCCCGAGAGCTTCACGTCTTCCTGGCGGAAGGCCAGGGCCTCGCCCGCGGCGACGCGGATCATCTGCTCGACGAGGTCGAGGCCCGTGACCATTTCGGTGACGGGGTGCTCGACCTGGAGCCTGGTGTTCATTTCGAGAAAGTAGAAATTGCGCCTTTCGTCGACGACGAACTCGACGGTGCCCGCCGAGCGATAACCCACGGCCTTGGCCAGGGCGACGGCCTGCCGCCCCATTGCCTCGCGGGTCGCCGCGTCGAGGAGGGGGGAGGGCGCCTCCTCGAGGAGCTTCTGGTGCCGGCGCTGGATCGAGCACTCCCTCTCGCCGAGGTACACGACCTTGCCCTGCGCGTCGCCGAGCACCTGGATCTCGATGTGATGGGGGCCCTCGATGAATTTCTCGACGAAGAGGCGGCCGTCGCCGAAGGCGCTCAGGGCCTCGCTCCTGCAGGCTGCGAAGCCCTCGCGGGTTTCGCCGTCGTTCCTGGCGACCCTGAGTCCCTTGCCGCCCCCGCCCGCCGAGGCCTTGATCATCACGGGGTAGCCGATCTCCCTCGCAATCCTTACGGCCTCCTCAGCCTCCTCGACGACCCCGTCGTGGCCGGGGATGGTGCTGACGCCGGCCTGCTTCGCGAGGCGCTTCGAGGCGATCTTGTCGCCCATGCTCCCCATCGCCGCGGCCGTGGGCCCGATGAAGACGATGCCCGCCTTTTCGAGGGCCTCGCAAAAGTCGGGATTCTCCGAAAGGAAGCCGTAGCCCGGGTGGACAGCCTCGGCCCCGCTCTCCTTGCAGGCCCGGACGATGCGCGCGATATCGAGGTAGGACTCCCTCGAGGGCGCCGGGCCGATCAGGACGGCCTCGTCGGCCAGAGTCACGTGGCGGGCATCCTTGTCGGCCTCCGAGTACACTGCCACGGTCTTGATGCCCATCCTCCGTGCCGTCGCGATGACGCGGCAGGCGATCTCGCCCCTATTCGCAATTACTATCTTCTTGAACATATGGCCCTCGCCCCCGATCACAGCGGAATGTTGCCGTGCTTGCGCCACGGATTCTCGAGCTTCTTCCCCGCGAGCATGGCCAGGGAGCGGCAGATGCGCTTGCGCGTCTCGTGCGGCATGATGACGTCGTCGATGTAGCCGCGCTGCCCGACGATGAAGGGGTTGGCGAATTTGTGGCGGTACTCCTCCGTGCGGAGGGCCGTCTTGGCCGCGTCGTCGATGTCCTTGCGGAAGATGATCTCGACCGCCCCCTTGGGCCCCATGACGGCGACCTCGGCCGAGGGCCAGGCGAAGTTGACGTCGCCGCGGAGATGCTTGGAGCTCATCACATCGTAGGCGCCGCCGTAGGCCTTGCGCGTGATCACCGTGACCTTGGGCACCGTGCATTCCGCATAGGCATAGAGGAGCTTGGCCCCGTGCTTGATGATGCCGCCGTACTCCTGCGCGGTGCCCGGCAAAAAGCCCGGCACGTCCACGAGGGTGATGATGGGAATGTTGAAGGCGTCGCAGAAGCGGACGAAGCGGGCGGCCTTCACCGAGGCCTTGATGTCGAGGCAGCCGGCGAGGACGAGGGGTTGGTTGGCGACGATGCCGACCGTCGAGCCCTCCATCCGCGCGAAGCCGACGATGATGTTCTTCGCGTAGTCGGGCTGGAGCTCGAAGAAGTCCCCCTCGTCCACCAGCTTCTGGATGAGCTCCTTTATGTCGTAGGGCTTGTTCGGATTGTCGGGCACGAGGGTGTCGAGGGAGTAGTCGAGCCTGTCGGCCGGATCCTCCACCGGGATCACGGGAGGCTTTTCGCGATTGTTCGAAGGCAGGAAGCTGATCAGCCGCCTGAGCATGAGGAGGGCCTCGACGTCGTTCTCGAAGGCGAGATCGGCGACCCCCGACCTCGTGGTGTGGGTCGTCGCCCCGCCGAGCTCCTCGGCGCTCACCTCCTCGTAGGTGACGGTCTTCACCACCTCGGGGCCGGTCACGAACATGTAGGAGGAATCCTCGACCATGAAGATGAAATCGGTGATGGCCGGCGAATAGACGGCGCCACCGGCGCAGGGCCCCATGATCAGGGAGACCTGGGGCACCACCCCCGAGGCCATGACATTGCGCTGGAAGACATCGGCGTAGCCGCCCAGGGAGGCCACGCCTTCCTGGATGCGGGCGCCGCCCGAGTCGTTGATCCCGATGACGGGGGCTCCCACCTTCGTCGCCTGGTCGAGGATCTTGCAGATCTTCTCCGCGTGGGCTTCGGAGAGGGAGCCGCCGAAGACCGTAAAGTCCTGGCTGTACACGAAGACCAGGCGCCCGTTCACCGTGCCATAGCCTGTCACCACCCCGTCGCCCGGCACCCGCTGCTGGTCCATGCCGAAGTCGACGCAGCGATGCTCGACGAACATGTCCCATTCCTCGAAGGAGTCGGGGTCGAGGAGGAGCTCGATGCGTTCCCTCGCCGTGAGTTTGCCCTTAGCGTGCTGGGCTTCGATCCGAGCCTGACCCCCGCCGAGGCGGGCCGCCTCGCGCTTTTCCTCGAGCCTTTGAATGATGTCGTGCATCCCACCCCCGCTTGCGTCGCCCTTGCCGGCAGCTCCGTCCGGCCAGGGCCCGATTTGCGGCCAGAGTATAGCGGTGCCTATGGAGAATAGCCAAGGCTGAATCGTGTACAAATTTCGGAGGCGCGGCGCGGGTCGGCCCCCTCATCGAACTCGTCTAGCTCACGAAGCGCCCTCACGACCTCAAGCAGCTGCCCAAGAATGCGATATGGTTCAGTAGACAAGACTCATGCTAGTTTTCTTTACATGCCGCAGCCCGCAAAGAAGACACCAATCTCCGTTCCGGGTATCGATGCGCGATCGGGAAACGCATCGCCCAGAGCTGCAAGGAAGGCGGATTCAGCCAGGAGGCCCTTGCTGACGTGATGGGGATATCCCAAAAGCAGATTGCCGATTATGAGACAGGCAGGGTTCACCTGATCGACGAAATGATCATCCGGTTCGCCGGACCCTCAATGTCTCCACCGATGAACTCCTCGGGCTCAGGGCGGTCAAACCTTCAGTGGACTCGCCGGCGCTTCACATCATCCGTCGTTTCCGGGAACTGGAAAAACTTCCGGAAGACAAGAAGCGAGCCGTCCTCAAAGTACTTGATGAACTCATTCGAGCGAATTCGTAGTAGTATTGTCTTGATCCGCCACGCAAGGAGCACCACCATGGATGCCGCCATCAACCATCCCCAGTACATCACCGACGAACAGGGCCACAAGACCGCCGTCATCCTTCCCTTGGATGCCTATACTGAACTGCTCGAGGATCTCGCCGACCTCGCGGCAATCGCCGAGCGCCGTGGCGAAAGCACCGTTTCCCACAAGGACCTCCTGGCCTCTCTCAATGCCGATGGCCTCCTATAGCATCGAGTGGAAGGCCTCGGCCGCGAAGGAACTACGAAAGCTCCCCAAGCCGGTCATAGCCAGGATTCTCGCCGCCGTCGAGACCTTGGTGGTCAACCCTCGCTCGGACGGCGTACGGAAGCTCACCGATACGGAAAGCACCTACCGGATCCGAATTGGAGATTATCGCGTCGTGTACAATGTGTACGACCGCAAGCTGATCATCGAAGTAATCAGGGTCCGGGATCGCAAGGACGCCTACCAATAACACAGGCACCGCACTGCGCCTAATCCGCGGTACACGCCATCGCGCTCGTATCCTCGAGGTGCGACGTCGAATGACCGGAGGATTAGGCGCAATGCGCAACCCAATTTGCGCCTTCTTGGCGTCCGACCCCGACAACCTCTTTGACTTTGAAGCTTCGAAGAATTGGCGATGCATGACTGAAAATCTTGTTAGCCATATCTGTCTGAGTCCTGCTGGGGAAATGTTGCCGAGGTCAGCTAGGACGCTCGACGACGCAATCTTCGATCACTCCCCCTCAAGTATCTCCTTCCACTCCTTGAGGGTCCAGGCCTTCACGACCCCGTTCCGCACGAAGGGATCGCGGCCGACGAAGGCCTCAGGCCCTTCCCTCAAGCCTTGGGCGACTCCACGATCTTGATGTGCAGCTCGTTGAGCTGCTTCTGATCTACGTAATTGGGCGAGTCATAGCAAAGCTCGCCGATGCGGGCTTTGCTGTACGGAGAGGAAATTTATTGACAAGCCCGCCTTCCGGCGGGCGACCGAGTCCATCGGCCTACTTTGAAGCCGCCTCATCTACGATCCTAATGTGCAATTCCTTGAGCTGTTTCTCATCTACGTAATTGGGTGAGTCGTCCATTGGCCCCACCGCGAAGCTGTTCTTCGGGAAGGCGATGACTTCCTTGATGGAGGTCTCGCCGGCCATCAGCATCACGAGGCGGTCGAGGCCGGGGGCGATGCCGCCGTGGGGCGGTGGGCCGTACTTGAAGGCCTCGGTGAGGAAGCCGAACTTGGTCTCGGCGTCTTTCGCGTCGAAGCCCACAATTGCGAAGATCCTCTTCTGCAGCTCGGGGTCGTGGATACGGATGGAGCCCGAGGCGAGTTCGAAGCCGTTGAGCACGAGGTCGTAGAGGTCGCCCTTCACCGCGCCCGGATCGGACTCGAGGGTCGGGTGGTACTTCTCCTGGGGCATGGTGAACATGTGGTGGGCGGTGTCCCACTTGTTCTCATCCTCGTTCCATTCGAACATCGGGAAGTCGACGATCCAGGCGAATTCATAGCGGGCCGGGTCGCAGAAGCCGAGGTCCTTGCCGAGCTTGGAGCGGACGGCGCCGAGGGACACGTTGGCGATCCTACGCTTCGCGTCGGCAACCATCAGGATGAGGTCGCCCGGCTTGGCGCCGAGCTTGGCGATGAGGTCGGCGGCAAGCTTTGCGTCCGCGCCGGCAGCACCCTCGGCTCCGCTCGCGGAACCGGTGGCGGGCGGCACGAAGAACTTCGATGCCCCGCCCTCGAGGGCTCCCGTCGCTCCGACCTTCATCCAGGCCATGCCCTTGGCCTTGTAGATCTTGGCGGCGGCCTCGAGCTCCTCGATCTGCTTGCGCGAGTAGTCGGCCTTTCCTGGAACGAGGAGGGCCTTCACCGCGCCACCGTCCTGGGTGATGCCGCGAAGGGCCGCGGCCGCCTGGCGGGCCGCGCCCTCGCTCAGGGCCTCCTTGAAGGCAGTAAAGCCCGAGCGAAGAGCGAACTCGCCGATGTCGACCATCTCCATGCCGAAGCGAAGGTCGGGCTTGTCGGTTCCGTACAATTCCAACGAATCGTCGTAGGCGATGCGGCGGAACGTGGCGGGGAGCTTGACGCCGAGGGTCTTGTCGAAGACGTGGCCCATCATGCCCTCGACGAGTTCGAGGACGTCGTCGCGCTTGACGAAGCTCATCTCGATGTCGATCTGGGTGAATTCCGGCTGGCGGTCGCCGCGCGCGTCCTCGTCGCGGTAACATCGAGCCAATTGGAAGTACTTGTCGAAGCCCGAGACCATGAGGATCTGCTTGTAGAGCTGGGGCGATTGGGGCAGCGCGTAGAACTTGCCGGGATAGAGCCGCGAGGGCACGAGGTAGTCGCGGGCGCCCTCGGGGGTCGACTTGATGAAGGTGGGCGTCTCGATCTCGTAGAAGCCCGAGCCCGTGAGGTACTCGCGCACGGCGAAGGCCACCTCGTGGCGGAGGCGGAGCTTGCGCTGCATCGAGAAGGAGCGGAGGTCGAGGTAGCGATAGGTGAGGCGGAGGTCCTCCTTCGCGTCGGACTTCTCGTCGACCATGAAGGGCAGGGTCTCGCAGCGGCTCAAGATCTGGATGTCCGTGGCCACGACCTCGATGGCGCCTGTGACCATGTCCTTGTTGACCATGTTCTCGGGCCGCGCGCGCACGATGCCCTTGATCGAGACGCAGTACTCGAACTTGAGTTCGGCGGCAGTCGCCTTGAGGGCGGCCGGGGCGTCGTCGTCGACGACCACCTGGGTCACGCCGTAGCGGTCGCGCAGATTGAGAAAGGTGATGCCGCCGTGATCGCGGTGGCGATGCACCCAGCCGTTGAGGACGACGTTCTTGCCCGCGTCGGCGGCCCCGAGACCGCCGCA
Source organism: Rectinemataceae bacterium (assembly GCA_035530275.1). GTDB lineage: Bacteria > Spirochaetota > Spirochaetia > Treponematales > Rectinemataceae > CAIJMU01. The sequence continues at coordinate 262,836 of DATKVC010000007.1, read as the reverse complement.
GGTGACAGTGCGCTTCTGGTATTCCATGGTGGGCGGATTGTATAGGAAATGGGCCGAATTGGGAAAGGGTGGGAAGAAAACGGGGGAAGGTCCGCGATGTCGCGAAGGCCGCTCGAGGCGCGCCGGCGAGGTAGTGGCGGCCCCCCTCGGGTCGTGGGCTCGCGGGTCAGCCCCCGCTCCGGCTTCGCCTCCCCTTTTCGAGTCACCCGCGCAGACTGGCATTCGGCGACGCTTCGACCAAGAATAGGAGGTGAGGGCTAATGATTCCGCCTTCCCCGCGCGAGACTCCGGGTCGAGCCGGTCGCGGGCGAAGGGGCCGGCAGAAACTGAAGGAGCGTGTCGATGATCGAAGCGGGCTCCGCATCGCGGGGAGTCACACTCGAGGCGAATGAGACGAAGCTCGAAGAGTCACAGCCTACCCGTGGGGCTGGCGACCGGGTAGGCGTCTTCCTGTGGCTCGGGCTCGTCTTCCTGATCATCGGGCTCGCCCTGTCCGGCCTCCTCGCCGTGAAGGAAAAGGAAAGACTCGAGACAGCATCCCACCTTCGATTTCAAGTCGTCTGCGACGCCGTCCGCCATGCCCTCGAAGATCGGCTCAAGGACGCCGCCCAGCTCCTTCGCTCGGGGGCCGCGCTTTTCGACACGGTGGACCGGGTTTCGAGATCGGAGTGGCGCATCTTCTCGAAGAGCCTCGACTTCGAGACCAATCTTTCCGGCGCGCAGGGAATCGGCTATTCCGAACTCATCCCCCGCGACGCCCTTGCCGCCCACGAAGCGAAGATTCGCGGGGAGGGCTTCCCCGACTACAGGGTCTGGCCCCAAGGGGGCAGAGCCCAGTATTCGTCGATCGTCTACCTCGAACCCTTCACCGGCCGCAACCTCAGGGCCTTCGGCTACGACATGCTCAGCGAACCGGTGAGGCGGGCCGCGATGGAGGCCTCGCGAGACCAGAATAGGGTCGTGCTATCGGGGAAGGTCCGCCTCGTCCAGGAAACGGAGACCGATGTGCAGGCGGGTCTCCTCATGTTCGTCCCCGTCTATCGACCGGGCCTCCCGATCGACACTCTCGAAGAGCGAAGGAAGGCGATTTTCGGGTGGGTTTACAGCCCCTACCGGATGACAGATTTCGTCGCAGCCTCCCTCAAGGGCGTAGAAGACCTCCAAGCGACCCAGGGCATCGAACTCGCCGTCTACGATGGAGACGGCAGCTCCCCCGGATCGATCCTCTACGAAGCGGTCGCGACGACGAAGAGTCCTTCAACCCGAGCCGCCTCGACCCAGCTGAGCCTGGGCTTGGACTTCGGAGAGAGCCATTGGACCCTTCGATTCCTGAGGCCTGGCGGCCTTCTGACCCCGGCAGAAACCCGCCGCGTCTGGCTCGTCTTTTTCGGCGGGGCCTTGTTGAGCTTTCTCTTCGTCGGCCTGGCTCATTCCCTGTATCGCACGCGGCAGAACGCGCGGTTGATAGCGGAGCGGATGACGGCCCGACTCAGGGAGAGCGAGGAGCGTTATCGCCTCCTTGTCATGGCCGCCCCCGAGGCTATCCTCCTCCACCAGGCCGGGATCTTCACTTTCGTCAATCCTGCGGCGGTGGCCCTCTTCGGGGCCGAAACGCCGGAGGCCCTCATTGGCAGCTCCGTCATGGACCGCGTGCATCCCGATTCGCGCCTTTCCGCGGTCGAAAGGCTTCGCCAGGCCTCCGAGGGCGGCATGACCCTGCCCCTCTTGGAGCAAAAAGTGCTGCGAATGGACGGTTCGGCAGTCGAGGTCGAGGCGGCGGGCACCAGCCTCAGAATCGATGGGAAGACGACCATGCAGGTCATCATGCGCGACATCGGCGAACGCAAGTCGATGGAAAGGAAACTGAGGGAGAGCCGGGAAAACCTGAGCGCGGCCCTCAATGCCTCCGAAGATTCGATCTATCTCATATCATCCGATCGGACCCTACTCGCCCTCAACGATGCTGCCGTGATGATACTGGGGCGCTCGCGCGATGACCTCGTCGGGCGCAAGGCCGAAGAAGTCCTACCCGCCGCTGTTGTGGAACAGCGACGCTCCGTTTTCGAGAGCGCCATGCGTGAGGGTAAGCCTATGAGTTACGAGGAGGCGGCGGATGGCCGCCTGATGGCCCACAGTCTCTACCCGATCTTCGGGGAGGAAGGGCGGGTAGATCGCCTCGCGATCTACAGCAGGGACATCACGGAAAAACGAAGGGCCGAGGAGTCGGTAGCCTCCCTCCTCGCGCGTTATCAAATGCTTCTCGAGACGGCCTCGGACGGCATCCATGTGTTGGACACCGAGGGTAACGTCGTCGAGGCGAACGCGGCCTTCTGCTCCATGCTGGGCTATAGCCGAGAGGAAGTCCTCCATCTCAACGTGGCCGACTGGGATCGTCGTTGGTCGGGGGAAGGTCTACTCGCCAAGGCGAGGGAGCTCATCGAGAAACCCGGGGTATTCGAAACCACCCATCGCCGCAAGGACGGCTCTCATTTCGACGTGGAGATCAACGCGGTCGGCATCTCCCTCCACGGCCGCGATTACTTGTACGCCGCGGCCAGGGAAATAACGGCGCGCAAGAACGCCGAGTCGGCCCTGAAGGAAAGCGAGGACCGCTACCGCAGTCTCTACGAGTCGGCCCTCGACGCCATCCTCCTCACCGCCCCGAACGGGAGGATCATCGCCGCCAACAAGGCCGCCTGCCGGATGTTCGGGCGGAGCGAAGAGGACATACTCGCCGGGGGACGGGCCGGCATCCTCGACCTCGCCGATCCCCGGGTTGCCCTCGCCTTGGAGGAACGTCGCCTCACGGGCAGCTTCTACGGTGAACTCACCTTCATGCGGGCGAATGGGGAGAAGTTCCCCGGGGAAGTCTCCTCCAACTTCTTCATCGACCGCCGGGGCGAGGAGCGGACCAGCATGTACATCCGCGACGTGACGGAGCGGAAGGCGACCCTCGCCGCCCTCGAGGAAGCCCTGGCCTCGAACAAGAACCTCCTGGGAGAGCTCCAGCATCGCGTCAAGAACAGTTTCAGCCTTATCAGCAGTCTCGTCAGCCTCGAAGCAAGCGAGACGAGTCACGAGGAAACGAAGATACTCCTCGAAGAGCTGGACGGGCGGGTGAGGTCTGTGGCCCAACTCTACTCCCTGCTCTATGAGAGCGGTTCCTTCAGCCAAGTCAGACTCGACCGCTATTGCGCCGAGGTCGTAGCGGCCATGGCCTCCCTCGCCGGCGCGATCGGCCTGGAGACAAGGATGGACTATCTGACCATCGAGGCGAAGACGGCGGCGCCAATCGGCCTCATCGTCACGGAGCTCGTTACGAACTCCCTGAAGTATGCCTTTCCCGAGAAGAGAAGCGGGAGAAAGATCGTGGTAATGCTGATGGTAAAGGGGAAAGAGGGAATTCTCGAGGTCGCGGACAACGGCATCGGAATGCCTTCCTGCTTCGACATCGCGACAGACGCCGGCACGGGCCTCGTGCTGGTTCAGGGCCTCGCTCGGCAGATCGGCGGCAGCTTCGAGATGAAAGCCGCGGAAACCGGCTCCCGCGGCGTCCTCAGGTTCCCCCTGGGAAACCTCGATTGAGCCTTGGATGAGAACCTTCGTCATCGCGGAAGCCGAAAAGGGCGAAGCCAACGCGGTATTCGACCTCGTGGAATCCCTCCTCTCCGAACTCGTCGAAGAGGGAGAGGAAACGGGGGCCTTGGATCGCGAGGCGCTGAGCCGCGAATGGGAGGGGGAGGGCGGTCGACATCGAGCCTTCCTCGCCTCAAGCGACGGCGCATATGTTGGCGTCATCACGATAACCGAAGCCTTCGCCCTCTATGCCGGAGGGCGCTACGGCATCATCAACGAAATGTACGTAAAGCCCGGTTTCCGCTCCGTGGGCCTCGGCTCACTTCTGGTCGATGCGGCGAAGAGCCTGGGCAGGCAAAGAGGCTGGCGACGGATCGACGTGACGGCGCCCGAATCGGAGCGCTGGGATCGCAGCCGCCGTTTTTACGAGCGCGAGGGCTTTCGCTTCACCGGGCCGAAGCTCAAGTACCTGCTGTAGGCCGCGGGCCCTTCTGATCGGATCATGCTCCGGAAAATCGAAGGGCCTAGCCGCCCTTTTGACAAAGGTGACCTTCAATCGCTCGGAGTCGCGCCCTTCCTTGCCCAAGCCGCGAGGATCGACGCCGCCATCGGCGCCTCGGGGTCGCGGAAAAGATAATGGTAGGCGCCGGGGATCATCTGAACGCTGTGCTTCGGGAACATCGACTCGAGGAGGGGAATGTTGTAGGCCGCGTCGACGACGGTGTCGGCGCTTCCCTGGATGAGGGTCAGCGGCGAATCGAAGGGGCCCATTCCTTTCGCCTGGCCCTGGAACTTCCTGAGGGCCTTGAACCACGAAAGGGGAAAGCTTTGCGGCCGCAGCGGATCAGTCTCGAGGAAGCGGACGAAGGCGGGGTCGCGGCTCGAGGCGCCGCCCCGCGCGGGGAGATTGGGTTTGAGCCAGCCGAGGAGGGTGTAGCCGCAAACGGAGGCATTCCATCCCCAGGAGCGCACGAGGGGGGCCTCGAAGAAGATGGCCTCGAGTCGGCCCGGCGCGAGGGATTCGGCTTCGATGAGGGCGGAGCAGCCCGTGGAATGTCCGTAGCCCCGCCAGGGCAAGGGCCAGGCGTTCGAATTTTCGACGGCGAGGACGGCGCGACCGTAGGCGGCGAAGTCGTCGATTGCGGCCCGCGGGCCCGATGAAAGGCCGTGGCCGGGCAGGTCGATGCCGACGACTTCCCATCCGGCCTCGACGAGTATTCTCACGGCCGGCACGGTGATGGCCGTGTGCTCCAGGAATCCATGCACGAGAAAGACCGTTCCGCGCGGTTCCGCCAGGGGCGGGAAGACATGGCAGGCGATTTCGTAATCGCCGGAGCGGACGATTTCCCAACTCCAAAAGAGACCCGTTCCTCCATAATATTCGCGAAAGTCAGGGTTATAAGGATTCCAGTCGGTCGGGGGGGCGGCGGCGCTCGCGTGGACGCCGAGGAGGGCGAGGAGGGAAATGGCCGAAACGATGGGCTTCGTCCATCCGCGCGGCGCCTTGTCTTTTCGGCTCATCGTCGCTCCAGCCGCCATGTCCGGCCTAGCCTATCGCCGAGCCCACGAGGCGGCCGATGCCGAAGGTGATGACCGCGGCGGCCAGGCCGATGAGGACCTGCCTGACGCTCGACTTCCAGAAGCGGGTGCCGGTGAGCATGCTCGAGGCCGCGCCGAGGATGAAGAGGCCGAGGGCCCCCATTAGCGCGCTGGCGAAGATGCCCTGCCAGCCCGAAAAGAAGAAATAGGGAATAATTGGCAGTATTCCGCCTACCGCGAAAAGGAGGAAACTCGTGAGCGCCGCCTCCCAGGCCGATCCGCCGAGCTCCTCCGGATTGATGCCGAGTTCCTCGCGGGCCAGGGTGTCGAGTGCGCTGGCCTTGTCGGAGAGGAGCTTGTTCGCGAGGGCCTTGGCGCTTTCGGCGTCGAGGCCCTTGGCCTGGTAGATGAGGGCGAGCTCCTGTTTTTCCTCCTCGGGGAGGGTGTCGAGTTCCTTGGATTCGATGGCGATTTGGTTTTGGTAAAGCTCTCGGGCGCTCTGCACCGACAGCCATTCGCCGAGGGCCATCGAGAGGGCGCCTGCGATGAGGCCGGCGCCGCCGGTGATGAGGATCTGCTTCTGCGCGACGCCGGCGCCGGCGACGCCCATCACGAGGAGGAAGACCGACACGAGGCCGTCGTTGGCCCCGAGTATGCCTGCCCGGAGGGCGTTGCCGCCCGAGCGGTGCCTGCCTTCGAAGCGGGCGAGATCGGCTCCCTCGACGCCATTTCCGCTCGTGGAAAGGTACCCGAAGACCCGGGCGTGCGATCGCTCCTCCTGCTCCATCTCCTCGAGCTGGCCGTCGATCTTGTCTGGCTCCGGGGAGGCGGCTCCCGCGCTCGAGGTCGTCTTCGATGTGGCGTAGGAATTGGCGGCCTGGGCCTCGATGGCTGCCACGAGGGGAACGACCGCCTGGGCTCCGTTCCGCTTGGCGACCATCCTGATGACGCGGCTCCGGAATCCCGGCTTGAAGGGCTTGTCCTCGACCTTGGCGGCGCGCAGCCTCCCTTCGAAGACCTTAACGTGCTTGCGCTCGGTATCGGCGAGGCGGCGATAGATTCCGGAGAGGTCGTGATTGGGTTCGGCGTCGGCCATGCTGTCGTAGAGCCAGACGGCCTCGCGCTCGGCCTGGAGGCTGGCCTTCCATTCTTTGATGTCCTGGGTTGTTGCCATGCCTTCTAGGCTATGCAGAGATATCTTCGCGGTCAAGCTCGGTCGGGGAGGATTTTTGGCGAAAGGGCGGTCAGGGCCCGCGGACCGCCGCGGCTTTCACGCCGGTTCGATCTTGAGACCGTCGACGCCCTTCTCGTCAAATATATCATAATACTTATCTTTAGCTTGGAGGAGCCTTTCATTGTACTCCCCGAGCTCCATGTTGGCGACGGCGTCCTTGCCATAGGCGGCTTCCACGTCCCGTTCCGCCAGGAGGTCGGCGATGCGCTCCCGAAATTCCGCCTCGAGACACTCGGCGATCTTGCTATCGTATTCCTCGCGGGCCTGTTGCTCGATATAGTAGGTCCCGGGGCGGGGATGGAACTCGAAGTGTTCAGAGTTCCCATTCCGGACCGCCGCATCGTAGACCTTGAACAGCAGGTCCTGTACCTCTTCGTTCAACTCCGGGGCGAGGCTGTACCTGAGCTTCCAGCCCGAATAGAGACACTCGACCAGCAGCATCCATTCTTTGTTCGAAAGCCGGAGTCCATCGCCCCCATCCATTTTCACGGCCATGGTCAATGAGGCCCTGTGGCCGGGATTGAAACCAGGTCGGCGGCGTAGGGGAAGAGGGCGGGCGAGCCTCCCGTGTGCCAGAACAGGACGCTATCTCCGGCCGCAAACTCGCCTCCTCGGATCATCGCCAGGAGTCCCGCGAAGGCCCGGCCCGAATAGACCGGGTCGAGGAGGAGGCCTTCCGTTTTCGCCGCCAGCCCGATGGCCTCCCGCTCGGCCTCGCCGACCACTCCGTAACCCTTGCCGAGGAAGTCCTCGCGGAGGATGGGCGCGAAGTTGGGCGGAGGGCTCGACGGATCGGGGGTCAGGAGGGCCCAGGTCCTTTCAATTATGTCCTTGATTCGCTCGGAAAGGCTCGGCCCCTCGCCCTCGAATTTGTCGATGGCGACGCCGACGAGGCGGGACTCGAGGCCGAAGAGCCTGGCCCCGACCTCGAGGCCGGCGTGGGTGCCTCCCGAGCTCGAGGCGAAGACGAGGGCGGCGGGCTCGAGGCCCAGTTCGTCGAATTGGGAGGCCGCCTCGCGGGCGGCCTCGACATAGCCCAGGGCGCCCACGGGATTCGAGCCGCCGTAGGGAATGATGTAGGGATGCTTCCCCGCCTTGCGCAGCTCCTCGGCGATGAGGGGGATGTCCTCGCCCTTGCGCTTCGGCCCGCCCCAGTGGATGGTCGCGCCGAGGAGCCCGTCGAGGAGGAGGTTGCCGCCGGGAATCTCGGGAGCCGTCCCTCCGAGGGCGAGATGGCAGGCGAGACCGGAGGCGGCGGCCGCCGCCGCCGTTTGCCGGCAGTGGTTGGACTGGGCCGCCCCTCCCGTTATCAGGCAATCGCAGCCCTGGGAAATGGCCTCGCCGACGAGGAATTCGAGCTTGCGTGTCTTGTTGCCGCCGAAGGCGAGTCCCGTCTGGTCGTCGCGCTTGACAAAGAGCCGCGGGCCGCCGAGCAGCTTCGAGAGTCGGGGCATCTCGACTATCGGCGTTGGCAGGAAGGCGAAATGCTTTCGCGGGAAGGAGGCGAGTCTTTCGGGGGATGTCATGCCGTTACCTCTGATGCGTGCTTCGCGCCGAACGGTTGCCGGTGGTACCGACCGACGATGACGAAGGCCACGGGGCAGTATACCCCCGCTGCGGCGATGAATAAAGCCGGCCCGGTCACTCTCGGCTCGCCGTCGGTCCACCGAGCTGACCGCAGGCGGCCATGATGCGGCCACCCTTTTTCGCCCTCCGCTTGACGATGCAGCCCGCCGCTTCGAGGAGGGCCGCGAAGTCTTCCACCTCCTCCTCGGTAGGGGCGGGGGCGATGGGTTTCCTCCCGGGATTGTAGGGGATGAGGTTGAAGACGGACCGCCCGACCCGCTTGGCGAAGTCGGCTGCCCGCCGCGCGTCCTCCGGCCTGTCGTTTATTCCGGGAAGGAGGCACCAATTGAGGGCGAGGACGAAGTTGCGGCGGCGCGGCCATCCGGCGAGGGCCGTCGCGAGGGCGTCAATTCCCGCGGAGCGGTTGATCGGCATTATGCGGTTTCGCGTGACGTCGTCGGCGCCGTTCAGGCTGAGCGAGAGGTTGAGCCGCGGGCTCGAAGCCTCGCGGAGTGCTTCGAGTCCTTCGATCTTGCCCGAGGTGCAGACGGTGATCCGGTCCCAGGAAAAGGCGAGTCCTCGCGAGTCGGTCAGGACGGCGAGGGCGCCGAGGAGGCCGCCCGGGTTGTCGAGGGGCTCGCCCATGCCCATGAAGACGATGTTGCCGGGGTTCCAGCCGAACAATGTCTTAGTTGTCACAAGTTGCGAGACGATCTCGGCGGCGCCGAGGTTTCGCGCGAGGCCGCCGCGGCCCGTTTCGCAGAAGGCGCAGCCCATGCGGCAGCCGACCTGCGACGAGACGCAGAGGGTCGAGCGCGGCTTTCCGTCCGGCTTGGGCGGCATGGGGATGAGAACGCATTCGACCTCCTCTCCGTCGGCGAGTACGAGGACGGTCTTTTCGGTCGGTCCGAACTCCCCCTCTTCTGATGCGCGGCGGCCGGCGGTAAGGAGGCCGACCCCGAAGTTCTCTTCCCAGGCGCGGCGATTCCGCTCCGTCAGCCCGAGGCCGTCGAGGTCGAGGCGACCTGATTCGAAGGCTCGGGCATAGACCTTCCCCGCGATGCCCCTTCCGCCGGGAAGGCGGGCGGCGGCTTCGGTTTCGAGATCGGCGAAGGCGAGTCCGAGGAGGTCCACGGGCGGATTCATCGACGGAACTCTAGCCCGAGGAGGGGCAGCGGGACAATCGAGCCGCTCCGATTCCGCAATCGACCCGCATCTGCTATCCTCTGCCGATCGGAGGTTTCATGTCCGTGATCAGCTGGAGCCCTCTCTTCGAAAGCGGCGACCCGACCATCGACGCTCAGCACAAATCGCTCGTGGAGACGATAAACCGTCTCAACACCGCGCAGACCTGGGGAACGGGCAGGCACGCGATGGCCTTCGTCCTCGACGAGCTCGACAGCTATGCCAAGGTCCATTTCGGCACGGAGGAGCGGTTCTTCGACGAGGTCGCCTTTCCCAAGGCGGAAGAGCACCGGGCTTCCCACCACTTCTTCGCCGAGCAGATTATCGAACTCCGAAAACAGTTCGAGGGCGGCGACGAGGCCTCCGTGTCGCGCCTCCTCGAGCTCCTCGGCGACTGGCTTGTCAGGCATGTCGCCAACGAGGACGTCCTCTATCGCCCGTATCTCGCGAAGCGAGCCTAGGCATGCCGGCCATCGTCCTCGCCCTCGTCGCCATCGCGATCTGGAGCAGCCTCGCCCTCCTGTCGACGGCGACCTTCGGCCTGCCGCCCCTTTTCACGACCGGTATCGCCCTCGTCATCGGCGGCCTGGTCGGGTTGGTGCGCCTCCGCGACTGGAAAGTTTCCCTCGTTACCTTCGCCGTGGGGCTCGGCGGCATCTTCGGTTATCACGCCCTCCTTTTCGCGGCTTTTTCTCTCGCTCCCCCCGTCGAGGTCAATATTCTCAATTACCTCTGGCCCCTCCTCATCGTCGTTCTCTCGCCCCTCGTCCTCCCCGGCCTCGGCCTCTCGCCTCGCCATGTCGCAGGAGCCTTCCTCGGCCTCGCGGGAGCAGTCCTCGTCGCTTCAGGCGGCGAGGCGGGGCAGGGCGGCGGCAGTCTTATCGGTCTCGGCCTCGCGGCCACGGCGGCCCTCGTGTGGGCCCTCTATTCGCTGATGACGAAGCGCCTCCCGCCCTTTCCGACGGGCGCCGTGGGAGGCTTCTGCCTCGCTTCGGGCCTGCTCTCCCTCGGCCTTCTCGCCTTGACCGGCGGACCGGCCTTCAGGCTTCCTTCGCCGAGCCCCGGCCAGTGGTTGGCCTTGCTCGCCCTCGGCATCGGCCCGATGGGAGCGGCCTTCTACGCCTGGGACGCCTCGCTCAAACGCGGAGACCCTCGGGTCATCGGCTCGCTGGCCTACCTCACCCCCCTCCTGTCGACCTTCAACCTCGTCGTGTTCGGCGGCAAGCGATTTACAGCGCTGACGGCAGCCGCCCTCGTCCTCATCGTGGGTGGGGCCTTGCTCGGGTCTTCAGGCAGTTTTAAGAAAAAGGCCGCTCGAATGGGAGCGGCCGCGAAGGCGGGCTGAGAAGGCGGGCGGAGAAAGCGGACTTGGAAGGCGCGGGCTGAGATTGGGCGGCGAGTCTCGCGATCCCGAGGACTTCGCCGCCGCGACGAGGCTCCGCCCCGAGGATCGTGGCTCGAGGCGCAGCTGCCGGATGAGGGATTACTGCTGGGCGGGAACCCAGGTGTAGAAGTTGGCCTTTCGCGCCTCGCTCTTCGCCTGAGGAGTGAGTCCCCAATAGCCCTTCGCGAGGGCGGGCTCCCAGTCGCCGTAGACGGGGTTCGGCAGGACGATGAATTGGGCGCCGAACTTGTCCTTGTTCTGGTCGACGAGGGCGTTCCTGTCGGCCAGGCTCTTGCCGTAGCCGCCGATCGGCAGGTCGTTTTCGTTGTCGCCTATGTAGAGGATGACGTCGTGATTCTGGGCGATGGCGTCGAAGCGCGGCTGCTTGTTGCTGACGCCCGTGCTGACCACGACATGGTCGGCGTCGGCGTAGGGGAACCCGAGGTTGGCGAGGTTCTTGAGCGTCCCGGGGAGCCCCGCCTGGTCCCTATTGGTAACATAGTAAATCACGATGCCCTGCTTCGCCGCGTAGTTGAGGAAATCGACGGCGCCGGGGATAGCGCGCGCCTGGGCGGCGAGTTCCCATTCGGTCCAGGTCTTGCCCGAGTAGGCTGCGTCGCGGCCGACGAGGCCCGCGTCGTAGGCGCTGTTGTCGATGAGGGTCTCGTCGAGGTCGGCGACGATCGCGAGGGGGAGGTCGCCGGACTTGTAGGCGGCCTGGGCCTTGTCCACGTCCATGGTGGCGAAGTTGAAGGCCTGGTAGCAGAGTTCGCGATACTCGGCGGAAGTCTGGACCCAGGCGAGGCCCATCACCATCTGCTCGTTGAGATCCTTGACGGTATAGGGCGCCTGCGGCGTGTCGTCGGCGAATGCGAGATAGCCGGGCAGGATCGCGAAGAGCGCGAGGGCGATCGCGGCTGCTGGCGGGAAACGACGGGAACTGATCATGCAAAGCCTCCTTGGAAAACCAATGAGGCCAGACTATGCCCGCGACGGACCGAAGTCAAAGCGTGATCGCACAACTGATAAATATTTTACATTCACATGCATTGATTATTGTAATTGTGATCGAAATATAACTTTCCATCTTCGGGTGGATCAGATCCTGATGTCGCCGAGGGCCCTGGCGGGGAAGGGGGCGCCATGACCGGGATAGACGGTCCCCCCCGCAGGCACCAAGGAGCGGGCGCGGAGGAGGGAGGCGCGATAGGCCCCGGTGTCCGAGGCGAGGAGGCCGGGGCCGGGTTTGCGCCAATTCGAGACGAGGTCGCCAGCGACGAAATCGCCCCGCCCGGTCAGGATTCCGATCGAGCCCGGCGTGTGGCCGGGGAGGTGATAGACCTTCGCGTCGAGTCCCCAGGGCGAGAGATCCTGTCCGTCTTCGAGCCTGAGGTCGATCGCGCACTCCGGCCCGGCCTTGCGGGGAATGAGCTGGGAAAGATCCACGAGCCAGCGAAGGCTCCCGAGGGCCCTCCGCTTGGGCATGAGGCCCGATTCGAGGCCGGGGGCGTCGCCGTCGTGTATGGCGACCTTGGCCCCCCAGGCTTCGCGGAGCCAGGCGGAATTGCCCGCGTGGTCGAAATCGGCGTGGGTGAGGATATGGAGACCGAGCAGCCCCGGCGTGCAACCCGCGCCGCGGAGGGCGGCCTCGAGCCTCGCGCGATGCATGGGTAGGCCCGAATCGACGAGGACGAAGCTCCCGCCCAACTTGAACAGCCAGGCGTTCACGAAGTCGAGGGCGATGCGAAAAGGCGTCGGTGCCGTCGTCATGTCTCCAGTATGATCCCTTGCCGGCCGCACGGAAAGGCTCTAACGGGGGCGGGGACCGCCCCTCCTCCCTCCGGCCCCGAGCGCTTCGCCGAGCCTCGCCCTGAGGATATGCAATTGGTATTTGATGGTGCCCTCGGGCCTCCCGAGAAGCCTCGCGATTTCGCGGATTCCGAGCCCCTCCAGATAGGCGCAGCGATAGAGGAGACGGTCGCCGGGTCCGAGACGTTCGAGGACGGATTCGATGGAGAGCCTTTCGTCGTCGACGAAACTTGCCTTCGCTTCCCCTTCTTCGAACTGCGAGGCTTCCTCGGCGATAAAGCTGGCCATGGCTCTTTCCCTCGCGGCCTTCGTGCGCAGATGCCTCGCGAAGACGTGGCGGCAGATGGTCCAGATCCAGGTCGAAGGGGCCGAGGCTCCCCGAAATCGGGGCAGGGCCTCGATGATGGCCAAAAAGCTTTCCTGGGCGAGATCCTCTGCGTCTTCGGGGCAGGCGCAGCGCCGGAGGAAGAAGCTCCGAACGAGCCTCGCGTGCGCGGCGACGAGGGTCTCGGGATCCCTCACCCGCCCGGGCGGAAAGGTCTTCATTCCTGTCGCGTTCCGACGGTTCGGGGCCGACCTCAGAGTCCCGCCACGTAGGAGCGGAGCTTCTGCTCCGTCACGAGGGCGTGATCGCGCGAGGCGAGGGAGTCGATACCCTCGATGATGAGATCGTATTCGAGTTCCTGGGCCCTGAGCAGACTCTCCTTGAAGCGTTCGAGCACGGAGCGGAGGAGGAGGGGATCCCATCCTTCGACGAGCATCTGGAGGCCCTGGCGCAGCATAGGATTCGTCGTCGACTGTCGAAGGTCGTCGAGGGGGAGGAGTCCCTGCCTGCGCACGAATTGGGCGAGGGCGGCGAAGGAGGCGATGATGGCTTCGCGGCTCGAAAGATCCACCGCCGGGGGCTCGGGGGCCGGGGGAAAGGCACCTTCTTTCTTCCAGGTCTCATGGTGTTTTTGGAGAAGCTTCCCGAAGTGACCTTGCGCCGCCTCGATGGCGCCGGGCGCCAGGGTCTCAGGGTCCTTTACCTCCTCCCGAAGATAGGCGACTGCCCTGAGCGACATGTTGCCGAAGATGAGCTCCCTGATATCCTCGGCCTGGTCGGCAAGCACCGTCGCGAGGACCTCCGAATCGATGTCCCGCAGCGCCATCTGGATGACGATGTCCGGAAAGGCCGAATCCTTCATGAAAGCGGCGAAATCCTTCATAGTGCCCTCCTCCTCGGCTCTTCGATTCCAGTATCGCTGTATTGGTGCCCCCTCGTCGGTCTTCGGTTGGAAAAATCGCGCCGGCCATTCCCGCGCCGGCCCCGCCTTCGCTATAGTCGCCCCATGAGCGACGCGACCAGACCCGGTCCGCTCGCGGCCTGGACCATGGCCGCGCGGCCGAAGACCCTTCCCGCCTCCACCTCCGGCGTCATCGTCGGATCGGCCCTCGCCTTTGCAGGCGGGCGCTTCGATATCCTGCCCGCCCTCGCCGCCTTCGTGGTCGCCTTGGCCCTGCAGATTGCGAGCAATTTCGCCAACGATGTCTTCGACTTTGAAAGCGGAGCCGACGCGAAGCGGGCCCATGGGCCGACGCGGGTGACCCAGTCGGGCATCCTCTCGCCTCGCCAGGTGAAGATCGGTCTCGCCGTCGTCATCGGGATCGCAGCCCTCGCCGGTCTCTGGCTGGTCTACCACTCCCTCGCGATCGCACCCGGTTCCTGGCCCTGGCTCCTCGCGACGGGCCTCCTCGCCATCATTTCCTCGGTGGCCTATACGACGGGACCCTTTCCCCTGTCCCGTCTCGGACTCGGCGATCTTTTCGTGCTCATCTTTTTCGGCTTCGCGGCGACCATGGGCAGCTACTTCGTCCAGGCCGGGCGGATGGACGCCGCGCCCATCCTCCTATCCCTCGGACCCGGCCTCGTCATCGTCGCGATACTCGTCGTCAACAATCTCCGCGACATCGACGAGGACCGCGATACGGGCAAGCGGACGCTGGCCGTACGCTTCGGCGCCGGCTTCGCCAGGACCGAGTACATCGCCTGCCTCATCCTCGCCGATATCGTACTAATTGCCGCCGTCGCCTTCGGGCTCGCCGCTCCCTGGACCCTCCTCGCCCTCCTGTCGGCCCCCCTCGCCTTGAAGAACGTGCGCACCGCGCTCGGCGCGAAGGGGCCGGCCCTCAATGCCGCCCTCGGAGGCACGGGAAGGCTTTCATTCGTCTGGGCCCTTCTCTTTGCGGCGGGAGTGATCCTCGGCAAGCTGGTCGGGTAGGGAGAATCGGCGTAGTCCCGGCGCATGGCCGGGTTGTCTCGTCGGGCTCGCCGGTCATGCGCCGCCCTCAGAGCCCCAGTCGCGCGATGGCGAAGTGGTTCATCGGTCCGTGGCCCTGGCCCAGCCCCAAATCGACGGAGGCGGCGATGAGGCGCGACACATAGTCCTTGGCCCCGGCGACGGCCTCGCGGAGGGGATTGCCGAGGGCGAGGCGCGCCGCGACTGCCGAGGCGAAGGTGCAGCCCGTGCCGTGGGTGTTCTTCGATTCGATCCTGCGCGCTGAAAAGACGAGGAAGTCCTCACCGTCGAAAAGAAGGTCGGCGCTCTCCTCGCCCTCGAAATGCCCGCCCTTCACGACGACGGCCTTGGGGCCCATGCGAAGGATTTCGCGGGCGGCCCGTCTGGCATCCTCGGGCGTGGCGATCGAAAAACCGCAGAGGGCCTCGGCTTCGGGCAGGTTGGGCGTCAGCACGGTCGCGAGTGGAAGGAGGACCTTCACGAGGGTTTCGCGGGCCTCCTCGCGGAGGAGGGGATCGCCGCCCTTGGCCACCATCACGGGATCGACGACGAGGGGAAAGAGCCCGTATTCGCGCACCTTCGCGGCCACCACCTCGATGATGGCGGCGTTCGCTATCATGCCGGTCTTGATCGCGTCGGCGCCGATATCCCTGACGATGGAGTCGATCTGGGCCGCTACGAACTCGGGCGGAATCTCGAAGACGCCCTGGACGCCAATGGTGTTCTGCGCCGTGAGGGCTGTGATGGCGCTCGTCCCGAAGACGCCGTGGGCGGCGAAGGTCTTGAGATCGGCCTGGATGCCGGCCCCCCCTCCCGAATCGGAACCGGCGATCGTCATAGCTCGTTTCATCTTTTCCCTCCCGTCTTCGATCCGGCGAAATGATCCCAGCCCCCGCCGCCGAGGCCGACGACCTTCCCGTCGGGAAGGACGAGTTCGGCGGGCCCGCCCGCCTCGGTGATCTCGCCGATGTCGGCGACAGGGGTCCCGGTGGCCTCGCGGATCGAGGTCGCGAGGGTTGTCGCCGATCCGGGCGGGCAGGTGAAAAGCAGCTCGTAGTCCTCTCCGCCATGGAGGGCGAAATGCCATTCGTCGCCTTTCGAGGCGAGGGAGAGTTCGCGGTTTTCCCTGGCGACGGGCAGGCGCTCAGCGAAGATGCGCGCGCTCACGAGGCTGCGCTCGAAAACGTGGCCGAGGTCACCGGCGAGCCCATCGGACAGGTCGATCATTGCGCTCGCCAGTTTCGCGGCTCCGATGATCCGGCCCTCTCGGACCCTCGGCTCGGGCCTGTCCCTGCGGCGGGCCGCAAGAGTGGCGTAGTCGCGTACGGATGGCGAGGCCGCGGCAAGAAGGCCCGGATCGAGAAGGAGGGCGACGCCCGCCGCGGCGTCGCCGAGGCTTCCGGTGACGAGGATGCGGTCGCCGGGTTTTGCGCCGGAGCGAAGGACCACCTCGTTTCTCTCCGCCTCGCCGAGGAGAAAGAGGTCGATGAAGAGACCGTGCCGTACGCTCGAGATGTTGCCGCCGACGACCTCGACGCCGAAGCGGGCGGCTTCCTCGCGGAGGCCCTCGTAGAGCCCTTCGACGAAGGAGACTTCGAGATCCTTGGGAAGGCCGAGGGAGACGAGGGCGAAGCGTGGCGTGCCGCCTGCCGAGGCCACGTCGCTGAGGTTGACGGCCAGAACCTTGTGCCCGAGGTCGCGCGGCTCGATCGAGTCGCGGAGGAAGTGCGATCCCTCCACCTGGACGTCGCAGGTTGCGAGCCAGACCCTTCCGCCCGCCCCGGCTCGGCCCTCGTCCATGGTGAGCACCGCGACGTCGTCGCCGATGCCCACGAGGACCCCCGGTCCGGCCGCGGGCAGGATCGTCCTGATCTTGTCAATTAGGGCGAATTCGCCCAGCTCGCCGACCTTCACTTCGCCCTCCCGGCCGCGTCGATGATGGAGCGGAGAGACCTCGCGGAACCCTCCACGTCGTCGGCGGCCACGATGGCCGAGACGACGGCGAGCCCCGCAGCCCCCGCCTCGATCAGCGAACGCGCGTTGGCGGCATTGATACCACCGATGGCGACGACGGGCAAGGCTAGAGCGGCCGCCACGGCCGAAAGTCCGGCGAGGCCGAGGGCAGGCCCCGCGTCGGTCTTCGTCGGCGTCGCGAATATCGGGCTAGCGCCTATGTAATCCGCGCCGGCGGCCACGGCCTCGCGGGCCTCTTCGACGCTTCCGGCCGACACGCCGAGGATTCGGTCGGGGCCGAGGAGCCGGCGGGCCAGGGCGGCCGGCATGTCATCCTGGCCGACATGGAGGCCGTCGGCTTCGACCGCAAGGGCAACGTCGAGGCGGTCGTTGACGATGAAGAGGGCGCCGAGGCGTCTGCAGACTTCGGCGATCGCCCCGGCCTCCTCGATCATCAGTTTTGTCGAAAGGCTCTTTTCCCGATACTGGACGACGGTGGCGCCGCCGCGGATCGCGGCCTCGACGACGGCCGCCGTCGACAGGCCGCGGGAGAGGGCGCGGTCGGTGACGAGGTAGAGCGACCAGTCGATCTTCTTCACAATTCTACTATTCGCGCGCCCTTTTCGACGGCGGCGCGATTCAGGCCGAAAAGGGCGTCCATGAGTTCCATCCTGAAGGAACCGGGTCCCCTGGCCTTGGAGGCGGCGATCTCGCCGGCGAGGCCGTAGCAGGCGAGGGCCGCGGCAGCGGCCGCGAGGGGGTCTTTTTCGGCGGCTGTCTTGCCATTCCGGCAGGTCGCTACGAAGGCGCCTATCATCGCCGTGGACATGCAGCCCGTACCGGTGACGTTCTTCATCATCTCGTGGCCGTTGTCGACGCCGAGGATGCGCTTGCCGTCGGAGAGGTAATCGCGCTTGCCCGTGATGACGACGACGGCGCCGGTTCGCGCCGCGAGTTCGCGCACGACCTTCGCCGGGTCGGCCACGCCGGTGACCGACTCGACGCCGCGAACCTCGCCGCCCGCTCCCGCGAGGGCGCCTATCTCGCCGGAGTTGCCGCGGATCACGGTCAGCTTGAGCTCGCGGAGGATGCGGGCGCCGGTCTCGTTGCGGTAGGGCGTGGCGCCGACGCCGACGGGATCGAAGACGATGGGGACGCCGAGCTCGTTCGCGCGCTTGCCGGCGAGTATCATGGCCTCGACCCAGGCCGGCTCGAGGGTGCCGGGATTGAGGACGAGCGAACCGGCAGCCCCTACCATGTCGGCGACCTCCTCCCGGGCATGGGCCATCACGGGGAGGGCGCCGATGGCGAGGGTGAGGTTGGCCGTGTCGTTCATCACAACGAAATTGGTGATCTGATGGACGAGGGGGGAGGAGGACCGGACGCTCTCGAGGACGCCTGCCGCGGCCCTGCCGAAGTCGTTGTTCGTAGTTGCCATGATCATGATCCTTTCGCGGCCGAGGGGCCGGCGTGGGTGTCGCGCGACGAAGCGTCGCGGGTTTGGGATTTCGGCGCGAGCGCGCCGAAGACGAGCCAGAGGAGGAAGGCCAGGGCGAAGCTCGGGATGGAGCCGCCGAGCGAGGTGAGGAAGGCGGGGACGGCGCTCTGCCATTTCGGGAAGAAGGCGGCGAGGGTGGCGGGGTTGGCGACGTGGTAGGCGGCCACGCCGAGGGCCCAGACGATGACGCCGCGCGGGTTGACGGCCGGCCTGCGTGCCGCTCCCGTGCCGAGCCTCCCGCCCGACGCGGGGCTCGCGAGCTCGGGATAGGAGCGGCGGCGCAGGATGAAGTAGTCGGCGACGAGGATCCCGAATAGGGGTATGAAGAAGGAGCCGATCAGGAAGAGGAAATTCTGGTAGCGCGTGATGTCGAGGGCTGCCGCGACGACGAGGGCGACGATGCCGAGGCCGACGATGAGAGCGCGCTGTTTGGCTTTCGGGAAGATGTTCTGCATCGAGACCGCGGCCGAATAGAGGTCGGCCCAGGCGTTATGCGTTTCGTCGGCCACGATGACGAGGAGGGCTCCCCATCCGGCGATGAGGGCGAAGGCCGTGGCGAAATCCCGCGGGTCCTGCGACACGCCGGCGCCGAGCATCAGGGTCGCGCCCATTGCGAGGAACCAGAGGCTCGTCGCGAAGAAGCCGAGGAGGGTCCCCCAGAAGGCGCGCGAGCTCTTTTTCGCGAAGCGGTTGTAGTCGGCGACGAGGGGGAGCCACGAAATGGGCAGGGCTATGACGATGTCGACCGCCACCCAGAAGGGCAGCGAGCCGTCGCCGGCCTTTTTCCACTGGGCCGCGAAATCGTAGGTGGCGAGGAGATGCCAGGAGAGCCAGATCCCCGTGCCGAGGGCGATCCAGACGGCGAATTTCTCGAGCCAATGACGGACGAAACCGACGGGGCCGCCGAGGGCCATCAGTATTACGACGATCGCGAAGAGGACGGTCCACGAGGCGTAGTGCGAGGCGCCGAAGAGGTTCTTGCCGATGGCGTCGGCGGCCACGCCCATGATCACGAACTCGAAGATGGTCCAGCCGAGGAGTTGGAGGGCGTTGAGGGCGGTGGGCACCCAGGATCCTCTCTCGCCGAGGACGGGGCGCAGGAGCACCATGGTCGGCACGCCCGTGTCGCTGCCGATCACGCCCACGAGGGCGAGGAGGATGCAGCCGAGGGCCGTACCGACGAGTATCGCGAGGAGGGCCGGGCCGAGGCTGAGTCCCGGTACGAGGAAGGTCCCCGCGAGCATGACGAGGAGGCCGATGCCGAGGTCGCCCCATAACACGGCATAGTCGAGAAGTCCGAGGATGCGATGGCTTTTCGGGACGGGATCGATTCCCCATTCGGGCGGGGCCTTTATCTTCGGGACGCGTTTTTGCGTTGCGGGAATGGAACTCACGGCGATCGCCTCCACCTTCCCCTCGAAAGGGAAGAGCCCTTCGGCTCGGAAATTCAGGGGCGGCTCGCGCGTTGTAAGTGCCGTCCCTGCGCTGGCATTACCCAGATCAGGTTCATTGGGTCGACGGCTTCAAGCCGCCCTCTCAGCCCGGTCGCACCGAGCTCCCCACGGAAAGGTCTTGTTATCGAGAGGAAAGTACCGCCGCTTCGCACCGGATGTCAACAAGCCGCGGCGGCCTCAGCGGAGCCAGGGGCAAAGGCGCTTTTCGGCGTAGTCGACGCCGAAATAGAGACCGAGGCCGAGGAGGCTCATCGCGACGACCCCCGCGTACATAGCCGGGTAATCCATCAGCGTGCTCCCCTGAAAATAGATGTAATAGCCGAGGCCCCACCTGGTGGCGAAGAGCTCGGCTATGTAGAGGACGGCCACCGCCGTCCCCACCGATTGTCTGAGGCTTGTGAGGATGGCGGGGACGCAGGCGGGAAAATAGACGAAGCGGAAGAGGGCCCGCCGCCCCGCGCCGAGGCTGCGCACGCTCGCGATGAGGGCCTTCGGGATGGCCTTCGCCTGGTCGCGCACGAGGACGAGGATCTGGAAGAACAGAATTATGAAGATCATCGCCACCTTGGCGAAATCGCCGATGCCGATGACGAGGAAGAGCACCGGCACGAAGACGACCTTCGGGATCGGGTAGAGGATGTAGACGAGGGGGGCGAAGACCCGGTCGAGGCGTTTCGACATGCCGAGGGCGAGCCCGGCGGGGACGCCGAGCAGGACCGATACCGCTATGCCCGCCGCTACGCGGCCGAGGCTCGCGAGGAAGTGGAGAGGAAGCCCCCGCCCCAATTCGCGCCAGAAGGCCGAGGCGACCTCGAGCGGAGGGGGCACGATCGGTCTGGCTATCGCCAGAGCGAGGAGCTCCCACGCGGCGACGATGGCGATCGTCGCGAAGAAGAGATCGCGTCGCCTCATAACGAAGCCCCGAGGGCCGCGCGCAGCCTTGCCTTGAGTTCCCCGCGCTTCCCGGCCTCGCCCCTTGGGTTATTGAAAAGGCGAAAGGGGGTCGGGGCGCCCGACTTCCTGGTGCCACCGCTCGACGATGTCGGCATCGCTGCGCGGGCGTGGCCGTCGCCGTCACCGGCGCTTCCCCCTGAACCTTGGAGGAGGAGAATCCGATCGCCGACAATGAGCGCCTCGTCGATGGAATGCGTGACGAAGACCAAGGTCATGCCCCGCTCTTGCATGATCTCCAGGGTGAGAGTCCGGAGATCCTCGCGGGTCGCCTCGTCGAGGGACGCGAAGGCTTCGTCCATGAGGAGGAGGTCTGGTTCGAGGGCGAGGCTTCGCGCGATGGCCGCGCGTTGACGCTGCCCTCCAGAAACGCGGGCTGGCCAGGCGTCGGCGATGGACGCGATGCCGAGGCGTTCTAGCCAGCCTTCGACGCTCCGATCGTCGGCATTAGTCGCATCAACGGAGAAGGCGCCGACCCCGTCCGCTGGTCGCTCCATGTCGGCGGCCGATCCCGCCGCCGTCGGCGCGTGCCTGCCGTCGGGCCCATAGAATCGCCGAAGCCTCGAACCGAGGGAGACATTGTCGCGGATCGTAGCCCAGGGCAGGAGTCCGTGATCCTGGAGGACGAGGCCGGTGCGGGGCCGGGGCCGCTCGAGAGCCTGCCCGTCGACGAGGATCCGTCCCGAGGCCGGGCGCTCGAGGCCCGCGAGGAGGGCGAGGAGGCTCGACTTGCCCGAGCCCGAGGCTCCGACGACGGCGAAGGCCTCCCCCGCTTCGATGTCGAAGGAAAGACCTTCGAACAGCGGGGCTCTTTCCGGCCAGGAGAAGGAGAGGTCCTCTACGAGAATCGCCGGGTTCGTCATGGCTTTGATAGCGGCGCGGAGCGCCTCATCCATTGATCATTGCGGAAGCCAGGATCCGTCCACCGAGTCCGCCCAGGCTAGGTCCTTGGCCAAGAGGCCTTTCCCCTTGAGCCAGGCGAGGGCATCCTCGAATTCAGCCTTAGTGGGCACCCCGGCCTTCGGAAACTCGGGCATCTTGAACGAAGAGGCTATCGCGGGCGGCACGATTCTGCGCTCGACGAGAATCGAGGCGTATCTGGCCGGGTCGGCGTCGACGAGGGAGGTGGCCTCCTCGACGGCGGCGAGGAAGGCGCGGAGGGCGGCGGGATGGGCGGCAATCCAGTCGTCGCGGAAGGAGATCACGCTCGATCCGAATTCGGGATGCCTCGAATCGTCCAGGACGACGAGGGCCCCCTGCGCGCGAGCGAGGGAGGCGAGGGGCTCGGGCATCACCGCGGCCTTGAGCTGTCCGGAGGCGAGGAGGCTCATCCTGTCGGGCATCCTGGGGACGTTGACCGTCCTGATTTCCGAGCCCGTGAGCCCCGCCGACTGAAGGAGGCGTTCGGTCACGTATTCGATGATGGTGCCCTGGGACACGCCGATTTCGACGCCCCGAAGATCGGCAGCATTGGTTATTCCCGAGCCCTTCGCGGCGAGGATGAAGAAATGGGGCGAGGAGGCGGTCGGCCGGAGCGCCCATCGGACGATCTTCATCTGCGGTTTGTCGCGGTTGAAGTTGATGACAGCCTGGATCTCGTCGACGGCGGCGTCGGCTCTTCCGGCGGCCAGGAGCTGGTCCCGCTCGGGCGCCGCCCCCACCGGGATGAACTCGACGGAGAGGCCCCGCTTCGCGAAGAGCCCTTCCTTTTCCGCCACGTACAGGGGAACCATATCGACGATGGGAAGGGCGGCGAAGCGGAGTCTGGCGGTCTCGGCCACGGCGCCGGAAGCGGGGATCAGACCGAAGGCCAAGAGCGCCCCCAAGACGGCCGCGATGTTCTTCTTCATGACGACTCCTTATAGTTGGTTCTGATGCGATTCTCGGGGACGCCGACGCTTCGGAGGAGCATGGCCCTGAGGGAGGGGAGGGCAGCCTCGGGATCGGGCGAGCCGGTCTGGATCCAGCGCATCACGATGCCGTCGAGGGCTCCCATCCACACGCGTGCGGCTATCTCCGGCTCGACAGCGGGGATCGAGCCGTCGGCCATCGCCGCGGCGAGGTTTTCGGAGATGATGGCGACGAAACGGTCTTCGACCTCGTGACGCTTCGCGTCGAAGGCGCGGCCGAGTCCGGCGGCTTGAACGAGGGCGATCTTCGCGAGGGCACGGTATTTGCCGAAGGTCTCGACGCAGACCTGCAAGGCTGCGTCGAGGCGCTCGACCCCGCCCCTCGTTTCGGCGAGGCGGGCGAGGAGGCGCTGTTCGAGGAGTTCCGCGAAGGTGTCGACGAGCGAAAGGAAGATCTTTTCCTTGCTCGGCCAGTGGAAATAGAAGCCGCCCTTCGAGCTGCCCGAGGCTGCGACGATGTCCTCGACCCTCGTGTCGTGGTAACCCTTGCTGGCGAAGACCGAGGCCGCGGCTTCGAGGATTCGCGTCTTGGTATCGGAGGCCTCGCCTCCAGTCATATCGTGCTTCATTTACAGACCGACCAGTCGGTTTGATCCTACCGAGGGAAAAGGGATGTTGCAAGGTAGGGAGTTCTACAAAAAAAGGAAATTCTCTTGCTTTTTAAAACTAGTTTGATAGACTGGTTGGTATGAGCAGTGTAATGGAAATAGGAGCCTTCGAAGCCAAGACCAGATTCTCGGAACTCATCGAAATGGTCAGCGAAGGACGCGAAATTCTCGTCACCAAAAGGGGGGAACCGATGGCACGTATCGTTCCGGTCGCCGATCGCACAGACTCTATCGCCAGGCTTCTTCGGGAGTTCGAGGCGGTGAGAGCGGGGGCGAGGCCCGGTCCCAGCCTCCGGGAATTAAAGGAAGAAGGCCGTCGATGACCTACGTGCTCGATGCAAGCGTAGCGGGAAGTCTCTTCCTGCCCGATGAAGAGGCCGAGACTGCTCGGTCCATCCTCGCCGGGCTAGGGAATGAGGATGTGCTTCTCGTTCCGCCCCTGTTCTGGTACGAAATGGCAAACGTCGTTTCCGGCGCGGTACGCAAGGGGCGTTTGGACGAGGGGCCGGCCTTCCGTGCCCTCGAAATGTTGCGGCGTCTCGGTTTGAAGATTGACACTCGACAGCTTGAGGAGGTGACACCTGGCCTGGTTATGCTCGCTCGATCCCACGAACTCAGTTCCTACGATGCGGCCTACCTCGAACTCGCCGCGCGCGAAGGGGCCACCCTCTGCAGCCACGATGGAGCCTTGCGCGGGGCGGCCCTGTCCATGGGCCTGGAGTTGCTGCCAAGGCCGGCCTAAGTTTACCCGACTCGGGTTCCTTCGACCAAGGCGACCGCTCCGCCGAGGAAATTCTTGATGCGAATGCCTCCGAGCCCGACCGATGCGAATCGGCGAGCGAGCTCACGCTGATCGATGAAGGCCTTCGCCGATTCGTGGAGGTAGCGATACGCGGGAGCGTTGCCCGCCACTGCGCGGCCGACCGCGGGTACGAAGAAGCGCGAAATAGTCCAATAAGCCCAGGCGACGGGAGGAAATCTTGGATGCCCCATGTCGATGGAAATCACCTTGCCGCCTGGCCTTGTAACCCTTGCCATTTCCCGCAGGGTTGCGTCGAGGTCGGGCACGTTGCGGAGGCCCCAGCCCACGGTGGCGGCGTCGAAGGAGGCATCGGCAAAGGGAAGTCGCGTGGCGTCAGCTTCGACGAGGGCGATGCGCCCTTCGAGTCCGCTTGCGCTGACCTTGTCGTGGGCCCGGGCGAGCATTTCGGCCGAAAAGTCGAGGCCTGTCACATTTATGGAAGAATCCGAACTCGCGAGGGCGAGGCTCAATTCTCCCGTGCCGCAGCAGATGTCCAGGGCCCTTCCATTCTTCGGCAAGGCGCAGCGCTCGGCGACGATACGCCGCCAGCGGCGATCGCGGCCGAGGCTCATCATGCTGTTGGCCCTGTCATAGCCCTCGGCGATTTCGTCGAAGAGCCGCCTGACCATCGAGGCCTTATCATTGCGTTTTTCTTCCATGCCGCCTCCGTTTCCGCCGAAAAACGGCGGCCGGAAAGCTCTAGCGCCCTTCGATAGGGGCTGTCAACCGCGGGTCGCTTCCTTTTGGAGAAAGCCCGCGCCGGGCCTAGCCCATCTGGATGGCTATCGCCGTGAATTCCTTGCGGTCCCGCGCGAAAATCGTTTCGGAGAGGACAGCCACCCGCCACTCCCCGAGGTCGAATTCGCGCGAAAGGGCGATGCGCGAGGGGAGTTCTTCGCTGCCCTCCAGGGATTCGACGAGGCGGGGGTCGTTGCAGAGGACGAGACAGCCTCCCTGGTGCACCACGAGGCGGAAGGGGAGGAAGCGCGCTCCCTGGGCGACCATCATGGGCGGCATCGCCTCGCGGCTCGCCGCGATCGCCTCCTTCGCCTCGAGCTTGATCATCCGCGCCTTCGTGTCGGGCACGGCGCCCGCGAGGGCCAGCCCCACCCAATCCAGGAGCTTGTCGCGCACGGCGTGGATGTCGGGCATGGCGGAGATGCTTTCGAAGGATTCCTCGGAGGCGCTTATGGCCTTCGCGAGGCCGGAAATCTCCTTGAGATAGGCGTTGCGCTCGGAGTCGGGAACGAAGTAGAGGATGACGAAGTGGACGGGCTTCCCGTCCTGGGCGCCGTAGGTTATGCCCTTCGGCGACCAGCCGACCGCGCAACGGAGCTCG
Source organism: Rectinemataceae bacterium (assembly GCA_035530275.1). GTDB lineage: Bacteria > Spirochaetota > Spirochaetia > Treponematales > Rectinemataceae > CAIJMU01. The sequence continues at coordinate 237,749 of DATKVC010000007.1, read as the reverse complement.
CCTTCGTCGGGAGTCCGGCAATGGGGGCAGGCCACGCCTCGACCCATGCCGGTATTCGCCTGAGCCTCCCTTTCCATCACGCCCTTCAGGATGTCGCGTTTGGTCCCGATGTCGGGAATGGCCTCGACGAGGTGGGAGAGGAGTTCGATCGAGCGCAGCTTGTCGGCGTCGGGAAGCTCGACGAGGCGTCCCTCTTCGAGGGCTTCGAGGAGGCTTTTCATGCTTTGGATCCTTTCGAGCCGCCGCTTGTCCCGGCTCCTTCATGCCCGCCGCGCATCCGGCCGCGAGCCCGGTCGCGATCGAGCTTGTCGCCGGCGAAGGCGTTCTTGGCGATGCTCGTGATCGCCGAATAGGCGAGGAGGAAGGCCGCGATCCAGCCCCAATAGGCGAGGGGGAGGGGCACGAGGCCGAAGAGGGGGCCGAGGGGCGAATAGGGAAGGGCTACGGCCGCGAGCATGATGAGGAGGGTCGTGCCGAGCATCGACGTGGAGGCACGGCTCTGGATGAAGGGGATCCGGTCCGTCCTGATGATATGAACTATGAGGGTTTGCGTGAGGAGGGATTCCACGAACCAGCCGGTGTGGAAGAGGGCCTCGAGATGTGCCTTGTCCGTCGCGGAGGCCGCGAACCAACCGCCGCAGCCGAAGACGAACCACATGAGGCCGAAGGTCGCATAGTCGAAGATGGAGGAAATGGGGCCGATCCGTATCATGAATTTGCGGATGAAGGAGATGTCCCAGCTCCTCGGCTTGGCCAGGACCTCCCGGTCTACGTTGTCGAGGGGGATGCCCGTCTGCGAGACGTCGTAAAGCAGATTGTTGAGGAGGATCTGCACCGGCGTCATCGGGAGGAAGGGGAGGATGAGGGAGGAGCCGAGCATCGAGAACATGTTGCCGAAATTCGAACTCGCGCCCATCTTGATGTACTTGATGATGTTGGCGAAGACGCGCCTGCCCTCGACGATGCCGTCCTCGAGGACGAGGAGGTTCTTTTCGAGGAGGATGATGTCGGCGGATTCCTTGGCGACGTCGACCGCGGTGTCCACGGAAATGCCGACGTCGGCGGCTCGCATGGCGGGGGCGTCGTTGATGCCGTCGCCCATGAAGCCCACGACGTGGCCGAGCGATCGGAGTTCCTTGACGATGCGTTCCTTGTGGGCAGGGGTGAGGCGGGCGAAGATGTCGTGATCCTCGACGGCCCGGGCGAAGGCCTCCTCGTCGAGGGCGTCGAGCTCGCGGCCGACGATGACGCCGGGGTTCTCGAAGCCGACCTGCGAGGACACCTTGGCGGTGACGAGCTCGTTGTCGCCGGTGAGCACCTTGACGCGCACGCCTCGCGAGGCAAGAGAGGCCACGGCCTTCGCGGCGGAGTCCTTGGGGGGATCGAGGAAGGCGAGGTAGCCGAGCATGATGAGGCCGGCCTCGTCCGAGGCGGCGAAGCTCTCCTTCGTCTTCGGGAAATCCCGGTAGCCTATCGCGAGAACGCGATAGCCGTCCGAGGAGAGGGAGCGGTACTCCTCGAGAATGTCCGCCTTCACGATGTCGATGAGGGGAAAGATGTCGTCGTCGATCTGGTAGCGGTCGCAGGCGTCGAAGATCGCCTCGACAGAACCCTTGCAGATGAGGACGTGGTCGCCCTCGTACTCGACGACGACCGACATGCGCTTGCGCTCGAAATCGAAGGGCACCTCGTCGACCTTGCGCAGGCTCCGCTCCACGTCGAGCTCCTCGTTCGAGAGGATCGACTCGTCGAGGAGGTTCCTGAGGCCGGTCTGGTAGTAGGAGTTCATCCAGGCGTAGCGGAGGACGTCCTCGTTGGGGCGGTTGGTGACGTCGACGTGCTTTTCGAGGATGACCCTATCCTGGGTGATGGTGCCCGTCTTGTCGGTGCAGAGGACGTCGACGCTGCCGAGGTTCTGGATCGCCTTGAGCTTCTTGACGATGACCTTCTTGCGCGACATGAACATGGCGCCCTTCGACAGGCAGACCGTGACGATCATAGGGAGCATGCCGGGGGTGAGGCCGACCGCGACCGACAGCCCGAAGAGGAGGGCTTCCAACCAATTATGACGGAATAGTCCCTGCACCGCGAAGATGGTCGCGACCATGACGATCATGAAGCGGATCATCAGGCCCACGAAGGACCGGACTCCGCGATCGAATTCGGTGGAGCCCTTGGGCTCGGCCACGTCCTTCGCGACGCCGCCGAGGAAGGTGGCTGCTCCCGTCGAGACGACGAGGGCGCGGGCCGAGCCGGAGACCACGGTCGTGCCCTGGAAACAGGCGTTGGCGAGGGAGAGAGCGTCGGGCCTGTCCGCGGCGGCCTGGACGGCGCCATCGGCGGAGGCTGGAATCGGAGATGCCGACGATCCGGGGGCTGCTCCTCCCTCACGCATCGCGAGGCCCTTCTCGACGGGCATGGACTCCCCCGTCAGGGCGGATTGCGTGACGAAGAAGTCCTTGGCCGAGATGATGCGCGAGTCGGCGGGGATGATCGATCCGGCCGCGAGGATGACGAGGTCTCCCGGCACCACGGCGCTCATCGGCACCTCGACCTCGATGCCTTCGCGGAGGACGAGGGAGCTGGCCTGGACGAGCATCTTGAGCTTCTCGGCGGCGACGCTCGAGCGCCGCTCCTGGAAGAAGGAGAGGAGGACGCTCAGGGCGATCATGCCGAGGACGACGAAGCCCGAGGTCATGTCGCCCGTGGCGAAGGAGGCGAGGCAGATGACGAGGAGGACTACGACGAGGGGGTCGACGAGACGAGCGGCGAGGTCGCCGAGGACCGAAGGCTTTTTTTCGCCGGCGAGTATATTGGGGCCGTGTTCTCTCAACCGGTCCTCAGCCTCCTCGCGACTGAGTCCCGAGCTTCGGCTTTCGAGTTCCTTATAGGCTTCGTCGAGGGGAATGGAACAGATATTCCGGAGCTTTGCCGCGCCATCGGAAGAGGCTGTCGCTTCGCGAGACCCCTTCGATCGGTTCATGCGCCTTTCCATCGCTGTCCTCCGCCTGCCCGTCGAGGTCCGAGTGAAGATAAGTTAGCACATCGAAATGCGACTCCGGATCGCGTGCCGATCGACGGGCAAGGCGGATTGTACCGGGAGGAAGGGAGGGGGGGAAGCGAGGTCGGTCCTTTTCGGCCCACAATTCGATCGTGTCTTGCGGATCAGGCTCCGCCCGATTCGTCGCTTCCTTCCGCCCTCGCGCAATGCAGCGTCGTCTCCATGGCGGGAAAGGCGGTGAAAAGGGCGACGAGCATCGAATAAGCCAAGCCGAATGTCGCGAGAAATCCCGGCTCGAGACTTTTTATTGCCAGGCTTTGGTGGGCCAAGATCAAGAGGGGAGACGATACGAGGAGCGAAAGGGCCGCCCCGACGAGCGCGAGCGCGAATGCTTCGATCATGAGCGTGAAGAAGAGCGAAAGCGATGTCGCGCCGACCGCCTTCAGCATGGCGCAACCTTTTCGTCGCGCGCGCATCCGCAGGCTCACGAGAAGGACGAATCCGACGGCGCCGAAGAGGGCCACGGCGAGGGCGAGGTTGCCGAGCGCCGGCACTCCGATCGCGCCACTGCTTGAAACGGTATTCGCGCGCAGACCCAGGAAGGCCGCGAGCGAACCGGTCCCGATGGCCAGACTCGCTACGGCAGCGATCGATGTCAGCCCGCGATGCGAGGCGAATCGAAGGGCGAGGAGGAGGGTCTTCACCATGCGACTCCGGCGGTCGTCGAAGCCTGAATATTCACCATGCGGCCCTTGTCGATGCGCACGACTCTCATATCGGGAAGGTAGCGGATCAAGGTCTCGCTCGGGCTCGCCACGACAATTGTCAGTCCCTCGCCGTGGAGCTCGACGAGAAGTTCGAAGGTGGCTTCCTCTACCGTCAGCCCCGAATCATCGACGAGAAGGCAGGTGGGATCGTTGGCCAAGGCGCGGGCGATGGATGCCAGTCGCGCTTCCCTCGACGAGAGGGAAGCGCAACGTTTCCCGTTGGCCGTTTCAAGGCCTACGCGATCGAGCAGCTCCCTGGCGCGGCGGGCCCTGAGATGACGCGGCATGCCCGCGTAGGCCATGGGCAGGGTGAGGTTGCCCTCGATGTCGTACTCTTCGAGAAGTCGGGGTTCGCGAAAGACGAATCCGAAGCGACGCGAGCGGAGTTTGGCTCGCTCTCGGTCGCCGAGGCCGAGAATTTCGCGTCCGTCGAATTCGTAGCTACCCGAATCGGGCTCGTCCAGAAGGCCGATGATGTTGAGCAATGCCGCTCGCGTCCATTCCGAGGGGGCGGCGACGAGGAGGAAATCGCCGCGATTGATGGAAAGGTCGATGCCAGAAAGCCCCTCCACTCCGCGGATGGCGGCAGGCAGAGCCTTCGCGACTTTCTTCAGCGCTATCATGGCCTTCTCCCTGCGAGGCGAGTGCGGCACGCATTCGCCAATAAAGGGCCGCGGCTGCGCCGTTCAGACCCTTGCTGCGAGGGTAACAGAAAGCGGGCGGCGAGTGGGTAAAGGGCGGGTTAATTGGGGCGCTTGCTGTTAAATGAATGTTAAACCGCGTCCGGGCATCGGGCCTCAGGTCTCCGCGGCCACTCCCTCATGCCCCGTCGGCTCTGTAGACGCGAGGCAGCCTCAACCCCGCGTGGCAGGCAATCTCATAATTGATCGTTCCGGCGATGCCTGCGAGCTCGTCGAGGGCGGGTCCTCCGGGGCCGGCGAGGACGAGCTCGTCGCCCTCGACCAGATCCGGAGCCTCAGTGGCGTCGAACATCGCGATGTCCATGCATATGCGGCCGATCTGAGGGAGTCGCCGCCCCGAAAAGCCGGCCCAGGTTCTGCTGGAGGCGATGCGAGGATAGCCGTCGGCGTACCCCAGGGGGACTGTGGCGACCCGGGTTTTTCGCCTCGCCGTCCAAGTCCGGCCGTAACTTACCGTCGTACCCGCCTCGACCGTCCTGATGCGCGTTACGCGGCCGTGGATCGAAAGAGCCGGTTTGAAACGCGCGTCGAAATCGCGGTCCGCCGCGGGATTTAGGCCGTAGAGGGCTATGCCCGCTCGGACCAAGTCGAGTCGGGATTCGGGAAACCAGAGTGTTGCCGCGCTGTTCGCCGTATGGCGGAGGGGAATATCGACCCCCGCCCCGCGAATCGCGTCGACGGCGCTTAAATAGAGATGAAGCTGCTCGCGCGCGAAGGCGAGGTCGGTTTCGTCGGCGCTCGCGAAATGCGTATAGACGCCGGCGAGGGCGGTTCCCGGCGACGAGGCGATCTTGGCGGCGAGGGCTGGGGCCTCCGCCGGCGAGCAACCGACCCTCGTCATGCCCGTGTCGATCTTGAGGTGGAGACGGGCCTTCCGTTCGTATTTCCTGCCCGCCCTGTCGAAGGCTTCGATCGTGGCGCTTTCGTAGACGCTCGCGTCGATTCCAGTCGCGACGGCGGGTTCGGCCTCTGAGGCGGGAACGCCGCCGAGCACGAGGATGGGGGCTGTGATGCCCGCCTCGCGGAGCTCGATCGCCTCGGCGAGGAGGGCGACGGCCAGCATGTAAGCGCCGCCTTTCAGGGCCGCCCTGGCGACCTCGACGGCCCCGTGGCCGTAGGCATCGGCCTTGACGACCGCGCAGAGCCGCGAGTTCGGTCCCGCGTAGTCGCGGAGAAGCCTCGCGTTCGAGGCGATGGCGGAAAGGTCGATCTGGGCCCAGGCGGGGCGGGTAATGTCCATGATGGTGGAGCAAGGATAGCCAGGCACGAAGCCGCGGCGCAAGCGGAGGCGCGGGACAGGGTGACGAAAGCGGCGGCGCGGCTGCCTCGCGACCTCATTTCCTCAAATCGAGTATTTCGCTGCAGGAGACGGGCTCGCCCTTTCCCTTGACGCGGAGAGGGCCGAGATCGCGCAGGTCGAAGCGTCGAGCGACGGCGGGATCGGCGGCGACCGAGGCGGAAACGATGATTTGCGAAGGCCCCGCCGCCGCCTGGAGCCTGGCCGCGATGTTGACGGTGTCGCCGATGACCGTGTGGTTCATCATGCGGGGAGAGCCTATGTCACCCTCGACGAGTTCGCCGAGATGGATGCCCATGCCCACTTCGAGGCCGTCGATCCTTTCCCGCATCGCGGCGATGCCATCGCGTACCGCCAGGGCTGCATCGACGGCGTCCTCGGCGCGCTCGAAGACGGCCATCGTCTCGTCGCCCACGAATTTGTCGACATAGCCCGAGTGCGCGCGGACGATCTCTTCCTGGGCGCCGAGCAAGGCGTTGAGGACTTCGACGACGCGGGCGGGATCGGTGCGCTCCGAATAGGCGGTGAATCCTCGCACATCGGAAAAGAAGACGACGAGCTCCTTGCGTTCGACTCGGGTCGGCGACGAGTCGGCGGCGCCGGCCTTGGCCCGCGCGCTCTCGGCCGTGGATCGCGACACATAGCGTTCGAGCTCGAAGCGCTCGCGCAGCCCCCGGGTCATGGCGTTGAAATGCCGACCCATCGACGCCAATTCGTCGCGGCCGCGGGTTTCGACGCTCGCGTCGAGCTGACCCTCTCCGACGCGTTCCATCGCGTCGGAGACGGCAAGCAAGGGCTTGACGACCGTCCTCCTCACGGCGAGGAGGAGGACGCCGACGAGGAGTCCGAGAGAAGCGACGATGCCGATGGCGGCGATGGCGAGCACCCTCGCGTATTGGGCCGATAGAAGCGACAGGGTGGCGGAAAAATCGAGCTTCACCTCGAGCACGCGCCTGTCGCCGTCGGCGAGATTCAAGGGCGCCACGATATCGGCTTCGATGCGATCGGCTGGACTCGCTCCGCCGCTCCCGACCGTCGGTGGCCCCGCCGCTGGCCCCGCCGACGAGCCGACCGTCTGTCCCGAGGCGGCCTCGAGGACGACGGCGAGTCCGCTCGCGCCGAAGGCGTCGCGGATGTCGGCATGGGAAGAATAATCCGCGCCGATTTCCCCGTCGGGATGCCCGACCTCGACGCGGAGTCGGGAATCGATGAGCACGATCTTGTTGACCCGATAGTTGCCGGTCGAGGAGCCGAGGGAGGCCACGAATTCGAATTGCCCGTCGATGGCCTTTTCGAAGGCCTTCTCATCGCCGTCGAAGGGGAGGGTCGAGAGGTCGTGCACGAGGTAGCCCCCGATCGTCCGCGCCATGGCCATGAGCTGGGTCTCGGTGACGCTGGCGACGACGCGGGGCAGGCCGAAGCCGGCGAAGGCGACCATCGCGGCGAGGCCGAGTCCGAAAAGGAGGAGGAGTTTGGCGCCGAGCTTCATGGCGCTTTCCCTTTGGACGATCTCATTTAGCGCCTCGCCGCATCGAAGGGGAATTCCATATGCCAGGTGGTGCCTGGATTGCCGCCTTCGATGCGCCAGGTTGCCCCGAGCTGAGCGGCCAGGGCGAGGATCAGGGTTGACCCGAAACCTTGGGAATCGGCTGGATCGAAGCCCGGGGGGAGGCCTTTCCCATTGTCGGCGCATTCCAATGAAACCTGGCTATCGCGCAAGCAGGCGCTGATACGAATAGCGGGCGAGGCGATTCCGGCGAAGGCGTGGCGCAGGGAATTGGTCATGATCTCGTTGAGAATGATGCCTAGGGGAGAAAGGACGCGGGCGTCGAGCCTGATATCTTCTAGATCGAGATCGAAGCGGACGGGCGGATCCATGGGAAAGAGCCGCGCCACCTCATCGACGAGCGAGGGAAGATAGTCGCGGATGGACAAGGTGCCCGTGCTTCCCGCCCTATGCAGGGACTCGTAGAGTTCGCTCATCGTCGCGAGCATGGCCTGCGCCTCGGCTATGACGTCTCGAGTCGGCCGACCTTCGGCGGCCTCGGCGTGGAGGGAGAGGAGGCTGATGGCTACGCCGAGATTGTTCTTGACCCGATGATTGACCTCGCGGAGGAGCAGTTCCTTTTCCGCAAGGAGTTTTTCGATGCGCTCCTGTTGGCGCTTCCGCTCATCGATATCTGAAATCACCGCCAGGTTGGCGGGCCGGCCCCGGTAGCTGATAAGCGACGAGGAACTCGAAACCCAGAATGGCTTTCCGTCGGGGCCGATCACGCGAAAGTCGTCCGCGGGAGAGGTCTCCTTGCCCGCGAGTCGCGATCGGAGCCCTTCTTTGATCCGGGCCCTATCATCTTCATGGATTCGAAACCCCATTTCTCTGTTGATCATTTCCTCTCCGGCCTTCTCCCCGATCATTTCGGCGGCTCGACGATTCGCGAAGACGTATTTGCCGTCTTGAATGATGACTATCGCTTCGCTGGCCTGCTCGGTCACGGAACGATATTTCTCCTCGCTCTCACGCAGAAGCACATCGTCGCGCTCTTTTAGGAGGAGGATGAAACCCACCGTTCCCAGGATGAGGATCACATATTGCGGGAGGAAGGCGAGATATTGCACGAAATGGGTCGAAAAAAGGCTGAAGCTGCTTTGCATGGCGGCGAGGACCGCCCGGCTGGCGAGGGCGATGGCATAGAGTATCGTCGCGACCGCCATAACGGCGCGAATCGGGGAACCCTTCATCTGGCCGACCAGCACCGTCGAAAACCACCCATAGATGGCGACGGTGACGAGGGACGCCATGGTGACGCGAAAATTGGGGAAGGCCAAAACGGGCATGAGGCACGCGATCCCGATCAGAACGATGAGGGCATAGGCCCGCTCTTGGCGGCGATCGCGCCCATTCACCGTGCCTATGGCGAGGACTTCAGCGGCGAAACCTGCAAATAACAATCCGTTTCCGACGATGACGGAAAGGAGGTCCGGAAGGCTGTCTCTCAGCCCGAGGAGGGTCCATGCGATGGCCTGAAATGCCTTGCCCAGCAGGAAGAAGGCGGTCGGAGTCTCGCCCGAGGCCTTCCGCACGTAGGCGAGCATGATGGCGATGGCCGCGAGGTCGCCGAGGACGAGGAGGACGAGAATCGTCCGAATGTCGAGTTGCATGGCATCCCTTCGCCTTACCCGCGGCGAATCCGATTTGCCGGGACTCTTACCTTCCCCGGCTCGGGATTCGACCGAAAGCATGGCCCCCGCTTCCTACAGCTTAGCTCTCGCTCCTCCCCGGGGCAAGTTTCTGTTATTTTTTCATTGCGCCATCGGGGTATTTGCCCCTAGAATCTCCTATCGCGCGCGACGGACCGTCGCTCCGTCAAAAGTCCCTAAAGGAGGATTCTCATGAAGAAAGCGATCGCATCGCTTTTGGTGCTGCTCGCCATGGCGAGCCTTGCCTTCGGCCAGCAGAAGTTCATCACCATCGCCACGGGCGGCACCGCCGGCACCTACTTCCCCCTCGGCGGAGCCCTCGCCGAGATCTGGAACAAGAACATCAAGGGCGTCAATGCCAACGCGACCTCGACAGGCGCCTCGGCGGCCAATCTCGCCATGCTCAAGAACGGCGAGGTCGATGTCATTTTCGTGCAGAACGACGCGGCCTACTACGCGCTCAACGATCTGGAGATTTATAAGGGGAAAGCCGTTCCCGAAGTCCGCGGCATGGCCTGCCTTTACAACGAGACCGTGCAGCTCGTGGCCCTCGCCGATTCGGGCATCAGGACGATCGCCGACCTCAAGGGAAAACGCGTCTCCGTCGGAGCCGCCGGTTCGGGCGTCGAGCTCAATGCCCGTCAGGTCCTCGCGGCGGCAGGCCTCGGCTATGGCGACATCAAGGTGCAGTACCTTTCCTTCGCCGAGTCGGCCTCCAACCTCAAGGATGGGAACATCGACGCGGCCTTCAACACGGCCGGCGCTCCCACCGCAGCCATCCAGGATCTCGGCGCCTCCAAGAAGATCGTCGTGGTGCCCATCGACGGCGCCGTCGCCAAGGCCTTGATGGCCAAGTACGCCTTCTACACGCCTGAGAAGCTTCCCGCCAACACCTACATCGGCCAAGGCGCGGATGTCATGACCGTCTCGGTCAAGTCCATGCTCGCCGTCAGCGCCAAGATGGATGCCCAGCTCGTCTACGACATGCTCAAGGCGATGTACGCCAATACCGAAAGGCTCGCCGCTTCCCATAAGAAGGGCGCCGACGTCACGATCGCCACCGGCACCGACGGTATGTCCATCCCGCTGCACCCGGGCGCCGAGAGATTCTTCAAGGAATTCAAGAAATAGGCGGATGCGCGCCTTTTCGTTCATGATGCGGATAGAGGAGCATGAAGAAGAGAACCGCGATAGCGATTGCGGCTTTCGCTGCCGTCGCGATCGCGGCCTTCGTTTTTTCGCCTCGATTCGAGGCCGAGTTGCTGCTGCGAGACGGGGAGGGTCGGCAACTCGCCGCCTTGCCCCTCCCCCATGCCCGCTTCGAGCACGTCTTCGTCCACTCCTTCCACCTCACTCCGGTGGAGGAGCGTTTCGTTCTCGAACGCGAGGGACTTTGGCGCGCCCGACTCAGGCTCTATGAACTCAGGTACCAGGACCTCGGGACGGGAATGCCTGACGACGCCGAGCTGGGTTTCCGGCTTGAAAACGGCGTCTTCATCCTCTCGATGGATCGGCGCTTCGACAGAATACCGATCATGGTTTCGATACTGGACGGTCATGGAATCGTCATCGACGGCACGTTTCACCCATTCACGGACTGGGTCCCCAAAGAGGCCCGAATAATCCTCGAGGGACGCTACGCCCTCGTTTCCAGATTCCGGAGGTAGCCTCGATGGCTGACAGCAACGAGAATGTCGTACTCGCGGACGCGCCCGTCAACGCCGACGAAATAATGAAGAAATTCGACAAGGAAGCGGATCATCGCAACCTGGTCGGCTTCCTCGGCAAGGTGGTCGCGGCGATCGCGATAGCCTTTTCGCTCTTCCAAGTCTACACCGCCATCTTCGGCGTTCTCGACGCGATGATGCAGCGCACGATCCACCTCTCCTTCGCCTTCGCCCTCATCTACCTCCTCTATCCGACGAGGAAGAGCTGGCCCCGCGACAGGCTTCATCCAATCGATGCTTTTCTCGCGATCCTCGGAGCCGGAGCGCCGCTCTACATCACCTTCCTCTGGACCCATGCCATATCCCAACGCGCCGGCTCGGCTACGCCCCTCGACGTCGTGATCGGCGCCATCGGCGTCATCCTCGTCCTCGAAGCCGCGCGGCGGGTCGTCGGCCTTCCCATCGTCATCGTTGCCCTCGTCTTCGTCGCCTACGCCTTTCTCGGCCCCTTCCTGCCGGGCAAGTTCGCGCACCGCGGCGTGACCCTGAAGAGCCTCGTCGAGCATCTCTTCTTCACCACCGAGGGCGTCTTCGGCACGCCCATCGGCGTTTCGAGCACCTTCATTTTCCTGTTCATACTATTTGGCGCCTTTCTCGAAAAGACCGGCCTCGGCCAGTTCTTCATCGACATCGCGAACTCGATAGCCGGCTGGGCCTCGGGAGGGCCTGCGAAGGTGGCCGTCATCTCGAGCGGTCTCATGGGAACGGTCTCGGGTTCCTCGGTGGGCAACGTCGTGGGCACGGGAAGCTTCACCATCCCGATGATGAAGAAGCTGGGCTACAAGCCCGAATTCGCGGCCTCGGTCGAGGCCACCGCCTCGACCGGCGGGCAATTGATGCCGCCGATAATGGGCGCGGCCGCCTTCCTGATGGCAGAATTCACGAACATTCCCTACGGCCGTATCGCCCTCGCCGCCGTGATCCCAGCCCTCCTCTATTACTTCGCCGTCTTCACCCAGGTCCATCTGGAGGCGAAGCGGCTCGGCCTCAAGGGAATGAAGCGCTCGGAGCTCCCCAAGGCCAAGGATCTCCTCCTCAAGCGCGGCTATCTCGTCGTTCCCCTCGTCGTCATCATCTGGCTCCTGACGACGGGCGCGACGCCGATGAAGGCCGCCATGTGGGCCATCATCATATCTGTGACCATCGCCCTCGCGGCATCAGCGGTCCTCGTCCTCAGGAAGAAGTCGGCGACCTTCACGCCAGTCGATGTCGTGAAGGGGCTCGAACAGGGGGCTCGGGGCGCACTTGGCGTGGTCGCCGCCTGCGCGGCCGCGGGTATCATCATCGGGGTGGTCACGAAGACCGGACTGGGCCTCAAGCTCGGCGAGATACTCGTGGAGGCCGCCGGCAACAGGCTCTTCCTCACCCTCGTCTTCACGATGATAACCTCGCTCATACTCGGCATGGGCGTGCCGACGACGGCAAATTACGTCATAACTTCGACGATCGCCGCGCCGGCCATAATCATGATCCTGAATCATCTTTCAGCCCAGGGAGCCTATCCCTTCGCCGCAGGCTCGGCTGCCATCCTTCTCTCCGCGAACATGTTCGCCTTCTATTTCGGCGTTCTTGCCGACGTGACGCCGCCCGTCGCCCTCGCCGCCTTCGCGGGGGCCGCCATAGCCAAGGCCAACCCCATCAAGACGGGCGTCCAGGCCACCAAGCTCGCCATCGCGGCCTTCGTAATTCCCTATATCTTCGTCTACAATCCCGAGATGCTCCTTTTCGGCCTCCAGGGCCACGCGATTGAAGGAATCTGGATGGTGGTCTCGGCGGTCATCGGCATCACGGGCCTCGCCGTCGGCGTCGAGGGTTGGTTCCTCGTCAGGGCACGCTGGTACGAGAGGATCATGGCGATAGCCGGCGGCCTCCTCCTCGTCATCCCAGGCCTGACCACGGACGGGATCGGCGCGGCATTGCTCGCGATCTTTGTTCTGCTCCAGATCGCGGACAAGCGAAGAGGACGCGCGGCGCCGGCTTCTTGAGTGATCGGGTTCGGATGGGGCGGCGTCATATAAGCCGAGGCGACGTCGCTCCTTCGCGTCAGGGCCCGTCGAAGCTCACGAGAGTCGCGGAGAAAATTCCGTCGGCCCCCGACGTGCCGCGCAGCGTCACGGCCATTCCCGGCGCGAGTTCGGCAGGGCTGACGGGGAGGCTCCGCCGGATCGTGGCCGTCGCGGGCACCAGAATGGCGGCGCTGAGCATCTCGTACTTCAGGTAGAGCGTACTGCCGTCGACGCGATTTCCGAGGCGCTCCACCTGGGCGTTGGTCATCACCTGGCCGTCTGCCATCGGGAACTGCCCTTTTCTGACCCGCTGCCAGACCTGGGGGGAGAATACATTGATGGCCGTCGCAATCAGGCTTCCGTCGGCGGATTTCGTCGCGGCGACTCCGAGGGCGTCGCCGGGCTTGATCGAATCGAGGGTCGCCCTCGCTCTTTTGAGTATCTCGGTCGAGGCGCCCAAGGCTACGGCGAGGGTGCGCCCGTCCCCCAGCGTCACGAAGAGCGTGGCGCCGCTGATGGAGGCGATGGAACCGGAAAACTGGGTCGAGGCGCTCATCATGGCCTGGCCGAACTGGGTTCCCGTTGTCGGTTGGACCGAGCTTGCCGACCCCGAGCCGTAGGTCTTTTCCTTCATCGAATACGATTGGGCCGAGACGCCTTGGATGAGGGCGGCGAACATGGTCGCCATAAAAAAGGTCTTGCATGCCTCGGCGAACCTGCCGTTCAGCATCGCGATTCTCCTTTCGCCTACCCGAAGGTGAAGGCGAACAGCCGGAGCCTCCCCTTCACCTCGAGCGTGAGCAGATGCTCTCCGGCGACGGGAAGCTTGACGAGTTGGTACAACCTGCTTTCGGTCGGACGCACCAGCCCGGTGACGATATCGGGGCCCGCGATCACGCGGGTTCCGTCGATCGAGACCGCGATGCTTCCGCCCTCTCCCTCCGGCTCCACGACGAGAAAGACGTTCTTCGCGCGGAAGCCGAGGCGCAGCGTGCCGCCGGTCTCGGGTTCTATGTATTGCGATGAAATCGTCCACCTTCCCTCGAGGCTCCATTGGCCGTTGGCGGGTGTCTTCGAGGGCTGGTAGGCGACAACCTGATCCGCTACCGGCGCGACCGCCGTATCGAGGCCTGATCCGCGCTCGTAGCCGAGGTAGGTTTCGGGGGTTCCCGCGTCGATGGGGAGGGCGGGAGCAGCCGCCATCGCCGTTCCAAGAGAGGCGACTTGGCCGTCACGTTCCGCAAGCAACTCCCTGATCACCTTCTCGGAGGTGGCATAGTCGCCCTCTCCGAAATGGAAGTAGCGCACCCGACCCTTCGCATCGATGAAATAGTGCGCGGGCCAATACTGATTGCCGTAGGCGTTCCACTCCGAATAATCGTCGTCCATCGCCACGGGCCAGCTCACGCCGAGGTCTCGAATAGCTGATGAGACGTTGGAGGGAAGTTTTTCGAATTCGAATTCCGGGCTGTGAACTCCGACGATGACGAAGCCCTTGTCCTTGTAGGCCTCGTACCAGGCCTTGAGATAGGGGAGGGTGCGAATGCAATTGACGCAGCTGTATGTCCAAAAATCGATGAGCACTACCTTGCCCCGCAGGTCGGCGAGGGTCAAGGGAGCCGAGGCGCGGGGAACGGCGCCGGGTGTCGAGGGTTGGGAGACGGCACCGGCCGTCGAACTTCCCGTGTTGTACCAGGGGCCTTCGAGCGTGAAATCCGGAGCGGCCCCATAATCGGACAGGACTCCGCCTTCCGGGGCTGTCGCTCCGGCAGCGGAGAATTCACCGCTGGCCGAGGCTCCGACCCCGCCGGACCTCGCCTTGAGAGCCGCCTGGACGGGGCGGGCGCCTTCGATGGCCGTCAGACCAGCCCCGTAGGAGGGGAAGGCCGCGAGGACCGCGGCCTGGAAACGCCGATCGAGGCCGAAGCCGATCATTGCGGCGACGGCGATCATCACGAGGCCGAAGCCGCGCTGGATCGCGCCCGAGCGACGGAGGAGCCAGGGTACTCGAGTGAGGAGGGCCCGGCCGCCGACCATGACCGCGAAAAGCGGTATGGAGGTGCCGAGGGTGTAGGCGAGGGTGATGAGGACCGAGCCGCCGTCGACATGACGACTCAGGGCGAGACTGATGACGGAAGCCATGATGGGTCCCACGCAGGGCGTCCAGACAAGGCCCAAGCCCAGCCCGAGACCTATGCCGCTCCAGAAGCCTCTCGCAGCGCCCGGCTTTTCGCTCCCCTTCGATCCGCCGCTTCCGAGCGAGGCCATGCGGGCGAAGACCGCCTCGAAGCGTCGTCCCAGGGAGGGAAGGAGGAGAACGAGACCGAATAGGAGGATGAGGGCGACGGCGACGATGCGGAGGGCGTCGGGCGGGACGCCCAAGGCCTGGACGATGCTCGCGAGGGCGAGGGTGAAGAACACGAAACTGGCCACGAATCCGATGACGACGCCGAGGGGTCGGGATTTCCCCTTTCCCAGCCCCCCTGCCAGCACGACAGGGAGCACGGGGAGTATGCAGGGGGAGAGTATGGTCACGATACCGGAGAGGAAGGCGAAGGCAAGAAGGACGATCATGGCAATCGGCCCGACGGTCGCCGTCCGATGGGCCGCGCCGAGGCGAGGGGGCGCGGAAAGTTCATGGAGGGAAAATAGTCATACTGTCAGATAGAATCAATACAAAACCGCGAGACGAAGATCGCCGGTGGCGAAGCGAGCGAGGCTCTTCCCGCCGACCTATTCCGCTTGACCCTGGCGCCGGAGCCGTGCTTCCATCCCGGCCCCGACAAGGAGGAGGAGGGGCGCGATGTACGGCATAGACTTCGGGACTTCGAACACGGTCGTCACCACGCGCGAGGGAGGCAAGGCGCGCATCCTCGATCTCGGGGAGGGCGGGGTCCTTCCGAGCCTCCTTCACTTCGAGAAGGAGGAAGCGCCGAGCATCGGTCAGGCGGCCATCGCCAATTACGCCGCGGCCCTCGAGCGCTACCGGGGAAGCGCGAACCTCTATTCCCGCTTTCGATTCTTCCAGGCCCTCAAACTGGCGCTGAAGGATCCTTCGTTCTCGGGGACACGCATTTTCGGCGAGCTTCGGGGGCCGGTAGAACTGGCGGCTATTTTCTTCCGCGAGCTCCTCCGGCGCATCGAGGCCGAAATCGGCCGAGGCTCGAGAAGCCTCGTGCTCGGTCGCCCCGTCGTCCTTTCACCCGATCCCGCCATCGATGCCGTCCTCCAGGATCGCTTCCGCGATGCGGCCATCCTCGCGGGCTTCGATGCGGTATCCTTTGTCCCCGAGCCCGTGGCGGCTGCGGTGAGCCTTCTCGGCTCCCTCCGGGGAACCCTCCTCGTCTTCGATTTCGGCGGCGGCACCCTGGATATCACCGTCGCGCGCCTCGAAGCCGCCACCATCGAAATTCTCGGAAACGAGGGCATGGATTTGGGCGGCTATCTGCTCAATGAGGACATTTCGCGCGATCGCATAACGCGCCATTTCGGGGCGGGCGGAAGCTGGAGATCGATGTCCGGACGCTGGCTCCCCATGCCCTCCTGGATCACGAGTCAGGTTTCATCCTTCTACGCCCTGCCCCTCGGGGACATCGCGAAGACGAGGGCCATGATCAAGGAGCTCCTCCCCGACGCCAAACCCGCCGATCGCCAGGGCCTCCGTGCCCTCTCGGAATTCCTCGACCGCAACCTCGGCTTCTCACTTTTCGCGAGGATCGACGAGGCCAAGATCGCCCTATCCACCGAGGCTGCCGCGGCCATTTCCTTCGCCATTCCACCCCATCTCTCCTTTTCCGAGGAGGTGAAGCGAGAGGACTTCGAGGGCATCGCGGCACCACGGGTCGAGGCGGCGCGTCTCCTCGTCCGCAAGGCCCTGGCCAAGGCGGGGGTCGAATCGGGCGAGGTGGCGAGGGTGGTGCGCGTCGGCGGTTCCTGCAGGATTCCCGCCTTCATCCGCATGCTCGAGGAAGAATTTCCCGGCCGGGTCGTCGAGGGCGAGGTCTTTACGAGCATCGCCTCGGGGCTCCTCGCGGCCGCCGAGAGGGGCCTCGCCGTCTAGCGCAGAACCCAATCGGCGACGGCATTCCCGAGGGCTCGTTGCCCCTCGGCCGAAAGGTGAATGCCGTCGAGGGGGCTCGATTCCACGAAGTCGCCGGCGTTCAGCGTAGGCAGTTCTAATTCCGCCGCCTCCGTCCGGAAGCACTCCGCGAGCCGCTTGGACTTGGCCGCCCCGCCGGCGAACATTTCGGCGAAGGGGCCGACCTCGAAGATCGGGGGAGGAACTACGAGGAGGATGGCCGGCGGCCCCTCATCGGGACCGGTAGCGGAGGCGAGGGCGATGCGAGCGAGACGCTGGGCACCCGAAGCGATGTCGAGGGGGCCGACGCCGAAGCGAAGTTTGAGATCGTTGGTGCCGAGCATGATGACAAGGAGATCGATCGGCTTGTGCGATTCGAGGCAACTCGGGAGCTGGGTCGAGCCCTTCTTGTCGAGCTCGACGGGATCTTCCCAGACCGTCGTCCTGCCGTTGAGCCCTTCGGGGATGACGAGATAGCCAGCGCCGAGGCGTGAGGCGAGCACGGATGGCCAGCGTTTTTCGAGGGGAAAGCGGGAGGCCGAGGAGGGGTCGTAGCCCCAGGTGTTCGAATCGCCGAAGCAGAGCACAGTTTTCATCAAAGCCTCCCGATTGCATGATACCGGGGATTCTCCCCGCCCGCCAGCCGATCCGGGGGGCCGCCGAGGTCTTGCAATCGAGGCGGGAATGGCCACAATTGCCCAATGGTGATTTCAAAGTCGACCGCGCGGATTGCCTTCCTTTCGACCCTCATACTACTCGCTTCAGCGGCCGTTGCGAGCGGTCCTCAGGTTTCCTCTCCCCCGGAGCCGACCTCCCCGGTCGTCGCTTCCGTTTCGCCGGCGACGGCAGGCTATCTCGACCTCGGCTCATGGAGGGGCGAGGGAGTCGTCGAACTCTCAGGCGGCTGGAACCTCCAGTGGGGCGGCGATCCGCCCGGAAAGACGCGCACGATCAAGGTGCCCTCGAGGCTTTCCTCCGCGACGGGGACTGATTTCGGCTGGGGCGTCTACCGACTCGACATCGACCTGCCCGAGGGCATCGATCGCGATCTCGAAGGGGGCCTCGGCATCTATCTCCCCCCCATCGACACCTCCTGCCTGGTGCTGTGGAACGGCAAGCTGCTCTGGAAGTCGGGCATCGTGTCGCCCGACCCGAAGACGGCCCAACCCCACAGGCTCGCCGCCGTCCTCCCCCTCGTGCCCCGGGCCGGCATGAACAGGCTCGAGATCTCGGTGGCGAACTACGCGGACATGGTGGGCGGCCTCACCGTAGCGCCGGCGATCGGAAGTCTCCGCGCCCTCCTCGATCGCAGATCGGCCACGCGACTCCGCGACGTCTTTCTGTTCGGCAGCCTCCTCGCGATGGGGCTCTACAATCTCGGCCTCTTCGCCTTCAGGCCGAGCGACAGGGCCTCGCTCTGGTTTTCACTTCTCTCCCTCCTCCTCGCCCTGCGCCAGATCGGCCTCGACGATTCGCTCATCTTCTCCTCATTCCCGACGCTGAGTTGGGAATTGGAAATGAAGGTAAGTTATATTACCTTCTCCGGTCCCATCCTCTGCTTCGCCTTCTTTCTCCTCAGCCTCTTCAGGGAATACGCGCCTCGATGGTTCAGGCCGATCATCGTCGCGGGCGCGGGCCTCTATTCCGTGGCCGTCCTCATTTTCCCCGCCCGGGTCTACAGCCGCCTGCTCTTCGCCCTCGAAGGCTACGCGGCAATCCTCGGCCTCGTCGCCATCCTGATTCTCGTGCGGGCTCTCCGCGGAAAGGCGCCCGGCTCGGGGCTTTTTCTCGCGGGCTTCCTCCCTTTGTTCGCGACGATGATCCACGACATCCTCAAGACCAACCTCTTTCTCCCCACTCCCTATCTCGCGCCCGCGGGATTGCTCGCTTTCATAATCTTCCAGTCCCTTACCCTGATGCGGAAGATCACCGAGGCGCTTTCGGTTTCCCAGGAACACGGCCGCTACATGCAGGAGATGAACGTGGCCCTCGAACGCTTCATCCCCCGCGAGATCCTCTCCTTCCTCGGCAAGGACTCAATTATGGAAATCAAGCTCGGCGACCATAGCGAGAGGAGCATGACGGTGCTATTCGCCGACATCCGCGATTTCACGACCCTTTCCGAGCGGCTGACGCCGGACGAGAATTTCCGTTTCATCAATTCCTACCTCGAAAGGATGGGCCCTCTCATCAGGCGGCACGGAGGCTTCGTCGACAAGTACATCGGCGACGGGATCATGGCCCTCTTTCCCGACGATCCCTCCGACGCCATCGACGCGGCCCTGGAAATACGCGCTGCCCTCCTCATCTACAATGTCGACAGGGCCAAGTTCGGTTACGCCCCCATCCGCGTCGGCATCGGCCTCCACTGGGGGCCTCTGATGCTCGGCACCATCGGCGAAAACAGACGGATGGATTCGACCGTCATCAGCGACACGGTCAACACCGCGAGCAGGCTGGAGGGCCTGACGAAGAAATACGCCCGCGACATACTCGTCTCCGGCGAGACCGTCGAGGCCGCCGAAAAGGCCGGCAAGGGCGGCCATTCCTTCGAGCTTCTCGGCGAGGAACTCGTGAAGGGTCGATCCAAGCCGGTGGCCGTGCACGCGATCTGAGCCCGCCTTGCCTCGATTCCGCCGCCTCGATACTATCGCGACGGATTCCCGCATGCGCAGCGCAAAATGGCCCCTTTCCTTCCTCTCCCGCTACTCGGCGGCGGATCGCCTCACCTTCGGTTTCGACGCCCCTGCCGCGGCGAGCGTCGGGGTCTTCAACGGACTCGCCGTCACCTTCGCCGGTATCATCGGGAGGAAGATCGGCCTTGACGCCCATATGCTCGCGATTCTCGGGATCAGCGCTTACATCGGCCTCATCCTGAATCTCTGGATCGGCCATCTCTCCGCTCGCGGTCACGTCGAGGCGTGGGTCCTCGTTCCCAGCATCCTGTCGCGCTTCCTCGTCGCCTTCGCCTTGATCGGCGTGTCTCCCTGGTTTTATCTCAGCATTATGTCCATCTTCAACGGGCTGGCGAATCTGAGCGGCCCGGCCTACGCCTCGATCATGCGGTCGAACTATTCCGATCGCCATCGCGGCGAGCTCATGGGCTACATCCGCGTCCTCATCCAGGTGACGACGGCCCTTTCCGCGGCCTTCGCCGGCTGGATCATGGAGGCCGTCCCCGTCTCGCAGCATTTTCTCTTTCCCGTCGCGGCGGCCTTCGGAATCGCGAGCAGCCTTCTCTTCTTCAGGATCAAGGTCCGTTCACCCGAAGGCGGCGACCCGGTGCCCGTCGGGACGGCGACGCAAGACAGGTCCGATGAAGGAAGCGGAGACGAAAGCCACGGCTTTCTCGATTCGTTCGTCTCCCTCGCGAGGGACAGGTCTTTCCTCGTCTATATGGGCATCTATTTCGTCATCGGCTTTCCGGACAAAATCGTGATCCCGGTCGAGCCGATACGCTTCGTCGACGAGCTCGGCATGAGCTACGCGGCGGCCGGCTTCGTCCAGGGGAGCCTGCCATTTCTCGGCGCCCTTCTCGGCTATCTCATCTACGCGAAGGCGGCAGGACGGACCAACCCCTTCCTCGCCCTCATCATCACCGCCCTCCTCTCCTCGACCCGCTATCTGAATACGGCCCTTGCGGGCACGGCGATGCAGCTGGCTCCCGGGGCCTTCCTCAACGGCATGAGCAACGCCGGTTGGGACCTCATCCCGATCTTCTCGCTCATGCTCTTCGCACGCGGTAGGAAGCTCGGGTTCTATTTCGGGTTCCACAGCACCCTGATCGGCCTCCGCGGCCTTGTCGGTCCCCTCGTGGGCACCTGGCTCTATGTGGGGCTCGGCCTTCGCATCTCCACGATCTATCTCCTCGCCTATGGTCTCGAACTTTTCGGGATCGCCCTCCTCGTGCCCTATTATTTTGCGACGAGGAGGGAGCCGCGATGGCAAGGATAGGCGAAGCCTCGGCCGCCGGCCGTCGGCCAGCTGGACAGGCCGCCGGGCGGTCGCTATCTTCGTCCCGTGTTGCGAGCTAAAAGTCGGCTGCTGCGGAGCGCGGCCATTATTCTTGTATTTTGCTCCGCAAGCCCTAGGATCACGGCCCTGCCTCCAACCCGCCTCGCCTTTCCCATCGGTGGGGAGCCGGCGCCCGAGCGCATGGAAAATAGGCAGGCCTATCCGCAGGGCCCGGGCCCTGGTGTTCTCGTGGCCGGCCTTCGTCCTCGGCCATATTCGATCGACGAATTCGAAAATCGTGCCCTTGTCCTCGCCTGGCACACCTTTCTCGGCAAGCCGCAGTTCGAAACCGATTTTTCCCTCGCCGAGTTCGCCGCCCAGCTGGACGCCATCAAGGCCCTCGGCTATTCCTTCCCCACGGTCGACGATTTCCTCTCGGGCAACATCAAGGGCTGGAAGAACGTCATCGTGACCATCGACGACGGCAATCACAGCGTGCCCGCCGCGGTGGAAAAGATCCTTCTGCCCCGCGGCATCGTGCCGACCCTCTTCGTCTATCCCGCGGTGCTCGGCACGACCAGCTTTTCGATGACCGACACCCAGCTCGCCGCCCTCGTCGCCAAGGGCATCCCCGCCGGCGCCCACGGCTATCACCACCTCCGTGTGACCGAAGCCCTGTACCGCGAATCGCCCAGGGAATTCATGGACGAAATCTTCAAATCGAAGGCCCGTTCGGAGGCCCTGTCCAAGGGCTCGATCCTCGCCTACGCCTATCCCTACGGCGCCCTTTCGCCCCGAACGATGGACGAGGTGGCGAAGGCCGGCTTTGCCGCCGCCTTCGCCGTGCGTCCCGGCTTCGTGTACGCCGACAAGCGTCTCGACCAGCTTTACGACCTCCCCCGCCTCGTCGTTCTCCGCGACGAGTGGAAGGATATCCTGGCCCTCCTCGCCCGCAACGCCGCGGCTCCCGTCATGGCGGGAGCCGAAGCGCCACGCCCTGCGGGAAACACGGCTTCAATTGCCGCGAAGCCCTAACGCGGAGCTCCGGCGATGCTGTCAGGCCTTGGGCAAATCGAGCCGATAATGAATCGAGGTCCGCGCATCCTCGTGAAATCAGGACCGGGGTAGGCAGAGATGGTAAGTGACATCGGAACAGGCGGGCCGAGGCGAGGCGGAGACCAGTGAAGCTGGCCGTACTTGCGTCCCGCGCGGATCGATCAAGCGTCGAGCCTCTGCTTTCGGCCCTCAAGGCCATCGATCTTCCCGCCTTCGGTCTGGCCATCGGGCCGGGCTGGGTCAACCTCGAGAGGGAGGCGATCAAAGCCCATCTGGGAGGCGCCGGGCATCTTATCCTCGTGGCCGACGCCCGCAGCGCGGCGGATTCCTGGTTCGGCTACGCGATCGGCTACGCGACCGGCCTTCCAGGCGGATTTTCCCTTTACCGCCAGGATCCCTCCTGGGAGCCCCCCCCCTACATCCGCGGCGCTCCCCTGTTTGATGATCTCGAGGAGCTGCGAAACTTCTTTTCGATCAAGAAGGCGGAATGGGAGGGCGAAGAGAAGCGAGAGTCCGCCCGCAACCGCCTCCTCGCGCTGGGCATCTCCTGCACGGCCGATTCCTTCGCGGCCTGCTGTTCCGAAGGGGATACGGCCGCCGTGAGGCTCTTCTTGCAGGCCGGATTCGATCCCGACGCGCGTGATCGCCACGGGGTTCCCATGCTCGGTCTTGCCGTGAGGAAGTGTCACCTCGCCGTCGCGGAGGCACTGCTCGACGAGGGTGCCTCCATCGACCTTAAATCCGAGGATCGGGGCTACACCGCCCTCCTCGACGCGGTGAAGGCGGGACCGCCCGAGCATGTCGCCTTCTTCCTCTCGCGCGGTGCCGGTCCCAACGTCGAAAGCAAGGACGGGCAATCTGCCCTCGTCCTCGCCGTCGGGAAAAAGGATCTTGCCAGCGCCCGTCTCCTTCTCGAGCACGGCGCCGATCCCGATCTCGCCGACAAGCTCGGCATGTCGGCGAGAAGTTATGCGAAACTATTCAAGATGCCCGAGTTCGCCACGCTCTTCGAGGAGTTCCCGCCCGTCGAACCCTATTGATTCGCATTTCGAGCCCGAAGCGGCTATACTCGGAAACGATGGCTGTACCCGGCGAAGAGGAGAAGCGCGTGAAAACCTTCATCCTCGACACGAACGTTCTCATCCACAATCCGGAGTCTATCAATTCGTTCAGGGAGAGCGAGATCATCATCCCCCTGGAAGTGCTCGAGGAACTCGACAAGCTCAAGACCTTTCCCGACCAGCGGGGCAAAAGCGCCCGAGAGGCCATCCGCTTCCTCGACTCGGCCCTCGGCCACGGGAATTTCAAGGAAGGCGTCAAGCTCGATAACGGCTCCGTCCTCAAGGTTTCCTACATCCTGCCGCGCGATCCGCCCGAGGGCATCGCCCTGGAAAAGAACGACAATCGCATCATCCTCTGCGCCTGGGCCCTCCAGCTCGAGGGCAAGCGGGTCTTCTTCGTTTCGAAGGATATCAACGCGAGGGTCAAGGCGACGGCCCTCGGCATAAAGGCAGTCGATTACGAAAAGCAGAAGGTCGACATCGCCACCTTGTATCAAGGGGTCCGCGAAATGGACGCGAGCGCCGAAACGATGTCGCGGCTCGAAGGCACGGGCGAATTGCCCTGGAAGGACCATCTCCTCCCCAACGAGTACGTGCTCCTCAGGGACAAGGTCGGCGGCCGTTCGCGGCTCGCGAGGCCCGACGCCGAGGGCGGCAGGCTCCTCGCCCTTCGTGAGTGGGAGGGGACCATCTGCGGCATCGAGCCGCTGAACGATCGCCAGCGCGTGGCCTTCGAGCTCCTCCTCGACGATTCGGTGCGCCTCGTCACCCTGGTGGGCAAGGCCGGCACGGGCAAGACCCTCCTCGCGATCGCGGCAGGCCTCCACAAGACCCTCGAGGAGCGGAAATACGCGCGCATGCTCGTGACGCGGCCCGTCATTCCCGTCGGCAAGGACATCGGTTTCCTCCCCGGGGAAAAGCAGGCGAAGATGGCGGCCTGGATGCAGCCCATCTTCGACAACCTCGAGCAGATCCTCGGCGTCTATCGCAGGCCCAACCTCAAGAGCATCGACCAGCTCGTGAAGGACAAGATCCTCGAGGTCGAGGCCCTCTCCTTCATCAGGGGCAGGAGCCTGCCCAACATGTATATCATCATCGACGAGGCCCAGAACCTCACGCCCCATGAGATCAAGACCCTCGTGTCGCGCGCCGGCGACGGCACCAAGGTCGTCCTCGCGGGCGATCCCTACCAGATCGACAACATGTACCTCGACGCCAATTCCAACGGCCTCTCGTATCTGGTCGAGGCCTTCAAGGGGCAGCGTCTCTTCGGCCACGTAACGATGCAGCACAGCGAGCGTTCGGAGCTCGCGGAGCTGGCGGCGAGCCTCCTGTGAGCGGGGCAGGGGAGGAGGAACGATGAAAGTCGGCTTTTGCGGCTCCTGCCGCAGGCTCATCCTCGCGGACTTCAGCTTCTGTCCCTATTGCGGCGCCGAGACGCGGCGCGGACCCGACCTCGCGGAGAGCGTCGAGGGCCCCTTCGCGCGCATCGAGAGAAAGGTCCTCAAGATCGTCGTAACTGAACGTATCGACGAACTCGAGTCCCAGCTGGCGACGATGGAACTCGAGCTCGAGAGCCTACTCGAGGCGCGCGGCGCCTCGGACTAGCCCTTGATGTAGGGCATGTAACCCTTGTCCGTCCCGAGGATGTGGCCGTTGAGCCATTCCCTGAGGAAGGAAAGGGTGTCGGCCGACAGCACGTTGGAGCCGCTCCGGAAGGCCTCGCGCAGCTCGAGCACCTGCTTGGTGAGGGCCACGTGCTGTGAATGGTGGGCCTTGGCGTCCGGGTAGGAAGTCGCCGTGAAAATTGCCTCTTCGTCCTTGAAATGGGTGGCGGCGTAGTCGACGAGCTCCGCGAGGACCCCGCCGAGGGCCTCGCGCGCCTTCCCCTCGTCCATTGCGTCGGCCAGTTCATTGATGAGATCGACGAGGCGGCGGTGCTGGCCGTCGATAGTGGCGTTGTTCACCACGTAACTCTGGTTCCATGACATGAAGGCGGGCCTGCGCGCCTTGAAGGCCCTGCCGATGAGATCTACCACGTCCTCGCTCAATTGCGCGAGCTGCACCGAGAGGCGTTCTGCCTCCGCCTTGTTCCCTCTTTCGACAGCGGCGATGGCTTCGCCTGCGACGCGATGGAGGAGCGGATGCTTTTCGTCGAACTCGCGGAGGAGGGCGGCGTCCTTTATCTCCTTGACTCCCTTTTCGGCGAGCCAAATGCCCAACTCGCATTTGTCCTGATCGAGCACGAGGGAGCGATCGGCCCGCACCTTGCCGTCGATGGCCGCCCTGATGCGCGCGACATTGGCGAGATGCTGGAGCTTGAGGATGGTGGCGAGTGAGCTGGCCTCCTCCTCGGAAAGCCCGCTCGCCTCGAGGACCGAGGCCGAGAGGCGAAGCTGCTCGATGTCGCTCTGGGCGGTGGAAAGCGAGTTGAGGTTGATCTCCCCCGCGCTATCGTGGATGCGGTCGAGCTCACCGACGATTCGATCCGCCTCGTCGCGGAGGTGGCCGAAGCGCCCCTGCAACGAGCGCACCTCGCTTCCCACCTCGTCGCTGGCGACCTTGATCTTGTCGCTTGCTCCCTTCGTGGAGGCGACGAGCTCCCTGATCTCCCTGCCGGCCAAGGCGAGTTCGCCGGTGCCGTTGCGGATTTCGAGGAAGGAATCGGTCGCGTGCCTGACCCTCTCCTCGAAGGTGGCGAAGATGCTCGCGCTGTTGATCGAAGTCTCTTCGGCCCGCTTGATGGTCTTGATGAGATCGGCGAGGCGCGACGAGATCGCTTGGGCGCTTTCGGCCGATGAAGCGGCGAGCTTGCGGACCTCGCCCGCGACCACGGCGAAGCCCCGACCGGCCTCGCCTGCGTGAGCTGCCTGGATGGCCGCGTTCATCGCGAGGAGGGAGGTCCGGTCGGCTATGTCGTTGATGGAGGCGATGAAGCCGTTGAGAGAGTCCACCGAGGTGACGACCTTCTTGATGATGTCGAGGGTCGTGAGCATCTCCGTCTGTCCGTCGTGGGAAAGGGAGGCGAGATCCTTGATCTCCTCGTAGCGGGCCCCCGATTCCGAGCTCATGCGTTCGATCGAGGCCGCCATCTCCTCGGACGCGGCGGCGGATTGCTGGGATACCTGCGTGAGCTGGGCCACCTGGGCCTCGAAGCGGTCCGCGAGGGCGGTGATGGATTTGAGGGAGGAGGTTCCCTCGCCGAAATCGTTCTTGAAGGAATCGATCGCTCCCATGGAGGCAGAGAGAAGCTCGGTGATCTGGTTCGCGAGCCTGATGGTGCCGAGAACCTGCCCCGCGAGCTCCTCCTGGTGGTCCCTGCTCTTGCGGAGCAGGGCGAGGACCTCGGCATCCCGCTTGGCGCCCTTGCCTCCCGATGCTGATGCCACGCCCTTCGGGTCCCGAACCTGCGAGAACGACAGTCCCGCG
Organism: Rectinemataceae bacterium; assembly: GCA_035530275.1. Taxonomy (GTDB): domain Bacteria; phylum Spirochaetota; class Spirochaetia; order Treponematales; family Rectinemataceae; genus CAIJMU01. The sequence continues at coordinate 211,474 of DATKVC010000007.1, read as the reverse complement.
AGGATCAGCGCCGCGACAAGCCCGATCCCGGCAAGGGGTCTCCCGAAGCCGGGGAAAATCGTGAGGGCCGCGAGAATCACTATGAGGAGGGCGGCGACGGCCAGGATTCCTATGCCGCCCGTCTTAGATCGGGTAGAAGCGACTTTCATGGTTAAGCTCCGTTTCGCGGTCTGCGCAACGCTAGAATACTCTAGCTCGCGTAGCATTTCCAATCGAAAAAGCTCCGGCTCATTGACTCTTTCTTGCACGATTGAGGAGAGCGGTGCTAGGCTACGAAGCCCCATCGGTCGCGGAGGCGGGCGTTCTATGCGCCCGGCCTCCTCCCGCGCGGCGGCGAATGAGAGGATCAGGATGTACGGCAAGCTGAAGGCGGAACTCGAATCGAAACTCGCGGCCATCAAGGCCGAAGGCACATGGAAGGGCGAACGCGTCATCACGACCCCGCAGGGCTCGATGATCCGGGCGAACCAGGAGGGCAGGGGCGCGCAGGAAGGGAGCCTCGTCCTCAATTTCTGCGCGAACAACTATCTCGGACTGGCGAACAACGCCTCGATCCGCGCGGCGGCGGTTCGGGGCCTCGAGACCCACGGCTACGGCATGGCCTCGGTTCGATTCATCTGCGGCACCCAGGACGACCACAAGCGCCTCGAGCGCATGGTCGCCGATTTCCTCGGCATGGAGGACTCGATCCTCTTCTCCTCCTGCTTCGACGCCAACGGAGCCGTCTTCGAGCCCCTGCTCGACGAGGATTCCGCGGTCATCACCGACAGCCTCAACCACGCCTCGATCATCGACGGCATCCGCCTCAGCAAGGCCCAGCGCTGGATCTACAAGCACGGCGACATGCGCGACGTCGAGGAGACCGATCCCGACACCGGCAAGGCCGCCAAGGGCCTCGAGCGCTGCCTCAAGGAGACGGCCCACCTTAAGCGGCGGATGATCGCCACCGACGGCGTCTTTTCGATGGACGGCGACATCGCCAAGCTCGCCGAAATCTGCGATCTCGCCGACAAGTACGACGCGATCGTGATGGTCGACGATTCGCACGCGACCGGCTTCATGGGCAAGACCGGCCGCGGCACCTGGGAGCATTGCGGCGTCGGCGGCCGAATCGACATAATTACCACGACCTTCGGCAAGGCCCTCGGAGGCGCCTCGGGCGGCTGCATCGCCGCCCGCAAGGAAATCGTCGACTACATGCGGCAGAAGGCCAGGCCCTACCTCTTCTCGAACACCCTCGCCCCCTCGATAGTCGGCGGCACGATCCGCTGTCTCGAGATGCTCACCATGTCCACCGAGCTCCGGGACCGCCTCGAGGACAACACCAAGCGTTTCCGCGATGGGATGACCGAGGCCGGCTTCGACATCAGGCCCGGAGTCCATCCCATCGTCCCGGTTATGCTCTACGACGAGAAGCTCGCCCATCGCTTCGCCGACGCCCTCCTCGAGGAGGGCATCTACGTGATCGGCTTCTCCTTCCCCGTCGTCCCGAGGGGCAAGGCGCGCATCCGAGTGCAGGTCTCGGCCGGCCACACGGCGGACGACATCGATCGCGCCATAGCGGCGTTTACGAAGGTGGGGCGGGAACTCGGGGTGCTGAAGTAGGGGCAAGCGAGCCATTTCCGACCGAAAGACGCCTCGGGTCCTATGATCGGCCGATCGCTTCAGGCGCGACCCTTTACGATCGGCCCTCTTTTTTGTATATTTCGCCTACTCAACGACATCTATCCGAGGTGCGCCCATGCCGACCTACGAGTACGAATGCAGGTCCTGTTCCCATAGCTTCGAGGCCTTTCAGTCGATGGCCGAAGATCCCCTCTCCTCCTGCCCCGAATGCGGGGGGCCCGTGCGCAGGCTCATCGGCGGCGGGACGGGCATCATTTTCAAGGGCTCGGGCTTTTACGTGAACGATTCGCGAAAATCGAGCTCCGGCTCGGTACCCGCTTCCACCCCCTCTTCGAAGACCGGCGATTCGGCCCAGAAGGGGGGCGATGCGGCTTCGACCAAGACCTCGGAGGCGGCGTCGACGGCCTCCTCCTCTCCTGCCGCCCCCTCCAAAGAGTCTCCAGCCCGGCCGACCGCCCCCTCCACGGCCGCCCCGGCGGTCTGACAAGCCCGGCTCCCTAATGAAGACGCCCCGCTATTTTTGCGAACATTGCGGGGCCGAGGTAAAGGCGAATGCCCGCGTCTGTCCGAGATGCGGGCGTTTTTTTTCGTCGGTCAAATGTCCGAAATGCGGCTTTGTCGGCGAAAGCGATGATTTTCGCTCGGGCTGTCCCGTCTGCGGCTACGCGCTTGGAACCAACAACGGGGCTCCCGACCCCATCAAACCGCCGCCCGAAACGACGGGTCTGCCCCTTTGGACCTGGCTCCTCGGTCTTTTCGTTTTCGTCGCCGCCCTGATCCTGCTTTTCCGCGCCATCGGCTAACCCGCATTTCTCACGAGTTTTGAGAAAATCGTTATATATACAGGCTTTGCGATACCTGCGATAAATTCGCAAAATCGGGCTGATCGCGGCGTCGCTCAGTCGCTGCGGTGCTCACATGCAGCAAAGCATGCTCCGCTCCTAACGCTTCGCTATCCTTCGGTCGCTTCCTTCGCTCCTTGCGCTAAGCCCGATTTTGCCTGTGAGAAATGCGGGTTAGCGGGGTTGCGGTAGGTTCGGCGGTCCCTCGAGGAGCTCGGGTTTCTGGACATAGCGCTGGAAGAGGGCCGCGGCATGGGCGAAATAGATGCCCTCCGAGATCCTTTCATCCACGGTCGCCCTGAGCCCGATGTGGGTCCTCCTGACGAGGGAGCCGTCCCCGATCCTGACATCCTTCTGGAAGGTGCGGCCGAGCACCACGAAGAGGCTGGCCGTTCCCCATTCGTAGAGGTGATGGAAGGGGGCGTCGAGTCCTATCGATCCGAGGTTCGCGAAAAAGGCAGAGGTATAGAGAGGGTCGGCTCGGAGCATCGAAATGGGTGCGATGTTGAGCCGGTCGAGGAGTCTGAAGGCTCCGGTCACTATCGCCTTGCCGAAGGGGATCCTGTGGGCGAGTTCGATCTCGAGGTCGTCGGCCCCCTTCTTTTCGCTTTTGGCGAATTCGATGGCCTCATTGATCCTATCCATCATTTCGAAAACGGTGTCGGCGGCCTCGAAGCGGACCTTGGCGATCGACTCGGCCGCGTCCTCGCTCAGTTTTTTCTTGACGACGAAGGAAAACGAAGTCTCCCTGTGCGCGTACGCCGCCTTTCCCGAAATGAAGCGGTTGAGGTCGGGCTTTTCGAAAAAGGTCCGCGCTCCCGCCGCAAGAATAAGGCCGAAGAGCGAGAAGCGGTTGTTTCCCGCTTCGGCGTTCTTGCGATGGACATAGCGCATCGCGTTTTCGACCTCGATATCCTTGCCGAAATAGACGGCCGAACCGTTCCTTCCCTTCATGAGATAGGGGAGGATGGCATTGAAAGCGGGGAGGCGGAGGCGCGTCCCGTCGAATCTGTCCCGAAAGAGCATGGGGCATCTTACCTTTCGAGTCCTCCGAGGGCAAATATTTTCCGGGGCTTGACCTTCCTTTTTCAAAATGGCACTGTATAAATATACGAAGGAAGGAATATCTATGCTTCCATGTTCACCGCCAAAGCGCACGAGGCCTTGTCACAGCTCAATCTTCGCCCTCGCCCCCTCGAAGCGCCTCCGTCGACGCTGACCACCCCCACCAAGTCTATCCGGCGCCCGGCTTCCTTTGACGGAGGCTCGGACGCGACTACAATTAGCAGCGCAAGGCTGCCCACAGCGCCAAGCGCGAAGTCGCGAAGCGTGATAGTGATTCGCGATTTGCAGAGCAAATCGCAGCGCCAAGCGCGAAGCGCTTGGCGAAGGAGAGAACATGAAAGGCAAGATAGTCCTCGCCTATTCCGGCGGACTCGATACGACCGTGATCATCCCCTGGCTCAAGGACCAGGGCGCCACCGAGGTCATCGCCGTCACCGGCGACGTCGGGCAGGAATGCGACTGGAAGGGCCTCGAAAAGAAGGCCATCACCACCGGTGCCTCGAAGCTTGTTGTGCTCGACCTCAAGAAGGAATTCGTCACCGATTATCTCTGGCCCCTCGTCAAGGCCGGTAGCCCTTACGAGAAAAAGTACCTCCTCGGCACCTCGGCCGCCCGCCCACTCCTCGCGAAGGCCCTCGCCGAGGTGGCGATCAAGGAAAAGGCCGACGCCTACGCCCATGGCTGCACCGGCAAGGGCAACGACCAAGTCCGCTTCGAACTAGGCGTCAAGGCCTTCGCGCCCGAGCTCCCCGTCATCGCGCCCTGGCGCACCTGGGAGCTCCAGAGCCGCGACGACGAGATCGCCTACCTCGAAAAGAGGGGCATCCCCCTACCCGCCAAGAAGTCGGATTCCTATAGCCGCGACGACAATCTCTGGCACGTGAGCCACGAGGGCCTCGACCTCGAGGATCCCTGCAACGAGCCCAAGCTCAAGGGCATGCTCAAGATGTGCGTGCCCCCCTCCGAGGCACCCGACGCCCCCGAATACGTCGTCGTCGGCTTCGAAAAGGGCGTGCCGGTCGCCTTGAACGGCAAGGAGATGGGACCCGTCGAAATCGTCTACGCCCTCAACGCCGTCGCGGGAAGGCACGGCGTCGGCATCCTCGATCTCGTCGAGAACCGTGTAGTTGGTATGAAATCCCGCGGCGTCTACGAGACGCCCGGCGGCACGGTCATCATGGCGGCCCACGACAAGCTCGAGGAGCTCTGCCTCGATCGCGACCTCCTCTCGTGGAAGACCCACAACGCCCAGCGCTTCGCCGAGCTCGTCTACGAGGGCCAGTGGTTCTCGCCCCTCCGCGAGGCCCTGTCGGCCTTCTTCGATTCGACCCAGGCCATCGTCTCAGGCTCGGTGCGGCTCAAGCTCTGGAAGGGCTCGATCACGGCAGCAGGAGCGGCTTCGCCCAATTCGCTCTACTCCGCCTCACTCGCGAGCTTTACGACTGGTCCCCTGTATTCGCACGCCGATTCGGCGGGCTTCATCAACCTCCACGGCCTGCCGACCAAGGTGCGCGCGAGGCTCAAGGCCGCTGCGATCAAGGAGGGCGTCGATCAGGCAGCCCTCGACAAGAAGGCCGCCCACGACGGCGCCTGGCCGCCCTTGTGGATCAAGGAGCCCGGGAAGGGCGCCGCCGGCGACTGAAGTCGCCGGGGCGACTACGGTCGCAGGCGACTATTGTCGCAGGCGACTATTGTCGCCAGGGCGACTGAAGGTAGGCAATTTCGCTATAGTAGGGGCCGCTTCCGGAAGGGAGCGGCCTTCATTTTCGCGCGAGGAGGCATCGATGGCGACACAGAACAAGCTCTGGGCGGGCGGCGGGGCTGGCGGTCTCGATCCCGAGGTGGAGGGCTTTCTCTCCTCCCTCGCGGTCGATTCGCGCCTCCTCGTCGAGGACATCACGGGCTCGATCGCCCACGCAAGGATGCTGGGGAAGACCGGCATCCTCGACCCGGAGTCGGCCCAGGCCCTCGTCTCGGCACTTGACGGCCTCCTCGCCGAGGCCAAGGCCGACCGCCTCGTCGTCGACCCAGCCTCGGAAGATGTTCACAGTTATGTGGAAAACGAGCTCACCGCGCGGCTCGGCGACGCGGGGCGGGCCGTGCACGCCGGCAGGAGCCGCAACGACCAGGTAGCCCTCGATCTCAGGCTCTGGCTCCGCTCGGCCAACGAGTCGATCCGCGGGGCCCTCCTCGTGTCCCTCGGCGCCGTCCTCGACCTCGCCTCGAGGCATACGGGCACACTCATGCCCGGCTACACCCATCTCCAGAGGGCCCAGCCGATCACCTTCGCCCATCACCTCCTGGCCTGGGCTGCGGCCCTCGAGCGGGACTACGGGCGCTTCGCCGACGCCGATGAGCGGGCCGACGAGTGCCCCCTCGGTTCCGGCGCCCTCGCGGGCTCCTCCCTCCCCCTCGACCGCGACATGGTGGCCCGGGAGCTCGGCTTCGCCCGGCCCAGCCGCAATTCGATGGACACGGTGGGCGATCGCGACGCGGCGACCGAGTTCGCCTTCGCCTGCTCGATGCTCGCCACCCACCTTTCGCGCTGGGGGGAGGAAATCTGTCTCTGGGCGGGGGCCGAGTACGGCTTCGTCGGCTTGTCGACCTCGATCTCCACGGGTTCGAGCATCATGCCGCAAAAGCGCAATCCCGATCCGGCTGAGCTCGTCCGGGGCAAGGCGGGCCGGGTCTACGGCGACCTCCTCAATCTTCTCACAATGCAGAAAGGTTTGCCCCTCGCCTACGACCGCGATCTCCAGGAGGACAAGGAGGCGGTCTTCGACGCCTATGACACGGCCTTCGGCAGCCTGCGCGCCTTCGCCGCCCTCGTACGGGGCCTCGAGCCGCGGGTCGACAGGATGCGCGAAGCCGCCGGCGGCGGTTTCGCCTGGGCCACGGACGCGGCCGAGCTCCTCGTCACGAAGGGAGTGCCCTTTCGGACGGCCTACGGTCTCGGCAAGGCCTTGGTCGAGGCTTGCCGCGCCAAGGGGCTCGAGGATGTCGCCCTCCTCTCGGTCGAGGATCTCGCAGCCGTCCATCCCCTCTTCGGCGAGATCGGAGCTGCGGCCCTCGCCGAGCGTTTTTCCCCCGCCACCTGCGTCGCCGCGCGCGACCTTCCCGGAGGGCCGGCGCCCGGGCGCACCCGCGCCGAAATCGCGCGGCTTCGCGCCTTTGTTGCCGCCGAGCTCGGGGTCGCCGGGAAGCCGTGAAGATCGAGACCTGCATCATCCCCGCGGCGGGAGCCTCGTCGCGGATGGGCGAGTGGAAGCTCCTGCTTCCTTGGGGGAAATCCACGATCGTCGAAAGGGTCGTCGCCAATGCCCTCGAGGCGGAACTCGAGGTCCTGGTTGTCGCCGGTTTTCGCGGCGATGAACTCCACGCCCTCCTCGACGGAAGGCCCGGAGTCAGGGTTCTCGACAATCCCGATTGGCGAGAAGGCATGCTGGGATCCATTCTCAGAGCCGTCGACCTTGTTAGTGGGGAGGCTTTTTTCGTCACGCCCGCCGACATGCCGATGATCGGCCCCGGTCTCTATCGGCTCCTCATGGCCGAGGCACAATCGGCGGCGGGGCCCGAGGCGATCGCGGCGCCCGATGTCCCGAAACATGCGGGCATCACCTACTTCGCGGCCTGCGGAGGGGTCCCCGGCCATCCCGTCCTCATTCCCCGCGATCGGGTACCGGCGATGAAGGCCCTCGATCGGGGCGGCACGATGCGCGCCTTTCTCATGGAAGGACCATGGCGCCTCGTCGAAACCGGCGAAGCCGCTGTCCATGCCGATATCGACAGCCCGGCCGATTTCGAGGCGGCTCGCCCGTCTATCTAGCCCCTGGTTTGCCGATTATTCCCTTCCTGGGCTGGACAGGAAGGGAAAGGCAGGTGAAACTCGCGTCCGATATGGCAACAATACGACGCTTGCGAAAAGGCGAAGCCGATCTCTACAGGAAGATGCGGCTCCAATCGATCGCCGACTCCCCCTCCGCCTTCGAAACCACCTACGACGCGGTCATGGCGCGCAGCCCAGAGAGCTGGCGCGACCAGGCCGACGAGAGCGCCGACGGTTCGGATCGTGCCACCTTCCTCGCCTTCGCCGGCGAGGAACCCATCGGCATAGCGGCCCTCTACCGCGTCGGGGTGAGCGCCGACGTTGGGGAGCTCCTGCAGGTATGGGTGGCTCCCGGCCATCGCGGCACGGGTGTCGCTCGCGCCCTCATGGACGCCCTCTTCGCCTGGGCCGGCAAGTGCGGCTATCGGCAGGTTGTCGCCAAGGTGACCTCGGGTAACGAAAGGGCCCTGGCATTTTACAAGAACTACGGCTTCGCCCTCGCCGATGAGCCCGTGGGCGGCGGCACGGGTACCCGGATCATCTCGCGTTCCGTTCCGACCGGTTGGGCTAAATCATCGTCCAGGGAATAATTATAAATAATATCAACCTCGGAGGCCGATAAATCGGGCTAAATTGATAAAGCTCGACATGCGAACTATAATAATATAACAAGTTCTTCCAAGGTGGCATCATGCCCAGGAGCGTCGTTTCCGTCGTTCTGGCGTGCGTGGCGATCCTCACCATTCATTCGCAGTCGAATCCTGTGTCGACCTCTCCCTTCAGCCTGAATCTCGGCCTCTCTCCCAACAGCCTCAATACGGTCGGTGAAAATCTCTCGGTCGCCTTCCGGCCCCTGCGCTTTCTCGAATTCTACGCCGACGGCATTTCGAGCAAGGTAAGCGACAGCGATTTTCAGTTCGAAAAGTACGCGGGTCCGGCTTCTGGCGATGTTTCCCGCGATATTCTTTTCGGGGATATCGGGCTCGCCTTTCCCCTTGAATTCGGTCCCTTCGGCATCTCGCCCTCCCTGGCCCTCACCGCGCGCAACAGCGATACCTACACCGCAGGGCGGCTCCTCGCCGATCCGGGCTCTGGCTTTCCCGACAACACCTTTTCCTTTTTCGATGAAAAGAGCACGGAACTCATCATCGCCGCGAACACCGGACTCGCCCTCGACCTCAGCCTCGGTCCCCTCGGTCTGAGTCTCGGCGGTTTCTACTTCCCTTACGGGAGGAGCCGACTCGTATCCTCCCGATTCATGTGCGAACCCGATGTGCCGGTGGGCCAGACGACGGCGGCCTATTATTGGGACCGGCGCGATTCCGACAGCCTGTTCGATTGCAGCGGCTATGGCGCGAGCGCCGAGCTCAGCTACTCCATCGCGCCTCTCGGCATAGTGATCGGGCTCTGGGGAGATTATCGCATCTATTCCTATTCAGGGGATTCGGTGGCGCTGCGTCAGGTCTGGTGGGCCACGCAGGCATCGTCGGTCACGACGGTGCAGCAGCTCGTCAAGGATCAATCGATCGCGTCGACCGTTTCCATTTCCGACGGAGTCCTTGAAGCGGGGGCGAGTTTCCGCTTCCCCGTTTTGCGGAAGCTCCTCAAGCTTCCGGGGGAGCCCATCCTCGGGATTTCCTACGCGCGAACGGTGAAGAGCTACCTCTATGCCTATTCGGCGACATCGACGTCGAGCGCCTCGGCCGAGACCTGGACCGAGACCCTCGAATATGTCACGTACAAACTCGGTTGGGGAATGTGATCTAGGGTCGTCTGCGAATCGGGGAAGCCCGCGAGGAGGGCGCCATGAAAACGAGTTTGAGGATCGCGGCGGTACTTGGAGCGGCATCGGTCTTTCTTTCCTGCGAATTGCTCCTTCCCAAACCGAAGGACAGCGTGCCGGTCGTGTCGCTGACCTTCCCCGCCGCGGGGAGCTCCGTCACGGGAGTCGTCCTCCTTTCGGCGAGCGCTACGGACGCCACCTCGATCTTCAAGGTCACCTTCTATGTCGATGGCATACCCCTCGCCGAGGACTACCAGGCTCCCTGGCAAAGTTCGTGGAATTGCGACTATTGGCCGAGCGGCGAACATGCCCTCTTCGCGCGGGCCTACAACGCGGCCGGAAAGACCGCGGATTCCTCCATCATCACGGTGACGCGATCGGTGGGAGCCGGCGTCACGGCGGGCTTCCAGGACGATTTCAACATCTATCCCCTTGGCGCCGTGACGCCGGGCGTCACCTTGCAGAGCCCTCCCTGGATCGCCGGCGCCGTGCCCGGCGGATCCGCGGCCGTGAGCGTCGAACCAGATCCTGACGCGACCAGAAAGGGCAAGAGCCTTCGCCTCGCCCACGGAACGGCGACCGATGAAAACGATATCGCCCAGGCCACGGCGATGTTCCCCGACGTCGTCAAGGGAACGATTGCCTTCGATGTCCGCGTCGTCACGCCGGGATTCTTCACGATCAGCTTCGGTCAGGCGAGCGAAGTGGCGGGAGCCCCGACGCTCACTACCGCGGCGCTTTTCGGCGCCGGCGCGAGCTCTTCCGCCTCGGCCTTCTGCTACATGTTCACCTCCTCGGCTTCGCTGATCGATCCCGCTTATCCGATCGCGAGCGAACAGTGGCATAGGGTGACGATCAGCTTCGACTGTTCCGCGAACGACGGGGCCGGGACCTACGCCGTCGAGGCTGGCGGGACTCTGCTCATGCCGGCGGGAAGCTTCCCGGCCGCTTCGGTCGAGGCTGTCAACTTCCTCTCCTTCTCGACCCTCACCCTGTCCCCCGGAATCAGCGGCGGCGCCTTCCTCATCGACAACCTCCTGGCAGCGCCTAACGAGAGCCTCGTGATGCCGGCGAGCATGGTCGCTCCGACGGGCCTCACCGCGGCGAGAACGGCGGCGAACGACGGCATCCTCCTCGGGTGGACCGACGCATCCTCGAACGAAAACGCCTTTGTCGTGCGGCGCGGCACGAGCCCCGACGAGGCGAGCGCGGAGATCATCGACATCCTGTTTCCGGAATCGTACTCGTACACCGACTACGGCGACGACACGAACGGGGACGGCGTCGTGGAAATTCCCCTTTCGAGCGGAGCAACCTATTACTATTGGGTCGATTCCCTGATGACGGCCTGGACGACGGCGCGGGCCGGCCCGGTCTCGGCCTTGTTCCTGGAGGGACCTGCGGCGCCTACAGGAGCCACCGCGACCAAGGACATGCGGGGCGTGGCGCTTTCGTGGGCCGATATCGCGGACGACGAGGGCGGCTATCGCGTGTATCGACAGGAAGTCGTCGAGAGACTGCCTCTATCGAGAAATCTCGACGCCGGGATCTCTGTGGCAGGGGAGCTGCCGCCTGGAGCGACCTCCTTCTTCGACTGGAACGTGGGCTTTTCGACGAGCTACATCTATACGGTCGCGGCCTGGCGAATCGACCCGGCTTCGGGAGAGGCGGTGGAAGCCTACGCCACGGGGGTGACGGTCGACGCGAGCCCGCCGCTACGGCCGGCGGGAACGGCCCTGTCGATCCTCTATGGTACCTATGGGCTGCTTTTCTCAAGCGAGAGTTGGACCTTGGCGGGCGATGGGACTGAAACGCATCTCTATTATTCAGGCAAGTCGGGGAGCATAGCGCCGAGCGAATCGTGGTTGCGCACTTCCACCGAGCTCGATTCGATGTGGAGTACCCTCCTTGCGGCCCATGCCTTCCGACCCGCTAACGCATGGACCGGATTGGACCCCGCTGACATCTCCGGCGACCTTAAGGCGACCGTCTCCGGAGTCGACTATGCCTTGCCCCTGCCCAGCCAATTGGCTGCGGGCAGCGACTTCGACAATTTGACCTCCCTCATCGCGCAACTCAAGACAGGCGATCCAGCACTGCGGCTGCCGACTCTGACACTCCTCGAGTCCGTCATTGGCTATCTCGATACTTATGCTTTCCTCTCGTGGACTTACAGCTGGACAGGCGTGCTCACGCCCCTGGCCGATTGCCATTACGAGCTCGAGTGGGATACGAACAGCAGTTTCTCTACGGATGACTTGAATTACGGAATCTGGATCACCCCTTCGACGCAAACTTCTCCTTACCTCGTAGGCTATACCTCTGGCGCCGGGACTTCGATGAAAGGTAAGACTTGGTACTATCGAATGCGCGCCTCGATAGGGGGCTTCACCACCGGCTGGAGCGGCGTGAAATCGGTCTATATTTCGTCCCTGGCTTATTATTGAGAGAGAAGGAGAGCGTGGACCTACGCAGGAGAATATCGATCGGCCTTCCTGCGGCCCTGGAATTCGAGGAGTTCCGCTCCGTCATCACCGAGTTCGAGGACTATCTCTACGGTCTCTATTTTTCTCCTCCCCTGCCCATCGCCGCGATGCACACCCGCCTCGTGCTGACCTCCCTCTACGCGAGGGAGGGGGCGGAAAGGGATGCCCTCCGATGCATCGACTTCGCCCGTTCCCGGGGGCTGAGGCTCGAACTGGCCATCAATGCCACAGACGACGAGCGGACCGCGCTGGCCGCCCTCGATTATGCCATCGACCGCGGAATCGAGCCGGAGGAGATAGTCGCCCTCGAGTCTTTCGGGGAGCTGGCCCGCGAACGTTTTCCCGATGCTCGACTCGTTTATAGTTATAACAATTGCGTACGCGACGCCGATGCCATCGAGGCGATCCCCGATTCTTTCGACGACGTCGTCCTCGGCGGGGCTTGTATTAGGCAGCGAGCCTTCCTCGATCGCCTGCGGGAACGCGGCTTCGGGACGAGGCTTCTCCTCAACAACGGTTGTTCCTTCAACTGCGGCTGGTGCCGCGAATCGGCTCGCTGCGCCCCCACCTTCGAGTTCAACCTCGCGAGTGAGGGGGTGACTCGCCTCTACGCCCTCCAATCCATTTTGCCCGAAGAGCTCGCCGAGCGCTACGAGGAGAGTCCACCGGACTTGGTAAAGCTTTCGACGAGGCCGAGCGACCTTTCGACCTTTCGCGGAATGATAGCGAGCTACGTCGAAGGCAGGGCCTCTCCCTGGATCGACCGCGATCCCGAGGCCTGGCGACTCTGGTGTCGGCTCTCGCATTTCATGCCTCATTTCAGCGATCTCGAGCTCGACGCGATCGCGGTAATCAAGGACGCGATATGGGAAGGTCTGACCTTCGAAGGAACGGTATCGTGACCGCCCACGTCCTGATCTCGCGAAGCTGCCCGAACGATTGCATCTTTTGCGCCGTCGCCGACAAGCGTCGCGCCGGGAGCTTCCCGAAGCCCGAGGAAATCCGACGCTTCATCGCGGAGAGGGGAGGGGCGGGAGGAAGGACCCTCGCCCTCTCCGGTCTCGGTGAACCGAGCCTCGATCCCGACGTGGACTCCTATATCGGGCTCGCCCGCGCTTCGGGTTTCGAAGCCATAGTCCTTTTCACGAATGGCGCCGGCGTCGATCTAGTGCGGGCGCGTCGCTGGAAGGACGAAGGCCTGACGGGGGCCCTCGTTTCGATACACGGCCTCCGCGATGGCCACGATGCATCTTGTCGACGCCGCGGCTCCTGGGATGAGGCGATGGCGGCCCTCGACGTCTTCCGCGATTTGGAATTGGAAGTATCCGTGAACAGCTGCGCGACGACACTCAATCTCGGGGAGCTGCCCGGCCTTTGCGAACTCCTCGATGGAGGGCCCCTCGTCGCGCACTCGCTTTCATTTCCGGAATGGTCGGGCAACGCGGCCATCAATGCCGCTCTCATGCCTAATTATATTGATATGCGCGAGCTCGCGAGCTTAATCCCCCCTTCGCCAAAGCGCTTTTTCGACAATCTGCCCCCCTGCATCGTCCGCTTCGCGACGGTCGGGATACGACGAGATAGGACGATCGACTATCTGGATGGCGGAGGGGCTCTTCTCCTCGATCCATCCGCGGCGAATCTTTCCTGCCCCCATCCTCGTCGCGGGGACTGCGCATGGGCGGGTCGTTGTCCCGGCTTCGATCGTGAATACGTGGCGCGGCGGGGCTGGTCGGAGATCAGAGCCCTTCTCGAGCCTGAAATCGTGGAAGGAGCGAAACCTGCGGAATTGGGACCTGAGAATAGTCGGCCGAAGGGCCGGTGGAGGGGCTCCGGGAGTCCCGGCATCTGCGCGGTGGTTAAGCCGACGGTGCGCTGCAACGCCAGGTGCGGCTATTGCAGCAACGCTGCACATCCGGCGACGCGCGACATGGATATCGGCCAGTATCGGCGCCTCGCCGACCAGCTGGTTGAAATGGCGGCTGCGAGGGGCGCGCGGGAAGCGACGGTCCTCTGGCACGGGGGAGAGCCCCTTCTCCTCGGCAAGGAGTTCTTTCGCGCGGCCTTCGCCTATCGACCGATTTCCAGAGGCGCTGGGATCCGGCATCTCATCCAGACCAATCTCCTCCTCTTCGACGAGGAATGGGCATCGATTTTCTCCGAGGCCGGAGTGCCCCTCAGCAGTTCGGTCGATCCTTTCGATTCCGGCTCGCGCCTCATGCCCGATGGGTCTCCCCAATATCCGCTTTGGTTCGCGAAATTCGGCATCGCGAGCAAGGCGGGGCTGAGGCTCGGTGTCGTGTTCACGGCGACCTCGGCCCACGCGCGCTCCGGGGCGGAGGTCTACGCCTTCTTCTCGAATCTCTCTTCTCTCACAATTGATGGCATCGGCCTTCGCGTCAACGCCGTCTATCCCGAAGGCCGGGCGGGAAAGGGGACCTTCATTCTCGAACCCGAGGCCCATCTCCGCTTCTTCTCCGACCTCGCGGCCGCTTGGGAGCGCGACGGCCGATCCCTCGCCCTCTCTCCCTTCACGGAGCTCGCCAAGGGGGAGAATCTTCCCTGCGACCTCTCCGGCGCCTGCTGGGAAGGCTTCGTCGGGGTCGATGGAGAGGGAAGGGTGGCGGCCTGCGGTCGCGAGCTCGACGTGGGCGCCTTCATAGGCAAGCTCGACGGGGGACTCGCTCCCCTTCTCACGAAGGATTTTCTCGACGCTCCGGGAAGGAGGCGGGCCGAGCTCCTGGCCGGGCCCTGCGCCGATTGTGAAGCCTGGTCTGTCTGTCACGGTTCCTGCCGCGGAGTCGCCGCCTCCTTTTCGGGCGACGGCTCGCATCCCTGGCCCTATTGCCGAACCATGCGAGAGGTCTACCTCCCTCTCGCGAGAAGGGGGGGAGCGTGACGGAATTTCCCGAGGGAGTCAGGCTCTCCATTCCGCCGGCTTCGTCGGCAAAAGGCTTCGCGCGCCTCAGCCTGAGGATCGAGGCTTCGGTCGATCCGTTGTCGATCGAAGCCGAACGCGAGCGATTCGGCAATCGCCTCGAAATCATCGAAGCCGGTCCGGCCCTTCTCGATGAAGAGGCCCTGCGAAGGACCGAAGGTTTACGCCTCGTCATCCATGTCGGGGCCTCGTCCATCGTCGACGCCCTGGCGCGACGCGATGCCATGGACGGCGCGAGGATTCGCTGGATCATCCACGCGGGGGATCCCCAGAGCATGGCACGCTGCCTCAGGGCCTTCGCGCGAAGGGGGGCCGATGTGAGCCTGGGCCTTCGTGCTTGGCCGGGGCTGCCCGATGCGACGATCGAGTCCCTCCTCATCGCCGTCGACTACTATCTCCATGATCCGATCCTCGAGACCCCCATCAGGCCCTTCCACGACTTCCTCGTCGGTGAGACCACCTCGTCGCGGAAGGATCTCTGGGAGCTGGATGACGCCTTGGGGGGGCGCGACTACTTCATCGGCGCCGAGGGCTCGGTGGAACTCAGGACTGCCGGGCGCAGCATCATGCTGGGAACGACGGATTCCGCATACGAGTCGATCCACGCGGCCGCTCTCGACCATTCCGCGAAGAAGCGGATGGCGGGATTCATCTCGTCGAGGTCGGTCTGCGCCTTCTGCGGGCATTGTCGATTCTGCGGAGGTTACTTCGAGGACGGTGAGGGCCGGACGAGGTGTGAGGCCTGGAAGCCCGCCTTCGCCGTTCTCCAGTCGGAATACGCCCGCGGCAAGGGCGAAATCGGGATGCTCGATGCCCGCCGCTAGGGGAGGACGAAGCTTCGCGATCGTCTTCATGCCGACCCTCGCCTGCGATTGCGTCTGTGACTATTGCTTCGACGCGGAAGGCGCGACTTCCGTCCATCGGCCCGACTGGTCGCGCCGCTTCGCCGAGATCCGCGCCCTCGCCGAAGCCCTCGGCGTCGCTGAGCTTCTCCTGCATTGGCAGGGCGGCGAAGTCATGCTCCTCGGCTCCACGGAGATTCGGCTAGGCCTTGGGATCGCGAAGAGGGTCTTCGAGGGAGCCCCCTTCCGCGTGGAGCACCGACTCCAAACCAATCTTCTCTCGTATGACCGCGAATGGGCGCCCTTGATCCGCGAGCATTTCGGAGGCCGATTGGGCAGCTCCTTCGATTGGCCGAATCGCCATCGCTCGCGGAGGGGCGGGACGCTCGCCGACTTCGCGGACAGGTGGAAGGGGCGTTTCGACGCCGCCCGCGCGGACGGCATCGACGTCGGTGTGATAGCCCTGCCGAACGACGCCAGCATCGAGGCCGGAGCGGAATCATTTTACAATTGGTATAAAAACGCCGGCGTCCTCCGTCTCCAGGTCAATCTGCCCTTTCCGGGGCGCGGCGGCGCCTCGGCCTTTCCCGCAAAGGTGGATTTCGAGCTCTACGCGGATTTCATGGAGGAGCTCTTCGACGTCTGGCTATCCGACGATCGCGCGATGGAGCTTTCGCCCTTCGCCCAAATACTCGATCGCGTCTCGGGCAGGCCCGCAAGCCTGCCCTGCGTCTGGTCCGAGGATTGCACGAAGTTGCTGCTCGCCATCGGACCGGAAGGCGAGACCGCGCAATGCGACTGCTGGCTCGCCGGAAGGACGCTGCCGCGCTTCGGCAACATAGCCGAACTGGGCGCGGAGACGATTCTCGCTTCCGGATCGCGAAGTGGACTCGCGGGTCGCTCGGCCCGGCTTCTCGAGTCGAGTCGCTGCGGCCTCTGTCGGCACTGGGGGCTCTGCCATGGCGGCTGCCCGGTCCGCGCCCTTTCCTTCGAGGGCAATGTCGATGTTCCCGATCCTTGGTGTCCCGTCTATCTCAGGATTTTCGACAAGGCGCTGGCCTGCGCTCGCGGTGAGACCTACCAGCTATTGCTCCAATAGTTGGAATAATTGAGCCAGGAATCGCTGTAGGCGGCATAGGCACTGTAGCTGTCGCTGTAGCTGTTGGTCCAGACATTGTTCGTCCAGACGCTGTTGCTCCAGTTGTCGACCCAATCCGAATAGACGTTAGCGCTTGCCGCGAAGCTGTCTTTTATCTTGAAGACGATCGTGGCGTCGCCGGAGACGCATTGGATGCAGATGAAATTGGACTGGTCGGGCAAGGAGTCGACGATCCTCTCGCCGACCGTCGCGACGATGGTCCCCGCGCTCGGAGCGCCTGAGCTCGTCGCGTAGCGCAGGGTCGCGCCGTTCCGGAGTTCGAGACTCTCCACGGCGACTGTCACCCAGAAATTGCCGGGAAGGTAGGAGAAGTACAGGAATTCACCGTCCTTCACGGTCTTCGTTATCGTTTGGTTGATCTTGATGCCGACCGCGTCCTTTTCGGGGAAGGTCACCGTCGCCTGCGTATCGGCGAGTCCGACGGCTCCGAGAATGGCCTCGCATCCGCTGAAGAGGGTCGCTCCCGAACCGGCGATGACCGAGGCGGCGACCACGGAAAAGTAACGTTTCATGAGGTGCTCGACGTTTCTCGCGAGCCTCTCGGAATCGACCTTGCCGCCCGCGTGGACCGGCGAAGGCTGCTTTCCTCTCGGGGTGTCGTCCATCGCCTCCCTCCTCGTCGCACTACAAATTTAGTCCAATTTTTCCAGAATGCAATTATAAGTAATAAAAGAATACGTGGCGGGCTGCGGGAGGGAGGGGCTCGTGAAGCGATTGCAGCAGGTACCAGACCATTCGCGGCCAAAGAGGCAGATTATCGTCGGAAGAGGGGAGGAAGCTTGCCCGGGGCGGCCTCTTGGCGGATACTGACTGCATGGATTCCGATGAAGCTCCCACGACTCCAAGCGGTTTCGCCTATCTCGTGATGCCTCGGTTCGCCGACGCCCGCGCGACGCGGGGCCGTTCCGAGTTCGAGCGTGACCAGGATCGCATCATCTTCTCGACTGCATTTCGCCGGCTCAACGACAAGACACAGGTCTTTCCCGTGCCCGAAAGCTATTTCGTGCACAACAGGATGACCCATAGCCTCGAAACGAGTGCGGTTGGACGCTCCCTCGGCAGCATCGTGGGGGAGCGGGTGCTCGAGCCCCGCTACGGCGTCGCCGCGCCGGGGAGCGGGGAGTCGGGAAGGCCGCAGTGGGGCAGCGAGGAATCGCGGCTCCTCGGCGATCTCGTGCGCGCCGCCTGCCTCGCCCACGACATCGGCAACCCACCCTTCGGCCATTCCGGCGAAGACGCGATGTCGGCCTTTTTCAGGGGGCGCGCGGATCTTCTCTCCGGTCTGTCGCGGAGCGAAGCGGAGGAATTTCGGCGCTTCGAGGGCAACGCCCAGGGGCTCAGGGTCATATCGCGGATCTCGCCCGACCTGCGCCTCACCGCCAACACCATCGCGGCCTTCACGAAGTACCCCCGCCAGGCCCTCGTCGAGGGCTGGATCGAGCCCGAATACGAGGCTCGCCGCGACATGAAGAAATACGGCGCCTTCGCGAGCGAGGCCGCGACGCTCGAGGGAATACTGACGAAATTCGGTTCGCGCCGCCTCGCCTCGCCGGGATTCGCCCTGAGCCGCTTTCCCTTCGCCTGGCTCGTCGAGGCGGCCGACGACATCTGCTATCTCATCATCGATCTCGAGGACGCGGTGCGCTTGCGCATCGTCAGGCTCTCGGAGGTCGAGCCCCTTCTCGAAGCCATCGTGCGGGCGGATCCCGAGGGATTGCCAGATCTCAAGAGGGCCAGCCAGGGAGACGAGAGCCAGCGCATGGCCTTCTGGCGGGCCAAGGCCATCAACAGCCTCGTGTTCCAATGCGCCGAAGCCTTCGGCAAACATGTCGACGGGATAGGCGAGGGAAGCTGGGGCGGAAGCCTCGTGCAGGAGATACCGGGGGCGGCAGCCCTCGAGGCCGTGCGGAGACTCAGCGAGGAGCGGATCTACCGCGACAGACCCGTCCTCGAGATCGAAGCCGCGGGCTTCGAGGTTCTCGGCGGCCTCCTCGACATCTTCACCTCCGTGGCCCTCGAGCCCCCCGCGTCGCGCGGGGTCCGCGCCTCCACCATCCTCGAAATACTGCCCGCCATCGCGCCGAGGGAGGGGGAGGATCGCTACCAGACGCTCCGGCGCGTCACCGACTACGCTGCCGGAATGACGGACAGCTACGCCCTGTCCCTCTATCGCAAGTTAAAGGGAGTCGCGCTTCCGCGAATGTATTGAGGGGAACCTTCGCATTTTGCGCAAGGGCCCGGGCGACAGTACCTTTGCGGACATGTTGAACAGGATCCCCGAATCGGACGCTTCCATGGACGCGCGTGGCGGGGCTACCTCCGACGTTCTCGTGGTGGGGGCCGGGGCCGTCGGGCTCCTTCTCTCCCTTGCCCTGGCTAGACGTGGTCTGTCGGTGATCCTCCTCGAAAAGCGAAGCCGAAGGGATGCCGGCTCCAGGGCGATCGGCATTTCGAGTCCCAGCCTCGGCCTTCTCGAGGCCGAGGGGATTCTCGGCCCCTTCGCGGCCGAGGGGGTAGTCGTTCGGGGAGCCGTCGTTTCGGATGGAAGGCGACAATTGGGACGACTCGATTTCGCCTCGTTCGAAGGGCGCTTCCCATACGTGCTCTCCCTCCCCCAGGCGCGAACAGAGGCCATCCTCGAGGATCTCGCGCTGCGAGAATCGGCGCTCCGCTATCGTCCCGGGGTGGAGGTCGTCGGCATCGCCTCACTGGATGGAGGCGCTTCCGGATTGCAGTCCGCCGTCGTGAGGGCCGAGGACGAGACCGGAAGCAGGTTGTCTTTCTTCGCGAGGCTTGTCGTGGCCTGCGACGGAAAGCGCGGGATCCTCGGACCGGAGGCCGGTCTTTCGGCCGCATCGCGCCCCTATCCCGACCATTTCCTGATGGGCGATTTCGTCGATGAAACCAGTTGGGATAATGATGCCCGGCTGTTCTTCACGCCGCGCGGGTCGGTGGAGTCCTTCCCCCTGCCCGGAGGGATGCGGCGCTGGGTCCTCTCCTGTGAGGCCGGCAGGGAGGCAGACGGGGGAGCCTGGCTCGCGGAAGAGACCCGGGCGAGGACGGGCATCGCCCTCGCGTCGTCCGCCCTGCGCTTCGAAAGCGCTTTCGGCGTGGAGAGGCGGATCCCGAGGCGCTGGGCGAGGGGCAGGCTCGTCCTCGCGGGGGATGCCGCGCACCTGATGTCGCCCATCGTGGGCCAGAACATGAACACGGGTTTCGCCGACGCGCTCTGGCTCGCCCGGGCCATCGCGGAGCTCTTCGGTGCGAGGGCAGGCGGCGATCCGCTCGAAAATCCGAACCCGGACTTTTGGGCCATCGAGAGGCTTGGGCGCGAGTACACCAGGTTTCGTCGCCCCCCGTCGAAGGCAGCGGCCCGACGGGCCTGGGCGATGATGCGGCTCGGCACCGCCCGTGGCCGCCTTGTCTCCGGCCTCCGCTCGCCCCTCGTCTCGGCCGCCCTCTCAGGCCCGACCGCCAGGACCCTGGCGGGTATATTCACAATGCAGAGCATAAGTGGAGGTCCCGAATGAGATCGAGGATTGTCGGAATCGGGACCGCCGTTCCCGCCTTCGAATACGATGCCGCGGCTTCGGCCAAGCTCGCTCTTTCCCTTCTCCCCCCTGCCACGCGGGTGGGGCCTATGCTGCGGCGCGTCTACAGAAATTCGGGGATCGAGCGAAGGAGATCGGTGCTTCCTGACTTCGAAACCGAGCCGCGCAGGCGTCTCCTCTTCCCGGAGAGCGCCGATTTCAGGCCGGAGCCTTCCACCGCCAGGCGCAACGCGGTCTATACCGCGGAGGCTCCGGCCCTCGCGAAATCGGCAGTGGCTTCACTCCTCGAAAAGGGTAGCCTGGGGCTCGAGGGCGTCAGTCACCTCGTGACGGCTTCCTGCACGGGCTTTTCCGCGCCGGGCTGGGACTACGAGCTGGTTCGAGACCTTCCCCTCCCCGCGACGACGGCGCGCTACAACATCGGCTTCATGGGCTGCTTCGCCGCCTTTCCCGCCCTGAGGCTCGCGGATCACATCGTCCGCTCCGAGCCGGGCGCCCGGGTCCTCGTGGTAGCCCTCGAACTCTGCAGCCTCCATTACGCCATCGACGCCTCGCCCGACGCCTTGGTGGCGAACGCGCTTTTCGCCGACGGAGCGGCAGCCGCCCTCGTGACGGGCGACGGGCCGTCGTCGACCGGAGGCAGGCCATCCTTTGCAATTGGTCCCTTCGCCTCGAGGGTCCTTCCCGGCACGGCCGACGAGATGGCCTGGACGATCGGGGAGACGGGCTTCGGCATGAAGCTCTCGTCGGGTGTGGCCAAGTCCCTGGGCAAGGTGGCCCCCGACCTCGTGGGCGGATTCGGCGATCCCGCCGAAGTGCGACATTGGGCGGTGCATCCCGGCGGGCGCGCCATTCTCGACGCCTTCGAATCCGCGCTCGCCCTTCCGGGCGAGGCTCTGGCGCATTCCCGCGCCGTGCTTCGCGAACACGGCAACATGAGTTCGCCGACGGTTCTCTTCGTCCTCGAACGCATGCTCGCCGAGGCGAGGGCGGGAAAGGTCTTCGCGAGCGCCTTCGGTCCCGGCCTCACGGCTGAGACCTGCCTCCTAGAGCTCGAGTCATGAAGCCGCACAGATTCCCCCGGCTTTCCGATTTCGCCGAGCGCAGGGATGCCCTGGAACTCATGGACGATCCCGGGGCGGATATCGAGCGACTCCTCCGGACCATCCGACAGTTTTCCCTCGTCAACTCCCTCCTCGGCTGCACGGCGCGACGTTTCGCGCGTCACTTTTTCCCCCTGATGATGGAGGACCGCGAGTATCGGGTCATCGACGTCGGTTCGGGCGGCTGCGACATCGCCGTCGCCATCGCGAAGGCGGCGAGGCGGCGCGGCATCAGGCTGTCCATCCTCGCCATCGACCGCGACGCGCGCATCCTGCCCTTGGCTCGACAGAATGTCGCCGCCTTCCCGGAAATCGAAGCGCGGGTCGGCGAGGTCGGCGATCTCGCCTCGCTCGGGCCCTACGATGTCGTCATCTGCAATCATCTCCTCCACCATCTTGGTCGGGAGGAGATCGGCGACTTCCTTTCCGTGGCCGCGAAATCGGCTCGCCTCGGACTGCTTTTCGACGATCTTCTCCGTTCGCCCTGGTCCTGGTTTGGCTTTACGCTTTTCTCCTCCATTTTCACGCGCGGATCTTTCACCCTCGACGACGGAAGGCTCTCCATCCTGCGAGGTTTCAGGCCCGGGGAGCTCGAGGCCCTCGCCGTCGAAAGGGGCCTCGGCGCCGAGGTCGGGGTGTTCGAAGCCTTCCCTGGACGCGTGGGTTTCCTTTTCGTCCGCCGCGTTTCCTTTTGACCGCGTCCCGGACAGGGCGTATCCTGTCGGCGGCGCTTCACCCTCCGTGAAAGCCAGACATCCATCGATGGAGGTACGAAATGGGTCTTTCGCGAAGGGACGCTCCCCTCGGCCTCGCCCCGGGTTCGGTGAGCGACTGGCGCGAGTACGCCAGGCGGAGGCTGCCGCGCCAGTTTTTCGATTACATCGACGGTGCCGCGGGCGAGGAGATCACCATGCGCGCCAACGCCGCGGCCTTGGCCGGCGTCTCGATCCGGCAACGCGTGCTGCGCGACGTGTCGAAGCGGAGCCTCGTCACGAATATCCTCGGCGAGGATCTCGCCATGCCGGTGATCCTCGCCCCGGTCGGCCTCGCGGGGGTCTATAGGCGCCGAGGAGAGGCGCAGGCGGCGCGGGCCGCCTCGGCATTCGGCATTCCCTTCTGCGAATCCACCGTATCGATCTGCGGCATCGAGGAAGTCGCGGCGGCTTCGTCCCGGCCGCTCTGGTTCCAGCTCTATGTCATGCGGGACCGGGCCTACGCGGCCGACCTGATGGCTCGCGCCGCGGCCGCCGGCGCCACAGTCCTCGTGCTCACCGTCGATCTGCCCGTCGTGGGCGCCCGCTATCGCGATTGGCGAAACGGGCTCGAGGGGACACTGGGATTGGGCGCCTCGATTCGCAAGTCATGCGATTTCGTAAGCCATCCCGCCTGGGCCCTCGACGTCGGCGTGCTCGGGAAGCCCCTCAGCTTCGGCAATCTCGAAAGGGCAGTGCCGGGGGCGTCGGACCCGACGGCCTTCAAGACATGGGTCGACGCCCAGTTCGATCCCTCCGTCACCTGGGACGACCTCGCCTGGGTTCGTGACAATTGGAAGGGTAAAATCCTCCTCAAGGGCGTTCTCGACGAGGAGGACGCGCGAGAGGCGGTACGGCGCGGCGTGGACGGCCTCGTCGTATCGAACCACGGCGGGAGGCAATTGGATTCGGCTCCTGCCGTCGCCAAGGCCCTCCCCGCCGTCGCGGAGGCGATAGCCGGCATCACGGGTAGCGATTTCGCCCTCCTCGCGGACGGAGGGGTGCGGAGCGGGTCGGACATTCTCAAGTACCTCGCCCTCGGGGCGAAGGCGGTGCTGGTGGGTAGGCCTTGGGCCTGGGCCCTCGCGGCCAGGGGGGGAAGCGGGGTCTCCGCCATGCTCGGGACGCTGAAGGCGGAGCTCGATGTGGCGCTCGCCCTCGCGGGAGAAAACGAGGTCACCGACCTGGGCCGCAAGAACCTCAGTGTGCCGTGAGTCAATCTCGGGGCGACCTTCGTCTGGCTCTATGAAATTCGGGAGAGGGGATATCGGAGCGGTCGAAGGGCCCAATGAAAAGGCCGCCCTTGGTCCGGGCGGCCAACTCTTAGCGTTCAGATGATTCTATGACTGGTAGTTGCTGAAACCCGAATAATCGTTCTTGATGCCCTTCCGATCGAGGAGGGCGGAAATTTCGCCGCGGTGGTGGGTCCCGTGGTTGAGGATATGCATGAGGAGGTGGCCGAAGGTCCTCTCGAGTTCGTCGCCCCTGTAGGTCTTGTACTTTACGCGAGCGCCGAGCTGCTGCTCGGTGACCCCGTCGATAAAGGCGACGAGGAGTTCGTCGGCTTCCTTGGCGACGGTCAGGAGGTCCTTGACGCTCGAAGACATCCGGGCCTTCGTCGCCTCGATGTCCGCCGCGACGAGGGCCTTGCCTTCGAGGACAGTGCCGGCGAAGAAGGTCGGATACCGCTTGAGCCAGGAGACCTCGGCCCCGACCACGTGCTCGAAGGTGCCGATGACGCTTTTGTAGAAGGAACCCTGATCCTCGCGGAGGAGGGTCTCGTCCTGCCCGGCGAGGATGGTCGCGAGGGCGGCATTGGCGGCCTGGTTGTACGTGGCAAAGGTGGAAAGTAATGCTTTCATAACACACTCCTTTTCGGCGAAACGGAACCTTCGTGGCGGAACGCCGGCGATGAATCGGTGACGCGCCGTGAAGTATGGCATGGCGATCCGCCGGGCGTCGAGGGATCGGGGCGTCGACGTTTGCCACGGCGGCGCGGTTTCAGACGAGCCCGAGAGTCCTTCCCGCTTCCAAGAGACCCTCTGTCTCGGCGATGCATTCTATAAGGCCCTCGTGCGGACTCCAACCGACCTCCCCCGCGCCGGCAAATCGGAAATCGCGGTTTCGCATCGTGCCGCGCGGACGGAAACGAAGTCGTTGTCGCGCCTCAGCCCCTCCACGAGATCGCCGAGGAGTGCCCGCGATGCCTCGAGAAAGGGACTGTAGGCGCATTCCGACCACGGATCGCCTCCGCTCCTGCCCTCAGTCGACGACGCGGCCGTGGGCCCTCTCGATGAGATGCGAGAGTGTGGCGGCGGGGTCCTTCTTCTTGCCGAGAAGGATCATGGCGGCGATTATGTAGGGCTTGTAGCCAGCCTCGCGATAAGTGTCGTCGCGGTAGCGATCGAAGACCGTGGCCGCTACCTCGCCGGCCTTGCAGGAGACGTCGGTGATGTCGGCGGGAAGGCAATGCATGTAGAGTCCCTTGCCGGCCCTCGTAATTGTCATCTTCTTTTCGTCGCACTCCCAGTCCTTGAACCGCGCGTTGTTGGCCAAGGCGCTCTTCTCGAGCTCCTTGAGGCCGGCCTGGTCACCCGCCTTGAGGAGGGGGACGCGCTTCTGCATCACTTCGTAGGGGGCCCAACTCTTCGGGTAGACGATATCGGCGTCTTTGAAGGCTTCCTCCATCGAATGCACGTGCTTGAAGGAGCCACCCGAGGCCGAAGCCTGCTTCTTTGAAAGTTCGACGACGTCGGGGATGAGGTCGTAACCCTCGGGATGGGCCAGACTGATGTCCATGCCGAAGCGGCTGGCGAGCCCTATGATGCCCTGGGGCACGGAAAGAGGCTTGCCGTAGCTGGGGGAATAGGCCCAGGTCATGGCGATCTTTTTGCCTTTGAGCTTGTCGATGCCGCCGAAGTGATGGGCGAGATGGAGGAAATCGGCCATCGCTTGGGTGGGATGGTCGATATCCGATTGGAGATTGACGATCGTCGGCCTGTCGGGGAGGACGCCGGCCTTCACCGCCTCGTCGAGGGACTTGCCGACCTCGCGCTGATAGGTATCGCCTTCGCCGAGATACATGTCGTCGCGGATTCCGATCGCCTCGGTGAGGAAGGAGATCATCGTGGCGGTTTCGCGCACCGTCTCGCCGTGGGCGATCTGGCTCTTGCCCTCGTCGAGATCCTGGACGTAGAGGCCGAGGAGGTCG
Organism: Rectinemataceae bacterium; assembly: GCA_035530275.1. Lineage (GTDB taxonomy): Bacteria > Spirochaetota > Spirochaetia > Treponematales > Rectinemataceae > CAIJMU01. Next base: position 186,290 of record DATKVC010000007.1, on the reverse strand, counting down.
CAGGCCGAGGCGTAGGAGAAGCGGGTGCGCGTCGAGTTGTCGCGGAAGTTCGAGACGGCGATGCCCGAGTCCCATATCTTCGGCGAGATGTTCGCTTCGCGCATCGCGCGGAGGATGTCCGCGACGAGGAAGGTCGCGTCGATCTCGTCTCGGCTTCTCTCCCACGTGAGAAGGAAATCCTTCCCCTTCATGTCGATCTTCTTGCCGCGAAGCTCGTCGACGAGCTTCCAGATGTGTTTGATGTCCATGGTTCCTCCGCTTCGGGTTCCCTGACCTGCAGGTTGTCTACTGCGTCCAGCCGGACGCCCGCGTCCCAATCGGACGCTCTTTACAATTGCACTATTATGCGCGATCTCGCGACCCGACGGCCGACTTGCCCGCGCCCGGCAGTTTTCCCATGGCGCCCGCGCCCGGCAGCTTTCCGAGGGCGCGAAGGATCCTTTCCGGCGTGAAGGGGTACTCTCGCACCCAGATGCCCAGGGCGTCGTGGATGGCGATTGCGATCGCCGGTGCCGCGCCGTTCAGGGATATCTCGGAAACGCTCTTCGCGCCGAAGGGCCCGATCTCGTCCTCGACAGGGACGAGTTCGACCACGAAATCTCGCGGGACCTCGTTGATCGAGGGGATCTTGTAGTCGAGGAAGCGCGGGTTGATGCAGCGCCCCTTGTCGTCGAAAAGGAGTTCCTCGTAGAGGGAATGCCCCACGGCCTTCATCACGCCGCCGAATATTTGGCCCTTGGCGAGCGCGGGGTTGATCGGCGTTCCGCAGTCCTGGTAGACATGGAAGCGCTCGAGCTTGACCTCGCCCGTGCGGCCGTTGACCAGGACTTCCGCGAAGTGGGCCCCATAGGGGAAGGCGGCGTGGAGGGTCTTGAAGCTACCGAAGCCCGAAAGCTCCCCGAAGCCCTCGCCTTCGACCGTGCGATGGGCGATCTCGCTCAGCTTCAATTCGCCCTTCGATCCGACGATCCTTCCACGGTGCGCGATGCGCAGATTCGCGACGGGCTCGCCGAGCATTTCGGCCGCGGCGGCGAGGACCTTGGAACGAAGATCCTCCGCCGCCTTCAAGGCGGCGTTGCCGGAAAAATAGGTGCCCGAGGAGGCGTAGGCGCCCTTGTCGAAGGGCGTGAGATCGGTGTCGCCCGAGACGACGGCGACGTCCTCCATGTCGAGTCCCATGACCTCGGCGGCGGCCTTCGCCGTCACGGTGTCGAGACCCGTGCCGAGATCGGCCCCCCCGGAGAGCATGAGGAGGGTGCCGTCGGCAAGCAGGCGGATCTCGGCGTTGGCCGCGTCGAGGCCGGGGAGTCCCGACCCTTGCTGGACAATCACCGCTCCCCTCCCTCTCTTCCAATCACCCTCGCCCTTATGCTCGATCTTCTCCGTGCCGCTCCGCTTCCCCGCGCGAACGTTTCCCTTTTCTTCCCAATTGAACGCTTTCTTGCCCCTCGCGATCATCTCCCCGAGCCCGCATTCGCCGAGGTCGACGGCCGCGCCCTCGCGGCCCTCGCCGAGGGACTTGAGGATCTCGATGCGGGTGCCCGACCTGACCCGGTTCTTCTCGATCATCTCGAGCTGGTCGATGCCGAGTTCGGCGGCCAATTCGGCGAGGCAGGCCTGGATGGCGAAAGAGCCCTTCGGAGCCCCATAGCCCTGATAGGCCCCCGCTACGGAAAGATTGGTGTACCAGGAGTCGACGGTGAACCTGGCATTGGGGCAGATGAGGAGGGGCAGGCTCTTGGAGACGGCGTTCATCGGCACCGTGAGACAGTGTTGACCGTAGGGGCCGGTATCTGCGTCGACGTGCATGTCGATGGCCGTAAGGGTTCCGTCGCGTTTGGCGCCCATCTTGACCCTTATGTCCATCGCGTGGCGGGTTCGCGAGGATTGAAATTCCTCTTCGCGCGAGTAGCGGAAGAACACCGGCCGACTCGTGGTCCAGGCCAGCCAGCCGGCGATGTCCTCGACGACGATGTCCTGCTTGGCTCCGAAGCCGCCACCGACGCGCTCCTTGATGACGCGAACCTTGTTCTCCGGAATGCCAACGACGCGCGAGACGATGCGCCGCACATGCCAGGATACCTGGGTAGAGGCATGGAGAACCAGGCGACCTCCGTCGACCCTGGCGTAGACGACGTGCGGTTCGAGGGGGGTGCTCTGGACACGGTTGCCGCGATAGGTCCGTTCAATTATAACGTCGGCCTCGGCGAAACCGGCCTCGATGTCGCCGATGCCGCCATGGGCGCTCGCGGCGAGATTGCGGTGCGGATCGGCGCCGATGGGGAACTGGTAGGTGATCGAATCGTCGCGCCCGTCGCCCCTGGTAGACGAGCCCGCGGGCGCTTCGCCGGCGACGTATACCACGTCTCCCGCATGGATGACCGGGGCGCCGGGAGCCTTGGCCTGGGCCATCGACAGCACGGGCTCGAGGACTTCGTATTCGACCTTGATGGCTGAGAGCGCAGCCTTGGCCTCGGCGGGCGACTCGGCGAGGACCGCGGCGACGCGATCGCCGACGAAACGAACCTTGCGCGAGAACATGCGCTGGTCGTGCGGCGAGGGCTCCGGAAAGCCCTGTCCCGCAGTCGTATAGACCTTGTCCGGGCAATTGAAGGTATGGACGACGGCTACCACGCCGGGCATCGCGAGGGCGGCTGATGCGTCGACCGACTTCACGAAGGCATGGGCATGGGGGCTACCCAGGATCTTGAGATGGAGGGAATCGGAGGCCACCCTGTCCTCGACGAAGGCGCGCTCGCCGCGCGCGAGACTGCGGGCGTCGACCTTCTCGCGGTCCTTGCCGATGTGTCGCAGCTCCGGTTTGAAGCTGGGGCCCGCTTCCGCGACGAAACTTGGATCGCTGAGCCGCCTCGAGGCGAGATGCGCCGCGTCGAGGAACTGCTGGTAGCCCGTGCAGCGGCAAAGGGTGCCGGAAAGGGCGTCGCGCACCTCGTCGTCGGAAGGCTCGGGCGATCGGGAGAGAAGGTCGCTGAGGGCGAGGGAAACAGCCGGGGTGCAGTAGCCGCATTGAACGCAATGGGCGTCGATGAGTGAACGTTGAGCGATCGCCAGAATCGGGTCTTCGAAGCCGGGTTCCACCGCATAGACGGCTTTGCCCTCGGCCTCGGCCGCGAGGATCATACAGGAGTTGACGAGCTTTCCGTCCATGATGACGGCGCAGAGGCCGCAGGATCCCTCGCCGTCGCAGCCGTTGCGGACGGAGACGATGCCCTTCGATCGCAGGAGATCGCGGAGATTCGTGCCTGGCTCGCAATCCCAGCGCTTGGCCTTGCCGTTGAGGGTGAAGGAAAGAATCATGCACGTTCCTCCGTCGAATGCGCGCCGGCCTCGTCCGGCTTCGCGAATATGATCGCGTCGGCGATGAGTGCCGCCATACGAAAGCCCTTGAAGGCCGCGCTGCCTCGCGCGTCATCGATTGGCGAGAAATAGGGATTGCCCGCGCCGTCGTTTCCGGCGACGAGGCCCTCGATGTCCGCGCGCTCGGGGAGCTTCGCGCCCTCGAAGGCCGCCTCGAGGGCCGGAACGCGCCTCGCGTGGGCGGCCACGCCGCCGAGAACGAGCCGCAAATCGCGGACGCGGCCCTTCTCGAGCCGATAGGCCGCGGCGACCCCCAGGACCGCCAGGTCGCTCGAGACGCGCGACCAGCGCGCGTAGCTCGAAAGGCGCCCCTGTTTGATGTCAATTGTTATTTTTGTTATCACTCCTCGCCCCTTCGGCTCGGAGGGGAGTTCAAGCCAGTCCTCGAGGCTGAGCCTTCGTCCGTCGAGAAGCAGGAGCTCGGCGTCGAGGACGAGGAGGACGGGGATGAGGCTCGAACAGGATTTGTCGGAGCCGAGGTTGCCGCCGACCGTGGCCCGATTGCGGATGTTCCGGTCGACCATGCCCCGGGCGGCCGCCACGATGATCGGATGGAGACCGGGCGAATCGAGGATCTCCTGGAATGTCGTCATAGCTCCTATGATTGTCTTGGAGCCCTCATGCTCGATATTCTTGGGCACTACTCCCTCGAGGGCGACGGCCTCGACGAGGAGGTCGCGCGATTCGGATGAATTGAGCTGGGTGCCTCCGCCGAGGGGAAGCCTTCGGGGGAAGCCGGGACGTCCGGGAGCAACTCCCGCGGGCTTCGAGCCAGCTTCCGGCTGGGCTGCTTTGGAGCCGGCGGACTCGTCGCCCGCTCCGGCGTCGCTTCCCGCAAGGATGGCAAGGGCTTCCGCGGCATCGCGCGGTCTGTGGTATCCGACAGTCATGCGATTTCCGCCTTTTCGAGAAGACTTTTTGCGACGAGGTTTGCCGCCGCGGCGAGTTTCTCCTCGTCGACGCCGAGAACCTTGCCTTCCTCGACCACGATCTTGCCGTTGGCGATGACCATGTCGGCCCTGTGGTCGTAGCCGCAGAAGAGGAGGGCAGCCGTCGGATCCGAAAGGGAGCCGGCGTAGGCCGGGCCGTCGATCCGCCATAATGCTATGTCGGCCAACGCGCCTTCGGCGATTCTTCCGGATTCTTCCCAGCCGAGCATCTTGGCCCCGCCTTCGGTGGCGATGCGCCAGGCTTCCTTGGAGCGCAACCCGGCCGAACCGTAGCGCACTCGCTGGAGGAGGAGGGCCTGCCGGGCCTCGCCGAGCATGTCGGAGCTGTCGTTCGAGGCCGATCCGTCGACGGCGAGGCCGACGGGCACGCCTCGGTCGAGCATCTCGCGGACGCGGGCTATCCCCGAGCCCAGCCTCATGTTCGACGAGGGGCAGTGGGCCACGCCGGTCTTCGTCTTCGCCAGAAGGTCGAGCTCCGCGTCGTCGAAGAAGATGCCATGGGCGTACCAGACGTCGGGGCCGATGAAGTCGCAGTCCTCCATCAGCTTGAGGGGCCTGCGGCCGTAGACCTGGACGCAGAAATCGTTCTCGTCCGCCGTCTCCGCGAGGTGCGTGTGGAGGCGGACCCCGTGTCTCCGCGCGAGGGCGGCGGAGCGCTTCATCAGGCTTTCCGACACGGAGAAGGGGCTGCAGGGGGCGAGGGCCACGCGGCGCATCGAGTCGGGCGCGGGGTCGTGAAATCTGACAATTGTATCTTCCGAATGCCTGAGGATGAGTTCCTCGTCCTGGACCACCGAATCGGGCGGGAGGCCGCCGTTCTTCTTCGAGAGGGACATCGAGCCCCGCGTCGGCGCGAAACGGATGCCGAGTTCGCTCGCCGCCTCGAATTGGATGGCGGGAAGATCCTCGGTGAAGCCGGAAGGATAGAGATAGTGATGATCGGTCGTCGTGGTGCAGCCTGTCCGGAGTAGCTCGGACATGGCCAACAGGCTCGATACGCGAACGGCCTCCTCGTCGATACCCTTCCAGACCTCGTAGAGCGCGACGAGCCAGTCGAAGAGTTTGGCGTCCTGGACGGCGGGCAGGTTGCGCGTGAGGGTCTGGTAGAAATGATGGTGGGTATTGACAAGACCCGGGGTCACCACGAGCCTGCGCGCGTCGACCAGGCGGGAACCCGCGGGAGCCGCCAAATTCTCGGCGACCCTCGCGATGCGGTTGCCGTCGATCAAGACATCGACGCCCGCGAGGTCGGGACCATCGTGGGAGAGCACGCGGAAGCAATCCTTGAGAAGGATCACCTCGTCGCCTCCGCGTTGAAATCCTCTATCATCCTGTCGAGGTCGGCGACCTGGGTCCTGAGTCCGCCCCAGTAGGCGCGGTGGTCATGCCATTGGGCGCGGAGCTCGGCGACATCCTTGCCGAGTTGTTCGACCCAGGTGAAGTACTTGAGCTGGTGTATCCGGCGCTTGGCGATCTGGTCGAGCTCGAGGAGGCTGTCCGTCTGGAGACCCGCGACCATTTCCATGTCGCGGTCGGCCTGCCGCTGGTCGTAGACGCCGCGCTCGGCGGTGAGCTCCGTGAGACGGGAACCATAGAGTTCCATCGAGTCGGTGAACATGGTGAAGACGACTTCGTCGGCCCCAAGTTCATAATGCTTTGCGAATTTGATGGCCGCGGCGAGGTTGCCGTTGCCGGAGATGCCGAGCCAGTCGAGCTTGGCGAGGGTGGCGTCGTCGACGCCCGCCTCGGCGAGGCGCGCGCGGCCGGCCTTCTCGTTGAGGAGGCGGATCATCCGCACCGGCACCTCGTCATCCACGGCGATGACGGCGTCGGTGTCGCGGAGATTGTGAATCCAGGGGATGTGCTTGTCGCCGATGCCCTCGATCCGGTGCTCGCCGAAGCCGTTTTCGAGGAGGGTGGGGCACTGGAGGGCTTCGGCCACGCCGACCTTGGCGCCGGGAAAGTTGTCGCGGATGTAGGAGCCAGCGCCGAGGGTGCCGGCCGAACCAGAGGAGAGGACGACGCCGGCGAGTCGGTCGCCCTTGCGGGCGATCGCGCGGAAGACCTCTTCCATCGCCGGGCCCGTGACCGCGTAGTGCCAGAGGTGGTTGGGGAGTTGGTCGAACTGGTTGAAAATGACCGCGTCGCTTCGGGTCGCCTCGAGTTCGATGCACTTGTCGAAGATTTCCTTGACGTTGGACTCGGTGCCGGGCGTCGCGATGACCTCCTCGGCCATGGTCTTCAGCCACTCGAAACGCTCCCGCGACATGCCCGCCGGGAGGATGGCGACCGAGGGGCAGGCGAGGAGGCGGGAGATATAGGCGCCACCCCTGCAATAATTGCCCGTGCTCGGCCAGACCGCCTTCTTCGTCGTCGGATCGAAGCGGCCGGTGACAAGCTCGGGGAGGAGGCAGGAGAGGGCAGCGCCAACCTTGTGGGCTCCCGTGGGAAACCACTTGCCGACCAGGCCGACAATGCGAGCCTTGGTGCCCGTCAATTCCTTCGGTATTTCGACGAAATTGACGGGGCCGAAGCCGCCGCCCCTCTCCACCGGCTCGTTGTGCCAATTGACGCGGAAAAGGTTGCGATTATGGACGTCCCAGAGGCCGATCCCCTTGAGTTCGGTCTTCACCGAGGCCGGTATCTTCGAAGGATCGCGCATCTGGGCGTAGGTCGGCAGAATTATGCCTTTTTCCTTGCAGCGCTCGATGTTTCGCTTGCGGGCCTTTTCGTCTATTTTGAGGTCGATCATGTAGAACTCCTTGCTTCTCCGTTCTGCTCGGTCGGTTTTCGTTGCCTATCATCGCATGAAAGGGCCCTGTCAGGCTTCCACCCCCACGGCCCTCGCCGCGTTGCGGATATCCTTGAGGCCGGAGCCCGTGAGGAGGACGACGACCTTCTCGTCGCGGCCTATCTCTCCGCGGACCTTGACAAAGCCTGCGAGGGCTGCCGCCGAGGAGGGTTCGACGAAGAGGCCGGCCCGCGAGGAGGCGAGGAGCTGGGCCTCGAGTATCTCGGCGTCGCCGACCGTCACTGCCCTTCCCCCATGCTTCTTGAGCTTGGCGAGGGCGAAGGGGCCGTTCCTCGGCGCGTCGACGGAGATGGAATCGGCTATCGTCGACGAGGGCCTAGTCTCGAAGACTCCGGTCGAAAGTGCCCGGGCGATGCCGCTGGATCCCTCGGCCTGGGCCGCCCAGATCGTCGGCATGGCGGCGATCTCGCCCGTCGCGAGGAGGTCCTCGAAGCCGCGGTAGATGCCCGCGATGATGACGCCGTCGCCCGTGGGCACGAAGACGTGGTCGGGCCTTCCCTGGCTCATGCGATCGAGGGCGTGGACGATCTCGTAGGAGGCCGTCTTCTTACCTTCAATTGTGAGGGGATTGAGGGCCGTGTTGCGCGATAGGACGCCCGTCTGCGTCGTGTACTCGACGCAGGTGTCGAAGGCAAGGTCATAATTCCCATCGATTTCGACGAGTTCCGCGCCGTACTGGAGGACTTGGATGCGTTTGGCTATTGGTGCCGATTTCGGAAGGAAGACCTTGATTTTGATGCCCGCGGCGGCACCTATGCAGGCCATGCTCGAGGCGGCGTTCCCCGTCGAGGCGAGGGCGATCTCGCCGATGCCGTGTTCGCGCGCGAAGGCAGCGACGAGGACGCTCGCCCTGTCCTTGAAGGAGCCCGAGGGCTCCCTCGTGTCGTCCTTCAGGAAGAGGCCGGGAAAGCCGAGTTCGGCCCTGAGTCGCACGGGCTCCCAAAGCGGCGTGTGCCCGACGGGGATGTGCGGAAAGAAGCGATGCTCGACCGGGAGGGGAATGCTTCCCCGCTCCGGCCTCCCCTCGAAGACGCATTCGAGCACCCCGTCGAGGGGCTTCCCCGGCGCGTTATGCGACGAGCAGGGACCGCAAAGATAGCGCCCCGGCTCCATCGCGTAGTCGGCGCCGCAGCTCGGGCAGCGATATCTCCACCTCGACGCCTTCGACGTCGCGGTCGATCGATCGCCTTGTGAGCTCACTTCGCGGCCTCCAGGGCCCAGGGCAGGGCAGCGTAGAAGGCGGCGCACTTCTCGAGGTCGTCGATGCGGTTGATCTCGTTGGGCGCATGGGCCTGGGCCTCGTCGCCGGGGCCGAAACCGATGCAGGGGATGCCGTGACGTCCCGCGACGGCGACGCCGTTCGTAGAGAAGGTCCACTTGTCGACGACGGGTTCGCTTCCGTAGAGGCCCTTGTACGCCTCGACTCCCGAGCGGACCAAATGATGATCGGCCGGCGTCTTCCAGGTGGGGAAGTAGAGCTCCTGAGGGTAGACCTTGCCCGTGTAGGCCGGCTGCCTATATTCGGGCATCTTTACGCTGAACTCCTCGACGCCCGCGTCCTTCAAGGCCTTTTCAACCTGGGAGATGGCGAGCTTGTCCGTCTCGCCCCAGGTGAGGCGGCGATCGCAGTAGAGCATCGCCTGGTCGGGCACCGCGCACTGGGATGGCCCCTGGACCTTCATCTGAGATACGACAATCGTGCCCTTGCCGAGGAAGCCGTCGTCGTCGGGCTTGAGTTCCGTATTGAGCTTCTCGAGGGCGAGGGCCGCGCGCGAGGCGCGATAGGCGGCGCTGACGCCACGCTCCGGCGCCGAACCGTGGGCGGAGAGGCCGCGAATGTCGATCTGGATCTCCATGCGACCTCGATGGCCGCGATAGAGCCTGCAGCTCGTCGGCTCGGTGGAGACGAAGAGATCGGGGACGAACTTCTCCTCCTCGATCAGGTACTTCCAGCAGAGCCCGTCACAGTCCTCCTCGATGACGGTGAAGGCGAACCAGACCGTATACTCGCCCGAGTAGCCGAGGGTCTTGAGAATGGAGGCCGCCGCGATCATCGAGGCGGCTCCTCCCAATTGGTCGGATGCGCCGCGGCCGTACACGAGACCGCCCTCGATGTCGCCCGAATGGGGGGGGCGCTTCCAGCGGGCGGGATCGCCCACGCCGACGGTGTCGATATGGGCATCTATGACGAGTTTTTTCGGCCCATTGCCGACGCGGCCGAGAAGGGAACCGAGGCCGTCGACGCGGATGTCCTCCATGCCGACCTCCTCGCAGAACTTCTTGATAACCGCGATCCTATCCTTTTCGGTGCAACTGAAGCCCGGCACCTTGATCATGGAGCTCAGGTACTTCGCGGTAGCGTCTCGGCGCGCCTTCGCCTCAGAGAGAATTCTGTTGTGGTCCATCTTCACGTCCTTTCCTCCATGCGTTTCCAGAGCCTTGCGGCCTCGGTCCTTGCCTTCGCGGCGATCGCCGCCGAGTCGAAGAGGGGCCTTCGCTCCTCGACGACGAATTTTCCACCCACCATCACCGACGAAACCGATCGCGAAGACAGGCCGAAGGCGAGGTGGCCGGCTATGTTGTCGCCGGAAAGAGGCGTTGGGGCCTCGTAGTCCCAGAGCACGAGATCGGCGGCGGCGCCCGCCTCGACCTTGCCGGAGCTCCCGCCGAAATAAGTTTCGAGGAGGCGATTGCCCCGGTCGAGGGCCGCGAGGAACTCGGGCGGCCACCATGGGCCGCCGCTCTCGCGATGGCGGAACACCGCGAACTTGAACTCCTCGAGCATGTCCGCGCCCATGCCGTCGGTGCCGAGCACCACGCGCTCATGGCGATGGAGGAGGGAGTTGTAGCCGACGGCGTTGTTCATGTTGCTGCGCGCGTTATGCGCGAGATAGGCGCCGCGCGCGTTCATGATCTCGACTTCCGACTCGGTGAGCCAGAGCCCGTGCCCGACCACCGTCTTGGGACCGATGCAGCCGGCGCGATCGAAGCGTTCGATGGGATCTGCTCCGAATCGGTAGCGGGAATCGACGGCGTCGAATCGGTCCTCGGCGAGGTGGATGTGAAGACCTCGCTTGGATGCGCGCATCGCATCGGAAAGGGCTCCGAGGGTTTCATCTCCGACCGTGAAGCCGGCGTGGGCGCCGATCATGGCGTCGACAAGGGGCGCGGCGGAGCCGCCGCGCGCGCGGTCTTCGTCTATCTCGCGGGCAAAGCGGAGGTTCTCGCGGATCCCCGCCCTCGCGCCTTCCATGCCGTTGCGGTCCGTCGTCTCGTAGCAAAGGAGGCCGCGAAGGCCAATCTCCTCATACGCCTTTCGTATTACGGAGAGGGAGCCGTCGATAGCCTCCGGTCCGGCGTGGTGATCGACCACGCTCGTGACCCCGCACAGCGCCGCGTCGGCAAGGCCCGCGAGGGCGCTCGCCTCGAGGATGGAAAGGTCGATAGCCCTGTCGAGACGCCACCAGAGATTGACGAGGATCTGCGCGAAATCCTTGGAGGGCTTGAGGGGAACGGTGATGCCGCGCGCGAGGGCTGAATACAGATGGGTGTGCGAACAGACGAGGCCGGGCGAGAGGTAGTCGCCGGTCGCCCTTCGGGCGCCGGGATACTTCGCGGCGAGGCCGGAGCCGACCTCGGCTATCGTGCCCGCTCCCGGCTCTCCGGGGCCGGGCACGGCGACATCCATGAAATCCGACACCGATGGCGGGTTGAAATTGACAATGCGTACCTTCTCGAAGAGGGTCATCGGGCGCCCTCCTCATTGATTGCGCCCGCGAGGCCTGTCTTCTGGGCGGCGCCTGTGATGCCGCCCTCGGCACCGATCCTGTTCTCCGCGACGATGGCGGGCACGAGCCAGCTCTGGTCGCGGAGCACCGTCCTGGCGAGGGATAGCATGCGACCCTCGTTGCCTTCCTTCGATTCCGCGTAGGCGTACCAGGCATCGAAGGGCAGGGTGGCGATCGGAGTGCCGGGGACCGAGCGCCAGGCGAGCGAACGATCGGCCTCGATGGCGAATCCCGCCTTGGCCGAGATTGCGAGGGCTTTGGCGTCGGCGAAGAGGGCGGGCTTGTCCCGCCAGGGTTCTCCCTCCCAGGGACAGAAGCTTCCACAGTTGCCGCACTCGTTGCATAAGGCGTCTACCTGGAGTATTTGGTCCATGCCGCATCCGGGATCGGAAGGCACGGCGATATAGGCCCTGTTGGGGCATACCTCGACGCAGCGCCCGCACCAGGAATCGCAGGAAAGACAGCGATCGGCTTCTATGGCGACGAATGAGTCGGCGCTGACCCCGGCCGAAGGGAGGAGTGCACCCCTTCGCGCGCGGACAGGCTCACGGGCCTTCGATGGCGCATAACGCGTCGTGCGATGCGCGATCCCGGATTCCTCCATGATGGCGAGGGCCGCGGCCCTTCCATCGGCCTCGGCCTGGATGATGGAGGCGGGGCCGCGGCGGGCATCTCCGGCGACATAGACGTTTGCGGCGACTCTCCCGTCGGCGGATGGAGCGCCAGAGGCGTCCATCGCAGGGACCGGCCTCCCGTCCTTACCGATGGCGATGCCGAAGCGCGCGAGGAGGGCGGCATCGGGGACTTCGCCGACGGCGGCGACGAGGAGGTCGCAGGGAAGCGAAAAGGTCTCTCCCGTTGCCTCGGGGGCGGGGCGTCCCGAGGCGTCAGGCTTGCCGGGCCTCTGGCGCTCGAGGACGACTAGGCCAGCCTCGAGTCGCAGAGGCAGGCTCCACTCGAGGATTGCCCTTGCGGCGAAATCGGTTCCTGCCTCGTTCGCAGGAACTTTGACCCTGCCGGATCCGACCGCGGAGGCTTCGGAAAGGGCTAACTCGACTTCCTCTTCCTCGGCCGGCATATCGGCTCGCGATCGCCTGTAGGAAAGCTTCACGGAAGAGACGCCCTTTATCCTCGATGCACGTCTGAGCGCGTCCATGGCCGTGTTACCGCCCCCGGCCACCACGACGTTGCGAACTTCCGAATAATTTCCATCGCTTTTCGCCGTCGCTGCCAGGAATTCGAGGGCGTCGACCACCCGGGGACCGCGGCCGTCGGCGGCATCCTCGAGCTTGATGGCGCGGGCAGAGGGGGCGCCTGCGCAGACGATGAATTTCGCGTAGCCCTTCGCCTTGAGGGCGTCGAGGGAGTCGATGGCCGTTCCCAATCGGAATTCGACCCCGAGGGACTCGATGCGCTCGATGTCCGAGCGGCGGGCCGAGGCGGGAATCCTGAATTGGGGTACGACGTTCGCGACGACTCCTCCGGCCTCGACATCGCGGTCGAAAACGGTGGTGGGCACCCCCGCGCCTGCCAGCTGCCAGGCCGCCGCGAGGCCGGCGGGGCCGGCGCCTATGATGGCGACCTTCGGGGCTGACGCGTTATGCGGCATCGTCGTAGCCTTGACATTCGCGTGTTCGGCAACGTGGAGTTTGACGTCCCGAATCCTCACGGTGCCCTCGTAATCGTTGCGCGAACAGGCCGCCTGGCAGACGTGGTCGCAGAGTGTGCCCGTGACGCAGGGGAGGGGATTGTCGGCGAGGATGGTCGCGAGGGCCTCCTCGTTGCGGCCCTCGGCTGAGAGGGAAATGTATTCGGGGACCTTCTGGTTGACCGGGCAGGCCTCGATGCAGGGAGCGGCGAAGCAGTCGAAGAGGGGCAGCTTGCGCTTGATGCGCGCCTCGCCCTTTTTCCAGTCGCCTCGGTATTCGGCGCGCGAGAGGGCGGCATCGGCAAGGGCCTTTAGGCGCGCCGGGTCGGGGCGAATCGAGCGCGAGGGGTCGGCGAGGGCTTCGACCGCCTCCTTCGCTATGGCGCCGAGTCTCTGATAGCCGCCCGGTTTGAGGAGGTCGGTCGCGACGGTGAGGGGGCCGAGTCCCGCCTGAATGAGTTCGCGCGCGTTCTGGGCGGAGACGCCGCCGCAATAGGAGAAGGGGCCCGAGAAACCCGGCAAGGCTTCGGCGAGCCGAGCGGCCAGCCGTGAGGTGAGGGGGAAGAGGGCGCGGCCCGACATATAGCGCTCGGAGCCCGGAAGCCGCTTTCCATCGTTCTCGTTGGCGAGGGTGTTCGAAAGCTTGATGCCGAATCGGCGGCCCTTCGCCTTCGCAAGCGATTCCAGACCGCGCACGAGGGCGAGGGCATCGGCGAATTGGAGGTCGTGCTCGAAGGTTTCGCGCTTGACGCCGACGCGTTCCCAGCCGGTCGTATCGAGAATTTTCCTCGCCTCGTCGTGTCCGAGGAGGGTGGGATTGAGCTTGACGAAGGTATCCAGTCCCTTTTCGGCGATGAGGTAGCGGCCGATGGACTCGATCTCCGCGGGCGGGCAGCCGTGCATCGTCGAGAGGGTGACTGAATGGACGGGCGCGTCGGGGAAGGCGGCGAGGAGGGCTGCGACCTTCTTCCGCGCGTCTTGGCCGAAGGCTGCGGCGAATTCGGGGCCCTCCACGAAGGCAGCAAGGAGGGCAAGGTCCCCCCGCCACGACGCGAGGGCCGAAGGCGCGCGCATCCCCTCGATGAAAGCGTCGACGCGCGGGTCCTTGATGCCCTCGAGGGTGTAGCCAACCGAGATGTTGAAGGCGATGTCCCGCGGGCGCGAAGACCAGAGGCTACCGAGGAGCTGGATGGCCATCCAGGCGCGGAGGTATTCGCCCCGGGCCTCCTCGAGGGCGAGTTCCGTCGACCATTCGGTATTGTGACCTTCGTCGAGGGCGAGAATGCATGGCTTTTCGATGTCGAGACGATCCATCACCTGCACGGTTTTGAGCTCGAAGACCCTCGCCCCCGAGAGCCAGGCCGCGACCAGGTTGGGGGCTATCTGGGAATGGGGCCCCGCGGCCGGCCCGACAGGCAAGGCCACCCTCGTTCCGAGGAAGTCGAAACCGGGGGACGCAGCCTCGAGCTCGAAGGCCTCGCGGAAAGCCTCTTCCGGAATCTCATAGATAGTACCTTTTGACCGATACTCGCCCGCGATACGGAGGAGGAGGGCCCCAAGGCCCGTCGTCTCCATGATCTTGCTCATCGATACCCCCATGTTAGGAATTTCCCGAAACCGGGAGAGGCGAGAATGGTCGTGCTCGATTGCATCGCCCCGGACTTGTCGATTCCCGCGCCGCCGATCGACGCCGAGGGTCCGCCCTCCGAAAAGACGGGAGTACCTCGCACCCAGGTCTCGACAACGCGACCCGTCAGGCGCATTCCCTCGAAGGGGGTGATCCTGCCGAGGGAAAGGAGCCTCTCTCCCTCGATCGTCGTCGTGGAGGAAGGATCGACAATGGCGAAGTCGGCGTCCTTCCCTATCGCGATCGACCCCTTGCGCATCGCAAGCCCGTAACGGCGGGCGGCGGCGCCGGAGGTTGCGTCGAGGAATCGGCCGAGACCCAACCTTCCGCCGAAATACCCCTCGGAGAGGAGGAAGGGAAAGCCCGTGCCGACGCCGGGTATGCCGCCATAGGCGGTCAGCGGATTGCCAGTATTTTTTTCCGACGCGGGAGCGGGTGCATGATCGCTTGTCAGGAAGGCGATTTTGCCTTCAGCTAGTGCCTGCCATAGTCCTTCTCTATCGGCGGCGGTCTTTACGGGAGGCGCCGTCTTGAGGGCCGCGCCGAGCCTCGGAAAGTCTTCCTCGGAAAAGGCGAGGTAATGGGCGCAGGTCTCGCAGCTGGCACCCGAGCGCGCGACCTCCGCCACCACCTCGGCGTTTCCGACGTGGACGATGTGGAGGGTCGCCGCCTTGTCCCTCGCCAGCGCGATTGCGGATACGGCCGCGACGAGTTCGGCATCGCGGCTTCTCTCGCCGCTCCAATCTCGCCACTCCGGAGCGCGGCCGCCGGCTTCACGCTCCGCGGCGAGGCGCCTCGAGGCGCCGGTGATGCAGCCGGGATCCTCCGCGTGGAGGAGGAGGGGCCGTCCGAGCCGCGAAGCCTCGGCGATGAGTAGGGGGAATTGGTCGTGATCGACGGCGGTGAAGCTGTCCATGCCGGAAACGAAATAACACTTATAACCGACGACGAATGGCGCGAGATCCGACATTCCGACGGAAAGCGACTCCGCGGCCGTATGTCCGGATACCCCGCCGAAGAAGGCGTAGTCGACGATCGCCTTACCTCGAACGAAGCCGAGTTTGTTGTCGAGGGCGGCCTTCGTGGTGACGGGCGGGAGGGAAGTGCAGGGCATGTCGATTATCGTGCCGACCCCGCCCTTCGCGGCCTCC
Organism: Rectinemataceae bacterium; assembly: GCA_035530275.1. Lineage (GTDB taxonomy): Bacteria > Spirochaetota > Spirochaetia > Treponematales > Rectinemataceae > CAIJMU01. Next base: position 170,936 of record DATKVC010000007.1, on the reverse strand, counting down.
ATGGTCCCGTGGAGGAAATCCTCGCGATGCGTGAAGCCGGGATCGTCGAAGTGGACATGGGGGTCGATGGCGGCCGGAAAGACCATGAGGCCAGCAAGATCGACCTCGGGACCGCCGTCGGGCGGAATATCCTTCGCAATTGCGACTATTCTTGCGCCCTCTATCCGTATGTCGCTCCGTATCGGCTCATCTCGCCCCGTGAGGGCGAGTAGACCGTTGCGCAAGATCATCGCGTCCTCCCCTGTACTCGTCCTCCGTTTGCCAATCCGTCGGCGGAGCCGGTATCGCCTTTCGCGGCCTTCGCTTCGACGGCCCTCTCGTCTCCACCCGAGAGAAGGCCGAGGATCTTTTCGGGCACCATGGGCAGGTTCCAGTATTCGACGGGACGGCCCTTGGCGGCGCGGATCGCGTCGAGTACGGCGAAGTAGCCCGCGAGGCCGTAGATCAAGGGCGGTTCGCCGACGGCCTTCGAACCCAAGACAGCCCGGTCGTTATGGCTTTCGGGAAGGAACTCGATCGCGGGCTCGGCTTCGAGGAACTTGATGTCGGGCAACTTGTAGGTCGCGAGGGCATCGGAGAGGAGTCTGCCGTCCTCGCCGAATTTGAGTTCCTCGAGGAGGGCCCAACCGAGGCCCTGGGCCAGGGCGCCTTCGATCTGCCCCCTGTCGACAATGGGATCCAACCCGGACCCCGCGTCGTGGACGACCTCGACCCGCGTGACCCTCGCGGTGCCGCGCAAGACATCGAGCCTAGCCTCGACGAGGGCGGCGCCGTAGACATGGTAGGCGAAGGGGCTGCCCTTTTCTGCCTCCCCGTCGTAGAAGAGTTCGGGCGTGGCGTAGAAACCATGGGCCGAGAGGTCGACTCGGGCCTCGTCCGCGGCGGCGATCAGCCTCGTCCAATCAAGTTCCGTCGCCTGGCCCTCGCGCATGACCCTCCCCTCGACGATGTCCAGTTCATTTTCGGGAAGGGAGAGCATCGCGGCCGCCTTGGCTACCAGGCGAGAGCGGATCTCCAGACAGGCGACCCTGGCGGCGGCTCCGTTCAGGTCGCTGCCCGTACTCGCGGCCGTGGGCACCGTATTCGCCACCGTCAGGCTGCTCGTGCGTTCCACGCGGATGAAATCGAGGGGAACGCCGAGGCTGCGGGCCGCGACCCGCGCGATCTTGCGGCTCACCTGTTGACCCATTTCGACCGCGCCGGTCGAGACGAGGACCGATCCGTCGAGGTAGACGTGAACGAGGGCTCCGCCGCGGTTCATGGGAAGCTTCGTGAAGGAAATACCAAAACAATTAGGAATGATGGCCGCGCCGCGCATTTCGAGGGGATGGGTAGAATTCCAAGCGTCGATATCGGCGCGGAGGCGCTTCCATTCGACCTTTTCGAGAAGTCGATCGAAGGCTTCGGCCGCCCGCACTCCCTCGAGCCTCATTCCATAGTGCGTGAGGTCCCCCTCGCGGAGGAGATTCCTGCGGCGAATTTCGACGGGATCGATGCCGAGTCGTCCCGCGAGGGCCTCGATGGCCGCTTCGACGACGAAGAACGCCTGGGGGGCGCCGAAGCCGCGGAAGGCGGTGAACGAAGGCAGATTCGTGCGACACATCCTCCCCGTCGCGCGGAGGTTCGGGATGCGATAGGCTCCGGCGGCGTGGAAAAGGCTTCTGGAGAGGATGGCCGGAGAAAGGTCGCAGGTAGAGCCGGAGTTCTGGTAGTAGTCAACCTCGAAGGCTGTAATTATGCCTTCTTTTGTCGCGCCGATCCGGAAGTCGCTCGAATAGGGATGGCGTTTCCCCGTGGCACGCATGTCGGTGGCGCGGTCGAGGACGAGTTTGACCGGGCGCCGCGAAACCCAGGCCCCGAGGGCTGCGAGGCAGGCCCAGGGAGTCGCTTGGTCTTCCTTGCCGCCGAAGCCGCCCCCGAGCTTGCGCGCCTCGACCTCGACGCGGTGCTGGGGCAGGCCGAGTATCCGCGCCACGGCGCGCTGGGTGACCGACACCCCCTGAGTGGAGGAGACGACCACCATGCGGTCGCCTTCGCGACGTTCGGCGAGGGCGCCCTGGGTCTCGAGATAGACGTGTTCCTGCCCGCCTGAATCGACGCGGCCTTCGAGCACGAGGCCGCCCGCGGCGAGAATTTCGGCGTAGAGGGCGGAACCGTCGCCGCCCCCCTCGCCATGGACATCGAAGGCACCCGAACGCTGGGTCCGCGGCGGGAGGATGAAATCGCCTCGGACCGCCGACTCCCTCTCGTCGAGGAGGGGCACGAGCATTTCACTCTCAATTATGACGAGTCTTGCCGCGGCGCGGGCGAGTTCCCTCGTCGACGCAAGGCAGAGGACAAGAGGTTGCCCCCGGTAATCCCATTCGGGATCGGGAAGGAGGGGTTCGTCCGGAACGGCGGACCCGATCTGGTTTTCGCCGGGAATGTCGGCGGCGGTGATGATTCGGACCGAAGAATCGAGTCCGAGAGCTGCTTCGGAATCGATGCGAATGATGCGTCCGCGAGGAGACTCCGAGAGGCGGAGAGCGGCGAAAAGAAGGCCTCGGGGCTCGGGAATATCGTCGATATAGGTCGTTTCACCTCGGAGGTGCCCCGCCGCGTCGGGTCGGTTCATCATGCGTGTCCCCCTATTGAGGCGGCGTCCACCTTCAGCCTTTCCGCCAGGGGCTGGGCCAGTTCGGGACGCAGGGCCGCGAAATGGGCGAGGATCAGACGTCTCAGTCCTTCGCCGCGATAACTCGCCGATCCGCGCACGTCGCCGATGGGCCGCACCTCCTTCGCGGCGAGATCGGCAGCGCCCAAGGCCACGTCGATGACGAGGGACTTGCCTCGGAGATAATCGGATGTCTTGCGGAGGATGAGCGGAATAGGCGCGACACCGCCCGCGGAAATGCGCGTGTCGACGATAGTCGTACTATCTCCTGCGATTTTGAACCAGGCGGCTGTGTTGACGGTCGCGATGTCGAGATTTTCGCGCTTGGAAAGCTTTTCGAAATTGAAGCGGTCGTTTTTTGCCAGGCGGGGGATGACGAAGGCCGCGATGATTTCGCCATCGCGGAGGTCGATGCTTCGATAGCCCATAAAGAAACCGTCGAGGCGAGTCACCCTGATTCCCGTCGGCCCCACGATCCTGATCTCCGCTCCGAGGGCGAGGAGGATGGGTGTCAGGTCAGCGATCGGCGAAGCGTTAGCGACATTGCCGCCCACGGTCGCACGATTGCGCACGAGGGTGCTCGCGAAGCGCGATTCGAAGCCGCCGATCCCGGGCACGGCCTCGCGCACGAGGGGGGAGCCGAAGAAATCTCGGACGCTCGTCGCCGCTCCGACGATGACGTTTTCGCCTTCGCGCGTTATGCGATTCAAGCTTTCCTCGTTGCGGAGGAACCTCGGCCGGGCCGCGAATACGGCGGATGGGTTCTTGATGGCGAGATCGGACCCCCCTCCCACGGGGATGCCTCCCGCGGCATGGCTGACAGGGTGCGAGCTGCCGTCGGGTGCATTTGCGCTCGACCTCGCCGCGGAGGCTTCGCTACTGGCAAAGGCGAGCGTCGAAGCGGGTACGACCCCGCGCTCGACCAGCCTCGCGATGCGTTCGATCGGGTCGGGGCTCAGGTTGGAAAACTCGGCGATGAGAAGACGGGCGGCCCGCCGAATCGAGGCATAGCCGGTACAGCGGCAGAGGTTGCCGTCGATGGCCTTGACGGCGCCTTCCTCGGAAAGATCGGATCCTTCGAGGAGCCAGGCGGTGAGGCTCGTCACGAACCCGGGGCTGCAAAAGCCGCACTGGCTTCCGTTTTCCTCGAGCAAGGCCTTCATGACAGGCGTGAGCCCCATTTCCAGGCCCCTTTCCTCCGCCGCTGCGGCTAGACCCTCGATCGTGACGAGGTGCCTCCCCTCGAGTTCGCCGACGAAGGCGAGACAGGAGGGGTGGGCGCGATATCGAGGCTTACCCTCGTGGAATTCACCAATTATGACGGCACAGGCGCCGCAGTCGCCTTCGCGGCAACCTTCCTTCGTCCCTCGGAGACCGAGCTCCTCGCGCACGAAGTCGAGGAGTGGCCGGCCTTCAGGGGCTTCGGTCTCGACCAGGGCCGCGTTTACGAGAATCCGCGCCATGCTCATGCCTCCGCCTCCTGACACTCCGGTTTGTCTGACGGAGTCGCGCTCGCGGCGTCGACGGAGTGGAATTCCTCGAGGGTCGCCGCGGTGCACCGATCCCAGTGAGCGCCGAGAAGCGCTACTGCCTCGTCCCGATTCCGGCCGGCGAGGGCCTTCGCTATCGACTCGTGTTCCGCGATCGAAGTGCTCACGAGCCGGTCATTCTCCATGAAGGCATACTCGTAACGAAACATGATTCGCTTGAGCTCGGCGAGGATGCGCTTGAGGTGGGCATTGCCTTCGCCTTCGAGCAAGGTCGCGTGCCAGGTCGAATCGAGCTCGATTCGACGGAGCGGATCGTTTCTTTCCTTTATAAAGGCGCGGCTGACCTTCTCGAGGCGCTCCAGCCCCTCGCTGTCGGGCAATTCCGACTCACCAAGGGCGGAGCATTCAAGGAGCCTGACGAGGGGGTAGACCTCGCGGATTTCCGATTCGGCCAGTCCCTTAACCGAAAAGCCGAGATGCTTCTGCGCGGAAATGAATCCTTCGCGTTCGAGGCGGAGGAGGGCCTCCCGAACCGGAGTCCGACTCACGCCAAGGCTTTCCGCGAGTTCGGCATCGCGGAGGCGCTGGCCGGGGGCGTAGCGTCCCTTGATGATATCGCGGAGGATTTCCTGGTGAATGTCGACACTCATTCGTTCACGGACAATCATTGTCGAATACTGTATTCTGTATACAAAGAGCTGTCAAATACAAACCGAGTTCCTCGAAGCTTGTTGCAAGCTGCCAAGGGGGCCGGCCAACAGTCTGTGCCTTTTGGTGTTTCGGAAGTGGAATTACTGCAGCGTATAAGCGGGCAAGGAGTCAGGCGCGGTAGCCAAGGGTGTCTTGTACAATCGGCGCCAAATTTTCTCCATCCAATCAGCTAATGTTGTCCGACTGAGCCAAGCGCGATCCTCCCACAAGATAGTGAACTTGCTCTCGATTTGAGCATGGTCATAGCCAGCATGTTCCGTGAGGAACTTCAATCGACAAAGAGCTCGACTGGCGCAAAACGCCGCACGTCGATCAGCCCGCGGTCGGTTATCTTGAGCGCCGGTATTACCGGCAGCGCCATGAACGAGAGCGTCATCAGCGGCGAAGGGTTCGTCAGCCCCTCGCTGCGGAATAGCCTCTCGAATTCGTGGAGGCGATCGATGACGAAGCGCCCGTCGCGATCGCTCATGAGGCCGGCGATCGGCAGGGGGAGGTCGAGGATGACTTCTTCGCCGATCGTGAAGACGAGCCCGCCCCTGAGCTTGTTGAGGTGACGCGCCGCCTTGAAGATCGAAAGATCGTCGACGCCGGCCACGATCATGTTGTGCGAATCGTGGCTGATGGTGAGGCCGAGGGCTCCGCGTTTGAGGCCGAGTCCCTTGATAAATCCCTTGCCTATGTTGCCCGATCCCGTATGTCTCTCTATGACGAAGAGCTTGATGATGTCGCGCTCGATATCCGACACGGCGAGTCCGTCTTCGAACTTCGGTTCGAGGAGGAGTTCCCCGGTGATGATGGAGTTCGGTCTCGCCTCGATGACCCGTGCCCTTGCGCCGGGAATGGGGGCGCCGCCGGAGGTCGGAACGGGAATCCGAAAATCCTCGGCCTCGAGCCACTTGATGTTGACCGAGTCCCTGAGGGGAGGGCGCAGGCTGACCGGCTCTTGGAGGAGCCTCCCCCCCTCGGCGACAAGGACCCCCGATTTCCAGACCAGCTTGGCCTCGAAATTGCCGATCGACTCGAAGGCGACGAGGTCTGCCCGATAGCCGGGGGCTATGGCTCCCATCGAGGGAATGCCGAACCACCGGCCCGGGTTGCGACAGGCGATGCGAAAGGCGTCGATCGGATCGACCCCGCCCGCGATGAGAAGCCTGAGGGCATGGTCCATGTGCCCCTCGTCGACCAAATCGTTGGGATGCCTGTCGTCCGAGCAGATGAGGAAACGCTCGGCAGTCGCCCTCGTTATCGCCGGAAGGAGGTTGCGGAGGTCCTTCGCCGTCGAGCCCTCGCGAAGCATGATGTACATGCCCTTCGCGAGCTTTTCCTTCGCTTCGGCGGGTGTGGTGCATTCGTGGTCGGAGCCGATGCCCGCGGCGATGTACGCCGAGAGGTCCTTGCCCGTGAGGCCCGGGGCGTGGCCGTCGACGGGTCGCCCGGCCTGGCGGAAGAGGGCTATCTTGTCGAGGAGCTTGGGGTCCTTCGACAGGACGCCGGGATAGTTCATCACTTCGCCGAGGCCGATGACGCGCGGTTCGCGGAGGAAGGGGTGCATGTCCGAGGCATAGAGGGCGGCCCCCGCCGTGTCGAAATCCGTGGCCGGGACGCAGGAAGGCACCATGAAATAGACGTCGAGTGGCAGGCCCTCGCTCGCCGCGAGCATCCAGCGCATGCCGTCATAGCCGAGGACGTTGGCGATTTCATGGGGATCGGCGACCGCAGCCGTGGTGCCCCGAGGGACGACGATGCGGGCATATTCGGGGGGGGTGAGGAAGGATGACTCGATGTGGACGTGGGCGTCGACGAGGCCGGGCGCGAGGTAGAGTCCCTTGAGATCGATGGTCTTCTCCGCGCGGAGGCCGTCGTCAACCCCGACCACCATCCCGCGCCTGATCGACACGGTGACGTTCTTGCGGATCTCCCCGGCGAGAAGGTCGACCAGATTGCAGTTGGCGAGGTTGAGGTCGCAGGGAAGGGCCCCCCGGGCCGCGTCGATCAGATCCTTGTCGTGCATCGCATACCCCTTCGCGACACTCTATGCGGCGGAGGTGAGCGGCGCAAGAAGCAACTCTCGATTATCTTTCCGCGCCGGCGGCGCCAGCGGCGTTCAACACCCTGATGTCGTCGTAGTCGCTGTCGTAGAGTCCCTTGAGCGATTGCCTGGGCGGCTTCCTTCCGGCCGCGAGGGGGGGCGCGTCCAGCTCGAAACGCTCGGCGAGGGTGGCCTGACCCAGTAGTTCATGCGCCGCGGCTACCGATTGGAGCCTGAAGGCGCAGTTGATCGCGTAGCCGATGTAGTCCCGATACTTGAGCCCCGAGCATTCGCCGAAAATTTCATATTTGTAGAGCCTGCCGCAGGTGGCGGCTCCGGCAAGGGCGCAATTCGATGCGTGAAGATGGGCAACGGCATCGACGACCTCGCTGAGGAGGCCGAAGAGTTCGCTGCAGGCAGACATCGCCTCGGCGTCGGCCTTGTCCCAAATGACGAGGGCCCCATCGCCCAGCAACTTGTAGTACGAAGCGGAAAAGCCGTTCACGGCCGCGAGGAGTTCCTGGCTGTATTTTTCGAGGAAGGCTGCGACGAGGTCGGGGTCGTTGTCCCTTGCGTAGGAGCTGAAGCCTCTGAGATCGATGCAGAGCACGAGGGCGTCGACATAACTCTTGTCGTAACGATCATCGCGGAGGGAAACGGGGGTTCTTTCCATCTCGCGGATGACCGAGGGCTCGACGAGGACGGGTTCCCCCTCGGCTTCGCTCAGGTCGTAGCTCACTCCCTCGTGTTCGAGAATCTTTGTCGTACTCATCGGGCCCCCGTATCGTGTCCAATGTATCGCGGGAAGGTTGGCTCGTGTAGGGGGTGGCGATTTGTCAAAAATAAGAAAAGCCGCCCCGTCTGGCGGCCTTTCTCTTTGCAATGTAAGATTTTATGGACTGGTGCCCGTCTCCGAAGTCACGAAAGCTTCATCGCATCCCCGTACGAGCTTGACCTTGGCCAGCCAGCCGGTGGCTTCTTTCGAGCTGGAATAGGGGCCGACCCTAACGCGATACCAGCTTTTGCCGCTGATATCCTTGACGGCGATGAGGGCGGCGATTCCCTTGCCCCCCAGTCTCTCACGAAGAATGTTGGCCTTGTCCCTTTCAGTGAAGCTGGCCGTCTGGATCCAATACTGGGTTTCGGGCTTCGCCGCAGGTTTCTGAGCGACAGGCTTTTTCGCCGTCGTGGTGGCGACCTTCGGCTTGGTCGAAGGCTTTGTCGCGGTCTCCGCCCCCGTTTGGTTGGAAGGCGCGAGGGTTTTGGGCGTGCTGGGAGCCTGCTGCGCAGGAGTCGGAGCCGTCGGAGCGACGGTGGGAGCCGTGCCCGACGGCGGCGGCGACGGGTTCGAGGATTGCTGGTTCCAGGTCGACCCGTCCGCCGGAGGGGCCGTCCCGGGTAGTGTCGTGGTGGTTGTCATCGTCGTCGTCACGCTCGGGTTGGCGGTCGATCCAGGGCTTCCCGTCGTCCCATCGACGCTTCCCCCGAGTGGGGGGACAGATTGGGGCTTGTCCCCGTAAATGACGATGACATCGCCGTTGCGCTTAGTTTCGGTCGGCGCGGTGGCGGGGGCGTTGAGATAGTCTTGGGGATCGGGGGGCTTGGGAGCGGCGGTGTTGCCGACGGTGGCCGGAGCGGCGGCCGCCTGGTTTCTCGGATAAAATAGGAAGACTCCCGCGATCGCGACGACGAGCACGAAGGCGCTGACCGCGACCGTGATCCATAGAAGTTTTGAACGTTCAGGCGACATCGAATGGCCCTCCCTCCCGAGACTATCGGATGAATCGGCCTTCCTTCTTAGCCCTATCGAAGGCCCCGGCTATTCATCGCCCCGAGGCTGTCGAGAAGCGAGTCGAGCCGCCTTTCGAGTCTCGCCCTATCGCCCTCGTTCCAAACCGGCAGCACCGGCGGAGCGCTCTGCCCATCGCCGCCGCGACCCTGTCTTGGTCTCAGCCGCCAAAGGACCGCCTGCCTCCCGATGCGATCGAGGGCCCGCCTCGCGCCGAGACCGTCGCGGGCCTTCGCGCGCCTCAAACGGAGGAGGAGGGGAGCCCGCACCTCGATGACGGCGTCGCAGCCTGCCAGGACCGGCATTTTGTAGAGAATCGCCGCGTTCACGACGATGCGGGCAGCCTCGTCCCCCCTCGCCCTGGCCTCGTCCCGAAGCGCTGCGATCCTCTCGTCGACCAGGGCGAACATCACCGGATGAATGATGGCCTCGTGCTCGGCAAGCTTTCGCGGTTCGGAAAAGACGATTGCGCCGAGGAGCTTGCGGTCGAGCTTTCCCGCCGCGTCGAGGAGGCCCCGCCCGAAGAGTTCCCGCGCCTCCTCGTCGAAGTGTCTGAGCACCTCGTCGCGGGCCAGCTCGAGGGCCCGGTGGCCGAGGCGGTCGACGTCGATGGAGGCCCATCCCCGCTTTTCGAGGAGTTCGGCCACGCTATTCTTGCCCGCGCAGTAGCCCCCCGTCAGTCCCAGGAGCATCAGTGCATCTCCCCCCATCTTTGTCCCTCTTCGATGGAAGCTCGGAGGGGCACGGAGAGGATGATGGCGCCTTCCATTTCGCGTTTGACGATCTCGCCCGTGCGCCCAGCCAGGGCCTCGGGCGCCTCCACGATGAGCTCGTCGTGGACCTGGAGGAGTATCCGCGCGGCGGGGAGCTCCTTCCGCAGGGCGGCGTCGACCGCGAGCATCGCGAGCTTCATGATGTCGGCCGCGGAGCCCTGGATGGGCGTGTTCACGGCCACGCGCTCGGCGGCCGACTTTTCGGTCTTGTTGCCCGAGTTGATGCCGCGTATGGGGCGGCGCCTGCCGAGGATGGTCGTCGCGTAGCCCGTCTTCTCGACCTCCGCCACCGTCTTCTTTATGAAGTCCCCCACCCCGGCGTAGGTCTTGAAATAGGCGTCGATGAAGGACTGGGCCTCGCTCCTCGGTATTTTCAATTCGTTGGAAAGGCGGAAGGCGCTCATGCCATAGATGACGCCGAAGTTGATGGTCTTGGCGATGCGCCGCTGTTCCGGGCTGACCATCTCCTCGAAGACCTTGAAGATGAGGCTCGCCGTGCGCCTGTGCACGTCGATGCCCTCGCGGAAGGCCTGGGCGAGGCCTGGATCGCCGGAAAGATGGGCGAGGACCACGAGCTCGATCTGCGAATAGTCGGCCGAAACGAGGCTCATCCCCTCGGCCGCCTTGAAGGCTGCGCGGATCCTCCTCCCGTCCTCGTCGCGGATCGGGATGTTCTGGAGATTGGGGTCCCGGCTCGACAGGCGCCCCGTCGCCGCGCCGACCTGCGAATAATGCGTATGAACACGGCCCTCGCGCTCGGCAATCTCCGCCAGCGGCCCGACGTAGGTACCGGCGAGCTTGGAAAGGCCCCGGTGCTCGAGGATCTTGGCCGGCACGGGATCGAGGGAGGCCAGTTCCTCCAAAACGCTCGTGTCCGTGGAAAAGCCCGTCTTGGTCTTCTTGCCGGAGGGAAGCTTGCGCTCGACGAATAGCACCTCCTGGAGCTGCTTGGGCGAGGCGATGTTGAACTCCCTGCCGCAGAGTTCGTAGATGTCGCCCTGGAGCCGCGCGAGCCTGAGTTCGATCTCCGAGCCGAATTCCCTGAGGGCCGGGGCGTCGACCTCGATGCCTGCCGCCTCCATCCGCGACAGGAGGGGCACGAGGGGCATCTCGAGCTCGCGGAAGAGCTTGCCCAGGCCCGCCGCCTCGAGTTCGCCTTCCATCAGAAGCCAGAGCCGCAGGGTGAGGTCGGCGTCCTCGGCCGCGTAGCGCGTCGCCTTTTCGAGGGGCACCTCGGCGAAGCTCCCGCCCTTGGGCACGACCTCCCCGAATTCGATCCCATGATAGCCGAGGCGCCTTTCGGCGAGGGCCTCGAGGCCGTAACCGCCCCCCCCTCCCGCAGTGGCGAGGGCGTCCGCGTCGAGGAGAAAGGCGGCGATCATCGTGTCGGCGAGTGGGCAGGTCATGACGAGGCCGGCCTGGGCGAGCACCGAATAGTCGTATTTGATGTTCTGCCCGACGACGAGAATCTCCTTGCGCGAAAACAGGCGAGCGAGTTCGGCCAGAGCCTCGGCGAGAGGCAGACCGCTTCCCTCGGGGCAGCGGATGGGCACGTAAACCGCCTCCCGCGCGGCGATCGAGAGCGAAAAGCCTACTAATTGTGCCTTTCTCTCGTCGAGGGAGTCGGTCTCGCAGTCGAAGGCCACCCTGCCTGCGGCGATGCAGGCGTCGACGAAGGCCGCGAGGGCGGCCCTGTCGGTCAGCGCAGCGTAGCTCCCCTCGCCGAGGAGCTCCGCTGGGGCCTTCGTCTCGCCCGGCCTTCCCGTCGCCACCGGGGCAGCAACTCCGTCCGCCTTGCTCGCCCCTCCCTCGCCGCCCCCTCCGGCCCCTGTCGCCGAAGCTGCCCCTTCCCCTTCGGCCGTCGCCGCCCTGGCCCGCTTGGCCGCCGCCGTCGGAAAGAGCCCCCCCTCATCGGGGGGCGTGCCCGAGATGAGGCTCTTCATCCCCTCGCGGATGAAAAGCGCGTTGGCGGCCGCGCGATCGAGGCCCGAAAGCTCGAGCTCGTCGAGATCCGCCACTGGCAGCTTCACGTTCTTATCAAGTGTGATCAATTTTTTGGAAAGCACGGCCGACTCGCGGCCCTCTTCGAGCTTCTTCCTGAGCGAGTCGGGCTTCACCTCGTCGAGCCTGGCGTAGATCTCATCGACCGAGCCGAACTGCGCGAGGAGCTTGCCCGCCGTCTTGTCGCCAATGCCCTTGACCCCGGGCACGTTGTCCGAGGCGTCGCCGGTGAGGGTGAGGTAGTCGAGGATGCCCTCGGGGCCCACCCCCCATTCGGCCTTCACCTCCTCGGGCCCGAAGGACTGGTAGACGAAGCCCGATCCCGGCCGGAGGGCCTTCACGCTGCCCCCGACGAGCTGGAGGAGGTCCTTGTCGCCCGAGACGATCCAGCATTCCCTGTTCTCCGCGCGGGCCCGTTCCGCCAGCGTCGCGATCACGTCGTCGGCCTCGAAGCCCTCGGCGCGAAGGATGGGAACTCCCAGGGCCCTGAGCATCTCCTCGACGAGGGGCACCTGCTCGTGGAGATCCTCCGGCGTCTTCTGCCGCGTCGCCTTGTACTCGGCGTACATCTCGTGGCGAAAGGTCTTGCCCTTGGGGTCGAAGACCGCGGCGAAGGCCCCGGGGTTGCGCTCGTCGAAAAGCTGGAACACGAACTTGAAGAAGCCGAAGGCTGCCCCCACGTTGCGTCCCGCCGGCGAGCGCAGGGGCCTGCTCATGAAGGCGAAATAGGAGCGGTAGATGAATGCGTAGGAATCGAGGAGATAGAGGGGGGGCTTCATGCAATTATGATAGCAGGCAGGCCTGATCGAGGGAAGCTTGGCCCGGGGGAAGAACCTTTCGCGAAAGGTTCCTCCCCCGGGACCCCCTCTTCCAAAGCGGGGTCAGACTCCGATGTCTAGGAGGTTTCCGGCTTCGTTTCCGGCGTAAACGGGGCGGCGCGAGCCCAGGGGCTTGCGGAGGGCCATCACCTGCGAGCGGATGACGTCCATCCGTGCGCGGAGAAGGATGCGGTTTTCCTCGTTCCTTTTAAGCACTTCGGCCTTGAGGTCCTGGAGGCTATCCCTGAGGCCGCCGACTTCCTTCCAGCCGAGATCCTCGGAGGGGAGGGCGGCGCGCATCAGATCTTCGAGGGGGTCGATGGCCTTCTGGAAGGTGAAGATCTCGGAGACGATGGCCTCTTCGATCTCGACGTGGGCGACGAGGCGATCGACGTCGCCGCCTTCGATGTCGCCCTTCTCGTGATCGAGAACCTTGAGGTAATTCTCGAATTTTCCCCGTTGGTCGAGGAGGAGTTCGCGCAATCGGCGCAGCATGGCCACGCGTTTCTGGACTTCGCCTTCGTACAGTGCAGCCATGTTGCCCTTCCGCCCTAGCCCGCGATATTGACGCCGAACTGGGCCTGGCCCCCGCCCTGGGCCTTGGTGGCGGCTTCCGCCCAGGCGCCTCGGAGGCTGTCGAGCTGGTCCCGAACGGTGCGGACGCGCTTTTCGTTCTTCTCGACGTTGGCTTCCATGAGTTCGCGGTTGAACCAGACATAGAGGGCGAAGAGGTCCTGGGCTATGTCGCCCCCTGCCTCGAAGTCGAGGCCGGCCATGAGCTCCGTCACGATATCCTGTGTCTTCCCGAGGGCGGCATTGATCTTTTCGATATTCCGGGGATTCTTGGCCTGATCGCCCCCCATGAGGTCGAGGGCTCGGTCGCACTGCCTGACGGCCTCGTCGTAGAGCATGACCACGATCTGGGCGGGACTCGCCGTCTTGACGCGTACCTCTCGATATGCTGCAAGCGGATTGCTCTTCATTCCGGACTTCCCCTCTCCTTCGATGTCATGTCGATTGTCGGCCGTTGGCTGTCGTCCCTTTAGCGAAGGAACGGAAAACCCTTTTGCGGCCGGGCCCGATCCGTCGTCTCAATCGGGGACGCGGCCCGTGGTCGCCCAGGTTTCGATGATGCGCCAGGATTCGTTGATGCGCGCCGAGGTCTCGGTGGCCTTCTTTATATTGGCGGGATTGCCCGCGTGGCGGTCAGGATGGTGCTTGAGGAGGAGTTTCTTGTATTTGGCCTTCACCTGTTCGACCGGGGTTCCGTAGGGAAGGCCGAGATATTCGTAGGCCGCCGTCAGGCGCGGATCGTGGCCGTTGGCGCCCTGCCGCTGCGAGGAAGCCCCCCTAGCCCGGGCTCGGGCCGCCTCTTCCGCCCTTCGTCTCGCCTCTTCATCGGCTCGCCGGGCCTTGTCCCGCTCGGCGGCCTCGCTATCGCCCCGCGCCGCGGAAAGGAAGTCGTCGAGCTCATCCATCGCGGCGTCGACATCGGGGTCGCCGCTCCTTCGCGAGGGGCGCGCTGAACGGGGTTCGTCGCCCGGGGCAACCCAAGACTTGAACAGCCGCTCGAAACGATCGAAAAACTGATCCATGCGCTCCCTGCTCCGAGGCTCCAATCTACTCCAGAAAAGCGCCCTGTTCAAGGAGCGGGGTCTGACCCCATACTCCCGCCATGACCTCACTTCTTGAAGTCGGACAGGAAGTCCGCGAGGCCCTTGCCGCCGGAAAGGCGGTCGTGGCCCTTGAATCCACCATCATTTCCCATGGCATGCCCTGGCCGGAAAACGTCGAAACGGCGCTCCGGGTCGAGGCGGCCGTCCGCGCGGCAGGCGCCATTCCGGCGACCGTCGCCATCATCGGGGGCCGGCTCGTCGCCGGACTCGACCGCGGCGGCATCGAGCGCATCGGCAAGGCGGGACTCGCCGTGGAAAAGGTCAGCCGCCGCGACCTCCCGCGTCTCGTCGCGGCCGGGGCCGACGGGGCCACCACCGTGGCCGCGACCATGATCGTCGCCGCCATGGCCGGCATCGGGGTCTTCGCGACGGGCGGCATCGGCGGCGTCCATCGCGGGGCCGAATCGAGCTGGGACGTGTCGGCCGACCTCGACGAGCTCGGCCGGACCCCCGTTTGCGTGGTCTGCGCTGGCGCCAAGGCTATTCTCGACCTGCCCAAGACCCTCGAGTATCTCGAAACGAGGGGCGTGCCCGTCATCGGCTATCGCACGGACGAGTTGCCCGCCTTTTACAGCGCCCATTCCGGCATCGCCCTCGTCGAACGCGCCGACAGCCCCCGCGACATCGCCCTCCGGATCAGGGCTTCCCGCGAACTCGGCCTTCCTTCGGGCATGGTCGTGGCCAATCCCGTGCCCGAGAACATGGCTATGGAGCGGGGGGAGATGGAGGCGGCTATCGAGACGGCCCTCGCCGCGGCGAAGTCGGCCAGGGTCACGGGTCGGGACGTGACGCCCTTCCTCCTCGGCAAGATGAAGGAATTGACGGCAGGCGAGAGCCTCGAGGCAAATATCGCCCTCGTGCTCAACAACGCTGACTTGGCGGCGCGGATAGCCGTCGAGCTTTCGGCGCTCGACAGAACATCGCGATAGCTGTATATTCGGCCTGCGACTGGACCGACTAATTCGGCCGGTACGCGAGGTGCCATGGTTCATCACATTCGCGGCGGGGCCTCCGAGGCCGCGCGCCGATGAGTTTCATAGAATTCGATTCCGCCGTCTTCAGCTGGCCGGGTAGCGCCACGCCCGCGATTCGGGGCCTCGATCTCCGCATCGACGAGGGCGAATACGTCGCGATCGTCGGCCGGAACGGTTCCGGCAAGTCGAGCCTCCTCAGGCTGATGAACGGTCTTCGCCACGTCGACAGCGGTTCGGTCAGGGTGGACGGCCTCGACGCCTCCGACCCCACCCATGCCCGCGCTTTGCGCTCGACCCTCGTCCTCGTCTTCCAGTCTCCCCCCGATCAGATCGTTTCCACCGTCGTCGAGGAGGATGTGGCCTTCGGCCCGGGCAATCTCGCCATCGGCCGCGAGGAAATCCGCCGCCGCGTCGACGAGGCCCTCGCCGTCGTAGGCCTCGAGGCCGAGCGCCGGAGTCCCCCACACTTCCTTTCGGCCGGCCAGCAACAGCGCCTCGCCGTCGCCGGCGCCCTCGCGATGCGGCCGCGCTGCATCGCCTTCGACGAGGCCACGGCTATGCTCGACCCGCCCTCGCGTCGGGCCATGCTCGATCTCATGGATCGTCTCAATGCCGAAGGCGTGACGATCATCCACGTCACCCACGACATGGCGGAGGCCGCGCGCGCCCGGCGCGTCCTCGTCCTCGACGAGGGCCGCCTCGTAGGGGACGCGAGCCCCGAGGCTTTTTTTGCGGGCGAAAATGCCTCCCTCGCCGGTTTCGGCCTGCCGCCGGCCGTCATCCTCGCGCGCAAATTGGGCTTCAAGCCCCGCATCTGCGAGTCGCCTGCCGGTTGCGCCAAGCTCCTCGCCGAGGGCATCGAAAAGGGACTACTTGTGCCCTTACCCGGGGATGGGCCACGGCTTGAAGCGGCCCGCCCGGCCGGGGAGGCGGATGCTTCCCCGCCGGCGCCGGGAGGTTCCGACGCGGCCTTTTCCCTCGAAAGATTGGGCTATACCTATCTCCGGGGCACCGTGAACGAGCGCAGGGCCCTGTCGGACATAAGCTTCGTCGTACCGAAGGGCAGCATCGTCGCCCTCGTCGGCCATACGGGCTCGGGCAAATCGACGATCCTCCAGCTCCTCAATTCCCTCGCCCTGCCAAGTTCGGGGAGGGTCCTCTCCTTCGGCCGCGACCCGCGCGAAGCCCGCACCGACCTCCGCGCCATGCGCATGCGAGCCCCCCTCGCCGTGCAGCGCCCCGAGTCGGCCCTCTTCGAGGCCTACGCCGCCGACGACGTGGCCTTCGGGCCGAAGAATCAAGGCCTGTCGGGCCGCGCCCTCGTCGATAGGGTCAAGACGGCCATGGATAGGGTGGGATTGCCCTACGCGGGCTATCGCGACAGGTCTTCGCGCTCCCTGTCCGGAGGCGAGCGGCGAAGACTCGCCCTCGCCGGCGTCCTCGCCCTCGAACCGGAGGCCCTTCTCCTCGATGAGCCGACCCAGGCCCTCGATCCGGCCGGCAAGGCGACCATCATGGACCTCATCAAGTCCTTCGCGACGAGGGGCGGGACCGTGGTTTTTTCCACTCATTCGATGGACGAGGCTGCCCTGGCCGACAAGGTGGCGGTGCTGCGGGGCGGCGAGCTTCTCGCCTTCGGCGCCCCCGCCGACATCTTCGGCAAGGGCTACAACGAATCCTGGGGCATCGGCAGACCCTGGGCGGCCGAGGTGGCCGAAATCCTGGCCGGTCTCGGCCACGGGCTCGGCGAGACGCCCCTCGCCATCGAGGCTCTCGCGCGGCGACTCGGCTCGAAGACCGCAGCGGAGGCTGTCGATGGCGCCGTCGCCGCGTCGTTAGACGCTGCGGCAACCGGGGCGACCGGAGGGGAGGGCTCGCGATGAAGACCCTCGAGTTCTTCGCCAACGTGTCGATCGGCCAGTACATCGATTCGGGTTCCTTCGTCCACCGCCTGACGCCGGCCACGAAGTTCTTCGGTATTGTGGTCTTCTTCATCGTGATGTTCGCGACCACCAACGTCACGGGTACCATCCTCCTCGGCCTCTGCGTCCTCGCGGCGGCCCTCTTCGCCAGGGTCAATCCACTTTTCCTCCTCCGCGGGATCAAGCCGGCCCTTCCCTTCCTCATAATTCTTTCGATTCTCACCCTGGTCTTCCAATCAGGTTCAGCCGGGCCGGCCCTCATTTCCCTCGGTCCCCTTTCGATCCACGTCGCGACGATCCTGGCACTCCTCCTCCTCTTCGCCCGCTTCGCGGCCGTCCTCGCGGCCATCGGCCTGCTGACGAGCGTCACCGCCGAGCAGGAGATCGCCCACGGCATCGAGGATTTCCTCGCGCCGCTGGGCCGCTTCGGATTCCCCTCCCACGAGTTCTCGCTGATGATCTCGGTGGCCCTGCGCTTCGTGCCCATCGTGACCGGCGAGCTCGAATCGATCGTCAAGGCCCAGGCCTCGCGCGGCGGCGACTTCGGGGCATCCGGCATCAATCCCATCCGCAAAGCCCGTTCCTACCTGCCCCTTTTCGTGCCTCTCGTCGTCCGAACCCTCGAGCGGGCCGAGCTCCTCGTCGAAGCCATGGAGGCCCGCTGCTACACGGGCGACGAGCGCACGCGTTATACGATCTATGAAATGATCAGGGGCGAGGCCCTCGTCAGGTTGGGCCTCACCCTCTTCATGGTCGCGGGCGTCGCCTTCGGCCTCGTTTTCGCCAAGACCCTTCCCTGAGGGAGGGTTGAGATATGACGCCGGATTCGACCTATGACCTCCGGGCTCGCGAGCACGGAGAGGCGGATACCGGCAATGGAGGTTCTCATGGCTAGCAGGATTCCTCTCCGGAAGATCGTCATCGCGGGCGCCCTCGGCGCCGTGGCCATCGTGCTCGGGGCGACGCGGATCGGCTTCATCCCCTGGGTGCTGGGCCCGGGTTTCGAACTCACGGTGATGGCGGTTCCGGTCATCATCGGCGCCGTCCTCGAGGGACCGGTAGTTGGTCTCGCCGTCGGCGCCATCTTCGGCGCCTTCAGCATGATCCAGGACACGAGCGGACTCTTCAAGAACCCGCTCACCGCCCTTCTCCCGCGCATGCTCGTGGGCGTGGTGGCCTGGCTCGCCTACATCCCCTTCGCCAAGCGCTTCCCCCGCGTCGGGGCAGCGGTCGCCGGCGTGGCAGGAAGCCTTACCAACACTGTCCTTGTCCTCGGCTCCCTCGCCCTCCTCTACCCCAAGGCGGTCAGCTTCGACCTCGCCGTCAAGGTGGGGATCACCAACGGCTTCATGGAGGCGGCCATCGCGGCCGTCCTCACGGTGGCCGTCGTCGCTCTGTGGCTCGGCATCGAGAAGAAGGGCGGCACGGCGAGGCTTGCCGACGAGGAAAAGTGACCATGCTCCTCGCCGTCGACGTGCGCAATCGCTCGATTTCGCTGGGCTTCCACGACGGCGAGGGCTGGATCGTCCTCCGCGAACTCGGCGCCTCCTCGGAGCGGAGCGCCGACGAATACGGCTGGTCCTTCGCCAGGGCCTTTTCGGAAGCGGCCTCGCGGCCAGGCCTGGCGGGGGCCCGGGTGGACCGGGCCATCGTCTCGAGCGTCGCGCCGGCCCTCACGCCGCGCATCGTCGCCGCGATCTCCTCCGCCTTCGGAGTCTCCGCCCATGTCGTCGGCCCCGGCTCGAAGACGGGAGTCAAGATCAGGAGCGACCTTCCCCAGGAAGTGGGTTCCGACATCGTCTGCGCCGCCGCCGCGGCGCGCAGACTGGTCGTCGGCGCGCCTTGCGTAGTCATCGATTTCGGCGACGCCATCGTGTTTTCGGCCCTCAACGCCGAGGGCGACTTCGTGGGAGCCGCCATCGCACCCGGCCTCGAAGCGGCCTCGCAATCCCTGCATACGGGCGCCGCCCTCCTGCCCCAGGTCCCCTTCGAGCGACCGGATCGGGCGATCGGCAGGACGACCCGCGCCTCGATCCAGTCGGGCCTCTATCACGGCTACGCGGGCTTGGTTGAAAGGCTGGCCGCCCTCTTCCGCGCCGAACTCGCGGGGGCCGCAGGATCCGCAGGAGCCGCAGGAGCCGCGGGGAATGCAGCCGCAATCGAGGTTCTCGTGACGGGCCGTTCACCGGCGGAGGAATTCGTAGCCGGTCTCCAGCCCTGTCGTCACGTCGAATCCCTGGCCTTGGAGGGCCTCGTGATCATAGCCGGGCTCGTGGAAGGAGTTGGGGGAGGGCGGCAGCGCGAGCATGGGCTGCATCAGCAGGAGCAGCGCCAGCAAGGGCCCGGGGCGTCCTGAGCCGAGGTTTACCTTTCGCTTCGATCCGGGCTACCTTTCGTCGCCATGATAGCGAAACCCGAAGCGTCGCGATCCCTCGAACTCTGGCTCCTTCTCCTCGCGAATTTCGCCGGCGCCTCCTCGGCCCTTCTCATCAAGGCCTCGACGATCCACCCCATCCTCCAGGCCTCATACCGCCAGCTCTTCGCCGGCATCATTCTCCTGCCCTTTTTCTTCAGGGAGCTCAAGCGTTCGGGGCTGCGATTCACGCCCCGTCTCGTTCTGCCCTCCCTTCTGCCCGGCATCGTGCTCGGCCTGCATTTCATCGCCTGGATCTTCGGCGCGCGGATGACCCTCGCGGGCAACGCGACCGTCATCTCCACCATGGTGCCTGTGGCAATGCCCTTCCTCGTGTTTTTCATGACGAAGGAATTGCCGCGGCGTGCCGAGGTCATCGGCACACTCCTCGCCTTGGGCGGCATCGTCATTCTCGCGATCTTCGATTTCCGACTCGAGCCGGGGCACTTCGGCGGCGACCTCGTCTGCTTCGTGGCAATGCTTTTCTACGCCGTCTATCTTGCCCTCGCGAGGCGCAACGCCCCCGCCGAAGGTATTTTCCTCTACCTCGTGCCCCTCTACCTCATCGGCGGCGCCTTCGATCTCCTCGTCTCCTTGCCCTTCGCCCATCCCATCCGGGGCATCACCCTCACCGACCTCGTGATGACTCTCGGCCTCGCGCTCGGCCCGACGATCGTCGGCCATTCCCTGATGAACCGCGCCATGACGAAGCTTCCGCCCCAGATCGTCTCCCTCTTCAACCTGACCCAGTTCCTCGTCGCCGCCGTCTTGGCCTTCTTCCTTTTCGGG
This sequence comes from Rectinemataceae bacterium, assembly GCA_035530275.1. Classification (GTDB taxonomy): domain Bacteria; phylum Spirochaetota; class Spirochaetia; order Treponematales; family Rectinemataceae; genus CAIJMU01. The sequence goes on along the minus strand of DATKVC010000007.1, from coordinate 150,898 downwards.
GAGATGCCGACGGCAGAATTCGGCGTTGCCAGCCTTTTCATCGTCGCTGGCGTTGCGATCCCCGTCCTTTCGCGGGGCCGCCCGCTTCCGGCCGATTGAGGGAATTACTCGTCGCTTTTTCGGTGGAACGCTCGGCCTTTCCGCCGCTATCTTCGGTCCACGTCTCTTCCCGCAAAGGAGCCTGAAATGTCAGTCGTCGATACGGCCCTCCTCTTCCTCCAGGCCGCCATCTGGGGGGCTTCCTTCCTCTTCATGCGCGTCCTCGCGCCCCTCCTCGGGCCCGTCCTCACCGCCGACCTCCGGACCCTGATCGCCGGCCTCGCCCTCGTGCTACTGTTCTTCATACTACGTACGAAGCTCGACTGGAGGAAGAATCTCCGCCATTACCTCGTGGTCGGCGTCTTCAATTCGGCACTGCCCTTCTTTCTCTTTTCCTGGGCGGCCCTGCGGGTCCCGGCCTCGATCGAGTCGATCGTGAACGCCCTCACCCCGCTCTGGGGTGCCGTCTTCGGGGCCCTCATCCTCGGCGAGGCACTCACCGCGCGCAAGGTGGGCGGCATGGCCCTCGGCATCGCCGGAGTCGTCGCGATAGCCCTCTTCGGCATGGGGACCTCCAGGGCCGAGCTCGGGGCCGAGGTCCTGCCCGTACTGGCCTGTCTCCTCGCCACGGTCAGCTACGGCTTTTCGGGCGCCTACATCAGGCGCTGGGCTCCCGGCATCTCCTCGCGGGCGATGACGGCCTCGAGCCTCCTTGTCGCCGGCCTCGTCCTCCTCGGCCCGGCGGCCCTCTCCGCGCCGCCCCTTGCCTCGATCGCCCCCTCCACCTGGGCCCTCGCCGCCCTCTTCGCCATCCTCTGCTCGGCGATCGCCTACCTCATCTACTTCCGCCTCATGTCGAGCGCCGGCCTCACCGCGGCCCTGTCGGTCACCCTCCTTATCCCCGTCTTCGCCTTTCTCTGGTCCTGGCTCTTCCTCGGCGAAACCCTCCATCCCGAAGCCTTCGGGGGAGCGGCCCTCGTGCTCGGCGGCACGGCCCTGCTCAACGGCGGAGGAAAGAAGAAGACCCTGCCCGCCGCGAGCTGAGTGCCCTCGTCGAATTCAAGACGGCGAGGAGGGCGACGCCGACATCGGCGATCACGGCGAACCACATGCCGGCGAGCCCCGCCGCGCCAAGGGCGAGGAAGGCGCTCTTGATGCCGAGGGCGAAGACGATGTTTTGGGCGATGATCCTTTTCGTCCGCCTCGCGTGACGGACTGCGGCGGGCACCCTATCCAGGTTGCGCGAAAGGAGGACGACGTCGGCCGTCTCGACGGCGGCGTCGGTGCCCGCGCCGAGGGCGACGCCGACGTCGGCGCGGGCGATGACCGGAGCGTCGTTGGTGCCGTCGCCGACGAACATGACGGCCCCCCTGTCGCCCCTCCTCGCCGCGCCGCTTTTCATAATTGCTTCGAGTTCGCGCAACTTGCCCTCCGGGGTGAGGGCCGTCTTTACCTCGGCGATGCCGAGGGCGTCGGCCGTCTTTTGCGCAGGAGCCGCGGCGTCGCCCGTCAGCATCGCCATGCGGTGGACGCCGAGGGCGGCGAGTTCCGAAAGGCTGTCGGCGGCGTCGCCCTTCATCCTGTCGCCCAAGAGGAATCGGCCGGCGTAGGAGCCGTCGATCGCGACGTAGAGGGAGGTCGCACCCTGCCGTTCGGCGGGTAGCTTCGCTGACTTCGCGTTTTCTCCGAGGAGGCGGGAATTGCCGACGAGGACTTCCCTCCCCCCAATCGTCGCGACGAGGCCCCTGCCCGGATATTCGCGCGATTCCGCGATGCTTTCCGTCGGCGCGGCTCGCCTCTCCGCCTCCTTGACGAGGGCCCTCGCCAAGGGATGGGTCGATCGAGCCTCGGCGGCGGCGGCGAGTGAGACGAGCTCGGTTTCGGACCGGCCCTCCTCGACCTCGATGCCGATCACCTCGAAGGAGCCCTCGGTCAGGGTGCCCGTCTTGTCGAAGACGACCGTCCCGACCCGCGCGAGGGCGTCGATGACCTCGCCGCCCTTTACGAGAATGCCCGCCCGCGCCGCCCCGCCGATGCCGGCGAAATAGCCGAGGGGAATGGAGATGACGAGGGCGCAGGGACAGGAGATGACGAGCATGACGAGGGCCCGATAGCCCCAGTCCGCGAGGCGGGCGCCATGGATGAAGAGGGGAGGGACGAAGGCGACGAGGGCCGCGAGGGCGACGACGAGGGGCGTGTACCAGCTCGCGAGGCGGGTGACGAGGCGCTCGGTCTTCGCCTTTCGCGCCGAGGCCTCCTCGACGAGGGCCGCGACCCGCGATGCCTGGGATTCCGAGACGGGTCGGCTCGCCCTGATTTCGAGGGCCCCGTCGAGGACGATGAAGCCGCCCATGAGCTCCGAGCCCGGCTCGGCCGAACGGGGCGCCGATTCCCCCGTGAGGGTCTTCGTGTCGACGAGGCTTTCGCCCGCTTCGACGCCGCCGTCGGCGGGAACGGCTTCTCCGGGGAGAACGAGGAGAAGATCGCCCGCCTCGACCGATTCTGACGGAAGGCTCAACCATTCGGCGCCCTTCTTGATTCGAGCGAGGGCCGGGCGAAGGTCGAGGAGGGATCGCATCGAGGAGCGGCTCCTCTCGATGGCGGATTCTTGGAGAAACTCGCCGAGGCGGTAGAGAACCATGACGCCAACGGCCTCCTCGTATTGGCCGATGAGCATCGCGCCGATCGTGGCTATCGACATGAGGAAGAGCTCGTCGAAGATCCGTCCCCTCCCGATGTTCCTGAGGGCTCCGAGGAGAACCTCCTTGCCGGCGATGAGCCAGGCGGCGTAGTAGGGGAGGGCGAGGGCCCAGGGCTGGAGGCCGGCCGGTGCCCGTCTTTCGAGGAGAAAGGCGAAGATCGCGAGACTGGCGGCCGAAGCGATCGGCAGGAGGTCCCGTATCCAACCCCTGCCCCAGCCTTGGGAAGCGGCCTCGGGCTGAGCCGCGACCGAGGCCCTCGACTCGCTGCCTATGCGGAGGAGGCCGAGCCCCGGCTCCAGTCGCTTCGCCTCCGCCTCGACGGCCGCCAGATCGAGGGCGTCGACATGGAGGGTGAGGGTGGCGAAGTCGACAGTCACCCCCTTGACCCCCTCGAATTTCCTGAGCCCATCCTCGAGGCCCTGGGCGCATACCGGGCAATCGATGCCCTCCATCCTAAAACGCGTCATGCCTGCCGCTCCGCCTCGCCCAGATGCTCGAGGCCCATCGCGAGGAGGCTGGCCACATGGTCGTCGTCCAGGGCGTACCAAACCACCTTTCCTTCGCGCCTGCTCCTGACGACCCTCGCCGCGCGCAGGAGGGCCAATTGGTGGCTCACCGCCGATTGGCTCATGCCGAGGAGGGCTCCGAGGTCGCAAACGCAGAGTTCGGAGGCCGAAAGAGCCGAAAGCAGCCTGATTCGTGTGGGATCGGCGAAGACTTTGAAGAGGGAGGCGAGGCCGGATGTCACGGCGGGGTCGGGTAACTTCCCTCGCGCCGCTTCAATGCAATTGATGTGCAATAAAGGAAGTGAGCAAGCATCGCCGACGCCGATCCCGCCCCGTGCCGACTCTTCCGCCTCCCCTGGGCTCGATTCGAGTTCGAGTCGAAGCGCCTCCGCGAGTTCGCGGCCGGTTCTAGGCTCCTTTGTCTCCCGCGCTTCGCGTGCGTTACGGTTGTCATGGTCGTCATGGTCGTCAATTGGCTCATTAACCGACGAAGATGCTTGCATGTTCGCTCCTACACATGAACATATGATCAATCATTCATGTGAAGCCAAGTTTATGCCTGCCAGCCCTTTTTTGTCAAAGCCCCGCCCAAGCCTTTCACAGGCAATGACTTTGCATGCCCGCCGCCCCTGTGCTAGCATCCAGTCGATCATGGCTACCACCCCGAAGTACGACGAATCGAAGATAAAGACCCTCTCCAGCCTCGAGCACATCCGTCTCCGCACCGGCATGTACATCGGCCGCCTCGGGGACGGCTCGAATGCCGACGACGGGATCTACGTCCTCCTCAAGGAAGTCGTCGACAATTCCATCGACGAATTCATCATGGGCGCCGGGACGAGGATCGAGGCGAAGGTCGATCCGATTATCGAAGCGGCGGCCCAGGCGGGAGCAGGGTCGAAGGCCGGCGGCAGGACCTCGGGGGGCAAGGCCGCCAAGGCTCCCAATCGCACGAAGGTGAGCGTCCGCGACTACGGCCGGGGCATCCCCCTCGGCAAGGTCATCGAGTGCGTGTCCATCATCAACACGGGCGCCAAGTACAACGACGACGTCTTCCAGTTCTCCGTCGGCCTCAACGGCGTGGGCACCAAGGCCGTCAATGCCCTCTCCGAGTGGTTCCGCGTCGTCTCCCATCGTGGCGGCGAGTATTTCGAGGCCGTCTTCGAGCGCGGCGTCCTCAAGTCGAAAAAGCACGGGGCCACGAGGGAGAAGGCCGGCACCCTCGTCGAGTTCATACCGGATCCCGAGATTTTCTCCGACTACGCCTTCAACATGGAGTTTGTCGAGCGGCGGATCCAGAACTACGCCTACCTCAATACCGGCCTCACCCTCGCCTTCAACGGCCGGGACTTCGCCTCGAAAAACGGCCTCCAGGACCTCCTCACGGAGGAGGTCGGCGACGGCAAGTTGTACGACATCGGCTACTGGAAGGGAGACCGGATCGAGTTCGCCTTCACCCACACCGGCGAGTACGGCGAGGAATATTTCTCATTCGTGAACGGCCAGCACACCTCCGACGGCGGCACCCATCTTTCTGCCTTCCGCGAAGGCTTCCTCAAGTCCGTCAACGAGTTTTTCAAGCAGAACTGGAGAGGCGAGGACGTGCGCGAGGGCATCGCGGCCGCCGTCGCCATCAAGCTCAAGGACCCCGTATTCGAGAGCCAGACGAAGAACAAGCTCGGCAACTCGGACATCAAGCCCTGGATCGTCCAGGAGCTCAAGCGCGGCATCGACGACTTCCTCCGCCGAAACCCCCAGGCGGCCAAGGCTCTGCAGGACAAGATCGCCGCCAACGAGAGGCTCCGCACCGAACTCAACATAGTTAAGAAGGAAGCCAAAGAGGCCGCCCGCAAGATCGAGCTCAAGATACCCAGCCTCAAGGACTGCAAGCGCCACCTCGGCGACGGGCCCGAGGGCGATGAATCGATGCTCTTCCTCACCGAGGGGCTCTCGGCGGCCGGCTCGATCGTGAGCGCCCGCGATGTGATGACCCAGGCGATATTCTCGCTCCGTGGCAAGCCCGAGAACATGTACGCCCGCAAGCGCACGGCCATCTACAAGAACGAGGAACTCTACAACATGATGATGGCCCTCGGCATCGAGAACGGCATCGAGGGCCTCCGCTACGGGAAGATCGTCGTGGCGACGGATGCCGATTACGACGGCTTCCACATCCGCAACCTCCTCCTCACCTTCTTCCTCACCTACTTCGAGGAGCTCGTCACCCAGGGCCGCGTCTATATCTTCGAGACACCCCTCTTCCGCGTGCGCACCAAGCAGGTGACGCGCTACTGCTACTCAGTCCGCGAGCGCGACGCCGCCCTCGCCGACCTCGGCTCGAGCGCCGAGACCACCCGCTTCAAGGGCCTCGGCGAGATCAGCCCCAAGGAATTCGGGCAATTCATAGGATCGGACATCCGCCTCGTCCGCGTCGACGTCCAGACCTTGAAAGGCGTTCCCGAGGTCCTCGAATTCTACATGGGCAAGAACACCCCGGAACGGCGGGAGTACATCATGCAAAACCTCGTGAACGACCTGTAAGGAATCCCATGGCCTACGTAAAGAAACTCTTCGACGAGAACTTCCTCTTTTACGCCTCCTACGTCATCAAGGACCGCGCCATCCCCGACCTCGAGGACGGGCTCAAGCCCGTGCAGCGGCGCATCATGCACACCCTCTTCGAGGCCGACGACGGCAAGTTTCACAAGGTGGCCAACATCGTCGGCTCGGCGATGAAGTACCATCCCCACGGCGACGCCTCGATCTATTCCGCATTGGTCGTATTGGCCAACAAGGAACTCTTCATCGACCGGCAGGGCAACTTCGGAAACCTCCTCACCGGCGACGAGGCTTCCGCGGCCCGCTACATCGAGTGCCGAGCGACTCCTCTCGCGAAGGATGTCTTCAACAATCCCAAGATCACCCAATGGGTCGATTCCTACGACGGCCGCAACCGCGAGCCCGAGCTCTTTCCGGCCAAGCTCCCGGTGGTCCTCATCATCGGCGCCGAGGGCATTGCCGTCGGCATGAGCACGCGCATCCTTCCCCACAACCCCCTCGAGATCATCCAGGCTGAGATCGCCTGCCTGCGCGGCAAGAAGTTCACCGTCACCCCCGATTTCCCGACGGGCGGCATCCTCGACGCCTCGGAGTACGCCGACGGCATGGGCAAGGTGCGGGTGCGCGCGAGGCTCGACCTCTCCGACCCCAAGCGCATCGTCGTTCGCGAAATCCCCTACGGCACCAGCACCGAAAGCCTCATCGAGAGCATCGAGGCGGCGGCCCGCTCCGGCCGCATCAAGGTCGCCGCGATCAACGATTTCACCACCGACAAGGCCGAGATCGAGATCCGACTCCAGCGCGGCACCTACGCCGAGGAGGTGGTCGACTCCCTCTACGCCTTCACCGAATGCGAGGTGTCGATCTCCTGCAACCTCCTCGTCATCAAGGAGGGCCAACCCGTCCTGATGCGGGCGAGCGACATCGTGCGCCACCATGCCGAGCGCCTGGTGGATATCCTCAAGCGCGAACTCAAGATCGAGGAGGGCGAGCTCAAGGACGAGATCCACGCCCGCACCCTCGAGCGGATCTTCATCGAGGAGAGGGTCTACAAGGCCATCGAGACCAAGAAGACCCAGGAGGCGGTCGAAAAGGCCGTCATCGACGGCCTCGCCCCCTTCCAGAAGGAGATCAAGCGCGAGGTCACCCTCGAGGACGTCGAGCGATTGCTAAAAATACCAATTAGGCGCATATCGCTCTATGACATCGAGAAGGCCCGGTCCGAGATGCAGCGCCTCAACGCGCGACTCAAGGAGGTGCGCGCCCATCTCGCCACGATCGTCGACTACGCCGTCGCTTGGCTCGAGGGCATCGTGAAGAAGCTCGGCCCCGCCTGGAAGCGGAAGACCGAGATCGCGCGCTTCGGCAAGGTTGACGTGCGCGAGGTGGCCAAGCGCGACATCGTCATCCGCTACGACAGGCAGAGCGGCTACCTCGGCTCCAATGTCTCGACGGGAGAGGCCCTCTTCTCGATCTCCTCCTTCGAGAAGGTCCTCGTCGTCAGGCGTTCGGGCCTTTGGTCCGTCGTACCGGTTCCCGACAAGCTCTTCGTCGACCAGGGCCTCCTCTACGCTTCGATCGCAGACAAGGCCATGCTCGCCGACGTCGTCTTCACCATCGTCTATCGCGAGGCGGAGAACGGCTATCCCTGCATCAAGCGTTTCCGCATCGAGGGCTGGATCATGAACAAGGACTACCAGCTCCTTCCCGAGGGGGCCGCCGTCCTCTGGTTCACCGCCCAGCCCTCGGCTTCCTTCGCCGTGACCTACGTCAAGAAGCCCAAGCTCAAGATCCGCGAGGAGAAATTCAAGATCGATCGCTTCGACCCGAAGGGCATCAAGGCCAACGGCGTCAGGCTTGCGGCCCGGGAATGCGAAGGGGTCGAGGGCGACGCCTCGCCGATTTCGCCCGCCCAGGTCGAGGCTGAAGACTCGTCGCCGGGTCTCTTCGACGAGGCGAAACCCGCGCGCAAGGCGAAGGGCTCGACCGGCCTCCTCGCCCGCGCCGAAAAGATCAACGACGAGCCGAAAGGCAAGGGCGCCTCGCGGAGCAAGGCGAAGGCCGCGCCGAAGGTCGGGACACCGAAGGCCGCGGCCAAGGCCCCTCCCAAGTCCGGCGCCAAAACCGCGTCGTCAGCTGCCAAGAAGCCGAGGGGACAGGCACCGGACAAGACCGGCGCGACCAAGCCCAAAAAGCCCTCGCGGAAAGGCTGATATCGGTAGTCGCGATTTTCGCTCCGGAATTATTGCCGCTTAGTCTTGACAATCCGGGGCGGGGAAGGGTAATTTCCTCTCGCTTTTAGCGAACATTCCCCTGTAGCTCAGCTGGCAGAGCAAGTGGCTGTTAACCACTGGGTCCGTGGTTCGAATCCGCGCGGGGGAGCTAAGAAAAAAGACCGCCTTTGGGCGGTCTTTTTTCTTAATTCGCTCAAGCGGATTCGAACCGGAGGGTCCGCCGAGGGGAGCGAGGAAGAGCGCGCATGGATGCGCGCGACAGGACCCGACGGCGGCCCGGAAGGGCGGGACAGGATGTCGAGCCCTGGAGGGCGAATCCGCGCGGGGGAGCTAGTTTAGGTCGTTAGGCGAAGTGAAAGCCCTGGCATTGTCCAGGGCTTTTCGTTTTGGTGCGCCCGGCAGGGCGCATTCACTTGTGGGTGCGACGAGAAATCGTCAAGTCCCGTACAGGCCCGGTAAGGGGAACTGTTAGCCGAACGCCAAGGGTGTCCATCGCGAGGTGGAATCTGAAGGAAGGTGAAGGCAAAGCGCTGGCCTGACGAACAGGAACCGTATGAGGCAGGAGGAGAGGATGAGAAGGCCAATATCTTCAAAGTCCAATACTTACACGGAATCTTCTCTTGTAGATGCGGCGGGCATAAGCGTGAAGGTGGGTGCGCATTACCCGGGGAGGTCTGGTCACCTGCCAACGAGGCTATCACCGTCACGAGGCGGTGAAATGGGTGATCAGAAGTCAGCAGAGGTCGTAGTAAGGCGAACGACCGCGCCTGAAGGACCGAATTCAGAAGAACGGCGGGTCAGCCGGACCTTCACGAGACCCAACGAACACAGACACGGAGGAGTCGCCCGGATACGGGGACGGGACCGGCGTGCGCGGAGGATAGGGACGGAATCCCGACGGCAAGCGCACGGGTGGAGGGATCGATGACGGGAACGGAAACGACAAGCCCCGAAATGACGGAGTTGATCGAGCGTCTGGTCGAACGCGGTAACATGCTCGAAGCCTATGCGCGGGTGGTGGGGAATAGAGGAGCGGCGGGAGTCGACAAGATGACCGTCGATGACCTGAAATCCTGGCTCCAGGCGCATTGGCTCGAGGTCAAAGAAAGGCTGCTGGCGGGCACGTACCGGCCCGAGGTTGTGCGAGGTGTCGAAATCCCAAAACCGAATGGTGGGAAGCGGCAACTCGGCATACCGACGGTCGTGGATCGGCTCATCCAGCAGGCGCTTCATCAGGTACTGAGCCCGATATTCGAGCCTGAGTTCTCTTCCAACAGCTACGGCTTCCGACCCGGACGGGGAGCGCACGACGCGATCCGGAAAGCAAAGGAGTATCAGCTTGCGGGGAAGCGATGGGTGGTGGATATCGATCTAGCGAAGTTTTTCGATGAAGTGAATCATGACCTCCTGATGGCGAGGATCGCGAAGAAGGTGAGGGACAAGAAGGTTCTGCGCCTGATCCGGCGATACCTGCAAGCGGGGATCATGAAGGACGGCGTGGTGTGGGATCGGGACAAGGGAACTCCGCAGGGTGGGCCACTGTCGCCGCTATTGTCCACATCATGCTTGACGCGATGGACAATGAACTGGAGAAACGCGGACTGTCGTTCTGTCGTTACGCCGATGATTGCAATATCTACGTGGCGAGCCAGCGGGCGGGGGAGCGGGTGATGGCGTCAATCACGCGGTTCATCGAGGGGAAACTCAAACTCAAGGTGAACCGGGAGAAAAGCGGGCGAGCGAAGCTCGCCATGGCTCGGCCGTGGGAGCGCAAGTTTCTCGGCTACTCCTTCAGCAATGAACGACGGACGCGGATTCGGGTGGCGGCGACATCGATCGACCGATTCAAGGACAAGGTCAAGGCCCTCTTGCGGGATGGGCGAGGTCGGAACCTCGGACGATTCGTCAACGAGACCCTGAATCCCCTCATTCGCGGTTGGATTCAGTACTACTCCCTTGCGGAGACGAAGCTATTCGCGGAGGTGCTGGATGGGTGGCTCCGTAGGAAACTGCGCTGTATCCTCTGGCGGCAATGGAAGAGACCGTGGACGCGCCTAAAGAGGCTGATGGGACGGGGTGTACCGGAAGAGACGGCAGTTCGTTCCGCCTTCAATCAGCGCGGCTCGTGGTGGAACTCCGGCGCACAGCACATGAGCTTCGCGTTCCCCAAGAAATACTTTGACAGCGTGGGACTCGTTTCGATGATCGATCGACTTTGTTTGATTAGGTAGTATTCTGGAAACCGCCGTATACGGAACCGTACGTACGGTGGTGTGAGAGGACGGGGGGCGTGAGCCCCCCTCCTACTCGATTGCGCCAGGCATGGCGCGTAGCGCCTGACTGGCGCTGTCCGACCCGCTGTGGTGGTGGGAAGGACGACTTGGAGGTGAAAGTCCTCTCCACACCCGGTAAGGGGAAGTGGTAGCCGAACGGCAAGGGTGTCCGTCGCGAGGCGGAATCCGAAGGAAGCTGAAGGCAAAATGCTGGCCTGATGAACAAGAAGCGGATGAGGCGGTGCAACGGGGTGAGACGGCGAATATCGTCAAAGCCCAATACTTACACGGAACGTTGCGGCGTAGATCCGACAGGCATAAGCAGGAAGGTCGCGCGAATTACCCTGGGATATCTGCCAATCTGCATTGCGCTACTGTCATCGTGAGGTGACAGGATGGATTGGCAGAAGTCAGCAGAGGTCGTAGTAGCCTCTCGAAACCGGAGAGGTAAAGGACCGAACCTGACAGGAGTGGATAGTCAGAGGTGATCTCTGTTGGGCGCTGGATGAAATCTTCGGAAACGGAGAGTCGGTGGCAGGGCAGCAGGAGCCGGAAGCTCTGATGGCGGCTGCCGATGCCGCACGGTCCACAGGCGACACATCGAACGGAACGAAGCTCGCTGGGGCAACCCAGTTGTCAGGAACCGCCGTATACGGAACCGTACGTACGGTGGTGTGAGAGGACGGGGGGGCGTGAGCCCACCCTACTCAATCCGCTCGCCTCCGCGATCCGTCACCACCGCACCGAGATGTCCGGTTTGATCTCGGCAGAGAAAAGCCCTCCCTTGATGAACCGCCCTCGGGTCGTTGTCGCTACAGCAGGAAATGGAGCCCCACCGCCGCTCCGCCCGCGACGATCGCCCCGAGAAGGGTCGGCAGCGCGAACTCTTCGAGGACAAGGCGATTGCGCCCGGAGATGATGGCGCCGAAGGGCAGGGGCGAGGTTTCCTTTAGAAAGGCCTGGACAGCCGGATCGGCCGAGAGCCGCGTCTTGGCCGTCTCGTGCCAGGAGCCGATGAGGGGGAGGACGACGAAGGAACCGTAGAGGGCGAGGCCGCCGACCGTGCCCGTGACGAGGATGTGGGCGAGGCCGAAACACAGCATGCCCATGTTCTGCGGATGCGAGGTGACGCGGAGCATCCCCCTCGCCTCGGGCTTGACCGGCTTGCCCATGTCCGCGCCGACGGGGCTCGGCGTAGCCATCGAGTAGGCGATGAAGAGGAAGGACAGGATCATCAGTATCCAGACGAAGGCATTGTCCCAGCCCAGGGCCGCCCAGAGCGCCTGGCCGCGCGCGCCGAAAAAGGCGTAGGCGACGATCATTCCCCCGAAGCTGAGGAGGGAGACGAGGGCGTAGAGCCCCTTGGCCCTTCCCGCCCCGAGGCTTCTTTCGAGGGCCGCCTTGACCGGCAGGGCCGAGAGGCCGACATGGGTGGCCACGAAGAGTACTGCGCAAATGATAAGAACTATGAGTGCCATGGTTCCTCCTTGCCCGATCAGCCTAGCACGGGGGGCAGGGTCGCGCCAGAGACTCATCGCGCGGCGCCGGGAGCCCGCGGCCCTGCGCCGCAGAACCCCTTCCCTCAGGCCTCGATGCCATACTTGGCGGCGACCGCCTCGTAGTGGGTGATCGCCCTTCGCACATAGTTCCTTTTTTCCGCATAGGGCCCAGGATAGAAGCTTCGCTTGAAGCCGTACACGATCATGTCCTTCAGCATGTTGGGGCCGATGTCGAAGTTATCCAGGGCCAGGCGAATCTCCTTGGACACGCTGGTGTTCGATACGAGACGATTGTCGGTGCACAGCGATACGGAGAGGCGGCGCTCGAGCATCTTTCCCAGCGAATGCCGACGCAGGTCCTTGAGAGCGGGATTGGTCTGCAGATTGCTCGTGAGGCAGACCTCGATGGTGACGCGCTGGTCGGCGATGAAGGAGGCGAGGGCTTCGACGTAGCGCCCCTTGTCTTCTATTTCCGGATCGGTGACCTTGTCGAGGTCGAAGAGGAAGTAGCCGTGGCCGAGCCTGTCGGCGTGGAGATCGGTGATGGCCTGGAAGATGCTTTCGGCCCCGTAGGCCTCGCCGGCGTGGACCGTTTTGTGCATGAAATTCTTCTGGGCGAAGTCGAAGGCCTCGCGGAAATTGCCCGCGGGATAGCCCGCCTCCTGGCCGGCGATGTCGAAGCCCACTACGGGAATTCCTTTTTCGTCCCTGATCCTGACGACGCCCCGCGCGACTTCGGCGGCCGCGAGGCGCATGACCTCCATCGGCTCCGAGTAGCGGTGGAGGGCGAAGAAATCATTATAATACGGAGAGAAGCCCTTGGGGCCGAACATGCGCATGGCGCAGGCGATGATGCCGTAGTCGAAGGGCGGGAGCTTTCCTTCCCTCACCTCGGGCCTCGCGTTGAACTCGGCCTTGGCCCGGCGCAGACCCCTGTCAGCGGCCTCGAGGACCACCTCCATCGTCAGCGCCGCGTTGTCCATGAGGAGTTGGGGGGCGAAGCGGGGTTCGATGTAGAAGACCCCCTCCTCGATGTTGTCCATCGCGAGCTCGTAGGCCGCCCGCTCGAGGTTTTCCGGGTCGCGGAGGACGTCGCAGGTGTAGGCGAAGCCCTTGAGGTAGTCGACGAGGTTCGAGTAGCCATCCTTGAAGACGAGCTCGCGCATGCCCGATTCGGTATACGAGGGAAGGGCGATTCCACCCCGCTTCGCCATCTCGATGAGGGAGGAGAGCCGGAGCGAACCGTCGAGATGGACGTGGAGATCGGTCTTGGGAATTTCGCGGATGAAGGCGTCGGGGTAGAGGGTCAAGGCTGGCTCCTTTGGCGAAGCTGTTACGCGGGAGTCTAGCGCACTTGTCGGGGGAGGGGGAGGGCAGCAAAGAGCAGAGTCCCTATCTCACTCCAGTAGACTTCCGGCTCGTGGCCTTCGGGAATGCGGCTGACGAGTTTGAGCAGATCATGGCCAACATGACCCACTCGGTCTACCCGAGGGCATGGACCAAGGTCGCAAGCCAACTTGGCACGATGTCAGATTCGATTGTAAGGCGATGGCCTCCATCTACACTCGCGACGAGGAAGGTTTCGGGACCGCTATTGTCAAAGAGATAGGCGCGGTCGCTCCGGGCGATCGCGTCACGCAGGAGGCCCATCGATCGGGTATAGCGTTGCCTGATCTTTTCCTCGGAAACCGGATGCCCACCTTCCCTCATTCTCTGTTGCACGCGTTCGACATTGAGGTCAGGGTTTTCCGTCGTAACGAAGTAGAGATAGTTGCGGAATCCGTGGAGGTGCGCCTCTTCGAGAAGGCTTAGCTTGGAAGGATGTGACATGACGGACTCGAAGGCGAAGGACTTGCCTTCCTCGACGCAGAGGGTGCGGATTGCGTCGGCGATCGCAGCGGCGAGATAGCCGCCAGATTCGGCACCTTTCGCGAGTCTGAGTCCGTGCGAAGGGTTGCCTTCTATGCGGGTAAGAGCTTTTTCGGAGAGTCCGTGCCCGACGAAGGGGCTTTCGCGGAGCAGCTTGAAGAAGCGTCGTTCTTGGTCGAGAGGAAATGAAACGGGCTTCGAGGATGCAAGTCCTGCCTGGATCTCATCGGCGTTGATGTAGATTGAGCGATGAAAATGCCCTGCATCGACAAGGCGGGAGTAGAGGGAGGATTTTCCCGAGCCATTGGGGCCGGCAAAGATCCTAAGACGGGCCATTCAGCCGATCGTCCAGACCTTCTTCACGAGCCGGACTTGCTTGGAGACGATGGAGGAAACCACGACCTTGGTCCCATCATGCGATTCGCGTATCAACTTGTCCCCTTCGATATAAGCAACCGTGGTTCCTGCCGCGAAGGCCTTGGACCGCGCATTCTCCGCGACAGTCGAGGCGGCGCCGCGAAGCGAGGCGATTGAGATGTCGTTCTCGATCCTGGCCATAAAAACTCCTTAGTATACAATAATGAGACCATCCATCAGCGTCAACAATGTCACTTGGGACCGAGGAGCCTCGCCCACACTCACGAATAGTCCTCATCTTGTGCCCGCTTTTCCTCGCATTCCGCGTCTCTCTCGTACCTCGTTGCCACCTCCCGCATTTGCATGGCGAAGCGGGTATAGCCGGCTTTGGTCAACTGACGCGCCTTCTCGTAGTATCCGGCGGCAATTTTGCGTTCTTCGGCGCCCCCCGTTGGGCTGAAAACGCCTCGCATGTTGAAGAGTTCGGTAGCAAAACCTTCTCTCATTTCTTCCGCATCCTTGGAATTAAGGGACTTCGCGATGGCTTCGTGAATCCAGAGACCACCGGGATCGGCTGACGCATAGGGAAGTACTTTCCCCAAAGTTCTCAAGGCACTGCGGAGGTGATTCGACTCCTTTGCTATTCTGTTCACCTCACCCAGCCATGCGGTGAAATCGTCGGGACTGAACTCACCCGAAGCGGATGTTCCAGGCACAGTGCGCCATTGCATGAAGAGGCGATACACGGTTGAGGCTAATCTCTTCGCCTCTTCTGACGGCGCTGTCGATTCTCCCGAATCTGACTTATAGGCCAGCCGGATCGCCTCGCAGTAGAAGGACGGATTGGAGGCTAGTTGCTTTTCGAGGGTCTTGGGTCGTCTCCCTCCTTCGTGATCGAGGAGGGGAAGAAAGGCCGATTCGATCGAGCAGAGGGCCATCTGGTCTAGTCCCGGGCTGTCCTGGAGAGCTCCAATGAGTTCAGCGAGGTCATGAACATTCAGGGCGGGTATTTGGTCCGGAATCTTCAAAAGCTCCAAGAACAACCTTAGGGTAAGGCCGGCCGGGATGCGTTTGGTGCGGAGGTGTATGCTATAAATCATTTGGAGCGCCGCTGCAGGTCGGGCTGCCCCGGCAAGTTTTTCCGCGGCGAACTCGGCGCTTTCCGATTCCAGGTAGTAGGGGACCGAAACCTTTTCCCAATAGGCTCCTTCTTTGTCACCCAGCATCCGACTTGCGAGTTCGAAGGCGCGGTCCTCGAAGGGCAGCAGAATGCAGAATCTTAGCCTCTCATCAAGGCTCCATGCCTCGATGTTCAATCCTGAAATCCAATCCCAGGAAGCTCGCTCGAGCCTGTTCTGGATGTAGCCGCGCATGAACGCCGAGGGGACGGCGCTCTTTTCCCTCAGCCAGTGCGGAAGAAGAGAGGAGTCCAGGCCAAGTACCGCAAGCTTGCTTGCCGCCCTTCCTGCCGCTTGGGGAGACGCGATGTGAAGGAGAAGATCTCGGAGAGAATCAACTCCGGAAGCTTCCACAAGGTCCGCGATAATAGCCGCCCGACGCTCCTCAAGGCGCGCGTGTTGTTCCTCATACTCTCCACGTCCGTCGTAGAGTTCAAAGTCACGATCACTGAACCATCGACGGCCATAGTCCAAGGGGGAGACCGGCTTGATGCGCTCGATGATGTCTTCCAGCCGTGGCAATCGGTCCTCCTTCATCGACCAGTTGGCGTCGGGGAATTTGCGATGCTTTTGCACGAGATCCGAGAGCGCCTCCCATATTGGAAGCCGCTCAGCTTCTGAGAGGGATAGTATCTGAGATGACTTGAGATGATCGCAGATCTGGTCAAAGGCGTCAGGGGTGATGCTCGGCAAATTCCCGATGAGTTCGGCCAGGAGCATGGCATCGCCGGTCGCCAATTCGACCGCGAGACGAACATACTCGGAAATCGCAAGGAAGTATTCGCGGTTGGTGAATCCCTCCCTCCAATCGGCCGGGACAAAATCGCGCCATATTGGCTTGCGACAGCCCGAGGTTGACATGTGCGAATCGGGAAGCAGACTCTGGATCAGCTTCCAGGCCACGATGCGCTGCTCTCTCATCAGCGTCCTAATAGCGGCGACTCGCGTATCCAAGTCGGCGCTGGTCTGCTGGTGCCAGGGCAGGAAGATGTCGGTCAGAGAATTCTTGGGTCGATTGCCCCAATTGCCACCGGGATCGATCGCCGCCAGCATGCCGAGGATTTGACAAACCGGTGCTAAGTAATCAGCGTTCCAGGCGAGCGTTTCCAGCGCCCAGAGCAGGCCGCTCGTGTAATTCCATCCCATGACCGCGGATCCTTCCTGCTTGAAGAGCTCGGGAGTGATTTCTGACGATTCCACCATTCTCGACACGCAGTCGAGGAAGACGTCCGGAGAGGCCTCGGCGAGGAGGGGAAGAAAATGATCAAGGGATGCCCAATCCCGCCAATCGGAAGCGGAGAGGAGTTCCCCGACGACGCTATCGGCCACATAGTAGGAATGGCCTGGATTGCAGGAGCTTAGCGACTTTGCCCGTGCACCCAAGAGGGCGAGGGTTTCGGCGATGCCATCTCGAAGTTGTTGGGAGTAGGTAGGTATTTTCCCATAAATGGCGGCGGCGAAGCGATCTTCCTCAGGAAGATCGAATTTCGGATCGCACTCGCAAAGTACGGTAATAGCCAATTGTTTGAAGGATTCCAGATCGCCATCGGTAATTCGCGGACCGAGGGCGTTCCAGCTTTCCGCTCTATTGACGATTCGCCAGAGTCCATTTCGTTCAATTAGGGGAGCGTCCGAGCGCAATGAATCACGGCGAATCCTCTCGATCCACTCCCCGTATGAGTTTCCCAAAAAGCCCTCGATCGCGGCACGGTCTCCTGGACTGTTATCCCTCCAGATGCCGAAGAGCGTGGCCAATGCGAGATCCCGAGCATTGGTCCACTCTGAATATGGAGGAGCGCTTCCAGAGCCCATGAGGCTTCTCTTTAGGGCTGCGAGCGAATTTGCGCCGGATTGCCCGAGCTCTCGAGCCCGTTCCGGGGCAAATCCATTTTCTTCAAGGGTCTTTTGAATAATATGCGCAGAAGGATTTCTCAGGCGAATGACAAGATCGTTGGGGTTCCAGTTTCTTTCAATCGGTATGATGAGAAAATGACCGGCCTTTTTTGCCCTCATGAAGGCCTGTTGCTCAGACCCGGTAATATCCAGGCGTGTATCGGCGACGAGCACATGTGGAATTCTATTTCTGGAAAAATGATTCCATGCCTCTAAATCCGAAACCAGGAGCGTCCTCGATCCGATCTGGTCAGGCCCTTCGATCGAGGTCAGCGAAGCGAAAAATGCCGAAACGAAGTCCTCGACGTCGTGGGAAGCCTCTTGAGAGAAATACAATTGTTGCACTTCGCCCCCGATCAGGCGCTTCAACTGATCACAGGCGAGGTCTCTATCCGCAAGGAAAAGCGAAGGAGGAAGCGGAGGATCGCCTCCCAGCCGCAAAGAGTCACGCAGCGTTTCCCAGTGTTCATAGGGCGTACTGAATCCTGGCTCTGCGGGCGACTTTAGGAGGGCTCCGGTGAGCCAGCGCGCGACGCCAGGAAGCTCATTTGCCCAATCGGCGAGGGAGTCAGGATCTATGATGAGAATGTCCCCCCATCCGTCGGAAGCGAACTCATGTTTGAATTTCTCTTGGCTTCGAGCATCCCAGTGCTGTGGACTGACAAATACAAAAGTCGCGCTCCCTCTTTCATCCTGCCCAAGATCCTTCTTGCGTTTTTTGATGTTTTCGCGAGCCTTCGTTCCGGGATGGCTCCCCGTGCTAATCTCCCAGTAACTTGTTCCTGTTGGGACGAAGTGCGCATATCCTGGGTCGGCGATAACCTTTCCGTCCCAGCCGGGCTGATTGATCCTTGTGGGAATCCTACATTCCGTTGGCACGCAAGGAGAACCTCTTACGAGCCTGTTGATGAGATCAGGGAATATTTCTGCCGCGCTGGTTCGCTGAGCCAATTCAATGAGATCGCGTGCATCGATTATTCTTGAATAGTCCATGAAAGCTCCTGCAACCTCTATTGGGTCTGTCTAGTCGCCGGAATTATTGGGCCCAAAGTTTTAAACACGCTCCATCCGGATTATCCCGAACCTATCCCGAGCGGAGCCTCGAAACCGAGAGCTGCCTCAGCATCCGCCTTTTTCCCTATGCATTTCCTCCGAGCCAAGGTCGGGGCAGTATTGCAAACGCCACTAGACGCTAACGAGGATCCTTTGAGAGCGAAGGGGGTAGCGAAGAAGCTCGCAAGCGCACCCGCGCGGAGCGTTAGGACTCTGAAGCGAGGGGCAAGTATGGCGACCCGGGGGGAGCGTTGGCCACGTCGGGGAACCCTTCGCTCTGTTCGGAAAAGCGGAAGCTCTCAAGCAAACGGGGGAAATGGCGCTTTCAGAAGACCCGGTCGGCCCATCGCGGAACACTGTCGGGCTCATAGGCGAATGATACCTTGCCCCGGCCTTGGCGACAATTCCGGGGTGCGGATCACGCTTGGCTCGCGACCCGCTTTACTACGATTGTTTTTCCCCGGCCAACTGTCGTTACTGAAATTCCACACTTTGGAAACATTCGTAACAACGGCTCTTGACATTGGACGGCTTGTTACATTAAATGAATACATAGTCTGAAAGAGTAACATTCGGTGAGGAGGATTCGGTGGGCACGACAAGTTTCAATCCCGTGGGCTTCGCGATCAACCTGGCGATCGGCTGGTTTTTCATGTCCTTCCTGCAATCGGCATTTCACTCCCTCCTGGCCGGGAAATGGGATGGCCTGGTTTCCCGCTTCCAGTCCATCGCCCTCTTCCACGACGCCCGCGCGGCGATCATCAATGTCGTCATCATACTGGTCATCGGCATCGTGACGAATGTCCTTTGGTATCAGGCCCATCAACGCTGAGGTCCTGGCATGCCGCGACAGTCGGCCTTCGTCAAGGCCTACCCTCTCGCCGCCAAGGCGGCGGTCCACACGCCGCTGGTCTTTCGGGCGGGGCTCGGATCCATCGAAGGCCTGCCCTGGCCGAGCCTCGAGGGCATTCGGGACTTCGCGCATTTCGCCGGCATCGGCGACGGGGCGGTCCGTACCGCCCTTTCGCGGGCCAAGGCCGAGGGCTCGATCCTCGTCGAGCCTGATGCGCAGGGACGAAGCCGCTATGTCCTTTCCCCCGCGAGCTTCGAGATGGGCCTCGCGCAGATCCATTCCGACCAAAGGCTCGAGGGATTCCTGATCGCTGTATTCTCCTTCAAAAGCGAGGAGAACGAGGAACGGACAGCATTGCGGGGGCTCCTCAAAGAGTACGGATTCAGGAAGCTCGCGCAGAACACCTATATTCACGGACGGATCGAGACGGCGGGCCTGCGGAAGACCATCCGCGAGCTCGGACTAGAGGAGCATCTATTTCTGTTTACCTGCCCTGAAATCGACGACGAGGACCTCATCAAGCGCATCCTCGCCCTCTTCGACATCGAGGGGCGAAGGAAGGAATTGCGCGAGTATCTCGTCCGCCTCAAGGCCTTCCTGCCCGAGGGCCTGCCCGGGGACGAACTCGCCCGCAGGCTTCTCTATGTAGGTCCGGTGCATTGGGAACGGATAGAGGCGAGGGAGCCTCCCTTCCCGGCCAAGCACCTGCCGCCCGACTACGCCCTCGTCGAGATCCAGCGATTCTACGCTCGAAAGATCGAGGAGGGGCGGGACGCCTTCCTCTCCTATTACGAAAGGGTCAACCGATGAAGGAGGTCAAGATGAGGGAATCGGAACATGGATCGAGGGCCACCGCGGGTCTCCGTACGATGCTTGCCCTGGGCGGTGTCGCCGCCCTCCTTTCGATGCTGGGTGCCCTGGCCGACATCGCCATCGGCACGGCCACGGGCGGAAGCGTCTCGGCCCTTCCGCAGGACGCCGCGGGCAGGTTCGCGGAGCTCGTCGCCAGGCCCCTTCTCGGCCTTTACAATTTGGATCTTCTCAACCTCGTGAACACGCTCCTCATGGTCCCCGCTCTGTACGCCTGTTGGCTCGCCCTTCGACGCGAAGGCTCGGCGGCGGGGCTTGCCCTGGTCTTCGGCATCGTCGCAACGGCCGTCTTCGTCGCCAACAATTCCGCCCTCGCGATGCTGGGGCTCTCCGGGGACTGGGCGAGGTCGGACGCGTCGCGACGCGCCCTGTTGGCCGCGGCGGGCGAGGCCCTCCTGGCGAAGGGGGCCCGCGGGAGCCCCGGCGTCCTCCCCGGCTTTATACTCTCGACCATCGCGAACCTCATCCTCTCCCGCGCCATGCTGCGGACGAGGGCCTTCGGAATGGCGGCGGGTATCCTCGGGATAGCCGGCAACCTTCTCCTCGGCGCCTACCTCATCCTCGTCACCTTCCTGCCCCAGGTAAGGGACATGGCCCTCGCCTTCGCCGCACCGGGAGGTCTCCTCGCGATCGCCTGGATGCTCATGATGGCCCTGCGGCTCTTCCGCTTTTCGCGAGTGGCCTTGGAGGAATGAGAAGCGGTTCCAGATCAGAAGCGGCGTGGTCGCAGGCCTGTTCGTTGCGGGACTAGATGGAGACGGATGGCTCGCCTGTTTCTGCTACGACACGACAGGGCAGGCCGGTCTGCTCGGAGAAATTGATGGGGTAGGTGTTGATGACGCAGCGTGTCGCCTTCCTCCCCCCTGTGAGGGCGTCGAGATTGCGGAGGTTTTCGACGATGAAGACGCCTCTGTCCGCGCAGTACCGGTCCTTGGCAGTGTGTTCGGGCTCTCTTCTCGCGCCGACAAAATCCAGCCCTATGATCGATACCCGCTTTTCAAGCAGGGCGTCGATCAGTCCGTTTGAGAGCTGGGGGTGAAGGCTCAGATACTCCTTCGTTCCATAGCGCTTGCGCTCGATCCAATCCGTGCGGAAGGCCACGAAGCAATCGGGCTCCACGAGGGACAGATCGATGTCGCCGATTTCAATTTCCTCGGTGGAATTTGAGCTCAGGTCGAAGACGACAGCCTCTCTCCGCGTGAAGGCGAGGGGAAACTCCTTGTCCATGACATCGAAATGAGTGCCGAGATGGCCGAGCGAAACCAGGCCTCCCATGGCTTGAATCTTTCAGGCTTCGATGTCCTGGCCACGCTCAGGCGCGCGGGATTGCCCTACGCCCTTTCTCCTGGTGAGATTATGGATTCCACGATGATCAGCTCGGGGGCGGTGACCAACCGCATTGATCAGCTCGAGAAGTCGGGTCTCGTCGTTCGGGAAATCAACCCTCGTGACAAAAGGGGGGCAGTGGTATCCCTTACCCCAGCGGGACTCGCAAAAGTGGAAGCGGCGCTCGAAGCGTATGTCCGGACGCAGGCTCGGCTGGTGGCAGTCCTCGAAGAGGCCGAACTGAGCGCTTTCGATGGCCTCTTCAGGAAACTCCTCGACTCCTTCGACGGGCTTTAGTGAGGGGGCAGACCCCGATCGCCGCCTTGACTCCCCGCCTCGAAGAACGAAGCCTTCTGCACGAGGCAAAAGCGGATCGCGTAGCCTTCGTACCAAAGCTCTCTTCCCTTATTTTTCGCCGCCTGATGGGCGACATCCCTCTTCCAGCCTTCGATGCTTTCCGGCGAGGCCCAGTAGGAAACCGTGATGCCGAAGCCATCGGCGTCCCTCGCGCTCTCCGATCCGAGAAAGCCCTTCTGCCGCGAGACGCTTTCGACCATCGCCTTCGCCGTCTCCTCGTAGCCCTTGTCTCCCTGCCTCCTCTGCGACGTGAAAATCACGGCGTAGTAGGGGGGCTCCGGCGTGCCGGCCCTTTCACTCATATCGATCCTCCTCGGCGATGGCGGGATTCGGCCCTCGGGCTTTGCCGTTGGCGAAGCCTCCAGATTTCCGAGCCCACTCGATCATAGCGAGACATCGGAGCCTAGGCACAAGGGGGTAGCCCGAGGTTCGGGCGGCCACAAAGGGTCTGACCCCGTCAATATCCTGCCCGACGTGGCGGCATTGATGGATAGGGCGAGGCATGGGCAATCGGCTGCGATGGCCGGGTATCGAGCTATCCTCGCGCCAAGTTTTTTGAAGATTATGATTGAAGAAAATTTGCAAATTTCAAAATTCTTCAGGTATAATTGAAATATGGACCAAAGACTTTGGATTCCCAGACCGAGCTACCTCGAGGCCCTTGCCCCTTTTTCGGACGGGGAGCTGATAAAGGTACTCTTGGGTCAGCGCCGCGTCGGGAAGAGCGGCCTTCTCCACCTTGTCGAGGCCGACTGGCGGGCCAGGCATCCTGAGCGCGCAGTTGCCTTCATCGACAAGGAGAAGGATGAATGGACGTCGATCCAGACTGGGGAGGATCTCCTTGCAGCCGCTCGGGCCCTCGGCGGCAGTCCTGCCGGTCGCTCCCTCATCCTCGTGGATGAGGTGCAGGAGATCGAGGGCTTTGCCGCAGCCCTGAGAAGCCTGGCTGCGGAGGGGCGCTGGGATCTCTATGTGACGGGGAGCAACGCGCGCCTTCTTTCAGGCGAGCTCGCCACCCTCTTTGCAGGTCGGGCGATAACCCTCCTCGTGCACGCCCTTTCCTACGAGGAATTCCTATCCTTTAATGGCCGGAAGGATTCGGATGAGAGCCTTCTCCTCTACCTCCGCTACGGTGGCCTGCCCTACCTGGCCAGGTTGCCCGATTCCGACGCGGCGAGGATCGGCTATCTCGAGGCTATCGTGGATACGGTCGTCTTGAGGGATGTCATCGAGCGCTTTGGAGTCCGCAACGCTCCCTTTCTTCGCAACCTCGTCCGCTACTGCGCGGATTCAATCGGGAGCCTCCTTTCGGCAAAGCGGATCGCCGATTACCTCAAGTCCCAGCTCCAGAAGGTCTCGCCCCAGATTGTCATCGAGTACCTTTCCCACCTCGAGGCGGCCTTTCTGATCCACCGCTGTCCTCGCTACGACATCCAGGGTCGCAAGATCTTCGAGATCGGCGAGAAGATCTATTTTGAGGATCTTGGCCTTCGGACGGCTCTCCGCGGCTGGCGCCAGACCGACCTGGGCAAGGTGGTGGAGAACGCCGTCTACCTCAAGTTGATCCAGGATGGCTGGAAGCCGAGTGTGGGGGTCTTGGGCGATCGGGAGGTCGACTTTGTCGCGACGCGTGGAGCATCGACCATCTATGTCCAGTCGGCCTTGAGCGTCGCGGGAGACGAGACCCGCGAACGCGAGTTCGGCAACTTGCTCAGGATCGACGACAATCATCCCAAATATGTGGTTAGCCTGGATACCCTGCGGGCCGATGATAAGGGCATTCACCACCTGTCCTTGAGGGAATTCCTCATGGCCAGCCTGTGATGGCGGAAATCAAGGCTGGAATGCGGCTGCTCGCCGATCTCCGCCCACCCCATCAACTTCGTCGAGTAGCTCACCGCCTCCGGACGGCTCCCCTCGTCGAACTACGGCACTGAGGAGCCAATTATGAACGAACTCATAAACGAAGACGGCTCGGTCTGCGCCTCCATCCCTTTCTTTCAGGAAGACGGCAGGGTTTGGGCCCTGCGCGTGGTCTGGAATGAGGGCGTCGACGGCCTTCCCGAAGCGCGCGCCTGGAACGAGGCGATCGAATCGAGCCTTGCGGAATGCGAGAAGCGCGGCGCGGCTTATGTCGACAGCCGCGTTATCACGGCGAGCGAAGGAGTCGACGAAGGCCTGGCCTCGGCCCGGGCCTCAATGCATCGCGACTCCCTCGTCCTCCATGGCTTCGAGCGGGGCGAGGACAGGTTCGAATACAGGATGGACCTGGGTAAGGCCCTCGCCGACCTCGAAGCGGGGAAGGAGGGGGCTGCCGAAGTCCCCGAACGCCTGCAGGTCGGATCGAGCGACGGCCATCCCGCCGCGATTCTCGCACTCATGTCGCGCCCGGCAGATGGCTGGTCGACCATCTATTACCTTGGGGTCCTCCCCGCCTTCCGCGGACGCGGACTGGGCGCCGAAGCGATGCTCCACGGCCTGACCTCTCTGAAGGCCATGGGCGGCAGGACCTACCACGACGGAACCGGCTCGCGCAACGCGGCCGCTCGCTCGCTCTTCGCGCGCCTTGGCCAGCCTCCTTTCCTCGTCATGGAGGAATGGCGGCTCAGGCGATGAGGTGAAGGAGGGGGCCCCCGGAGCCGGGCGGGGTGATGGATTTCGTCCGAGTCGGTAAGGAAGAACGGGCAGTGCGAGCGCGCCCGCGCAGCGGATCGAAGCGGGCGTGCTTGCATTGCCGGCGCTAGGATCCGTCCGCGGGGCCTACAAAAGCCCCAGCGTCGGAGAGGGGCCTTCATTCCTACAGGAGATGGTGCTAACGCTCGTTGCGCTCGCATGCGTCGCGAAATACCTAGAATGCTCAATGTCTATCGCCGCTTTACCGGAATGCCGCCCTTGCGTCCTAGGCCAAACGCGACGCGATAGACATCAGGCACTTGGTAACGATCATCATCGGGCATGCGGGACATGATCCCAATCTGCTCGAGGGCTTGCAGGAAGGCCGGATAATCGCCTTTGCGCACGGTTCCTGGAAGCCCTTGACCTTTAAAGTTTCTGAGTATTGACGTGATAGTTCCTTCGGCTTCCCATGCTTGAATCATGGCCTCTCGTTCGCATGGAACGCGCGCCCCGGTCTTCTGCAAAGCTCTCATCGAGGGAGCGATCCAGGGATACTCTTCGCTGAGTTCGTTGACTCGATCCGATGAAGCCTTCCTCACACCTTCCTCGAGATCCTTGGGAGACAGAGGCGTTGCCCCCATGCTCGGCCGAGTATCGCTGGCGGCTTCATGAAGGGCGACGCAGAAGCTGCGGGGACTGACCGCTCCCTTGGCGTCGAGGAGGTGATTATAGATCCAGGAGTAGGGGATACCTCGCTTCGTTCCGCTCGCTCCGCCAGCCATCGCCTTACCGGCTAGATGTTCAAAAAGGCGCCTATGCAAGTTACTGTCTATTCTGCTCGCCCGTTCGAGTATCCAGCTTGGAGGTCTTCTGGCTGGCACTTGTAGAAAGGTATCCTTATTAATTTCATTGGCGATTCGAATGAAGAGGTCTCCATCGGAAGCGTTCGCGAGGCGCTGATAGAGAAGCGTGAATAGATCTTCTTTCTCCCAGATGAGTTCGGCGCGATTGGCGAAAAGCTTCGACGCGTCGGGGAAGCTCGAGACTTTTGGGTCTTGAGCGATATCGGCCCTGAGGAAGACTTTGAAGCGCAGCGCCGAAAGCAATCGATAGTCGGTAATTAATTTGAGGAGCTCTCGAATGGCAAGGACCGCAAGCTCCCAATTATCGCTGATGGTGTCCAATGCGTCGAAAAGGAGGAGAAATTGCTTTTTGCCCTTCGCATTATCAAGGTCGAAAGTGCGTATCGCCTCGCTGAATTTTTCGATCGATCCGCTTATTTTCTCGGTCCGAGTCGCCCAGGAGTCCCGAGTCTTAAAGAAGCGTTCCGGAAATAGCCTTGCAGCCAGGATGCTTTGCCAGAGTGTACGCCAGGCAGCCGGTGAATCCCCGAGACCCAAGAGGAAGTCCTTTGGGGGTTGGGCTTCGTTGCCTTCTTGCCTCGCCGAAAATGCCGATAAGATTTCAAGCCCGACCGGCAACTTGATCTCCGGGTAGGCGGCCCTGACGAAGGAAAGCTTATCGGTATTGGTGAGGACATTGTTCCAAAAGCTTTTTCCCGTCCCGCGTGCGCCGACAACCAAAGGAACCTCGATGCGAAGGGCCTCGAAATGAGCGCGTGGCATGACCGTGGCGGCGTCCGGAAGGTCTTTGTCCTCCTGGGAGACCTCCATAGCCGAGTGAATGAGGCTTCGAAGTCTATTGAGATCCGCATCAGCCTGCCGCATTGCGTTCCAACCATAGCACAAGCTTGCCCAGAAAATCATCATGGAGCATCTGCACTAACTCCGGGCCAAGAGTTTTCATTCCTCGCACCGGGTCAAATTCGAGGAGATCTGAGCTGAAACGGATTAGCCAAGGGCTATGGGGAGCCTCGTCGTCTTCGACCGCGAAGCTGAAAGCTTCGGTTCCGAGGTCGCCGGGCTCCAGTTCGTCATAGAGCCCTTGGAAGAGCTCGAATGACTTCGCGGAAAAATTCCGACTCTCCGCTTGTCCACCCGGCATCATCGCCCGCACGATCTGGAGACGCTCTCTGATCGACCTAACCGCTATTGGCGATTTTCCCCAGTGTTCGAAGAGAATCCGATAGTCGTCCCAGGTCTGCGGCGCGTCCGTGGCGAAGAGAAGCCCGAGGTCGGCGAGACGAACGAGGCAGGCCGCCGCGATGTCGTGCAAACCAGCTCGGCTGTCGATCAGAATTGCGTCTGGTCGGGGATCGAGATTGGCAACCAGCGCGTCGAGCATCGTTTCGATCCGTTTCGTAAAGCCGGCGATCCCGGTTTCCGCCATGGGAATTTCGAGATAGGCTCGGGACAGCTTTTCCAGATAGTTGGGTGATTCGGCGCCGCCCGCAGCGACCACGGAAATGGTACCGGTGACCGAGGGGGCATTTTCGAGCGGAGAACGGGAAACGAGGTCGCTCCAGGCGGCAAAGTGAGGATCGGCGGATGTTTCGGCGAGATAGTCAACAACGCCGAATTTGGCGCGGGCCCAGGCGGTATCGGGGGGAAGAAGGATGCCGGAGAGTCCGGGGGATTCCAGGTCAAGATCGACGAGAAGTACGTGCTTGCCTAGACGCGCGAGATGATAGGCGGTCACGGCGAGAGCTGTGGAACGTCCCACGCCGCCCTTTACCCCGTAGTATACGATGCGCGGCGGTTTTCTTATGGGGTGGTCTTCGATGCTTGCGCCGATCCATTCCGATCCGGTGACCAGGCGATGGAGGATGGGTAGTTCCCACTCGCTTCCCGGAGGCGCGTAATGCATGAGCTCCGGCGAGGCGAAAACATCGCCTATGATGGCAAGATCTTCCGAGGTGAAGAGGCGCTGCCCCGGAGGATTCGCCCAAGGGCCGAGAGAGGAGAGCAGGGAATCGAGCGTCGCGGCCACGTCCCCTTCGACAGATTCGCGCGTGACCAAGCCAAAGGTGCCTCGAATGTTCCTAAGCGCGAGGATTTCCTCAGGACGCCTGATCCCAAGCGCAGCGAGGCCAGTAAATAATGCGGGCAAGGCTTCATCATAGGTCATAAGGCACATCCTTGGCTCGCCGCGAGGATGAGCATAGCGTTCGCCTTCGCGGCAGCCTGCTTCCATCGGGCGTAGTCCCCCATAGCGATAGCGGTCTCATTCTTGTATCGGTCGTCAACGTTCCAGGTTGAAAAACTTTGGATGTCGGGCTGGAGCATGGCGAAGAGGGCTTGATGGGTCCTTCCCGATTGGATACTTCCAAGTATGCGGACAATCAAATTGATATGCGACCGGTAGCGGTTTCCGCGTGGAATATCATTATCGCTCGTCGGCAGGATGATGCTCGCTCCAAGGAGGACGGATTTCACCGCGCACTCCGCCGCGAGACCATAGAGATGTGCCGCATCGGCATGTTCTGTGTTTTTGTCCAAGACCTCCGCGCATCGCAGGTGCCGCTTGCTCGAGAAAAGAAAATCGTTTGCCATGTTGCCTCCTCTATCAGTCCAATACGCTCACGACTCGAGGAGGCGCTTCACGAGCTTGTCGAGCTTGGCAAGAGGGAGGGCCGTGATTTCTCGAGCAGTCGCGCGACGCCGAGCCAAACTTCCTCCGCGACCTTCGGTCGCGAGGGCCCCTTTCGTTGCCGCTGCGCCGACGAGTTCTCGCGCCTCGGCGGAGAGGGCGGCTATGTCGGCGTGGAGCTTGTTCGCCTGATCGAAGCGGGGGAGGGGAAGTTCGAGAGGAAGCTTGTGGATGTCGCGTTCGCCGAGGGAGCCAGAACTCTGAAAAGGCTTGATAGCTTCATTCACCGCCTCAGAATTTAGAATGGCGGCAAGATAGTTAGCCTCGTCGATGGAATCGGCTGCGAACCAGTAGGTCTTTGCGTCCGCAAAAAAACTACCGTGCGAACCGATATCGAGGATGGCTGCTGAGAGATTAGTTCCCGATGCGTTATAGAGCACGAAGTATCTCGCAGATCCTATTTGCTGAATCAGTTTTTGCTGGTAATTAAGCCATTCCTCCAGCGTCGAAGTATTCTTGGCCCCTCGGTTTTTCTCCCACTCCCGCTCCGCCTTCGAGAACCATTCCGCCCCACCGCGCAAGCCAGCCTTCTTGAGGGTAGCCGCGTCGATCAGTTCCAGCTCACCAGGTGTTCCGTCGTTCTTGGCGATCAAGGGTAGGACGATCCAGGGCAGCTCCTCTTCGACATGGAAGGGGAGGAGGTGCTTGGACAGGGCCGTCCGAAAAAGGAGCTCGCGCTCGACACTGCCCGAAAGAAAGATATCCTTCCAGGGAGCCTTGCCGTCCTTGGCCTGTTCGGGATCGGTGCGCACATAGAGTTCATCCTTCTCGAGATCCTCCGCACTAGGTGTTTCGATGAAGTAGAAGTTGCGGGGCACGATGGTGGCGCCCTGGAAGAACTCAGGGAGGTAGGGGCTTGGTTCGCCCTTGTCGCCGCCGAGGCGCTGGCGAGAAAGCGCGCTCCTCTTGCCGAGCCGGGCGAGCCAGAGCTTGCCCTCTTCGTGGTCGAGATAGCCCCTGGCCTTATCCCAAGGAAGGTTGCGACGGCCTTTTAGGTCACCCGTCCAAAACTGGGCAGGCCAACTCTTCCTGTCCTTGGCCTTCTTCGCGTCTGCGAAGACGACACAGGTCGGGACATTGAAGAGAGGCTTTACCTCGGCAAGGTCCCAGTACTCGGTGACCGAGCAGGTTGCCTTCCAACTTTCCGCGCGAAACTTCTCGTGTTGGTCTGCATTGAAAAGACTTCGGGGCATTACGAAACCCATATGCCCGCCGTTTTTCAGGTAGGTGTCAGCGGCGTGGACGAGGAAGACGCTCGCGAGCTCCATGTGGGTCATCAGAGCCTGGTTCCTCGGCGCGAGCTGGTAGCGCTCGATGGCGAGCTCCTTCACCCGTGCTTGGTAGGAAGGGTCGGCGATATAGCGGTAGGAAAGCCAGGGTGGATTGCCGGCGATGATGTCGAAGCGTTTCTTGAAGAAGGCTGGCCGGTAGGTGTTGCGGAGGATGAAGCTCCAGATGTGATTTTCTTTTGCACGGATCTTTTTCGCCATTGCGCGGGCGAGGGCGAAACAAGCATTGGCCGCCTGGCCGACCACGTCCTCGGCGAGGCTGGGCGTGCGGCGCCTGAGCGCGTTCAGGATGCTCTCGACGCTTTCTGAGTCGGCCTCGAGGGCGATGTTCTTCGCCGCCTCGGAGGCCAGGAGGACGAGCTCGTCGTAGATCTGCGATTGCTGGAAGACGGCGCGGGGTATGAGGAACTTCTCGGCGAGGAAATGCACCTCGACATTGTCCGCGTCGAAACCGAGGGCTCCCTGGGCTCCGGTATCCTCCTCGAGGGGCATGAAGAGGCTGTCGGCCAGGAATACGGGAATGAAGGCGGGCCGTTTTTTGTGAGCTAGCTCCTCGCGGATCGCGAGTACGTAATTTGCGCGCGAGATGGTGACCGCGAGGGGGTTGATGTCGATGCCGTAGACCTTGTCGAGGGCCGCTTCCAGGACGGCATCCCAATCGGCCCCTTCGCCCAGGCGCTCGCGCACGAGGGCCATGATCTTACGGAGGCCCGCTCGGAGGAAACTGCCCGATCCGCAGGTCGGGTCGATGAGGGAAGGGATCTCCCCTTTTTCGATCGCAGCGCCTTGCTCCTCGAAAAGCTTGTCAACGACCTTCTCGCAGAGCCAGTCTGGCGTATAGTACTCGCCAAGGTCGTGTCGATCCTGGGGATCGACGAGTTCCTGATAGACGCCTTTGAGTATGTCCTCGTCGAGGCGGGCGAAGTCGTATGTCTTGAGCTGGTTGAGTACGCGGAGCCACCAGTTCTCCAAGGTTGCCTGAACATCGGCATGACCTGTCCAGTGGAAAAAATCCTCGTCGGCGAGGTTGCGGATCTTCTTCGCGATGAACCAGCTTCCGTCGACGACTCCACGGATGAATGAAAGGTCGCCCTTTCCCGCCTCGGCGGGCCACAGTGCCGTCGCGACGAGGAAGCGGGCGAGCACGGACAGGTAACTGTGGCGCAGAAAGAGATCGAGCCCCGCATCGACGGAACCATAGGTGTACTGCAGGTACTTGCCCCACTGCTCGAAGGCGGTCTCGACCTCCGATTCTCCTCGGTGCTCCGCGAAGGCTGTTTCAAGGGCTTCGCGGAGGTCGTCCCAGAGGGCGCTTTCGAGACCGAAGTCGTTCTTGAAGGCGTCGGTCGTCGGCGTGAGGAGCTGTTCGCGGAAGAAGTTGCGGTCGAGGAAGTGGTAGAACTGGTCGAGGTCCGGGATCTCGGCGCTCTCGAGCTTCAGGTCTTCCTTGAGCCGTAACTCGATATCTGCCGGCTTTAGCCCATCGTTTTTTCGTTTCGCGGACGGGTGCCAGCAGATCCATCGGAGTCCGTCCGTGACGACCCCAATGTAAGGTCTTCGTCTTTTCCCTTCTTCATTCCAGAGCCCGGATACGTACTCGCATATTTGTCGCGAGCCTTCCTCGTACTTTGCCTTGACCGAGAGGTCCCTTTCGAACTCGATGACGAGGTTTCCGTAATATGAATCGATTCGTCCCATGCCAGGCTTCGTCTGGACGACAACGCTCTTCTCGGAACCCTGCATGTATTTCTCGATCTGGTCGCGCTCCGCGGGGAAGAGCTCGGCGAGCAGAACCAGGAATTTTTCGCGCTTGAAGGTCTCGTTGGAGGCTATGTTCTGACTCATGGTCCTATAGTAGGACTCGAGGATTTGAAGCCGTTTCGAATTATTGCCCATGCTGGGACAGTAGCATGGGTCTCTCGGCCGGGAAAGCGTCACCAAGTCGGTGCCCGGCCTCGTTGCGACGAAGCTTCGCTTCGTTAATCATAATCAAGTTGCCAGGCGAAAAAGAAAGTGGGGGTAGCGAAGAAGCGTCGGGCCGTCCGGGGACGGCCCGACCTTCGTAGCGAGGGGGAGCCGCATAGCGGGCGCTTCCAGTCCCGCGCAGAAAGGCGAAGCACTCCATCGACGTGAAAGTGCTAACCCGGCGGAGCGCCTTGCGGTGTTGGGCAGGACGACGGGTGTCGCGGGTAGGGAGGTATGTCCGCGGACGCTCGCCGAAGGCGTTGCGGACGCGGGCATACCGCAGTGCCCGCGACAGGACCCGTCCTGCCGGGCAAAGAAAAAGCCCTCCGTCGATGGAGGGCTTCGTCACATCAGGGAGTGTGCTCCCCCTTCTTACTTCGCGCGTTCCACGAAGCTCCCGTCCCGCGTGTCGAAGACGATCTTCGTGCCGATGTCGCAGAAGAGGGGGACCTGGACTTCGAAGCCGGAGTCGAGCTTGGCGGGCTTGGTGGACTTGCCGGAGGTGTCGCCCTTGATGCCGGGCTCGCAGTAGGTGATGGTGCGGACGATGTTGATGGGGAGGGTGACGGAGACGGGCTTGCCCTCGTAGAAGCCGACTTCGACTTCGATGTCGTCCTCGGGGAGCATGTAGTCGGCGGCCTCGCCGAGGTCCTCGCGGGTGAGTTCGTACTGCTCGAAGGACTCCTGGTCCATGAAGACCCAGGTCTCGCCGTCCATGTAGGAGGGTTTCATGGTGTGGTAGTCGATGGACACGTCCTCGAACTTCTCGCCCATGTCGAGGCCGAGTTCGGAGGTGGAGCCGGTGATGATGTTCCTGACCCTGAGTCGCTTGACCTGGCCGTTGCGGCCGCCCTTGATGCCGAGCATGCGCTGGACGACGACGACGTCGTTGCCAACCTTGAAGACCGTGCCGCCGCGGATATCGCCTGTCATGAGCATGGTAGTTCCTCGCCTGAAAATGATTTAGCCGTGGGCGTGTCTCGCGTGGGAGGCAGGTCTCGGCCGTTTTCCTTTGTATCGCGCGGGACCCTGGAGGCGGCACCGCTCCCCGCGTTTCGTAGCCCGAGCTGCCGTAGCCTGCGGTCTGTACGAATGCGGGACCGCATGCTAGCGCATTTCGCGGATAAATACCAGTAGTCGCGGCGGGGGCGGGCCTTGCTTTTCTCCCATCGCGACTACACTTATGGCATGAAAGTCATCGAAGCGGGGCTCGGCGTCCAATTGGTCGAAGTGCCGGAGTCCGGCCTGTCGATTCTCTGCGGCTGCCCCGAGAATGTGTATAAGTTGCTCAGGCGGGCGGGGGCTATCTCTCGGGTGGAGGGGGGCGGCGAGGTCTGGGAATCGGGGCCGAACGCTATTCTCCTTTCCGAGTTCCCGATCCAGGGCGGGCGCTTTTGCAATCTGATCGAGTTTCCCGTTCTTCAGATGCTCTATCGCCAGGGGATGATGCTTCCCGGCCATCCGAACAACCATGGGCTCAGGCCTCTGTTGATAGGGCATCGCGACGATCTGGAGGCGATGGCCCGCTATGTGCGGCTGGGGAATTACGGTCTGAGTTCGGTCGATGCTCTGGTCGCCGCCGGTTTGGGGCGGGAGGAGGCCGGGGAGCTCCTCCGGATGAAGCGGCACTTTGCCTTCGGTTCATTCAAGGCGACGGAGGAGCTTCTCGAGTTCAGGACCATCGAGGGGCCGGCTGTCGAGCTCAGGGGCGGGACCTACCTGCGGCGGCTCGGGCCCAATCGCTATCAGTTTTTCCACGGCGACGATTCGGCCCTCGTCGATCTCAGTCTGCCGCCGGGAAAGGTCTACGGTCTGCCTTATGTCCTCCCCCGCGCCTCGGTTTCGCGCGAGCTCTTTTCCGTGGTCCACATCGGCGAGGGTACGGGCTGGGATGTGGAGCGTCCTTGCATGGGGAGTCTCGTGGTCTATCGGGGGGAGTTCTGGCTGATCGACGCGGGGCCCCATGTGCGGGAGAGTCTCGCCGCCCTGGGGCTCGGGGTCGACGATCTTCGCGGGGTCTTCATCACCCACGCCCACGACGACCATGTGGTGGGGCTGACGGCCCTCCTCCACGCGGAGCGGAGAATACAGTTTCTCGCGGTGCCCTGGGTGAGGGCGACGGTCCGGGAAAAGCTCCACGCCCTGGCCGGTCTCGACGAGGAGGCCTTCCGCCAGACCTTCGAGCTCCGCGATCTCGTGGAGGGTGTCTGGAACGATCTCGAGGGTCTCGAGGTGCGGCCCTTCCTCTCGCCCCATCCGGTGGAGACGACCTGTCTGCGCTTCAGGGTTCGCGGCCCCGCGGGCGAAAGGAGCTACGCGCACCTGGCCGACCTTTCATCCTTCGAGGTCATCGACGCGATGGTGAGGGAGTCGGACCGCGACGCGAGGGGGGAGGAGCTTCCCGGTATCACGCGGGCCTTCGCGGAGAGGACGAAGGCGCTGTACCTCGAGCCGGCCGATCTCAAGAAGGTGGACGTGGGCGGGGGGATGATCCACGGCGAGGCGCGGGATTTCGCTTCCGACACTTCGGGGGAGCTGCTCTTGAGCCACACGGATTCGGCGGCCGATATTGAGGCTGCCCTCGGCGGCCGGGCTGCCCTCGGCGGCGGTGGGGCCCCGGGCGAGATACGTGGGAGGGTGGCGGTCTTCGGCGAGGAGAGCCTGCTCATCGCGGCCGACAGGGATTATCGACGGGAGGCTGCCCGAGCCCTCCTCGAGGCCCAGTTCGCCGATGTCCCCGGCACTGAGCTCGATGCCCTCCTCG
Source organism: Rectinemataceae bacterium (assembly GCA_035530275.1). Taxonomy (GTDB): domain Bacteria; phylum Spirochaetota; class Spirochaetia; order Treponematales; family Rectinemataceae; genus CAIJMU01. The sequence continues at coordinate 117,147 of DATKVC010000007.1, read as the reverse complement.
TCGCCGCGCCGAGGGCGATGGTCGAGGGGGAGCGGTTCATGGCAAGGGGGGAGCTGCCGGATTCGGTCGAGCTCATCCTCTCGGGGCTGGTCGCCGACGAGAGAGGCGCGCTGTATGGCGCGGGCTGGCTCGTCGGGGAGGCGGAGTGCCTGGCGGGGCTGCCCCCGAACTCCGAGTTCCGCTGCGCGACGGGCGTCGAGTCGCTGCCGATCCCCGGTCGGCTTTTCGCGGACTTTGTCGACCGTCTCGAGCTCGGCGCCGACCGGGCGCTCAGGCGGGAGATCGTGGGTTTCCTTCGCAATTGCGAGCTTTTTCCCGACATCGTCGCCACGGCCTCGATAGACCGCCTCGCCTCGCGGGTGGTCCTCGTGTCCTATTCGGCCGGCGAGGCCTGCGGTGGCGGCGGGGGAGACGTGCATGTGCTGGTCTCGGGGCGGGTGGCGCTCCGGGCGGGAGGGGCGGAGGTCGCGACCCTGGGCCCCCGCGAGATTTTCGGCGAAGAGGCGGTATTCTCGCCCGGCGCCGTGACTTTCGACATGAGGGCCCTCGAGGAGGTGACCGCCTACCTCCTCCCCCTCGATGAGCTCCGGAAGATCCCCTATCTCCTGTGGCGGCTTCGCGAAATTCTCGCGCGGCGTCTGGCGGCGGCCCGGAGGAGTTTCGACTACTTGTGGCGGCCGGAGTATTCGGTCGGCGTGCCGGAGCTGGATGCCCAGCACCGGGGGCTCTTCGCCCTCCTCGACGCCCTGGTGGCCGAAATCAACGATCCGGGAGCCTGCGGCGACATCGGTCCGAGCATCGAGGCGCTCAGGCCCGTCGTGGTCGAGCATTTCCGGACCGAGGAGGCCCTGATGGAGAAGGCGGACTACGAGGGGCTGGCCTTCCAGCGGGAGCGCCATGCGGCCTTCCTCCTGGAGCTGGACGAATGGGCGCGCCGCGTGGCCTGCGGCGACCGGCACGCCGCCCGCGATCTCGGCGACTTCCTGGCCGACTGGCTCATCCGCCACACCCTGGGCATCGACCGTGCCTACGCAGGCAGGCTCGGCGAGCTCGGGGCCGGCGCCGATCTCGTGAACCCGCGGCGGGCGTCAAACATCTGAGCCCGCGAGGGTCCTGACGAAGGCGAGGAGGTGGGCGGCGAGGTCGCCGTTCGCCAAGAGGCTGTCGGCAAAGGCTTCGAATCCGGGGCGGAGTGCCGGGAGGGCTTCGAGCAAGGCGGCGATGTCCTCCGCCTCGCCGCCCGAGGCAAGGGGCCCGTCGACGAGGCGGTCGTTGAAGGCAAGGGTGAAGGCCTCGTAGGCGGCGAAGGCGGCAGCGGGGACGCCTGAGCGCGAAAAGTCGGGTCGCATCCTTTCGAGGAGGGCGCGAACCTTTACCAATTGGTAATTGTCCTCCTGCCGATAGGCGTGCCAGACGAAGGGGCTGCCCGCGAGGGCGGCTCGCGCGAGGCTCTCCTCGCCGCGGACGATGGCGAGGTCGGCGGCGAGGAGGACTTCGTCCCAGAGCTCCTGGGGGAGGAAGGGGAGGCTGAGGGCCGGGAAGGGCCTGAGCGCGGCTTCCCAGGCTTCGAGGAAGGGAGTCGAGCTGCGCCCCGCGGCGACGAGGGCGAGGGGTTTCGCGGCGGTCGCGAGGGGGACGGCGGGCCCGAGGGCGGCGGAGGGCCTGAAGGCGGCGGAGGGCCTGAAGGCGGCGGAGGGCGCCGCCGCGATGGCGGAAACGATACGGTCGTAATCGTGCTCGTAGCTGAAGACGAGGATCCAGGGCCGGAGTTCGTCCCCTGGCGGGAGTTTGAAACCAGCGCGGCGGGCTAGGTCGCGGCGTTGTGCCTGGATGGAAGCTGTCCCATCCTGGACAGTGACTGTCGTGGGTGGGACAGCTACTGTCGTATTTGGGACGGTCGAGATTGTGGGGATCGACTTTCTGAGACCGCGCCAAAGCTCGGCTCTAGCGCGAAATTGCCGATCGATGACGAGGCCGCCGGTCGCGCGGGTAAAACCTGGCATGAAAATGTATTTGGAGACGAGGGCGTTTCTCGTGGCCGAAAGCATTCGATGGAGTTCGTCGGCCCAAGTTTCGGCGCTGAGGTGCTCGAGGTTGACGATGAGGCGCCTGTCGTCACGTTGGGGGTCGAAAAGGAGCTCTTCGAGGGCTTCGGGGCGGCCGCAGGCGAAGCATTCGACCACAATATGGGGCAATTCCGCGTCAGAGCAGGCCTTCGCGAGCTCGGCAAGGCCGATATCCCAACCGAGGACTGTCCAGGCGCCCAGTTTCTGCACCTGTTTGTCGGGGTCGATCTCGGGCTGTATGGCGCTGAAGGACTCGAGGTCGTCGACGTGGAGGCGGAGTCCGATGCCCTTTTCGGCCTCCGAGAGTGCCTTCGCGAGACGATAGACGAGGCCTATGTCCCCGTAGTTGTCCACCACCTTGCAAAGGATGTCGATGACCATGGGCTAATGATTGTCGGATGGCACGGATCGTGCAAGTAGGTAACTGGATCATTGCTATATAAGGCAACGGCTATTGTTTGGGTGACTTTTCGTATGGTATCACTGAAGCCATCCGAAAACGGTCCTTCACTCGCTAAAGTCTTATCGTAAAAAGCCGAAATTGATGTGGGTAAGTCTCAGTCTCGGGTGAGAACCCTGGAGGACCAATGGGCGATCTGTCTGCCAAGCGTTCCGCCGCTTCGGCGAAACGGCTTTCGATTATCGGGCTGGGCCTCGCCATAGCCCTTTCCCAGACCACCTGTAGCGCCTTCAACGCGGGTCTCGGCTCGAAGATCGACATCGAGCCGCCGAGCGTGAGCATCCTCTCGCCCTCGAGCGGGGATTTCGTAAAAGGCATAATTACGATAAAAGGCAAGGCCTCCGACGACACGGGCGTCAAGTCGGTCGTCCTAGCCCTGACCAACGACCAAACCCAGGCCGCCATAGGGCAGCCGATCACGGCCAACTTCGACGCAAAGACGGGCACATGGGCAGCGCCGCTGGACGTCCTCTCCCTGGTCCCCTCCGCGTCGAGCGCCGAAGTGCCGGTATCGATCGTCGTCACCGTGACCGACATAGCCGACCCGCCCCATGTCACGAAGACGATTCCGCCGCTCAAGCTCGTATTCGACGATCACGCGCCTACGCTCGCCCTGAATTACCCCGACCGCTCGGCCATGGAAGCCGCCTCCAACAGTTCAGACCACATCTCGCTGAGCGGGGTGGTGCCCTTCAGCGGCAGCGCCTTCGATATCGGGCTCAAACAGGTTGCCTTGACCTATACCCCCTACGATTCGAGCGGAAACCGCGGCGCCTCAAAGACCATCGTGGCCAATGGCGCGAGCTCCTGGTCCCTCGATCTCGACACGACCACGCTTTTCCCCTCGAGCGTCGGCAGGGTCGACCTCTCATTTACCGCGACGGATAGCGCCTATTCGGACAGCGACCCGAACGGTAACGCGACGACCTTGGACATCGACCCCAAGGATTCCGCCACCAGCCTGTACGGAGTCGTCATCGACCAGAACGCGAGCAAGCCAACCTTCAATTCCGACAATGGCAACAACCTCAACCTCGATCTCAAGGCCGGGTTGCAGCCCGATCCCTCCGCCGTCTATTCGCTCAACCCCGGTATTACGATCCCACTCACCGTCGAAGACATTAATGGTCTCAGGACAGTCGACGGCCAGCCCTACACCTGGAGCGGCACGAGCAACCTCGATGTGGACGTTACTGTCACCCAAAAAATGCCCCAGCCAGACGGCTCCACGGTCTTGGGCAGTGCGCAAAGCGCGAGGACCCTGGGCTGGCTCGTTCCGAGTTCGACGATAGCGCCGAAGACCAGGGTCGCGCCCAACGGCAAGACTTATGTCATCTCCGCCGATTACCGACTGAGCCTGCCCGCCGCCACGGACGGCGATTTCATCCTCGGCTTTACCGCGACCAACGATCACGACGCCAAGGCTCCAGTCGGAAATACCGACGCCGATGAAACGAGGCTTGTCGACGCAACGATCACCCTCGATCTCGTTCCGCCCCGAGCCACCGAGACGAACTACGGTAGCGCCCTCATCCAATCGAACAGGGACGTGAGCTTCGCCGGCATCGCCGACGACGCGGCTCAGACGCATTATCGCAAGGCGAAGGGCGCCGTCTTGACCTATTCGAAGGACGGGGCCTCGCCCGTGACGGCTGCCGCTGCGACATCGGCGTCTCCGTCGGGATTTGCCTGGAACCTGACGAATTCGGCTGCCACCGCGGCCCAGGGTTTCGCTTGGAGCTATACGCTGCCCGCCTCCCTCGGCGACGGAATGTACAATCTCGCGTTGGCGGTTACCGATTACGCGGACAAGGTTTCGACGGTTTCGCGGACGGTGCAGATCGATACTTCGGCGCCGGTCGCCGTCATTTCCAATCCCCAGAGCCTGAGCTCCGCTTCTTCAGCATACTGGCTTTCCGGCTCGACGGCCGGCATCGGCGGCACGGCCTCTGACGGTGGGAGCGGGGTCGCGGCGGTCTATTACGCCGCCGTTGCGAAGGGGAGCGCCGTTCCGGCCTTTTCGACTTCGAGCGGGATTTGGACCCAGGCCGGCGGAACGCTGAGCTGGAGCGGCACGCTCAAGCTCGGAGGGAGCGGAGGGCTCGGGGAAGGCGAATACACGCTCTACGCGGCGGCGGTGGACGGAGCGGGGAATGTCTCCCCTCTCGTGTCGAGGGATTTCGGTGTCGATCTGAGCCAGCCGAACCTCGCCGTGACGACTCCGGCCTCCGATTCCTCTACCTATGCGGCGGCAGGCTCGGATGCCTTCCCCGGCTTCGCGGGAAACGTCTGGGATTCGAACGCCCTGGCGGGCGCCTCCTCCCTCACGGTGTACTATACGAAAAATGGCGTGTCGGCGCCTGTCTCGACGATCGCCGTTGTCGATTCCGCCCATTCGGCTCCGGGCAATTCGTGGACCTGGACGCCTTTCCCCTCGGGCATCGACGCGACCGGGCACTCGAACGACGGCATTTACGCCTTCACCTTCACGGCGACGGACGTGGCGGGAAAGACGGCGAGCGTGACGCGGACGGTGCAAATCGACACGACGGCGCCCTCCCTGGTGGCGACGGCGCCCGTGGCGAACGAGTCGACCTCGAGTTCGAGTTATACGATTCAGGGCACCTCGACGGACACGGGCGGTGTTGGATTTCCCGGGACGAACGCGGTCGAGTACAGCCTGGACGGCGGTTCGACATGGACGGGGCTGAGCCTGAGCGGGACGAGCTGGAGCGCCACGGTGAGCCTCGGAACGACCGAGGGCGCGAAGACGCTGAAGCTTCGGTCGACGGACAAGCTGGGCAACCAGTCGAGCCAGACGATCGGGTTCTTCTACGATCTGAATCCTCCGGTGATGCAGGAGACGGGAGTGGGCGGTGGGACGAATCCGGCCACCTATTCGACTGCGACGAGGAGCACGGTCCATTTCGCGGGCAGCGCGAGCGATACCGACGCGCTGGCGAGCGCCCATGCGCTGACGGTGTCGATCGACCACGCGGCTGCGGTGGACCTGTTCGGCCTCGCCGCGCCCTATACCGCGTCGGGCACGGCCGGCGGCTGGACGGTGAACGTGGCAGTCGGCTCGGGCGGCCTGGCCGACGGTCCTCACGACTTCGTTTTCACGGCGACGGATATCGCGGGGAAGACCACCTCGGTCGAGAGAGCGGTGACCGTGGATACCACGGCGCCGGTGAGCTCCATCGTGACGCCTCCGATTCTTTCCTCCCTCGACACGAGCTATTGGCTTTCGGGGGCGACCGCAGGCATCGGCGGGACCTCGACCGATTCGGGCAGCGGAGCGTCGGGGATCGTCGGTCTGTACTATGACATCGTGGCGAAGGGAAGCGCCGCGCCGGCCTTCTCCACCTCGACCTGGACCCAGGCGGCCGGAACGACGAACTGGAACGGCACGGTCAAGCTGAGCGGTACGGGTGGGACCGGCGAAGGCCAGTTCACTATGTACGTGGCGGCCGTCGACGCCGTCGGTAACGTCGAGACGGCCAAGACGCGCGATTTCGGCGTGGACCAGAATCCCCCGACGGCGACGGAGACGCACACGGCAACCTTCGCCGCTAAGAGCCTGTATACTCTGACCGGCACGATCGCGGATACGAACTCCCTGTCGACGCTCGCCATCACGGAGCAAAAGGGAAGCGGAACTCCGCTGACCGTGGCGTTCGCGGCGCCGGCGTCGGTGGGCGGTACGAGCCAAGGCTGGACTTCGGCGAGTCTTCCCCTGGGAAAGTCTCAAGCCGATCTCGACGCCCATGCGGCCGATGGGAGCTATGCCTACGCGATCACGGTGACCGATGTCGCGGGGAAGTCGACGACGATCACTCGCACCGTGAACATCGACACGACGGCGCCGACTTTGAGCATGAGCGCTATTCCGTCCTGGATATCCTCTTCGGCCTACACGATCGGCGGGAGCGCGACCGACCCGAACGCCGGCGCCTCTGGCGTCGCGAATATCGTGTACAGTCTGGACGGTGGAACGAGTTGGACGAGCGCGGGCTGGTCGGACAGCTCGGGCGGAACGAACACGAGCGGGACCTGGACGGCGACTCTGACGGGACTCGCCGAGGGATCGCACAGCCTCATCGTGAAGGCCATCGACGCGGCGGGCAACGCGACGACGAACGTTGCGGTCGACTTCGGTGTGGACCTCGCCGCGCCGAGTCTCGGGGTCGGAGCGACCCCCGCGACGATCACCTCGTCGACGGCATCGAGTTTCACGGGTTTCGGAGGAACGCTGTCCGACAGCGATCCCGCATCGGTGATGGGGAGCACGCTCGGCGTGACGGTGAGTTCGACGCAGAACGGGAACCTCGTCGACAACGGCTCGCCGATTACGGCAGGGTCGAATTGGACCTTCGGCTTCGCGATAAACGCGACGACCCACGCCCAGGACGGACTGTGGAGCTTCACGTTCACGGCGACGGACGTCGCGGGCAAGGCGACGGTTGTGACGAGGAGCCTGACGGTGGACACGCAGGCGCCTACGATCACGGTGACCTCTCCTTCGGCGAACGGCTGGGTGTCGTCGAGTTCCCTGTCGGTGACGGGCGTGGCGAACGATGGGTCTGGAACCGGCGTGAACGCGGTGTACGCGAAGGTAGATAACGCCTCGATCGATCATAGTAGTGAAGACCCCACGGTCTCAGCCAATGGTTGGACCCTGATGGCGGGGAAGACGAACTGGAACACGGACGCGACGCACGCACTGCCAGTCCTAGCAGGCGAAGGCAATAAGACCTTATGGATAAAGGCGACGGACGCGGCGGGGAACATCACGACCGCCAGCGAGGCGATCTCCGCTACCAACAAGATCGACTTCGGCTATGACGCCGCGGCGCCGAATCTCGCGGAGACGACGATAAACACGACGTCGACGGTGAGCACCGATGCTCCGCCGTCCTTCGACGGAGCGACCTGGGACAGCGATCCCGTGGGGGCGGCGACACCTTTGACGGTGAGCTACTCGAAGAACGGGGGAACGGCAACCTCGGCCACGATCAACGTGGTGGGAACCTCGACGAGTTCGCCGGGCAACCTGTGGAGCTGGACTCCCTTCGCGACCCTCGACACGGCGGGACATACGCAGGACGGGCAATGGAGCTTCGTGTTCACGGCGACGGATGCGGCGGGAAAGACGACCGTCGTGACGCGCTCGATCCAGATAGATACGACGGCTCCGACGGCGGCGGTGAACGCCATTGGCGGCTACGTGAGCGGCGTGATTCCGATCAGCGGGAGTTCCTCGGACGCGGGAGCCGCGACGAGCGGCGTGGCGAAGGTGCAGTACCAATTGGGAAGCACGGCCGGCGCCTGGACGGACGCTTCGGGGGCCGGGAGCTGGATCGGGAGCCTGGATCTGAGCGCCTCGGCCGAGGGAACGCTTGCTTTGTACGTTCGCGCAGTGGACTTCGCCGGGAACGTCGGGCTACCCGTGAGCACGACGATCAATATCGACAAGGCGAATCCCGAGGCTACGGAAACGACGCATGGGACGGCATTGATCCAGAGCAATATGAACGTGGCCTTCGCGGGCCAGGCCGATGATGCGGCGGTGACGAGCGGGCGGCAGGCATCGAGCGCGGTGCTGAGCTACTCGAAGAACGGCGGGGCGGCGGTGACGCTGACAGGCGCAGATGGGTTCAATTGGAACCAATCGACAGGGGCCTGGACCTACTCGCTGCCGACGAGTCTGGGAGATGGGCTATACGCGCTGACGCTGCTGGTATCGGACGCGGCCGGGAAGACGGCGAGCGTGACGCGAACGGTGCAGATAGACACGACTGCGCCCGCCTTGGTGGCGACGGCGCCCGTGGCGAACGAATCGACCTCGAGTTCGAGTTATACGATCCAGGGCACCTCGACGGACACGGGCGGTGTTGGCTTTCCCGGGACGAACGCGGTCGAGTACAGCCTGGACGGCGGTTCGACATGGACGGGGCTGAGCCTGAGCGGGACGAGCTGGAGCGCCACGGTGAGCCTGGGGACGACCGAAGGCGCGAAGACGCTGAAGCTTCGGTCGACGGACAAGCTGGGCAACCAATCGAGCCAGACGATCGGGTTCTTCTACGATCTGAATCCGCCGGTGATGCAGGAGACGGGAGTGGGCGGAGGGACGAATCCGGCCACCTATTCGACGGCGACGAGGGGCACGATCCATTTCGCGGGCAAGGTGGAGGATACGGATGCGCTGGCCGCTAGCGGAGCCTTCCAGGTGTCTATCGACCATGGTGCGGCGGTGGACGTCGGTTCGCTCGGGGCGGGGTACGCCTATGCAACCGTGGCTACGGCACAGGGCTTTACGTGGACTCTGGACGTGACGGTGGGGGCCGGCGGCCTTGCGGATGGGACACACGACTTCGCTTTCACGGCGAAGGACATCGCTGGCAAGACGATATCGGTTGACCGGGTCGAGCAGGTGGACACGACGGCGCCTTCGAGCGCGATCGTGACGCCGACAGCCGGCTTAACGAGCGCCGACGCCGCGTACTGGCTTTCTGGAACGACGGCCTCGATCAACGGGACCTCGGGCGACACGGGGAGCGGGGCGACAGGCGTCACGGGTGTGTACTACAAGGTCGTGACGAAGGGATCGGCGGCGCCGACCTTCTCGACGGCGAGCTGGACGCAAGCCGGCGGTACCTCCAATTGGAACGGCACCCTGACCTTGAGTGGAAGCGGCGGAATCGGCGAAGGCGAGTACGCGCTATATGTGGCGGCAATGGATGCGGTGGGGAATGTCGAGACGGCGAAGACGCGCGACTTCGGCGTGGACCAGAATCCGCCGACGGTGACGGAGACGCACGCGGCGGTGAGTTCGACAAAGATGACCTACACGCTGACGGGCAATATCGGAGACACGAACGCGCTCGCAACGATGAGCATCACCGAGAGCATGAACGGCGGAATGGCTCAGGCCGTGGGTTTCACTCCGTCGGTGGCCTTGGCCGGGGTGAAGACGGCGAGCTTTACGTCGGCGAGCCTGCCCCTGGGCGGGGTGGTTGACGGGTCCTACGCCTATGTGATCACCGGAACGGACGCGGCGGGTAAGACGACGACGGTCAATCGGACGATCACGATCGACACGACCGCGCCGACGGTGAACCTGAACGCGGTGCCCGCGTGGGTGTCGTCATCGGCTTACACTATCAGCGGGAGCGCGACGGATCCGAATCCGGGCAGCGGCGCCTCTGGGGTGGCGACGATCCAGTACAGCCTGGACGGCGGGACGAGCTGGGCGAACGCGGCCTGGACGGACACGTCGGGGACGAACGTGGCGGGGACCTGGACGGCGACGATGACGGCTCTCGTGGAGGGACCGCACAGCCTCCTCGTGAAAGCTACGGATGCCGCGGGGAACGCGGTGACGAACGGGGCGGTGAACTTCGGGGTGGATCTTGCCGCGCCAATCCTGAGTGTTGGAGCGACGAGCTCGACGATCACGGCGGCGACGGCCTCCGGGTTCACGAGCTTTACCGGCACGCTGTCGGACACGAATCCGGCATCGGTGCTGGGAAGCACATTGAATCTGACGGTGAGTTCGACGCAGAACGGGAACGTCGTGAACAACGCCACGCCGATCGCGGCGGCGTCGAACTGGAGCTTTGGATTCGCGATAAACGCGATGACCCACGCCCAGGACGGACTGTGGAGCTTCACGTTCACGGCAACTGATGCCGCGGGCAAGACGACAGTGGTGACGAGGAGCCTGACGGTGGACACGGAGGCGCCGACGATCACGGTGACGTCTCCCTCGGCGAACGGCTGGGTGTCGTCGAGTTCCTTGTCGGTGACGGGCGTGGCCAGCGATGGGTCTGGAACCGGCGTGAGCGCGGTATACGCGAAGGTGGACGGATCCTATGTGGCGTCGAGCGGAACCGATCACAGTAGTGAAGATCCGACGGTGGTCGGGAACGGCTGGACCTTGCTGGCCGGGAAGACGAGCTGGAACACGGATGCGACGCACGCGCTACCGGCTCTGGTGGGCGAGGGATACAAGACGCTTTGGGTGAAGGCGGTCGACACTGCGGGGAACGTTACGACGGCGAGCGAGGCGGTCTCGGCGGCAAACATGATCGGTTTCGGAATGGATCTCAATCCGCCGACCTTGGCTTTCACGGACGCCGTGCCGAGCTTGGTGAAGGCCGGATTCACGCTCGCGGGCACGACTTCCGACTCGAATCCCGCGGGATCGCCGACTCTGTCGGTGACCATCGACGGCGGCGCTGCGCAGGCGGTCGCCGTGACCTCCGGCGCCTGGACCCTGCCGGTCGTGTCGCCTGCGGATGGCCAGCACACATACGTGTTCGTTTCAAGCGACGTGGCGGGAAAGACGACGACGCAGACTCGAACGATCACGGTCGATACGACCAGCCCTGTTACGACGATCAATCAGCCGGGGAGTTATGCGCCGGCCAATGCGGGGTACTGGCTGTCTGGAGCGACGGCGAACTTAGGCGGTTCCGCCTCTGATTCGGGGTTGGGCGCCTCGGGAGTGGCATCGGTGTACTACAAGGTGGATGGCCTCTATGTGGCATCCACTTCCACGGATCACGGCGGGGAGAACCCGACGGTGGCGTCGGGCTGGATCGTTGCGGCCGGGACGAGCACCTGGTCGACGACGGCGAGTCTGTCGACGATTGGGGAAGGCCAACATACGCTTTGGGCGGCCGCGCTGGACAACGCGGGGAACGTGGCGACGATCGTCCATCGAGACTTCGGCGTGGACCAGAATCCGCCGACCGTAAGTGAGACGCACGCGGCGACCTTTGCGACGAAGAGTCTCTACACGCTGGGCGGCACTATCGCGGATACGAACGCGCTTGCTGCTCTCACGGCGACGGAGCAAAAGGGAGTGGCGACGCCGCAGAGCGTAACGTTCACGGCGCCCCTTTCGATCGGGGGGACGAGTCAGGGTTGGACTTCGGTGAGTCTTCCTCTCGGACAGAGTCAGGCCAATCTCGACGCGCACGCGGCGGATGGAAGTTATACATATATAATCACGGTGACGGACGCGGCGGGAAAGACGACGACGGTCAATCGGACGATCACGATCGATACGACGGCGCCGACAGTAAGCCTGAACGCGGTGCCTGCGTGGGTATCGTCATCGGCTTACACGATCAGCGGGAGCGCGACGGACCCGAATCCGACGGGTGGAGCCTCTGGCGTGGCGACGATCCAGTACAGCCTGGACGGCGGGACGACTTGGGCGAACGCGGCATGGACGGATACGTCGGGGATAAACGTCGCGGGGACCTGGACGGCGACGATGACGGGACTGGCGGAGGGACCGCACAGCCTCCTCGTGAAGGCGACTGACGCCGCGGGGAACGCGGTGATGAACGCCGCGGTGAACTTCGGGGTGGACTATAATCCGCCCAACCTGAGCGTGACGGCGCCTCCCGCGACGGTGACGGCGACTACGGCAGCGGGCTTCGCGGGCATGGGCGGCTACGTTTGGGATTCGTACCAATTAGCATCGAGCTCGTCCCTGACGGTGACCTACACGAAGAACGGCGGGACGGCGACGACGGCGACGATCCCGGTGACAGATTCGACGCATGTAACGCCGGGCAATGCCTGGACCTGGACGCCTTTTAGCGGTGGAATCGACGCGGCGACGCACGCGAACGACGGCATCTATTCGTTCACGTTCACGGCGACGGACGCGGCGGGGAAGGTTACGCAGAGCGGGCCTTATTCCATGACAGTGGATACGATGTCGCCGCAGTTGACAGTGACTTCGCCCGCGACGACGACGCCAATGACCTGGGTATCGAATTCTACCTTAAATGTGACGGGGGTCGCTAACGACGGCTCCGGCTCAGGCGTGCAGTCGGTATATGTGCTGGTCGACGCCCCCTACGTGGTTTCCACTTCCACCGACCATAGCGCCGACGATCCGACGGCGACTGGATCGCTTTGGACGAAGGCTACAGGCACGGTGAGTTTTAGCGCGAGCCTCACTCTGGCGAGCGAAGGCGCGAAGACGCTTTGGATAAAAGCTGTCGACAATTATGGAAACTGGACGACAAACGCGGAGGCCCTCTCGGCCAAGGTGGACTTCGGTTACGATAAGACCGCGCCGAGCCTTGTTTCGACGGATACGGTGCCTTCGACAGTGAACGCAATCTTTACCCTTGGCGGCACCATCTCCGATGCCGCCAGCGGGCTTGCGAGTCTCGTGGTTAGCGCGGACGGCGCCACGCCACCAACTTCCGTGACCTTCGGTTCGGGGAAATGGAGTTATCCGGTCGCGTCCTTGCCGGCCGACGGAAGTCATAGTTATGTCTTTACCGCGACCGACAATGCCGGCAACGTAAAGACCATGACGCGAACCGTCGCGGTCGATACGAAGGCGCCGGTCGTTACCTTCAGCAATATCGATCCGACGAAGAACGCTGCTTCGACAGCCATCACCTTGGTCGACAGCCTTCCCAAAGTCATGGGTACTATAACTGACGAAACTGGGGTCGGTACGGTCCAGTCGATGGTGGAGTTCTCCGCCGACAACGGAACAACCTGGACGACGACGGAGTCTTGGACTTCCCTTTCTACCAGCGGTTCGACGCCGCTCAGCGTCGGTTTCGCGAAGGATCTCTCGGCGGCGCCCTTCCTTACGGACGGACTCTATCGCATCATGCTTTCCGTCGCCGATACGCTCGCGACTCCGAACTCGGGAAATTCAGCTACAGTCTGGTTCCGTCTCGATCGGAACAATCCCGTCGTTTCGAGCCTTGTCTCCTCGGCGGGTTCGGCCGCCGTGAATGCGAATTTTACCCTCTCGGGCAACGCCTCGTCGAACAACCTCTCGGTGGTCGAATACAGATTCGACTCCGGGTCCTACACGACGATGAGCGGCGTAAGTCCGGGAACTTATAGCTTCTCGACAGGCCTCGGGAACGCCATCTCCGTCGCGGCCTCGACCATGGCCGAAGGAACTCACACCGTCACCGTCCAGGCCCTGAGTTCGGGACAGCGCGTGGGTTCACAGACCTATTCCTTCCTAGTAGACAAAACCGCACCAGCGCCGACGATCACCACGCCCGCTTCAGGAACCGCGATTTCTGGCAATTCGGTCATTATTGGCGGCGGGGCCACGGACCTCGGCGGCGGCGGGACTCCTGCGGGAATCTCCGGCGTCGACTGGCAGCTTGCGCGCGGCATGTCCCTTGGCTTGACTGGCTCGACCTTCTCCGCCGGCGCGGCCCATGGCCTCGCAGCCGGTGACATCGTGTATTTCTCCGCCTACGCCGGCGGCAGCCTTCCTTCCGGCATTTCGGCCAACCAGCCTTATTGGATCAGTTTGACAGGCCTCACGAGTACGGCCTTCGAAGTCTCGGCCACGAACGGCGGAGCGGCGCTCAATCCGGGAACCGGAGGGATCGCTTTCTTTGCGGCCAAGGTCGGGACCTGGACGGCGGCGACCTACGGTTCCTCGACATGGAACACAACCCTGGATTCGACGACCCTGAGCGAGGGGAGCTACCTCATCTTTTCCCGGGCGACCGATCTCGCGGGCAACGTGAGCGCGGCCATCGCCTCGCGCGTTATGGTCGACCAAGGCCTGCCCTCGGTGGACTTCTCGACGACCGCGGCATCGGGAATATTCAGTTCGGCCTTCGTGGCCTCGGGACTCACTTCCGATCCTTCGGACGCGAGCGACCCGGTCGCGACGAACGGCGTCGCCTCCCTTATCCTCTCCATCGACGACCCGACTTTCAATTCGTCCCATATAGGAACCGTCGCGATCGATCTCACGAGGACCACGGCTTGGTCCTACGATCTCGCGAGCGCTCCCAGCGCTTTCTTCTCGGGGCTCTCCGGCGTGCCGACGAACTTCGCGTCGATATCCGAAGGCTCGCATTATCTCTACGCCCGTGTCACGGACAAGGCTGGTAGGACCTTCGACAAGGCCTTCGCCTTCATCAAGGACACGGTGGCGCCTGCCCCGTCCTTCACCAATCTGTCGACTTCCACTCCCTGGACGGTCTATCTCCAGACGGGAACGAAAATCGCTGGCACCATCGCGGACGCGAACGGCGTCGCTTCGGCAACCTATGAAGTCGAACAGTATACGGGCGGACTCTGGACTATCAAACAGGCGACCACGAGCCTCGGCTCCACGGCCAACTCGACCAATTTCCCCTGGACGGTGGATCTGAGCGGATACGCCGACGGGCACTACCGATTGACCTTGAACGCCCAGGACCGGGCAGCACCGTCGGCCAACGCGATGGCTCCGCAAGTCTGCGAATTCTACCTCGATACGGCGGCGCCGACGGCGGGCATCGCGAATCCCGCGACCGGCAGAATTGCCTCGACGGACATCGGCGCCCCGACGGGCGCGGCCGCCGACGCCAATTTGACGAGCGCCGCGATCCAGCTCGATTCGAATCCGGCAGTAGACGTCTTCGCGAGCGCCGGAGCCTGGACCTATCCTTCGTGGAATTGGGCCGGGCTCGCCGATGGCACCCATACTCTCACCTTGACCGCGACCGACATCGCCGGGAAGACGACGACGACTACCAGAACCTTCGTGAAGGATACCTCTGCGCCGGCTGTCTCCTACAACAATATCGCGACATCGGGCGCCGGATATCCCACCGTGATTTCGACCTCGGCGACACCGAGCCTCTCGGGTACCCTGACCGATGCCTCGGGCATCGCTTCCTATTCCTACACCCTCAGCGCATACAACCCGGCGAGCGCGAGCTGGAATCCTATGATCGCCTCCTCTTCGACGATCGTGACCGGAAGTCCTGTTACCTACAATTGGTCCATTCCCCTTTCGACCCTCGGCCTTCCCGACGGCAAGTACCAGGTGACCGTCAGCGCTATTGATGTCGCGTCCCCGGCAAACGGCACCGCTTCGCCGACCCAGGTCCAGTTCTTCATTTCCAATGCATCCCCGGCCGCGGCCCTAATCTCCCCGGCCTTGGGGAGTTGGGTCAGCGCGTCCTTCACCCTGACGGGCACCGCCCAGGATTCGAGCGGCGTGACGGGTCTGAGCGTCGTGGCGACCAGCGCCTCTTCCCCGACCTTCGGCGCCTCAAACGCCTTGCCTGCCTTCGCCATCATCGGCGTCGGCACGGCTACGGCCACCTTCCAAACCAGCCTGCCTCACGGCCTCGGTGTCGGCGACTCGGTCTACATCGCGGGCTCGGCAATGCCGACGACCTTGGCCGGGGCTCTGCTCTCAATCTCGACCTATACGGTCGCGAGCGTAGGCGCTTCGTCGGCGACCTCCGGGATCGACGAGTTCACGCTAACCGGCGTAAGCTCGCTCACGGGTTCGGGTTCGGGTCTATCGGTTGCGAAGTCCGGTACCGCCTTCGGCACCGCCGTGGCGCCTCCAGTCGCCTCGCTTGCCCTGGCGGCGGGTACCGGTGTATCCACCACCTCTGCGCTATTTGCCAACGGCAATGTCGTCTACTTTACCGGAAGCTTGCCTTCGGCCACGCCGGCCATTTCGGCCGGAACGCCCTATTACGTACAAAGCGTTTCCGGTTCTACATTCGTCCTTTCGACGGCGGCCAGCGGGGGCACGATCCTCAACTACGCCTCGGCAGGATCGGCGACGGTTTATAGCCCCTCGCTGAATCTCGGCTGGCTCCTCCCCAACATTTCGCTCGGCGGCGTCGGCAATGGAGCCTTCACCGCATACGCGCAGGTGACCTCGGCCGATGGCAAGACCAGCGTGGCGAGCCGGAGCTACAGTCTCGACAATCAGCCGCCGACGGTCGCGATGAGCAGCCCCTCGACGACGTCGATCCTTGCGGCGGCATCGCCTACCGGCACGGCCATCACCGTCGGAGCTTCGGGTAGTCCGCTCCAAGGCCTCGTCTCCATTGCCGGCACAACGAGCGATCCGGGCTCGGGCGTGAGCCAGAATATTCAGTATTATATAGGAAAGACCGGTAGTTATCAGTCGGGAAGCTCGGCCTCGAACTGGGTGTTGAGCCTCGGCGATATCAGCGGCTACGCGAACAGCACCAACGCCTACGCCTGCGATCTCAACGGCCAGACCCTCCTTGCGCTGGATTACTGGCTGATTCCCATCCATTTCCAGGCCGTCGACAACGCCGGCAACTCGGTCCAGGTGGTCGATTATTTCGTCTACAATTCCAACGCGAACACACCGACCATCAGCATCAGTTCCCCCGCTAATGCGCAAACCTTCGGGGGGCAGCAGCGCATCTACGGCACTGCCACACAGCCCGTCGGCGTTTATAGCGCCGAGGTCTATGTGGACCCGACGAATGGCTCGACACCCCCGACGACGATCCCGACGAGCGTGCTGACGAGCTCCACCACCTTTACCTTGAGTTCGGCTCTTGCCTCCCCCCTCGCCGCGAACACCGTAGTCTACATCAAGAGCGTAGCGCAGATTCCGAGTCTTCCGGGCGGAGCGACGGCGGGCAAGGCCTACTATGTTGTCGGGGCAACCTCGACCACCACGTCCTTCCAGGTGGCTTCCTCACCCGGCGGCGGAGCGATCGCCTTCTCGAGCGGAGTGAGCACGAGCTACGCCGTGGATCAGTGGGCCCCGGCCACCCTGATGACCTCTGGCACGAGCGTTTCGTGGTACTACGACATCAACGTCGGCAACGTCTATCCGCAGTCCGGTCAATCGGCCCAGACCATTTCGGTGACGGGCCGTGCCTGGAGCGCGACCTCCTTCGGCGGACCGAGGGGGAATTTCACAGGGTACCTTGCCAGCCCTCTGACCATGACCTTTAACAACACCTTCCCGACAGTCACAATCACTACCATCACGCCGCAGGGCGGCAGCGCGCAGTCCTATACGCAATCGATGGACGCTCGCGGCACATTCACCCTCGACGGCTCGGTAAGCACGCCCGTGGGTCTGTCGAGCCTCAACCTCGTGGACACAGGTCCCTTCAGCGGGACGAGCAATCTCTACGCGGTCACGACCACGAGTGGCACCGTCACTGCCATTCCCCTTTCGTCGAGCGGGACGAGCGTCAACGGGTACTCCTACGCGGTCAGCGCCCAGAATCAGCTCGGCTCCGGAGCCGCGGTAACCTACGCCTCGGGCCAAGCCTACAAGCTACTCATCGTGAATCCCGGCAGCAATACGACACCCGGCAGCAATCCCTGGGTGGCCCTGGGCCTCGGGAGCACGATCACGCCAGCCATCGGGATGATCTTTACGGTGACCGCGGCCGGAAACGTACCGACGGGAGCCCAGGCGGTCGAGAGCGACGCGAGCGGAAAATTCCAGTATTCGGTCGCAATTACGATCAACTCCTCGACGGTCTACCCCAGCCTGACGACCGGCGGCTATTTCTCCGGTGCCCTGGGCTTCAATGTCCAGGCCTCCGATCTGACGACACCCACGGCCCAGGTGACGACGAGTCCCGCCGGCGTGAGCGTCGACAACTTCGCGCCGGTCGCCGCCGCGCCGACGGGGCTCGCGACCGTGACCGACGCCTCATCCAACGTCTACGGCGTGCTCACGGGAGCCGCCCAGACGATTGCGAGTTCGGTCACCGACATCGGGACCAGCTCCGGCACGGTCGGGGGAATCAAGGATATCTACGTCTATCTCCTCGACAGCTCCGGCAAGGCGGTGCCTCTCGCGGGCGGCGTCTCCGTCGCGACCGGAACCTATACCTATGTCGATTATCAAGGGAACACGCAGAGCTGGCCTTCGACCTCGACCGCGGGCTACTACCTCGACATCGCGACCACGACGAGCGGGGCCTATGTCGCCTCGGGCATTACGGGCGTGACCGAGATGATGGGCACGAGCGGCAGTAACACGACTTGGGGCATTCAGCTCGACACGACGAAATTCGCCGACGGCCCTTACACCCTCGCCTACACCGTCTTCGACATCGCGGGCAACGCGACTCATTTTACTTATAGAGTCTTTGTGGGGAACAGCGGGCCGAAGTTCTCCGGCGTTACGTTGGGAACCAGCATCGGCGGGTCGACCGTGACCCAGGCCTACACCTCCTCAGCCCTGCCCAACACCGGATTCATCGCCGAGGGCAATACGCTTTCCTTCAATGTGAGCAGCGTCTATGGCAACGGGACGACGACGCCGAACGGCGCCCTGAGCTACAAGCTGACCTATGGTGGCACCGATTACTGGGCGCAGGGAACAGTCACGGGCGTAAGCTCCAACGGAGCGACGGTGACCTTCAATCCGACGACAGTCTCGCCGGTGATCGCAGATACTTCGACGTCGAATGGGGCGAGCTTCGTTCTCACCGTGACGGATCAAACCGCCACTATCCCCCAGTCCTACAGCACGACCATCGCAATGAACATCCAAAATGCCGACCATGGGACTCCGGCCATCGGAGTGGCTCCCTTCGGCACCCAGTACCTCCTGCCGACGACGAACCCTTATACGACGGGCAATGTCTTCCAGACCGGGCCGGTATCGAGCTACGGCCAGAACATCGGGGCGAACGGCGGGCACATCGACTATACGAGCCCCTATACTTCGGGCGCGGCGGCCGTTTCGGGCCAGGTCGTCTTCCTCGGCAGCGCATGGAACGATCAGGCACTGACCAAGATCACCGCGACGATTCCCGGCTATAACGGCGGCGCCGAGTTCAACATCGCCACCTATTCGGGCGGGACCTGGGCGCCCCTCTCCGGCACGGGTTGGAGCGTCGCCATCGACACGAGCCACCAGGTGCTCGGCCTCTCGGGCCAACAAGTGAACTGGACCTTCACCTGGGACAGCTCCTCGCTTTCTACGGTGACGGGCAAGAACATCACGGTGACTTTCAAGGCGTACAACGCTAACCCCAACGTCGCGCAGTATTCCGCGTCGTCGACGTCGTTGGTTGATGTGGTGCCGTATGTGAAGTCCGTAACGACCGCACTCTCGAGCATTTACAGTTCTAACCCCTCTGCCTTCAACAGGTCAGCGAGCGGAGCCTACCCCGTTCGGCAAGGCGAGACGGTGACGCTGAACGGCTATAATCTCTCCACAGGTTCCGGTTCCACAATGACCCTTAATGGCGCCTCGGTCGCATTGGCTACGCAGAGTGCATCCGCAGCAACCTTTGTCGTACCTGCCGCTTCGACTTCCGGTCCCCTCGTGTTGACGGTCGGGAGCGCGGCGAGCACCAATAATGCAAACAGCAATACGGCCTTCATCACGACCAGCGGTGGCCTTACGGTCTATTACGACATGCAGCCGAATGGGCTCAATAGCCCCAACCTGACCGACGATCTATCCTTCCTCGTATGGAAGTTCACTACCCTGTTTGGCTCCGGGACGAGCAACGCGATTCGCTATCCGACTTTCGATGTCTCGACCGATACAACGCAGCGCACGGGATTCGCTTATGACTATGGCGCGCAGGAAGTGCATGTTAACGACAACGGCGCCGATACCAAGATTGACGGGTCGTTTACACAGTGGTACGACACAGCCTTCGCCTACGATTCGACGCCGCATTTCTATGCGATCGGCGTGAATGGGGATAACGGTGGTAATGGAACCGGTTCGTATAATCTGTGGGCGAATACCGGTTTCTACGCCTGGCAAGCTGGCAACGCGACGGCGGATGGATCGGGTGGTACCTATACTAGAGGTACATATAAGAAACTGATCGAGAGCGCTTACAACGGCACGGCTGGGACGTCGGATCGCGTTCAGTTCCCCAAGATCGCGACCTCAGGCGCCGGCAACATATACATGACCTATTACGACGCGGCGCAGAATCAGCTCACTTTCCGCTATGGGACATCGACGGGCACGACTTTCACCGGGGCTATCGGCGATCAGCCCAATAGCGGAACCGGTTCCTATCAGTACGGCCAGGCTATGGCCACTTCCGCATCCACCTATGGAGTGGGCCAGTACAGTTCGATTGGAGTCACAAGCGGCGGGATCGCAGTTGCTGCCTGGTACGACCAGGCGAACCAACGTCTCATTTTCAGCTATAATACCGCACCGACATTGACGACCTCGGCGGCCCAGTGGCAAGCGAACGCCACGGTTATAGACTCGAATTTCGCGGGCTGGTACGTCGATCTCGCGGTAGACGGCAACGATGGTATCCATATCGCCTACTATGCGGCCGGTTCAGGAGACCTGAAGTATGCGTACCTGCCCAACTACTCAAGCGCTTCGACTGTCGTCACCGTGGATTCATTCCTGTCCGTCGGCTCTAACATCGGCATTACCACCTATTATGACGGGAGTAAATACGTGCCGTATATCTCGTACTTCATGCCGAGCTTTACGCAGGCGCTTGGGAGCGTGCGCGCGGCCTGGAGAACGAATTTCGCGGTCCTTGGTGACGGAGCCGCCGGCGACCAATACACGGGGAATTGGGAAGTATCGACCGTCCCATCGGCCAGCGTTGCTCAAGACTATCGTATAGGGATAGGCATGAAAAAGAACGCTTCGGCGGTCAATTCTCCGATTCTTGGCTACTCGACAAAGAACGGATCCCTCTACAATTTGGAGGAGGCTCAACTTCAATAGGGAAATTCGCCACTCTGGAGTGATCACATGAGCAGCTCTCTTCGCCTGCTCGCGCATATCGCGATCCCTCTCCTCCTCTCCTCCTGCGCCCCCCCGCTCACCTTCATGGTGAGCCCGGAGGCTGCGCAGGTCGCTTCCCTTGTCGAGCAGGCGGCCAAGGGTACGAAGGGGCTGGAAGGGCTCGTCTTCCTCCCCGATACCGGGCCCTGGCCTTCAAAGGGCCTCGTCGCGAGGCTTACCTCGACGCCGAGATGGAACCTGCCCGCGGCCGTGCCGGCTGTATCGCCAATCTCCGCATCAGCCCTTCCCCCCGCCTACGCTCCCCTGCCCGTATTCGCCGCCCTGGGCAGGTCGAGCGACGGGTCATGGTCGGCCTTGCCGCTGTTCTTCGACGCGGTCGGTTTCGAGGCCTATTACCCTGCGGGGAGCGCAGTGCCGCCCGACCTTCCCAATTGGGATCAGATCGGGGACAAGCGCTGGGAGGGACAACTCGCCTTGCCCGGTGGCCTGCCCTCGTGTCGACAGGCAGTCTTCTTCCTCGGAGAGTCGTCACTGAAATCGCCCATTCTCGATGCAGGCAATTGGTTCAGTCAATTCGACGCCGATTGGCGCGCGGGATTGGCGCGGGTTCCCGAATGGACGACGTCGACGGCATGGGCGCCTTCGACCTGGACTTTCACGCCCGGCGATCTCGCGGTCTGGCAAAAACCCGGCTCGCCCTATGTTTTCGGCACTTCGTATAGGAGCTTCGAGATTTCGAGGGGCGGCGACCCGCGACGCTTCGCCCCGTGGCTACGGCGTTACGAATCTGGGCAAACTGCCCTCGCGGGTACGGTTCTTTTTCTTGAGGTCTACGATGGGGGGAAGGCCCCCAAGCAGTTGGAGCCATTGCTGCGGCTCCTCTGCTCGCCCGATTTCCAAAAACAGGTCGGTGTTCGCCTCAAATGGATGGCCGTCAGTCAGTCGACAGCCGAGATTGACGGCGATAGCGCGGTTGTGCGCGATGCCGCCCGCGCCGCATTTCGGTTCTTCCCGCTCGCCGATCGTCTGCCCCAATCCATTCCCTCCAATAACCTCATGGGGGAGATCCAAGCGGCCTTCAATTACGCGAAGAAAAGATGAGTTTTGCCCCTCGCTTCGCATCGAACTTCGAGCGACTTTCCGCGCGCGGCTTCGCAGGCGGGGTCGTGGAGTCTGGCTTTGAGGTTAGGTTCATGGAGCATGCCGGTGGAGGTTGGGTCAGCCAGTCCTCACTTTCCCGTTTTTTCCGCCGCCTGCCCGAGTTCCTTGAGCGCCAGGAGGACATCGGCCTCGCCGAAACCGCGCATGACGGATTCCTGACCGGGGAACTGGTCGAGGGCTTCGAAACTGAGGCTGTAGTCCAGGTAGCACATGGGCTTGTCCGGAGTCGAACGGTCCGCGACCGCCCAGTACCCGCTGCAGTTCCGCATCGTTCCGCCGCTGGCGACCTGGAGGAAGTGCATCACGGTGTAGTCGTTCTCGCCGCTCGTCCACTGGCGGAAACGGTTGGTCGTGTAGAATTTGAAGCCGAAGGCTTTGACGCCGGAAAACTGTTCCGTGATGGTACCGTTTTCAACCTTGTCGATGATCTTGACCCAGCCGATGCGGCTGAAGATCTTGGACGCACCGACGTAGTTTTCGACGATCTCGGTAATCGTCGAGGCGCCGACCGGATAGGCTGTCTCGGCTTGGGCGCTGAGGCGTATCCATTTTCCGTCCCCGCTTCGCGTCACCGTATAGGATCGAATCCGCGGATTTTCCCCGAGGAGCGCGACGGTGACATCCGCGTCGGGCGGCGGGGGAGGACCGGCGCCTTCGTCGGGCAGGGTCGCCGAGGCGGGAAGGGTGGCGGTCCTGGCGGTTCCCGTGTCGAGGGCGCCGAGGAAGGCCGTCGCGAAGCAGGCGATGGCGACGAGGAAGGCCGGTCGAAGCGCGGCTCTTGCGGATTTCTTCTGCACCTGTCCGTCGTTTCGCCGGACTGGCTGCTCGTAGGATTCGTCCGGCGGCTTATCCTGCGCAACGGAAGGCCTTCTGTCAATGGAGCGACGCTCTCCCCGATGCCGGTCGACACTGGCTCTCCTCGTGTCGGCACGCTACACTGGGGTTGCCAAAGACGTCTTTCCAGTTGGAGGTTTTATGCTCGTTCGCGATCACATGACCCGCAATCCGGTCACCGTCCTTCCATCCCTCTCCGTCCAGGATGCCCTCGCCCTGATGCGGGAAAAGAGGATTCGCCGTCTTCTCGTCGTCGAGGCGCAAGGCAAGCTTGTCGGAATTATCTCGGAAAAGGATCTCCTCTACGCCTCGCCTTCGCCAACGACCTCCTTGTCCGTCTACGAAATTCCCTACCTCCTCTCGAAGCTTACCGTCGAGAAGGTGATGACCCGTCAGGTGCTGAGCGTCACGGAGGACGCGCCCCTGGAGGAAGCCGCCCTCGTGATGGCCGACAGGAAGATCGGCGGGCTGCCCGTTCTCAAGGACGGCAAGCTCGTCGGCATCATCACCGAGACCGACGTGTTCCGCAGCTTTCTCAAGCTCCTCGGAGGAAGGGCAAAGGGGGTGCGTGCCACGGTGAGGACGACTGGCGCCAAGGGCACCATCGCGAAAATCACCGGTGCCATTTCCGAGGCGGGAGGGGACATCGTCGGCATGGGCGACATCGATCTGCAGACGCCTTCGGGCGCGACGATCTGGCAGCTTATGTTCAAGGTGCAGGGCGTCGGCAAGGACAAGCTCGGCGCCATCCTCAAGCCCTTGGTGGAAGAAATCATCGACATCAGGGAGAATTGAGGTCAATAATCGGTCGATGTGCCGATATTCCAGATAAGCTAGCCGCCGGCCTTCGCCCCTCCGCCTCGCGGAGGACCCTGGACGAAGTGCCGGCTCTTTTCTTCTATAGATTCGTCGGATGGAGCGAGAGATGAAGCACAGCGCAAAGTGGAGAATGGCCCCGCCGATGTTGGGGAGAGGCGAGGTCATCGTCATGGCGCTGGCGGCTCTCCTGTTGGCCCTTCCCCTCGTCGCCCAGGATAAGCCCGTAATGCAGACTGCCGAGGGCACTGCCAACTGGGAGTCGCGATTCCAGATCGACGGCTTCCCCACGGGCAAATACAACATCTATGTCGAAGGCAAGGACAAGGCGGGCAACGTCGCAATAGGCGGACCCTTCAATGTCTTCATCGACCCCAAATCCGACCTGCCCATCGTCCATGTCCTCAATCCCCTCCAGGGCCAGCGCGTCGGAGGCGACCTCACGATCGTAGGTGTCTGCTCCGACGATGACGGGGTTCAAAAGGTCGAAGTCGCGATCGACGACGGGCCCTTCGTGCGGGCTCAGGGCTCCGATCTCTGGATGCTCACGGTCAACACGAAAACGGTGCCCGACGGTCGCCGAACCATTTCTGTGCGGGGGACCGACATCAACGGCCTCGTCGGCCCCGTGGTGAAGGTCGCCTTCGATCTCGACCATTTCAAGCCTGTCGTCGATATCGCTTCCCCGGTCTCGGGTGCATTGGTGACCGGAGCGGTGAAACTCTCGGGAACAGTGAGCGACGCCAACGGGCTGCGCGATCTCGATCTCTCGGTCGACGGCGGCAAGCTCTGGTCGAAGATCGATCTCAAGCGCGGCAAGGATCTTACCAAGGTTGATTTCCAGGCTCTCGTCGATTCGAAAAAACTCAAGGACGGCCCCGAGCTCCTCGAGTTCCGCAGCCACGACGGGGTAGGCTCCCTCGGAACTACTGCCCATCTCCTCATGGTGGCGAACGCCAAGCCCGCATTCGCGATCGCCCGGCCCTTGCCCGCCGCGCCGGTTCACGGAACGGTCATGGTGGCGGGCTCGGTAAAGGATGTCGTCGGAATCAAGCGGCTGAGTTGGGAGGCCCCCGGCATCGGCAAGGGCGACATCGAACTCAGGAGAGGCGATCCCTTCTTCGAAAAATCTTTCAATTCGAGGGATATTAAAGGCGACCAATTCCTCGTCACCCTGAGCGCCGAGGATTTCGCCGGCAACGTCTCGACCTTCGTCGTGAACCGAAAGATCGACCGGCAGGCGGACAAGCCTGTCCTTCGCATCGACTTCCCGACCGCGGGCGCGGTGGTGAAGGCTGGCGACAGGGTTTTCGGCAGCGCCTTGGACGAGGACGGCGTCGTCGCCGTCCGCTATTCGATCGACGGCGGCGCGGCGCAGGAGACCAAGGCCGACGGCTCCTTCGTTTTCGATCTGCCCGATCTCGCCTCGGGAAAGCATCTCCTATCGATTTCGGCGCGCGACAGCTTCGGAATCGTGGGCGATGCGGCTACGGTGAGCTTCGTCTACGACAAAGGGCCCGGGGCGCTGACCGTCGACGCTCTCGTCCCCGCTTCGGCGAAGGCCGGGTCCGCGGGCCGTGGTTTTTCCCAAGGCGCGGTAGTGTCCATCGATGGGGGCGAGGTCCTGGTCGGCAAGATTTCGGCGCCCAATCCGCTGACGAAGTCGGAGTGGCGCGTAGGCGATGGTCCCGCGCGGAAGCTCGAGCTCGTGAAGGGCGCGACGGCTACGGACTGGTCCTGGAGAATTCCCATCGATACGTCCTTCCCTTACGGCTTCGCCCCGGTCTCGATCGATGTCGCTGACGCCTTCGGCAACGCCTACGGAGGAAAGGCTCTCTTATATGTGACGAATTACGCCTCGCCCCGGGAGGATACGGGATTCACCTTCGACGACTCGCGGGTCCTCGGCGATCCAAGGGGCTCCGTCGACGCGCAGGGAGCCGGCGGTATCGTGGTCCTCGGCAAGACCGATCCCTTCGTGGGCATCTTCTGGCGAGAGGAGATCGCCTCGGTCAGGTTGGAACCCCAGACGGGTCTCCTCGCCCCGACCTTCGACGGCAACCTCATCTCCATCTCCGCCGCGGCGGAGGGGAAGTCGGAAGCGGAAAAAATAGTCGTAATTACGAAGAAGGGCCACGAATTCTCGGCGGGACCCTGGACCTTCGTCACGGACACGACGGCGCCCCGGCTGACCATCGATTCGCCGCATCAAGGCGCGCTCTCGAAGTCCTCGATAGACGTGAAGGGCAATGCAGCGGACGCGGGCGGCCTGGCCTCCCTTTCCTGGCGTGTCTCGCCCGCCGGCAGTCCCCATGATCTCAAGGTCGATTCCGGCGGCGCCTTCGGCTTCACGGTGATGCCCGCGGACCTCGGCTTCTCGATGGCCGATATCGAAGTGGACGCGACCGATGTCGCGGGCAACGTCGGCAAGGCCTATGTCGCCCTCGGCATCGAGACGAAGGCGCCCACGGTCGACTTCGTCTCCCCCGCACCGGGTTCCGATGTGTCGGGCCCCGAGGCCGTCGTAGCGAGGCTCGTCGATGCCTCGGGCATAGCCTCCGTCGAGTACGCCGTGGACGGCAGGTCCTTCCAACCTGTCGAGTCCCCTGGCGGATGGCTCGTGGCGAAGGTCGACTTCTCGGCCTTTCCGAAGTCGAGCTGGCGCGTCACCGACAGGGCGGGCAACGTGACCGTCGCCTCCCCCGACGTCAAGGTCGTGACGAAGCCGCCCGTCCCCGCCATCGGCGATTCGCTTTCGATCGCCCCCGGCGACGGGGAGGGCAGGATCGAACTCGCGGGAACCGCGGGGACGCGAAAGCTCTCGGTCCTCGTGCCCCTGCTCGCCGATCAGGCCGCCCTCGACGGCGATGCCCGCTTCGGCGCGCGACTCCTCGTTTCTGGAGCCCTTTCGCTGAAGGGAAGCCTCACGGCGGTCGCGAGCGCCTCGGGCCCCGCGGCCATCAAGGCCGTCTCGATGAGTCTCGACAAGGGGAGCACCTGGACTGCCCTCGGGGGGGCAAAGGATCAGAAGAGCGCTCCCTCGGCGATGCCTCTGGGCATCGGCCTCGACAGCGTGAAGCAGCTGCAGCCGGGCCCCGGAAGGCTCCTGTTCAAGGTTGAGGATTTCGACGGCGGGACAGGTTATGCGGCCGTGGATATCTTTGTCGACAACAATCCCCCCTCCCTCCAACTCGCCGGCCCCGCCGCGGGGCAGGACCCGGTTGCCGGCATCGTGCCGGTGGTCGTTCGAGCGTCGGACGAGGTCGGACTCTCATCGCTCGTCTGGTCGACGGGGCAGGGCAGTCCCCAGGACCTCGGCCTGGTCTCCGGCTCCTCCTGGTACGCCATCTCCATCGATCCGGCTTCGGCGATCAAGGGGGCGGCCTTCCAGGGCACGCTCATCGCCAAGGATCTTGCCGGCAATACGCTGAGCCTCCCGGTCAAGCTCGCCTACGATGCCGCGGCCGCGCGGGAGGTTCCGACGATCGAACTGGGCTCCGACGCGAAATTTCTGGTCGCCGGAGACAGGGTTTCCGCGCGAGCCGAAGGACCCGAGGGCCCCGTTCCGGTAGCCCTGTCGATCGATGGGACGAGCCTCGCCGACTCCGAGGGCGGCGCACTGTGCGTCGCCATCCCCGATCTCACGCCTGGTCAGCACCAACTGTCCGTCGTCTCCGGTGCGTCAGGTAAGGCTGAAGCGAAAAAGACCATCCTCGTGGAAGGTCCCGCACCCGTCTTCGCCTCCCTGGCTGTGGGCGACGCGAAAGCGAAGAGCCCCTTCGCTCCGGGGGCGAGCCTCGCCCTCGGTGCCCAGGCGCAATTCACGGGGGAGATTGTCGCCTCCAACGGCCTTTCCTCCCTCGATTGCTCGGTCAATGGAAAACCGGTGACCGCGACGCTCGGAAAGCCGACTCAGGCGGGCGGCGGCCTGCCTTTCTCCCTTCCCCTCGCGGGACTCCCCTATGGAAAGATCGTCATAACGCTTACGGCAAAGGATGCGGCGGGCCTCGTGGTCTCCCGCGACTTCGTCTTCGTGTCGATCCTTCCCGCGCTCTCCGGCGTCGATGACGGGGAGGGTCTCCGCTTCGAGGACTCGCGCGTCGCCGAATCCGATGATGGCATTAAAGTCCTGCTCGCGCCTGGAGACATGCTCACAGGGCGCTTCAACGGCCGCGCCATCGCGAAGCTCGCCCTCGTACCGCCGACGAGTCTCCTCGAGGCCGCCTTCGACGGGGCGATCGTCACGGTGACCGCGAAGGGTGAGGGACCCACGGCCGCGACGAAGGTCGAGGTCACGACCGTCGATGGCGACGTCTTCGACTGGGGGCCGGCCGTCTTCTTCGTCGATGCCGCGCCTCCCTCGATTTCCGCCTCGTCTCCGGTCGATCTCGACTGGACGAAGGGGAAGGTAAGGCTTGCGGGCTCGGCCGAAGCCGGAAAAGAAACAATTGCCCGTGTCGAGTATTCCCTCGACGGCGGCGACTGGCTGCCCCTCGCGAAAAGCGGGACAAAGCCGGCCGCCGCGACCTCCCCGACTCAAGCGCCGCCCGTCCAGCCGGCCTCCGCCGGCGCCTGGCCCTTCGACACGACGATCGATCTCGCCGTTCCCGACGGGACGACCTCGCTTTCCCTGCGCCTGGTCGATGCCGCAGGGCGTTCAACCGCGAGCACGAGAATCTTCACGAAGGACACGGTTCCCCCCGAATTCACCCAGGTCTTGCCGGCGCCGGACGAGGCGGTCAACGGGCTGACGACCTTCATCGGCGAGGTGAGCGATGCGGGGCGGGTCGCCTCGGTATCCTTCCTCTCCTCGCCCGAAGGGAATCCCGAGGCGGTGGATGGAACCTTGTCCTTCGGCGGGAGCCTGGATCTCGCCAAATTGCCGGCTCCCCTGCCGGATGGGTCGGGCTTCAAGGCGGTCGACGCGGCGGGCAATGTGTCCGTCTTACAGCCAAGACTCACGATCGACGCCCAGGCGGACAAGCCAGTGGTCGAGATCAACGCGCCGACCGAGAACGAGGTGATCCGGCAGAATTTCGCCATCGCCGGCGTGGCCTTCGACGACGACGGCGTCGCTTCGATCTCGTATCGAATCGATGGGGGCAATTGGCGGGATTCGCCCCTCGATGGCATGGGCTTCTCCCTGCCCATAGCCCTCGACGATACGACGGACAACGAGCATTCGATCGAGATCAAGGCCACCGACATCTATGGCGTGGTCGGCGATATGGTCAAACGGAGCTGGCGCATTTCCAAGGAGGAACCCTTCGCCCTCCTCACGACCCCGGCGGCCACGAAGGTGGTTTCCGGAAGCGTCGACGTCTCGGGCAGCGCCTCCGATGCCAACGGCATCGGCTCCATGGCCCTCTCGTTCGACAACGGGACGAGCTGGCAGAGCCCCCAGGGCACGACGGCCTGGAGTTATCGCCTCGACACGAAGACCCTCGCCGACGGTCCGCACGCGATCCTCCTGAGGCCGGTCGACGGTTACGACACACCCGGCCTCGCCGCGGCCCTCATCACCGTGGACAACAGGCCGCCGGAGGCCGTCCTCGACACTCCCCTCGACGGCGCGAAGGTCGCGGACTCGCTTTCCGTGAGCGGACGCGTCGCCGACAATACGGGCCTCGCGGCGGCGAGTCTGGAGATCGCTCCGGTAGGATCGGCCACCCCGGCTCTCATGAAACTCGATCTCGACACGGCGAGGGTCCAATCGAGATCGGTCGATATCTCCTCCTTGCCGCCGGGCAACTACGTCGTGAGGCTCATCGCCGTCGATCGGGCCGGGAACCGCAGCCTCGCCTCGCGCAATTTCTCCGTGATCAAGAAGACCGATGAAGAATCGCTGGAGATCCTCTACCCCCAGCCCGGAGCCTCGATTTCGGGACCCTTCACGCTGAGCGGCATTCTTCGCGCCAACGGCAAGGTCGAATCGGCGGACATTCTCGTCGACGGGGCGAAGGTCGCCGAGCTCCAGCCCGATTCCGGCGGCGTGTTCAATTACACCTTCAAGGACGGGCTCGCCGCCGAGGGCGCCCACGATTTGGCCGTCACCTGCCGGGTCGACGACACGCGCGACCTCTCGAGCCAGACGCAGAAACTCGATTGGCATAGTCTCGGTCCCTGGCTCACGATCGACAATCTCGCCGCGGAGTCATTCCTCCCCTACCGGCCGATGCTTCGCGGGCACGCGGGTTTCAAGGCCGCGGCTCCCGATCCCGCCGATAAGACAGCCGTCGCCGCCTTCCAGAAATCGGCCAAGGATAGGTCGGTCAAGGGCGTCGAGGTCAGCCTCGACGGCGGCCGGAGTTGGAGCAAGGCCTCGGGTAAGGATGCCTGGAGCTTCCGCATCGAGACGGGAGATTTTCCCGAGGGGCCGCTCTTCGTCATCGTGCGCGCCGACTTCGGTGACGGCAGCTACGTCGCGATGCCTTCCCGTTTCCGCCTCGACAAGACCCCGCCCAGGCTCGAGGTTCTCGCCCCCGCCCCCTCTTCCCGCCAGAATCAGGCCATCGACGTCCTCGGCACCGCCTCGGACGAGAACGGCATCGAATCCGTCAAGGTTACGCTCCGCAAGGGCGATAAGGGCAATTATGAGGTTCCCTCCTTCATCCAGGGACTCTATCTCGACGGCCACGTCCTCGGAGCGACCAATTACGAGGTCGGCGCGGGCCTCACCTTCTTCGGCGACAACGTCAAGCTCCAGGGCGAATACGGTCAGGCTCCCACGGTAGACGCCGCCACGGGACTGGCTTCGAGCTTCGGCGGAACGATGTTCGGGGCGAAACTCATCGCCAACCTCTTCTATATGCCTCTCTCCTCGCTTCTCGGTCCCGACTGGGAGTGGCTGTCGCTCAGCCTCGGGCTGGGGGCGAATTTCTCCTACTTCTCGATCGTGAACGGCGATCCGTCCCAGGGCCTCATGTTGAGCTCGATCTTCGGCCAGGTGGAATTCCCCAAGGTTACGCTGAAATCGCTGCCCGCCTTCAGGAAATATTCATTCTATTTCGAATATCAGATGTGGGTGCTTTCATCGGTGGTCCAGGGCGGTTTCATCCCCAAGGCCTCCTTCGGTGTCCGACTCGGGATATTCTAGATGGGAAAGGCGATCCGCGTCCTCGCCGCGATTTTCGGTCTCGTCTTCGCCGGGGCCACGGCCCTCAACGCCGGCCTCGTGCTCAGGAGCCGTTCGGTCCTCCTCGGCTCGGGCTTCGCGGGCGAGGTGGCGGCTCCGGCGGCCCGCTACCATCTCCTCGTCATCCTCCCCGATTCCGACGACGCCTTCTTCTCGCACCTGCTCGAGGGCGTGATGGCCGGAGCGGGCGAGGCCGACGCCGCCGTCCAGGTGGAACGCTACGATAGCTCCTCCCAAGATGGAGCGGACCGCTGGTTCGACATCGGCGTGAGGGCGAGGGTCGACGGGCTCATCATGTACGCCCAGCAAAGCGCGCGGGTCGCCGCCCTCGCCGACATAGCCCGCAAGGCCGGCGTCGTCTTCGTCGCCGTGGGCAAGGATGCGCCCAAGTATCCCTTGCCCTGCTTCATCGGTTCGGCCTCCCTGCTCCAGGGTTATCAAGGCGGGGCCGTGCTTGCGGCAAAACTCAAGGGGGAAGCCAGGCTTGGACTCATTCTGCCCGCGGGGGGAATCGACGGGCCCGAGGAGGACTATCTCTACCGCGGAGTCGCCGCCTCGGTCTCCATGTTCAAAGGGGCCCGCATCGTCGCGACGGCCTGGTCCCAACCGAGCCCCCTCTCCGGCGAGGAGGCGGCCTCATCCCTGATCCAGGATCATGCCGACATCAACGCCATCTTCTGCGCGAATTCGGGCGACAGCCTCGGCGCCGCGCAGGTGGTGGTCGACCGCAATCTCGTCGGCAAGGTCCTCATCGTCGGGGCCGACGAGACGCCCGAGCTTCTCCGCTACCTGCAGAAGGGCATAATTATGGCGACGGTCGTCCGCGATTCGCGTCGGATCGGCGAGGAGGCCATCCGCGCCTTTTCGACGATGAAGTCGGGAGGCCCCGCTCCCGGCGTCATCGAGGTCGATTCGGTCGTGCGGCTCTCCGGGAGCCCCCAGTGAAGCGCTCGGGAAGCCTACGCGGCAAGATCATAGCGGCCACGGGCCTGATGCTGGCAGTCATCGGCATCGCCACCCTCTACACCAATTTCGCGACGGCCGAGCTCGCGAGGACCATCGGTCTTCTATTCAAGGGCAATCTCATGATAGAGGACGTGCGGAACGGTCTTACCGCGACCTCCACCGGGCTGTCGGGCTATCTGACCTCGCGGAGTTCGGACTATCTGCGATCTTTCATCCAGGATTCGACGCGGCTCCAAAAGAGCGCGAACCTCCTCAATCGCGAAATCAGGCAGGACGAGGCCCTCCTTCTCCAGCGCGAACTCGCCGGTCTCGTGAACGGCTATCTCGAGGCCGCCAACGCCGCGGTCTCCGCGAAGCGTGGGCGCGACGTCGCCGTCTACACGGCGAGCTACGGCGACGCGGAGCGGACGGCGGAGCTTGCCGTCTACCTCGTGGAGCGCATCGAGAGCCGGAATCTCGCCGCCTCGCTCCAGGCCTGGTCGGGGCTCGACGCGAGGGTCAGGTCGGTCATCTTCACGAATGCGGCCCTCGTCGTGGCGGCCGTGCTGACCGCCTTCCTCCTTTTCGTGCGCTACTCCTACTCCATCATGGGCCCCCTCCTCGTCCTCGCCGACGCGGCCAAGCGGGTGGCCCACGGCGACTATGACAAAGCCCTGCCCCATCTCGAGGCGGCGGAGGAGATCGCCGTCACCGCCGACGCCTTCGAGAACATGCGCCTGAGCGTGCGAAGCGCCTTCGACGAACTGAAGTCGAAGGCCGAGGTGGAGGGCAAGCTCATCCGCGAGGAACTCAGGCTCGTGGATCTCGATCGCAGGCTCAAGGACGCGGAGCTCCTCGCCCTCCAGTCGCAGATCAACCCCCACTTCCTCTTCAACACCCTCTCGGCCGGCCTCCAACTCGCGCTTTCCGAGAGCGCCGACCGCACGGCCGATTTCATCGAGAAGCTTTCGGGTTTCATCCGCTATTCGCTTCGACCCGTTTCCCGCCTCGTGAGCGTGGCCGACGAGATCGAGAGCGTCGAACGCTACGTCTGGCTCCTCCGACTCCGCTTCGGCCCGCGCTACGATTTTTCGATCGAGGTCGAGGAGGCGGCGCGCAGGATCGGCACGCCCGCCCTCGTGCTCCAACCTCTGGTGGAAAACGCCGTCGGCCATGGTCTCCGCGACAGGACGGAGGGCGGGCGCGTGCGCGTCGTCGCCCGGCTCGAAGAGCTGGAGGGCAGGACCGTCGCCGTGCTCGAAGTGTGCGACAACGGCCGCGGCATGCCCGAGGAGGAGATCGAGCGGGTCCTCCGTCAGGGCGGCGAGGCCGAGGTCGCAGAAGGAGGGGAGACGGCTTCCAGCGGCATCGGCCTCCACAATGTCATCAGGAGGGTCTTGCTGGTCACGAAGGGCGAGGGTAGGGTGGACATCCAGAGCGACGGTGGCTCCGGAACGCAGGTGCGCATCCTCCTGCCCGCTCGGGAGCGTGAAGTGTGAAGCGCGTAATGGTGGTCGACGACGAAAAGCCTGTCGTGGACGGAATCACCCTCATGATACAAAGGGAACTCGGCCAGGAGTTCGCCGTTGTCGCTTCGGCCTCCTCCGGTCGCGAAGCCCTGGAGCGCGTCGACGAAGTCTCCCCCGACATCATCCTCATGGACGTGAGCATGCCCGGCATCTCGGGCCTGGACACGATACGCGAACTCAGAAAACGCGGATCGAACGCGGTCTGCGTCCTCGTCACCGCCTACGAACGCTTCGACATAGCCCGCGAGGCCGTCGAACTCGGCCTCATCGACTACCTCCTCAAACCCGTCACGCGCGATTCGCTTTCCGCCTCGCTCCGCGTCGCCGGTTCGGCAGTCGACCGCCGGCGCGAGTCGGAGCAGAAGCTCGTCGACAACAGGGAGAGGGAGAAGGGACTCCTGCCCTTCGCCGAGTCGGCCCTGATCCTGGGCCTCATGCTGGGAGACGGAAATCCAGCCCGGCGCGAGGCCGCCCTTCGCGCCCTCGGCGTCTCGGAGGCCTTCGGTCTCGTCTTCGTCCTGTCTTATGGAGGCTTCGCGCCAGGCCCCGAAGGCGAAAGGGAAATCGAAACTCTCCACGCTCGGCTCCTCGCCGCTCTTCGCTATCACTCTCGGGCCATCGTCGGCCCTCCCGTCTCGCGGACGGCTCTGATACTTCTCCCCTGTCGCGAGGGCGGAAATTGCGAGGCGGCGGCGGCCGAGGTGGTGGATGGCATCGCGAAGGCCCTGGGGCCCGATTTCGGAGGCGAAAGACCGCGTTTGGGAAGGGGCGGCCTCAAACCGATGGCCGCCATCGCGGAATCCTCCCTCGAGGCCCTCGCCTCCCTCGCCTCGCCGGCGGAGAAGGGCGAGCGCGGCTCCGCCATCGACTTCGAAGCGGACGAGGAATTCCTCCACGCCATTTTCGACCACGACGAATCAGCGGCATCGCGTATACTCCACGGGATGATCGAAGCTTCGATTGCGGACGGCACGGTGACGGCGGCGGCGGCGGGTAGGCTCGCGGCCCTTTTCGGCGGCGTCTACCGCATGCTCGATCGGCGCGGCTTCCTGAGGGGAGAGGAAATCAACCAGTTGATCGATATTCGCGATCTCGCCCTCGGAGGAGAGGCCGGGCCCTGGCGCCTCGCCGCCCTTGCCCGCTTTGCCCAAATCCGGGAGGTCCTCGGTCGTGGTGAACGCCATTCCCCCTTGGTCGCAAAGGCCTTGGCCTACATTCGCGCCAACTTCCAGCGGGCGATCGGCCTCGAGCTCGCGGCCGAATGGGTGGGACTCTCGCCCAATCGACTTTCGCGACTTCTCGTGGAGGAGACGGGGAGGGGTTTTTCCGAGCTCCTCATCGATTGCAGGATCGAACACGCCAAGGCCCTGCTCAAGGAACCCGGCGCCACCATCAAGGAAGTCAGCCTCGCGTCGGGCTATTCCGACCCGAATTATTTCGCTCGACTATTCAGAAAATTGACCGGCCGCAGTCCGTCGAACTGGGCGGACATGGTGGAGGATCGTGATGATTGAGAGTCTATTGCGGAGGCTGGTTTTCTTCGCGCTGGCGAGCATCGTCCTGGTCGGCGCCCTCCTCACCGATTCCTGCGCCCCGCGACGCCATAAGGCCCCCGTGGGTCGCAAGCCCCTTGTCGGTTTCTCCCTCGATTCCCTGGTCGTGGAACGGTGGAAGCGGGACCTCGACGTCCTCAAGAGCTCCGTGCAGGGACTCGGGGCCGATTTCGTCTATCGGGTCGCCGACCAGGACGCCACGGTCCAGGAAAGGCAGGTGCGGGAACTCGCCGATCTCGGAATCGACGTCCTCGTCATCGTGCCGAACGACGCCGACAGGTTGAGCGCCGTCGTGTCGGAGGTGCGACAGCGCGGCATCGCCGTCCTGAGCTACGATCGGCTCGTCAGGAAGGCCGGGGTCAATCTTTATATTTCCTTCGACAATTACAAAGTCGGGGAACTCATGGCGAAGGCGGCCTACGGCGTCCATCCCGATGGACGTTGGCTGATACTCAACGGCGCGAAAAACGACCACAACGCCATCCTCCTCAATCAAGGCGTGCACAGCGTCATCGATCCCGCCGTCTATGGCGGGGCGATCACGATCATCGGAGAGGGCTGGCCCGATTCCTGGGACAGCGAGGCCGCCCGCACCTCGGTCGAGCAGAGTCTCGCGACGGGGCAGGGCGTCTCGGCCATCATTTCCGGCAACGACATGCTCGCCGAGGCCGCGATCGGCGTTCTTTCCGAAAACGGGCTCGCCGGCAAGGTTGTCGTCGTCGGCCAGGATGCCGACCTCTCGGCCTGTCAAAGGATAGCCGAGGGTCTCCAATACGCGACGATCTACAAGCCCATCGACCTTCTCGCGAAGCGGGCGGCCGCCGCCGCGGTCAGCCTGGCCAAGAACGAGCCTGTCGAGGCCGATTCCACGATCGACGACGGACGTTCCCAGATTCCTTTCATCAGACTCGAGCCGATTCTCGTGACGAAGGATCTCCTCGACTCGACGGTAATAAAGGATGGGTTTCACAGCGCGGCCGACGTCTACCGCAACCTCTCGCGCTAAAGGGGCGATTTTGCCGCTCCCCACCCGCCTTGAGTCCCTAGGCGCAGGGACTGTCTGGACTTTTCCTCTACGCCCTTGAGCCAATGTGCTAGATCTCCGAGCTTCCGGCCGGCGCCGGGGCGGAAGTGCTTTATTTTAGCGGATGCTTCCTGAAGACCGATTCGGAAATGCGAAGGATACTCCACGTGGTAAGACGCGCATCGTCGCGTCAACGCATTTCACCGGAGGTTTTCATGAAACGTATCCTCACCGCCATCGCCGCCCTCGCCATGGCGACGGTCGCCTTCGCCCAGGTCGGCATCGTTCTCCCGACCAAGGACGAGCCCCGCTGGCTCCAGGACCAGGCCCGTTTCCAGGACGCCCTCAAGGCGGCCAACATCCCCGCCACCGTTCTCTTTTCCCAGGGCTCATCGGCCACCGAGAGGTCCAATGTCGAGCAGCTCCTCACCTCGGGAATCAAGGTTCTCGTAATCTGCCCGCAGGACGGCGCCGCCGCCGCCGCCGCCGCCAACGAGGCCCACGCCGCCGGCGTCAAGGTCATCTCCTACGATCGCCTCATCCTCGACACCCCCAACGTCGACTACTACGTGACCTTCGACTCCGTCCAGGTCGGCGCCGAGTGGGGCAAGTACCTCGTCGCCCAGGCCGGCAAGGGCAAGAAGCTTCCCCTCTACCTCTATGCGGGTGCAGCCTCCGACAACAACGCCTTCCTCTTCTTCCAGGGAGCCTGGTCGATCCTCCAGCCCAAGATCGCCGATGGCACCTTCGTCGTCGAGAACTCCACCAAGGCGAAGCAGTACATGAAGAAGGCCAATCTCACCCGTGACGAGCAGGCCCAGATCATCAGCCAGGTCACGACGAACTGGAACTTCAACGACGCGAAGAGCAAGGCCGAAGCCAACCTCACCGCCGTCGGCAAGGCTGCCAAGGGCACGGTCTACATCTGCGCCCCGAACGACGGCACCGCCCGCGCCATCGCCGACGCCTTCGCCAAGGACAAGGAAGTCAAGAAGTACTTCATCACCGGTCAGGACGCCGAGAAGGCCTCCATCCAGTACATCATCGACGGCAAGCAGTCGATGACGGTCTTCAAGGACGTCCGCACCCTCGCCGCCGACGCCATCGCCGCCGCCATGGCCTTCTCGAAGGGTCAGACCCCCGAGGCGACGACCACCTATGACAACGGCAAGGCCAAGATCCCCTCGAAGCCCTCCGCCGTCGTCGTCGTCACCAAGGCCAACGTGCAGTCCGCCCTCATCGATTCCGGCTACTACCAGGCCTCCGATTTCACCGGGCTCTGATCGGTCGTCCGACCCGAGCCTTCGGCCGCCGCCGTCCTTCGCCCCCTGATGTGCGAGACGGCGGCGGCCGTCCCGGTCCGTTGAATCTCTCGCCGGGCCGGCGGGGCAGTGGCGGCGTCACACTTGTGACGAGACCCGCCGCTGCCCCATACTCTTTATGACACCATTCCGACGCGAGGCTCTTCCCATGGACACACCCATTCTGGAAATGAAGAACATCACCAAAATCTTCCCGGGGGTGAAAGCCCTGAGCGATGTCACCTTCGCCGTCCGCCAGGGCGAGATACACTGTCTCGTCGGCGAGAACGGGGCGGGCAAATCGACCCTCATGAAGGTGCTTTCGGGCGTGTATCCGCACGGCGAGTACACCGGGGAGATCATCATGGAGGGGCGCAGCCAGGCATTCCGCCACATAGCCGACAGCGAGAAGGTGGGCATTGCCATCATCTACCAGGAGCTCGCCCTCGTTCCCGACATGACCATCTTCGAGAACATCGAGCTCGGCCACGAGATCGCGAAGCACGGACTCGTCGAGCTCAACGAGAGCATCAAGCAGGCGACCGAGATGCTCAAGCGAGTGCGACTCGACGTGAATCCCTCCACAAAGGTGAAGGAGCTCGGCGTCGGCAAGCAGCAGCTGGTCGAGATCGCCAAGGCCCTTTCGCGCCACGTCAAGCTCCTCATCCTCGACGAGCCGACCGCCTCGCTCAACGAGGACGACTGCGACAACCTTCTCGCCATCCTCAAGGATCTCCAGAAGGAAGGCGTGACCTCCATCCTCATCTCGCACAAGCTCAAGGAGGTCATCCGCATCGCGGACACCGTGACCGTCCTCCGCGACGGGATGACCGTCGTCACCCTCGACGCCCACAAGGGCGAGGTGAGCGAGGCCGTCCTCATCAAGCACATGGTCGGGCGAGAGATCGAGGACATCTATCCCAAGCGCAGCCAGGCTCCCGGCGAGGATATCGTCCTCGAGGTGAGCGACTGGAGCGCCGTCCAACCGTCGACCGGCAAGAAGGTCCTCGACGGCATGAACTTCAAGCTTCGCAAGGGCGAGATCATCGGTTTCGCGGGCCTCATGGGCTCGGGCCGCACGGAACTGGCCCGGAGTCTCTTCGGCAATCCGGACAACTACAAGCTCGCGGGCAAGCTCACGATGAAGGGCAAGGAGAGGAAGTTCTCCAACCCGAGGGCGGCGATCAAGGCGGGCCTCGCCTACGCCACCGAGGATCGAAAGGGCAACGGCCTCGTCCTCATCCAGGACGTCAAGTTCAACACGACCCTCGCCAATCTCGGCGCGGTAGCCCGCCGCGGTGTCGTCGACTTCAACAACGAGGTCAAGATCGCCAACGAATACAAGGACAACCTCAGGATCAAGACGCCGAGCGTCGACCAGTTGGTCGGGAACCTCTCGGGCGGCAACCAGCAGAAGGTGTCCGTCGCCAAGTGGCTCTTCGCGGCGCCCGACATCCTGATACTCGACGAGCCGACGCGGGGCATCGACGTCGGCGCGAAATTCGAGATATACACAATTATGAATGCCCTCGTCGCCAAGGGAATGAGCATCATCATGATCTCCTCGGAGCTTCCCGAGGTTCTCGGTATGAGCGACAGGATCTATACCGTCTCGTCGGGACGGATCACGGGCGAGCTCCCCGTCGCCGAGGCGACCCAGGAGAAGATCATGCGACTCGCGACGAGCTGAAGGAGAACAGAGACATGGTACTCAACGACATAAAGAAGGCGGTCCGACAGAACATCCGCGACTACGGAATGTACATCGCCCTCGTGGTGATCATCGGCATCTTCACCATCACGACCCACGGCCTCTTCATTTCCTCGCGCAACATCGCGAACCTGATGAACCAGACCGGCTACATCGCCGTCCTCGCCGTCGGCATGACCCTCGTCATCATAATCAGGCATATCGATCTCTCCGTCGGCTTCCTCTCCGGCTTCCTCGGCGCCATCGCGGCGATCGGCATGGTCCAGTGGCACCTGCCCTGGTACCTTTCGATACTCGTCGTTTTCGTCCTCGGCACGATCGCGGGAATCATCACGGCCTTCCTCGTCGCGAAGCTCGGCATCCCCTCCTTCGTCGCCTCCCTCGCAGGCTGGCTCATCTATCGCGGTGCCCTCCTCCTCGTCACCCTCCAGACGGGTACGATCATCATCCCCGACGACACCTTCAACGCCATCTCGAACGGCTACATCCCCGACATCTTCCCCAAGTTGACGATCATCCCGGGCGTCCACAAGCTGACCCTCCTCCTGGGCGTCTTCGCCATCGCCTTCTACGTCCTCGGCGACATCTCGGGCAGGAAGAAGAAGCAGGCCTACGGCTTCGAGGTCCTCCCCTTCGACATGTACGTCGTCAAGCTCGTGTTCATCTCCATAGTCCTCGCCGCGATCACCTGGGTTCTCGCCGGCTACAACGGCCTGTCCTGGACCCTGGTCGTCGTCCTCATAGTTGTCATGATCTACCATTTCATCATGAACCGAACCGTCCTCGGACGCCACATCTACGCGGTCGGCGGCAATCCCGAGGCGGCGGAACTCTCCGGCATCAGCGTCAAAAAGATCACCTACATCGTATTCGGCTCGATGGGCCTGCTCTCGGCCCTCTCCGGCATCCTGTACGCATCGCGGCTCCAGTCGGCGACGACGACCGCGGGC
Organism: Rectinemataceae bacterium; assembly: GCA_035530275.1. Classification (GTDB taxonomy): domain Bacteria; phylum Spirochaetota; class Spirochaetia; order Treponematales; family Rectinemataceae; genus CAIJMU01. Next base: position 77,139 of record DATKVC010000007.1, on the reverse strand, counting down.
TCCCTCTTCGAGCTCGACTCGATCGCCGCCGCCTATATCGGCGGCGTCTCGGCGGCGGGCGGCGTGGGCAAGGTCGCCAACTCCCTCATCGGCGCCATCGTCTACATGTCCCTGACGAGCGGCATGAACCTCATGCAGACGGACATCTCCTGGCAGTACATCGTGCGCGGAGCCGTCCTCGCGATCGCCGTCATCTTCGACGTCACGACGCGGAAGACGAAGGCCTGAGACCTGAGGCCTTCTGGTTCCGCGGAAGCCCCTCGGGGTCTTCCGCGGAACCATGCTCAGGCCTTGGTCCCCTCGCCGGAATCGCCGTCGGCCCTGGCTATCCGCGGCCAGCGACCGAGGGCCACGGAGAAGACGGCCGCGGCCAGCCCGAAGGTGAGGACGCTCGCCACCAGCGGCAATCCGTGGTAATTGAGCAGATCGAGCATGAAGACCTTGAGCGCGCCCGCGATCACGATGAGGAGGGCGACGTTACGAAGCTCGCGGTCCACTCGCGAGGCTGCGAAGATGACGACGGCCACTGCCGCCACGTTGATGAGGACCGACTGCCCGCAGACGAACCAGGCGATCTGCGATTCGGCGAGAAGCGGCGCGATGAGCCAGGCTATGCCGATCCTCCCCGCCATGAAAAGCGACGACAGACCCCCGACGAGAACGGCCACCGCGACGCGGTCGCCGCCCCCTTCGATGGCGAGGCGCGCCGATCGCGGTCGGATGATGCCGCGGCACCATAGGAACTGGAAGATCCCCGAGCCCGCGAGGAGGAGGGCGGGAATCATTTCCCACAAACGAAGCGTTCCGTGGTTTCGCGCCAGGATGTCGGCCGCCAGCACCGTCGCCGCGGTGATCTGTCCGAAGTAGCTCGCTGCGCGCATGCCCCCCGAATCCCAGAGTCTCGCGAGGAAGGCGAGGCCCAGGGAGGCGAGGGCGGCGATCGCGAGGCCAGGCACGAAGGCGGGGCCTCCGCGGGGGATGGTCATCAGGAGCAGCAGCAGGGCCGCCACGGAAAATGAGGTTGCCGCTGCCGTCTGTCGCCCTTCGGAAGCGCCGCTTCCTTCCGCGCCGGAGCTACCGCCGCGGGCGGCGAGCCAGAGCGAAAGTCCGAAATGGGCGATGACGAGGACGGCCCCGATGAGGAGGAGCGCCCACGCGGTGGAGGCCGACGCGCCGAGGGCCATAGTGGCTGAGGCGTAGACCCAGATGCCGGCCACCGAAGGCGTCGCGAGATCGAAGGCGTCGAATCCCCTCTCGAATCCTTTGTTGAGCCCGACGATGGCGAAGACGAGGAAGGCCGCGAAGAGGAGCCCGAGCGAGGGGGCGAAGAAGGCGGGGTAAAGGCTGTCCGGAATCGGACCGCCTCTTCCCCTGGCGTCGCCGAGGAGGAAGCTCCAGTAGCCGATCAGGCCAATTGTGACGAACAAGACCAGCCATCGCAGCCATGACCTGTTCTTCAGGCTCGAGGCGTAGAAGCCGAGGATGTTGGCGAAAAGGAGTATCAGGGAGAGGAGGGGCCAGGAAGGGCTGGGGAAATCCATGGCCGCCCCGGCTACGCACATGCCGATGACGCCCGCGGAGACAGGGAGATAGGTCGTATAGCGGCGGCTGATCAAGGCGAGGCCGATGCCCATCACCACGAGGGTGAGATAGGCGGGAATGAGGGGAAGGGAAAGGAAGCGGCCGTGGGTCTCGACGACGACCGTGGCGAGGAGGACGGCGCCTGAGGCGGCAAAGACCGGCGCCTCCGGGCTTTTTCTCTTGTACATGAACCAGGACGCGATCATCAAAGCGGCAGCGTAGCCCATGCCGATGATGCCTCCGAGGAGCTTGTCGACGATGCCTGCGTCGGTGATCGTCCTGAGAATCAGGGCGATGACGAGGAGGAAGGAAAAGGTCGCTGCCCTCTGGAGCAAGGAGGTCCGCCCCGCCCAGGAAATGGCCTCTTCCGAAATGGGCTCCACGCTTCCCGGGGTCGAGCCGCCTCCTCCACCGCCGAACAAGGGGGGCATCGCCAGAGCAGATGCCTGGTTCCTCGATTCTTCGAGCTGACGGCTCAAGGCGGCGAGGCCCTTTTCGAGGGCCCCCATCCTCGATTCCAGCGCGGCTATCCTGCCTTCAAGTTCCGCTTCTTCTCGCGGCATCGCAATCCCTCCGATTCTATCGATATGCCGACAAGCTAGACCCTGGCGCTGAGCCTGTCAAACAAAAGAGTCGGCTGGCCGCCTTGTACTTGACAACTCGATAGATGCTTCATAGATTGTATTAAGTTCAATCTTTAACTTCATCCATAGGAGTGTCATACATGAAGACGTGGATCTGCTCGGTGTGTGGTTACGTGTCCGTCGGTGAGGATGCCCCGGTCGCCTGTCCCCAGTGCAAGGCTCCCAAGGAGAAATTCACCGAAAAGAAGGCCGCTTCGGGCGCCGCCTTTGCCGACGAGCACCGGATCGGTGTAGCCAAGGGCCTCGATGCCGAGGTAGTCGAGGGGCTCCGCCAGAATTTCCAGGGAGAGTGCACCGAGGTCGGCATGTATCTCGCGATGAGCCGCCAGGCCGAACGCGAGGGTTTTCCCGAAGTCGCCGAGGCTTATCGCCGCTATGCCTTCGAGGAGGCCGATCACGCATCCCGCTTCGCCGAGCTCCTCGGCGAGGTCGTTCACGCAGACACGAGGACCAATCTGATGTTGCGCGCTGACGCCGAGTTCGGCGCCTGCGAGGGCAAACTCAAACTCGCCAAGCGAGCCAAGGAGTTGGGCTACGACGCGATTCATGATACAGTGCACGAGATGTGCAAGGATGAGGCGCGTCACGGTTCGGGATTCCGCGGCCTTCTTGCCCGCTATTTCAAATAGGCGCTCCCCGCGGGGGCGAGGCGCTCGGCATCGGCCCCGGTCGATGCCGACCCGCCTTGCGGCACGGGAACGCGATCGGAGAAAAGGGTGAACACGGTCAATTTTCTCAGGCTAAAGGGCGTCCAACCTTCGCAGCAACGCATCCGCATTTGGGAGGCCCTGGCCGCGACGAAGGCCCATCCCTCGGCCGACACCGTCCATCGAGTCCTCTCCCCGGAGATACCGACTCTTTCGCGCACGACGGTCTACTCGACCCTCGATCTCTTCGTGGGCCTCGGTATGGCCCAAAGACTCGAGATCACGGGCTCCGAGGTTCGCTACGACGCGGACACGAGCGCCCATGCGCATTTCCGCTGCCGCGAATGCGGTGAGGTCTCCGACCTGCCCGGCGTCGCCGTCCCCTCCCTACCCATCCTCGCCGACGGAAGCCAGGCTGAGCGGGTCCAGCTTTTTATCACGGGAGTCTGCCAAGCCTGCGCCACGCTCGAGCGCGAGGGCAAGCTCGTGGGCGAGGGGAAGCAGCATTCAGCTAACTGAGCCCTGAGTCAACGCTGCTTCGCCTGTCGCAATCCTAAAAGACAGCCGCGAAGCAAGGTTCTCGAATCGCATGAAGGCATGAACATTTGAGCATGCGTTCATGTGAGCATGCAGTAGTATGCCGGATTGTCCTCGCTGGGCGATTCGCCGCCTGACCAGGGCAGAGTGGCGGTAGCGAAGAAGCCCGAAGCGCGCGGGTCGAGGTGCGCGCTTCGGCGCAATTATAAAGGGTGCTCCCCCATTGGGAGGGAGCGCCGCGGCAGCGGCCGCCTACCGCGCCTGCTTCACTCGACGACGCGAATCCATCCGGCCGGCGCGGGCAGATCCCCGTACTGGATTCCCACCAGGGTATCGTACAACTTGCGGGTGACCGGTCCCGTTTCAGACTCGGAATGGAAGACGTGGAGCTTGCCTGCGTGGAAGATGCCGCCGATGGGCGTGATCACCGCCGCAGTTCCGCAGGCCCCGGCCTCGGCGAACTCGTCGAGGCGATCGATGTAGACGTCGCGCTCCTCGGTCTTCATGCCGAAGTTGTCCTTGGCCACCTGCAACAGCGAATACTTCGTTATGCTCGGGAGGATGGAGGGCGAGAGGGGGGTGACGAAGGCTCCGGCCTTCGTGATGCCGAAGAAATTGGCGGCGCCCACCTCCTCGATCTTCGTGTGGGTGGCGGGGTCGAGGTAGATGCAATCGGCGAAGCCCTTGTGGACTGCCTCTTCATGGGGCATGAGGCTCGCGGCGTAGTTGCCGCCGACCTTGGCCGCGCCTGTGCCGCGGGGGGCCGCGCGATCGTAGTCGCTCGTCATGAAGTTGACCGGCTTGAGGCCCTCCTTGAAATAGGGCCCTACGGGAATGCAGAAAACGCCGAAAAGGTACTCGGGCGCCGGCTTGACGCCGATGTTGTCGCCTACGCCGACGAGCCAGGGCCGGAGATAGAGGGTCGCGCCCGTGCCGTGGGGCGGCACCCATTTTTCGTTTGCCTTGACCACCTGCATGCAGGCATCGATGAACTTCTCCTCGGGCACGTGGGGCATCACCATGCGGTCGGCCGTGGCATTCATCCGCGCCGCGTTGCGGTCGGGGCGGAAGAGCTGGATCTTGCCGTCGGCCCGCGTATAGGCCTTGAGGCCTTCGAAGCACTGCTGGCCGTAATGGAGGGCGGTGGAGCCCTCGGCGATGGTGACGGTGTTCTCGGTGACGAGGGAACCCTTGTCCCAGGCTCCGTTTTTCCAATGCGAGATGTAGCGGTAGTCGGTTTTCATATAGGAAAACGAAAGCTTGCCCCAATCGAGATCGACCTTGGCCATACAGCGCGCTCCTGAAAGGTATTTGCCGCAAACGGCAACCTTATCGTAGCTGATAATCGCGGCGAAGGACAATGCTCGCTCCCGGGGAAGCCTTCCTTGACGGGCCGGCGCCTCGCGGGGGAGTATTGCGCCTTAACTTGCGCGATACATAGCGCCAGGGGGATTCGATGAAACTGAAAGACCGGGTCGCGGTCGTCACGGGCGCCTCGGGTGTCCTCTGCTCCGAGATGGTGCGCGCCCTCGCCGACGAGGGCTGCAAGCTGGCCCTCCTCAATCGTCACGCCGAGGCGGCCGAGGCCCTCAAGGCTTCTCTCGCGGCTCAGGGGCACAGGGACGTGATCGTCACTTCGGGCGACGTCCTCGACAGGTCCTCGCTGGAAAGGGCGCGCGATCGGGTCCTCGGCGAATGGGGCCGCATCGACATCCTTGTCAACGGCGCCGGCGGCAACAATCCCGCGGGGACAACCAAGGTCGAACAGCTCGAAAAGGACACGCCCAAGGCCGAGGGCTTCTTCGGCCTCGACCTCGCGGCCTTCGAGGGCATCAACCGCCTCAACCTGATGGGCACCGTCATTCCGAGCCAGGTCTTCGGCGAAGCCATGGTCGGCAAGGGCGGCTCCATCCTCAACGTCTCCTCGATGAACGCCACCCAGCCCCTCACCAAGGTCGGCGGCTATTCGGCGGCCAAGGCCTCCGTGGAAAACTTCACCCGCTGGCTCGCCGTCCATCTCGCCAAGGTGGGCATCCGCGTCAACGCCGTGTCGCCGGGCTTCTTCATCACCGAACAGAACCGCTTCCTGATGATGGAAGCCGACGGCAAGACGCCGACCGCCCGCGGCCGCAAGGTCCTCGCCAAGACGCCGATGGGTCGCTTCGGCGACGCGAAGGATCTTCGAGGCGCGACGGTATTTCTCTGCTCGGACGAGGCGTCCTTTATAACGGGAATCGTCATCCCGGTGGACGGCGGCTTCCTCGCCTACTCCGGCGTCTAGCCCGCTTTTGGCAGCATCTAGCCCGCATCGAAACGGCGGCGAAAGCCGCAGGTCCTGCACAATCCTTCTACGAGGACGCCGCGCTCGAAACCTTCTCGCATCGCCTTCGCCCTCGGAGCTGCCAGAATCGCCTCGAGATCCTCCTCGAAGAGATTGCCGAGGGCGAGGCGACCTTCGCCATCGAGGCAGCAGGGAACCACGGTGCCGTCCACGAGGACGGCGATCTGTTCGCGGAGGCCGAGGCAGGTTCCTGCCTCGCCGTCCATGGGCAAGGAAAGATCGGGCCAGGTGAACTCCTCGGCCTTGTTGAGGAAGACGCTCTCGTCGAGGCGGTTATCCTTGGGCCAAGCCTCGGGGCTGCCCCAGGGACCGACGGCCGCGTAGCGCTCCCGCATGCGCTCCCAGATGAAGGCCGTTTCCGGGGGCAGTGCTCCGTCCCGGAGATTCCAGAGCCTGAGACTGACCGGGAATCGCGGTGAGAGGCGATGGCGGTCGAGAAATGAAGCGACATTCGCCCAATAGTTCCCTACTCGATCTGCATCGGCGGTGCCCTCTCCATCCGCGAAATCGATGGCGTGGCTGTGAAGGGACACGCTCAGTTTTTTGATCGCGTGGGACCCGAGCAGAAGTTCAGCCTGTCGCTCGAGGAGGCTGCCGTTGGTGGTCAAGGCTACGCCGAATCTCCGCTTTCGGGCGATCTCGAGGAACTCGCCGAGCTCGGGATGGAGGAGGGGTTCGCCCTTCACGTGAAGGTAGAGCAGCCTCCCCTGTCCCTCCAATTTCCCGAGGATGGCGTCGAACTCCGCCCCCGTCATGAAGCGCTTCGGCCGGAGCGTGGGGGGGCAGAAGGGGCAACGCAGGTTGCAGACGTCGGTTATTTCGACGTAGAGCTTGGCGAACACGGCATCGTTGTAGCACGCCGAGGGCTTGGAGGCGGAGCCCTCGCCCCTCAAGTCGAGGAGCTTTGCGGGAAGAGTTCGCTTATCGTCGTCGCGAGAATTTCCGGGGAAAGCCGCGGATGGACAGTCTCGCCGACCGAGGCCGTCATGAGGGCGGCGGCGAGGGCCGCCTTCGACCTTTCCCGCGCGCCGAATCCCTTGAAGGCCGCCCAGACGAGGGCGGCGCAGGCGGCGTCGCCCGCCCCCGACACGTTGCGCGCCTCGAGCCGCTCCGGAAGGGACGAAGGCGCTACGAGGAGTCCCTTTTCGCCCTCATGCCGAAAACCTTCATAGTACATACCATCAGGGCCGAGGGAGATGTGGACCGCGCCCAGGCCTCGCTCGCGGAGGGCGGCGGCGAGGATGGCGGGATCGTCTTCGTCCGTGCCGCCCGCGAGGATCCGGGCCTCGGCGATATTGGGTTTGGCGAGATCGAAGGCGCCGATATGGGCCTTTGCCTTCCGGGCCTTGGCTACCGACACGGGATCGAGGACGAGGAGGGGGCGCCCGCCCCTCGGCCTGGCTTTATAGCGCTCTGCGATCCAGGCGAGGGAGGACTCGGGGATGTTGGCGTCGACGACGATGCAGCTCGCCGCGTCGAGGGCGCCGCATCGTTCTTCGAGCGTGGAGGGCAGGAGTTCCTCCATCGCTTCCATCGCGGCCACGGCGCCCGTGAGCCTGCCATCCTCGCCGAGGAGACAGAGGTAGACCGGGGTCGGCGCCCGCCTCGAGCGGATCGCGTGGGCGAGGCCGATTCCCTTCGCCTCGCAGGAAGCCTCGAGCTCCGAAGCCCGATCGTCCTTTCCGAGGACGGTCACCAACTCCACGGCGAAATCCAGGCGCGCGAGATTTTCGGCGATGTTCCTGCCCACGCCTCCGGGGCATGTCGACACGAGGCCTGGGTTCGAGTCTGCCGGGCGGAAAGGCGCGAGGCTCTTCCCCACGATGTCGAGGTTCATGCCCCCGATGACGACGAGGGAACCGAGTGGCCCATGGCGCGTCGATTCGCGAATCATGGCGACACTTTGCCGGGAGCCCTCGCCGCAGTCAAGCGGCGCCGCCGCAGTCAAGCGGCACCCCCAGGGCGAAGGACGATTGTGGTTGCCAAAGCGCCCCCTCATCGCAATACTTTCCTGAGAGATGAGCTGGCATTCCGAGTTCGCGATCCTCAACATCCTGGGCGGTCTCGCGTCCGCGTCCTTGGGCTTTGTCGTGATACTTGTCGTGTTGAGGCGGGCTCTCGGACGCCTTCGAATTTGGATTTGGGGCAATACGGCATATTTCCTCGCCTCCGGAGTTCTTTTCCTCCAGCCCTTCGTGGCCTTGCCCGTCTTCGTCGCGCTATACAACGGCTTCCTGCTATTCGCGCTCTGTGCCCTTATTTCCACGAGTCTCAACCTCGTCAGCGGCGACGTCCCCCCAATTCCTTTTATCGCCGTCGCCGCCGCAACCACGGGAGTTCTCGTTCTCCTGTCCCTGGTTGAGCCCGCACGCTGGCCCCGCGTGGTATTCATGTCCTTCGTACTTGCCCTCGTCTTCGGCTACGGAGCCCTGTCTGTGGCGCGCGGCGCCAGGGCGGCGAGGATCAGGAACGGTCCGGGCATCCTCGTCTCGATGTTCGGGATGGGCGGTTTGATCTTTTTCGTCAGGGCCCTCGTTTACAGCTTCGTACCCCATCCCTGGGGCCTTCCCGACATCGAGGCCGACTCCTACCTGACAATCGCCATGCTCCTGCTCTTCATCTCGGTGAATTTCGCCTTGCTCGTGATTCTCATGGCGAGGGTCGAACGCGAACTCACCGGCAAGGTCATCGAACTCGGTGACAGTCGCAACAATCTTCAGTTGCTCTATGATGCCTTTTCCGAGACGGCCGGTTCCGTCGATCTCGACGAACTCCTGCCGAAGATGCTCGACATCCTCCAGCGCAATCTCCATGTCGATGTGTCGATCATCTATCTGAAGGACGCAAAGAGCGGCGAACTCACCCTCGTGGCCCAGCGAGGCCTCAGTCCCGATGCCCTCGAGGCCCTCCTTCATCGCGAGAAGGGGACTATTCTTTCCGAGCAGACCTTCCAGGACGGCACGCCGGCGCGCAGGCTCCTGTCGCAGTATCCCGAGGGAAGACTCAAGGAAAGCCTCAGGGCCCTTGGCCTCGCCATTTTCGCCGCCTTTCCCATCACCGACAGGGGGGAGAGTCTGGGGACCCTCGGCGTGTCTTTTAGGGACGAAGCCGCCCTCGACGAGACCCGCAATTCCCTTTTCGAGACGATGGGGCGGCAGCTCGGCTCGGTCGTCCGCGCCGCCATCCTCCATGCCGAACTCGAGCGGGCCAACGCGAGGCTCGACATCCTCGCGAGCACGGACGCCCTGACCCATTTGCCCAACCGCCGGACGGCCCTCCGCGTCCTCGAGCGAGAAATCGCTCGGGCTAAGCGATCGAGCGGCAAGATCGCGGTCATCATGTGCGACATCGATCATTTCAAGCTATTCAACGACAAGCACGGCCATGATTGCGGCGACTATGTCCTCGTGCGGACGGCCAGCCTCATCGCCGAATCCCTGCGCGCGACCGATCTCGCATCCCGCTGGGGAGGCGAGGAATTCCTCCTCATCCTCGGCAGCGCCGATCCGGAAGGGGTCATCGGCCTCGCCGAGCGCATCAGGAAACGAATCCAATCCGCGGTGATGGATTACGAAGGGCTTAGGCTTTCGGTCACGATCACCCTCGGTGTGGCCATTTGCTCGCCGGAATCGGGAGGGGACGCGGCAATCGCCAAGGCCGACGAGGCCCTTTACGAGGGCAAGCGCTTGGGCCGCAACCGCGTCGGCGTCTCGCTCGAAAGGGAACCGCCCGCTTCTACCATGGTGTCCGGCTTCGAAACGGGAAAGGACGACGAAGAACCCTTGGAACTCCTCCACGGCGAAGACTAGGCGAAACATATAAACATCGCTATATATAGATGATGCTTGCAATCTTCCGCTCACGAACCCTGACGAACATCCTTTCGATCGTCTTCGTCCTCACCGTCGCGATCGGCGGCTTCTTCCTTCGCGAGTTCGGCCTCGCCTTGGCCGCCCTTATGGTGACAGCCATCGTCCTCGCCCTGAGTTCGCCGAAGCCCCGGGCCTTCTGCTCGGCCGTCTGCCCGCGGGGTAGGGCCCTCGGCTTCGCCCTCGCACCGATTTCCCTGCGCCGGAGCTTTCCGCGCGTCTTCTCCTCTCGCGCCTTTCGCCGCTTCCTCTGCGGCACGACCATGTTCCTCGTGTTCATGAGCCTCTTCCAGGTGGCGCCGGGTGTCGGCATCGCGGAATGGGCCGGCATGGTCTTCTGGACCCTCTGTTTGATTACCCTGAGCGCGGGCATCATCCTCGGCTTCATCTTCAAGCCGCGGACCTGGTGCGCCGTCTGCCCCCTCGGCACCCTGCAGGACACGATCCGCGAGGGACGCTCCGGCGGGAGCCGGAATCGGGAACCAGCGGTCTAGGCTCAGGCGCTTTTCCCCGGCGGGGGAGGGCCGGCGCCGCGCGGTTCCGGCCCCCTCAGACTTCCTTCGAGAATTCCATCACCCTCGCCCCGCCGAGGTCGCGATCGCTGAAGGCAAGGCCCGCCGCCTTCGCCCAGGCGGCGAAATCCACCTTCTTGTAGTACTCGTACCATCCTCCCTCGATAGCCTCCACGAGGGAGAGGATGGGCGAAAATCCGAGGTCATGGTCGATTATGACGACGCTCTTCCTCGCCGCCCTCGCGCATTTGTCGAGGAGGCGGAGCTCGTCGTCGGGAGGGAAGAGGTGGATGGCGAAGGCGGCCATCACGCGATCGTATGAATTAGGAGGATCGGCGAAGTCGAGGACGCTCTCCCTCTCGAAGGGAGGCGGGGAGGCGGCTCCGAAGGCTTCGATCCAGCGCTCGCGAGCCCGATCGAGCATGCCCTCGGATTGGTCCCGCCCCCGGTAGGAGGCGCAGCGCGTCGAGACCTGGAGCCCGAGGCTGCCGGTGCCGCAGCAATGCTCCAGCACGGAGTCGCCCTTGAATCGCGTCCCATCCGGATCGATCGCCGCGAGGGCCTTGGCGATCGAGCGGCCCGTGTTTCCCTCGACGAAGCGGTACCAGGGATGGAAGCCGTCGTAGAAGCGGCGCATGTCCTGGGGTTTTCGATGGAATGCCATGTGGTTCCTTTCGCGCCTCCCTGAGTCGGCGCTCGATCTTGATAGTCGTAATTATGACGATTTCTTCCTGTCCCGGGCGTTGAAGGCGCGCAGGAGGAGGAGGTCGTAGGCGATCTTGAGGCTTCCTGAAATTATAAAGGGCAGACCTGCCGTGGCAGCGCCCGCGACGAGGAGCCCCGAAAGGGAAGGCGAGATGGAGGCTCCGGCCGTACGCGCGATGCCGGTGACGCCGGCCGCCGCGGATCTTTCCTCGGGCGTCACCGCCGCCATCGTGTAGGACTGCCTCGTCGGGACATCCATCTGGCTGATGGAAAAGCGGGCGAGGAGGACGGCCATGGCCAGGGGAAGGTTGGGCATCAGGGGCACGAGTATGAGAAGGACGTTGGAGGGGAGGTGGGTGAAGACCATCGTGTTGATGAGTCCGAAACGCTTCGCCAGTCGTGCCGCATACAGGGCGGAAAAGCCCGCGAGAATGTTGGCTCCGAAGAAGAGGCTTCCCAGGAGGCCCGGTCCGACGCCGTAGCGTCGATGGAACCAATAGGCCACGATGCTCTGGATGACAAAGCCCCCCGCGAAGGCGTCCAGCGAAAAGAGGGCCGAGAGCTTCGCGACGACTCTGCGCGATTTTCCGAGACCGAAGCGGCCCGCCAAACCTCGCGGCTCGGCGGCGATGGTCGAGGCCGGGGCCTCGACCGCCGAGGAGAGGAAGAAGAAGAGAAAGGCGAGAAAGGGGCCGAAGCCCGCGTAGGCGAAGACGAGGACGCGATAACTTTCGACGGCAGCCATGCCCGATCCTTGGAGGATCTGGGCCGTCCAGCCGCCGACGAGAGCCCCCGACGCCGTCGCGAGGGAACCGGCGAGATTGTAGCGGGCGAAGATGTCGGTGCGCCTCTCGTCGGGGAGGATCTGCGAGAGGGCCGCCTGTTCGATGGCGAGAAAGGGGCCGACCTCGTTGCCCGAGGGGCTGATCACGCCTATCGTCGCGGCCAGAAGCATGACGTAGAAGTCGCCGCTCAGGGCGAAGACGAGGCCCGCTCCGGCGAGGAGGAGGGCTCCCGCCACGAGCATGGTCTTCCTACCCACGCGGTCGGCCCTCGTCGTGATGAAGAGGGAGACGATCGCGTCGCCGACGAGGGTGAGGGTGAGGAGGAGGCCGATCCTGCCTTCGCCGAAACCGAGGGCGGAGAGATAGAGTACGAGGACGACCGAGAGGAAGCCGTAGGAGAACATCCGGGCCGAGCGGGTGGCGAAGAGGAGTATGCCGTCCCGTCCCAGCCCTCGACGGCCATCGGAGGCGGCCGAGTCCTTCGCCTCGCTCATCGTTTCGCGCCTTCGAGCTTGAAGAAGGCGTAGAGGGCATCGTAGATCGCGAATTGCCGCTCGAGGTTGGCCTTGTCGTCGGGATGCATGAGGGAAAACCCGGAGGCTATCGCCTCGAGGCCGGGGGCGTAGGGATTCGAGGCGAGATCGTCGGTGTCGGCCGCGTTGACCGCCTCCGCGAGCCGCAGGAGGGCCGGGTCGGCGAGGGCGTAGCGTTCCATGATCGAGACGAAGCTGCAGTGCCCGTCGCGATGACCCAGCTCGGCGCCCGGCGAATCGAAGGGAATTGCGCCCAGGCGCTTGGACTCTTCATCGACAAGATTTTTGGCGACGAAGAAGAATTCTGCCTCCGAGTCGACGAAGCGCCTGATGAGCCAGGGGCAGGCGACGCGATCGACATGCACGTGGGCGCGGGTAATCCATTTCATCGGAGAGCCTCCGCCCGCGAGTATCCCTCGCTTCGGTGCCTCCTGCCAAGCGCGGCCGAATTCGAAAAGCCTCGACCCGCGAGACCGCTCACCTTCCTTCCGCTCGATCGCCTACACCGAACTTCCCAGCACGGCCCCGCCGACCATCGGGACGAGCCAGACGAGCCACACGAAGACGCTGAAGCGATGGAAGGAGGTGATGAGCCTTTCGTTCTTTTTCGCGAGGACGATGGTGGCCCAGGTCGCGTGGAAGAGCATGAGGATGATGGCAGTCATGCCGGTGACCCCGTGGATGGTCGACTGGAACATGCCGCCGGCGAGGACAGCCATGGCTCCCGTGCCTGTCGTGTCGCAGACGAGGCCGAGCCAGAAGACTATCGCGTGCCACCACCTGAGGCGGCTACCGATGCGCTCGGCCCAGACGCCGACGGTGTAGAAGGCGAAGGCCGCGAGGATGAAGATCATCGCAATTGCGAGGGTCGGATTCGAAGCGCTCATCGCGGGCTCCTTTCTTTTGTAGCGGCGGCGGGAAGGGATTCCGCCCCTTCGGTTGCGGTCGCGAGGCCTGCGACGATGTCGAAGGCTTCCCTCACGGTCTTCAGGTCGCTCGCCGACAGTGGGGCGAAGAAGGCGTCGACCCGAGTCCGAACCCCCTCGTAGGCGCGAGCGAAGGCTTTTTCGCCCTTCTTCGTAATGCTGATAAAGGCGACGCGTCTGTCCGCGCCTTCGCGGTCCCTTTCGACAAAGCCCTTTTCGACGAGGCGTTCGACGGTCAGCGAAAGCTGCGAAGTGGCCATCCTGCAGGCTTGGGCGGTGGCCGTGCTCGTCGAGGGTCCGGCAGCGTGCAGGTAGCCGAGGATTTCGAGACCGGGTCTTCCGAGGCCAGGTTCGGGGGAGACGGAGCGGAACAGGGAGGCGTGGAAGGCCCCGTAGACCCTGAAAACCAGATGGGCGAAGTCCTCGTTTTCGCTCTTGTACTCGCGGGCCGTCACGGCAGCTCTCCACCGGTTACGGCCGTCTGCGCCGCCGGCATCGCGGCGCTCTTGCCTTTGATGGCGAAGCTGAAGGCGAAGGCGACGATCGAGACGATGGCCAGCATACGGAAGGCGATGCCGAAGGCGAGGGCCTTGTCCGCGATCGAGGCGGTCACCCCGCCTATGGCCGCGGCCGCCACGAGTTGGCCTGCCCCGCCCTGGATGTTGACGAGACCCTGGGCGACGCTTCTCTGGGCGGGCGGCGCCTCGTGGAGGAGGATGTAGCGGATAGGCGCGCCGAGGAGGGCCGAGAGTCCGAGGCCGACGAGGGCCGATGTGACGATGAAGCCGGCGAGGCCGAAGGGCGCCGCGAAACCCAGGCCGAGGAGGCCGAGGCTCAGGGTCGCCGAACCGAAGAGCACGACGGGCCGCGGACCCAGGCGATCGAGGGCCCGACCGACGAGGGGGGCTCCGATCGACATCGCGAGAACGAGGGGGAGGAGGAGATAGCTCGCACTCGCTTTCGAGGCGCCGAAGGCCGACACGGCATAAAGAGGAAGGAAGACGAGGCCCGATTCAACCATGCCCGCGAGGACATTGAGGACGCCGGTGACGGCGATCTGCCCGTTGGCGAAGAGCCCCAGGTCGATGATCGGCGACTCCGCCTTCCTTTCGATCGCGATGAACAAGGGCACAAGAACAATGGCGAAGAGGACGAGACCGCCCGCCCCGGGGGCCATGAGGCTCGAAAGGAAGGCTTGGCTGTCCATTCTCGAGAGCCCGAAGGCGAAGGCACCGAGGAGGAGGGACAGGACGAGGGCGCCCGCGGAATCGAAGCGGCCCGGTGCAGGGTGGCGCGCGTGGGGAAGGCGGCCGAGGCCGAGGACGATCACGAGAAGGGCAAGGGGTACGTTAATCCAGAATAACCAGCGCCAACCGAAGGGGAGGAGGATGCCGCCCAGGATGGGTCCGATAATGAAGGCGAGGCCGAAGACCATGCCGATGATCCCCAAGGCCCCGCCTCGCTTTTCCTGCGGGAAGACGTCGCCGATGACGGCGCTGGCCACGGGGAAGATGCCGCCGGCGCCGAAACCCTGCAGGGCGCGGGCCGCGACGATCGCGGCGAAGGAGGGCGCGAGGGCAACTCCCATCGAACCGAGGGCGAAGAGGACCACGTCGACGATATAGACGAGCCTGCGGCCGAAGAGATCGGATAGCTTGGCCATAAGCGGGGTGCCCACGAGGTTGAAGAGGATATACACCGAAAAAAGGAGGGCCAGGTCACGCTCGGTGACGCCGAAGTCGCCCTTCATCGAGGGCAGGGCCGGTCCGATGATGGCTATGTCCATGGCGCCCATGAGGACGCCGAGAAAGAGTACGAGCATCAGCGATCCCGTCGATGCGATCTTTTTATTCCCCATGCAATCTCCTGTCACAAAAATTAACTTGGTTAAAACTTAACTAAGTTAATTAAATTGGTCAAGCCGGCGGCAATCGCCGTGAGGCCATCGACCTTCTCTTGCCTTCGACCTAGGCGCTTCGTACCTTCAAGAAGAAAATCAACGGAGGATTTCATGAACCTGCTTCCGACCATTGTCGAGAGACGCGCCAAAAGGGCCGTCTCCGCCGAGCCCATTCCCCATGAGACAATTGCGCGGCTCCTCGAGGCCGCCACCCTCGCCCCCTCCTGTTTCAACAACCAGCCCTGGCGCATCGTCGCCGTGACGGGCGAGAGGCTCGAAACCCTCCGCGGCACCTTGACCGAGGGCAACAAGTGGGCCACGCGGTCTCCCCTCATCGTCGCCTTCGCCACCAAGTCCTCCCTCGATTGCCGCTCGGACGGCGGCAGGGACTACGCCTATTTCGACCTCGGCATGGCGGCGATGTCCTTCATGCTTCAGGCCACGCATGAGGGGCTGATCGCCCATCCGATCGCCGGCTACGCGGTCGCGAAGGCGGCCAAGGCCATCGAACTCGAGGGAGACCTCGTCCTCGTGACCCTCGTCGTCGTCGGCAAACCCGGCGACGAGTCCCTCCTCGCCGAATGGCAGCTCGCCCGCGAGCACGGCGAACGCGAGCGAAAACCCCTCGGCGAAGTGGCCTTCAAGGATGTCTACGGGCAAGCCTGGGACTGACCGGGCCAGCCCGGCCCCTCGGCCAGGTCGCGGAGGGCGATCGTTTCCGCCATTGCCCGGCCGAGTCGGCCGCTCTAGACTTGATCCCTCAATCGAGGCCGACGCCTCGTCAAGGAGGTTGTGTGAAAGATCTCGGCTCCATGCTCCTCGGGCCTTCTCCCTTTTCGGAACTCGTGATCGGCAATACGGCGCTGGTGCGCGCGATGGTGGAGGGGGGCGCCCGGGTCGTCACCTCCTATCCCGGCTCGCCGACGCCCGAAATTGCCGAGGCCATCAGGGCGATACCCAAGGACCAAAGGCCCTTCTACTTCGAATTCTCGACGAACGAGAAGGTGGCCCTCGAGGTCGCCTTCGGCGCAGCGATAAACGGTCATAGTTCCGTCGTATTTTTCAAGAGCGTGGGACTCAACGTGGCGGCCGACTCCTTCGTCCAGCTCTCGCTGATGCGCATCACCGGCGGCATGGTGGTGATCCTCGGCGACGATCCCGGGGCCAATTCCAGCCAGAACGAGCAGGACAACCGCCACTACGCGCGCATGGCCGCCATCCCCCTCCTGGAACCCTCCACCGCCCAGGAAGCCTACGAGATGATGCTCGAGGCCCAGGCGATCGCGAGGCGCGAGATGAGCGTCGTCATCCTCCGCATGACGACGCACGTCTGCCACGCGAAGGAGCTCGTTCGCTTCGGAGCCTGGGACGCGCCTCCCTTGGATCCCGCCCCGCGCTTCGATCCTGACTCCGCCAACTACATCCCCCTGGCCGCGACGGTGGCCCCCCTCAAGCGCGAGGCTCTCGCCCGCCTCGAAAGGATGAGGACGGAGTTCGAGGGGAGCGCCTTCAATCGCCTCCTCCCGGGAAGCGCCAAGCGCGGCATCATCGTCGCCGGCACGGCTCGCCTCTCCCTCGCCGATTGCCTTGCGGAGGCCGATGAGCGACCCGCCGTCCTCGAGCTCGGCACCGTCCATCCCCTGCCGCGAGGCATCGTGCGGGACTTCCTCGCCGCCCACGAGGAGGTGAAGATTCTCGAGGAGCTCGATCCCGTGCTCGAGCTCGACATCAAGGCCCTCGCCTACGACGCGGGGCTCAGGACGCGCATCATCGGCAAGGTCGATCCGGAGGAATTGATCGGCGAATACGTGCCGGAGAAGGTTCGCTCCATCCTCGAGGCGACCTGGCCGGGTCTGCTGCGAAAGGCGCGGAGTGTCGCGCAGACGATCGCGGCGTCTTCTCCCGCGGGTATCCGCGAAACCGTGCCGGCCCGCCCGCCCCAGCTCTGCCCCGGCTGCGGCCACCGCTCCGCCTTCTTCGCAATTAAGAAGGCTTTGTCCAAGGACGACATCACGGTGGCCGACATCGGCTGCCATACCCTCGGCTACCTCGAACCCTATCGCATGGGTCGCGTCCTCCTCTCGATGGGGCATTCGACCTCGACGGCCTCGGGTCTCTCCATCTTCAACGACAAGCGGAAGGTGCTCTGTTTCCTCGGCGATTCGACCTTCTTCCACGCGGGCATGCCCGGTATCGTCAACGCCGTGTTCAACAACCACGACATCACCCTCGTGCTCATGGAAAACGGGACGACGGCCATGACGGGCCATCAGGACCATCCTGGGGTCGGCAAGAATTTCAACGGGAGCGCGCAGAAGGTCGGCGTCCGCGCGGCCCTCGAAGGCCTCGGCGTCACGAACATCCGCGAGGTCGACGCCTATCGGCAGGCCGAGCTCGAATCCATGGTCAAGGCCGCGGTCGCGGAGCCGGGATTCAAGGTCATCATCGCCCGCCACCCCTGCATGCTCAAGCTCACGCGCGAGGCGCGGCGCAAGCCGGGTTGGAAGGCCCGCCATGTCGAGATCGACCAGCAGGGCTGTTCACTCGCCCAGGTCTGCATCGCCGACTTCGCCTGCCCGAGTTTCCAGCGTCAGGAGGACGGCCGCATCGAGGTGCATCAGGATCTCTGCATCGGCGACGGATCGTGCAAGCAGGTCTGTCCCTCGGGGGCCATCGTCGACGCGAAGGGAGGCGAATGAAATGAGCGGCGTGTACAACATCTACATGACGGGGGTCGGCGGCCAGGGCATCGGGCTCCTCTCCGAACTCCTCGCGAGGGCGGCGGCCCATGCCGGTTTGGCGGTCAAGGGCTGCGACACCCATGGTCTCGCGCAACGCGGCGGCATCGTGTCGAGCCATCTGAGATTGGGACAAGGCGCTCACTCCCCCCTCGTCGAAGCGGGGAGTGCCGACCTCGTCGTCGCCCTCGAACGCTGCGAAGCCCTCCGCGCGCTCAGAACCATGCTCGCGCCTTCGGGCGTGCTTCTCTGGTACGATGCCTCGTGGCAGCCCCTCGATGTCCGTCTGGGAAAAGAAGGCGCCGTCAGGACCGAAGAGGTCTTCGCCGAGGCCTCGGCCCGCGAGGTCTCCGCCCGCAGGGTGTTCAAAGAGGATCTGGAGGATCCCCGCCAGCAAAACGTGGCCTTGGTCGCCGACATCGCGAGGGCGGGCCTCATCCCCGGCGTGGGGCTCGAACACTATCGGGCGGCCTTGGCAGATCTTCTCGACGGCGATGCCCTCGCGAAGAACATCGCGGTGCTGGAAGAGCCATGATCCAGCACGCGCGTTTCGGTCGCACGGACCACCTTTCAAGCAGACTCGTCTTCGGGGCGGCGGCACTCGGCGGCGCGAGCTCTGCCGCGACCGATCTCGCCCTCGCCCGCATCCTCGACGCGGGCGTCAATCACATCGACGTCGCCTCGAGTTACGGCCGCGCCGAGGAGCTCCTCGGGCCTTCCCTGCGCGGCAGGCGCAATAGGTTCTTTCTCGCGACGAAGACCGAAAAGAGGACGAAGGTCGAAGCCATCGCGGAACTCGAGAAGTCCCTCCGGCTCCTCGGCACCGATCATGTCGACCTCTGGCAAATGCACCGACTCGTCGACGAGGCCGACTGGAACGCGGCGATGGGGGAGGGCGGCGCCCTCGAGGCCTTCGTCGATGCGCGTCGTCGAGGCCTCGTCCGCTACCTTGGCGTCACCGGTCACGGTTTGAACACGGCAGCGATGCACTTGCGGAGCCTCGACCGCTTCGACTTCGACAGCGTCCTCCTGCCCTGGAATTGGAGCATGGCCGGTAACGCGGACTACGCCGCCTCTTTCCGCGCCCTCGAGGCTCTTTGCCGCTCGAAGGGCGTCGCCATGCAGCTCATCAAGACGGTCTGCCGGAGACCCTGGGGGCCTCGCCCTCAAACACGTACTACTTGGTATGAGCCCTTCGTAGAGCCTGGCGATTTATCGCTGGCCCTGGGCTTCGCCTTCGCCGTCGAAGGAGCCTTCGTGCCTTCGGCCGGGGATCTCGATCTCTTGCCTCTGATCCTGGAGGCCGCCGCCTCGGCTCCCCCTCCTCCCTCGGATGCGGAGATGGAAACCTTGGCGGCGAGGACGGAGATGGAAGCACTGTTCGATTGAGGCGGGAGCCCGCGGCGGCGAGTCGGGGCAGCGCATCTGTTCGCCGCGTCTTCACATCGCGGTTCACGAGCGGGACGAGCCCGTCCCCGCCATCCGTCCCGAGTCGCCCGCTCTTGACTTCCCGGAGATTTTCCTATTAATTGACCCATGCTTTTTTGCGGCCAAGTCCCCGCTACGCCGCGAGCGCAAGAGTCACTCAGAATGGGAGAAACAAATGAGACGAGGTCGGGTTACATTATTTGCGGCGCTATCCTTCCTTGTCGCGCTGGCGCCTTCGATCGGCGCGCAGAGCGACTATTCAGGGCAGAGGATCACGCTCACCGTCTTCGCCGCGGGGACGCTCGCGGCGCCTTTCAATCGCATCGCCGAGGAGTTCATGAAGCTCCACCCCGAAGTGAGGATCCAGTCACAATTCGGCGGCAGCGTCAAAATGGTCAAACAGGTCACCGAGCTCGGACAGATCGCCGACGTGGTGGCCGTCGCCGACTATCGCGTCATCCCCAAGTACATGTTCGGCGGCAAGGGAGAGATGCCCAAGGCCTACTGGTACGCGGGCTTCGCGACGAACGGCATCACCTTCGTGTACACGCCGAAGAGCAAGTACGCCTCCGAGATTAACGCATCCAATTGGTATGATATTCTCTCGAGGAGCGGAGTCGAGATCGGCCGCTCCAATCCCGACACCGATCCCTCGGGTTATCAGACCGTCCAGATGCTGGACCTCGCCTCCAAGTTCTACGCCAAGCCGGGCCTCGACGCGGCGATCCTCGCGAACGCGCCGAAGACCAACATGCGCGATACCGAGACGGAGCTCGTCGCGGCCCTCGAGTCCGGCCAGATCGACTATCTGGGCATCTACCTTTCCGATGCGCGCCAACATCATTTCAACTATCTCGATCTTCCCCCCGAGATCAACCTGAGCGACGCCAAGTTTGCCGGTTCCTACGCCAAGTCGTCGGTTAAGACCGCGAACGGCGTCGTCACGGGCGTGCCTATCGTCTATGCCATCACCGTGCCGACCGACTCGGATCACCCCGACTGGGCCGCCCAATTCGTCGCCTACGTTCTCGGTGAAAACGGCAGGAAGGCGATGGCGGAAAGCGGCTTCGGCACGCTTTCTCCTCCCTATGCCGTCAATGCGGACAAGATGCCCGCCTATATCCAGCCCGTGGTGGCGCCCTGGCCGAAGGACTAGGGTGACGAGTCCGTTCGCCCGGAGGACGGGGGGGCTGACCTTCGTCTTCAGCGTGGCGGGCGGCCTCCTTCTCGCCTTCATCCTGATCCCCATCGTCAGGATGTACGCCACCCACGACCTCAAGGGTCTCATGCGCGCGGCGGGAGAGCCTGATGTGCTGCCCGCCATCCGGCTGAGCCTCGAGGCTGCCTTCATAACCGCTACCTTTGCGGGAGCCTTCGGAATTCCCCTGGCCTACCTCCTCGCGAAAAAGGATTTCCTCGGCAAGGGCATAGTCGAGGCCCTCGTCGATCTCCCCCTCGCCATACCCCACACCGTCGTCGGGATCGCCCTCCTCTTCGTCTTCGGCCGAAGCGGTATCATCGGTGCGCCAATCGAGAGGCTCACCGGCTTCAAATTCTGGGGGACTCTCGGCGGCATCGTGATCTCCATGCTCTTCGTGAGCCTGCCGCACATGGTCAATTCGGCGCGCATCGGTTTCGAGTCGGTGGATTCCCGTTTGGAAAAGGTGGCGAGGACCCTCGGCCGCGGTCCATGGTTCGTGTTGGCCAAGGTTACCCTTCCCCTCGCCCGCCGAGGCATCCTCACCGGACTGATGCTCACCTATGCGCGATCGATCAGCGAGTTCGGCGCCGTCGTCATCCTCGCCTACTTCCCGATGACGGCCCCGGTCAAGATCTACGATCTCTTTCTCCAATCCGGCCTCGACGAATCCTCCGCCGTGGCCGTCATCTTCATGACCGTCGCCCTCGCCTTGTTCATCATATTGCGTTGGATCTCCCGCCTCCCCGGCGCCGACAGGAAGGGGCGACGATGAGGGAGGCGAGCCTCGAGCTGGAAGGTGTCGCCCTGGGCCTCGGTAACTTTTCCCTCTCCGGCATCGATCTCTCGGTGGGAGCCGGCGAGCTCTTCGTCCTCCTCGGCCCGAGCGGGGCGGGGAAGACGGTCCTTCTCGAAACCATCGCGGGTTTCCACAGGCCGAAATCGGGAGCCATCAGACTCGGCGGGCGCGACATTACGGACGAGGCCCTCGAAAGGCGTCGCGTCGCCTTCATGTTCCAGGACTACGCCCTCTTTCCCCATCTTACGGTGCGGGGCAACATAGCCTTCGGCCTTTCCGGCAAGGGCGGGAGGGCCTCCGCGTCGCGCATACGCGAGCTTCAATCGCGGCTCGGCCTCGATGCGATTCTCGATCGGAAGCCCGCTGGACTCTCCGGCGGCGAGAAGCAGCGCGTCGCCCTCGCGCGGGCTATGGCGGCCGAGCCGGAACTTTTCCTCTTCGACGAGCCCCTGTCAGCCCTCGACGCGCACACGCGCGAAAGCCTCCGAGACGAACTCAAGCGCTTCCTTCGCGAGCTCGGCATTCCGGCCATATTCGTCACCCACGACCAGACCGAGGCCCAGGTCCTCGCCGACAGGCTCGCGATAATCCGCGAGGGGCGGATCGTCCAAGTCGGAACCCCCGCCGGAATCTTCAACGCGCCGGCGGACGAGTTCGTCGCCAGCTTCGTCGGGATGGAGAACGTGATCCCCGGCCGCGTCCTCTCGGCGGCTCCCGAAGGCGCGAAAATCGAAGTGAAAGAGGGCCGGAATATCCACGCGGTACTGTGCGCCTCCGGCCCGGGGCGCGAAGTCTTCGTCTGCGTGAGACCCGAGGACGTTTCCCTCTCCTCGACGACGCGGCCGATTTCGGGGCCGATGGCCGCCGCGGTCTCCTCGAAGTCCCCGAACCGATTCGAGGGCCTCGTGACCTCGATAGAGGCATTCGGACCAGTTCTGAATATCGGTATTGATTGCGGGTTTCCGCTTTCGGCCTACCTCACGAGGCAGGCTTTTTCCGACCTTGGCTTGAGAACGGGAGATCGCGTCCTCGCCGCCTTCCGCGCCGAAGCCGTCCATGTGATCGAGAGGCACGGTTCCGGCGCGGCCTGATCCCTTGCGTCCGTAAACGGGGGAGCGACGCGATTCGAATTGATCGAGGTTCATGCCCCATGCTAGAACCGCGGCGGGCCGATGGCAAGCCGCGTCGTTGCCCCGGTCATCTCACCGATGTATCCTTCTCGCGAAGGGAGCCTCCATGCCCATCCTCGATTACGCCTTCATGGCCCTGGCGGCACTTGCGGCCGGCTTCGTCAACGCCATCGCGGGGGGCGGGACCCTCATCACCTTTCCCGTCCTGGTCGCCCTCGGCCTGCCGCCCGTCGCCGCCAACGTGACCAACACCGTCGCCCTCCTCCCGGGTTATCTCGGCGGTACGATCGCTCAACGCGAGGACATGCGAACCCAGTCGCGGCTCCTCTTCCTCCTCCTCCCCGTCGCGGCCATCGGCGGTCTCGGCGGAGCCCTTCTCCTGATCGCGAGCGGCGATAGGCTCTTCTCCGCGATCGTGCCTTGGCTCATTCTCGCGGCCTCCCTTCTCCTGGCCCTCCAACCCGCCCTCCGCTCCCTCCTCGTGAGGCGCGCCGGCGAGGCGGGGAGGAACTCGGTCCATCCGGCCTGGAGCGTCGTGCCCCTCGTCTTCGCCTCCGTCTACGGCGGCTACTTCGGGGCCGGCCTTTCGGTGATCGTCCTCGCCGCCCTCGGCCTCGGTTCCGACGAGTCGCTCACGCGGCTCAACGCCCTCAAGCAGGCCTTCGCCTTCGCCGTGAACCTTGCGGCCGCTATCTTTTTCGCCTTTTCGGGGAAGGCGCTCTGGACGGAGGTCGCCGTAATGGCGACAGCCGCCCTTGCGGGCGGCTGGCTGGGCGGACGATTCGCGGGGAGGCTCGAGCCCACCGTCCTTCGCTGGACCGTCGTGGGCATCGGCCTCGTCGTGGCCGTCGTTTACTTGATAAAGAGGTAGACGAGTAGGGCGCTCGCTCCCGAAAGGAAGATCGAGGAGAAGGCGCCGAGGAGGGCCGCCTTCGGTCCCACCTTGACGAGGGCGCGGAATCGGATATCGAGGCCGAGACCGGCCATGGCGGCGGTCATCACCCAATTGTCGAAATTGATAAGACCTGATCGCAATCCGCCTGACAATGGCGCGAAGGAATTGACGACGACCATGACGAAGAAGAGGATGGCGAACCAGGGAATGCTCGCCTTGAAGCCCTTGCGATCGTCGCTCGCGCCCTTCTCCTTCGCGGTCAGCTTGATGGGGATCAGGGGGAGGATCAGGGTCAGGGGCACGATGAACAGTACTCTGATCATCTTGACGGTCGCGGCGAGTCCGCGGAAATGGTCGGAGACGACGGCTGTCGCCGCCGCGACCTGGGCCACCTCGTGAATCGAGGAGCCTGACCACATCGCGTAGAAGAGGTCGGGGATGCCGAAGAGGAGCCGAAGCGCGGGATAGAGGAAGATATAGACCGTGCCGTAGAGGGTGATGACGCTGATGGCGAAGGCCGCGTCCTCCTCTTCCGAATCGATGGCTCCGGCCACGGCGGCCACGGCGGCGGCGCCGCAGATCGAGACTCCCGAGCCGATGAGGATCGAGCGCGGCATCGGAATGCCCATCAGCCTCCCGAGGAGGGGGGTGAAGAGGATGGTCGCCGTCGATGCTATCACGATCGTGACGAGGGCCTGGGGGCCGATCGCGATCACCTGGCCGAAACTCAGCTTGAAGCCGAGAAAGACGATCGCGAGCCTGAGGATGCGTTTTGCCGCGAAGCGGATGCCCTCATGCGTCGAGTCCGGCAGGCGAACGACGTTGCCGACGACGAGGCCGAGGAGGATCGCGAGGATGAGCGAACTCATCGGCACGATGGTGGAAAAGAGCTTGGTCGATTGCAGGGCCATGGCTCCGGCGGTGAGGAGGGCCACGATGAGGAGACCGGGGCCGAGACGCTTGAACCATGAGGGCGAGGGCGCGGGAACCGCGATGCTGGATACTGGGGCTGACATGCAAGCCACCTCCGAAAGGGGATGGCAGGAATCTAGCCTTTTTTTCAAAATAGGTATAATACTATAAAACTATGAATGGCATAGGTAAATTACTATCTAGTGTAGGCGTCGGGTGACCCTTCGCCATTTCAAGGTCTTTCTCGCCGTCTGCGAGACGGGCAGCATGACCCTCGCGGCCCAGAACCTCGGCATGGCCCAGCCCTCGGTTAGCCAGTGCATAGCCGAACTCGAAAGCCATTACGGTCTGGCGCTTTTCGATCGCGTCGGGCGCAGGCTCCGCATCGCCGAGGCCGGCTCAGCGCTCAGGCTCCATGCGGCGCAGATTCTCCGCGCCGTCGAAGAGGCCGAAAGGGGCCTCTTCGACCTCCAGGACGGAGGCTCGCTACGAGTCGGCGCGAGCATGACGGTCGGCGCCGCCCTTCTACCCTCGATGCTCGAAAAATTCATCTCCTCGAGACCCCGTCTCAGGCTCACGACGAGGGTGGACAACACCGCCTCCATCGTCGAAAGGCTCAAGTCGGCCGAACTCGACCTCGGCCTCGTCGAGAGTTCGAGCGAATGGGCCGGCATCGTTTCCGAAGCCTTCTACGAGGACGAACTCTGCCTCATCTGTCCTCCCTCCCATCCCTGGGTGAAGCGCGGATCGGTCAAGGCTGCGGAACTCGAAGGCAGGGCCTTCCTTGTGCGCGAAGAGGGCTCGGGCACAAGGGAGGTCTTCGCGAGCGCCATGGCGGCCGCCGACCTCGGCTGGGAGGTCGCCGGGGTCCACAACGGTCCGGGGTCGATCATCGCCTTGGTGGAAAGAGGGCTCGGAATTTCCTTCATCTCGCGGCTCCTCGCCGCCGGGGCCATCGAGGCCGAGCGCGTCGCCGAGCCGAAGGTCGAGGGGCTCGACACGAAAAGGAAGTTCCGCATCGTGCGACACAAGGACCGCCTCCTCACGGACGCGATGCGCGATTTCATGCAATTGTGCGCATCATGGAGGGACGGGGACTCGGCTGGAGCCTCGGCCGAGGCTGGAACCTCGGCCTAGCGGAATTTGTCGTAGAGCTGGGACCGCGAAATGCCGAGGAATTCCGCCGTCCTCGCCTTGTTGCCGCCGAATTTCTCCAGGGTCTTGCGGACGATCTCCTTTTCCAAGGCGGCGAGTTCGAAGGGCTCGTCGGGGATCGCGATGTCGGCGAGGCCGATGCCCTTTTTCGGCGACTCGTCGACGGTCGCCTTGCCTTCGTCGGCGGGATTTTCGAAACGGCCGCTCCCGACGATCTCCTCGAGACTCGACAGTCTGAGGGTATCGCCGGTCTCGAAAAGCGCCCAGGAGGAAATCACGTTTTGCAGCTCCCTCGCGTTTCCCGGCCATTCGTGAGCCTCGAGAATGTCGAATGCGGCCGTCTCGACATGCCGGGCTCTCAAGCGAGAGCCGGCCTTCAGGGCCCTGATGAAGCGCACGGCGAGGGGCAGGATCTCCTCCTTGCGCTCGCGGAGCGGCGGCACCCTGATCATGCAGAGCGAGAGCCTGTAGAAGAGATCCTGGCGGAAGATTCTGTCGGACACGAGCCTGCGGATGTCCCGGTTTGTCGCGAAGACGAAGCGGCAGCTCACGTCGATGAGCTTGTCGCCGCCGAGGCGGTAGAAATTCCTTTCCTCGAGGACGCGGAGAAGCCGCGATTGGAGATCCGCCGACATCTCCGTGATCTCGTCGAGGAAGAGGCAGCCGCCCGCGGCGAGATCGAGCTTGCCGGTCTTGCCCTTCTGCGCCGCCCCGGTGAAGGCTCCGTGTTCGTAGCCGAAGAGCTCGGCGGCGAAGAACTCCGAATTGAAAAGGCTGCAATTGAGACCGACGAAGGGACCTTCGCTCTCCTGGTCGACGATGCTCACGTAGCGGGCCGCGAGTTCCTTGCCCGTGCCCGTCTCGCCTTCTATGAGGACCGGAATGTCGGGATAGGGCGCCACCTTCTTGAGGCGCTCGCAGACCGCGAGCATCTTCGCGCCGTAGACGCCGATGAAGGGCGCCTCCCCGGGCGCGAGGAGGGACTTGGGCTCGGGCAGGGAATCGATGTCGACGCGCGTGGAACCCTTGAGGAAAGCCTTTATCTCCTCGGCCGGGACGATCTGCGGGACATATCGCCGCTCGTCGATCCGCCTGATTATGGCGATGAGCCTCTTCAGGTTGATCGGCTTGGGCAGGAAGTCGTCGACGCCGAGTTCGAGGGAATTGACGCTTTCTATGATGCGATCCTGACCCGACACGAGGATGAAGCGGGGGGCGGGGCGGAGTTCGGCGAGGGCCTTTTTCGCGATTTCGATGCCGCTCATGCCCGGCAGGTCGACATCCGCGACGACGACATCGAAGGGCTCGCGATCGAGAAGCTCGCCGGCCTCGGTTCCCGACATCGACAGGCCGACCACCCATCCCACGGAGGCGAGGGCGTCGCGGAGCAGTTCGCCCGCGCTCCGATCGTCTTCCACGACGAGTATCTTCATGCTTCACCTCTCCAGGGAAGACTGATCTCGAAGGCGATGCCTTCCTCCACGGAAGTCGCCGCGATCCTTCCTCCGAGTTCCCGCTCCGCGATGAGCCTGCATACGTAGAGCCCCGTTCTGATGCCGCCGCCCTTGTCCGCGAAGTCGGCTTCGAAGAGGGCGCCGAGGAGGGGAGGGGTAAGGATGCCCCCATTGTCCCGCACTTCGATCGCGATCGTGGCCTCGGGAGTCGCGCGGGCGCTCAAGGCGATTCGCGGCTCCCGAATCCCTCGGCCCGCGAAGGCGGCGAGGGAGTGGGCGACGAGGCTCATGAGGAGCTCCCGAAGGGCGCTGCGCCTTCCTTGAAAAATGAGATCGGGCGGGCATTCGACCTTCGTCTCCACCCGGAGGGCATCGATCGCGGGCGAGTGGAGCCGAAGGCAGCTTTCGAGCGTCTCCCGAAGGGGGAAGCTCCCTTCGTCGTCTTCCGGTCGATAGTAACTCCGGTACTCATCGAGGAGTCGGTTGAGGGCCTCGATCTCGTCGAGACCCTTCTGGATATAGCCCTCGATGGTTTTCGCGTCGGAGCTCCCGGCTTCGTTTTGCAGTTGGATCGCCTGAAAGACCAGGCCGAGGACATTGAGGGGCTGGCGCCATTGGTGCGAAAGATGGGAAACGAGGCCCCCGAGGGCGGCCTGCCTCGACAGGGAGAGAAGGAGGGCATCTTTAGCCGTCGATTCGGCCAGGATTTCTTCCGGCAGCCTGCTCATCGCAGCGATCCCTCGGCAGCCGCGATGCTGAGGAGACGAAGGCGCGCTCCGGAGACTGGAACGCGATGGGCTCTCGAAGCGACAAATGCTCTAGTCATATCCGCAATCATTGTACCGATAAATTCATTGTAGGGAATCGGATCTTCGCGTTTCCAGATGCCACCCCTCCTTTGTTTCGGGTCGCGCTGGGCGGGGAAGCGATGATTAGCCTGATCCTCGCGGTACGCCGTGTCCCAATTGGGACAGCATGATAGTCTTTACGCCACGGAAGGCGGGGATGGGCGGCGCGAAAGCGTCGAATTTAAGGAATTCACGCACTCTTTTTTGCCCAATCGCCCTCCGGGGCGATACAAGGCGGATGGCATGAAAGTTGCATATATATTGGTGAAGCCTATAACAGGCAAAGGAGAACATCATGAGCGGCTCGAGACAGTACATACTACTGGTCGAAGACGATCCGATCGTCAGCGCTGCCTTGATTCGGGAACTCCAGTCCTGGGCGAAGCGTCGTTCCATCGAAATCCTCCATGCCGCCTCGTCGGCCCAAGGACTCGAGTTGATCGAAACATACGGCGATGACATCTACATCGTCATCGCCGAGCTCAAGATGCCCGGCATGTCCGGTCCCGACTTCATCGCCGCGGCGGGCCAAAGCCATCAGCGCATCGTCTCCTTCCTCCTCAGCGGCGTTCCCGACATCGAGGCGATCATCAAATCCCTCCGCTCCAACCTTTTCGGCCTCATCAGCACACCCTGGGACAGCTGGAATCTGCGCCTCGATCTTTCCATGGCCTTCGAGGTGGCAGAGGACCGCAGGATCGGTTTGCGCAGCGCGTCCATGGGCAAGACGGCACGCGAGCTTGCGCGGGAGTCCTCCCACCGGACCCTGACGAGCCTGGTTCACGAAGCGGGCTGAATGAGTATGAACGATCGCATCAAGATTTCGATCGATGGCGGCATTGCCACGGTTTCGCTCAACCGGCCGGAAAAGCACAATGGGGTGGACCTCGCGATGCTGGACGCGATGCTGGCGACCCAAAGGCAGCTGCGAGGGCTGCGCGATCTCCGGGCGGTGATCCTCCGAGGCGAGGGGCCCTCGTTTTGCTCCGGTCTCGATTTCAAGAGCGTGCTCGGCGATCCCTTCAAGGTCGCGGCGAGCTATCTCCAACTCTGGTGGCCCTTTCGCAATCGGTTTCAAGCCTGGAGCGTCGGCTGGCGCAGGCTTCCTGTTCCCGTCATCGCCCTCATCCACGGCAACTGCTTTGGCGCGGGGCTCCAGCTGGGGCTTGGCGCGGACATCCGCATATCCAGGCCCGATGCCCGACTGTCTCTTATGGAAGCCGCCTGGGGCCTCGTGCCCGATATGGGAGGCGCCCTTCTCCTCAGGGAACTCCTCCCCCTCGACCTCGCGAAGGAGCTTGCGATGACGGGGCGCATCGTCTCGGGCGCGGAAGCCCTGGAGCTCGGCCTCGTCAGCCACCTCGGCGAGGACCTCGAGGCGGCCGGTCGGGCCCTGGCCGCCGAAATCTCGACTCGATCGCCCGATTCCGTCGCCGCGGCGAAGCGTCTCATGCAGGATGCCTGGAGGGTCGCCGATGCCGAGGCCTTGGGCGCCGAACGGCGCTGGCAAAGGCGCATAATCGGCCGGAAGAATCAGCGCATCTCGATGGAGAGAAATAGGACGAAGGCCGACTTGCCCTTCGCCCGGAGAAGCCTCCGCTAAGACTACTTCTGGACAGGCCGGGCCCCAACCGTGGATGATGGCCCGATGAAAGCCGTCCTCCTCGGTCTCCTCGCCTCGTTTTTTTTCGCTTTCACCTTCGTTCTCAACAGACAGATGGACCTCGCCGGCGGTAGCTGGATCTGGAGCGCCTCTCTTCGCTATCTCTTCATGTTGCCGATGCTCGGCCTCCTCCTGGCGCCCCGTGGGGAACTTCGGGCGGTGCTGCGGGATCTCAAGCAGAGGCCCCTGCCGTGGCTCCTTTGGAGTACGGTCGGTTTCGGCTTCTTCTACGCTCCCCTCACCCTGGCCGCCGCCTACGGACCCTCCTGGCTCGTCGCCGCGAGCTGGCAGCTCACGATCGTCGCCGGCGCCCTGCTTTCCCCACTCTTTCGCGTCGAGGGTGGGGGCGGGGACGAGGGAAGGGGACAGCGCGAACGGCATCGGATTCCCCGCAGGGTCCTGCTCTTTTCGGCCCTCATCCTCCTCGGCGTGGCCCTCCTCCAGATCCCGGAGGCCGGGAGGGGCGGCGGAGGATTGTTCCGCGCCGTCGCCGCCTCCGGCGCCCCGTCCCTGGGCGGGCCCCTTTTCGCCGTATTCATACTAATTGCCGCCTTTGCCTACCCGCTCGGGAATCGCAAGGTCATGAGGCTGTGCTCGGGTCGCCTCACGACCTTGCAGCGGGTCTTCGGCATGACCCTCGCCAGCATGCCCTTCTGGATAGTCCTTTCGGTGGCCGGGCTCCTGACCGTCGGCGCCCCGCCTCCCGCGCAACTGCTGCAGACCTTCGCCGTGGCCCTCTCCTCGGGGCTTGTCGCGACCCTGCTCTTTTTCGGGGCCACCGATCTCGTCCACGGGGACATGCACCGGCTCGCGGCCGTCGAGTCGACCCAGGCGGGAGAGGTCGTCTTTACCCTTCTCGGCGGAGTCCTTGTCTTCGGAGACCATGTGCCCGGCGCTCTCGGCTTTCTGGGCCTGGCCCTCGTCGTCGGCGGGATGACTCTCAACAGTTTTTTACACGGAGTAAAAGCGTGAGCATCAAAGCCCCAGCCTTTTTTGGACTGTTGTGGATCTTCGGGTTCGGCGCCTTCGCCCAGGTCGATTTCTGGACCTTCTGCAAGAACGGGACCGCAGGCGACATTTCGGCCGCCCTCGTGGACAACGCCAAGGTCCAGGATCGGAACGCGAGGGGCATGACGCCCCTTATGATCGCCGCCGAGTTCAATCCGAACGAGGGCGTCGTCGTGGTGTTGCTCGGGGTCGGCGCCGGCCTCGAGGATCGCGATCTGAACGGCGCCACGCCCCTCATGTGGGCGACGATGAACCCCGACGCGCCTTCGGTCATCCGCGTGATGCTCGACAAGGGCGCCGACCCGCGGGCCCGCGATCGTTTCGGGCGGACGCCCCTGATGTGGGCGGCCCTCCATACGCGCTCGCCGGCGACCATCGCGGCCCTCGTCAAGGCAGGATCGGAAATCGACGCCACGGACGCCGAGGGCAGGACGGCCCTGATGCTGGCTGCCAAGTATAATGGAGGCGAAGTGGTCGCGGCACTTCTCGGAGCCGGCGCCGATGCTGCCAAGAAAGACCGAGGCGGAAAAAGCGCCTACAACTATGCGATCGAAAACAGGACGGGCTTGCCCGGCGCCCTACTCGAGACGCTGCGAAAAGCAGAAGGGAAATAAAATGCATGCAATTGATAAGGTTGTCGTCGTCGGCGCGGGCGCCGTGGGCGCTGTCGTCGCCGCCGCCATCCACCGCGGCCTGCCGGGTAAGGCGAGCCTCCTCGTCGATGCGGCCCGAGCGGAGCGCCTCCGCGCCGAGGGACTGCAGATCAATGGTAAGCGCGTCGACCTCCCCCTGAGCCCGGTTTCAGTCGCTCCGGGCACGGTGCAGGCGGCCGATCTCATCATCGTCGCGGTCAAGCAGCAGCAGCTCGCCCAAGCCATCCTCGATATGGCTCCCTACGTGGGCGAGGGGACCCTCCTCATTTCACTCCTCAACGGCATCGCCAGCGAGGACGATCTCGCCCGGGCCTTCGGCCGCGACAAGGTCCTCTACGCGATGATCCTGGGCATAGATGCCGTGCGCGAGGGCGGGGAGATCCGGCATTCGTCCTTCGGCGTCATCAACTTCGGCGAGGCGAAGAATCCCCCCGGGGCGCCGAGCGAAAATGTCGCCCGTGTCGCCTCCTTCTTCGATCGCGCCGGCATCGCCTATGCCGTTCCCGAGGACATGGTCAGGACCCTCTGGTACAAGCTCATGATCAACGTCGGGATCAACCAGGCCTCGGCGGTGTTGCGCGCGCCCTACGGGGTCTTTCAGCGTCTCCCCGAGGCGCGTCGCGTCATGGACGCGGCGATGCTCGAACTCATCGCCATATCGAAGGCGAAGGGCACGGGCCTGAGCGAAGGCGACCTCCAATCCTGGTATCGCACACTTGCCGGTCTCGCGCCGGAAGCCAAGACCTCGATGCTCCAGGACGTCGAGGCGGGGCGCAAGACCGAGGTCGAAATCTTTTCCGGGGCGGTCGTTCGCATGGGGGAGGAGACGAGCCTGCCCACTCCCGTCAATCGACTCCTCTTCGATATGATCAGGGCGATCGAACAGGCATATTGAAAAGATGACGAATGTGTTTTGCCTCGTGACAGGACCATTGCCCAAAGGTAGATTACAGCCATGAAGGATTTTCGATTCTGGGAGCTCGCGCTCAATCCCGCCCTCATCGCGTCCCTCACCGCGATGGCATCGTCTCAAGCTTTCAAGTTTGTCCGTTCAGTCGTTCGCGAAAGGCGCATCGACTTGAAGCACATCTCCGACTACGGAGGCTTTCCTTCTTCCCACAGCGCCCTGGCTGTCGCCGGCGCCTTCGCTATCGGAATTATGGAAGGTTTCAAGTCGGCATCCTTCGCCCTCGGCTTCATCGTGGCTGCCATTTTCATTTACGACATTCTCAGGCTCAGGCCGACCATCGCCCAATCGAAGAAGGAACTCGACCGCTTGATCGAGAAGGGCGGCCTGGAGCGGATCGACCGGGCGCCCCAGTTCGAGGCCCACAGTCTGACCGAGGTCATTGCCGGCATCGTCTGGGGCCTGGCCTGCGCCGCCCTGGTCTGTCTGCTCTGGCCTTGAACGCAGCATGGTTCGGTAGGCTCGCCCCAACACGCCTCGAGAGCTCGAAGCCTTAGCGCACTATCAGCACGGGACAGGGGGCATGGGTGGCCACCTTTTGGCTCTGGCTGCCCAGGAGCACCCCCGCGATCCTGCCCAGGCCCCGCGAACCCATCACGACCACATCCGCCTTCCGGTCCTTGGCCACCTCGATGATGGTTTCGGCCGGCGAGCCTGAGAGTATCTCCGTCTCGACCTTGGCCCCGAGGACTCCGATCCTGGCGAGGCCTTCGGCGATGACCCGCTCGCTTTCCTTCATATGGGCCGCGATGAGGGTCTGCTGCTCCTTCTCCCCGAGGTAGTTTGGCACGCTTTCGAAAACGGTGAGCATGTGCAGCGAAACCGACTTTTCCGATCGGGCCAGGTTGCCGGCCAGGGTGGCGGCGCGCAGGGCGTGATCGGAGCCGTCGATGGCGAGAAGTATGCGTTCGAACATGGCCTCCTCCTTCCCCAAAGTCGGACATGGAAGAACTATCAACACTGTGAATTCTACTGCCCGCCATGCTTCATCGCAATGGCCGCGTCCGGGAATGTGATTGAAACTTGACGTCTCGGCGCGAGCGACCTATCCTAGAAGACGCTTAGCATCCGAAGAAAATCTGTCGCGTGTTCGGAGGCTTGGCACGAAAAAAGGAGGAATCTCGATGAAACGACTCGGCATGGTAGCCGCGATCCTCATGATCGCGAGCGTTCCTTTCTGGTCCCAGGAAACGGTCAACGCCTACGCGTCCTGCGACGAAGCGCTCGCCAAGCAGCTCTTCACCCAGTTCGAAAAGGAAACGGGCATTCACGTCAATTTCGTCAGGCTTTCCGGCGGCGAGGCCATTTCCCGTATGGAAGCTGAAAAGGAGAATCCTCAGGCTTCGGTTTGGGTGGGCGGCGTCGGCCTCGACCACATTTCGGGCAAGGTGAAGGGCCTGACCACCCCCTACAAGTCCCGTGTCGCCGACACGATCCCCGCGATGTATCGCGATCCGGAGAACTACTGGACCGGCCTCTACATCGGGCCCATCACCTTCTTCACCAATAACGCCCGCGCGAAGGAACTCGGCATCACGGCGCCCACGAGTTGGGCCGACCTCCTCAAGCCCGAGTACAAGGGCCTCATTCGCGTCTCGAGCCCGATGACCTCGGGCACCGCCTACACGATGATCACGACGCTGCGCTACATCTACAACGGCGACGAGGACAAGGTCTTCGACTATCTCAAGAAGCTCGACAAGAACGTCGACCAGTATACGCGTTCCGGCGCGGCCTACACCGCGGCCGTCGCCACGGGCGAGATTCCCATCGGCATCGGCTTCGCCCACGACCAGGTAAAGATGCTCAACCAGGGCGTCGACGCGACCATCACCGCCCCCAAGGAGGGCTCGGGCTACGAACTCGCGGCCATGTCGATGATCAAGGGCGGCAAGGACCAGGTGAACGGCAAAAAACTCTACGATTGGATCGTCAGCAGCAAGTCCTCGCAGGACATCTTCGCGAGCTACTACGTCCTCCTCGTCGCGCCCGGCGCCCCGCGCAATCCCAAGGCCCTTCCGCTCTCGGCCGTCAACGCGCTCGAGCAGGACCTCGTGTGGGACGGCGAGAACAAGGACCGCCTCGTCACGCGCTGGAACAACGAGATCGGCTCGCTCCGCAAATAATATCGAGGATTCGTGATCGATCGAAAAAAACTGACGCGCCTCGCGCTCGTCGCCATAGCCTTCATCGCCGCGGACGCCTGGATCTATTCCTCGCTCCGCGGCGCCTTCCGCTCCCTCATGTCCGACACCCGATTCAAGGAAATCACGCTTTTCGCGAAGACGGCTCCGCGCGATGCCGCTTTACAGACCGACTGGCTCAAGGGAGCCGTCGACCTCCTGCCGGGTTCGCGCTCCGTCTACCTCGCGACCGATGCGTCGGGCGAGCTCGCCGTCGTCGCGGGCGATCGGGGTCTCGCTGGGCTTCTGCGCTCCGCCGCCGATCAGCCCGATTTCAAAAAGGGTATCGACAGCGTCCGTTATCTCGAGCCCTTCGTCTCCGCGAAGGAATACTCCATCGCCGGCGGCGAGGGGACCGGCGATCCCGGTCGCATCGGCTCGGCCCGCCCGGAGGCGGGCCGTGTCTACTTCGCCCCGGTCCCCGACGATACGGGCGCAGACATTAGGGGCGCCCTCGTCATCCTTTCGGCGAATTCGGCGACCGACCGCTTCGACGCCCTCCTCCTCGGCCTCGCCATCGTGGCCTTCCTCATCTTCATCGCAATCTACAGCGTGCTAGCCTTTTCCCGCGACCCGGCGATGGGCTTCGCCATAATTGGGCTCTTCGCCATCGTCGCGGCCTTCGTCGCCTATCCCCTGTTCGAGGCGGTGCGGCTCACCTTCGTCGAGAAGGGCTCCTTCTCCCTCGGCATCTGGAAGGCCATCCTCACGCCGCGCTACCTCGAGGCCCTCTGGGGCTCCGTCAGGCTCGGTCTGTGGACGGCGACCTTCTCCACCCTCGTGGGCTTCGCCTTCGCCTTTCTCGTGGAGCGCAGCTCGGTCGGCGGAAAGAAGTTCATCTCCACGATGGCCACGCTGCCGGTTATCTCGCCCCCCTTCTCCCTCACCTTGAGCATCATCCTGCTTTTCGGCAACAACGGACTGATCTCGCGCCAACTCCTCGGCCTGAGCCATTTCACGATCTACGGCCTCAACGGACTCGTCATAGTGCAGACTATCGGCATGTTTCCCATCGCCTTCATGACCCTGTCGAGCGTCCTCAGGGCCATCGACTCCACCGTCGAGGACGCGGCCCTCGATCTCGGAGCCTCGCGGCTCAGGACCTTCCTCACGATCACCCTGCCGCTTTCCACGCCGGGCATCCTTTCGGCCTGGCTCCTCGTCTTCACGAACTCCCTCGCCGACTTCGCGAACCCCCTCCTCCTCTCGGGTTCCTATCGCGTCCTGTCCATCGAGGCCTACATGGAGGTGACGGGGCGCAACAATCTCGGGGGCGGCGCCGCTCTCTCCCTCCTCCTCCTCCTCCCGACCCTCACGGCCTTCTTCGCGCAGCGCTACTGGATCACGCGGAAGAGCTACGTGACGGTGACGGGCAAACCTTCGACCCGCTTGACGGAACTCGCCTCGGGACCCGTCCGCGTCGCCCTCCTCGCCTTCGTCGGCTTCTGCGTGGTTTTCATCGTGGCCCTCTACGGCACCATCGTCGCCGGCTGCTTCGTCAAGAACTGGGGCATCGACTATAGCTTCACCCTTTCGAACATCCCCGAGGCCCTGAGCCGAGGCTGGAAGGCCATCGCCGACACGGTGACTCTGGCCGCCATCGCCACGCCGATAGCCGGCCTCCTCGCGATGGCCGCGGCCCTCGTCGTGGTACGGAGCAACTTCTTCGGCAAGCGCCTCCTCGAGGCCCTCATCATGACGCCCTTCGCGGTGCCCGGCACCCTCATCGGCATCGCCTACATCCTGGCCTTCAACAAGCCGCCCCTCCTCCTCGTGGGCACGGCGGCGATAATCGTGCTCAACTATGTCGTTCGAGAGCTGCCCGTCGGCCTCGAGACCGGGGCCGCCTCGCTCCGCCAGATCGACCCGGCCATCGAGGAGGCTGCCCGCGACCTCGGCGCGGACACGCCGACCGTCTTCCGCACGATCGTCCTCCCCCTGATACGGCCTGCCTTCATTTCGAGCATGTCCTACACCTTCGTGCGCTCGATGACTGCGGTGAGCGCCATCATCTTTCTCATATCCGCGCGCTGGTACCACCTCACCGTCCAGATCTACAACTTCTCGGAACTGCTGCGCTTCGGCTGGGCCTCCGTGCTCGCGACGACCCTCATCGTCATCGTGCTTGCCGCCTTCGGACTCATGCGCCTTCTCGTCCGCGACGAGGGGCTCACCGAGAAGACCATTTCGCAATAGGAGCGATCGCGATGGCCCAGAACAGCGTGTCCGTCACCGTGCGCGACGTCACCAAGCGCTTCAAGAATACCAAGGGCCGCGACGACATCGTCGCGGTGAGGAACTCCGACTTCGTCGTCGCCCCTGGCGAGCTCGTCACCCTCCTCGGCCCCTCTGGCTGCGGCAAGACCACGACACTCAGGATGATCGCGGGCTTCGAGCTGCCCAGCTCCGGCCGCATCCTCATCGGCGAGGAGGACGTCACGATGCTGCCGCCCAACCTCCGCGACACGGCGACGGTCTTCCAGAGCTACGGTCTCTTCCCCCACATGAATGTGGCCGACAACGTGGCTTACGGTCTCAAGGTGCGCAAGCTGCCCAAGGCTGAGATCGCCGACAAGGTACAGGCAACCCTCGACCTCGTGGGCCTCTCCGAACTCGCCGACCGGGCCCCCGGCAGACTCTCCGGCGGACAGCAACAACGCGTCGCCCTGGCGCGAAGCCTCGTCGTCGAGCCCAAGGTCCTCCTCCTCGACGAGCCCCTCTCGAACCTCGACGCCCTCCTACGCGAACAGATGCGGATCGAGATTCGCCGCATCCAAAAGAGCCTCGGCATCACGGCTGTCTACGTCACCCACGACCGCGTCGAGGCGATGAGTCTCTCCGACCGCGTCGTGGTGATGAAGGATGGCATAATTAGGCAGATCGGTGCGCCGTCGACTATCTACGCCTCGCCCGATTCGCGCTTCGTGGCGGGTTTCGTGGGAAAGGTTGCCTTCTTTCCGGTGCGTGTGGAATCGATCGGGGAGGGCGGGACCTCGCTCTGCACCCTCGCCGGCAAGCGCGTCGCCGCGGAAAGCGCGGCCTCGGGCGTTTCTGAGGGAGATGAAGCGACCCTGATGGCCCGCCCCGAGTCCCTCCGCCTTGCAGGCCCCGGCGAGGGAGCGGTCGATGGAAGGGTGACTGCCAACGTCTACCTCGGCTCGAGCGTCGAATGTTTCGTCGCCACCGAATACGGGGAGATCCTCGTGCAGATCGACGATCCCTCCGCGAGGCGCCTTCGCGCGGAGGGATCGGGCGTGTCGATCTCCTTCGACCGGGAGCGGGTCAGGCTCCTCCCGAAGGGCGAATAAGGCGACTCATTTTTCGGTTTCGGTCATCCCGGCCACGAATTGCTTTTGCATGAAAATGACGACGATCACCGGCGGCAGCATCGCGAGGAGGACGGTCGCCATGACGACCTGCCACTCGATCTCCACGTCGGCCCCCGCGAGCATGCGGTTGATGCCGATCAGAAGGGTGTAGTACTTAACTTTCGTCGTGACGAGGAGGGGCCAGAGGTACTGGTTCCAGCCGTAGATGAACTGGATGACGAACATCGCGGCGATGGGAGTGCGCGTCATCGGCACGAGTATCTCGGCGAAGAACTGCATGGGCGTGGCCCCGTCGATCTGCGAGGCCTCCGCCATCTCCCGCGGCACCGACATGAAGAACTGGCGGAAGAGGAAGACGGCCGTCGCCGACACGATCATCGGCAGGATGAGGCCCCAATAGCTGTTCAGCAGGTGGAGGTCGGAAATGACCTTGTAGGTGGGCATGATGCGCACCTCGACCGGAAGCATGAGAGTGATGAAGATGCTCCAGAAGATGGTCTTGCGAAAGCGAAAGTCGAAAAACACAAGCGCGAAGGCGGCCAGGAGCGATACCACGATCTTGCCGACCGATATGCCGAGGGCCATGATCAGCGAATTCTTCATCATCATCCAGGCCGAGGCGCCGAGGGCCTTGCCTCCCTCGGTGATGACGCGGAAATAGTTCTCGAAGAAATGGCTGCCGGGGAGTATGGACATCGGCGCCGAGAGTATCTCGAGATTCGTGCGCGTCGAGGCGACGAAGACGAGCCAGATCGGGAAGACGATGACAATTATTGCGATCCAGAGCCAGAGGTGGGGCAGGAGGCGGCGAATGGGCGAGTGTTCGGTCATGTTGGCTTCCTTTCAGTAAGTGACGCGCCGCTCGATGAAGCGGAACTGGAAGACCGTGAGCGCTATCACGAGGAGCATGAGTATGACCGACTGCGCCGAGGAACCTCCGAGATCGAGGTTGATGACGCCGTCCCTCCAAACCTTGTAGACGAGGATTTCCGTCGCCTTGCCCGGGCCGCCCGCGGTGACCTGGTGGACGATGGGAAAGGTCTCGAAGAAGCCGTATACGAGGTTCATTACGAGAAGGTAGAAGGTCGTGGGCGAGAGGAAGGGGAAGACGATGGTCCAGAAGCGCTTGGCCGGCCCTGCCCCGTCTATGGCGGCCGCCTCCACCAATGTGGCGGGCACGCTCTGGAGGCCGGCGAGGAAGAACACGAAGTTATAGGCTACCTGCTTCCACGAGGCCGCGAGGGTTATGAGGAGGAAGGCCTGGTTCGAATCGAGGAGATAGTTCCAGTTGATTCCGAATTTTCTTTGCAGCACCCACGCCACCACGCCGACGTTGGGGTTGAACATGAAGAGCCACAGCACGCCCGCGATGAGGGTGGCCACCGCGTAGGGCCAGATCAGCATGGTCTTGTAGAAGGTCGCGCCGGCTATCTTCCTGTTCGCCTGCACGGCGAGGAAGAGGGCGAGGACCAGGGCGGAAAGGGCGACCGCGAGGGCGAAGACGGTCGAGGTGATGAAGCTCGCGGCGTAGGATTTGTCGGCGAAGAGATTCGCGTAATTTTCCATTCCGACGAACAGGACCCGGCCGCCGAAGGGGTCCTGGAGGAAGAAGGACTGCCAGATGGCCTGGATGGCCGGCCAGAAGAAAAAGATGACAACTACTATCATCTGCGGGAGGACGAGGAGATAGGGGAGCCCTTTCGAGGGGAATTCGTATTGCTTCGCCATCGGTCAACCTGCTTGGTGGGGAATGTCTCAAAGAGAAGGAGGCGCGGAGCGGGGACGGACGAATGCGCCCTCGTCCCTCGCCCCGAGCCTCCTCGGTCTATCCGTGTCCGATGTCTATTTGTTCAGCCGCTCGAATTCGGCCAGCTTCGCGTTGCCGAGGTCGACCATCTTGTCGAGACCGTCCTTGGGCGAGATCTTGCCGGCGAGGATGTCTTCCCAGACCTGGTCCTCGTATTCGCGGATCTGCGGCATGTAGCCGAAGCGGATGCCCATCGAATTGGCGGTAGGCTTCTTGTTGAGGAGCTGGAGGATTGCGATCTCGGGGCCGGGATTGGCCTTGTAGAAGCCCTGGGTCTTCGAGAGATCGTAGGCCGCCGTCGTGATGGGGAGGTAGCCGGTTTTCTGGTGGAAATAGGCTTGCACCTCGGGCTTGGAGAGGTAGCTGAAGAAATCGGCCACGCCCTTGTAGACAGCCGATGACTTGCCGGTGAGGACCCAGAGGGCAGCGCCGCCGATGATCGAGTTCTGGGGGGCATCCTTGACCTCGGGATAGTAGGGGAGGCGGGCGACGCCGAAATCGAACTTGCTCGCGGACTTGATGCTACCGTAGCCGCCGATCGACGCGAAGTAGATGCCGACCTGACCCGATGTGAAGACGGGGTCGGCCTTGTTCTCGCGGCCTCCATAGATGAACACGCCTTCCTTGCTGAGGTTGTACATGTTCGTGAAATGCTGGACCTGGAGGGGCCCGTTGAAGGTGAGGCGGGCGGCCAGCCCGCCGAAGCCGTTCTGGAGGGTGCCGAAGGGCACGTTGTGCCAGGCCGAGAAATTCTCGAGCTGGATCCAGGAGATCCACGAGGTGGTGAACCCGCCCGGATAGCCGGCGGCCTTGATCTTCTTCGCGTCGGCGAATACTTCCGGCCAGGTGGCCGGCGGCTTGTTGGGATCGAGGCCGGCCTTTGCGAAGGCCTCCTTGTTGTAGTACATGACGGCCGTCGAGGAATTGAAGGGCATCGCGACCATCTTTCCTTCGGTCGTCGAATAGTAGCCGGTGATGGCGGGGATGTAGATGTTCGGATCGAACTTCGCGTTGTTCTCGGCCATGAGCTGGTAGACGGGTTTGACCGCGCCCTTGGCCGCCATCATCGTCGCAGTGCCGACCTCGTAGACCTGGAGGATCGCGGGAGCCTGGCCCGCGCGGAAGGCGGCGATCCCGGCGTTCATCGTGTCGGCATAGCTGCCCTTGAAGACGGGAACGACCTTGTAGTCGCTCTGGCTTGCGTTGAAGTCGTCGCAGATCTTCTGGGTGACATCGCCGTTCGTTCCCGCCATCGCGTGCCAGAACTCGAAGGTCACCGGCTCCGCTGCGAGCGAGACTCCCAGCGCGAGGGCGGCGATTATCGCTGCGCTTCTCTTCATGAATGCCTCCTGTCCGTATCCCGGACTTGTGTAATTGATATCGGGAGCAAGTGTACGCCCGCTTTTCGCATCGCGCAATGCATGGCGTCTCCCGGATTGCGGAATGCGGTTAGGTAGGCGTTATCTCTTCATGAAACCGGCCATCGCCGCTGCCGGGCATCGCTTGTCCATACCGTCCACATGCTCTAGAATATGCGGCTTCATGGAAACGGTGTTACCCAGGCCCCTGCTGCGCCTCTGGCGACGAGCCCTCGACGCGATCAGTTTCTCCGCCGAGCTCCGTCGCTTGCGCCGCGAGCTCAACGCCTTCATCGATTCGCCGCCCGCGGCAGCGGTCGACTGGCGCTCCCACACTCTGGCCGCCTCGCGCTGGTCGCCGGGCCGCCGCGTCTCGATCGCCGAGGCCTATGTCCGCGTCGTCAACGACCTCGATTCGCGCCATGCCCGCTCGAGGCTGCGCGCCCTCAAACGCATCGTCGGCCTCTCCTTCCACGCGAAGACCCTCGACATGCCGCTCAACACGGCTCGCGTCCAGCTCGCCTTGATAAAGGACGCCATCAAGAACCGCGGCGACCGGCGCCGTCAACTCGAGCTCCTCCACGATTTTTCCGTCTCCTCCTTCGGCCAGCACCAGATCATTCGGCGACTCCTCGCCGAACGGGGCATGATCGAGCTGCCGGAAAACGGACTCACGCTCCGCGATATCGAGGCCGGCTGGGACGGCAACGTCCATGACTCCTCGACCTCGGGGCGGAAGAACGCCACCCAGCTCCTCATCGACGCCTTCATCAAGGGCATTTCCGAACTCACCATCGCCTGCGGCGGCCCCTCGGCCCTCGAGCAGATGGAGGAGGCCATCGAAGCCGGGCGCATCGTCGGAATCGCCGTGCGCCTCGGCATCGAATTCAGCCTTACCAATTGCGGTCGTCGTTTCCATTTCATGGCCGTTTTGCCCCCGATGGAGAGGGGCAGCGACGTGCGCCGGTTCTTCGAGGGCAACAAAAAGGCCCTGCGCGAGCTCCTCTCCGGCCTCGAGGAAAACCAGGAGCACCGGGTCGAGGCGATCGGTCACCTCCTCGATTACTTCAACCTGAACCGACGCTCGGCCCTGAACGAAGGCTTTCCGAAGAACAAGATGTATCGCGTGCCGAAGCTCCGCATGCGCGATCTCGCCCGCTTCGTCCCGCTCTCCCGCGTCAACCGCGTGCACCTGGGCGACTTCCTCGTCTCCGTGCTCGAACCGATCTACCGCAATCGGGTCCTCTACCTCCGTGTTTTCCGCGGCCGGGCGGCCCGCGAAGCCACCGGGGGCCGCATCCCCGAGGCCGAGTGGAAGGCCGTCGACGAGCGCTATCGCCGGGCCCGCGCGGCCTTCGCCTCCCTCAATGCCGACGAACTCAGGCGCCAGCTCCTCTCCGATCCGACGACGGAGGATTACCAAACCGTCTTCGACGACCTCCCGCGCCTCAGGCTCCTCCTCCGCGAAGCCGGCTGCAGGATCCGCGTCGTCCATCCCCTGGAGCACGGCATCGACAAGGCCCTCGAGTTCCTCGAAGAGGCGAAACTCCTCATCGACGAGGTCGAGGTCTTCAACATCCAGGTGAGCGCGGCCGACAAACCCGAGGACCTGCGGGCCCTCTGCGAAAAGGTTAACGCCCTCAACAAGGCGGCCCATGCGGCGGACTATCCGCCGATAGTCCCCCTCTGCGGCAGCGATGCGACCGGCCGCAGCCCCGAGGCCCCCGGCATGGGCTTCGTCTTCGCCGACATGATCGGCCGACGGGGGGAAGAGCGCTATGCGAGACGGCACAGGGCCCTGCCCCTTCCCGTCGCCGCCCTCGTCCGGGGCCGCGGCGCTCCCGTCGACCTCGATGCCGCCGATGTCCCTCGGCTGTTCAGCATGGGCAAGGTATCGCCCCCCCATCCCCGGAGGCTCGGCGACGAGGAAGAAGACATAATTGCGCCCATCGATCCGAGGAGCGCCCTTCGCTATCTCAATCCGGCCC
This sequence comes from Rectinemataceae bacterium, assembly GCA_035530275.1. Classification (GTDB taxonomy): domain Bacteria; phylum Spirochaetota; class Spirochaetia; order Treponematales; family Rectinemataceae; genus CAIJMU01. Next base: position 34,646 of record DATKVC010000007.1, on the reverse strand, counting down.
TGGTGGACATCGCCATCACCCTCGTCGGATTCCTCGTGGCCAGGGCCGTGGTCGGCGAAGGCTTCGCCCTCCTCTGGTTCGCCATAACGGGTTTCCGGGTGGCCGTCGCCGACATCCTCGCGAGCCGCGGGGCGAGGTTCCGCGAATGGCGCCTGAAAAGCGTCAACTTCGACAATGTCGCCCGCGCCCTGTTCTGGACGGGCCTGTCCGTGCCGATCCTCGGCTTCGTCAAGGTGCAATTCGACCAATTGTGGCCATTTGCCACCTCGGGCCTCGTGCATGAACTCGCCCGATTCTTCTTCATCTCGGGGGCCAACGGACTCTATATCGCCGCTCAGAACACCATCAGGGGTTTCGACCGCGGCGTGATAAAGGCCAACCTCTTCCGCTCCGTCTTTTCCTGGCCCTTCGCGGCGATCTTCTCCCCCCTCGGAGGCGCGATCGGCCTGCCCGCGATCGTTCAGGCGAAGATATGGTCCGATCTCGTCGGCGGCATAATCGAGGGCGGCGCGAAGTACTTCAAAACACTCAAGCTCAGGCGGCGCGACCTCGAGGAGATATTCCCGCGCCTGTCGTCGCGCGAGCGCGGCGAGCGCTACACCGCCATCCTGGATCTCCTGTGGCTCTGGCGCGAGGAACCGCGCGCCCGCGATTCGCTCGCCGACATGATAGTCCGCGACCGGCCCGTCGCGTCCATGGCCGCCATTCGCAACGTCGGCGCGGGAGGGGGAGCGAGCCCGCGACCCGAAACCGCAGCGGGACTTTCCGCCCCCGATCCGGTCGAGGAACGCGATTCCCTCGTCGATCGCCTCTATCGCGAGAACCTCGATCGAAAACTCCTCGATTTCATCGTCGAGGAATATCCACGGCAGGTCGCCGTGGGGCTGGCTATCCTCGTCGCCGACACCCTGCCCGAATTCAGGTACTGGCTCTCGGGCAAGCTGCGCCATTGAGGGCGAGGGCACCACGCCCCTTATCGTTTAGAAATAGAACATTATTCCCGCATTGGCGTGCACGACCGAGGCGTTCTGCGAATTGTCGAAGACGATCGTGTATTTCGCCATGGCGAAGACGTCGAGATTGCTCACGAAGCCGAAGGTCGCCCCGCCGAGGACCCCGACGTGAGGGGCTGTCAGCGTGTTGACCGTGGTGAGGCCGGGGGAGATGCCCGCGAAGATGCCGAGCCCCGAAAGCGGCACGACGAACTTGAAGGCGATGTCGAAGTCCGTGGCGTTCGAAGTCCCGAATTTGTAGACCTCCGCCGACGGCGCGATGTTGAAGGTCTGCAGGAGGGGCAGATTGACGAAAAAGCCCCAATTGAGATGGACCTGTCCGTCGCTCGCGATGTTGGCCGTCGCCGATCCCGGGGCGTCGCCGCCGGCGAAGATGCCGAGGCTCGTGCCGCCGCGATTTTGCGCTGCCGTCGCGAAGGCGAGAAGAGCGACGAGGAGGCCGAGTGTGATTCGTTTCATGAAGGCTCCTTTCGCGGACAACGATATCGCGATCCCGATAAAAAAAAACAGCCCCGGCGAGGGCCGGGGCTTCACGGCGCGTGGAAGCGCTCTTACTTCTGCGTGTCGTTCCTGATGCCGTCGACCATCATGAGGTTGTCGAAGGTCCTGTTGAGCGCCTTGCTCTGGAAGGAGGGGAAGACCGGTGCGTCGGCGAACTCGATAACGTCGCCCTTGGCGGCCTTGGCGCCGACGGTGGCGACCCAGAGCTGCTTGCCGTTCTCGTTGACCTGGATGTAGGTGTACTCCCCGGCCTGGACGACGTCGAGGACCGTGCCCTTGTGGCCTACGCCGGCGGGAACGAGGACATTGCTGACGGCATGGGGATCGGTGGTGGTCGCATGGGGGTCGGCTGCCGGAGCCGTCGCGGCGGGAGCCGCGCTTGAGGGGGCGGGGCTGACGAGGGGCTTGTCGTTCTTCTTGCAGGCGCCGAAGGCGAGAACGATGGCAAGCGCGGCGACGACCGCGATAATGAGCTTCTTCATGGAAATCCTCCGTGGGGAATAGCGAATGCGCCGAATCGTTGCAGGTAATGCCTGTCGAAAAGGCAATGGATGACACCATATATAGCAGGAAATATCGAAACCATCAAGGAAGAATCCGAGAGGAAGAAGCCATGCCGGGCTATCGAAGCAGGGTTTCATCTTCCTTGGTGCTTCTCGATATTCTATGGAAACACCCCCAGGTTACCCCTTTTCCCCTCGCCGCGCCCAACTTGGGCAAGGGGAAGCTCCAACTTGGGGAAGAGGATCGCCCAACTTGGGGATAGCATAAGCCCAACTTGGGAAAGAGCTTAGCCCAGCTTGGGCATGGATCCGACCGAACTTGGGCTCGCCGGCTTCTCAAGCTCGGCGCGCCCTCCTCCCTGCCAGGACGCGGGCGATGCTCAAGGCGCTTTGCCGATCACCGTCAACGGGGATTTCCCTGATGATATACACCATCGATTGAGGCTATGCCTTAATCTTGGACCGGCTATGACAGCGCCGCCACCTCAGCGGCACATTCTCTCAGGCCCGAGACCCTAACGCCTTGCGCGATAGTATAGGAGTCCTCGACGAGGCCGATGACGTAGGAATGCTCGGGAGCGAGATCTCCGATTGCCTCGTGGAAACCCCGAGTGACCCGTGGCGCCGAAGATGCCTTGAACTCGAAAGCCAAACGTCGTGAACCCTTCTCGAGTACAAGATCAATTTCCGCCCCGCCTGAGCTCCGGAAGTACGAGGCCCGCCATCCTGGCATGGAAGAACAGAGCGTCTCGATGCCAAAGGCCTCCCAACAGGCGCCGAAGGTCGGGTGGCCGAGGAGATTCTCCGCCGATTCGATTCCGAGAAGGGCAGTGCAAAGCCCCGTGTCGCGAATGAAGAGTTTAGGCGCCTTCACCAATCGCTTCTTGAGATTGCCCGACCAAGCGGGGAGGAGTCTGAACAACAAGGCCGCCTCGAGAAATTCCAACCTTGACCTAACTGCGGGACCGCTGAGGTCGAGCGATTCGCCGAACTTGGCCAGGTTGAGGGTCTGACCCTGGAGGTGCGCGCACATGGAAAGGAATCGTTCCATCGCGACGGGGGGAATGCGCATACCGAGAAGATGAAGATCGCGCTCCACGAGGCTTTGCAGATAGGCCTCGCGCCAACGCAGGCTCTTCGCCCCGCTTGCGGCCAAGGCTGATTCCGGATAGCCGCCTCGCCAGAGCCCTTCGAGCATCGAGGGGGGGGCAAGAGGAAGGTATTCCGTGGCCAGGAAGGGGGTGAGTTCCCGATAGGCGATTCGCCCAGCGAGGCTTTCGGCGCTTCGATTGACAAGTTCGCGTGAGGCAGAGCCCAGAGGAAGACCTCGCGGCCCTCCTCCGCTACTTCACATCCCTGGCGTTCCGATTGGCTGGAGCGAGAAGCGAAAGCAGATATTGGTTCAGCGAAACTCCTTCCTCTGCCGCGCGCATCGCGGCATCGCGGTGAAGAGCCTTGGGAAGACGGAGCATAAGCTTGCCGGAATAGTCGCGCGTCGCCAAAGGCCTGGGAATCGTCGCGCCTTCCGTTTCCAGTTCATGCGGTTTTCAGTTACGCGAATGTGCCTATAGGTGCGCATAGTAGAGAGATGCCTCCGGCCCTTCGCTTTGCTTCAAAGCGAAAATCAACATCATTCGCTTTTTCCCCAACCCCTTCCCCATCCTTCGCACCGAAAAGTTGTTGACGGAAAGCAGTTATTCACGACATATAGAGGAACACTTTTTTTCACCTTGTAGCTTCACGGGACATCCAGGAGGAGTTTTTATGGAGAAATACCGTGGATCGAGGCAGGTTGGCGCGAGATTCGCGCTCGTCGCGGCCCTGGGCTTTGCCATAGCGGCACCCGGCCTCTTCGCCCTCGACCTATCAGGCCGTACCGACACCGGTTATCGGCTCGACTATGGCGACAACGCCATGATCAACCGCGCATGGAACACGCATAGCCTCGATATCGGCATCATGCCTGGCCTCAAGTTCTCGATGTATGGCGGACTCGATGGGAGCTTCGGCGCGGCGCCCGCCGCCGGCACCGTCCTCATCAGCCTGCCCGACGCCCAGAACGGCGAAACGGCGAGCTGGGTCGACTACGACCTCTACACGGCCTCGATCGCCTACACCGCTCCCACCTTCGGCCTGGCCTTGGGTCGTCTGAGCAATCAGCCGGGTGCAATGGCCTCCTTCGACGGACTATCGGCATGGGTTGCGCCCATGTCCTGGCTCCGAGTTGACCTCTTCGGAGGCCTGCCCTACAGCGATGCGAGTCTCGTTCGGGCTGCCAACGCCTATACCGGCAGCAATCTCGAGGGCGGGGCGAGTCTGAGCGCAAACCTATTCGACGAGGCTCTTAACCTGTCGGCAGGCTATGTCTATCTATCCCAGGCTACGCCGACAGCCGGCACCATCGCAGCGAGCGCGAATACTGTCGTGAACCAGGTCCTCAGGGCTTCTGCTTCATGGTCGTCAAGCTCTGAACTTTCGGCCGGCGCGAGTGCCACCCTGGTAAATTTCAATCCTGTGGACAGCGCGGTATGGGTTGGTGGAATGATTGACGCAGCCCGTCTTTCGTATTCGCTTAATGGAGATCTTCAATTCCTCAATGCGGCTGACTTCGGCGCGAGCCTCTCGAACTTCGCCGCGATTCTCGGCGCGGCAGACCCCTACCTTTCGGCCTCGGTCGATCTTTCCGAAGACTTCGGCGGCTTTTTCCTGCCGAAGGGTGGACTTGTTTCTTCTCTGACCCTCGATGCGGGCTACGACCATCGTCAGCCCCTAACCGGCTCGGCGACCATATCCGATCCCGGTTATGAACAGTTCCGGGTCGGGCCTTCCGTCAGCCTGGCGATGGGTCTCGCCCTATCGGGATATTATAATTACCTCCTTCCCGCTTCCGGCTACGGCACCTCGATCAACGCTTTCGGGGGCGAAATAGGCCAAAAAGTCGACGCCTTCGACTTCCGTCTAGGTACTTCGTTCAGCGCGAGCAGCTGGCAAGAGGATGTCGCCGGCGTCTACACCGACAGCTTCGCGGCTCAGCAATACTACCTGCAGGCGAGGTGGAAGGCCACAAAAGCGCTCAATTTCCAATTCAAGGCCTCGTACGAAACTTCACAGCAGACCTCGATCATCAACGCTTTTGCCGGTTCTAGCGACCTCGACGCCTCGCCGCGGAGCGACATCCATGTCGAGCTTCGAGCCGGCTATAGGTACTAAAGAGGAAACCATGGCACGCAAACCTACTTCCAGAATCGGCGCCTTGCGCCTCCTCGGCGTAGCGGCATTCACGCTGGCCGCTTCAGCCTTCGCTTTCGCGGCGGGCACGACCGCGCCGGCTGCGCCGACGACCAGCCCCCACGGCATCATCATCAACCACAAGTTCAAGGTCAAGGATCTCGGCCTCAGCTGCGACGCCTGTCACAGCCCCTCTCAGACTATGCCGACGCTGATGACCTTCCCGACGATGGATAATTGCGCCGTCTGCCACACCGACGAGACGGATATGTCGAAGGGCACCGACAAATGCACGATGTGCCATACCAACCCGGATTATTCGGCGACGATGCCGATCGACAAAATTCTGATGCCGGAGATCAAGTTCGATCACCGCAAGCATGCCGACGCCAAGGTCGATTGCCTCTCCTGTCACAATCTTTTCGACAAGGTGGGCGTCACGGGCGACGAGATGCTCCCCACCATGAGCACCTGCATCGCCTGTCATAAAGCTCAGAATGTCCCCAACGGAACCGACTGCGCGACCTGCCATGTGAACTCGAACATCAGCAGCACCAAGCCCGCCTACCACACAGCCGAATGGATCCATACCCACGGCAAGGGGCTTTCTCAAGCCACCATACAGGGCACCTGCAACAACTGCCATACTGTCCAGAGCGGCAACGACTGCAACTCCTGCCATCAGCGTGAGAAGCCGCCGACACACAACGCCGGCTGGACCCTCGGCGCCCACGGTATCGTCGCCCGCAGCAACCCCCAGAGTTGCGCGACCTGCCATACCCAGCAGCAGTGCCTGGATTGCCATACTAGTCAAAAGCCCTGGACGCACACGTCGACATGGGATTTGGGAGTGAAGGGAACCGGCTCGGCGACAGGTGACAAACCCGGTCACTGCGTGACCTGCCACATCGGCGCCACCGGACCATCGCTGCCAGGCTCGCAGTGCGCAACCTGTCACTCGGATCCTGATCGGAACATAACCAGCCCGAGCTACAACCACAAGATGAACCCCGGATCAAATTGCTTCACTTGCCATAAATAAGAAATTGCGTCTATTGACGGAAGGGCCCCTCGAAAGAGGGGCTTTTCGCATCTTGTGGCGATGTTTACTGCTCAGCCCTCGAAGTCCCAAGGATTGAAAAGCTCCACACCCGTTTCGACAAAGTCGCTTAGATTGCGAGTGGCAAGCACCATACCGTGGTTCAAGGCGCAGCTCGCGATGAGCCCATCTACAACCGGAAGCGCAATTCCCCTGCGTTCGAGGAAGGCCGCTAGATGCCCCCATTTGAGGGCCACTTCACCATCGATGGCGACAAGTCGCGAACCGAAACGCGTCTCGAGATCGCCAAGCCATGACTCCAAGCGACTTCGTTTTGTCCCCGCTTCGAGCCTTTCAATGACTTTCATGATTTCGCCCAATACCAACGAAGGAAGATGAAGGTCCTCTTCTTTTCTGCTTGCGAGCCAGGCGATCACCGCTTGTTCGGGGTGAGGACGAATCGCTTCGGAAATGACGCAGCTGTCCAAAAGGTACTTCACAGGTCGAGCATCCGACCGGAATCGCGTTGCCGGTCAATCTCAAGATCGATTTCGGGGGCAATGCGCAAAAAATCAACAAAATCGCTATTGGGTCGCTGGAGGCGGCGCAATTCTTCCGCGTCTATTACGACCACGGAGGCTTTTCCTCGTCTGGTAATCATTTGAGGACCTTCGTCGAGGGCTTTTTGCACGAGCTCGCTCAGTCTCGCCTTGGCTTCTTGCAGCTGCCAAGTTGGAGAAGTTGCCATTGACACCTCCTAGGTCAAGGATAATGCGACTAGTCTGACTAGGCAAGTAAAAGGCTAGGGGCGTAGTCCAATGGTCAGGCAATAGCCATGGGAGGTTCGGCCGAGTTTCTCGTCTGTGGGCTTCACAGCGGCGAGGATCACGCGAAAATAAATAGGAGGCCCCTTTCGGGACCTCCCGTTCAACTCAGAGAGAAAGGGACTTATTGGGGCCGGGAAGCCCAGGGAGAAGCGAGATCTACCCATCCCGTGACCCCGCCGACTTCCGCATCGACGTTGATCAGCTGGATCGCATCATAGAGGAGCTGTGCGGCGTACACGGGGTTGTGCACGCCAAGGCTTCTATCTTCGGTGAAGAGAGAGAAGTTCCAGAAGGCCTGGGCCTCGTTGCTGGTCATGATCTTGGTGCCAAAGTCCCAATCTTTGAGCCAGACAGCGGTTGTGGCTGTTGGCGTGTATTGGCCCGCGACCTTGGTCCCGGTGGCATTAAGAGCCTGAACGGGGCCGGAGGCAGCGCCGCCAATGGTGGTGGCCGTGGCTGAGGCAGGGAAGTACGCGGGATTTCCAAAGAAGGTAAGCAGGGTGATCTTGGCAGTCTCAATCGTGTTGAGGTCGAAAGACGCCGTATTGATATTGATGAACTTCGTCGCGGCCTTGTCGGCGGTGGAAGTATGGCAGGTCTGGCACACGGCGACCTCATCAACCCCGGTGGCGGAGGTCAGATAATTGGCGTGCCCCGAAGAGGCGTTGTCATTCACATGGCAGGCGGCGCAGGTATCGGTAACGTAAGTATAGTGGGGGCTCGTGGCGAAAGTCGGATTCGTCGTACCAGTCGTCGTATAGTCGATCGCGTAACCGTTAGCGAAACCAGTGACCTTTCCAGCGGATGAGGCTCCGAGGAGGAAGTCAGATTGGGGCCCATGATGGGGACCGCTATAAGTTACATAGGTATTGGTAGTGGGAGTGCCAACGATACCGTTGAGCACTGTGCCGGTACCAGCGGACGTTGAATTGACAACTGTTCCGATCTTATAGTTGCGGTCTTCTGGGGTATCGCGGTTCTGGTGGCAATTGGCACAAAGGCTGCCTGCGCCTCCGTCGAAATTGACCGAGCTGGAATATGCGGTAACTTGGGTCTTTGTGGCAGTTCCGACGCCAGTAGCCGTAATAAGATCGGCCGACATACCGCTTGGCAGGGCGACAGATGCTTCCCCTCCGGCTAGGGTATGTCCCTGGGTATGGCAGGTGTAGCAGGTGATCTTGAGGTCTAGCCCAGTAACAGGAGCAGTCGACGAATTCAAGGTCATGTTAACAAGTTTGCCGTAGTCGATGTAAGATTCATAACTGCTGGTCCAATTGAAGGCTGAGGGACCGACGGCCTGCCAGCGCGTAAACCCGGGTCCGGTATGACACTTCGCGCAATCGGCCTTGTACTCGCCATCTGCGTGGCTGCCGGAGTTGCCGTATTCCGCCGCAGTATAATCGTACTCGCGCGTGCCGAGAAAGTGGCCTGATTTTTCGTAGCCGGCGGTGTTGATCGCGACCTTGGATGTCGGACCGACATGGCAGGTAGCGCAATTCGGGACGTCAGTAAGTTTTGCGTACCCCGAAAGATCGACAGCGGGCTGGCAACCCGTCAACACAAAGGCTCCGACGAGCCCAGCCAGAAGTAGAATGCCCCACTTCTTCATGAATTCTCCTCCTCTAGGTATCCGGTCGCGTAACCTGCGGTTATCACCGCCTGTTATAGACTGGGCCGCCACTTGATGGAGCGGCGATAAACTTGTAACACGAAGGAAGAGGTCGGTCAATAAATATTAAGTCATGTAACCTATAAAATATCGATATATAATTAGCCCTGCTCAGTCAAGGATTCTTCCGCTCGCCCAAATTCTTCAAATCCAACGAGCCTGATGCCAGGGACTTGGGCACAACGATCATGAGTCTCGCGAACAGTGCAGGGGGAACCGGAGCGCGCGCCGTGGTCCGCTATCTCTTCGTGCTGCTATTGCAAATTCCCATCTAGTGCTCGATTTTTCGGCGATTCGACAAAATCGCTGTCGCGGAGGAGATCCGGATTTCGGTCTAATTCCGGGCCAGTCCACCTCACCGGACACGGTCTTTCCTGAAAACTGTCTCCCATGGATCACTCATAGGCAAAAAAAGAGGCCCCTTTCGGGGCCCCCTTTCAGATCAGATAAGGCTGAGCTCAGTTGGGCCTGGCCGTCCAATCGGTTGGCATGGCGAGCCCCGCCGTCGGCCAAGTGGTAGCGGCTGCAACAGTGCTACCGGTGTGGGCGAAGGTCGCGGTATCAGCGTTGATGAGGGTGATCGCGTCAAAAAGGAGCTGGGATGCGTAGACAGGATTATGGACGCCGACGCTCTTATCTTCGGCGAAGAGCATGAGATTCCAGTATGCCTGGGCCTGACTCGGGGTGAGATAGTAGCCAGTGCCGTGATACGCCCAGTCGACGTTGAATCTGTTGGAGATATCCGACAGACCTGTGCTGACGATCGTAGTAGTCACGCTGACTGGAGCCGCGGTCGCTGCTGTGGCGGTCGTTGCAGATCCAGTGAAGTTGCCGGAAACGGCGAAGTAGTTAAGGAGCGTGGAATAAGCCTGGTAAATGTCGGCAAGCTCCTGCCCGCCACCAGACCCGATTGCTGTCTGGAAAGAGGTGCCAGTCGAAACATAGGGGAAGGTGCCGCTGGCAATTCCGATGTTGGTCGCACTGGCGGTGTCATGGCAATAGGCGCAGGTTGAGATATGATCGACAGGAGTATTTGCTGCCGATGCCGTGAGGAGATACATTCCATGGCTGGACTGCTCTCCCGCGGTGGTGCTGCTATTCTCAAGCACATGGCACGTCACGCAAGAATCCTGCACGTAGTGCGGGCTTTGAGCGAAGGCTGGGGCGGCATTGTTGATTTTGTAGCCGTTGGCGTTGGTCGTCGAGAATCCGGAATTGTCCACGCCAAGGAGGAAATCGGACTGCGGTCCATGGTGGGTCGCGCCATAGGCGCTGAACGGCGAAACATAGGTATTGGTGCCTGCCGGGGTGAACTTTGCGGCGAGCTGGGAAACGGTGGTGCGGTCCTGGTGGCAGGTAGCGCAGAGGTTGCCTTTACCGCCAGAGCTGTAGGTGTTTCCGCTGGGCATGACAGCCGCTGCTGTGGTCCGGAGATTGTAATTCCCGTTGTACATGGGATCATGGCAGGCGGTGCAGCCGATCTCGCCGCTATAAGTTGTAGTTCCCGAGACAGTCACTGCGTTGGTCGCGGTCGTCGCAATAGAAGCATTGGGATCGCTGGCCGAGGAGCTACCATTCTTTACCCAGTCTACAAAACCGTCGCCAGTGTGGCACTTGGAACAGCTCGCGCTGGTCTCATCCTGCGCGCCGTTATTGATGGACGGCGTCGAGACGAGGATAGCCGATGAGAAAAAGTCTTCGCGAAGACCGAGATTGTGACCGGAGAAGAGATATTCCGATTCTTTGGTCGCAGACGGGAATTGGGTCGTATTGGCGAGAGCGTAATCGCCGTTGGTGACATACGAGGACACATGGCAGACCTGGCAATCCACCTTGGTGTTCTGCAAATCGCTAAGCTTCGCATAATTCGAGAGATCGGTAGGCTGCTGGCAACCGGCTAGTACAAATACGCCCGCGAGCCCAGCGAGAAGTAGAATGCCCCACTTCTTCATGGTTACTCCTTCTGTTAGGTATCCCGCCGAAGTAACCGCGACCCCATGCCGTGGGTTTCGGTCGGGGCGAATCGTCCGAAAAAGATTCGCAAGCAAACTTGTAACACGAAGGAAGAGTGACGTCAAGAAAATCAGTGTAATTATAAGATTAATAAAATATAACCATGATAAGTGATATTAAGATAATCGCATTTGGCATCCCGAAAATTCGGTCCAAATAGAAATAATTGCAGTTAATTAATATTAGCTTTCAATTGGATAGGTTTGCATCTTTGGCATCTAGAAGCTAGCGGTCGCGGTGCTATTATCTTGTCAGTTAACGATTTGTATCTTGGCACGTCGTTTGTCGGACTTTTCTTTGCCCGAGGTTTGTAGATTTCTTGGCAGCGGCGATTGGTCCAAGAAGACGGGCGGATTAGCGTGAATTGAAATTAGTACAAATATGATTAAATTTCTGAATGCTGCCCTTCGCTCGCATGGGCTGGGAGATTTATATTCAAGCGCCTCACGGGCTGGAGCTCGCCCTCAAATCTCATAGTTAAGTTAATATCGCATTCCCTAATCTCTTCGCATCTGGAATCCTCTGCCATCCGGCTTTCAAGCGAAGGTGATCGTCCCGAGATTGCGCAGCGGCAGGGCCTGGACCTTGTCCGCGAGAAGGTATCCCGCCTCGCCAGGATAGACGATCCACAGGCGTTCCAGTCGAAGGTCCTCAAGAGCGATGTGCATCGATTTCGTCATCGAAGGCGCATCGGTGCATTTGAATTCGAATCCCCAGCGTTTCCCATTTCTGAAGAGGAGAAGGTCGAGCTCGGCTCCGCCTTGGGTCGACCAAAAATAGGCATCGCGCTCGCCATGGACGGCGAGGATCTGCTCGAGCGCATAACCTTCCCAACTCGCCCCATAGCGCGGATGGGCTCGCAGGCTTTCCATGTCGCCGATTCCGAGAAAGCGATGCAGGAGCCCCGAATCGCGGAAATAGATTTTCGGAGCCTTGGTCTGGCGCTTGGAAAGGTTCTCGAACCAAGGTTGGAGGACCCTGATCATATAGGTTCCTGCCAGGATGTCTCGATAATGGGTGGCGGTACCCGGACTACCGCCGAGGGCCCGCCCGAGTTCTGCCGCGTTCCACGTTTGGCCATGCCAATGGGCGAGGAAATTCCAGAAACGATCGAGAGTGGCTGCCGGAACCCGAAGGCCGTAGCCGGGGATGTCGCGTTCGACGATGCTCCTTCTATACGCGTCGAGCCAGCGCCAGGCCACCGCATTCGAATTGGCAAGGAATGAGCGGGGGAATCCGCCCCGCAGCCAGTGGATTCTGCAATCTCCAGGCTATGATCGCACCGATGCCCTGCTCCTCGGCCGGGACCGCTTAGTCGGTGATCCGTATGGCGATGGCAAATTAAAGTCGCAAGTCTGCTTGAAGCGAAATGCTGCGTCGATGGCGTAGCTGTTCTGGAGGCAGCCATGCACCGCGCCATCAACGATATGGTCTTCAAGTACATTTTCGGATCGGAGGAACGCAGGGAGCTTCTCAAGGCCTTCGTCAATCTCGTCCTCGAAAGGGCGGGTCTACCCCTAGCTTCTACCATCAGCCTAAAGACGCCCTTTCTCCTCAAGCAGTTCGTCAAGGACAAGGATTCCGTCCTCGACCTCAGGGCCGAGGACGAAATGGGCCGAGTCTTCAACCTCGAAATCCAGATAGCCAAGCACCCCGGCTTCGCCGAACGGGCTCTGTATTATTGGAGCAGGATCTACGGCTCGCAAATGCTCGAAGGCGAGGAGTACCGGGATCTCAAGCCCGTCGTGACGATCTGGATCATGGATTTTGTGCTGATGCCGGATCGACGCCAGTTGCCCAAGTTGTTCAGGCCTGTCGATGTTTCGACCTGGACCGAATCGATGTCGACCTATTCCGTCCTTTCGGAACAGCTGAACATCCTGCTTCTAGAATTGCCCCTTCTTCCCCCTACCCGGAATTGCGGAGAGCTGGAAAAATGGTTAACTTTGATGCAAGTGGAAGGGGAGGATGAGGCGATGTCGAGAAGCCTTGCGGAAACGGATCGCTTGCTTGCCGAGTTCGATTCGGCCTACAAGAAATTCATGGCCGATGACGAACTCCGCGAAACCTACGAAGGTCGTCTGAAATGGCGACTGGAACAGAACACCCTTCGCAATGTTGCTTGGGAAGAGGGTTTGGCGGAAGGTAAGGCAGCAGGGATGGCGGAGGGGATGGCGGAAGGAAAGGCGGAAGGGGAAGCCGAAGCCCAAAGGGTGATTGCACGAAGGATGCGCGATCTGGGACTCCCGGCCGATACCATCGCGGCGACCACGGGGCTCTCGCTTGATGATATCGCCCAACTGGCATAAATGGCAGGTGAACTGCCGCCGCATTCCATGCTTGACCATGTCAATGGGCGAGGAAATGTCTCCAATTGGCAAAGAATGGACAGATTCGGTAGCCATCGTTACTATTGAAGCATGAGTCGAAGCCTGCGAGATGAAGCCGCCAGCGTCGCAGCCCGCCTCAGGGCTGAGATGAATCCTTCGTCAATTCTGCTCTTCGGTTCGGTTGCCTACGGAACGGAAACAGCCTCGAGCGATTTGGATATTTGTCTGCTTTTTGAGGTATTGCCCGATAGGAAGATCGATGTGATGAGAAAGGCGCGGAGAATATGCCTGCCCGTATATCGAGGGGCTATGGATATCATTGCCTATTCTAGGGAGGAATGGGATGCGTATATCGCGGCGGGTTCCTGTTTCGAATCGAAGCTCCAAAAAGAGGGGATTGCGCTGTGAGCGTCGACCCCTTCATGGAGTGGCTCGAGCTAGCCGATCAGGACGAAGCAAGTGCGCGATTCTTGACTGCCATGCGCCCTTTGCGCATCGAGGTGATATGCTTCCATTGTCAGCAATCGGCTGAAAAGACTGTCATGAACTCGTCAAGAGGACAATGAGCAAGGACCTGTAGGTCTCGACCCGATTCCCCCGCGTTGACCTTTCTCCTCCTTCCGGTGTATACACTTTCATTCATCCCGCTCGGGCTTCCCGTCCGGGGGCCGTTCCGGTTGGCGGAGCGGCGCAGTCGTAAGGGAAGCCCCGTGAAGGCCCTGGGCATTCATGCAGCATACAGGAGGACAGAGTCATGGCAGTGAAGATCAGGCTCAAGCGTTTCGGGGCGAAGGCCCGTCCCTTCTATCGAATCGTCATCATGGATTCCCGCACCCCCCGCGACGGGCGCACCCTCGACGAGATCGGTCTCTATCACCCGATCGAAGCGGGTGAGAAGCAGCTCATCGTCGACGAGGCCAAGGCCAAGGAATGGCTCGGTAAGGGCGCCCAGCCCAGCGACACGGTGCGCGGCCTCCTCAACAAAAAGGGAATCCACGTAAAGTAAGGCGGCGGCCGCAGGACCCATTCTTCGCCTTTTCCGAAATGCGAGGACAGGATGTCCGAGCGCAGCGACCGGACGAAGGCTCCGCCTTCGTCGATGCCGCGAGCAAGCGCAGGATGCGCGAGCCGCGGCTTAGGAGCACATCGTGGAACGCGATCTCGTCGAATACATCGCCAAGTCCCTCGTGGATGATCCGGCGGCGGTGACGGTCAACGTCATCGAGCAGGATCGTGCCACCATTCTCGAGCTCCGCGTCGGAGCGGATGACGTGGGCAAGGTCATCGGCAAGCATGGTCGCATCGCCAAGGCGATCCGCACCATTCTTTCCGCCTCCGCGTCGCCCGACGGCAAGCGCGTCAGTCTCGAAATTCTCGACTGATGAAGGGATCCGGGAGTCTCGGTTCCGGCGGGAACCGGGGCGGCCCCGGCCGCAAGACTGGAGGGCCTCACCCGAGCGAGGGGAGGCCCTCTCTTTCGTTCGGAGCGGGTCCACGGGGGGCTAGGGCTGGGCGATCGGGCGAAACAGCCGAAAATCCCTGGCGGCGAGCAGCCCTCTCCATCGAAAGGGATCGGGAGCGTGCGGCCAGGCATGCCAAGGCGGCCGATGTCGCCGATTCGGAGGCGCTCGCCGAGGGTCGCATCCGCGCCGACGGCCGTTTTGCGATCGGCAGGCTGGGGGCGCCCAGGGGCACCGATGGCGATCTTCACGTGCAGTCCTATTCGGGCGAGAGTGAGCATTTCCTCAATATAAAGGTCGTCGATCTCGAGCGCGCGTCGGAGCTTCTCGCCCCGGCGAGGCTGCGCCTCAAGATCCTTCGCGCCGAGGAAGGGCCCGGGGGACTGACCCTCGCCTTTGAGGGCTATGAGACCCGTGAGGCCGCCGAGCGTCTCGTCGGCATGGAGCTCATTGTCGACAGGGCCAAGGGGGCGCCTCTGGCCGAAGACGAATGGTATGTCGCCGACCTCGTCGGCCTGCGCCTCCTCTCAGAGGATGGCAAAACGGAATTCGGCCAGGTGGTCGCGGTCTGCGAAGGCGGCTCCGATCCGTTGCTCGAGGTCGTTTTAAAAGAGGGAAGGGCTGGAGCCGAGGGTGCCGGAGTGAAGGCCCTCGTTCCCTTCCGCAAGGAATTCGTCGGCGACATCGATCTTGAAAAAAAGGTCGCTGTCCTCCTCGCGCCCTGGGTGCTCGAATGAAGATCAGCGTCCTCACGCTTTTTCCTGAAATAATGGAAGGCTTTTTCGAAAGCTCGATCATGAAGCGGGCGGTCGAAAAGGGTCTGATCGAGTACGAGCTCGTGAATATCCGCGACTATGCCTTCGACAAGCATCACAAGTGCGACGACGAGGTCTACGGCGGCGGCGCGGGCATGCTCATGCTGCCAGGTCCCTTGGGTCTGGCCCTCGAAGCCTCGGGCGTGCAAGCCAAGCCCGGGGCGGAATACGAGTCCGAACCCGAGTCGGGCGCGGTTGAGTTGGAGGGTGATGATGTCTTTGGCGCCGACTCCCTTGAAGCGGGTGGCGCGCATTCCAAGCCCCGTACCGTTTTTCTCACGCCTTCGGGTCGCCTGCTCAATCAGGCCCTGGCCCAGGACTTGGCTGAGGAGGAGCACCTCGTCCTCATTTGCGGGCGCTACGAGGGCATAGACCAGCGCATCATCGACAAGTATGTCGACGACGAGGTCTCCATCGGGGACTATGTGCTGTCGAGCGGGGAGGTCGCCGCCCTCGTCCTCGTCGATGCCGTCTATCGTCTCGTTCCCGGGGTGATAAAGGGCGAAAGCCTGGCCGAAGAGAGCTTTTCCGCCCATGCGGGCCGGGCCGCGGCTGGGGACGAGGCCGGATCGGGGCCTTCCGGGCCGAGTCTCCTCGAGTATCCCCAGTATACACGCCCGGCCGCTTATGGTAGAATGAAAGTCCCTGACGTCCTCTCGTCGGGGCATCATGCGAAGATCGTCCGGTGGCGGCTCAAGGAACAGCTCCGCAAGACCTTGGCGTACCGACCCGAACTCCTCGCTAAGGGGGGGCTTCCCGAAGAGGCCCTCAAACTGCTCAAAGAAATAAGCACCGAAGGGGGAGATACATGAACCTCATCCAGAAAATCCAGGCGCCGCAGCTCAAGCCCGAGGCCGAGAGCTTCAAGGTCGGCGACACCGTTCGCGTTCATTTCAAGATCGTCGAGGGCAAGACCGAGCGAGTCCAGATTTACGAAGGTCTTTGCATCGCGATGAAGAACGCCGGCATCGGCCGCACCTTTATGGTTCGCAAGAATTCCTATGGCGTGGGCGTCGAGCGCGTGTTCCCGATGAACTCCCCCCGCGTCGAAAAGGTCGAGCTCGTCAAGGCCGGCCGGGTTCGCCGCGCCAAGCTCTATTACATCCGCAGCAAGATCGGCAAGAAGGCCAAGATCAAGGAACTCCTGCCCACCCGTCGTGTGGAGCAGAAGGCCGAGGCCGCCAAGGCCTAAGGCCGCAAGGCCTAAGTCGACGAGGAACGGGGTCCGATGGCGATCGAGGCGGGTGGCAGCCCCCCCGGTCTTCCGCGCCCCGCCGTAGCCTCACTTCTCGCGTTCAACGCCGACCAGGGAGCCTCGCTCCGGGTCGGCGTTGTCGTTTCCGTGCGGGTTATCGGTGAGGCGGGGGCGGGGCACTGGCGGCTTTCGGTGAGCGGCCCGAACCTTCTCGCGACGACTCTCGTCGCGAAATCCGAGCGAGCCTTTGCAGCAGGCGAGGCCTTTCGCGCCAAGGTGGAGCGAGGTGCGAGCGGCTTCGTGCTCCGCCCCCTCGCCGAGCAGGGGGAGCGCGAAGCGGCTCTGCTGGGCTCCCTCGGCTTGCCGACCGATGCCGGCGCGAGGGCGGCCCTCCTCGCCTCACTTGCGGCGGGGCTCAGGCCGGAGGCCGGTCGGCTCGCGCGGATGAGAAAGGCCATAGGGGAGCCGGAGTCTGGCGAGGAAAGACTCCGCGATCGGGCGGCGATGGCCGCGCGTCTCGAGGCGCGGGGTCTCGGCAGCGACGCAAGCGCAGTGGATCGCCTCGAAGCCCTTGCCTCGGGGGGTGGCGATGGCCGAGACGAAGGCTATGGCAGCAGGGACCAGGGCGAAGAGGGCCACGCGGCAAGGCCCTCGGCCGGAGAGGGAAAAGAGCCCCCGCCGCCTTCCGATCCCATCGCGGCAGGCGAGGAGGAAATCGCGGGAATCGCGACGATGCTCGCGAAGTTCGCCCTCCGCAAGGCCGATCCCGGCAGGGATGGAGACGAGGGTCTCCTCGGGCTCTTCAACCACCTCGGGGGCCGGAGCGGCGTCCTTCTTCCCTTTGCCTTCCGCTATGGGAACATTGCTTTCGAAGGTAGTCTGCTAGTACAATTGCAGCGTTCCATGGGGGGGATCTCGTCGATCGAAGGTCGATTCGCGGCCTTTCGCCCGGAGGCGTCCCGCCTGCCCGAGAGGGAATGGCTTTTCGTCTATCAGCCGAAGGGAAGGGGCCTGTCTCGACTTCGGATGGAGCCGCCGGCCTGGGGTGGAAATCGCGATTGGAATGCCCTCGCGGCCTCCCTCGAGGCTTCGGGTTGCGAGCTCATCGTCGGGCCCATTGAGCGGGAAGGCGCTTCGTTCGGGGAAGTGTATGTCGAGGCCTGACGTCGGAGGAGGGCGGGAATTTCGCGAGCGCGCGATCGCCCTCAAATATGTGCCCGAATTGCCTGCGCCCTTTATCGTCGCCAAGGGCGAGGGGAGGGCCGCGGAGCGGCTCAAACAGATTGCGCGCGATGCGGGGGTGCCTATACTGGAAGAGGAGAACCTCGTCGATCTGCTTTTTCCGGACGATATCGGGACGCTGGTCCCGGTCGAATTTTATGAAATAGTAGCAAAAGTGTTCGCCTGGGTGCGAACGTCAGAGGGATGATGAAGAAACGCGTGGCTCTTGCCGAAGTCCAGCCCGGCGCGATGTGGAGCGAGGATGTCTACGTCGACGACCGAAATCTTTTCGTGCCGGCAAACGTTCCGGTCCGCCAAAAGGACCTGGACCAGCTCCGGCGTTGGGGCATTTCCTTCGTGTTGACGGCGGGCGAACCCGTCGTCGAATCGGCCAAGCACTCCGCCGCCAAGGACGAGGCGGCCGCCTCTGCCTTTGTCGGCTCTCGCAAGCTCTATCGCCGCTACACGGAGCTCGTCGATTCCTTGGACCGCGTTTTCGACCAGATCGGCAGAAGCGAGCAGGTCGATTCGCACGCCGTCGACCAAATCACGCAGAACGTCCTCCAGCTCGTCCGGGAAGAGCGCGACGAGTCCATTTCGGCCATCCTCGGCTCCGTGGTGAAAGAAGACATTCTCGCCCGCTCGGGCATAAACATCGCGATTCTTTCCGTGGTCATCGGTCAGACTCTCCGTCTGCCCCCCTATCGCCTCGCCTATCTGGCCACGGGAGCACTCCTCCATGACGTGGGCATGCTTCGCATCTCAGAAGATATCCGCAAGAAAAAGGGCAAGCTCAGCGAGGAGGAGGCGCAGAAGGTGAGGGCCCACCCCCTCCTTTCCTACCGCGTCATCACCAAGGAACTCATGTTCCCCGACGACATCGGCCTCGTCGGCCTCCAGCATCACGAGCGATGGGACGGCGACGGCTACCCTCGCCGCAACGCGGCCGCCGACATCGACATCCTGGCCCGCATCGTCTCGGTCGCCGACGCCTTCGAGGCGATGGTGAGCACGAAGTCCTATCGCAATTCGATGATCGGCTACGCGGCGATGAAGAACCTCCTTTCGGACAATTCGCGGCGCTTCGATCCGGAGATCCTCAAGGCCTTCATCAAGAGCATGGGCATCTATCCCCTCGGCTCCCTGGTCCTCCTCAACAACGCCGCCATCGGCCGGGTGATCGAGACCCACGCCGAGGCGCCCCTCAGGCCGAAGCTGCGCATCGTCGTCGACGAGTTCGGCAACAAGAGCGAAAACGAAGGCGGGGACCTCCTCGATCTCCTCGCCGAAAAGGCCCTCTTCATCGCTCGCGCCATCGATCCCGGCGAGCTTGTCAGCGCCTGAGTGGCGGAGGAATCCCGCAAGGCCGCCAAACGGCAACGCGACCGCAGGGCCGGCGGCGATACTTCGGCCCGGGGGCGGGCCGGGGAGGCCATCGCGGCCTTCATGCTCGAGACCGAAGGTTGGACGATTCTCGAGCGGAACTATCGCGGCCCTCGGGGAGAAATCGATATAATAGCGGCCAAGGGCGAGCTGATCGCCTTCATCGAGGTAAAGAACTGGTCCGTTTTCGACGCCGGAGAGCTCGGCGTGGCGATTTCGACAAGGAAAGCGCGGCGGATCATCGAAACGTCTAAAATCTTCCTGTCCCGGAATCGAGAATATAGTGACGCGCGGTTGCGCTATGATGTCCTTCTTGTCAGGGAAGGGCGGCTCATCCGACGCATCGAATCGGCATTCACGGGAGAAACATGACGGGCAGGGCCAGACGGCGCGCCGCGATCGGCGTCGCACCGGGCGATTCGGGAGACCGCATCGCCGAATTCAAGGAAAAGCTGCGCGATGAGGCCTACCTGGAGGGCGCGATCTACAGGATCGCGACCGTGCTCTCGGCGCGGCTCATGGAAGGATATGCCGATGTCAGACGAAGGACGCGATAAGGAACCCGAAGGCAAGAAGCCCCAGGGTTCGGGAGGACGCGGCGCCGAAGGCGGGCGCGACCGGCGGCGACGCCGGGGCAGTCGCGGCGGTCATGGACGCGCGCCCGAAGAGGCACAGCGGCCGGAGAATCCGCGACAGGGGCGCGACGGACGCTCCGGCCGGCCCAATCGGCCCGGTGATGCCGGACAGAACCCTCCGGCGGGGCAAAAACCCCAGCCCAAGGATCAGCGCCAGCGGAACGACGAGCGGCAGCGCGGCGGCGAACGCCCCCTCCCGGAAACGCAGCGCGTCGATCGCGGAACGCCAGAACAAGCCAAGACGGATCGGCCTCGAATCGACAAGGGCGGCGGAGACCAGCGCGACGATGGTCGGCCGGCCGAGGGACAAGGTTCCGGACGACACGCGGGGCGTCGCAGGTTCGGGCGTGGCGGCCGGGGCGGCGATGGGGGGCGGGGGACCGAAGGCGGCCAGGAGCGCAGGGAATCGCCCCTGGCCATGCCCCAGGCCGAGGCTCCGCTTTGTCCGCTCTGCTCGAAACCGGTCTTCGATCTCGCGAGCGCGATCGGCGCAGACCGCGAAACCGGCCTGCCTGCCCATTTTGACTGCGTCTACGATCGCGTGAAAGCCGCCGAGAATCTCGGCCCGAACGAGAGGGTCGTCTATCTCGGAGCGGGCTCCTTCGCCGTGG
This sequence comes from Rectinemataceae bacterium, assembly GCA_035530275.1. Lineage (GTDB taxonomy): Bacteria > Spirochaetota > Spirochaetia > Treponematales > Rectinemataceae > CAIJMU01. The sequence goes on along the minus strand of DATKVC010000007.1, from coordinate 14,203 downwards.
TGGAGTTCAAGGACGCGAAGGAAGGGGCCTTTTTCGTCAAGCGCCGCATCCAGTGGGAAAAGGAAAACGAGAAGAAAGACTGGCGCCGGGCGATCAATACGCGCTTCTCCGGCGGCTGAGGGCCGACGCCGAGGGGCGCCGAGCCGGCGGCGACAATCGCGGTCGTGCCGAGTTTTCCCCTGGCGAGGCGCTTCCGTCCGGACAGGCGGGAAGCTAGAATCCCCTTCGTGAAAAACCAGAGACTCGCGCTTCGTGTAGCCTTCCATTCAGTGGCGATGATTGTCGTCGTCTACCTCTTCATGCAGAGCGTCACCTATGTTCGCGACGGCCTGTTGTTCGGCACCGCCGACCTTTCCGCATGGCCGGCGACGGTCTTGGGCTTTCTCGCGACCAACGTCATCCCCCCGGGCATCGTTTTCGGTTTCGCGCTTTGGCTCGTCGCCCTGCCCTTGGAAAGGGCCGCCCTCCTCCTGGAAGGCGGGGGACGACTCGCACCGGAAGAAGCCGAGCGCACGAGGATCAGGCTCCTCCGGATCGAGGGCGTGGTCCTGGGCCTCAACGTCGTCGGCTTCGCCGCCGGCTTCATCATCCAGCAGGCCGTGGCCGGCGCCCTCGGCGGCCTCCTCTCCTTCCACAGCTTCGCCATCCTCCTGTCGAACCTCATGGGGGGCATTTGCTGGGCCGCGGCCCAGACCTCGCTCAACAATCTCTCCTTCGCCGACCTTCGCGACCGCCTCGGGATCAGGGAGATCGGCTCGAGAAAGCGGGAAGCGAGCTCAAAGCTCAGGCAGGTGGCCCTCGCCGGCGCCCTCGTCCTCTATTCGCTTTCCTTCGTCCAATTCAACCTGCGTGACGTCGTCCATTTCGGCATGGGCGAGGCGAAGGTCCTCGACGGGATCAGGCTGGGCACGATTGCGCCGACCGACGCCGCCTCGGCCTGGCGCAGCGAGGCGGCGACCCTCATTCCCCTCGTCTCCGGGCGCAAGGGCCTCGACGTCGAGCGCCTCCCCCTTCCCTGGGAACGCAAGCTCGGGATCGTGCAGATCGAGGAGGGCGTCTTCCTCCTCGAGGGCCTCTTCATGCTCCTCGTTTCCCTCTTTATCCAGTGGCAGTACACCCGCGATTTCAGCGAACAGCTCGAAGAGCTCAGGCGCCGCCTCCGCTCCGTCGCCGGAGGATCGGCCGACCTTCGGGAGCGCTTCAATCTCCGGAGGATGGACGACACCGGGGAGCTGGTCGAGCTCGTCAACGGCGTCCTCGCGCGCTTCCACAGCCTCGTCGCCGGCATCGGCAAATCCGTCGCCGAGACCAAGGCCGTCGCTGACGCCATCGGCTCCGAGCTGGCCCGGGCCGAGGAAGGCTCGGGCAAGGTGGCCCAGGCGGTGCTCTCCCTCACGGCCGATCTCAAGTCGGAGGCCGAGTCGTCACGGGCCCTCGCGGAAAGGCTCGCCTCGGTCGAGCGCGCCTCCGAAGGGGTCGCCGAGGCCTCGGCGGAGCAGGCCAGGCGGGTGCGCGAGACCGACGAGGCGATGCACTCGATGGAATCGAGCATCGGTGCCGTCGACGGCCTGACTTCGCATGCGGGGGAGATCGCTCGGAGCCTCGCCCTCCAGGGCAAGGAAGGCGAGGCTGCCGTCGACGAGACGGCCCGTTCGATACTCGAAATCGACGCAGCCGCGAGGCAGGTTCTCGAGAAGCTCGGTGCCCTCGGGAAGATCGCCACGGACACCAACCTCCTCGCGATGAACGCCGCCATCGAGGCCGCCCACGCCGGCGAGAAGGGCGCGGGTTTCGCGGTGGTGGCCCAGGAGGTCCGCAGCCTCGCCGAGACTGCCGCACTCCATACCAACACCATCAGGGGCCTCATCCGGGGCATGGCAGCAAAGGTGACGACGGGGGTCGATCGGTCACGCGCGGGGGCGGGTGTTCTCGAAGGCCTCGCGAAGGGGCTGTTGTCGTCGGAGGAGATTTCGAGGGCCATCGCCGAGGCCATGGCGAGGCAGGGCGAGGACCGCAGGGCCGTCGTCGGTTCCCTCGAGGGACTCGTCGAGGCCTCGTCGAGGATCGGCGCGAGGATGGAGGAGCAGCACGAGGAGGTCTCGCGGATGTCCTCCGATCTCGCCGTGACCCTCAGGCGTCTCGGTGCCCTCGCGGAATCGGCGGCTTCGGGGGCGGGGGAGCTCCGCGTCCTCGAATCCTCCTACGCCTCGGTGCGCCGCGAGGTGGATCGCAACCTCGGCGCGGTCGCGGCCCTGAGCGGGGAAGTCGGCAAGTACAAGGTCTAGGCCGGCGGGCCCTCGTCGAAATCGTACTATTTACGAGATTCGATGCGGACGCCGTTGGCCGGCGCGCACTCGTCGGCCACGTTGTACCAGCTCGCCTTGCGGCTCTTCACCGACAACCGCGCCTTGACGAGGAGACCGGCGTAGAGCTCGCTGTGCTTTTTCAGGGTCTCGAAGCTCGAGCTCGCCTGGGCGCCGAGGACGGCGCCGGGGTTGGCGAAGATCTCCGACTCCACCTTCGAGGCGAAGGCCTCGGCGATCGACGCATAGCCCTCGGCTATCCCCTTGAGGTACTCGAGGGCGACCTCGTCGATCCCCTCGAGGGCCGAGAGGAGATTCACCAACTCGTTGAAAGCCTCGATGGCCTCCTCGAAGCGATCGGCGGCGAAGGCCTCGGCCGTCTTTCGGGTCATGCCCAGGAATTCCATGGCGTCGATCTGGGGTCCGCCCCCCTCCCTCTGGATCGAGAAGGTCGGCACGCATTTCGCGAGCTTGATGATGAGGGCCAGGGCGTCTTCGAGGACCTTCGAGCGCCACATGCCCTTTTCGAGGGAGGAATAGAGGTCTTCGAGGGACTGCTGGATGTCGAGCCGCCAGGCTTCGGTCTTCACGAACACGGCGTCGAAGACGAGGAGGCTCGTCCCCTTGAAGCTGACGGAGCCCGTGTTGAGGTACTTCGCGTCGGCGAGGTGGGGGTGTTGCCGGGGATTGTTGCCGGCCGCGAGCTTCTGCTGGACGTGGCTCGTGATGAGCATGCGGTTGCGGTGGGGTGAGAGCCGGGTCGCCCTGGCCTGGAGCCTCGCGGCCGTGTTGACGATGTCTCCGGAGAGATCGCCGTCCCTCGTCACCACGAGGGGAGTGTACTTCTGGCCGCCCGCGAGCCCAGCCGAGAGCTGGAAGGGCGGGAGGAGCATGTCGTTGCCCTGGGCCTTGCCGTCCTTGGCGAGGGACACGCGGCGAGGCTTGGAGAAATGGTCCATCAGGGCGAGGGCGGTCTCCGCGAGATCGGAGGCCGAGGCCGAGAGCATGAGGATCTCGTCGCCCCTGGCGCGGCGCGCGAGCACCCCCTGGCGAGCGGCCATCGCTCGCACCTCCTCGTGGAGCATGCGATCGAGGAGGTCGAGCCGCGACATGTTGTTGCGGTTCTCGCGGCAGAAATGGGTGTAGCCGTGGATATCGAGGATGCCGACGTAGACGTCCGGGATCGACATGTAGCCCTTGAGATCGCCGGCAAAATCGAAATCGGGATCGGGGAGGACCACCTGGCTCCAAAGCGCGGGGAAGGTCGCCGGCTGGAGATCGCGGAAGAATCCCCAGTGGAGCTGGCGCTGCAGGTCGAAGGCCCGTTTCAGCATGACCTTGCCGCGCTGGCTGCCCACGAGGACGGCCGCGTAGGACTTGAGGGCCTGGAAGGTCTTGAGCTCGCCCGACATGATCTTGTCCTCGAGATGGATGAGGGTCTCGTAGGGCGAGAAGGTCGGGCTGTATTCGCTGATGTCTTTCATCGCAATTGACGGGAGGTTCGCATGGGCGAGTATGGGGCGTCAATGCAAGGAGGGGGACGCACCCGTCCCCTTCAATAGCGCATTCCTGCCAAGGCTGCGACGACGTCAAGAAGGACGGCCGCCGCATAGGGCGAGGCGGCCACCAGGACCTTGGCGCGCAGGCTCGACCTCGACGTGGCAAGGATCGCCCAGGCGAAGAACCAGAGATAGCCGAAGACGAAGATGGGCAGGACGGCGGAGATGCTCCTGTTCCAGAAGGGCCATTCCCAGACGAGGAGGCCGCCCGCGTTGAGGACGAGTTCGACGATGACGCAGACGAGGGAATAGGCGAGGGCGAAGAACCAGCCTTCGGGGAGGCCGAAGAGCCGCGTCCCCGGTTTGCCCGAAAGGGAGCGCTGCCAGATGATGCCGAGAATGGCGAACATGAACATGATCTCGATATTCCAGCCCACGAGGGTCTTGAGGGCGCTGGGGCCAGGCGTCGTCCAGAGGGCGGCCCTGCCGCTCAAGGCCATGATCCAGCTGTTGATCGTCTCGTTGAGGAAATCGGCGCCGAAGACCGCGGCCCCTGCGACGACGGCGTTCCAGTCGCCCGAGCCCCGCGCCCGCGAAACCTCGGTCGCATAGATGTAGAAGACGATGGCCAGAAGGGGAATGACATACCACTGAATGGTCGAGGGGTCGCGGAGTCCCGATAGCGCGCGCAGGGTCGAATCGGTCATGGTTGCCTCCTTCGCAGGAGTATCGCGCCCGCAGGGCCGGGGCGCAATCCTCGCCGCGATCCCTGCGCGCGGATCCATTGATGCGATTATTGCGCGCGGGGATCGCGAAGGATCGCGAGGGACGGACTGCGCGATCGGCCGAGAAAGCAGTATCATCTAGCGCGGAGGCCTCCATGGGCGAAAAGTCTGCTATGAGAAAAAAGGATTACTACGAGGAGCTCGACAGGCTCACCGTCGAGCTCGTCAAACTCCAGGAATGGGTGAAGGCGAAGGGGCTCAGGGTCGTCGTTCTCTTCGAAGGGCGAGACGCGGCGGGGAAGGGCGGCGTCATCAAGGCCCTTACGGAGGGGCTCAACCCCCGGTTCGCGAGGATTGCCGCCCTGGGCGTGCCGACCGAAAAGGAAAAGACCCAATGGTATTTCCAACGCTACGTCGCGGAGCTCCCCTCGGCGGGCGAGATGGTCTTTTTCGATCGTAGTTGGTACAATCGTGCCGGAGTCGAGAAGGTGATGGGATTCTGCACCGACGAGGAATACGCCGAGTTCGCGAGGTCGGTGCCGGATTTCGAGCGCATGCTGGTGCGGTCGGGCATCGTGCTCGCGAAGTACTGGTTCAGCGTGAGCGACGAGGTGCAGGAGAAGAGGTTCCGCGACCGCCTCGACGACCCGGCCAAGCGCTGGAAGCTCTCGCCGATGGACATGAAGGCCCGCTCCAAGTGGGTCGAGTTCTCCAGGGCCAAGGACGCGATGTTCGAGTTCAGCGACACGGCCGACTGTCCCTGGCATGTGGTCGACGCGGACGACAAGTATTGCGCCCGCCTCAACACCATCACGCATTTTCTCGGCCGCGTGCCCTACAAGGATCTCACGCCCGAGCCGATCGAGTTGCCGCCGCGGCAGAAGGCGGGCAAGTACGAAAGGCCGCCGATCGACAGCCAGAAATGGATACCGCGAGTCTACCCGGGGGAATTCGCCAAGTCCGCCGCCTTCGACGCTTCCGAGGCGACGAGCGCTTCGCCGGAATCGACGTCCGCCTCCCCTGCTGACGGGAAGACGGGCCGGAAGTCCAAGGGCAAGAAGGGCCGCGGAAAGAAGAAGGCCGACTGAAACGAGAAGCCCGGGCCACCGGCGCCGGGCCTGTCAGGATAGGCCGACGTAGGCGAAGTATTTCTTGTCCTCGAGCAGCAGGTGCTGGGCGATCACCTCGTAGACGAGGAAGCTGAATAGTTCGCCAACGGCGGCCTCGTCGCTCTCGAATCGCCGGGCGATGCCCGAGGCCTTGGCGAGGAGAGCGGCGTGCATTTCGGCGTGTGCGGCGAGCGCAGGGTATTGGGCCGCGAGGAGGATTTCCTCCTCGTCCCGGAAATGCGCGGCCACATGCGCGAAGAGATCCTCGACGCGCCTCAGGCACAGGGATTTCGGATCGTCTCTCAGCAAAGCCTCGAGAATGGCGTTCGAGTTATCGAACAGTTCCTTGTGCTGGGCATCGATGGCGGGATTGCCGCACTCGTCGTTGGCGCTCCAGACGAGCCTGACGAGGTTGGCCTTCCCCGGTCGACCGGCGGAGTCGCTTGCCGCGGAATAGCTGGAGCTCTCCACCCGATTGCGGCCCTTCCTTTTCGCCGAATAGAGGGCCTCGTCGGCGAGCTCGATGACCTTTTCCGGCGCGGCGAGCTCGGACGGGTATGCCGTCACCACCCCCAGGCTCACGGTCACGCCATGTGATACCGACGCGGCGACGTTGGGAATGGACTGCCCCTCGACGGCCTTCCGTATGCGTTCAGCTATGACGAATGCGCCGCGCGCGCCGGTCTCGGGCATGATGACGGCGAACTCCTCGCCGCCGTAGCGGGCGACCTTGTCGTGGGCGCGGGCCACGATTTTTTTGAGCGTCTCGCCGATCGTCCTTAGGCATTCGTCACCGGCGAGATGCCCGTATTCGTCGTTGTAGTTCTTGAAGTGATCGATGTCGAGCATGATGAGGGAAAGGGGCTCGTCGGTGCGCTTGAGCCGGAAGAAGTCGCTGCGAAGAACCTCGTCGAACTGCCTCCGGTTGGCGACGCGGGTGAGAGCGTCGATCGAGGCGCTGGCCTGGGCGTAGTCGCGCTCGAGCTCGAGCTGATGGGCGAGTCGGCCGATTTCCTCCTCCGCCCGCTTCTGCGCGGAGATGTCGACGATGATGCCCCTGAGCCCCGCGGCCTTGCCTTCGCGCATGACGGGCGTCGCGTAGACCAGGGCCGGAAAGATCGTGCCGTCCTTGCGGGCGATGCGGAATTCGTTGTTGCCCGTCGCGACTCCGTCGAATTTTCTCTCGAAGGTGGCTATCGCCCGGGGTCTGTCCTCCGGCGCGTAGAAATCGAGGGCGTTCGCGCCGATGATGCCGTCATCCACCGAATAGCCGCAGATCGGATAGGCTTGCCGATTGACATACGTGATTCTTCCTTCCGCGTCGGTCTCGAAGACTATCTGCGGGAGAAGATCGGCCATCTCGCGGAACTTGGCCTCGCTGTCGCGCAGCGCCGTTTCGGCGGCCTTTCGGTTGCTGATGTCGTGGGTGACGCTGAGGATGTGGGGGGAATCGTCCAGGCGAAACACCTTGGCCGAGACCAAACCGACCAGACTGCCCCCGTCCTTTCTCCTGAACGTGAGTTCGCGGTTTCCGCAGCGTCCCTTCGCGACGAGCTCTGCGACGAAGCCCCTACGTTCGTCGGCGTTCGCCCAGATCCCCAGGTCGAGGAGGGATTTGCCGACGGCCTCGCTCTTGGAAAATCCGGTATAGTTCGAAAAGGCCTCGTTGAAGGCGACCAGCTTTCCGTCCTCGAGCCTCGTGATGAGGACGGCGTCGGGGCTCGTGTCGAAGACGAGCTCTAGATTGGCCCGCACCTCGGCGTTCTCCGCGTCGAGCCGTTGGTTGGTCATGATGACGTACCCGAAAGTTAATAGGAGCGAAAAGACCATCGTGACGAAATAGAAAGCGGTCTGGGAGGGCGAAGAGTCGAATATGGCTTCCGATCGCATGCCCGCGGCGAGGGTCATTGCGATCCTTGCGGCGAAACCGACCGATAGCGCGACGAAGGCGCCCGCGAGGAGGCGAGCGGAGGCCCGGAAGGACGCATTGCGACCTGACAGGAGGGCCCGAGCCACGACTGCCGCGGTCAACCCGAGGGCCAGGGATATGCCGATTTTCCTGATGCCCGATCCTACGTCCGCTCCGGCGATCGCTATCGAGCCGAGCACCAAGACGGTATCGATGATCACGAGCCAAAGGGGGAGGCGGCGATCGCCGAGGAATCGGTATACCCCGGCGGCTATCGCGAGCAGGCCGAGGACGAAGAGCGCGCTATTCCCGATGATGGTAACAATTCCGATAATACGGAAGTCTCCGAGAGATACGAAGAGGTAGGCGAGGGCGAGAAAGGCGTTTCCGAGGATCATCCAGCCATGGCCTCGATAGACCTTGGCAACACGGTTCTGACCCGCAAGCGCGATCACCTGGATGACAGCGGACATCGATTGCACCATTAAGAGGGTTTGAATATCGACCTTCATCGCCGCTTTGCCTCGATTGCGCCTTTGCGTATGTGGCGTCCGCATTTTTGCATGTCAGCAGCCTAGTTCGCTACTATGGCGAAGTCAAGGTTGGCGTCCGCCGTCGCGTAGGCGGAGGGCGCCCGAACTTGACAGGCGTCGCGGGCGGCCCGATTATCGGGGAAACGCCGCGTCGCGGCATAGACCGGCTGCGCGCGGTTTAGGGCGCCACGGTGCAGGAGGAGCTGGATACATGTCGCAAGCCCTCGTATGGGCCATCGTCGGGGTGGCCCTCGTCATCGCCGAGCTGATGAGCATGAGTTTCGTGCTCGTCTTTTTCGGCGTCGGCGCCCTGCTCACGGCCCTCCTCGTCGCCCTCAAGATCCTTTCGGGGTTTTATGCGCCGATCGTGGTTTTCAGCGTCGCATCCCTGGCGCTCATGGCCCTGATGCGCTCCTTCGTCAAACGGCGCTTTTCCGGCCACAAGGACATGATGCCCGACTATCTCGGCCAGGTTCTCCTCGTCGTGAAGGACATTCCGGCCGGCGGCGAGGGGACGGTGTCATGGCGAGGCTCGGAATGGCTCGCCTTCGCGGATGAGACGACGGGCATCGCCGCGGGCGATAGGGCCAGGGTCATCGGCCGCGACGGGATCCGCCTCATGGTCGAACGAGTCGAGAAAGATATCGAAGGAGAGGTGTAACTATGACAATGACCTTGGTCGTGCTGATTGCGGTGCTCGTCGTGCTCTTCATTTTCGGCGGTGTGAAGATCATCCCCCAGCAGAGCGCCTACGTGGTCGAGAGACTCGGAAAATACCACAACACCCTCAACGCCGGGGTCAATTACATCATTCCCTTCGTCGACCGTGTCGGCTATCGCCACACCCTCAAGGAGCAGACCGTCGACATCCCCGAGCAGGTGTGCATCACGCGCGACAACGTGCAGGTGGGAGTGGACGGCGTCCTCTTCATGCAGGTGATCGATCCGCAGATGGCCTCCTACGGCATCAGCAACTACGGCATGTCGGTGATCCAGCTCGCGCAGACGACGATGAGGAGCGAGATCGGCAAGATCGATCTCGACAAGACCTTCGAGGAGCGCACCCAGATCAACTCGGCCATCGTGAGCGCCGTCAACGAGGCTTCGCGCACCTGGGGCGTGAAGATCCTCCGCTACGAGATCAAGAACATCGTGCCGCCCGACACCGTGCTCAAGGCCATGGAAAAGCAGATGCAGGCCGAGCGGGAAAAGCGCGCGAGCATCCTCCAGTCCGAGGGCGAGAAGCAGTCGGCCATCAACGTGGCGGAGGGGCAGAAGCAGAAGGTCGTCCTCGAGTCCGAGGCCTCGCGGCAGCGACAGATCAACGAGGCCACGGGACAGGCCGAGGCCATCCGCGCCGTCGCCGAGGCGACGGCCGACGGGCTCAAGGTCGTCTCGCAGTCCATAAAGGCCGAGGGCGGCATGGAGGCCGTCCAGCTTCGCGTCGCCGAGAAATTCGTCGAGCAGTTCGGCCAGGTGGCGAAGCAGGGCACGACGATGATCCTTCCCGCCAACTTCGGCGACATGGCCTCCCTCATCGCCACGGCGATGAGCGTGGTCAAGGCGGGTAAGTAAGGCCGGATCGGGGCGGCCGGCGCCCTCAGTGAGAAAAACGAGCGCGAAGGACCAGAGGGCGCTACAATGCTTGCATGAAGGAACCAGGCGATCACGGAGAGGCCGCGACGGCGGACCTCGATCCCGCGGAGGTCCTCTCGCGGGCCGATCTTTTTTCCGTCTTCTCGCGCGACGAGCTCGACTGGCTCGCGGCGAAGTCGGAATTCCTCGCCTGCGGCGACGGCGTCGCGATCTTCGAACCGGGCGATCCGGGCGATCGCCTCTACCTCGTCGCCTCGGGCTCGGTCGAGGTGCTCTCGAGTGTGGACGGATCGGTTTTAGCCCAGTTCGTCGCGGGCGACTCCTTCGGGGAGCTCGAACTCCTCACGAGGACAAAGCGCAACGCCAGGGCTCGCGCCGTCGGGCCGACCTCCCTTCTGACCTTCCCGAAGGGCGGCGAGTCCATCGAGACGGCCCTCTCCTCGCGTCCCGCGGTCGCGGCCCGCATCCTGCGTTCCTTTCTCCTCGTCGTCGCGGGCCGGACCCGCAAGGCCAACGCGCTGGTGAAAGAGAACTCGCCCTGGGTGCGCGAACTCCGGCGGCAAGTCTACGGCGACAAGCTCACCGGCCTTCTCAACAAAACCTACCTCGACGAGAACCTTCCCAAGATGCTGTCGGGTCCCACGGCCCTCCTCATGCTCAAGCCGGACAACTTCAAGGAGATCAACGACCGCTTCGGCCACGAGATCGGCGACGCCGCCCTCGTCCTCATGGCCGGCGAACTCGAACGGGCGGTGGGCAAGGAAGGGACGGCGGTACGCTACGCGGGCAACGAACTCGCGGTCGTCTTCCAGGGCAAGGACAGGAAGGGCGCGCAGGGTGCGGCCCGGGCCATCCAGGACAGGCTTTCGTCCCTCGACCTCTCGCCCTTGACCCAGGATCCCTCACTCCGCTTCGGCATCAGCCTCGGCATCGCCCTCTATCCCGAGCACGGCGCCGACGCCGAAGCCCTCGTGAAGGCCTGCGTCGGGCTCCCCCTCGTGGGTCGGGCGCGGGGTGGCAAGTTGATCCTTTTCCCGGAGGACGGCGAATGAAAAATCGCGACGAGCTTGCGGCCAAGAGCGCCTTTCTCCGCGGCATCGACATCTTCGCGGGCCTCTCCGACACGGACATGCGGGCCCTCGCGGCCAAGGTGCGGAGGCTCAACCTTCCTCCGGGCCGGGTGATCTTCCGCGAGGGCGAAAGCGGTCAGGAGCTTTTCGCCCTCGTGGCGGGCCTCGTCGCGATCACGGTGCGGGGAAATGACGGCGAGGAGATCGAGCTTTCGCGCGTCGGGCCCGGAGCCTTTTTCGGGGAGATGGCCATCCTCGAAAGGGCCCCTCGCTCGGCCACCTGCACCGCGGCCGAGAAATCGACCTGCCTCGTCCTTGGCGCCGCCGATTTCGAAGCCCTCCTTGTCGAGCAACCGACCGCAGCGGTCGGCGTCCTCGACAGGATGCTGGGCATCGCGGCGGGCCGCCTCCTCAAGACCGGAGCCTTTCTCTCTCAGATGGTCCAATGGGGCGACACGGCGCGGAAGAGGGCGATCACCGATCCCTACACCGGCCTCTTCAATCGACGCTATCTCGAGGATTCCTTCGAATCCCTCCTCGCCCGGGCCAAGCGCGACGAATCGGGGCTTTCCTTCGCGATGTTCGATCTTGACCGCTTCGGCAAGCTCAACGCGGCCTACGGCGCGGAATTCTGCGACAGGCTCATCCTCGCCGTAGCGGAGGACTTCCGCGGCATCTTCGCCGATGAGGACATCCTCGTCCGCTACGGCGGCGACGAATTCTGCTTCCTCATCCCCTCGGCGCCCCGGGAGGCCGAGCGAAAATGCGCAGCCGTCTGCGAGGCCCTGCGGTCTCGGGAATTTTCCGAGCACCCCGAACTCAGGATCAGTTGCTCGATCGGCGTCGCCCACTTTCCCTCCACAGCCTCGACGACGGCGGAGCTCAAGGAGAGGGCCGACAAAGCCCTCTACATGGCCAAGGAAGGGGGTCGCGATCGGGCCGTCGCCTGGGCTGCCGATGCCAAACCCGAGCCGGAGCCTAAGCCGGAACCGGAGCTCAAGGGCGGGATTCTCGGCATCCCCGAAAAGAATCGCGTGGTAGCGGCCGTGGTCGGAGCCCTGGAGAAAAGGGAATCCTTCCTCGTCATCGGCCACAAGGATCCGGACGAGGATTGCGTGGCCTCGATGGTGGCCTTCGCCCTCCTCGTCAACAAGTTCGGCAAGAAGGCCGCGATCGTACTCGGCCCGACCTTGCAGCGCACCTTCACCTACCTTCTCAAGATATGTCGTTACAATTCCATCGATGTCATCCAGGAGGGCTCCCTGCCCGCCTGCGACGCCCTGGTCCTCGTCGACACTCCCAAGCCCGAATTGATCGATCGACGTGAACTCTACGCGGAGCTCGAGAAGGACCCCTCCGTGCTCAAGATCGAGCTCGACCATCACATCGGCGCCGACTCGAGCTATTTCGGGGACAAGGGCTTCCGCCTCGTGTACGAAGCTTCGAGCACCTGCGAGATCATCGGACATCTCGCCATGAAGATCGAGGACAACAAGGCCCTCATGGAGAAGTACGAAATAGGCGAACTTTTGTCCCGCAATCTCGTCCTCGCCATCATCTCGGGGATGATCGGCGACTCGCAGATGGGCCGCTTCCTGAAAAGCCGCAGGGAGCGCTGGTTCTACGCCCGCTTCAGCGCCCTCTTCGAGACGATACTGGCGCAAAAGACCATTTCCGGCAGCGGCAACTTTTCGAGCAAGGAGCAGGTCTTCAAGGCCCTCGCGGCGCTTTCCGACTCCGAGGAGGCCTGCTACGACTTCATGTCGAGGAACGTGCAGGTTATGGGCAGGGTGTGTTTCGCCGTCCTCGACGCCGAGGCCTCGCGCCAGGTATTTTCAACCTATGGGAACGAAACCGTCGTGGCCGTCTCGAAGGCCCTCGTCGACACCCTTGCCGAGACGAGCGGCTTCCTCGGCCTCGTCGGCTACTACGACGACCCCGGCCTCTCGCCCTTCGCCCAATTCCGCCTCAGGCGCAGTCAGTCCTTCACCTCCCTCGATCTCAGGGAGGTCTTGGCCCGCCTGCAGTTGACGAACGGAGGCGGCCACCCGGGTGCCGTCGGCTTCAGGATCGAAAGGGAGGCACTGCCCGATATCGAAGCCGCGATAAAGGGCTTCGCCGAGGCTCTGGACGCGATGGCGGGAGACGACGCTACCAACGATTCCGCACCTTCTCCGCAAAGCCCGGGAAGTCCCTGACCTCGATGACCTTCCCGTCGTCCAACCGCGCCTTTCCGCTGAAGAGGCCGAAGACCTGGTGCTGGTCGCTCATCAGGGGCCCGACGGCGGTACGCGCGGCCCTATCGAGACGCGGCACGAAGTCCATCTCGAAACGACCGTCCGAGGAGCCGAAGGTCCAGGGTGACAGGAAGTCGTCACCTCCATCGGCGGTCTTCGGAATGTTGAAGACGACATTCTCGAGCTTGTGGGCGCGTCCCTCGTAGAACAGCATGTTCTCCGTGGCCGCCCCGGTGTCGCCGAAGCCGTAGCCGACATTCCAGCCGAAGCTCTTGCCGCCGACGAGGCCCATGCCGGCTCCCCAGTACCAGGTGCCCGCGTAAGGCCAGACGCCCCGTCCCCAATCGAGGAGGCCGAAGGCCGAGTCATGATCGAAGGCGACGCGGCGCCCATCGACCGCCGCCACGCCCCGCGCCCTCATGCCGATGATCTTCCGGTTGAAATAGAAGTGCCGCGGCTTTTTCGCGAAGGGCGTCGTGATGACCATCGACTCCGCGGGCTCGTCGGAGAGCTCGATTTCCGCGTCGAGTGTGCCCAGATCCTTGAATCGCTTCATGGCGACCGAAAGCCTGCGAATCGTGCCGTCGCACGAGAAGGTGATGGCCAGGCGCTCGTTGCGGAAGGAGACATCGCCCTTGCGGGAATCGGCGGGTAGGCCCAGCTTTCCGAAGGTGAAGGGTAGGATGATGCTCTCCGTCGTTTCGCCGGCCGCCTTGAAGTCGAGCAAGGAGACCGAAATCAGTCCCATGTAGGAATTGTCGGCGATGGTGAGGGCGATGCCGAAATCCGGGCCGGTGACGAGGTAGTAGTCCCACTCCTTGATGCGGAAACCCGGCGCCTTGATGTCGCCTCGCTCGTAGACAGGGAGAGGCGAACGGCACCAGCCGGGCTCCGCGAGCCTGCCTCGCGAATCGAGGAGTCTCGAGGCTTCGGTGATTTCGTGCTGCACGGCGCATCCTCCCCCCCCGCCTAAACGGGGTTTGTCGAGGGAATTGTAGCACGGCTCGGCGATGGGCGCGAATGCGTCGCGGCTATCGTCCTTCCTGCGACTGCCAGCTGATCTTATGCGCACCGAAAAGAATGTTTGATGTACTCTGAAATTCCCTGAAAACACCGCGAGGTGTTCCCTGATTTCACCGTGGAGAATTCCCGGAAAAAATCAGGGGCAGTTGAGACGCTGCTCCTATGAAGCGAGAATTTCCTTGTCGCAGGGACAACCACG
>DATKVC010000006.1:0-145563 GCA_035530275.1 Rectinemataceae bacterium | reverse complement strand
GCGGCTCCGTAATCCCCTTCGCTGGCGCCGAGGAGGGATCGCCACCTATGAACCGCTCCCCGTTCGATCCTTCTATCGCCCTATCAAAAGATCGGCTTGATTCCCATTCCCATGGCGCAATCTATGTTGACAGATTCCGCGACCGGGATGGTATGTATCGCGCGTCAGGATGTTAGGGTTTCAATCCACGCGCCCGCGCGGGGCGCGACTTCGCGAGGGCATCGAGCGCCGACGGCCCGCCGGTTTCAATCCACGCGCCCGCGCGGGGCGCGACGTGACGACCGCCGAGGGCACGCCGTCGATGTAGAGGTTTCAATCCACGCGCCCGCGCGGGGCGCGACGGGCCGCCGCGTCTCGTGCCGCCGCCGAGACGCGGTTTCAATCCACGCGCCCGCGCGGGGCGCGACTAGATCACGTACAGATGCCATAAAAATCTCCTTAGTTTCAATCCACGCGCCCGCGCGGGGCGCGACTCGGTTATTAATGGAAAGTCTGTAAAGTTCCTAGTTTCAATCCACGCGCCCGCGCGGGGCGCGACCTATAGTTTACGGATTGGCGATCATAAGGGCAGGGTTTCAATCCACGCGCCCGCGCGGGGCGCGACATTTACTCTCCTCCATCGAACGTCGAGATTAACTGTTTCAATCCACGCGCCCGCGCGGGGCGCGACGCGCGAAATTGTGTTCAACTGGCAAGGTAATATTTGTTTCAATCCACGCGCCCGCGCGGGGCGCGACCCGGAGCCGTGACGCCCATAGGTGTGTATCTATGGTTTCAATCCACGCGCCCGCGCGGGGCGCGACCGTGAAGGTCGGTGTATGCGAGTGGTTTCCACTGGTTTCAATCCACGCGCCCGCGCGGGGCGCGACTGGAGGCTCGCGGACTGTGCGAGAGGGACATGTCGTTTCAATCCACGCGCCCGCGCGGGGCGCGACCCCTCTTTTGATAGGCACGGCGCGGGCAGTGGCGAGTTTCAATCCACGCGCCCGCGCGGGGCGCGACGAGGGAGTGGGCGAAGACCGTGCCGAGCCTCAAGTTTCAATCCACGCGCCCGCGCGGGGCGCGACCTGGACGGCCTTGAAGCCCCAGGCGAGGCACATGTTTCAATCCACGCGCCCGCGCGGGGCGCGACTAACTGACGCTGCGAAGCACTTCGGCCTGCACCCGTTTCAATCCACGCGCCCGCGCGGGGCGCGACGCCGAGGCTTTGGGCTATGAGCCCGACACGATCAGGTTTCAATCCACGCGCCCGCGCGGGGCGCGACTCGCCTGCGCCGCGAGCTGGCCGACGCACAGCCGGTTTCAATCCACGCGCCCGCGCGGGGCGCGACGTAGGGTGAGCCTTCCGTTTTCGACCGAGTCGGGGTTTCAATCCACGCGCCCGCGCGGGGCGCGACGCTAAAGGAGCCGCTTTTTATTTTCGCGACATGGGTTTCAATCCACGCGCCCGCGCGGGGCGCGACGACGCCCTCTCCCGCCAGAGCGTCGAGACACATGTTTCAATCCACGCGCCCGCGCGGGGCGCGACCCGTCCGGGGCGACTGCTCCGGGATCGTCGAGATGTTTCAATCCACGCGCCCGCGCGGGGCGCGACGCGGACCGCAGTAGTTACCTATCCGCAGGCTCGCGTTTCAATCCACGCGCCCGCGCGGGGCGCGACCCGCTCTCGTCAAGGCCATGCGCAACGGTGACTGGTTTCAATCCACGCGCCCGCGCGGGGCGCGACACCTAATCTTTGAATATTAGTCCATGTACTACCTGTTTCAATCCACGCGCCCGCGCGGGGCGCGACCTCATCAGGATTATTTTTTACATCGCGGACATTGTAGTTTCAATCCACGCGCCCGCGCGGGGCGCGACATAGCCTCGGCATATCATAGATTCAAAGATAAACTGTTTCAATCCACGCGCCCGCGCGGGGCGCGACGGGGATCTTGAAATGGGTGAGAATAAATGTATGTGTTTCAATCCACGCGCCCGCGCGGGGCGCGACTTATTTCTAGTGACGTCATATATTCTCCAAATAAGTTTCAATCCACGCGCCCGCGCGGGGCGCGACCCCAAATTGGACTGAAGGATATTTCAAGACTGCAGTTTCAATCCACGCGCCCGCGCGGGGCGCGACACCCTGAATTTGAACATGATCCGGGTGATTATAATGTTTCAATCCACGCGCCCGCGCGGGGCGCGACCAATAGTCCCTAAACCATGCCAAGCCGGTTTCTTGTTTCAATCCACGCGCCCGCGCGGGGCGCGACTCTGGGCCCTCAACTGCTTCATCGGTCTCGCCGAGTTTCAATCCACGCGCCCGCGCGGGGCGCGACAGCTCGATTCCGGCGAGGTGATCGTCGAGGACGTGTTTCAATCCACGCGCCCGCGCGGGGCGCGACGTCAACGACCGGCGTCGATGCCACGACCGAATTGTTTCAATCCACGCGCCCGCGCGGGGCGCGACCAGGCGCGGCCGCGATCGCCAGAACTCACGCGCGGTTTCAATCCACGCGCCCGCGCGGGGCGCGACCTTTATTCTATTCAACAAATGTATGATACTGTAGGTTTCAATCCACGCGCCCGCGCGGGGCGCGACACTACCACGCTCGAAGCCGAGAGGCGCAGCGAATGTTTCAATCCACGCGCCCGCGCGGGGCGCGACAATATATGACTAACTAGTTTGTTAGTATTCTTGAGTTTCAATCCACGCGCCCGCGCGGGGCGCGACACAACTCGACATCGTCCACCCGAACGCCCTCTGTGTTTCAATCCACGCGCCCGCGCGGGGCGCGACTGGATTGCTTGCCGGGCTGCGCCTCGAAAATGCTTGTTTCAATCCACGCGCCCGCGCGGGGCGCGACCTCAAGGAGGTCGAGATCGAGGCCTGGGGGCTCTCGTTTCAATCCACGCGCCCGCGCGGGGCGCGACTTCAGGCTTGTCGTCTTCGATATCAAGGACGTCGGTTTCAATCCACGCGCCCGCGCGGGGCGCGACCGTTGCCGTAGGGGTCAGAGAGGTCGGGGTCCTTGTTTCAATCCACGCGCCCGCGCGGGGCGCGACCTCATCTTCCTCGGCGAGGGCGTAGTGATGGAACGTTTCAATCCACGCGCCCGCGCGGGGCGCGACAGCGGTTCGGGGCCGAGGCCCCTACGGATTGTCAGTTTCAATCCACGCGCCCGCGCGGGGCGCGACGGAGCCTATGGCGGCGCTGAGTCACGACATGATCGAGTTTCAATCCACGCGCCCGCGCGGGGCGCGACGGCTGACCCATCGATGCCGACGACATCGGCAATCGGTTTCAATCCACGCGCCCGCGCGGGGCGCGACCAAAGCTGATTTTCAATGAGGAAGAAATACCTTATGTTTCAATCCACGCGCCCGCGCGGGGCGCGACAATCCATTTTCATTAAATATTGTAGATATAACTGAGTTTCAATCCACGCGCCCGCGCGGGGCGCGACCCGAAGACCAGGGCGATTCAGGATGACGTTTCCCGAGTTTCAATCCACGCGCCCGCGCGGGGCGCGACCCTCGCAAAAGACAACATCATCATGGTGAACAAGTTTCAATCCACGCGCCCGCGCGGGGCGCGACCAAGTTTTGCCACTCGCCTGCTCCAAGTTTTGGTTTCAATCCACGCGCCCGCGCGGGGCGCGACATAGTGCAAAAGGACATTTGGGACAATAGGGAGGTTTCAATCCACGCGCCCGCGCGGGGCGCGACTCGATGGTGCTCATAGCGTCCCGCCTGCAACGTCGGAAGTTTCAATCCACGCGCCCGCGCGGGGCGCGACGGGCGCATCCGGTTTGAAATGGCCATCGATATATCGTTTCAATCCACGCGCCCGCGCGGGGCGCGACGCCCCGGAGACGGGGGCCGTTTCGGCAATGCATCCGTTTCAATCCACGCGCCCGCGCGGGGCGCGACTGCTCGCGGCAGTAGTGGACATCACGATCATCAGGGTTTCAATCCACGCGCCCGCGCGGGGCGCGACCTCGGTTCCTTCCATGTAGGGGCTCCTTATGAGGTGTTTCAATCCACGCGCCCGCGCGGGGCGCGACGTACCCATTCTTATATCCTGATCAGACGCAAAATTACACAGCCCTTTCCGCGAAGGTCCACTATGAGCAAGACAAGATTTTCCTAGACTCCTTCCCTGTTTTTTCAATGACCTATGCCATAACGAATTGGCTGTTGCGCGAACTCCCCACGCTTTGCCTGTCTCCTTGGGGTTCGCGGCTTCGGAAAGGTCGAAGCAAGATCCCTGTCAGACGATCAGGGGCGAATCAAGATCGAGACTCGGCTTCGCCCCGACGTGCTCGACATGGGGTTTCCAGTTCGCGCCGAGGTGATAATAGCGAAGGCTGTCCGTATCGGGATCGATGATCTTTTCGAGCGAATTCTTCAATGCCACCCACTGGGCCGGCTCGACGACGCACTCGAAAACCGAGCACTGGACGCGCTGGCCATAATTAGTACATTCCCGGGCGACTTGGCGCAATCTTCGTTTCCCTCCTTGGCTCGTCACGGAGACGTCGTAGCTCACGAGTACCATCATGACAATTCACCTCCAGAAGAATGGCGGATAGCCATCTATGTCTCCGCGGACATGGCGGGCCATGAGGTTGGCTTGAACGAAAAAGAGGAGTCCGATCGGCAGGGTTTCTTCGAGGTAGGGATGCCGTATCTCTTCCTGTTTTCGAGATTGGTATTCGACGAGAACGGCCTTCCTCGTGTCATCGTCCATGGTGACGGCCCCGTTAGCCGCCTTCGCGAAGCCCTTCGGATTCACTTGCCGACGATTGATCAGGGAGAGGACGAGACGGTCGGCGATGACGGAACGGAACTCCTCCATGAGATCGAGTGCCAATCCTGGGCGGCCGGGTCGGTCGCGATGGAGGAAGCCGACGGCGGGATCGAGGCCGACGGTTTCGATGGCCGAGCGGATGTCGTGCATGAGGAGGGTATAGACGAAGGAAAGCAGGGCGTTGACGGGATCGAGGGGCGGCCGGCGATTGCGGTCGGAAAAGGGGAATCCCTCTTTCTGTTCGACGATCAGCCGATCGAAGACGCCGAAGTACTCGGCCGCGGCAAGTCCTTCAAAGCCCCTGATCTCATCGCTATCGACTGTGGAAGGGATGCGATCGAGAATGCGATCGATGGCCGCCGAAACGGCGCGGAGGGCTTCGGACTCCGCTCTTTCGCCATGATCGCGAAGCGCGCGATTGAGGACTACGCGAGCGTTGGCGAGCTTCCCGCTCACGACGTTGGCGGCGATATTCCGCGTCGCGATGGGATCGTCGGCAATTCGATACTGCTGACGCCTCAAAAGGACGTTCCCGCTCACCGGTCCCCGCACCGACGCGAGAAAGCGGCCATGCTCCGAGAGGAAGGAAATGCCGATGTCCCGCTCGGCGCAGGAGCCGAGGAGGAAGGGCGAGCAGAGCACGTTGCCGAAGCAGACGATGCCGCCTATCGCGTGAAAGGGAAGCTGCAAGACTTTGACCTTCTCCCTTTCTACTACCACCGTTTCACCATCCTGATGGAGATACGATCCTTGCGAACTGACATAGAGCGTATTGAGGAGCTTGCGCACCTTGTCCTCCTTGCCTTTTGAGATCTCGTGATTCTCGTGTCAGGCTTCCTCGCCCGCCTTGATGGCGCGAAGTTGGGACGCGACATACCGATCGACCCGACGCTCGCCCCCTCCGGCGCTCCTCGGCATGCAGGTCTCCACAAGGGAGCAGCTATCGCATTTCCTGCGATCGTAGACAGCCGGAGGGGTCTTGCCCGCCTCCCTGAGCTCGCGGATGCGCCCGATAAGCGCCACCGTCCTTTCGCGAAGGGCTTCGTCGATGGCTGCCTCCCTCCGCCGATGCTCCTGGAGATAATAGAATTCGCCTTGCGGCACGGCGATCCCGAACATCTCCTCGAGGCAGAGTGCCTGAGCGCAGAGCTGGACGAGGTCGACATCGTCTTCCTTTTTCTTGCCGCGCTTGAACTCGACCGGCACCGCCTCCGCGATCGAGCCATTGGGCTCGAGCCTGAGCTCCACGAGGTCGCACTTGCCGATCAGCCCGAGCCGGAGGGAGCGCAGGGCCAGCCCGTATTCCTGTCGGAAAAGCCGTCGCGATTCATGCCGCACGACATCGACCCTCTCGTGGAGGATCTTC
The DNA here is from genome assembly GCA_035530275.1 of Rectinemataceae bacterium. GTDB lineage: Bacteria > Spirochaetota > Spirochaetia > Treponematales > Rectinemataceae > CAIJMU01. The sequence goes on along the minus strand of DATKVC010000006.1, from coordinate 139,399 downwards.
CCTTCCGCGGTGTAGCGGTTCTCCGCCCAGGCCTGCTCTATATGGATCAGTGCGTATTGGCGCTCGCAAAACAAAGCGTGCTGGAGCGCCGAGATCGGGATGGGGTCCTCGTCTTCATCGAGCATACTCAGCCTCCCTCCATCAAGCTTCCGGCCCAGAGCGCGTCGAGGAAATCGCGCCAGGGCATGATGTCGATTCCATCGAGGCGTTGGGGCCGATCCTCCCGGGCAACGAGAATGAAACGCCTAAACCGACCCTCTTCGCGAAGGGCGCGAAGACCCGAAAGATCGCGGTCGACCACCCTCTCCGTCGCCTTTACCTCGATGGCCACCTCCTCGTCGAGGAGAAAATCAACCTCGAAGCCCGATTGGGCGCGCCAGTACGAAAGCTGTGTCCGCGGTCGGCGCCAATCGATCCAGGCGCGGAGCTCCATGTAGATGAAGTGCTCGAAGAACTCCCCGAAATCCGCCGAGCCCGGGAGGACCGGCGCGAGGCGCCTGAGCGTTCGCACAACGCCTATATCGAAGAAATAGAACTTGGCCATCTCGATGGCCTTGCGCTTCGTCGACATTTTGAAGGCAGGCAGCTCGTGCCCGAGGAGGGTGTCCTCGAGAACCTGGAACCAGAGTTTTACCGTCTGCCTCGGCAGCTGTGCATCGCTGGCGACATTCGTGTAATTGATCATACGTCCGTTGCTCGCCGCCGCGGTCTGCAAAAATCGGGCGAAGGCCGGCAAATTGCGCGAGAGCCCCTCCGCGGCGATTTCCTCGGCGAGGTAGGTATCCACATAGGCCGCCAGATCCTCATCCGGCGACGCGGAAAGCCAGTGCGGCGGAAGCAGCCCCCTCTCCATCACCCGCTCCAGCGAGAATCCCCCTCCCCCTACCTCGGGCCAGGCGAAGGGATGCATGCCCCTCGTCCGAGCCCTCCCCCCGAGGAGGTTGCCGCCCGCGGCGCGAAGCTTACGCGCGCTCGAGCCGGTGAGGAGGAACCGGATGCTCCTCTCCTCGATGAGGAGCTGGGCCTCGTCGAGCAGTTCCGGGCACTTCTGGATCTCATCGATGAACACGACACAATTGTGCAGATTCCGCGCCTCGACCTCGCGCCTGAGCAGGGTCGGATCGGCGAGGGTCCTGAGGAGGAGCCCCCGATCAAGGAGGTTCCAGGACAGGGCAGGCAAGGCGCCGAGCTCCTCACGGACATAGGAGGATTTTCCCGTCTGCCTCGGCCCGAACAGGAAGAGCGACCTCTCCGCGAGGAGCCCTTCGATATCGAGGGCTCGCTTTATATACCCGCTTTCCATGTGGCAACAACCTCCGCCATCACTGTTGGCGTTTGTTATAATAAACGCCAACAGTGATGGCGTCAACGTTATTTCCTTTCCTATCAAAGCAATCTTTCCAGGCAAAACTCTATAAAAGGGGGAAGTATCCCCCTCGGGCCGAGCTTTCGCCGGCGCCAGCCGCCCCTTGGGGCCGGTCTCATAGAGCCCGGCCCCGCCCTCCGCTGCGCTCCGGGCGCCCCCCCGTCTGCGCCGGCGGTGATCTCGGCCCTACCCCCTCTCCCCGGACCCGCTGCGCGGGCACGGGGCCTGGTTTTCAGCCCACCGAGACTTTCGTCACCGTTTCCGCTAGGGCTTTGCCATCCAGCGCGATTTCGTAGTCGCTGAAGGCTCGTGCCGGTCCTTCCGTCGTCCGCTTCCAGGTCACCCGTTCGAAAAGCTCGTGAGCCGGCTTGTTCCCGAGGGCGGTCCCATGTTCGAAAATCACGAGTCTTCGTGCGCTCATGAGTCCCCGCGCTGCCGAGCGATCGTGCTCGAACATGTTCTGAAGCGCCTCCCAGAAAAGCGAAAGATCATCCTCAGTGAAGCCGGTCTGCGCGGCGAGATGGGCCGATATGAAGCCATGGGTCCGATAGAGGCCGTAGGGGATCGTGTATTTCCGTCCCATGGTTCTATTATCGCCACCCTGCTTCTCGGCCTCCGCCTCCGTCGCCACGGCCATGCGGGTGATGCTGTGTTCGAAGGCGACCACCGGCTCGACCGACCTGCTGAAAACAAGCTGAATCGGACCGCGGACTTGGCCCGCATTTGCGCCGGTTGACATCACTGCGCCGAAGGTGCGGATATCGAAAAAGCGACTACACATGTAGCTCCGACCTTTCGCTATTTCACCACCTTGTGCCTCACCCTTGCTGTTGCGCTTCTTCCCATCCGCTTGGTCGGATGGAGCCGCCTCGAGATCGATCTTGAGGTCGGAATATGCACCGGCGATTTTTTGATTTAAGACGGCCTTCTCTTTGATGAATATGTCGTATCTAGTTTGATCAAGATCACCCTTGATCTGGACATAATTCCTCACCTTCCGTTTCAGGCATACATCGGTGACCAGACCCATGCCGGTCTCAGCATCGACGCGCGGCAGATTGCCGGCGTCGGGATCGCCGTTCGGGTTGCCATCCTGGACATCGAAGAAATAGACAAAATCGTAGCGATTGCTAATGTTGTTGCTCATGATTTCCTCCTGTATTCCTATGCGTTGTTATCTTTGCTCGACGCAAAGAGGGCCTGGCGCTGGTGATAATAACCGAGGGCGAAGCGGGCCTGATCGTCCATGGAGAGATGAGCGGGCATTGAGCTTCCCAATCCGCCTATTATTTCGGCCAGTCGGCGTTCATGGGAAATGCGGAAGCCCACATTCTCAAGCTTGGAGAGATGATGGTTTTTCAGTTTGAGAAGTTGAGGGAAGACGCTGACCGGAGTCGAGGACGCGGCGCCGTAGAAACGATCACGGATCGTCGCGTTGATGCCGGGATTCGCGTCTTCCTGGATCTTCTCGAGGACGGCGAAAAGCCGCCCGAGCCGATAACCCTGATTGCTATTCTCGGGATCGAGTGCCACGGTGATCTCCTTTTCTGTATTCCTGGTGATGAAACGAAGTCTGCGGTTAAGACAGGCCTTGAGAATCGACGCCCGTGCCCTGTTGACATCTCCCTGCTCCGCCCTGATTCGTCGCAGGCACTGCTGGAGCAGGGTCGCCGGGTATGTACTGCCTGACATTACGGCGCGCATCACGTCGCCGGCGAGATGTGGCGGCACGTTCTCCGACTTCCAGTCGAGTGCCGTCGAGGCCAGCAGGTACGATAAGGCGATATTCCCTTTGTCGAAAACCGGTGCGACTATTTCGAGATCATCGAAATGCATCCGGATATTTTCCGCGAACTCACCTATCGTACCTTGATGCCAGAATCTGACGGCTATTCTGGCGGAGTTTGGGGACAACCCCAAGACATAGAAACGCGTCCGTGATTCATCTGGCGGGATACCTGTGCGCACCGATTCGATAGCCGCACGAAGTTCGCGGATCGACCTATCGGGGTCATCTTTGGCTGGCATCGCGAAGAATGTACGATAGCCGGTCTCGAATTTCGTGTCCCTCTCCGACCAAAATACCGTGGTTGCATCGCCGACTTGAAGTTTGTTTGGTGAGTCGCGCCGCAGGAGATAGTTAAGAGCTTTGCCAAAGCTTTCAGCTTCTTTCTTGCCAATTGGAGAGTTGTAGCCTTGCTGTTTCATGAAAGAAGCGAAAGCGGGAGTCTGCCCTTGATTGCGGCCCTTGCTGATTTCATTGTTGATCGCGACTAGGCTTGCCCCGGTTGGATTGGCATCGCGCACACCTTTTGTCGCCGGCAACAGTCGGGCCAATATTGTTGATTTTCCACTAACTAAACACAGTCCTGAGACTTCGTCATCCATTGCCGACGGAATAGGGTTAGATCCCGCTTCTATACCTGATTGATCTGTTAGGATGCCAATGCCATCCATCGAAAGTAGCACTAGCGACGTGGGGAGGCAGACTTCAGGCCATAGATTATCCTTTGCGATCTCATCCATTTTGAGGTTTTCAAGGAATAAGAGAAGGGAAAGCCATGGTTCGCTCGTGCTCGATGCGACTGCGGACCTGATTTTTTCCCGAAAAGCCTTTGCCTCCTCGGCAACTCGAGCAAGGTTGCTGGTTTCTTTTGTCGGCACCCCGAAGACATATTCAGCATTTTCCCATAAGAGATTGGCCTTGATTCCACTTCCCTTTTGTTCGCCTAGCGACGGAACAAGAAAGCTCTTGGCTATTTTTTTGCTGTCGCTTTGTTGGCGCGTATCTTCAAATCCGCGAAAATTCCCGGATTGGTCAATGCGGCAAATGAATGGAATTTCCTTCCACTCGAAGCCCTCCGGAGCAAGTGTGTCGGCCTTCCTTATGCTGTATTCGTACAGCGCCTGCAAAATCATCTTCGCACCTCCTCGCTTTCCCATGGGGGTACGAGTACGACGCCCTTGTCGAGTTTGGCCCGAAAAAATGCGGGCCTGATGTCGTCGGGATTGGAGAAATCGAGGTCGTAGAGCATGAATCCGAGGTCGCGCGTCTCGTCGATTGCTTCAGGAAGATCGACCGCGTTTTCGATGAGCTTGAAGGAGCAACTGAATTCTCGATTTCCCAAGTAGGGCTGGTTGAAGCATTGCCCCTTGCGCGCCCTGCGCTCGAACATGGCGTTGTATTTCCCAGGGTTCTCATTGGCCGCGTCAGACAGTTCTCTTTTTTCGGCTGGCTCGACCAGCCAATCGGGCATCGGGTTCGGTGTCTTTTTTCGTTTGTCGAGGGGGATGAATTCCAATTCCGCGTGGAGTCGGTAGGCCACCTCCCGAAGAAAGAGCCCCGCGCGCTGTTGCCTGACCTCTTCGATGTAGAGTCCGTCGCTCCGATCGCTCATTACGGAACCCACCTCGTTCCTTCGCACCGAGGTCCAGCGAATGGGTTTGAGGACCTCGATTTTGTTGACCCGCCACCGGATCGCGGGCTTCCAGAAAATGGCCTCGAAGATCGCGCGGGCGGCCGAAGGGGTCGGCACGTCATAACTGACGCGCTCGACCTTCATCTCCGGTCGCGTAAAGCAGGCGTAATCGCCGCTCACCTCCAGGCAGAAGACCCTGTTGAAATGATCCACTCCCACCTCCTTATGCGATGAAATCGAGAGGACTGAGCTTGGGCCCTTCGAGCCTGAGGCCGAAGGTCTCGTCGTAAAGACCGGGCAACGACTGGATGTACAGTCCTTCCAGGTTCTTGATTTGCCTGATGGACCCCGCCTCCAGCAGCGCGTCGAAAACACGTTGTGGTACATTCACTGAATAACGCTGCAAACGTCGAAGCGTGGCGCGATCCGGTCCAAAGGTCTCGATATGGCTTGCGAGTGCCTGGCTCGAAAGCCGTGGGTTCTCCATGCTCCGTTTACTCGAGAAGTTGACGATGACGGTGCGTTGGCCTCCGTCGTCGATGAGCGAGAATTTTGCCGCGGCGCTTCGGAATTGGATTTTCGCCTCGTCGACATCAGGTCCGGCGAGCAATTCCATGATGCCCTTTTCGTCGAAACTGTTCGCCTTTCCGTAAAAGAGGCGAAAATAGGTATCGAAGGCTTCGGGGGCGAGTTGAGTCGCGTCTTTTGCATGAAGGCGGAACATCTCTTTGGCGGCATCTTGCCCCTTGCGCAGCATGCCCGGCGGGGCTGGGCGCGGCGGCGTGAAGACCACCACTTTGCCGAACCGTCCATCCGATCCGAGTCTTCCCTCGCGATTGCAGCGGCCTGCCGCTTGGGCGATCGAGTCGAGTCCGGCAAGGGCGCGATAGACGATTGGGAAATCGATATCCACCCCTGCCTCGACGAGCTGCGTGCTCACGACACGGATTGGCCGTCCCTTTCTGAGATCCTCTTTGATTCGGGCAATGACCTCGCTTCGGTGTTCGGGGCACATGAGGGCGGAGAGGTGGATCGTTCCAGCGGGGAGGAGGGCGTGGAGGTCCCGGCAATCGCTCCGCGTGTTGACGACGCAAAGAACCTGATTGTGGGAGGCGATTTCGGGAGCGAGATCCTCCCATGCCACCGGTTCATCATCGCCGCGATATGGCACGAGCTCGACCCGCCTGAGTCGCCCTGCCAAGGCCGCGGGATCGGAGATGATTTCGCGTAGGGAACCCTTCGCGAATCCGGTCAGTCGCGCCAACCCCGACTGGAGTTTCCCGGCGAGGGCCGGCTGGGTCGCCGTGCTGAACACGAGGGAGACGCCGAATAGGCTTATAAGCCCCTTCATAGCCTCGACAAGGGGTTCGAGATATCCCACAGGCAATATCTGCGCCTCGTCGAGGATGATCACGGAATCGGCGAGATTGTGGAGTTTCCTGCAGGCCGAGGTGCGAGAGGCGAACAGAGATTCGAAAAGTTGGACGTTCGTCGTCACGATGATGGGAGCATCCCAATTTTCGGTAGCGAGTTTCGATCGAGGTGTCTCGCGGTCCGGATCGAGATTGCTGTGGTGCTCGATAACCGCCTCGTCCCCGAAGACCGAACGGTATATCTCCGCGGTCTGTTCGATGATACTCGTGTAGGGAATGGCGACGACGACGCGTCGCTTACCATGGGCGAGGGCGTGTTCGAGGGCGAAGGCCATGCCTGCCAGGGTCTTGCCTCCCCCCGTGGGGACCGTCAACGAAAAAAGGCCGGGAGGTAGTCTTGAAGCGGCCCGGCATTCAGCGAGGATTTCCTGCCTTGCCCGATTGACCGGAGTATCAGCCGCGGTTCGAGCCAATTCATCGAGCCGTTTATCGAGCAAGCGCTTCGCCTGCGCGAGATCGATACTGTCTTCCGAACGGATCAGCGACGCGCCCGGGGTCATGTAATTTTCGGTATCGAGGAAGTCCGCATCGACGAGACAGGAAAAGAGCATGCGAACCCAGAGGTGGAAGTGATTCCGAAGATCGACACTTCCTTGTCCAGTCGGAGGTCTTTCGCCGGGAGGACTTTCGGCGAGTCGGGCGTCGAGGAGTTCCCGGGGAGGTCCTCCTTCGAGGGCCTTGAAAAGATTCCTGTCGTCTCTCAGGCGATCGCCAAGCGCTCCACCTATTCCAATCACATGGCTCCAGTCCGGCAAGCCGGCATGGTGGCCCGCTATGAGATAGCCGAGAACCCGTGCAGGAGACTCGCCCGCTGGCCCATATGCCTCGCAATATCGATTCCAGGCCCAGAGCGCCCCGACGATGGAATGATCGACCCGCCCAGGGCCGCCTTCCGCCGCTTCGTCCGCCTCGAAACCGGAAGCTTTGCGAAGATAATCTTGGAAATCATCTTGATACTTGCCGAGGTCATGCCAGAGCCCGGCGAGTTTGGTCCAATCGCCGTTTCCGAAGACATTCGCAAATTTCTCAGCTAATGCGGAAACCCCGGAGATATGTTCTTCGAGTAAGTGTGGTTCGGCCCAGTTCTTGCCTTCGTCAATCCGCACATGCGCTATAGCCGTATTCTTCATTTCTTCTTCCTCATTTGATGATGACGCAATTGTCTTCTCCTTCCTGTACCCACGCAAGGGCTCCGTCGCCCGACGCTGGAATGGGGCCCGAAGGCGCGCTATCATCCTTCGCCATGCAAATGCTCAGTATCGACATAGCCGGATTCAGGTTCACCCACCGCGCGGCAGGCGTCGCCATCTCCGGGGACAGGCTGCTGTTGAACCGGGGCCTCGGCGAGCCCTACTGGTTCCTCCCGGGCGGCAGGATCAACGCGGGTGAAGATTCGGCGAGCGCCCTCTTGAGGGAGATGAGGGAGGAAATCGGGCAGGATGTCGTGCTAGGCGGCCTTCTCTGCAGTGTCGAAAATTTCTTCTCCGCGAGAGGCCGGGATTTCCATGAGATGGGCCTCTATTACGCGATGACCGTGCCGCGCGAATGGGAAGGCTCCGTCTTCATCAAAGATGATGGCGCCGATGTGGAATATCGCTGGATTCCGCTGGCAGAGCTTGCCGAGATCATCGTATATCCCGAGGTCATCAAGGATCTAATTCTCGGGAATCCGTGTCCCCGACATTGCATCGTGCGGGAATAGCTTTCGATAGCTGGGAAATTCAAGAGAACCATCGTAGTACTTTTCAGCCAGCGGCATCGGCGTCCGCGAACCCCAGGCAGTGCAGGGGCAGCCGCATCCCAGGCTCGGTCACCACATCTATGCCGTGGGCGAGTACGATCTTCGCGTCGTACTCCAATCCCTTGAATTGCGACCTTCCTTTTCCGCGACCGCCCACTTCCATTACGATTCGTCTGCCTCCGCGCTCGACCAGGAAGTCCGGCGTCTTTTCGCCTCGGGTAGACTTCGCGTAGGAGAAGGGAATGCCATGCTGCGCCAAGGCGAGGGCGAAGAAATCCTCGCGAAGGGCGCCGATGCAGTCCTCGTAGTCCCTATAAAGCAGGCGGTAGGGAGGCTCCATGAAAATCTTCGGTTCGCGGAGGACATTGGTGCCTGCGGGGAAGGCACGCCGCAACACGAAGGCGCGCTCGAGCAAGTCGACATAGCGCTCGGCCTTGTAGCGGGTGATTCCGAGGTTCGAGCCGATCGATGTGTAATTGATGCCATCGATCGGGGAACGCCCTACGAATCGCAGGAGGCGGGTGATCTGCTGGAGGCCCTCCCGACTGAGCTTCGGGTCGTAGGAGGGAATGTCGCGATCCACGATGGTATCGACGATGGAGCCGAATTGGGCCATGCCCGCCCCGGGCTCGAGGTTGAATGGATAGAGCCCGCCGCGGAGATATCCCTCGAACCATGGGCTCATCCTTATGTGTTCAGTACTAGGTCCTTTTGTCACAAGGCTGTCGAAATCGAGGACGGGCGGCTCCAGGGCCTTCGAAAAGCGGAGGTACTCGCGATAGCTGAAGGGGAGGAGGCGCAGCGCGGCAACCCTGCGCGACAGGTCCCAGCCGCCCTCGTCCAGGGCTAGGGCGACCGAACTCGTGAACCAGACGCGCGCCTCGGTGAAATCGTATATCTCCTTCAGCTCTCGGGCGTAGTCGCGAAGGAAGTGGATTTCGTCGATGAAGAAGTTCCTGATTCCGTATGCCGCCGCGAGGGAGCGAATGATTTCGGCGAGGCGATCGTCCGGATCGAGGGTATCGGCCGATATGTAGATCGAGTCGGGCGTCTCAGTGCGGAGTTGTCAAAAAAGGATGGTCTTGCCGACGCCGCGAGGACCGATCAGGGCGACAAATGGTCGCCCGGTCGTCGAAGCGAGGCGGGCATGAAAATCCCGCCGCCGGGTGGAGAGGCGGGTGGAATCGATGGACTCTCCGTCAAGGGCGAGGAGCCGGGATAAGTTCATCAGGCAAGTTTAGCCTTGGAACTTGCATCTTGCAAAGTAATTTTCCATAATGATATACATTTCAGCAATATTTTGTTAAAAATGTTGGTAACACTCCTCAAGGTGCCCCCTATGCGTTACTCAACCCAGAAGACTGGAATCGGGCCCAGGGGCGCGCTATCATCCCGCCACCATGCTCATGTTCAAGAGCGGCTTAGTCGGGTTCAGATGTACCCGTTGCGGGGAGAGGGTTCTCGCGTGAAGCCCGTAGAGATTACGGTCCACGACCTGATGCAGCAGGGCTTTCGCTACCTCCGCACCGAGGCTCCTGGCAGGAATTTCCATAAAGGCTTCGCTCCAGAACTCACGCCCAAGGAGCTGCTCGCCCTGGGGGTGTTCGGCGGCAGGTACATGACGGATTGCCGGGACGAATATCCTGCTAGTTGGTATGAAAAGGCGAAGCTTTGCCCCGAGGAGCACCGCGCCGAGCTCAATCTCTTTCTCGTCAATGCCTCGAAGCCGCTTTCGTACTGGCGCGAAAAGGGCTGGGTATGGGAGGACGATCCTCGCGGGTGGTTCCAATGGTACTGTCGCTATTGGATGGGCCGCCGTTCAGCCGACGACGAGCGGCAAATAGCGCGCTGGAAGGCGATGAGGCGCCATATCGCCCAGCTCCGGGCCCATTGCGAGCCCGGCGACTGGCTCTGCCGGAGCAGGCAGCGTCAAGCATTGTTGCACTGGGCCTACGATAGCCGGAACCTGTAGGCGACGCCTTGCCCTTCGCTTGACAAGCGCATAGCCTGGGCTATCCTTCGATTAATCCCTTTTATTCGCGGTCGGAAGAGGTGGCGATGGTTCAAAGTCGTGGCCGCATCAGAATCGATACTCTTTTCAATATCGTCTACGGCACGGCCTTCGTGGCCGCGGCCTGTCTCCTCGTCGCCTTCGTGAGTTTCTTCATGCGCCAGCAGGCCATCGACGAGGCGGGCGAGAAGGCGAGGATCCTGCAGGACCGCAACCTCGCGACCCATTCCTATTACACGGAAATACTCAAGCCAAGGCTCTTCGATTGGTCGGCGCCCTTCCGATCCCCGGACTATTTCGATCCGAGCTGGATGTCGTCGAGTTACGCGGTCAGGCAGATCCAGCGCAATTTCGACAAGCTCGATCCGACCGGCTATACGATCAAGGACGCGGCGATAAATGCGCGGAATCCGGGCAACGAGGCCGATCCGACGGAGCGCGCCTTCATCGACGAGACGAACGCGAATCCCTCCCTCATCACCAGATCCTTCATGCGTACCATCGACGGAGTGCCCACTCTGATCTTCCTCCGGCGCGGCGAGGTGCTCGTAGAGTCCTGTCTCCAGTGTCACAGCGATCCGGCCCGCGCCCCATCGGGCCTTGTAGCCCTCTATGGTCCGGACAGGGCCTTTCATCGGGAGGGGGATCTCGGGAAGGTCATTTCGGCAATCTCGATTAGGATTCCCCTCGCGACGGCCCTCGCTAAAGTCGACCGTTTTACTTTCAACTTGTCCCTTGTCCTCGTGGCCCTTCTCGCCTTTTTCTTCCTGCTCCAACGTCAGTTGTTCAAGAAATTGTTGTATGCTCCGATCGCGGCGCTCCGAGACAAGTCGCTCGAAATCTCAAGGGATGAAAAGCGTCTCGGCGAAGAGGTTCCCCTGCCATTCGGGCGCGAGCTAGGCGATCTCGCAGGCGCCTATAATAAGATGTCGGGGAGATTGAAACGCGATCGCGACGGACTCGAGGACCGAATCCGCGAACGGAGCGCCGAACTCCTGTCGGCCAACGACAGACTCGAGCTCGATATCGAGGCCCGGAAGGCTACGGAGGAGAGGCTCCAAAAGGCCCTCGAGGAGAACAGGAATCTTCTCGAGGAACTTCAACATAGGGCCAAGAACAGCCTCAGCATGATTTCCGGCCTCATCAGCATTGTTTCCTCTTCTCATGAATCCGGAGAGACGAGAAGCGTACTCGACGAACTCGATCGGAGGGTTCGATCGATAGCGGAACTCTATTCACTCCTGCACGCTTCGGGAATGTATACGGAGGTCCGGCTCGACGACTATTGCGGAAGAATCGCGACGGCGATGGAAGGCCTGGCTCGATCGGTTTCGCTCGAGGTGGAGGCCGAGGCCGTCACGGTGCCGATCGCGATCGCTGCCCCGATCGGGCTCATCATCACCGAGCTTGTCACCAACGCGCTAAAGTACGCCTTTCCCGAAGGCGTGTCGGGCCGCATCCTCATCGCGATCGCACGCGAGGGAACGAAGCTTCGAATCGCGGTCGCCGACAACGGTTTGGGGCTCACCGCCGGCGTGAGCAAGGCTTCCGGGGATGGCGGTACGGGTCTGGAGCTTCTGGAAGGCCTGGCGAAGCAGATAGGCGGCACCCTCGTCGTCGAGGATGACAAGCCCGGAACCCGCTGCACTCTGACTCTCGATCTGTGAGGCATGCCCGCGGCCCGGTCGCCTCGGGCATGCCTGGTTTCAGAAGGGCAGCTTATGGGGCAGCCCGAGCTTTTCCTTGACGGTCCTGAATGCCGCCTTGAGGGGTTCGTTGAAGGGTACGCCCTTGTCCTTGCGATAGAGCCAGATTTCGTATTCCTTTTCGCCCGGGGTCCAGATCCGCTCGGCGCCGGGGGCCTTTTTCGAGGCACGCAGCTGCCTGAGGATGTCGCCGATCTGCTTCTTGAAAGCCTTCAGTTCTATGAAGTTCTCGATCTTGATGGCCATGAAGCTGTGCCCGAGCTCGATGGGCGTGGGCTTGCCTTCGGGCGACATGCCGATGAGGGTCTTCATGAAATTGGCCTGCGATAGGCAGGACGAGAGAATCTCGACGGTGAGGGTGTTGCCGTAGCCCTTATAGCCGGCGAGGTCCTCGCCGAGGCCGCCGAGGGGGGTGAGGGCGGCCTTGTCCTTGGTGAGGTCGACGAGGACTTGCTTTGTGTCGTGGCGATAATGACCATCCTGGCCGATGACCCAGCCGTCGGGCAGATCCTTGCCGAGGCGGTCGTAGAGTTCGATCTTGCCGCGCTGGGTGACCGAGGTGGCGTAGTCGGGCATGTAGGGAAAGGGCTCGTCGGTGGGCATGCCCCAGGTCATGGGGTTGGTGCCGAGCATGGGTTCGACGCCCCAGGTGGGGGCGATCGAGGGTCGGGCATTGGTGGTCGTCATGCCGATCATCCCGCGCTCGATGGCCATGTTCGGATAGTAGAAGGCGGCGCCGTAATGGGTGGAGTTGCGGACCACCGTCATGCCCATGCCGTACTTGTCGGCCTTTTCGATGGCCATTTCCATCGCGCGCTTGGCGATGTAATGTCCCATGCCGTTGTGTCCGTCGATGACGGCAGTGGTCGGCGTGTCCTTGACCACCTCGAAACGGGTCTTCGGGTTCTGGGTTCCGGCCCAGATGCGATCGAGGTAGATCGGCTTGAAGCGGCCTACGCCGTGCGAGTCGACGCCGCGCTTGTCCGCGGCTACCAGGACGTTTGCGCTTACCAGCGCCTCTTCGTGCGGGACGCCGATAGCCTCGAAGCCGGCGCGCATGAAGTCCTCGACCTCGTCGAAGGCCCACCAGGTGGCTGTTTCGTCCATACTGACTTCTCCTCGTAGAATCGCGGGTTGAGAGCCGCGCGACGATGCTTGTGGATGACGAAGTCAGTTTCGTTCGCCTCACCCGGGCTGGCAAGGGGGAGGAGCGGGCAGGGTCGCTTCGAAGGGGCGAGTTCCTCAGAACGTCACCACCTCCGCTTCGGCGAGCATCCCTTCCAGCTCCGATTCCCATGCGGTTCCGCCGGCGGCCTCCGCGAGTGCCACCGCGAGGTGCTTGACCTCGAGGTCCTGACCCTCGTGACGACCGAGGCCCTGGATGCAGGAAGGGCAGTTGGCGATGAGTGTCTTTAGCTCCGGCTTTTTCCTGCGGGCCGCCGCGATGGCCTCCGCCTTCCGGTCGTGAAGGTGCACCGAAATGTCCGGACGCGAGAGCGCGAGCGTCCCCGCTTCTCCGCAACAGTGGGGGATGCTCGTCGCGACGCCCTTGGCGGCGGCGATCAGCTTGCCTCCCTCGCCGTCAAGGCTGTCGTGACAAGGCTTGTGGTACATGACGTTCCCGAGCCCCTGCCCTAGCTCCAGACCTTCCTCGAGAGCCCAGGCCGACACGTCTTTGAGCGGAGCGCCGAAAACGCGTCGCACGTCCATCGACCCGAGGCTTTCCTTGCAGGTGCCGCAGGACAGGACGACCGCGTCGAATTCGAGATGGGCGAACATGTCCCTTATCTGACCGAACACTATGGCGTTGCGCAACTCGATGCCTCTGCGTTCCCCCGCGCGTCCGTTGACGGCGAAGGGATAACTGCAGCACATGCCAGTGGGCGGAAGAACGACCTGCGCGCCGGACTTCAACAGGATGTAAAGAGATGCGCGGCCTATCGCGCCATGGAGGCGCTCGCTGCCGCAGCCGGGAAAGTAGAAGACCGTGCGGTTGCGATCGGCGTCATCGCCTTCGATGCGACCGGCAGCGCGGGGCGGCGCGACGAAGAAGGCCTGTCGCTCACCGTGGCGAGGCAAGGACAGCTGTAAGGGAAGGCCCTTGGCCTTCGGCATAGGCGACGCAAGGAGAGCGACGGGCATGGTTTCTCGTCGCGCCTTCAGCGGAGCGACGGCCATCGCGAGTCGCGAGGCCAGCCGCTGCCCGCGCATGCCGGCGCCGAGCACGAGGAAGCGAAAGCCCGCCTGGAAGACCTTGTCGTCGCCTTTGGCCAGAAAGGCGAGGGAGGCCCGCGTCGCCGGGCTCGTACGCTTGAGGCCGCGGGCCTTGAGGATTTCGCGCTCGAGAAGGCTGACTTCGCCCGTGTCGATTTCTACGGGGCAGGGTTTTTGGCACTTGTGGCAGACGGTGCAATGGTCGGCGACATCGCCGAGCCCGGCGAGTTGGGCGAAATCGGCGGAACGACTTCTCTGCGAATCGTACAGGATCGCCTCGATGACGCTCGCGATGGCGAGGTTCTTGTTACGAGGATGGTAGAACATGGCCTTTTCGGGAATGTTGACGCAGCAGTCGGGCTTGCACTTTCCGCATCGGATGCAGCTCTGGATCTTGCCGGCGATGACGGCGAGGCGGTCGTGCTGAAGGATGCGCGCCTCGAGGCCGAGGAGATTGAAGCTAGGCGTGAAGACCCGCTCCATGATGTCGGGATCGCGCAATGCGCCGGGGCTCATGATCCCCTCGGGGTCGTACGAGGCGCGATGCGCATCGAGGGCTTCGACGCGCTCGGGTTCGAGGTAGCTCATCTTGGTGACGCCGATGCCGTGCTCGCCGCTCACCACCCCGCCGAGCCGCACCGCCTCGCGCATGACGCGATCAGCGGCCGCGTGGGCTCGCGCCATCATGGCGCGGTCGTTCGAGAACACCGGTATGTTGCAGTGCACGTTGCCGTCGCCGGCGTGCATGTGCGTAGCCACTTTGATGAGGCGGGCCTGTTCTTGGCTGAAGGCCTCGCGAAAGGCCGCTTCGAGCTCTGCGTGGCCGGCGAAGCGCTCGATGAGGGCGTCGCGCAAGGCGACCGCCGGCCCGGCGGCGCGGAGTCGCTCGCGCGTGACGGAGCCGAGTCCAGCCTCGAAGTCGACGAACAGCGGCTCCGCGGCTTCGACTCTCGCCGTGAAAGACGGGTCGGCTTTCGCTTCATGGGCGAGCAGCGCCTTGTACTCGACGGCGATTTCGCGTTGATTTCGGCGCTCCTCGTCGAGGTTGAAGGAGTCGACGAAGGCCGCGAAGTCCGCGAGCCGCGGGAGGGGCAGGACGACGTCCTCGTTGAGCTTGAAGGCGTTGGTGTGGCGGGCGATAGCGCCGAGCTTCTTGCGCACCGCCCAGAACTCTTCGGCCTCTGACTCGTCTCGGGCATAAAAGGCCTCGGTTCCCGCGTGCGGCGCGAGCAGGGCCTTCATGCGCGAGATACCCCGCGCGAGCCCGACCTCGTCGTGCGCGACGAGGTCGACGAGGAGCACCGCCTTGGGCCTTCCGCCGCGGCTGGCCTTCGCTCGGTATTCGACCGCCTCGACGTACTCCTCATCAAAGTGCTCGAGGGCCATGAGGGTTTCCTCGCCGTGATTCGCGAACTCGTCGGTCATCTCGAGAATGGCTCGGCTGGCATCCTCCATGTCGTCGCCGAAGAATTCCAGGCAGATCGTCGTCTTCCTTTCATAGGGCCGGTACAGGATGAAGCGAGCGCCCGTGATGACGCCGTCTGTGCCCTCCTTCTGCAGGCCAGGCAGACCGGAGAGCGCCTTGTTGGTGATGTCCTTCCACAAGCCTTCCTTGCGAAGCTCCGAGCCTCGGAGCTCGACGGTCGAAGAAGCGCCGTTCTCCGCGCGCACAGAAAAGCGGAGGCTATCCTCGGGGACTATTTTGCGTCCCGGATGATCGAGGCGCTCGACGACGATGCGGCGACCGTCGGAAAGGGCCATGCGCCAGGAAAGGAGGTTGTCGACGGCCGTGCCCCAGAGCACCGCCGTTTTGCCGCCTGCGTTCTCGGCGATGTTGCCGCCCAGGGTGCAGGCCCAGGAGCTCGTTGGATCGGTCGCGAATACCCAGCCCCTGCGTTTCGCCTCGTGGATCGCGGTTTCGGTGACGCAACCGGCCTCGGCGTCGAGAAAGCCGAAGCTCCCATCGCCGTCCCCGATCGCCACCACGCGATTGAGCCGCTCCGTGTTGACGACCACGACATCCGGCGCGAGGGGGACAGCGCCACCTGTGAGTCCCGTGCCCGCTCCTCGCGCGATGGCCTTTAGCCCGATCGCGGAGATAGCGGCGAGGAGGGGCGCCACCTGCTCCACGGTCGTCGGGTAGACGACTGCGAAGGGCAGCCGGAGGCGCCAGTCCGTCGCGTCGGTCGCGTGCGAGATCAGGGCGAAGGGATCGAAATGAAGGTTGGCCTGACCCACGACGGCTCCGAGGGCGGCGCGAACGCGCGCGCGCCGAGAGGGAGCGGCGTCCAGCTCGGCGAGGAGCCCGTCGACGAGGCCGACGCATTGCCGAACGAGGCCGAGGACCTCCGTGTCGCCGGCGGAACGCTTCTCGACCTGCTCGAGATCGTGGCCCACTCGAGCGGCGAAACGGCGCCTGCGATCCGGCAAGGAGAGAAGTTCGTCATATATGTAAGGATTTCGTCTCACGAGAAAGAGTTCGCCCAGGACACGCAGGAGGAGGCGGGCCGATCGCCCGGTGACTCGCCTTTCGCGCAAAGCGTCGAGGGTTTCCCAGGCCGCGGGGCCGAGGAGGAACCGTACGACCTGGGCGTCGTCGGCCGACGTGTAGTTGTAGGGAATCTCCCGTGGTGTCTCGCGCATCGCGCCGCCTTTGTTCTTTCAAGAAAGGATTTTTGGATTTAAGCAGGATGACGGAACGAAGTCAACGGGAAATCGATAAAAGTGACGCGAATTGCCGGGCTACGGCGCCGACTGCGGGCGACGCCTTCGCAGCGGTCGCCGGAGCCGAGGCGCTTCGATGATCGTGCCGCGCGCTTCGGGTGAGGACCTGTCTCGCGAGGTTATAAATAATTAATGTTACCAATTGAATCAGTTTTTCCCCTTGACAGCCGTGGAATCGTACCTCAATCTTCGCGTTTCTACGCCAGCCTATGAGGTCACTTCATAGCAATTAGACCCAAAGGCGGCAAACTCATTTCGCTCTTGGAGGAGGCTCAGACATGAGAAGACTCGCTTTATCGGCGTTGGCGCTGCTCGCCTCGCTGGCGGTATCCGCCGCCACCGACACATTGACTCTCGGCGCCTCGATCCAGGAGACAGGGCCCTTGGCCAATACGGGCCGCTATTACAAGGACGGGTACCAGTTCGCCATCGACCAGGTCAACAAGATGGGCGGGGTGACCATCGCGGGCCGGAAGTATCAGCTGGCCCTCAAGGACTACGACGACCAGTCCGACAGAAGTCTTGCTGTCCGCCAGTACGTCCAGCTGCTGACCGATGACAAGGTTAATTATCTGCTCGGCCCCTTCGCCAGCGACTTCGTTCTGGCGACCTCGTCCGTCTCCGAGAAGTACGAGGTACCGATGGTTCAGGGCGGAGGCGCTTCCGACCAAATCTTCGGTCGCGGCTACCGTTACGTCTTCGGGACCCTGCCGGTCGCCAGCAAATACTTCGACAGTACCATCAACGCGATGAAAACCGCCTTGCGGCCGGAACCTGACCGGGTGGCCCTGCTCTATGCCGACGACGCCTTCGACGTTTCGGTCGCGGAGGGGACTCGCCCCCTGCTCAAACAGGCCGGCCTGCAGCTCGTCGTCGACGAGCGCTACAGCAGCAACGCCTCCGATTTCAGCTCGATCCTTTCGAAGATCAAACAGAACAATGTCACCGCCATCCTGGTGTCGGGCCACGAGACCGAGTGCCTCAACTTCATCCGCCAGGCCAAGAGTCTCGCCGTCAACCCGTCGATGTATTCCTTTACAGTCGGCGTGCCGAGCGCCGACTTCCGCCACGCCCTCGGCAGCGACGCCAATTACGCCTTCGGCATGACCCCGTGGCTTCCTTCGACCGAACTGAAAGATGCCTACTTCGGCGACGCCGCGGCCTTCGCCAAGGCATGGAAGGACAAATTCGGCTATGAGCCCGATTATCATTGCGCCTCGGCCGTGGTCAACGTCGAAATCTACGCCAAGGCTCTGGAGGCTGCCGGCACCACCGATCCCAAAGCGGTGCGCGACGCCATAGCGAAGGTCGATTTCGACAGCCTTTATGGTCGCATCGCATTCCAGCCGAGCGGGCAGATTTCCCTGCCCCAAGTGATGATCCAGGTGCAGAATAACCAATTGGTTCCTGTCTACGGCCAGCATGGAGCGATCGAAAAGATGCTCTTTCCAATGCCGGCCTGGAACAAGCGCTGATCGATGGATCTAATCTGGCAAATTCTGCTGAATGGACTTTTCCTCGGCGGCCTCTACGCCTTGATGGCGTTGGGGCTCGCCCTGGTTTGGGGCGTGCTCAACATCGTCAATCTGGCCCACGGGGCCTTTATCATGCTGGGCGCCTACGCCTGCTATTATCTCTACGCAGGCGGGCACATCGATCCCTTTCTGGCCCTGCCCTTGGCGATGCTGGCGGTCTTCGTTATCGGCTACCTGATCCAGCGCTATATTCTCAACCTCATCGTGCGCTCGGCGATGTTCACCACCCTGCTCATAACCTTCGGCATCGATGTTGTGATCACCTACCTGGCGCAAATGATCTTCAGCGCCGATTTCAAGACCATCAATCCCCCGTATGACGGCAGCAACTTCCAGTTTCTCGGGGCGACGGTGCCGCTGGTCCAGCTGCTCACCTTCGTGGCGGCGCTCGCCCTCACGGTGGCCCTCAGCATTTTCCTCACTCGCGCCAGGCTCGGCAGGGCGATCAGGGCCACGGCCCAGAACCTCACGGCGGCGAGACTCTACGGAGTCAACCCGCGCAGCCTCTATGCCTTCACCTTCGCCCTCGGGGCGGCGCTGGCCGGCGGCGCCGGCGGCCTGTATGGAATGGTCTCGCAGATCAATCCGTATATCGGGGCGCCGCTCACCGCCAAATCCTTCGCGATCGCGATAATCGGCGGCCTCGATAACCCCCTCGGCGTGATCGTCGGCGGGCTGTTTCTCGGCGTCGTCGAATCGTTCACCGCGCTTTACATCGGTCCCACCTACACGTCGGTCGCCAGCTTCGGCATCCTCGTCCTCGTGCTGATCATCCGGCCGACGGGCATTCTGGGAAGGACGGCATGAGAAAACCCCTTTTCCGCATCCTGTTGCCGCTGGTGATTGCCGTCCTTGTGGCGCTGCCCTGGTTCGCCCCGCCGACCATCGTTCAATTCGGCATCAGCGTCCTGATCCTGGCGACCCTCTCGCAAAGCTGGAACATCATCGGCGGCTACACGGGTTACGCTTCCTTCGGCAACTCGGTCTTCTACGGTCTGGGAATTTACGGGACCGCAGTGGCCATGGTCCAGTTCAGCCTGCCGTTCTGGGTCGGACTGCTCATCGGCGCGGCGCTTTCTATCATCTTCGCGGTGTTGCTCGGGCTTCCGGTGCTGCGGCTACGCGGCCATTACTTCGCCATCGCGACACTGGCGCTCGCCCAGGTGATGAGCGCCATCGTTTCGAACGTCCAAGTTGCCGGCGGCAACCAAGGCTTGGTGCTGCCGCTGTTCCGCGGCGACAAGATGTTCTACGAGCTCTCCCTCGGACTGCTGGTGCTGGCGACGCTGGCGGTCTTTTGGCTTTCGCGAAGCCGCTTCGGCTTCGGCCTGATCTCGATCCGCGAAGACGAGGACGCGGCGGCGGTGATGGGGGTCAATACCACACTGTACAAGGTGGTCGCTTTCGCGCTGTCCGGGCTGTTCACCGCGCTGGCCGGCGGCATCCATGCCTACTGGATTACCTTTATCGAGCCCGCGAGCGCCTTCGACATCACCCTCAACGTCAAGATGATCATCATGGCTGTCTTCGGCGGTCCCGGCTCGGTATTCGGCCCGATCATCGGGGCCTTCGCGCTCCAGACCGTCTCGGAAGTCCTCTCCACCAAGGTTTCGAGCCTGGCGGGACTGTTCTTCGGCGTGGTCATCGTCATCGCGGTGGTCTTCATGCCCAAGGGCTTGATCGATCTGCGCCGGCGCGTCCGCCGGCTCGGTTGGCGATACTTCACCCAGAACGTCAAGGAGAATCGACTTTAATGGCCTCCATCCTCGAAGTCAGAGGCCTGACCAAGCGCTTCAGCGGCCTGGTCGCGGTCAACGACGTGTCCTTCCACGTCGGTGAAGGAGAGGTCCTCGGCCTGATCGGCCCCAACGGGGCCGGCAAGACGACGATCGTCAGCCTCATCAGCGGCACCCTGCGGCCGACCGTCGGCGAACTGCGATTCGAGGGGCGGGAGATCCAGAAACTCCCCGCCTTCCGCCGGGCCCAGCTCAGCATCGGCCGCACCTTCCAGGTGATGAAGCCCTTTCCCGGGCTGAGCGTCGTGGAAAACGTCGCGGTCGGGTCCCTGTTCGGTACGGGCGGCGGCCAGCCCGATCTGGCCCGCGCCCGCAGCGAGGCTCGGCATTGGCTCGAGTTCGTCGGCCTCTCCCATCGCTCCGATCAGAACGCCGACTCCCTCGGCGGACCCGACCGCAAACGCCTCGAATTAGCCAAGGCCCTCGCCATGAGACCGAGACTTCTCCTCCTCGACGAGGTGATGGCCGGCCTCAATCTGGTCGAGATCGAAGAGGTCATTGAAGTGGTCAAGAAGGTGCGCGCCGAGGGGATCAGTATCCTCGTGATCGAACACGTGATGAAGGCTATCCAAAGCCTCTCCGACCGCTTGATGGTCCTGCATCACGGCGAAAAGATCGCCGAGGGGCGCCCCGACCAAGTGCTCAACGACCCGCATGTCATAGAAGCCTATCTGGGACGGAGGCGGGTATGAGCGAAGCCCTCCTCAAAGTCGAAAGACTAAGCGCCGGCTACGGTGAAATGCAGGTGCTCCTCGACGTGTGCTTCGAGGTCCGCCCGGGCGAGATCGTCTCGCTGGTCGGCAGCAACGGCGCAGGCAAAACCACCCTGATGCGCGCCCTCTCCGGATTGCTGCCTCGGAACGGCTCGATCCGCTTCGCCGGAAGCGAGATCTCCGGCATGTCGGCCGAGCGGATCTTCTCCCTCGGTCTGGTCCAGGTACCCGAGGGACGCCAGCTCTTCGGCCAAATGAGCGTTCTCGACAACCTGTTGATGGGCGCCTACCTCTGTCGCGACCGCAAGGAAGTGGAGCGGCGACTCGCGCGGGTCTTCGAGCTCTTCCCTTTCCTGCGCGAGAGGCGAGGTCAGCGCGCCGGCGTCTTCTCCGGCGGCGAGCAGCAGATTATCGCCATCGCCCGCGCCTTGATGGCCGACCCCAAGCTGCTGATGGTCGACGAGATGAGTCTCGGCCTAGCGCCGGTGATGGTCGACAAGCTTCTCGACTCCCTCAGCGCGATCCGCGACGAGAGGGGTGTGACGGTTCTGCTTGTCGAGCAGGATGTCTTTTCGGCCTTCAGCATCGCCGACCGAGGCTACGTGCTCGAGATGGGGCAGGTAGTGAGGGAAGGGAAGGCCAAGGAGCTGGTCGAGGATCCGGAGGTCCGTCGCGCCTATCTGGGAATTTGAGCGGGAATCGGCGTCGCCGATCTAGAATCTCATTACGAAGGGCCTCCCATCCGTCTGATGGGAGGCCCCCACTTTTTCGCGGCGCGGTCGGGAAAGCCGCCCGACTCACTTCCAATCAATACCGATATTCCTCCGTCTTGTACGGACCCTCCGCGTCGACGTCGATATAGGCCGCCTGCTTCGGCGTGAGCCTCGAGAGCTTTACGCCGAGCTTGTCGAGGTGGAGGCGCGCCACTTCCTCGTCGAGCTTGCGCGGGAGGACGCTCACCCCCGGTTTCGCCGAGGCCCGGTTCCTCCACAGCTCGATCTGCGCGAGGACCTGATTGGTGAAGGAAGCCGACATGACGAAGGAAGGATGCCCCATCGCGCAGCCGAGATTGACGAGACGCCCCTCGGCGAGGAGGACGATCGAGCGGCCGTCCGGAAAGACGTACTTGTCCACCTGGGGCTTGATGGTGATCTTGCGGACTCCCGCGGCCTTGTTGAGCTCGGCGACCTGGATCTCGGTGTCGAAGTGGCCGATGTTGCAGACGATGGCCTGGTCCCGCATTCCCCGCATGTGATCAATTGTGATGATATCGGTGTTGCCGGTCGCGGTCACGTAGATCTCGGCCCTCGGCAGGGCCTCCTCGATCGTAGTGACCTCGTAGCCCTCCATCGCGGCCTGCAGGGCGCAGATGGGATCGACCTCGACGACGATGACCCGCGAACCCTGGCCGCGAAGCGACTGGGCGCAGCCTTTGCCCACGTCGCCGTAACCGCATACGACGGCCACCTTCCCCGCGAGCATGACGTCGGTGGCGCGCTTGATGCCGTCGATGAGGGATTCGCGGTTGCCGTAGAGGTTGTCAAACTTGCTCTTGGTCACCGAATCGTTGACGTTGATTGCCGGCACGAGGAGGCGGCCCTCTCGCGCCATCTTGTAGAGGCGGTGCACGCCGGTCGTCGTTTCCTCGGAGACGCCTTTCCAATCCTTGGCGACCTCGTGCCAGCGCTTGGGATTCTCGGCGCGGATCAGCTTGAGGCGGCGGAGAAGGGCGGCCTCGTCATCGCTGCCGGCCTTTCGCTCGAGAATGGAAGGGTCGTTCTCGGCCTCGAAGCCGAGATGGATCATCAGGGTAGCGTCGCCCCCGTCGTCGACAATGAGGTTCGGCCCCTTGCCATCCGCAAAGCGCAGCGAAAGATCGAGCAATTCCCAGTATTCGTCGAGGGTCTCGCCCTTCCAGGCGAAGACGGGAATTCCGAGCGGGTGCCCCATGTCGCCCTTGCCGACGACGACCGCGGCGGCGGCGTGATCTTGCGTCGAAAAGATGTTGCAGCTCGACCAGCGCACTTCCGCGCCGAGGGCGACGAGGGTCTCGATGAGGGCGGCCGTCTGCATCGTCATGTGGAGGGAGCCGGTGATGCGCGCGCCGGCGAGGGCTCTGTCCCTGCCGTAGCGTTCGCGGGCGGCCATCAGGCCGGGCATCTCCTTTTCTGCCATCTCGAGTTCCCGGCGTCCCCATTCGGCGAGGGCGATGTCGCGGATCTTGTACTCCATGTCACGCTCCTTCTTTATGGCTTGCGGCCGCGGTCAAGGGCGGCGTATATCCCAATTCGTTCTTGAGCCAGTCTTCCGTTTCCTCGAGGCTCTCCCCTCTGCGCGCCGCGTAGCGCTCCGCCTCCTCGCGGCTAATCCGGCCGACGGCGAAGGGCGCCGCCGCGGGATGGCTGAAGTACCAACCGCAGGCCGAGGCTGCGGGGACGAGGGAACAGGCCTCGTCGAGGCTCATCCCCGTCCTGCGCGGGACGTCGAGGAGTTCGAAGATCAGCCGTCGCTCGCGAGGGTCGGGGCAGGGCGCCTTTCCGGGCGAGGCGCGGATGCCTCGATATGCCCGGTGAAAGAGCCTGTAGGCGGGCAGATTCTCGTCGGGCGCGTAGCCCCACCAGGTCTTCCGCACCTCCTCGTGCATCTTTTCGGCAGCGGCCTGGGCGACCCTTTCGGCAAGGAGGGAGAGCATCGCGGCGTCGTAGCCGTCGTTGCGCGCGGCCATGGACGAGACGCTCGCTTCGAGTCCGAGCCCCGCCGTGACCGCATAGGCACCTACCCAGTCGCGCTTTCCGGAGGCGAGCGGACTGAGCCAATCGGAAAGGCAGCTCCCTCGCCCGCCGTCGGGACTCGTCTGCCTGAGGCAGGGGACGCGGGAGCGGAGTCTATCGCGGCCTTCATCTGCCCATATGAGTATGTCATCGCCTTCGCCGGAGGCCGGAAAGAAGCCCGAGACGCCCTTCACGTCGAGGAGGCCGTCGGCTTGGGCGCGGCGGAGGAGGGCCCTCGCCTCGTCGAGGAGGCGCTCCGCCATGGACCCCTCGACCTTGTCATCGAGAATGCCGGGATAATGACCCTTGAGTCCCCGTGCCTGGAAAAAGCGCGTCCAATCGATATATGGCGTGAGTTCATCGAGGCGATAGGAGACTTCGGTCGGGCCTTCGACGCGAGGCTCGGTCGTCGGATCCGCTGCCGTGGGATGGAGGGAACCGCGACTAGCGGCTGCAGCCGGGGCTTCATCGTCGCGATGCACGGTCTCTGGAGAAAAGGCCGGAAGGCACACGGAGATATAGTCGGCTCCTCCCGAGCGCGGAGAGGAATAGCGGACCCACTCTCCGGCCCCGGCGATTACCGCCTCGCCTTTCACGAGATCGAAAATAGCCTCCTCGGTCTCGACGCGGAGGCTGCCCTCGATCACGAGGGTGTATTCATCGAAGTCGGGACGCTGCCCGGGCTCCGACCAGCCCTCTCCGCTGTGCATCCTTGCGATGCTCAGTCCGGCCGTGCCGCTATTGACGAGGCCGACGAATTCCTCAATGCGCTTGCTGCCCGTCCCCGAGGCGTCGATAAGCGTCGGCGACGGAATTTTCCTGGCCATCCGAGGTCTCCCTTCCGCATCAGTATAGTCGAATCTACCGGACGGCGAACTCCTTCTTTCATTACTTTGCCGCAGCGATTATTCTTGCTTCATGGGGGGGGAAGATGCCGAGCAAGCGTCCCATGCCTTTGACGGCCGTTCTCTTCTTGGCGGCCCTGGCGATGTCGGCCTTGGCCTCCTGCGCGAGCCTGGCTCCCGCATCGCGGCCGGAGGACCAGGGGGCTGCTTCGCCTCCCTCCATCCGCCTTCTCGATACCGATGCCGACTTCGCGGCCCTCGGCATCGATCGGCACAAGGTGGACCCCCGCGAGGACGGCCGGCGCAGCCCCGCGAATGAGCAGCATTATGAATGGTGGTACTTCGACGGTCTCCTGGACGACGGCAGCATCGTGGTAGCCTGGTTCGGCGACAACTGGCCTTTCGGCCTCGGCGCCCGCGCCGTTAGCCTCGAGATCACGCCGCCCGGAGGGACTACCCTGCGCTGGTTCGGCGCCTTTAGGGAAAAGGGGCGCTTCGGCACGAAGGAGGCCGATGTCCGCATCGGGCCGCATTCCTTTACGGGCGATCTCATCGACTATCGCATTTTCGTCGACCCTGAGGCGACGGGAGGCCTGGGCGTGGACCTGCGGCTGCACTCGACCGTCGGGGCCTGGAGACCCGCGTCCGGCGTCATCGCCGACGGCGAGGCCACCTTCGCCTGGCTCGCGGCGGTGCCCGAGGGCGAGGTTACGGGCACGCTGACGATGGATGGATCGGCGCGGAAGGTCCGCGGTAGGGGGTATCATGATCACAATTGGGGTAATATTTCACCGGCGGTGCTGATGGACTCGTGGTGGTGGGGGCGGGCCACGGTCGACGGTCATACCGTCATCGCCTCCGAACTGCGGGCGGCAAAGGACCGCGGCGGCGGCAAGGCGCCCCTCCTCTTCGTCGGTTCCTCGGCCGGCGTAGAAAGGGAAGCCTGGTCGGAAAGCGAGGTGATGGTCGTCGAGGGATCTTCCTCGGCGCATCCCGATCCGCTCCATCCGAAGTCCATCGCTACATCGGTAACCTACTCAACCGCCGACGGATTCGTGGCGACTTTCCCGATTTCGGAGAGGATGATCACCTCGACCGACCTCCTCGCCGGCCAATCGTCCCTCATCGTCGGCTTCGCCCGCGCCTTCGGTCTCAAGCCCTGGTACACGCGCTTTCTGAGCCCCGTGAGCCTTCGTTTGCCGGGGAAGGAACCGAAGACGGCGGCGGGAACGTTGGAGTACTTCGAATTCCGCTAGAGCGCAAGTATGCGGGCAAAACGTGGCGCACTCCATCTTTTGACCCGCTTCGCCGATACTAAGGTCATGGTCACGCTGTTCGACGCCCTCGTTGTGGCGGTACTTCTCGTCATCGCCATCGAACTTTTCGCCATTTTGAGGGCATTGGCCAAGCTTTCGGGCAGTCTTCCCGCCCGCCTCGAGTCGAAGGAAGGCCAGACAATCAACGTGAACCTCGGTCAGCTTCCCGTCGCAAGCGTCCCGGTCGAGACCCCGATGGTTGAACGAGTCGAGGCGAAGGAAGCCGAAGAGTCGAAACAGGAAGCCCCCGCGGTGATCGAGGCCGAGCCGGAGCCGGAACCCGAAGTTCCCCCGCCACCTCCTCCCCCGCAGCCCCGACCCTCACCTGGCATGCGCGCGACAACGAGCGGGCTGACCGCCCTCAAATGTCCGAAATGCCAGGCCGAGAACTCGAGCTATAGGACGGAATGCTTCAACTGCGGCGAAAAATTGAAGTAGCCGGACCTCCGCGCGAGGCTGCCTGAGACTCTCAGGCTTTACTTTCTTTCCCTGCCTTATATGCTTGAACCATGCAGGAACAGCGACGGGCGAAGTCCGAGTCCGCTACCCTGAAGATCGTGCTCGCGACCGCGGTCTTTTCGGTCCTGCTCATTCTGGCAGTCGATATCTTCGCCGAGCGGCTTTATAAGGCCTTTCCCGTCCACGACTTTCTAGCCTTCCATAATATTTCCGAACTCTTTTCCGTCGTCGTATCGTTCTCGATTTTCGGGATAGGCTGGTTCACCTTTTCCGCCTCGGGCAACCGGCGAAGCCTCCTTCTCGCCTCATCTTTCGCCCTTGTCGGCTATTTCGACCTCTTCCATACCCTTAGTTTTGTCGGAATGCCCGTCTTCATTTCACCCAATTCCACCAATAAGAGCGTTTTTTCCTGGGAGGCGGCAAGATTTGCCTCTGCCCTGGGCCTTCTCGCCGCGGCCTTCGCCCCCGGAGAACCGCGAAGGGTCAAGCGACAAAAGGCGTGGCTCGCGGTCGCGGGCACCATCGTAGTTGTAGTTTCTACCATCGGGATACTGTATTTCGAGGGGCTTTTCCCTCCCATGTTCGTGCCGGAGCAGGGACTCACGCCCTTGAAGATAGGGATCGAATACCTCGTCATCATCCTCTTTGGCCTCGCCTTGCCGGGGCTCTGGAGAAAGCCACTCGGAGAAAGGGACGCCAGCCATACCATGATCCTGTGCTCGATCGTCCTTGCCATGGCGAGCGAACTCGCCTTCACCCTCTTCAAGAATTCCTATGACAGTTACAGCCTTCTCGGCCATGCCTTCAAGCTCGTCGCTTTCTTCCTGCTCTATCGCGGCGTCTTCATCGTCGCGGTCACGCGGCCCTATTCCAGTTTGCGCGCCTCCGAAGAGGCCCTGCGCTCCGAAAACGAGAAGCGCATTCGGAGCGAAACAACGCTCGAACAGACGAACCGGGAACTCACCGTCCTCCACGAATGCAACCAGGCCATCGCGCGAGGCGTCGACGAATCCTCCCTATTGGACGCAATTTGCGGGATTCTCTGCGTTTCCGGGGGATATCGAATGGTCTGGGTCGGCTACCCGGCCGAGGATGAGGCGAGGTCGGTGCGCACCATGAGTTACGCGGGACATGAGGAGGGATATCTCAAGGCGGCTCGCTTGAGCTGGGGGGGGCGGCTCTCTAGGCAAGGGGCCGACGGGGTCCTGTATCCGCACGGGATTCAGTCACTACGTGCAAGACTTCGCGATCGATGAAAGAGTCGCCGCGTGGCGCGACCTGGCCCTCCAGCGCGACTATCGCTCCTCGATCAGCCTTCCGCTGAAAGACAAGGAAGGGGAGGCCTTCGGGGCTCTCTCACTCTATTCATCCCAGCCCGGAGCCTTCACCCCGACCGAAATCCGCCTCCTGGAGGAACTCGCCGCCGACCTCGCCTTCGGAATCCTCTCGCTTCGCGCCAGGGAAAGGAATCGAGAGGGCGAGGCCATGATCCGAGATGCCCTGCGCGAAAAGGAGGTCCTTCTAAGGGAACTCCATCATCGCACAAGGAACAACATGCAGGTCATATCCTCGATGCTCTGCCTCGAGGAGGAACGGCTCCGGAGCGAGGAGGACCGGGGCATTTTCCAGGCGGTCGGCCTGCGCATTCAGGCCATGGCCCTCGTGCACCAAAAGCTCTATCAGTCGCACGATCTGAGCAGGATCGACCTCCGCGAGTATGTCGAGAGTCTTTGCGACCTGGTGCAGGAAAGCTATATGTCCGATGAGGGCAAAATCGTCTTCGATTTTTCGGACATGGATCGAGTCGAAGTGCTCGTCGATACGGCCATGCCCCTCGGCATCGTCCTCCACGAGCTCATTTCGAACGCCTTCATCCATGCCTTTCCCGGCGACCTACAGGGACAGATCAACATTTCCCTCCATAGGGACGAGGAAGGTACCATCCATCTCCGTTTTTCGGATAATGGAGTCGGCTTCGAAACCGGGACCGATCCGCGCGAACGGGGTCGAACCGGTTTTATGCTGATCTTCGAGCTCGTCACCCTGCAATTGGGCGGGCAGATCGGTTGCTCTACGCGGCGGGGAACTACCTGGGATATTCGGTTTCTCGAAAACCGTTATCAACCGAGGGTCTGATCGGAATTGACAGCGGGAAGGAAGAAGACTCACGGTGACTGATCGATCGCTGTAGGATTAAACCTTACAGGAAAACACGGAATTCCATGTTCGTCAAAAAAAATCGTTGACAGCTTCTGTGCGTCAGTTCAATATGCGCTGCAAGGTCGGGGGCCGAGAGCGCCCGATCTCTGCGAGGGCTACATGGGAGAGGAACGGGGGAGGACGGTGCCGGCCGTGGGCTATCCGGCGAAGCAGGGTCTCTACGATCCGGCCAACGAACACGACGCCTGCGGCATCGGCTTCGTCGTGAACATAAAGGGCCGGAAATCGCACGCCGTGGTGTCCCAATCGCTCACGGTGCTCAGGAACATGAGCCATCGCGGCGGGGCGGGCTACGAGCGCAATTCGGGCGACGGAGCCGGTATCCTTCTTCAAATTCCGCACCGCTTTTTCCTTGAGGTCTGCCCGGAATCCGATATCGACCTTCCGGCCGCGGGCGAATATGCCGTGGGTTCCGCCATGCTGCCCCGCGATCCGGCCATCCGCGTGGCCGCGTGTCGCGAGATAGAGGGCATCGCGAAGGTCCTCGGCTTTCCATTCCTCGGCTGGCGCACCGTGCCCGTGGATCTATCCTCGCTCGGGCAGGTTTCGCGCTCGGTAATGCCCGTCCTGATGCAGCTCTTCCTCGGAAAGCCGGCTACGGTAGTCAGCGACCTCGACTTCGAGCGCCGACTCTATCTCCTTCGAAAGAAGATAGAGAAGACCATGCTCGGCAAGGAGGAGTCGGCCCCGGATTACCGCTACTTCTCGAGCCTCTCCTGCAGGACGATCGTCTACAAGGGCATGCTGACTTCGGAGCAAGTCGAGCCCTTCTTCCTCGATCTCGGCCACCCCGCCTTCGAATCCGCCCTCGCCCTCGTCCATTCGCGCTTTTCCACCAACACCTTCCCGACCTGGATTCGCGCCCACCCCTACCGCTATCTCATCCACAACGGCGAGATAAACACCCTGCGCGGCAACTTCAATTGGATGCACGCGCGCGAATCCCTGATCGCAACCGAGCTTTTCGGCGAGGATTTCGCCGACATTCTCCCCATCATCAATCCCAACGGCTCGGATTCGGCGATGTTCGACAATTGCCTCGAATTCCTTCTCCTCACCGGCCGTTCCCTGCCGCATTCGATGATGATGATGATCCCCGAACCCTGGTCGGGGAACAGGGAGATGAGCCCCGCCAAGCACGATTTCTACGAGTACCACGCGAGCCTGATGGAACCCTGGGACGGGCCCGCTGCGATGGCCTTCACCGACGGCACGACGGTCGGCGCCGTCCTCGACCGCAACGGCCTCCGCCCCGCGCGCTACGTCGTCACCCTCGACGACACCGTCATCATGGCCTCGGAGACGGGTGTCCTCGACATTCCCGCCGACCGCATCGTCCGCAAGGAGCGCCTCAAGCCCGGCCGAATGCTCCTCATCGATACGGCCGAGGGTCGCATCATCGGCGACGAGGAACTCAAGGAGGACATCGCGCGCGAGGAGCCCTACGGCGAATGGCTCCGCGAGCACATGGTGACCATCGACGGGCTGCCGGCCTCGCCTCATCGCGCCGAGCCCGATCACGAATCCGTCCTCAAGCGTCAGAAGGCCTTCGGTTATAGTTATGAGGATCTTCGCCTCGTCCTCCTTCCCATGGCCCGAGACGGGGTCGATCCCATCGGCTCGATGGGCAACGACACGCCCCTGGCCGTGATGTCGGAGCGGCCGCAATTGCTTTACAACTACTTCAAGCAATTGTTCGCCCAGGTGACGAACCCGCCCATCGACGCAATCCGCGAGGAGATCATCATCGGGCCCGAGACCTTCATCGGCTCCGAAGGCGACCTCATCCATCCTTCGCCGCGGGCTGCGAGACAGATCAAGCTGGCGACGCCCTTCATCGACAACGACGAACTCGCCAAGCTCCGCCATATCGGCCGCGAAGGTTTCAAGGCGACGGTTATCCCCATCCTTTTCCCCGTGGAGGAGGACGGCAAGGGACTCGAGGCGGCGATGGACGAGATATGTCAGGCGGCGGACCGCGCCTTCGCCGAGGGCGTGAACATCCTCATCCTCTCGGACCGGGGCGTCTCGAAGCACAAGGCGCCCATCCCCGCGTTGTTGGCCGTGTCGGGCCTCCACCACCACCTCATCCGCAACGGCACGCGGACGCGCTGCTCCATCGTCCTCGAGTCGGGCGAGCCCCGCGAGATCCATCACTACGCGATGCTCATGGGCTACGGCGTCTCGGCCGTCAATCCCTACCTCGTCTTCGAGACGATCGACGACATGATCAAAAGCGGCATCCTTACGGGGAAGAGCCATGCCGAGGCTGTCGCGACCTACAAGAAGGCCGTCACCAAGGGCATCATCAAGGTGATGTCGAAGATGGGCATCTCGACCGTGCAGGGCTACCAGGGTGCGCAGATCTTCGAGGCGGTCGGATTGGGCGGGGAGTTGATCGAACGCTACTTCACCGGCACGCCCTCCCGCGTCGGCGGCATCGGCATAACCGACGTGGCCTCCGAGGCCGCGGCCCGCCATCGCGCCGCCTTCGGCGACCGCGCCCTCCACGACCACGCCCTCCCATCCGGCGGCGACTGGCAATGGCGGAAGGACGGCGAGTACCATCTTTACAATCCCGAGACGGTGCATCGCCTGCAGCAGGCCGTCCGCTCGGGCGACTATTCGCAATTCAAGGAATATTCCCGCCTCATCGACGACCAATCGACGAGACAATGCACACTGCGCGGCCTCATGAAATTCCGCAAGGCCAAGGCGGTCGCCCTCGACGAGGTCGAGCCCGTCGAATCCATCGTCAAGCGCTTCAAGACGGGCGCCATGTCATACGGGTCGATCTCGAAGGAAGCCCACGAAACCCTGGCCATCGCGATGAACCGCCTCGGCGGCAAGAGCAATACGGGCGAGGGCGGCGAAGATCCCGCGCGCTTCGTGCCCGACCCCAATGGCGATTCGCGCCGCAGCGCAATCAAGCAAGTGGCGAGCGCGCGCTTCGGCGTCACGAGCAACTACCTGATGAACGCCACCGAGATCCAGATCAAGATGGCCCAGGGCGCCAAGCCCGGAGAGGGCGGTCAGCTCCCCGGCAAGAAGGTCTATCCCTGGATCGCCGAGTGCCGAGGCTCGACGCCGGGCGTCGGCCTCATCTCACCGCCGCCCCATCACGACATCTACTCGATCGAGGATCTTTCGGAGCTCATCCATGATCTCAAGTGCGCCAATCCCGAGGCGCGGATCTCCGTCAAGCTCGTGTCGGAGGTGGGGGTCGGCACGATCGCCGCCGGCGTCGCGAAGGCCAGGGCCGATCTCGTCCTGATCTCCGGTTACGACGGAGGCACGGGAGCCTCGCCCCGCACCTCCCTCCGCCACGCAGGCCTGCCCTGGGAACTGGGCCTGGCCGAGACCCAGCAGACCCTCCTTCTCAATAACCTCCGCTCGCGCGTGACGGTGGAGGCGGACGGCAAGTTGATGACGGGCCGCGACGTCGCCGTCGCCTGTCTTCTCGGCGCCGAGGAATTCGGCTTCGCCACCGGCCCCCTCGTCGCCCTGGGCTGCGTGATGATGCGGGTCTGCAACCTCGACACCTGCCCCGTCGGGGTCGCCACGCAGAACCCGGAGCTCCGCAAGCGCTTCGCGGGCAAGCCCGAGCATGTCGAGAACTACATGCGCTTCGTCGCCGCCGAACTGCGCGAATACATGGCCGCCCTCGGCTTCCGGACGGTTGAGGAGATGGTCGGGCGCTCGGACATGCTCGAGATGGAAGCGGCGAAATCGAATCCCAAGACCGCCCGCCTCGATTATTCCGCCATCCTGGCGAGGCCCGACGTTCCTGCGAGCTACGGCCGTTTCAAGTCGACGAAGCAGGAGCACAGCCTCGACGACTCCCTCGACCGCCGCGTCCTCCTCAGGCTCTGCGAGCCAGCGATCGAGCGAGGGGAGAAGGTCAGGCTCACCATCCCCGTGCGCAACGTCAATCGCGTCGTGGGGACCATCCTCGGTTCGGAGATCACGAAGCGCTACGGCGCCAAGGGTCTTCCCGAGGACACGATCGACCTCAAGTTCGTGGGCTCGGCGGGCCAGAGCTTCGGGGCCTTCCTCCCGCCGGGCATTACACTGCGGATCGAGGGCGACTCCAACGATCATATCGGCAAGGGCCTTTCGGGCGGCAAGATCATCGTGTGCCCCCCCGCGAACGCCGCCTTCAAGCCCGAAGAAAACATCATAATAGGGAATGTCGGCTTCTATGGGGCGACCTCGGGCGAGGCCTACATCCATGGCGTCGCCGGCGAGCGCTTCTGCGTCCGCAACTCGGGCGTGAAGGCCGTCGTCGAGGGCGTGGGCGACCACGCCTGCGAGTACATGACCGGCGGCCGTGTCGTCGTCCTCGGGCCGACCGGACGCAACTTCGCGGCCGGGATGTCGGGCGGCATCGCCTGGGTCTACGACGCCGACGGCAACTTCCCTTCGCGATGCAACGACGAGATGGTCGATCTCGAGGCCCTCACGGATCCCGAGCTGACCGCGGAGTTGCGGACCCTCGTCGAGCGCCATGTCGCCGCCACGAACTCGCCCCTCGGCGCGCGGATACTTCGCGGTTGGGAAGGCGCGGTCAGGCGCTTCGTGGTCGTGATGCCCAAGGATTACCGGAGAATGAACGAATTGATACGACAGAAGACCGCCGAGGGCATGTCGGGGGCCGAGGCTCTAATGGCCGCCTTCGACGCGAACAACAAGGATGTCGTCCGCGTCGCGGGCAATTAGGAGCGGTTATGGCCAAGCCCACAGGATTCATGGAATATGCGCGCGAACTTCCGGCCGACGTCGAGCCGAGGCAGCGCGTCGCCAACTGGAAGGAATTCCACAGGCGCTTCGAGGGCGAGGAATCGAAGCGGAGGCAGGCGGCCCGCTGCATGGATTGCGGAACGCCCTTCTGCCAGTCGGGGATACTCTATGACGGCGCCGTCTCCGGCTGCCCCCTGCACAATCTCATCCCCGAATGGAACGACCTCGCGTATCGGGGGATGTGGGGGGAGGCGGCGAAACGCCTGGCGCTCACGAACAATTTCCCCGAGTTCACCGGAAGGGTATGCCCCGCTCCCTGTGAAGGTTCATGCACGACTGGTCTCGGCGACCCGCCCATCACGATCAAGCAGAACGAATACGAGATAGCGGAGCGAGCCGCCGAAGAGGCTGTCCCCGCCCTCGAGGCTCCTTCGCATCGCACGGGCAAACGCGTCGCCGTCGTCGGCTCGGGGCCGGCCGGCCTCGCCTGCGCCGAGCAGCTCAACGCCGCAGGGCATCTCGTCACCGTTTACGAACGCGACGACCGCCCCGGCGGCCTCCTCATGTACGGCATTCCGAACATGAAGCTCGACAAGAGCCTCGTGGAGCGACGCGTCGCCCTGATGCGCCATGCCGGCATCTCCTTCGAAACGGGCAGGAACATCGAGGGCGAGGCCGAGGCGGCCAGGCTCAAGGCCGATTTCGACGCTGTCGTTCTCGCCTGCGGCGCGAAGAAACCGCGCGATCTGGAGGTGCCTGGCCGAGAGCTCGCAGGCGTCCATTTCGCGATGGACTATCTCTCTAGGAGCACCAAGAGCCTTCTCGACTCGGGCCAGCGCGACGGCAATTTCATCCAGGCCTGGGGCAAACGCGTCGTCATCGTGGGCGGCGGGGACACGGGCACGGACTGCGTAGGCACGGCCATCCGTCAGGGCGCCAAGAGCGTGACCCAGCTCGAAATCCTCCCGAGGCCCGCCGATTCGCGGCCCCCGAACAATCCATGGCCGCGTTGGCCCAGGACTATCAAGACGGATTACGGACAGGAGGAGGCGATCATCCTCCAGGGCGCCGATCCCCGGCTCTGGTGCGTCACCGTCAAGGAAGTACTCGGGACGGGGGGGCAGGTAAGCGGACTCCGAATCGTCGAGGTGGACTGGAAGGCCGACAAGGCCGGAAGAGTCGTACCAGTTGAGAAGAAGGGCAGCGAACGCGTCATCGAGGCCGATCTCGTCCTCCTCGCGATGGGCTTCCTCGGCCCCGAGGAAGGCGCATTGTCGGCCTTCGGAGTCGCCAAGGACGGCCGTGGCAACGCCGCGGCGGATTTCTCCGCCTTCAAGACGAATGTGGAGGGAGTCTTTGCGGCCGGCGACATGCGCCGCGGACAGAGCCTCGTCGTCTGGGCCATTCGGGAGGGAAGACTGGCGGCGCGAGCCGTCGACCTTCATTTGATGGGAGAGAGCATGTTGCCCGGCTGAGGGGCGGCGCCTACGCGTTTCCGTGCCGTTCGATCTTGGCGCGGATCTCCTCGATGCGGATATCGGGCTTGATGCCGAGTTCCCGGGAGAGGATCTTTGCATACATCGAATAGCGATTGAGGGCGTCGGCGATGTCTCCCCTGGCTATCGAGAGCTCCATCAGGATACGATGGGCCGCGCCGCACAGCGGGCTGATTTCGGAGAGGCGGCGCGCCCAATTTTCAGCCTTTACGACGAGCCCCGAGGCAAGGTTGCTCTCGGCGAGACGGCTCAATACTTCGGTCGCCTGGCTTTTCAGGTTTTCCGCCTCGAGCAATTGCCAGTCCTCGAACATAAGGGCGTCGTCGAGATAGAAGCCTTCGAGGAAATTGCCTCGGTAAAGAGTCGCGGCCTTCGCAAGCATCAGTTCGTCTCCCGTCATGAGCCCTTCTGCGGCGGTCTTACGGAAGAGCCCGACATCGCTTTCGATTACAGTCTGGGAATTGAATCTGATATTGCGGCCGGAGCGTTCGACGATAGGGAGGCCGGCGGCCGCGGCTGCGTCGGAGATGGCATGGCGAAGGCTGGCTCGGGCCCTATCTGGGGCGAACTCGGGCCAAAGGAGACCCGCGGCTGAGTTGGCTGCTACGGGGCTGTCCTTGTCCGCGAGATAGGCGAGGAGCGCCGTGGTCTTCCGTCGGGCGAGATGGAATGGGGCGCTATCGAGAAAGAACTCCGGAGATCCCAGTAAGCGTATTTGTAATATCATGCCGCGCTCCTGTTATCCTAACCTCACAATTTTTCGCTATTGCAGACTGCTATTCAAGGAAATTGCCATTATTTCGCATGCGAGAAGTCGCCGCGACGCAATTGTCACAGATTGGAGATGCTTGCGAGACGATCCTGGACCGATTTTGTCCGATGTCAGACAGTTCTGTATCTTGTTACAGTAACAATCTCGACATTAAATGGGGCCTTTCCTGGCATCAACCAATATCGTAGCGGAGACATTGCCGACACTCGGGCGCGGCAAGTTTGAGCCGGAGTTGTCGTGGCGACACGTTTAGTCTTCCTTCGTGGCCAATGCGCCACGAGGGAGGAAACATGAAATTGATTGCCTGGATGCTTGCGACTTTTCTTTTCGCGTCTGCGGGGGTGGCTGACAATATCGAAGGGGCGTATTCGGCCCATTCAAAAGCCCAATTTCCCACAATTGTGATGGATTTTGGGGGCACTGGTCAGTCGATTCTTTTCGTCGAAGTGAATAGCTCGAAGCAGCAATGCCTCTGCGAGACGGCGAAGGCGATGGCGGCGTACGCCCATTCCCAGATAATCAAAGTCGGCGACGACGATCCCGCCCAAATCGCTCTGCAGAATTACCTGGACAACAATATCGTGGCCAAGGATCAGATCTGCATCGTCGCGTCGGCCGAAACCTATGAAAGCTGCAGGGCGGCCTTGGCGAAGCTGCAAAGCAGCCCGACCCTCGTCCTCTACGATGCGACCGCGAGTCTTCTCATCGGCGCTGCTCCCGACAAGATCGCCCTCGATGTGATCGATTTCGTGGCGGGGAATAGGAAAGCTTCGATGGCCGCGTACGATAAGCCGCACGGCGACCGCTGGTGGTATGTTCCGAATGAGCTGACCGGAGAATGAGTGCGCGGAAGGCCGGCGCTTCGCAAATGCGCAGGGAAGGTTCGTCCTACAGGCAGATCTCCGCCGCGGGCTCGTGGCTCAGAAAATGCGTCATCGCCTCGGTGTAGCCATAGGCCCCGGCCTGCCCTAACATCACGAGGTCGCCGGCCTTGAGTTTGGGCAGCTGCGCGTCGCCGAGGCGATCCAGGGAAGTGCAGAGGGGGCCGGCGAGGGTCTGGGCGATAGGCTCGCCCGAAACTCCAGGTGCCGCGGCCGGAAAGGCTTGGCCGGTCAGGGCGGGCCTGAGGAGATGGTTGACGCCGCCTTCGAGAATGGCGAAATCGACGCCGCGGCTGCGCTTGGCGCGGAGGACGCGCCCGAGGTAGACGCCGATGGGTCCGACGAGCCAGCGGCCCGGCTCGACGACGAGTTCACCTTCGTACCAATCGTTCAAGCGGAGGAGTTTTTCGAGGCCCTTGCCGAGGGCGGCGATGTCGAGTTCTGTTTCATCGTAACTATAAGGGATTCCGAGACCGCCGCCGAGATCGACGAGATCGAGGGTCAGGTCCTCGTCTCGCGTCATGCGCTCGGCTATGGCGAAGGCTGCGCGGTGGTTGTCCAGGAGGCGATCTGCGTCCAGCTCGTTGCTCGCGGCGAAGACTTGGAGGCCCGCGATCCTCACGCTCTCGAAGCGGCGCGCCTCGCGGAGGAAGGAGGAGAGATCCTCCTCGTCGACGCCGAAGGCCGAGGGGCCGGCCCCGCCGATGATGCGATTCGACTCGGTGACGCCGGAGCCCTCGCCAGGATGGACGCGGAGGCTGACGGCCAGGGGAAGCTGGGCTCCCGGCATCCTCGACAAGGCGGCGTCGATGCGTTCGAGGTCCTCAATGCCGTCGGCCTGGATGCGAGCGCCGAGGCCGATGGCCAACCTGATTTCGTTGGCGCTCTTGCCGGGGCCGGCGAAGAGGATGCGTGACCCCGGAAGTCCGGCGGCGCGCACCCGCGACAGCTCGCCGTCGGAGGCGCAATCGAAATAGGCGCCTTCGCGGGCGAAGGCCGCGATCAGGTTGTGATGCGGGTTGGCCTTGACAGCGTAGGCGAGCCTCGCGCGCTTAGGCAGGACTGCCTTGAGAGCCTTGAAGCGCGCGGAGGCCCGATCGACGCGATAGACGAAACAGGGAGTGCCCCGCTCCTCGGCGAGGGACAGGGCTTCCTCATCGGAAAGCGCGAAAAGCTGGTCGCGCGAAAGACTCAACGCAGGGCCTCCTCGAGGACCGTCGCCGCGTCGGTGCCCTCGTCGCGGTACTTTACGATGCAGGGCGCGTAAAGGGAAATACCCCTTTTAATGGCGAAATTTCCCTTGGCAGGCCGTGACCCGGGCACGACGACCGCCCCAGACGGCACCTCGCCACGGAGCTCGACACCCTTGACGAGGTCGTAGATCGTCGTCGAGGCGCTCAGGATGGTGCCCGGGGCGAGAACGGCACGCGAGCGGACGATGACGCCTTCGACGAGGCCGCAGAGGGCGCCGATGAAGGCGCCGTCCTCGACGACCACGGGCCTCGCGCCCGCCGGCTCGAGGACGCCGCCGATCTGTGCTCCGGCCGAAAGATGCACCTTGGAGCCCACCTGCGCGCAGGAACCGACGAGGGCGTGGCTGTCGACCATGGTTCCCTCGCCGACCCAGGCGCCGACGTTGATGTAGGCGGGCGGCATGATCACGACGCCCTTGCCCAGCCTCACGCCGCTGCGCACGGAGGAGCCCCCCGGCACCATCCGCACCTCGTCGATCGGCGCGAGATGCCGCGGGGGAAAGGCCGACTTGTCGGCGGCGCCGCCCGGCCATTCGGCGAAGGGCACGATCGCCGTCGAGCGGAAACCGGCGAGGATGCCGGTCTTGACCCAGACGATCGCGTTCCAGCTTCCGTCCGGGGCCCTTTCGGCGGCGCGCACCGACCCGGCTTCGAGAGCCGACAGGAGGGCCGGAAGGGCCTGTATGAGGGCCCCGTCGGCCAGGATGTCCTCCATCGGCCGCGAGAAGAAGCGGGCCAATTCCGCGGCCGTCATGGGCCGATCCTTGGCGCTCATGAAGGGACCTTCGCGAATAGCGGATCGATGAGGGAGGCGGCGAAATCATCGAAACTATAAAGACCTTTCTTCCCGACCATCCACTCGAGAGCGCGGACGGCGCCCGTCGCGAAGACCGCGCGCGAATGGGCGTCGTGGGAAAAGACTATCGTTTCAGCCGCCGATTCGTAGCGCATTTCGTGGTAGCCCACCTCGTCGCCGGCGCGAATGCTCGCCATGTTCACCTTGCCGCTCTGGGCCGCTCCCGTAGACCAACCGTCGAAGGAGCCGCCCCCGGCGCGGTCGCCCTCGACCAGGGCGTCGGCGAGGAGTTTGGCCGTGCCGCTCGGGGCGTCGGCCTTCTTGTTGTGGTGGCGCTCGAGGATGGCGAGATCGACGCCCTCGTCGGCATGGCCGACGCTGCCGGCCTTGTCGCCTGCGCCGGCGTTGAGGGCGGCGAAGCGGCCGAGGGCCAGGGCGGCCCGGCGCATGAAGGCGATACCGAGGCTGAAGTTGGGCGACACCATCACGCCGATTCCCCAGCCAGATGCCCCTTCGAGGAGGCCCTTGTCCCAACCCGTCGTACCTATGACGATCGGGCGGCCGACCCTGCGGGCCCAGGCTATATGCGCGGCGACTCCCGAGGCGTGACTCGCGTCGAGGGCGATGTCGGGCGGCGAAGGAGGATCGCCCGGACCCTCGAGGGCCCAGACGATCTCATGACCCGCGGCTTTCGCCGCCGTCATCACGGCCGAACCGAGGCGGCCCGCCCCGAACACACCGATCTTCATGGCTTCTCCTTCCGTCCCCGGGGGACGACGGCGCGAATGGGCGCCGGGAACGCAGCAACGACTTCGATCTTCCTCACAGAATGCCGCGAGCGGCGGCGATCTCCGCGTTGAGCAGCGAACCGCCCGCGGCGCCGCGCTCGGTGTTATGTCCCAGTATGACCATCTTCGAGCCGAGAAGGGAACAGTGTCTGACACGGCCGACCTGGATGCGCATGCCTCCGTCCTCCTCGACGTCGCGGAGGGGTTGGGGCCTGTCGGCCTCGTGGCGGACGGCGACGAACCTTTCGGGGGCGGAACGGAGCTCGAGACCCTCGGTGTCGGGCACGAAGGCGTCGAGAGCGGCGATGATGTCGGCCGGATGGGGATTCCCGTGGAGCCTGATGCTGGCGGCGATCGTATGGCCGTCGACGACGGGCACGCGGTTGCAGGCCGCGGAGATGGAGATCGGCGCTTCCACGATGCGTTCGCCGTCGAAGCTGCCGAGGATCTTGCGGGCTTCGGTTTCGACCTTGTCCTCCTCGCCGCGGATGAGGGGAATGACGTTGCCGAGCGCGTCGAGGCTCGCGACGCCCGGATAGCCCGCGCCGCTCAGGGCCTGCATGCTCACGGCCAGCACCGCCTCGGCGCCGAAGGCGCGATGGAGGGGGCCGAGGGCGCCGACCAGGACGGTGGTCGTGCAGTTGGGGTTGCAGACGATGCCGCCCTTCCAGCCGCGCTTGCGCCTCTGCACCTCGAGGAGGCCGAGGTGGGCGGAGTTGAGCTCGGGCACGAGGAGGGGAACGTCCTCATCCATGCGGAAGGTGGAGGCGTTGGAGAAGACGAGGGCCCCCGCGGCGGCGAAGAGGGGCTCGATCTCGCGGGCGGGCGCCGTGTCGAGGGCCGAAAAGACTAATTGCGACAATGCCCGGTCGGGCTCGCAGGGCTCGAGGATCATGTCGCCGAGGCCGGCGAAGGGTTCGCCGGGGAGACGCCAGTCGCAGGCCTTCGAATACTTCTTGCCGACCGAGCGCTCGCTGGCGGCGAGGCAGGCGACCTTGAAGACGGGGTGGTTGGCAAGGCGCCTGACGAAGCGCTGGCCGACGACGCCGGTGGCGCCGAGAACGGTGACGGGAATGCGATTCATGACAACTCCAATTAAGCCGCAGGGCCGAAGGGACCGGGCCCTCGCGCGGGTTCGAGATAGAGGGCGCCCAGCCTCGCGAAGAGGTCGATACCGGAGGCGAGCTCGTCGATGGTCAGTGATTCGTCGGGGGTGTGGGCTGCCGAAGGCTCTCCCGGCCCGCAGAGAATCGCGTCGCCGCCGGGGGCGAGGGCGCGAAGCATGGGTAGGTCCGAACCGAAGGGTACGGGCCCGGAGGGAAAGCCGGGAGGGGTCGCGAAGGCATCCCAGGGATCCTTTACGAGTTCCTCGATGGCTCCTCCCGGCGGACGGACGGCTCGCAAGGATTCGTACAGGGTACCCCCCGGCACGACTCGCAGGGTGAGCTCGGCCTCGGCATGGTCCGCCACGACATTGGCGGCCCTTCCTCCCGAAATGATGCCGAGATTCCAGACCTCTGCGCCGAGACTGGGGTGGACGGTCGCTTCGATCTTGCGTAGGCGATCGATCCAGTCCATGAGTTCGAGGATGGCGTTGCGACCGAGTTCGGGCAGGCCCCCGTGGGCTGTCTTGCCTTCGCAGGAAAGGCGGAGCCGGACGAAGCCCTTTTGGCCTGCGGCGAGACGGTTGCCCGTCGGTTCCCCGACGATCACGGCGCGGAGACCATCCAGGCGATCGCGCAATTCGAGGGCCTTGACGGCCCCGGCCGAATCGCTTTCCTCGCCGCACACGCCGAGCCAGGCTAGATCGCTCCGGCCCTCCGCGAGGAGTCGCCGGACGGCCGCGAGCTGGGCGACGATCTGGCCCTTGGCGTCGCAGGCGCCGCGACCACGCAGCCGCCCGCCCTCGACGGTGACGGGAATGCGAGGCGGCACCACGTCGAGATGCGTGTTGAAGAGAATGCGCGGTTTGCCCCAGACGGCGAGGATGTTGGGCCTGCCGCCTCCTACTTCTTGGCGATGGATAGTCGCACCCATCGCCTCGAGTTCGGGCAACAGCAGGGGGAGGAGGCAGGCTTCGTCGCCGCCGGGACTATACGTGGAACAGAGGGCTTCCAGAAAACGGAAGTCCTTCGATTCCACGGATTGAAGGTTGGACACGGAGGACCTCCAATCCGATGGAGATCCCAAAGAAACCGCCCGGGTCTTTCCGACCACGGTGGGTGAGGGCGGCTTGCGATGGCACTCCGCGGGGACAGGCCCCACGACAGCCGCCGGGTATTAGCCCGGACGTCCAAGGCAGGGCTTGCTATGCCCCACCCTTCGGCGATCCTCCCCTTTCACCCGCCATCCCGGGAAGCAGCTTCCTCCGGACGGGGTACTGATGGGGATCGCTCCTCCAATCGGCATTCGGAAAATACCACGGGCGCCGAGGCAATGACAAGTCCGTGACATCATCGCGAGTCGAAGGGCCCGGCGGCGATCTGGCATCAGTCGATCGGAAATGCTAGCCTAAAGGAATGCAAGCTTTCATCGCCTTCGTCGCACGCTACCTTTTCATCGTCGTCATTCTCGCCGAAGTACTCTACATCGTGGCCTTCCAGCGAAGACGTCTCTTGGAACTCCTCCTGGCCTCGGTCTTCATCGGGGGACTTTCGCTGGCCTTCGCCTTCCTCCTCCATGGAATCATCCAGGATCCCCGACCCTTCGTCGTGCAGGGGACGACACCCTTGATTCCCTCCTCGGCCGATAACGGCTTTCCCTCCGACCATACCCTCCTCCTGTCGGCCACCGCCGCGATCACGATGATCGCCAACCCCTGGGCAGGCATGGTCGGGCTCCTTCTGGCCGTCGGCGTCGGCCTCGCGAGGGTCTACGAGGGCGTGCATCATATGGTGGACATCGTGGGCAGCCTCTTCATCGTCGGCTTCGTCTCCGCAGCCTATCTCATCGCCTGGATGCTGGCATCGAACCGAAGGGGCAAGAGGAGCTGAGGGCCGGCGCCGCTTGCATGCGGGTGGCGGTTTTCGGACAGACCCGGGGCAGTCGTCGAAGTAGGTGATCTTTCATATACTGGCCCAGCCCGAGGGTTTCCCTCGGCGAGGAGAAGTATATGAGACTCGTGATCAGGCCGGATTACGCCACCGTTTCGCGCTGGGCCGCCAACTATGTAGCACGGCGCGTCAACGAGGCCGGCGGAGAACTCGTGCTGGGACTGCCCACGGGATCGTCGCCCCTCGGTATGTACCGCGAACTCATCGCCCTCTGCGAGGCGGGCAAGGTCTCGTTCAAGAAGGTCGTCACCTTCAACATGGACGAGTACGTCGGCCTGCCCGAGGAGCACCCCGAGAGCTACCACAGCTTCATGTGGAAGAACCTCTTCTCGCGGATCGACATCCGGAGGGAGAACGTGAACATCCTCGACGGCAACGCCCGTGACCTCGAGGCTGAATGTAAGCGTTATGAGGATAAAATGAAGGCCCTCGGGGGCATCGACCTCTTCGTCGGCGGGGTGGGCGCCGACGGTCATATCGCTTTCAACGAGCCCGGCTCCTCCCTCGCCTCGCGTACGAGGGTGAAGACGCTGACCATGGACACCAAGGTCATGAACTCCCGCTTCTTCGGCGGCGATCCCGACAAGGTTCCGGCCACCGCCCTGACCGTCGGCGTCGGCACCATCATGGACGCGAAGGAAGTCCTCATCCTCGTCTCCGGCCTCGCCAAGGCCCGCGCCCTCCACCACGCCATCGAGGAAGGGGTCAACCACCTCTGGACCGTGAGCTGCCTCCAACTCCACCCGAAGGCCATCCTCGTCTGCGACGAGGACTCGACGATGGAATGCAAGGTGGGGACGGTCAAGTATTTCAGGGAAATCGAAGAGAGGAACTTCGACAACGAGCTCGAGTA
Organism: Rectinemataceae bacterium; assembly: GCA_035530275.1. Taxonomy (GTDB): domain Bacteria; phylum Spirochaetota; class Spirochaetia; order Treponematales; family Rectinemataceae; genus CAIJMU01. The sequence continues at coordinate 96,498 of DATKVC010000006.1, read as the reverse complement.
GCCGTCGCCTCTCACGCCGCGATGACGCTCTCCCCCGCCTTGCCGGTCCATCGGTTGACGAGGTAGAGGGCGAGTCCCGTGACGGCGAGGAGGATGGTCGACATGGCGCTGGCCGTGCCGAACATGCCGTCGAGGACCGAAAGGTAGACCTTGATGGGCATGGTCATGGTCTTGCCGACATAAAGCAGGATCGAGGCCGAGAGCTCGTTCATCGAGGTGACCCAGCTCATGATGGCTCCCGACACGATGCCCGCCTTCATGAGGGGGAGGGTGACGGTGCGGAAGGTCCTGCCCGGAGGCGAGCCGAGGTTGATGCCTGCCTCCTCGAGGGCGGGGTCGATCTGCTTGAGTATCGAGGCCGCCGAGCGGACGGAGTAGGGCAGGCGTCTGATAAAATACATGATAATTATTATTACCGCCGTGCCGACGAGGTAGATGGGCTTCCGGTTGAAGACAACTATGTAGCCGATCCCGAGGACGGTGCCGGGCACGATGTAGGGGATCATCAGGAGGGGGTCGAGGATCCGGGCCGCGATGGTGCGCCTCCTCGCGAGGACGAAGCCGAGGAGGGTTCCGACGAAGGCGATGAGGGCCACGGCGACAAGAGAGTAGACGAAGCTGTTCGTCACGGTCTTGGGCACGTCGAAGAAGATCTGGCGGTAGCTGTCGAGGCTGAAACCCGGCTTGAAGACCGGGCCGCTCGTCTTCTTGAAGGAATAGAACACGACGACGGCGAGGGGGAGGGCGGAGAGCCCGACGATGCCGTAGCAGACGAGATGGGCGAGTGCCGAAGACAGGCCGCCGAGTCGCTTGCGAAGTGGACGGTTCACGAGCATGCTCGCGTATTTGCGCCTCGTCGAAGCCCACTGCTGCAGGGCGATGACGGCCGCCGCGCAGAGGATGAGGATGAGGGAAACCGTGCTCGCCATGCCGGGCCGCTCGGCGATCTCGCTCGTAAAGAGGTTGTAGGCGAGGGTCGGAAGTACGAGGTAGTTGCCGCCGATGATCATGGGCGTCCCGAAGTTGGACAGGGACATCATGAAGGTGATAAGGGCCCCGCCTGTCACCGAGGGCAACACAAGGGGGAGGGTGACGCGAAAGAAGGTCCGGGTGGCCGAGGCGCCGAGGTTCTCCGAGGCTTCCTCGAGGGAGCGGTCGATCGTGGTGAGGGCTCCCGCCGTCATCAAGGCCACGAAGGGGTAATACTGCAGCGAATCGGTCAAGATGATGCCGAGGGCGCCATATATCGGCGGCAGGGAAATCCCGATGGAGGAGAGGGCAGTGCGGAGGAAGCCGTTGCGTCCGAGCATGGTGACCCAGGAATAGGCTCCTATGAAAGGCGGAGAGAGGAGGGCGAGAACCGCGACCGTATTGAGCATGGCGGAGCCGCGTATCCGGTAGCGCGTTGTAAAGAAGGCCAGGGGTATGCCGAAGAGGAGGGCCAGGCCGGTGGTCATGAAGCCCACGAAAAGGGAGTGGGAAAAAGCTCTTAGATAGTACTTCTTCGAGAGGAACTCGACCCAGTTAGAAAAGGATATTAACCCCGTTTCCTTGTCCGTGAAGCTGTAGCGGAAGACATCCGCGAGGGGCCAGATCAGGAAGACGAGGACGAGGGCGAAGCCCCCGAGGGTGACGAAGGTCCAGACGTCGACGCGTCGGGGCGCAGCGGCGCCGCTTCTCATCGCTCCTTCCTTCCCGCCCCGAGATCCGCCGGCCTCAGCCGCGCGCCGCTCTTCGTGTCGAAAAGCATCAGCGCCTCGGGCGGAAGGGCGACATCCATAGCGGCTCCATTCGGAGGAATGTCGCCTTCCTTCGGCCTGTGGCGTTCGATCAGGAGGCGGGTTCCCCCGCAGTCGATCTCCATGATCGCCACGGTGCCGAGGAAGCTCGAGCCGATGACCCTTCCGCTGACGAGGTTGGCGTCGCCCCGCGTCGGGTCTTCCATCGCGTCTTCGGGCCGGAAGGCAATAGTCACTTCCCTGTCGGGGAGCTCGCCGGGATCGGGAACGAGGAGGTCGAGGGACCCGGCCTTCGCCTCCCTGAGTCCCGGTCCGCGAAGAGCGCCGAGTTCGGCGGGGAGGAGGTTGACCTTCCCCACGAAGGATGCCACGAAGAGGGTCGCGGGGTCCTTGTAGATTTCCCAGGGTGGTCCGACCTGCTGGATGCGCCCGCCAGAAACTACGGCGATGCGGTCCGAGATGACCAAGGCCTCCTCCTGATCGTGGGTCACGTAGATCGCGGTGATGCCGAGCTGCTTCTGCACGGCCCTGATCTCGTCGCGCATCTCGACGCGGAGCTTGGCGTCGAGGTTGGAGAGGGGTTCGTCGAAGAGGAGGACCCGGGGCTCGACGGCCATCGCGCGGGCCAGGCCGACCCGCTGCTGCTGCCCGCCGGAGAGCTGGTCCGGCGTGCGCTTCTCGTAGCCCTCGAGGTGCACGGTCTTGAGCGCCGCGGCGACCCGCCTCTCGATTTCCGCCCTTGAAAGCCTGCGGACGCGAAGGCCGTAGGCCACGTTCTCGAAGACCGTCATGTGAGGGAATACCGCGTAGTTCTGGAAAACCATGCCCGTGTCTCGACGATGAGCCGGAAGGTCGTCCACCCTCTCGTCGCCGAGCCAGACCTCACCCTTGTCCTGGCGGTAAAAGCCGGCGATGGTACGGAGAAGGGTGGTCTTGCCGCAGCCCGAGGGCCCCAGGAGGGTGAAGAACTCGCCCTTTCCGATGTCGAGATTGACGTCGGAAAGGGCCTTCACCTCGCCGAAGCGCTTTTCCAGATCGGCGATGCGGATGCTCGTCATGGCGCTGGCCCTCCGGGAAATGGATATTGCGGCTTGCGAAAGCAGTCCTACCTAAACAGCGGCCGACGTGATGAATCGCGACCGGCGATTCATCACGTCGGGAGCCGCAACACGAATCCTTACCTCAATTTCGCGACACGCTTTGCGTGTCGCACTACTATCGCAAGGATTGGTAGGCGCCCGATCCGTCGGGGAGGGGCGCCTTGATATACCGGACCGCGACCGGCCCGGATGTCGATGGAGCCTTAGAGACCCAAATCCATGGCGATGTCGGCGAACTTCTTTACGAATTCCTTGTTGTTCTTCGCGGCCCAACCAAAGTCGTAGGAAATGGTCTTTATGGTGCTGATGGCCGGTAGGCCCGGCGGGTCCTTGCAGTCGGTGCGCACCGATCTGCGATACATGGCGTCGACGAGGTACTCCTGTACCGGCTTGGAGAGGCACCAATCGATGAAGATCTTGCCGGCCTCGGCGTCAGGGGCGCCCTTGAGGAGGGCGATGCCGTCGGGGGCAGCCACCGTGCCGTCGGCCGGATAGACGATCGCGACCGGACCGCCGCCCTTGACGTAGCGGTAGGCGTTGTCCTCGAGGGTTATGCCGACGGCCTGCTCCCCGTCGTTGACGAATTTGGGCACCGAGCCCGAGCTGGCGGAAATAACCATGTTCTGCATTATGCCCTTATAGACGTCCCAGCCCCTGTCCTTGTAGACGAGAAGTGTGTTGCAGAGTTGCATATAGGAAGAACCCGACTTGTCGGCCCGCGCCGAGGAGATGAGCTTGTTGAAGCGCGGGTCCATGAGATCGGTCCAGGTCTTCGGCATCTTGTCCGCGCTCAGCATGTTCGTGTTGACGACGAAGACGTTCATGATACCTGTATAGGGCAACCAATTGGTACCGACTTTGAAGACCGACGCGATCTTGTCCCATTCCTTGGGGGTATAGGGGGCGAGGATGGCGTTCTCAGCCTCGAGTTGCTCGCCGCCTATGCTCCAGATGACGTCGGCCTGGGGGTTGGCGGACTCGGCCTTGGCCCGCTTGATGACATCCCCCGAGGCGAGCTTGACGTAGTCGAGCTTGATGCCCGTCTCCTTTTCGAAGCGGGGGGCGAGGGCGTTGAGGATCGAGTCCTCGTGGGCGGTGTAGACGACGACCTTCGTCGGCGCGGCCCAGGAACCGAGGGCAAGGGCCAGGCCGAGGAAGAGGAAAACACTTCTTTTCATGCTGGAACCTCCGTTGGCGGCCCCTTTCACCTGTCGGCGCCCGGGCGAATCAGGTACCTCTTCCTCGCCCCTGGCCGACCCTTCGAAGCCGCGATCAGGTAATTATAGTATCACTTCGAGTTTCCGCCAGAGATCGTCCACCCGAAAGTCGTAGGTGACTGTCCCCATGCCGAGGGCGCCGGCAGCCGCGCAATAGGCCTCGATGTCGTCCACGTAGACGCAGTCCTCAGGCTCCAGGCCCGCCCGTTCGAGAAGCCAGCGCCAGATGCGGGGATCGGGTTTCATGCAGCCGATTTTGTACGAGAGGGCGTAGAGCTCCGGCAGGCCGGCGAGGGTCTCATCGAGGAAGATGGCCCGCGAATGGAGAAAGGAGGTGTTCGAGAGTATGAAGGTCCTGTGCCCCGCTTCCGACGCCGCCCTGAGAGCCGCCCGTCCGGGAGGATGGGGGAGGATGCAGCGCATGAACTCCTCGTCGTACTCGTCATAATTCCAAGAATCATCGGCGCCCAGGGCTTTCTTGACCCGCTCGAAATGCTCCCGTGCGTCGATCCTTCCCGTTTCGAGATCGAAGAGGAGGCCGTCGGACCAGAGCCGCAACCCGACCTCTTCGGGTGAAAGATTGCAGTGCGCTGCGAAGGCCCGATCGGTGGCGGGCCTGTCGAGGATGCTCAAGACGTTGCCGAAATCGAAGATGACCGACTTCTTCCTCGCCGTACCTACGGACCGCGTCGAGCTAGCCACGGGCGGCCGCCTCGCGCTTTGAAACGACGCGTGAGGCCTCCTTTACGATCGAGAAGGGCGGCACGTATCCCCGGACCGGCGCGAGGGGATAGACCGTCGATCCCCTGCCGATCAGGGTGCCGGGAAAGCAGACTGCGTTGCAGCCGATTTCCACCCCGTCGCCGAGTACGGAGCCGAACTTGGCGAGGCCCGTCGGAATCGCGAGCTCCCCGGGACCATGGAAGACGACCTCCGCCTTGTCAGAACGCTGATTGGAAAGGAGGGCTCCGGCGCCGAGATGGGAGCCGGAGCCGAGGATAGAGTCGCCGACGTAATTGAAGTGGGCCGCGAGGGCGCCGTCGAAAAGGATGCAATTCTTGAGTTCCGAGGCGTGGCCAGCGACGGAGAAGTCGCCCATGAGAACGAAGGCCCTGATCCAGGCACCCGGTCCGACTTCCGCGCCCCTCCCGATCACGGCCGGCCCGAGGAGCTCGGCGCTGGCGGCTATCTTTGCCTCCCGGTGGGCGATCACGAGCTCGCCGACGCGTTCGTAGCCCTCGGGCGGATTCGCGACGAGGCTCAGGACGAAGGCCTCGATGCGGGCTATCGCCTCCCAGACCCGATCGATGCCCGAGAAGATGGGGGCGGCGATGCTTTTGGAGAGATCAAGGAAGGCGGCGGGGGAAAGATCGTATTTGTCCATTCTCCCATGATCGGGCCGCGTGGAATCGCGGTCAAGCTCGGGCCTGCCGCGAGGCCCCGCTTCCGGCTATCATGCGACCATGAAGACCTCCCTGCTCGTGCTTGCCGCCGGCCTGGGCTCGCGATTCGGCGGCCTCAAGCAACTCACTGCCCTGGGACCAGGGGGGGAATCGATCCTCGAATACTCGGCCCACGATGCGGCGGCAGTCGGTTTCGACGAGATCGTCTTTGTCATAAGGCGTGAGATGGAGACCGATTTCGTCGAGAGCATCTTTCCTCGGCTCCCGCGCGGCCTTCCCACCGGCCTCGTGTTCCAGGAGCCTGACTCCCTGGCCGGACTTCCCGCGCCAACACGCCCCAGGCCCTGGGGGACAGGTCATGCCCTACTTTGCGCCGAGGCTGTCATGAAGACCCCCTTCGCGGTGGTCAACGCAGACGATTGGTATGGAAGGGAATCGCTGAGAGTTGTTCACGATTTTCTCGCCACTTCCGCCTGGGATTCCACCGAGTACTGCATGGCGGCCTATCGCCTGAACAACACGACGAGTCCCAACGGTCCCGTGGCCCGAGGCATCTGCGAGGTCGATGACCGGGGATTCCTCAGGGGAGTGGAGGAGCATGGAGCCATCATCGAGGGGTCGGGGCCGGGACCAGGGCGGAGTTGTATCTCGGTAAGGCCCGATGGCGAGGAAATCCGGGTCGACGGCGGGGCCTTCGTGTCGATGAACCTCTGGGGTTTTACGCCGAGGATATTCGGAACCTGCGAGACGCTGTTTCGCGACTTTCTCCGCGACGAGGGCGACTCGCCAACGGCGGAGTTCTATCTTCCCGCCCTGGTCGACATCGCTATCAGGCGGGGACAGGCAAAGGTCAGGGCACTTCCGACCGACGATGCCTGGTTCGGGCTTACCTGGCCGGAGGATCTCGAACCGGCTCGGGCGAGGCTCGCGCGGCTCGTCGAGGAGGGCTTCTATCCCTCGCCACGTAGCGCTCCGTGGTGACTGTCCCTCGAGTGGTGACTGTCCCTCGTCGGCGCAATCGGACAATTGAGGATTCGATTCGATGAAGGGCTCCCCAAATCGCTTCGTTCGTGCCATCCGCTCAGGGGAAATCGAATCGGTCGACGATCTCAAGGCCGCCTTCCGCGAGCTCGCCCTCGCAACACATCCGGATGTGGCCAAGGCTGATTCCGGCGAGGCCTTTATCGCCGTTCGTGCCGAGTTCGAAGCTGCACTCACCAATTTCGAGCGCCATCGATTCGGCGTCGACCTCGCGAGGGGCAAGGAGGAATCCTCGTCTGCGGCCTTCTCCGGAGTCGGAGCCGCGGAACTCTGGTCCTGCCTCGCCCTCCTCCGCAAGCGCGGCTTTCCGAAGGAGCCCCGCCACGAAAAGGAGATCCTCCGTTACGAATACGCGCGGTGGCGCTTCAGAGGAGCACTGCGCCATCTATCCGCCTCGGTGACTGTCCCTGCGGGAGCGGGCAAAACGGCTGTCGAGTCCTTCGACGCCTTCGAGTCCGAGGCTCTGGCGATGAAAAAGAAGGGAGCGCCCCTTCTTGCGGTCCTCCTCTCCTATCTTGATGAACTCGTCGATTACGCCGCCCGCAGACTGCCCGCCATGCGCGTCGCCCTCGTCCGGAGCTACGATGCCATTCGTGACCTTCCGGGGCTCTCGCCGGGTGGGCGCGAATTCCTCGCCGTCCTCTCGGCCGAACTCGGCATCGGCCCGACCATCGGATAGGGCGGTCAGAGCCTGGAGGACCGACCTCAGCTCAAGCCAAGGACTTCGCGGATTCGATAGAGGGCTTCGAGTTTCTCGCCGGCGATGGCCCGCGGCTCGCCGACGGTTCGGGCCGCGATCAGAATTTTGGCGTAGAGCTCGACGGTCTCGAGATGGTCATAGGCCTCCGCGAGGTCCCTGCCCCACGTAAGGACCCCATGGTTGGAGAGGAGAAGGGCCCCGTGGCCTTTCACGAGCCCCTCGATCGACTCAGGCACCTCCTCCGTCGAGGGCGTCGCATAGGGCGCGAGGGGAACGGCTCCGAGATTGACGACGAGTTCGGGCATATAAGGCTCGTCGAGGGCCAGACCGGCCACCGCGAAGCCCGTGGCGTTGGCGGGGTGGGCGTGGACGACGGCACGGACATCGGGCCTTTCGCGATAGACGGCGAGATGCATCTTGAGCTCCGACGAGGGCCGCAGGCGGCCGGAAAGGACTCTGCCCTCGAGATCGACGGTAACGATCATGGAAGGCTTCATGAAGCCCTTGCTCACCAAAGTCGGCGTCACGAGGAGACTGTCCCCGTCGAGGCGCACGGAGATGTTGCCGTCGTTGGCGGCGACGAATCCTCGGTCGTACATCCTCCTGCCGATCTCGCAGATCTTGCGCTTGATCGAGGCTGGCGATTCTTTTCGCATGGGGTTCACTCCTCTCCGGCGCCGGACGGGTTGCTCGCGTATAGGCACCTGATCGACCGCGCGTCGAGCGCCCGGAGCCAGGTCTCGTTGGGGGCCTTGTCGGTAACAAGCATGTCGACCTCGTCGAGGGGGAGGATGAGGGAGAGGGAAAATTTGCCGAACTTGGTCGCGTCGGCGACGAGGATCTTCTCCCTCGCGTTCCTCATCATGAGCTTCCGCACCTCGGCCTCGAGTTCGTCCGCGTCGGTGGCGCCCTTCTCGATGTCGAGACCGACGCAGGAGACGAAGGCCTTGTCCGCGTAATAGCCCTCCAAGGCCCGCGCCGCCGCCGGCCCCACGAAGGAGAGCTGACTGTGGCGGAGTATCCCCCCGACGCAGACGACTTTCACGTTCGAGGCTTCCGCGAGTCTTTCCGCGATTCGCAAGGAATTGGTAATTACTATGATGTTCTTTTTCGAGCGCAGATGGTCCGCGATATGGATGGCCGTCGTGCTCGAATCGAGCATGATCGTGGTACCGTCGTCGACGATGTCGGCGCAGAGGGCGGCGATGGTTTCCTTTCCGGGTAGATAGATGTTTTCGCGAATGCTGATGGGTATGTCGGTGCTGACTGCCTTGGCGATGTAGGCTCCGCCGTAGGTGCGTTGGATCCCGTCCGATTCCTCCATTTTTTGAAGATCGCGACGGATTGTCTCCTCGCTCACCGAAAAGTCGGCAGCCAGGTCCGAGACCGTCACAATGCCCTTGCTGCGGAGTCTATCGAGGATGCGATTCCTCCGCTCTACCGCGAGCATCGCGCAGCCCCTTCGCCGGATTGCGTCGCCATGCCCGGCTTCATTTGGCGAAGATCCGCGCGAGGTTCTCCGCATACCCCGGCCCCACGATGCCCTTCTCCGTGATGAAGCCTGACACGAGTTCGTGGGGCGTCACGTCGAAGGCCGGGTTCCGTACCTTCATGCCCTCGGGTGCGGTGCGCCTCGCGCCGAAGGAGGTGACCTCCTCCTCGCCCCGCTCCTCGATATGGATGTCCTCACCGGTCGCCGTCGCGAAGTCGATGGTCGAGGAGGGACAGGCGACGTAGAAGGGAATGGAGAAATGTCTGGCGAGGATGGCGACGCCGAGGGTTCCGATCTTGTTGGCCGTGTCCCCGTTGGCGGCCACGCGGTCGCAGCCGACGACGCAGAGATCGACGAGGCCCTTGGACATGACATAGGCCGCCATATCATCGCAGATGAGGGTCACGTCGAGGTCCGATTGCTGGAGTTCCCAGGAGGTGAGGCGAGCGCCCTGGAGGAGGGGTCGCGTCTCGTCGGCGTAGACGCGGAATCGCCTTCCCTTCGCGAAGGCGATATACATCGGCGCCGTGGCCGTGCCGAGCTCCGAGGTAGCGAGGGCTCCGGCGTTGCAGTGCGTCAGCACGCCGCTTCCTTCCTTGATGAGAGCCTCGCCGTGTTCGCCGATGTTCCGGCAGATTGCGCGGTCCTCGGCGTGAATCCTCCGGGCCTCATCGACGAGGAGCCGATAGAGGGCGGCGGAATCCCCGGCCTCGGCCGCCTTGTCCCTGGCGTAGGAGAGCATGCGGCCCGTAGCCCAGCTCAGGTTGACGGCCGTGGGTCGCGATGAATTGAGGTAGGCTGCCGTCTCCTCAGCCTTCGCGAGAAAGTCGGGGAGCCCGAGCCCGAGGAGGGGTCTGACCCCGAGGAGGAGCCCGTAGGCGCCGGCGATGCCGATGGCGGGGGCTCCCCTCACCTTGAGGCGCTTGATGGAGTCCCATACCATCTCGACGCTCTCCTGCCTCTCCTCGACGACCTCACCGGGAAGCCTCGTCTGATCGAGGAGGAGGAGCTCCTCGTTTTCCCAGCGCAGGCTCCGCGCTAGGCCGTATCCGCTGATCGAGTCGCCGGAATTCATCCCTGCCAATCCTGCCTTTCCAGAGGTAAACCCATTTCGTGGTTTGTCGTGCCGCTCTAGAAACCGTCGCGATAGAATGCCACAACAAACCACAAATCTTATGACATCCTGCGCCCTAACCCGATTTATTGTCAAGTTTATTCAGTGATAGCTTGGCATGTTGCACGAAAATGTTGCTTTTATGTTGACGGCTGCCCGATGCAGGTTTACGGTGACTTGCGTTTAGCCGAGGAGAAGGCATGCCGGAAATGGGTGGATCGACCCCCGTTCTCGAAACGAGGGGGATCACAAAGCGCTTCGATCGAATAGTCGCCAATCGCGATATCTCCATCAGGCTGGAAGCCGGCGAGATCATCGCGATCCTTGGCGAGAACGGGGCGGGCAAATCCACCCTTATGAACGTCCTCTTCGGTCTTTACCGCCCAAACTCGGGCTCGATCCTGATCGACGGCGAGATGGTCGCTTTCGACTCGCCGCGCGATGCTATCGCGCGCGGCCTCGGCATGGTCCACCAGCACTTCATGCTCGTGCCGACCCTCACGGTGATGCAGAACATCATCCTCGGAGATGAGCCGGTGCGCCTCGGTCATGTGCTCTACAAGCGCGCGAGGAACCGCGTGATGGAGCTTTCCGAACGCTATGGCCTCCAGGTCGATCCCGACGCCAGGCTCGAGGGGCTGTCCGTCGGTCTGCAACAGCGGGTCGAGATCCTCAAGGCGCTCTATCGCGACGCACGCGTCCTCATCCTCGACGAGCCGACGGCCGTCCTCACCCCGCGGGAGGTCGAAGAGCTTTTCGCGGTACTGAGGCGACTCGCCTCCGCGGGCACCGCGATCATCATAATTACCCACAAGCTCGAGGAAGTGATGGCCCTCTCGTCCCGCGTGTACGTGCTCAGGCGGGGAGTGCTCGCCGGCGAACGCCGGACCTCCGACACGGAGGCGGCCGAGCTGGCGAATTTCATGGTCGGCCGTGACGTCGTCCTCAAGGTCGAGCGCACTCCAGCCAAGGTTCTCCCCAAGCCCATTCTCAGTGTCGAGGGGCTATCGGTCCGCGGGAAACGGGGGATCGAGACGCTCAAGAAGGCGAGCCTGTCGGTGGCTCCCGGCGAGATCCTCGGCATCGCGGGCGTCGAGGGAAACGGGCAGCAGGAGCTTTGCGAGGCCCTTATCGGACTCGCCATGCCCTCTGCGGGCGACATCCTCTACCGGGACGAGAGCATCGCGCGTTGGAGTCTGAAAAGGCGGATGGAGGCGGGAATCGGCTATATCCCTCAAGATAGGCGCGGATCGGGCCTGGTCCTGCCCTTTTCGGTCGAAGAAAACCTCGCCCTCGGTCGCAGCGACAAGCCTCCGCTGAGCCGCGGCGGCCTTCTCGATTTCCGAGGCTTCCGAGCCCAAGCCCTCGCCCTCATCGAAGCCTATGACGTCAGAACGGCCGGGCCCCAGGCGCCGACTTCCACCCTCTCCGGAGGAAACCAACAGAAGTTGATACTTGCGCGGGAATTTTCGCGGAACCCGGTCTTCCTCGTGATATCGCAGCCGACCCGGGGCCTCGACGTCGGCGCCATCGAGTACGTCTATCGCCGCATCCTGGAACTGAGGGAGAAGGGGACGGCCATTCTCCTCGTCTCGATGGAGCTCGAGGAGATCTTCGCCCTCTCTGACCGAATCGCCGTCCTCCACGGGGGCGAGGTCGTCTTCGAGTCCGCGACGGAGACGACGAGCGTGGTGCAGGTCGGCGAATACATGATCAGCGGCAGGGCCACGAGGAAGGTCTCATGAAGGGAGTCGAGCGCAAGAAAATCTTCGGCTTCCTCGCATTCCTTCTCGCCTTGCCCGGAACGGTCATGTATCTCGCCTCCTATTTCTGGGGCGCCTGGTTCCTCCTCGCTGCCCTCGCCGTCTATCTGATCGGCCTCCGTTTGGAGCTCAGAGGCGGCGCCTTCGCCGCGGCTTTGCGGAGCGCCCTCATGCGCGCCTCCCTGCCCGCCGTGGGGATCGTCTCGGCGCTTCTCATCGGGGCCTTGCTCATGGCCCTCACGGGCTACGATCCCGTGACTTCCTACAAGGCCCTCTTTTACGGCGGGCTCGTGCGCGGCTGGTCGGTTTCGGTCCTCAACGCCACTCCCCTCCTCTTCACGGGGCTAGCGATCGCCTTCGCCTTCCACGGCGGCCTCTTCAATATCGGCGCCCAGGGCCAGTACTACATCGGCGTCATCGCCGCCACCTGGATCGGGCTCGGCGCAGGCCTTCCTAATTACATCGAAATCCCCCTCATCTTCGCGGCAGCCGGACTTCTCGGGGCCGCCCTCAACGCGGTGCCCGCCCTCCTCAAGGTGAAGACCGGCGCCCACGAGGTGGTCACCACCATGATGTTCGCCTACGCGGTCGGCACACTCTCGCCCATGTTCATCCGTGCCCATGGGGGCGATCCCTCGTCGAGCCCCCATCCCTACGCGACCGACGCCCTCGTGGACAAGCTCTGGCTGCCTCTCTTCAAGGATTTCCTGCCCAAGGCCAACTATCGCTTGCACATCGGCATACTCCTCGCGATCGGAACGGCCTTCCTCGTACGCTTCATCCTCATGAGGACGAGTCTCGGATACAAGGTCAGGGCCGTCGGCCACAATCCGGTGGCGGCCCGGACCCAGGGAATCTCGGTGCCCTGGATCACGGCGGCGAGTCTCTTCGTGTCGGGAGCCCTCGCCGCCATGGCCGGTGTGACGCAGGTCCTCGGCCTCGATCATCGTATGTACCAGGATCTCGGCTCGGGCTACGGCTGGAACGGGATATCGATAGCCCTCCTCGCGCGCAACAACCCGATCGCCATCATCTTCGCCTCCCTCCTCTGGGGGGTCCTCGATTCCGGCGGCCAGTTTATGGCAAGAACGACACAGACCCCCAATTCGATCATCGAGATCGTGAAGAGCATCATCCTCTTCCTCCTTCTCGCGGAGATCATCTACCGCCGCGCGGGAACGACTGTCCGCTCCTGGTTCTCCCGGCTTGGCCCCACGAGGAAGGACGTCGCGGTGGGCGGGGGAGGGGGAGACTGATGGATATTCTTTCGGCCCTCCTCACTCCCCAGCTCTTCGAGGCGACCGTCAGGCTTTCGACGCCGGTGACCTTCGCGGCCCTCGCTGCCGTGGTCAGCGAGCGGAGCGGGATTACGAACATCGCGATGGAAGGCATCATGCTCGTGGGCGCCTTCTTCGCGGCCTGGGTGGGCTGGAAGACGGGCAGCCCCTGGTTCGGCCTCCTCGGCGGGGTCGCCGCCGGGGCCCTCTTCTCGCTGCTCTTCGCGTGGGCGGCGGTGAGCCTCCACATCAATCACGTGGTCGCCGGGGCCATCATGAACATCCTCGCCTTCGGCCTTACGCGCTACCTGATGATGGTCTTTTACGGCAGGCAGGGGACCTCGGAGGCAATCCCCCTCACCCTTCACCACTACAAGTTCGCCATACCCATCCTCTCGGACATTCCCTATGTCGGAGCGGCCCTTTTCAACCAGACGCCCCTGGTCTACCTCTCCCTGATCTCGGTCGTGGCCCTGGCATGGCTCTTCGGTCGCACTCGTTTCGGCCTTTCGATGATCGCGTCGGGGGAGCATCCCATGGCCCTCGAGACCCTCGGCCGATCCGTGTATCGGGTTCGCTACCTCGCCATCCTCCTCTCGGGCGTCCTCTGCGGACTCGCCGGCTCATTCCTCTCGATCGAGAACTCGAACTCCTTCACCGAGGGAATGACGAACGGCCGCGGCTTTATCGCCCTCGCCGCGAACATCGCCGGAGGCTGGCAGCCCTTCGGAGTCTTTTTCGCCTCGCTCTTCTTCGGTTTCGTGGATGCCGCCCAGCTTCGGGCCCAGGGGCTGGGACTCATCAAGCTGCCATCGGAGCTGTTCCTCGTCTTCCCCTATATCGCGACGATTTTGGCCGTGGCCGGCCTCGTGCGAAAGTCCCGGCCGCCCGCGGCCGTCGGAAAGGATTTCAATGTAGAAGGCGGGGGAGACTAGCGATCGACCACGTCGCCGCCCGCTCGCGGACGGACGACAAAGTTCATTTTACATGGGAGGCAGACTATGAAGCGCGTCATCATCACGGCACTCGTCCTCGGCCTGGTCTTCACGTTCTCGACCGGCGCCCAGGCCGCGAAGCCAATCGTGGCCATGTGCACGGACACCAATGGCCTCGGCGACGGATCCTTCAACGACGGGGTCTGGGCCGGGCTCAAGAAGGCCGACACTGAAGGCATCGCTACAGCCAAGGTTCTCGAAGCCCATGCCATGACCGACTATATCCCGAACCTTACGGGACTGGCCGACGACGGCGCCAAACTCGTGTTCGGCGTGGGCTTCCTCATGGTCGAGCAGGTCCAGGAGGCCGCGAAGGACAATCCCAATACCTTCTACGCGGGCATCGACGACTACTTCGATGGAACCCTTCCCCCCAATCTCATCGGCGTATCGTACAAGGAGCAGGAGGCTGGCTATCTCGCGGGCATCGTCGCCGGCTACATGACCAAGAAGTACAGCGGGAACTCGAAGTTGCTCAACAACAAGAACGTGATCGGCGCCGTCCTCGGCATGGACATCCCGCCCGTCGAGCGCTACCTCGCCGGCTACATCGCGGGCGCCAAGTCCGTCGATCCGAGCGTCGACGTGCGCTACATCACCGTCGGCAGCTTCGCCGATCGCGCCAAGGGCAAGGAAGCGGCACTCGCCCTCGCCGACCAGGGCGCGGACATCGTCATCCAACTCGCCGGTCTCACGGGCATGGGCGTCATCGACGCGGCTCGCGAGCGCAAGTTCTTCGCGATGGGGGCGGACGTCGACCAGAACGCGGCGGCGCCCGACTATGTCCTCACTTCGGCCCTCAAGGGGACGACCATGTCCGCCTACCTCCTCATCAAAGACCTCGCGGCCGGAAAGCTCAAGGGCGGCGTCAACCGCGTCTTCGGCCTCGCCGAGGGCGCCATCGACATCGCGCCCTTCCACCAGTTCGACTCCATCGTACCCGCCGAGGTCAAGAACGCGGTGGCGAAGGCCAAGAAGGACATCGCTTCGGGTGCCATCAAGGTGCCCGCGAGCCTCGCCGAACTCGGCATCAAGAAGTAAATCGCGGAGCATAGGAGACGACGATGTACGATCAGATCATCGAGGCGGCCGCCTTCATCCGAACAAGAATTGAAGAGGTGCCGCGAGTCGCCCTCGTCCTCGGTTCCGGGCTCGGCAGCCTCGCTGAGGAACTCGAAGATCCCATCGTCGTCCCCTACGCGGAAATTCCGCATTTTCCCCTTTCCACGGCACCTGGTCACGCTGGACGCCTCGTCGCCGGCCGTCTGGCCGGCAAGGCCGTTCTCGTGATGCAGGGGCGCTTTCACTTGTACGAGGGCTATCCCGTGTCGCGTATCGCCTTTCCCGTGCGGACATTCAAAGCCCTCGGTGTCGAAATCCTGTTCCTTACCAACGCGGCGGGCGGAGCGAACCCCGATTTCAGCCCGGGCGATCTCATGCTCATCACCGACCACATCAATCTGACGGGTCAGAATCCCTGCGTGGGCGAGAACGATCCGCGCATCGGCGAGCGCTTTTTCGACATGTCGCATGCCTACGATCCTGCCCTCCGCGAGGCCGCCGCCGGCGCCGGCGCGGAACTCGGCATGGTATTGCGCGAGGGGGTTTACGCCTGGTTCACCGGGCCCGCCTTCGAGACGCCTGCCGAGATCAGGATGGCGCGGCTTCTCGGAGCAGACGCCGTGGGAATGTCCACCGTTCCCGAGGTCATCGCGGCCGTCCATTGCGGACTTCGCGTGCTCGGCGTCTCCTGCATCACCAACCTCGCGGCGGGAATGAGCGACAGCCCCATAACATCAGACGAGGTTCTCGAAATTTCGGAAAGGACGAGACCGCGGTTTTCCGCCTTCGTCCGTCGTACTCTGGCGGCCTTGGGCTGAGGGCTCGGCCTTCCGCTCGCGCGAGCCTTGCAGGAGGGGGAGCCATGGGCATTCTCATCGCCAATGCGTTGGTCGAGGGTGAACGCAGGGACATACTCATTGATAAAGGCATAATTGCGAAGATCGCGCCGGGCATCGATCCGACGACTCCGGCCGAGGGGCGGGACGGCCTTTCGACGATAGACGCCGGAACCATGGCCGCCCTGCCTTCGCTGGTCAACGCCCACGCCCATTCGGCCATGACCCTCCTCCGGGGCGCCGCGGAGGACCTCGAGCTCGACGACTGGCTCAGAAAGGCCGTCTGGCCTCGCGAGGAGAAGCTCACCGAGGAGGATGTCTACTGGGGCACGAGACTCGCAGCCCTCGAGATGATCAAGTCGGGTACGACCCTCTGTCATGACATGTATCTCGACCCCCGGGCCTCCGCACGCGCCGCCGCCGACTCGGGCATGCGCTTCGTCATCAACTATCCGCTGATCGATGGCATGGATGAGAATTTCGGCGCCACGCAGCGCAAGGCCTGCGAGGAATTCTTCGACCGGCTCCCGGAGTCCGGGCCCTTGGTTTCGTTCAACCTTGGCGCCCACTCCATCTACGCTACGAGCGAGAAGAGCCTTCGCTGGATGGCGGCGTTCGGGCGATCGCGAGGGCTGAGCCGCCATATTCACCTTGCCGAGACCGAAGGGGAGGATCGCGCCTGCCGCGAACTGCGCGGCATGAGCCCTACTTCCTATCTCGAGTCCCTGGGCTTCCTCGGCCCCGACCTTTTCGCCGCTCACGCCATCTGGCTCGACGAAGGCGACTTCGACATTATCGGAGAACGGGGCGTCGCGCTCGTCCATAATCCCGTTTCGAACATGAAGCTCGCCTCGGGGCCGGCCTACGATTACGAGGCCGCCAGACGACGGGGAATCAGGACCCTTCTCGGCACTGACGGCAGCGCCTCGAACAACGGCCTCGATCTTTTCGCCGACATGAAGCAGGCAGCCCTTCTGCAGAAGCAGCACTTTCGCGACGCGAAGCGCATGCCCGTCGGCGAGCTCTTCGACGCGGCGAGCCTTGTCGGCCATGAGGCCTTCGGCGACGGAGCGGGATCGCTAGAAGAGGGATGCGCCGCCGACATCATACTCGTGGATCTCACGAAGCCCGGCATGACCCCTCTGCACGACCTCAAGTCCAATCTCGTCTACGCCGGTGGGGGCCCCGCCGTCGACACGGTAATCTGCGCCGGCAAGGTGCTCATGCGCGCGGGCCGGGTCGAGGGCGAAGAGGAAATTCGGGACGAAGCTTCAAGATGCGCCAGCGGCCTTGCCGCCCGTTGCGGGATCGGCTCATGAGCCTGCCATTGTCCGCGAAGGACGTCATAGAAATGCTGGGCTTGGAGGCTCTCGAAGGCGAGGGTGGCTACTATCGCCGATGCTGGACTTCACCCGAATCGGCCGAGGGCCGATGCTTCGGCTCGGCGATCTACTTCCTCCTCACCGACGGCGCCTTGGGCTTCTCCGCCTTCCATCGCCTGGGGACTGACGAGCTGTACCATTTCTACCGCGGTGATCCGGTCGAACTTCACATCTTTCTCGAGAACGGCGACTACGATCGCATAGTCCTCGGCCCTGACTTCGAGATTGGGCAGATCCCCCAGGCCCTGGTGCCGGCCGGCTCCGCGCAGGCTTCACGTCTCGTCGCCGGAGGCAGCTGGGCCCTCCTCGGCACTACGATGGCCCCTGCGTTTCGGCTGGAGGATTTCGCCCTTCTCCCCCGAGCCGAATTGCTCGCCCTCCATCCGGGCCACGCCCGGCTTATAGAGGAACTTACAAGGGGATAGAAGGGTCCTGCGGCGAGACGACGCCGGCTCCTCCGTCGACGACGAGGTTGGCGCCCGTGATCCATGCGGCGGCCTTCGAGGCGAGGAAGAGGCAGGCTTGGCCAACCTCTTCGGGCCTGCCCGGTCGCCCGAGCGGCGCGACCGCGACAAAACGGTCATAACCCTGAGGCCATTGCTCCGCGAGGCCTGGACGGTCGATGAGGCCCGGCGAGACAGCGTTGACGCGAATGCCGAGGGGAGCGAGTTCGAGGGCAGCGGCAGCCGTATAGTGAATCACCGCCGCCTTCGAGACCGCATAATGCGCATGGGCGCGCACCGGCCGGAGCCCTTCGTTGGAGGCGATATTGACCACGGCCGCGCCCGGCTTCATTATGCGCGCAGCCGCGCGGGTAAAAAGGTGGGTCGAATCGAGGTTGGCGTCCATGACCTCGCGCCAGGACTCGAGGTCGAGGTCCAGCAGAGGCTTCACGGGATAGATGCCCGCATTGTTGACCAAGGCCGCGAGTCCCGAACTTCCGGAGAGCCGGCCTGCCTCCTCGACGCAGGCGAGCACCGAGGCTTCATTCCCGCCTTCAGCCCGGAGGCAGACATGGACTCCCGGTCCGGGAAGGCCGGCGCGCAGGGCTTCCGCGCGCTCCCTTCCTTCCCGATAGTGGAGGAGGACCGAGGCCCCCGCCTCGGCGAAGATCCGGGCGATTCCCGCGCCGAGGCCTCCCGAGGCGCCTGTAACCAGTACTGTCTTGCCGGTGAAATCAAAGAGCTCGGCGATCGAGTCCATGGCCCTCATTCCCCGGCTTCCGGCTTGCCTTCCCTCGCCACAGCCTCCGCCAGCGCGAAGAGCCCCCTGCCCTCGTAGAGGCGGCGAATGTCCTCGAAGAAGGCCCGGCGGCTCTCCTTCCACATGTAGAACATGTGGCCTCCGGGATAATGCTTAATTGTGAGCATTTTGCGGCGTTCGGGGTCGAGCTTCATGAGGCGGGCGATCCGCACCGTGGCGAAGAATGGCGTCACGAGGTCGTAGACGCCGTGACTGATCCAGACCTTCATGTCGGGGTTGAGGCTCATGCCGTAGCGGAGATCGTCGGTGGCCCCGATCTGTCCCTCGAGGACGTGGCGCTTCGTGTCGTCCTTCCAGGCCTCGTTGACCACGTCGGACAAGAGGGAGTAGTCGCGCTCGCTCTCCAGGCCGATGGTCGACCGGATCTGCGTGTTGACTCCGGAGGCGAAGACGCGCTCGACGACGTGGAGGGTGGGGTCGGGCCCAACCCAGCTATCGCGGTCGGGGTAGGGGTCTTTTACCGTGGCGCTCGCGTCGTAGAGGCCCAGGATGAGGCCCTCGTCGCGGAGGAGGTTCTTGACGAACCAGTCGATGCGCACCCGGCCGCCCTTGGCCCGCATGATCGGGCGGGGGATGCCGATCCAGTCGGCGGCTGCATCGAGGACCCTATCGTGCTTGGCGTCGCCGACGAGCTCGCCGCCGGCGAGGACGGGGAGGAGATCGTTGAGCGCGAAGTCGCAGGCCCTCTCCATGTAGTCGCCGTGGTCCTCTCCCTCCTTGAGCTTACGTGCCTTGCCGTGGAAGGCGGCGGCTCCCGCCATCGTCGCGAAGCTGTCGAGCCACATGAGGGCGTCGTAGTCGCTGCCGTCGAGTAGGCCGAACTCGAGGGCAGGCGAAAGCATGATGGCCCCCGCCAGCCCGACGCCGTAGTCCTGTTGCAGGGACTTCGCGAGCTTGGCGACGCGGAAGCCGCCGTAACTCTCGCCGGTGATCCAGATCGGGCTTTCCCAACGATGAAACTTGGAAAGGAAGCTCCGGATGAACTCGCCCATGGATTCGAGGTCGCGCTTGATCTTCCAATATTCGACGTCCTTGGTCTCTTCGGCCTTTTTCTCGTCCTTCTTGTCGTCGGGGATCATCCGCGAAAGGCCCGTGCCGATCGGATCGATGAAGACGAGGTCGGTGAACTGGAGCCAGGTCTCGTCGTTGTCGACGAGGACGTGGGGCGGCGGCAGGGGATCGCCGCGCTCGCGGAAGGTCACGCGGCGCGGACCGACGGCGCCGACATGGAGATAGACCGAGGAGGCGCCGGGGCCGCCGTTGAAGACGAAGGTGAGGGGGCGCGTGCCGCCGAGACTTCCGGCGGCTACGCCTGCGGCTGTCGTCTGGGCGATGAGTGACTGTCCCCCCGCTTCTGCCGTCCCGCCGTCGAGGAAGTAACGCACGTAGAACATCTCCGCCTTCGGCTTCTCGTCTTTTCGGAGAATGATCCAGTCGGCTTCGGCTTCATAGGAGAGAAGCTTGCCCGAAGCCATGCTCGAAAGGGTCCTCTTCGAACCCTTCGGCGGATGATACGGAGCCTTCGCGCCGGCTGAGGTTTCTTCGGTCTTCTCTTCGGCCATTGTCGCTCCTCGTGACGAGGGGTTCCGCTGCCGTTCAAAGCGGCGGACCGCGTCGATAAGAGTATAGACGGGAGCCGGGGAGGCTGCCAGGCATCGGGCCGCAACCCCGCTTTGGCGGAGGCGGCGGAAGGAACGGGCCTAATTAGAAGGGGCGACAGCCCACTGCGCCGCCGTATCCTGGACCGTCCTGAAGAGATTGACGCCATTGGGGAAGGTGCCTAAGGCCCCTTGCCGGGCAAGGATGCCGAAGTAGCCACGTCGGAAATCGATGAAGGGGTAGGCCCCGTAGGCGCCGGGACTCGAGTTCCTTCCCGTCGTGGCACTGGCATCGAAATTGGCGCTCGGGCATTCGACCCAATTCCCGAAGGCATAGGCCCAGTCCTCGCCTAGCTTGTCGAGAACCGGAGAATAGGTGACTGTCCCCGTCCCGCGCTGGCTGGCCCACAGTTCGGCGCTCATAGTCGACGAAAGGATTTGTCCCTTGTAGAGGGCGCGGAGGAAGGCCAGATAGTCTTCGGCCGTCCAGTGCATGCCCCCCGCGAGGCGGGGATTGGTGGTCGAGGGCAGGTCATAAACCGAGTGCGCGAAGAGTCCGGTCCTCGATTTGAAGTCATTGAAGACTGCGGTCCAGTCCGCGAAGCCACCAGCCCAGATCGCCATCATGCCGGCGATCTGGAGGTGGGTGCTCGCATAGTAGAACTGGCTGCCGGGTATGGTGTTTTCGGTGATGTTCGTATCGTAGATAGCCTGGACGCTCTGCGCGAAGGTCGCGGTAGGCGAATTGATGATGGCCGGCTCATCCCAAAAACCCGAGGTAAAGCTCAAAAGATGGCGGAGCGTCATCTGCGAGGCGGGGTTGCCCGCGGGGACAGTCCAACCGAGTAGGTCTGCCGCCTTGGAGTCGAGGCTCAGCCCGCCGACGCCGCGATCAACCAGCGATAAAATCACGACGGCCGTGACCAGCTTTGACGTCGAGGCCGATTCGTAGGAGGTCATGGCGGTCGAGGAGCCACGGGAATAACTGAAGGACTTTCCGTCGGGCCTTTCGAGGAGCAGGGTGAAGTCGACGTCCGTCGTCGCCTTCGAGAGGGTGACAGTCATCGATTGTTCCAGCTGTTGACGGGTGACTGTCCCCGTATTGGCTCCAGCATCGAATGCGGAGCAGCTCCCACATAAAAAAACTGCGAGACTCGCAACGTGAAGAGGGTATGATGATGGTTTGAGCATGATACCTCCACCCTGTCGTAGAGAGGTTCCCGTCCTTCCGAAGTGGGGACGGAGTAATCCAGCATCGATATCCTCGCGAATGCGGCACGTCAAGTTCGAAATCGGCAAGTGGCGCTGACCCCCGCGCGTCCAGTAGACTTCGACCTGCACAAAAGCGCCTCTCGGCAGGTGAGAGGCTTCGCGTTCCCGCAATACAGGAGGTTCATCGATGGACTATGCCGAGCTCCTGAGCAGGCTCGCCGCTCCGGCCCGTAGGGCACTCGAAACCCTGGGCCTCGACACGATCAAGGACCTCGCGCGCCACGATCGCGGCGAGATTGCCGACCTGCATGGCATGGGGCCGAATGCCATGGCACTCGTCGATTCTGCGCTGCGCGAGAACGGTTTGGGTTTCGGGGAAAGTAAGGCGAAAGCGAAGACCGCCTCAGCGCCCGGGGCCACGGCGAAGGGAATGACTTCGCGGGAGGTCGATGACTACATAGCTCAGACGCCAGAGCCGGCGAGGGCGATCCTCCGCAAACTTCGGGACTGCATTCGCAAGGCCGTGCCCGAAGCCGAGGAGAAGATCAGCTATCGCATGCCCGCCTATTTCCTCAACGGCCCCCTCGTCTACTTCGCGGCCTTTTCCAGGCATATCGGCCTCTACCCGACCGCGAATGGAGTCGAAGCCTTCGAACCCGAATTGGCCGCCTACAAACATGCCAAGGGCTCTGTGCAGTTTCCCCTCGACAAGCCTTTGCCCTTCGCCCTCGTCGCGCGCATCGTGAAATTCAAGGTTCTAGATAATACGAAAAAGGCCGCAACGAAAGCGAAGGGGAGCCGAGGGGGAAAAGGCCGCTGAGCCAAGGCTCTTAGCCGATTTTCTTCCCCGCCGTCGGACCGGGCTTAAGCGAATGTATTTCCTCGATGTGGAGGATCACGACCCCGTAGGGCGGGCGACCCGTGGTCTTCATCGACATTTCCTTGGCCTTTTCGAAGGCCTCCCCGGAATTCTGGAATTCGGGCTTGCAGATAAAGCGATAGCCGTCGGGAATGGCGCGGTCGACCACTCCCACGGCGACCTTCGATCCGTCGAGAATGTTGCGATAGGTCGCGCCGCCCGTGCCCTCGGTGAAGATCAGGGCTTCGTCATTGAAAACGCGCGTCGATCGTTTGGGCGCGACGTTCGGAAGCCCGTCCTTGCCCACCGTCGCCATGAAGCACTGCTGGCTGCCGATCATGTCCTTCATCTCTTGCGTCAACTTAGACATCGTTCGCTCCTTGTTGCCAGATCGTAGCGCGCTGGGCCGTTTCGGAAAAGCATCAATTTGTCACATTACTCAGAAAACCATGCCGACGAGGCCCATGAAGAGGGGAATCGTGAGGAGGCCCGCGACCGTGAAGAAGGCCAAGATGCGACGATGGGCATTCGCGTGCTAGGATCGGGGCCATGAAAACTATCGTAGCTATCGAGCGTTGCGCCGATTACGACCAGAGCCTCATCGACTTGGCCGTAAAAAAGACTTGCGACGCGGCGGGATTTCCCGATGCGAGCGGCAAGACCGTCCTCCTCAAGCCGAACATCTTGAAGGGAGCCAGCCCCGATGAGGCGGTGAGTACCCATCCATCCATCCTGCGCGCGGCAATTCGTTATGCGAAGACGCGCGGGGCGGCCCGCGTCCAGGTCGGAGAGTCCCCCGCTTTCCAGGTCGGCACGGCCGCCTTCAAGAAGAGCGGCCTCCTCGAAGCGGCCACGGAAGAAGGCGCCGAATGGGTCGACTTTCTCGATTCGGTCCAGGTCGAGAACCCCCAGGGGAAGGTCGTGCGCAACTTCACCGTAGCCCGCGCCGCCAAAGAGGCCGACATTCTCGTGTCGCTCTGCAAGCTGAAAACCCACCAACTCATGTATTTCACGGGCGCGATGAAAAACCTCTTCGGCACCGTGCCGGGCCTCCAGAAATCGCAATTCCACCTGCGCTTTCCCGATCGCGAACGCTTCGGCCAGATGCTCACCGACCTCAACCTCGCCGTGAGGAGCCACTTCTCGCTGATGGACGCCATCGTCGGCATGGAGGGCCCCGGCCCCGGCTCGGGCTACCCCCGCGGCCTCGGCCTCGTGCTCGCCTCCCGCGATCCCCTGGCCCTGGACATGACGGCCTGCAGGGCCATCGGCCTCGACCCCCATCTCGTCGCCAACCTGAAAGACGCCCTCGGCCGCGACGCCTGGATCGGCTCCGAGGAGGAGATAGAACTCCTCGGTCCCGCCATAGCCGAAGTGGCCGTCGCCGACTGGAAGCATGTTCCGCGACAAGGCGCCGATCGCAAGGTACCGGCCGCCCTCCGCAATCTCTTCGTAAGTAGACCCTTTTTCTCGCGAACCAAGTGCTCGGCCTGCAAGGCCTGCGTGACAATATGCCCCGGCGCCGCCCTCGAACTCGTGCCCGACCCCCAGGCCCGCGCGAAGAAGAGTGTTCGTGTCAATTATGACAAGTGCATCCGATGCTACTGCTGCCACGAGGTCTGCGGCGACGAGGCCATCGTCGTCAAGCGATGGAGGCCCCTGGGTTTCGCCTGAGGCCGAGGGCGGCCCTCAAGCCCAGCCGGCGGGCATGAGGATGGGGCAGCGGGCTCATAATCTATTCTTGCCCGTCTGCTCCTTGAAGATGACTTGTCCCCCTCCCTGATCATACCTATAGTTGAACCATGGCACGCTTTTTCAATACCACCGGGCCCTGTAACCCGGAGAAGCACTATATTCTCCCTCCTGAGGCCCGACTCGTGCGTGCCCAGCTCGATCGCTATATCGGCGACGAGCTCTACTGGGTGCTGCATGCTCCTCGCCAGAGCGGCAAGACAACCTTTCTGCAGTCCTGGATGCGCAAGATCAATGCCGAAGGCAAGGCATTAGCCTGCTATGTGAGCGTGGAGCGCTGCCAAGAGTTCCCCGATGCCGCCGACGCCATTCCCGCGGTCTGTGCCGCGATCCGCGAATACGCCGATGCCTTTATCGGCCCCGCCCTGACTCCGGCTCTGCCCCAGGCAGAGCCGGCCAGCGCCCTGTCGGCGATCCTCAAGGACTGGGCGGCCCTAGTGGCGCCCAAGCCCCTCGTAGTCCTCTTTGACGAGGTGGACGTGCTCCAGGACCAGGCCTTGGTGAGCTTTCTTCGCCAGCTGCGCGGGGGCTTTGCCATGCGCGGGATCGGGACCTTTCCCGTCAGCGTGGCCCTGGTGGGGATGCGGGACCTCCGCGATTACCTGATTCGCAGCAAGGACGGGGTAGCGCTCAACCCGGGCAGCCCCTTCAACATCAAAGAAGACTCGGCAACCCTGAGCTCCTTTTCCGCCGAGGACGTCCGCGGCCTCGTGGGTCAGCACAGCGCGGAGACCGGGCAGGTCTTCAGCGTCGAGGCCATGGCCTTGGTTTACGAGCTGACCCGTGGCCAGCCCTGGCTGGTCAACGCCCTCTGCAAGAAATGCGTGTGGCAGCTCTGCCCCAAGGGCGAACCCGTGGGCGTCGACCAGATCGAGGCGGCTCGGGAGCTTCTCATTCAGGAGAGGGCTGTGCACTTGGATAGCCTGGTCGAGCGCCTGCGCGATCCACGGGTCAAGCGCATCGTGCAATCGATCATGGTCGGGGAGAGCGATCCCACCCTGACCAATGGTGACGACTTCAGGCTGACCCTTGACCTGGGCTTGGTGACGATGGAGCGAGGAAGCCCCGCGATCGCCAATCCGATCTATCGAGAGACTATAGCGAGGGTGTTGTCGCAGGGCATGCAAGACGCGATTCCCGCTCCGGAGTTCCGCTGGCAGCGGCCGGACGGTAGCCTGGACATGGAAGCCCTGCTTAGGGAGTTCCAGCGTTTCTGGCGCCGCCACGCCGATCTGTGGGAAGAAAAAGCGGATTACACTGAGGCATTTCCGCACCTCCTCTTGATGGCCTTTCTGCAGCGAGTGGTGAATGGGGGGGGACGGATCGAGCGCGAATACGCAGCCGGGCGCGGGCGGATGGATCTTGCGATCCTCTACGGCGGTGCCTGGTCCATCATCGAGATCAAGTTGGTGCACCCCGGTGACGGACGAGCCGCGACGGTGGCCGAGGGGCTCGGTCAGGTACTGCGTTACCGCGACAGCATCGACCGAGGCGCCGGCGCCTGGCTGGTCATCTTCGACCGCACGCCTGCGGGTCGGCAGAAGAGCTGGGAGGAGCGACTGACCTGGGAAGTGCGCGAGACTCCAGGCGCTGTGGTGACGGTGGTTGGAGGATGATGACTTGTCCCCCTCCCTGATCATACCTATAGTTGAACCATGCCGCGCTTTTTCAATACCACCGGGCCCTGCAACCCGGATGATCACTACATCCTTCCGCCGGAAGCCCGACTTGTGCGGGCCCAGCTCGATCGCTACATCGAGTCCAAGCTCTACTGGGTGCTGCACGCTCCCCGCCAGAGCGGCAAGACGACCTTTCTACAGTCCTGGATGCGTAAGATCAATGCCGAAGGCAAGGCACTAGCCTGCTACGTGAGCGTGGAGCGCTGCCAAGAGTTCCCCGATGCCGCCGACGCCATTCCGGCGATCTGTGCCGCGATCCGCGAGTACGCCGACGCCTTTATCGGCCCCGCGCTGACCCCCGCTCTGCCCCAGGCCGAGCCGGCCAGCGCCCTGTCGGCTATCCTCAAGGACTGGGCAGCCTTGGTGGCGCCCAAGCCCCTCGTAGTCTTATTTGACGAAGTGGACGTGCTCCAGGACCAGGCCTTGGTGAGCTTTCTTCGCCAGCTGCGCGGAGGCTTTGCCATGCGGGGGATCGGGACCTTTCCCGTCAGCATGGCCCTGGTGGGGATGCGGGACCTCCGCGACTACCTGGTGCGCAGCAAGGACGGGGTGGCGCTCAACCCGGGCAGCCCTTTCAACATCAAGCAGGATTCGGTCACCTTGAGTTCCTTTTCCGCGGAAGACGTCCGCAGCCTCGTGGGCCAGCACACTTCGGAAACCGGGCAGATCTTCAGCGACGAGGCCATGGCCTTGGTCTACGATCTCACCAAAGGCCAGCCCTGGCTGGTCAACGCCCTCCTGCAAAAATGCGTCTGGCAACTCTGCCCCACGGGCGAGAGCGTGGGCATCGAGGAGGTCGAGGCGGCTCGGGAGCTTCTCATCCAGGAGAGGGCCGTGCATCTGGACAGCCTGGTCGAGCGACTTCGAGACCCACGGGTCAAGCGCATCGTGGAGTCGATCATGATCGGGGAGAGCGATCCTACCCTCGCCGAGGGGGATGACTTTCGCCTGACCCTGGACCTGGGACTGATACGGGTGGAAAGCGGGACCCCGGTGATCGCCAATCCCATCTATCGGGAGACCATCGCGAGGATCCTATCCTATAGCTACCAGTTAGCCATTCCCGCTCCCGAGTTCCGCTGGCAGCGGCCTGACGGGACACTGGACATGGAGGCCCTGTTCCATGAGTTCCAGGATTTCTGGTCCCAGCACGCCGAAATCTGGGAAGAGAAGGCAGACTACACGGAAGCCTTTCCACACCTTCTCTTGATGGCCTTTCTGCAGCGGGTGGTGAATGGCGGGGGACGGATCGAGAGGGAGTATGCCGCCGGGCGGGGCAGAGTCGACCTGGCCGTCCTGTATGCGGGCTATTGGTCCATCATCGAGATCAAGCTGGTCAACCGCCAGGGCCGAGAACGGACCGTGGCGCAGGGGCTCGAACAGGTGTTGCGTTACCGCGACAGCATCGACCGGAAGGCCGACGCCTGGCTGGTGGTCTTTGACCGTACGCCGGCGGGACGGCAGAAGAGCTGGGAAGAGCGACTGACCTGGGAAGCGCGCGAGACCCCAGGCGGTGTGGTGACGGTGGTTGGGGGATAAGGTTCATAAGTAGGCGTGTCGCCTTTCCCAGTCGCCATTTGAAAGGCGGAACACGAGCGCTTCTCGAAAACCTTCGCCCGATGCCACGGGCGATCCCAGTGGCCACCTGAGCAAGGGACGGTCCCCGGCACCGATTTTTGACGACGGCTCCGGACCGTCCTATACTAGTGATATTCAGGGAATATCGCGGTCCCGGCGGGCTTCGTCCCCGGTGGGACGGGCGGTGTCCGGGCCGAAGCCGTTCCGTTGGCGCGGCGACAGGCAGCGGGTTGATGGCCCGCGGGATCCATACTCTCGTCAGTATCCTTCCCGCGGGCTTTTTCATGCCCTGAGCGCCTGGGGCCCCTTCCGGCCGGCAAGGGCTCGAGGATGGGGATGGATGCGAAGGAGTTCGCATGGCACCGCCGGCGAAATCCCCTGGATTGGCACGGATCCCCCCCATCCGACTCTTCGCCTTCGCCTTTCTCAACCTCGGCCGACACGGCCTCCGCGCCGCGGTGAACGTCGTCGGCATCGCGATAGCAGTCGCCTCGCTCATCTTCTTTCTGGCCTTTTACCGCGGAACCTACGACGGCGCCATGTTCTCCTCGGTGATCGACTTCGCGACTGCGCAGGGCCAGCTCATGCGACCCTCCTTCGACGAGGAGGAGGCCGACGGCTGGCTCTCCAAAGAAAACTTGATACCCCAGGAGATGCTTAATTCGCCCGAGCTCGCAGCCGCGCTGAAGCCGCAGGCGAAGGCCGAGGCAAGCCTCGTGGCGCGGAGACTTCTCGCCCCGGCCTTCGCCGGCGACGGATCACGCAAGGCGGCGGTAGTCCTCGCGGGGGTCGACTTCGCCGGCGAGGGCCGCGTCTTCGCCCTCGATGAGCGAATGAAGAGCGGCAGTTTCGGCCCGGGCGGCGTGGTCATCGGAAAGAAGCTGGCCTCCATCCTCTCCCTCGATGAAGGAGATGAAATCCGCCTCCAGGCGACGACGGCCCAGGGCACGCCCAATCTCGACTACTGGCCCGTCGTCGGGATCTATTCCACCGGCTATCCCCCCCTCGACCGCGCGATGGTCCTGATGGAGCTCCCAAAGGCCCAGGCCTTCCTCGGCGCGGAAGGGAGCGTCAACAAACTCTATTGCCGCCTTTCCGAGGCTTCGAGCGGGGAAAGGGATCGTTGGATCTCGACGATGACTGACCCCGCCGCGCGTCCCCGTTTCGAGGAGCTTGGCCTTTCTTTCAAGAGCTGGAAGGACTACGCCAAGGGCATCGTCGAGGACGCCCAATCCGACGGCTTCTTCTATTCGATCTTCATCGGAATACTGCTCTTTCTTTCGCTGTCGACCTTGGCCGGCACCATGAGGGTGACAGTCTTCGAGCGCAAGCGCGAAATCGGCATGCTCCGCGCCTCGGGTTGGCTGCGCAGCGAGATCGGCACCCTCTTTCTCTTCGAGGCCATGCTGCTCGGCATCGCGGGCAGCCTTTTCGGCGGCCTCGTTGGCGGGGCCGCCGCCCTCGCCCTCCACGCGAACCCGATAGGCTTCGGCGACTCCTTCGCGAGCCTGGACATACCGAGCTTTTCCCTCACCTGCGAGCTTTCGGCCCCGGACCTCCTCTGGTCCCTCCTCGCCGGTTTCCTCACCTCGCTGTTCGCCGGGATATTGCCCGCCCGCGCGGCGGCCCGAATGCCCATTCTCTCGGCTCTCTCGGAACGTTGAGCAAGGGAGGTCGACATGAAAAAGAAGATGCTACTAATTGGTATGCTTGCCGCCTCCCTCGCGGTGAGGTCCTCGCCCGAACTCATCGCGCAGGCGACTGTCCCCGGACGGCCATCGCCCGCCCCAGGCGCCGCGTCCGGTGACGGAAACGACATCGTCGCGGAAATGGACCGTCGCATGAACTTCGACGAATGCAGGATGCTGATACGGATCGAGGACGCCAAGGCCGACGGAAAGACCCGGGTCCTCGAGGCCAGGGTGGAATACCTCCGCGGTGTCGGAACGAGGCTGGACTTCACGGAGCCCGCCCGCGACAGGGGCAAAAGCGTGCTGATGGCCGGCGGCTCGATGTGGATGTCCGCTCCCACGGTGTCCAAGCCCGTCAGGCTTTCCGGCAAGGACTCCTTCATGGGTACCTCATTCACCAACGACGACGCGATGAATCTGGAGAAATCCGACGACTACGAGGCGAAGGTCGTCTCGAGCGACGCCGATGCTTGGGACCTCGTCCTCACGGCGCGATCGCCCGAGCTGCCTTATCCGCGCATCGAGGCACGCGTGGGGCGCGACTTTCTCCCGCTGCGAATGGCCTATTTTACGCGGTCGGGAAGGGAATCCAAGCGGGTCGAGTTCTCCGCGCCTAAGGCCTTCGGCGGTAAACTCAGGCCCTCGGTGATGACCATCGTGGACCTGATGAAGCCCGGCGACACGAGCCGGCTCGTCTTCCTCGACATCCGCGAAGAGGCGGTGAGTCGTTCCAGGCTCCTGCCCTCCTCGCTGGGAAAGTGAGGCTCGATATGAGCAGCGTGATCATCAGCGATTTGACGAAGATCTACAAATTGGGACGAACCAGCGTCGAGGCTCTCCGGGGCCTGAGCCTATCCATCGACGGCCCCGAGATCGTCGGCATCGTCGGTCCCTCGGGCTCCGGCAAGACCACCCTCCTCAACATCCTCGGCGGTATAGACCTCGCGAGCTCGGGCACCGTGGCCATCGACGGAAAGGATATCGGCAGCCTCGACGACGCCGCGCGCACCCTCCTTCGAAGACGACAGATCGGCTACATCTTCCAGACCTTCAACCTCATTCCCGTGCTCAGCGCGATCGAGAACGTGGAGCTTCCCCTGATGGCCCTCGGCATGGCGAAGCGTGAGAGGAGGGCGAAGGCGATGCTCCTCCTCGAGCGCGTGGGACTCGCGGGGGAGGCTCGCCAGCGCCCCGACGAGCTGTCGGGGGGCCAGAGGCAAAGGATTGCCGTCGCGCGTGCCCTCATCATCGAGCCCCGCCTCGTGCTGGCCGACGAGCCGACAGCCAACCTTGACGGCGAGAACGGCCGCAACGTCCTCGAGCTCATGCACGAGATGAACCACGAGATCCAGACCACCTTCTTCCTCGCCACCCACGATCCCCGTGTCCTCCCCTTCCTCGATCGGCGCGTCTATCTCGAGGATGGTCGCATAACGCGCAACGAGACCAATGAGGATCACCTCGTATGAGGACGATAAGCGCCCTGCAGCCGGCCCTGGCCTTCGCTTTCGCCGTAGTCCTTTGGCCGGCCCCCGTCACAGCGGAGGCAGGGACAGTCACGGAAGGAACCCCTCCCGCTTCGGGAGACAGTGAAACCGCCCTCCAAATATCCGGCTCCTTCTTGAACGAAAGCGGCTTCATCGGGCTGCGTTCGGCCCTCCCCGACGCGGCAGCCGCCGACTGGTACTCCCTAAGCTCGGCCTCGGCCCGCCTCTCTCTCGAAGACGGTGCCGCCTCCTTTTTTGCCAAGCTTTGGGGCCGCTTCGACGCGGCGACGGGCGCCTGGACCCTTTCGCTCGACGAGGCCTGGTACGAATGGCACGCGGTCACTGCGGTGACCGCGGGGACAGTCACAGGCGCGAAAGGCATCGAAGGACGAGAGCTAGACCTCCGCCTCGGCCGCTCCCTCCTCGCCTTCGGCCCCTGCCTCGCCTTCGGGCCGGCCAATCCCTTCATCGCCAAGGATGGCTTCGACCCCCGAGCCTCCCAGGTCGGCCTCGACGGCCTCTTTCTGGAACTCGTTCTGCCATTGTCGGCGCCTGGACGTGATTCCTTCCTGTCGCTGAACGCGAGGGCGGCATTCCTCCTTCCGAGCGCGGGATTCCTCCCGACAGCCAGCCTGCCCATGACGGCCGGGCCGCCCGACCTCGGGGACTCGAGCGCCCATGGTCGCCTGACCCTCTTCGCCCCTGGCGGCGGAATTCTCGGCCCGCTCGAGTTCGGCCTCGTGAGCGATCTCCATCGCGTCGGCTTTGCGGCGGAGGGTGCCTCGGACTGGGATGTCGGCGGCTGGTTCGGCACGGAGCTCGCGGGCTTCGTGTTCGGCGCCGAAGCAGCGATCAGAACTTCGAGCCAGGGCTATGCCTTCAGCCTAAACAGGAGAATGGGCGACTTCTTCGTCATCGCGGAGGCCGACTACGAGGAGACTCGGGCGGCCTGGCTCGGCTTCGGGAGGGTTTCCTGGGCGGCCGAGGAGCGCGAAGTCTCGCTGTCGGCCCTCTTCGATTTCGGGACTGAGGCCCTGCGTGCCTCCCTGGTGGCGGCCCGGAATCTCGGCGATTCCTTCACCCTCAGCGCGAGCCTAGGGTGGAATCGCTTTCCCGAAAAATGGGAAAGTCCGCTTCCCGCCGATTGGACGGCCGGTCTCGCGCTCGAATGCTTCTTCTGAGGAGGGGCAGCCATGAACCCGATCAGCTTCGTCTTCTTCCTCGCCTTCCGGAACGTGCTCCGCTATCGAAAGAGGACGCTGCAGTCCTTCCTGGTCCTCCTCCTCGGCGCCTTCTGCATCATGCTCGTGGATGCCTACATGAAAGGCTACGCGGCCTCGGCCTCCGAGCGCATCGTCGCCCTCTACGGTCATCTCGACGTCCACGCGAAGGGCTATCTCGACTCGGCCGAGGCCATGCCCCTCGACCTCGCCATCCCCGAGATCGCCAGCTTCGGCGACCGCCTTCTGGGGACAGTCACCGCGGCCGTCTCTCCAGGCGTCCGTCCCCTCGCGGCGGCCACCATCGAGAGCGGCTGCATGCTCTCGAACGGCGAGTCCTCGCGCGCCGCCCTCGTCCTCGCCGCCGATCCCCGGGCTCGCAGCCTGCCGGGAGAGGCGAGGGTCGGGAATCCCCTCCTCTCGGAGGTCGAGGCAGCCCTTGTCTCCGGCCGTTTTTTCACAGACGGAGAGGATCATGGAACCATCCTCGACGAGCGTCACGCCAACCGCCTTGGCCTCCATGTCGGCGACGCCCTCATCCTCCTCGGGAGCGATGCCTTTGGCTCCTTCTCGCTGATGGAAAGCCCCGTCATCGGCGTCGCCCGCGAAGCCACCCTTCCCGAAGGCGCGGGCGCCGTCGTCGATCTTGCCAGCTTCTCGCGGGCCTTCGGCCTCGAGGACCAAGCCACGTGTCTGTCCCTTTGGCTATCCTCGCGAAAAGATGGACGGCTCCTCGACAGCAGGGCCGAAGGCGCCGCCCTTCAAGCCGGCCTCGACGCCTTGGCCCGAGAACCCGGTCTCGAGGCGAGGCCCTTCGCCGCGATCTCCGCGAGCTACATCACGATGTTCGAGTTCCTCGATGTTTTCCTCGCGGGCATGATGGCGATCTTCGCCGTCGTCGCCGCGGCGGGTATGACCAACGCCATCCTCCTCTCGGTCCACGATAGGGTGAAGGACCTGGGCACCCTCCGCGCTATCGCCCTCACCTCGCGACAGGCCGGCCTCCTCCTCTACGCGGAGACCGCAATTATCGGATTGGCCGCGGCCCTCGGCGCCCTCCTCCTCGGTTTCGCCGTGGTGGCCTGCCTCGTGTCCTCGAGCTTCGGCATCCGCTTCGAAATGGCCGAACTGGGCTCCGCCCTGCCTTCTTCGATCAGGCCACGGCTCTATCCCTTGCGCCTCCTCACGATGGCTGCGATAAGCGCCCTCTTTCCCCTCCTCGCCGCGATCCTGCCCTCGCGGACCCTGCGGCGGCTGACGATCAGGGAGAGCCTGGGGTATTAGGGTGACTGTCCCCATTCACATCCTCGTCCCCATCTGATTCCCCGATTCATAGCGCCGGAGGCCCAAGGCGAAGAGGGCCCGGCTCGCGAGGAGATACAGGATGGCCACCCCGCCGAGGAGGGGCACCATGCCCCAATCCAGGGCCTTCCAGGCCGCCAAAGGCAAGAAGGCGACGAAGCCCGAGGGAACGAGGGAGTAGAAGATCCAGCGCGAACCCTGCCCGAAAATGGTTTCGGGATAGAGCGAAAAGGAGAGCATGAATTCCGCGAGGGCGCCGGAGATGGCGCTCGAGTCGCCGAGAAAGAAGGCGAGGCTTTCCGCCCCCGCGAAGGTGGCGGTGAGGATGAGGGCGCCGATGATCGCGAGGACCGTGAAGAGGAGGAACCCCGGCACCGAGGCGCCGGGGAGGAGGGCGAGGACGACGTAGCCGTAGATGGCGTCCCCCCAGGCCGAGACCGAGGTGCGCGACACGATGACGTTGAGCCAGGCGTCCTTGGGCTGGAGGAGATAGACGTCCAGTTCCCCCTTCATGATGACGGAGCCGAGGTTGCGGATGTTGCCGAAGAAAATGTGGGCGAAGCCGAAGGCTGTCGACACGATGGCCCAGAGGGCCATGACGTCGGTGAAGCCGTAGCCGCCCACCGATCCGGCCCGATCGATGAGGATCTTCCAGAAGACCGCGAAGGCTGCGTTGTTGAGCATCATCCCGAAAACCTGGACGAGGAAATTGACGCGGTACTCCAGGGCCGACTGGATGTTTGCCGAAAAGGCCGCGCCGAGGAAGCGAAGGTAGGCGCCGAGTCTTCCCTTGCGCACGTCAGCCTCCTTGGGCGGCGATACGGCGCCGCCCCGCAGCGTAGACGAGCCTCGACACGATGATCGCGGCGAGGCACCAGGCGAGTTGGCCGGCGAGAAGGATGAGTGACTGTCCCCCTTCCCAGGCTACGGCGATCCTGCCCGGCGCCCAGGCGATCCAGGGGAAGGGCGTCCAGACGGCGATACGCCTCACCGTCTCGGGAAGGAGTTCGATGGGCATGAGGGTCCCGATCACGAGGGCGAGCTTCTGCCAGATCCAGAGAAAGGCGGCGTTCTCCTCAACCCAGAAGGCTGTCAGGGCGATGCTCGCCTGGAAATGGTATTGAATGATCCCCGAGAGAAGGAGGGACACGAGGAGGGCTGCCGCCTGCAAGGGATGGACCAGGGGGAAGAGTCCCGTGAAGAGGAGACCGAGGGCGAACCCCTCGACGATAAAGGTTCCCATATCGAGGAGGGCGGGGCCCATGGCCGAGGCGAAACCGTAGCCGAGGAAGGACCATGGCCTGGCGACGAGATAGGCGATCTGCCCGCTCTTCACGTCCTCGGCCACCGTGCCGAAGAAGCGTCCGTAGGAAAAGGATGGAAGCTCGGCGACGATGAAGTACCATATCAGGGCCTGGAGTCCGTAGCCGCCCAACTCGGCCTTTCCCGCCATCACGGTCGTCCAGATTCTCGAGAACACGAAGATGAAGAGGCCGTAGGTGAGGGCTCGGCTGATGGCGTTGCCGCGATAAGCGAGGCGAGTTCCGATACCGAGTCGCGCTGCCTCGAGGTACTTGCCGTAGCGGGCGCCAAGGCCTCGGCTCGCGCGGGTGAATGTCGATGCCCTCATCGCCGCGCCTCTCCCGGAGCTCTCGCCGCGGCCCGCGATTCCTCGGCGCTGCCGCCGCGGAAGACCTCGGCGATGATGTCTTCGAGGGGCTCGTCCTCCACGGTGAGATCGAGGAGCTCCCCGCGCGAGGCCAGGGCCGCTATCAGCTCGGGGAGGCTGTGCGTCCTCGTATCGATTTCGAAGCTCGCCGCGTCGGCCGTCCGCTTGACCGGCTTGAGGCCCGGGAGCTCGAGATCGACGGGCCCAGCATACTTAACGCCCACGCGCTTTTTCGCCAGGGCTCGGTGCTTGAGTTCCTTCATCGACTCGTCGACCACCACCGAGCCGTGATGAATGATGATGGCTCGCTTGCAGACCTTTTCTATGTCGCCCACGTCGTGGCTCGTGAGGAAGAGGGTCGTGCCCTCGCGCTTGCGAAGCTCTTCGAGGAGAGAGCGGAGCTCCCGCTTGGCCACGACGTCGAGGCCGATGGTGGGTTCGTCGAGAAAGAGGAGACGCGGGGCGTGGAGAAGGCTCGCCGCCACCTCGCAGCGAATGCGTTCTCCGAGGGAGAGCTTGCGCACGGGCACATCCATCCAGGGCCCTATGCCGAAGCGGTCGACGAGTTCGTCGCGGCGCCTGCGGAACTCGGCCTTGGGCACCTCGTACACTGCGGCGAGGAGGGCGAAGGAGTCCGTGGGGGGAAGATGGAACCAGAGCTGGCTTTTTTGCCCGAAGACCGTTCCGATCGAGCGGGCCAGCTCAACGCGGCGTCTCGTGGGGTCGAGCCCCAAGACCCTTGCGCTTCCGCTTGAGGCTTCGAGAATGCCCGAAAGCATCTTGATGGTCGTCGACTTGCCCGCGCCGTTGGGCCCGAGGAAGGCGACCGCCTCGCCCTCGCCGACCTCGAAGGAGACCTCGCGCACCGCCTCGACGACCCGCCATTCGGGGCGGAGGAGGGAACGGAAGGACGCGCCGAGACCCGATGGTCGCACGCGCGCGCGGAAATTCTTGGAGAGGGATCGGACCTCGATTAGGGCCATCGACCGCTCCAGGGGGCATTCGCAGGGGAGCGACGCAGGGGCGTCGCCTTCCGCGCGAAGGCCAAGGGTGGTCGAGACTCCGTCCGCCGGTTCAGTCCGGGGCGTGTCGCTCGCGACGCTGGAATCCTCAAGGAGCCCCGCGTCGCGGCCGGCGTCGCTCGGAGCCCGCGGGCGGCCTACATACGGCCAAACCGCAGGGGACCTTAGGCGCCCTCTCGATGTATGAAAAAATGCTAGCGAGCCGGAAGCCTCGCGTCAAGTCGGTATTGCGTTGCTTTGTATAGAGTTATGCATCTGACCGCATAAATATGCGCTTCTTACAAGAGTGACTGTCCCTCAGGCGAGCACTCAAAGTGACTGTCCCTCGAGCGAGCAATATGTTGAAGACCTAGTTGCGAATCGGGAGGGAAAAATGATCGAATTCCAGTACTTCGAGGGCTGTCCCAATTCGGAGAAGACCCTCGCCAACCTCAGAAGCCTTATCGGGCGGGGCTTCTTCGCCGAGGACGAATTGTCCATTGTCGAGGTGCCCACGCCGGAACTGGCCGAGGAGCTCCGCTTTCAAGGCTCGCCGAGCATCCTCGTCGATGGAGTGGACCTCGTCACAGGAAGGGCCTCCGAAACGGCGAATTGGTCCTGTCGGGTCTATACGATCGACGGCACGAGAACCGGGGCCCTCGATGCCGACTACATGATAGGTCGAATCCGGCAATTGCGACGACAAAGCGGGCAAGCCGAGAGTACGATCGTCGTGGGCTGACCGCCCGAAGGATTTGACAAGCGCCCCAAGGCGCGCGAAAGTTGCACTCATGGAAAACGTCATTAGAGCCAATAGGGTCTATCGTTTCCTTTCCGTCCTGGTCGCGGCCGTCATCCTCTCCTCGATGCTGGTCGACCTCCTCCAGGCCACCATTGACCCGATCGCCTGGACCGCCCTCGTGGCTGCCTCGGCCCTCATCGCCTACGCCGCCGTGCGCCGCAAACCTGCCAAGGAGCCCTGCCCCTGCGAGGAGGAGGCCCTCCCCCGCGGGAACTGGGCTCGGCCCCTGACCGAGCGCCAGAGGAGCTTCGTCGCCGGCATCCTCGCCGGCAAGAGCGCCAAGGAGATAGCCGCGGTCGAGGGTGTCAAACCGGCCACCGTCTACAACGCCCTCAGCAAAGCATACGCCATACTCGATGTGGAGTCGAACATCGAACTCCTCGCGCGCTACGGCCGGGGCACTTCACCCGCCGAGTTCGACAAGGGGAAGGAAGGGTCGGAGGCCCCTCCTCCCCCTAAAGACCCTGACTGAACTCAGACGGAGATGACGATGCCCTGGACCCGGTCCTCGCGAAGGTCCTTCCACGCCAAGGTGGATCGAATCGCCAATGCGTAGCTGCCCGCGGGCAACTCCGAAGGGACGCTCCCCAGCACCGAACTCGGAAGGATGAGGGGGTAGAAGGGAGAGCGCAGCTCCCTTCCCTCGGTGTCGATGAAGAAGAGCCCCTGGGCGGGGTCCTTCGGATCGAAGGCGAGCTTTCGCCCCTTTACCTGCACGACGCGTCCCGAACGGATATTCCCGTCGCCCTCCTCCTCTCCCGCGGCTACCTCCCTGATCGAAGGCCGGGCCTCTTCGTTCTGATCGTCGCGGAGG
Source organism: Rectinemataceae bacterium (assembly GCA_035530275.1). Lineage (GTDB taxonomy): Bacteria > Spirochaetota > Spirochaetia > Treponematales > Rectinemataceae > CAIJMU01. The sequence goes on along the minus strand of DATKVC010000006.1, from coordinate 59,450 downwards.
ATGAAAAGATCGCCGAGCACCGCCTGCTCGAAACTCTGGGTCGGGCGGAAATGGATGCGCACGCTGTGGCCCGAATTCGCGTCGCGGGGGAGAAAGGCGTCGTCGACTGAGTTCATGCTCCCCGAGGCGAGGAGGGAGAAGGTGCCCATGGGCGTCTTGACCGACTTGCCGTCCGCCAGGAGACGCCTGAGTTCGGCGGCAAGTAGCTCGATCACCCCGAGGATGTCGATCCTGGTCACCGTGGTCCTCCCTTGGGCCATGAAATCGACCAGACGATTGTACTCGATGAATTCCCCCTTGGTCGCCCGCACAAGGAAGGGATTGAGACGACCTGGAAGATGGTTCGGCAGCACACTGACCCTGAAAGCCATCATGGCCCTCCATAACGTCCGCCGGGCCATGACCCGACGGAACCAGTTGGTATCACCAGCCCCGAAAGGGGCGGGCGGGGCCCGACTCGGGCCCGTGCCCTGCTTTTCGTCGCGGAGTCGCCGGGCTTTGAGCGGTGAAGGCGAAAAGAATTCTCACAGCCCCTCACATGGGAGAATTCTCACGACTGGAATCATGCAAAAGCGACAAATGTCTAGTTGGGAGCAATGGCCGATCGACCGACAAGCGCCGGGAAATCCAGGCGGAAGACAGGGCTGGGCGAGCGCATTCGGCCCTCCCCGTCAAAAGAGCCGAAGGGTGGCACGTACGGGCGTCAGAGGATGGCACTTACGGGCGTCGGAGGGTGGCGCTTACGGGCGTCGGAGGGTGGCACGTACGGGCGTCAGAGGGTGGCACTTACGGGCGTCGGAGGGTGGCACGTACGGGCGTCAAAGGGTGGCACCTACGGGCGTGAGAGGGTGGCACTTACGGGCGTCGGCCCAGGGTCAGACCCCTTGGAACCGATCGGATGTCGAAGGGGACGACAAGCTACACCTGCCAACCTTGACGCTGAGATAACATATGTTACACTGTTCGGGCAAATATGAGCATCAGATAAAAGATAGGAGCAATCATGCAAGACGTATTCCAGTTCCGCGACTCCATCATTCAGGAATACGCGCAGTTTTCCCGCAGTTTCTCCACTATCGCCGCCGAAGACATACGCGAGTACGTTGATTCTGAGTATGAGCGCGGGCGCTACTGGCCCGAGCCGCTCATTCAAATTAACCCGAGTTACAAAAAAGCCTCATCGGTACAGGATCTCGTCGACGAAGGGATCATCCATCCCGCATGCGCTCACATTTTCAAGACCGGAAAGCCCGATGGCAGGCCGAGGGACCTAATCCTTTACAAACACCAGATGGACGCGCTGGCAATCGCCAAGAAGAACGAGCCCTATGTGGTGACGACGGGGACCGGGTCCGGCAAAAGCATTGCCTTTTTCCTGCCGATCGTCGATCGCATCCTGCGCGAAAGGGAAGCGGGCGGAGAGCGGCGAACCCGGGCGATAGTCATTTACCCGATGAACGCCTTGGCCAACAGCCAGCTCGACGAACTCGGGAAATTTCTCCATGGCTACCCCGATGGCGAAAGGCCATTTTCCGCGGCGCGCTATACGGGGCAGGAGAGCCAGGAGGAGAGAAAGGCGATCGCGGAGAATCCTCCCGATATTCTTCTCACCAACTTCATGATGCTCGAGCTTCTTTTGACGCGCTATGAAGAGACGGATCGCCAGGTGATCGATCACTGCCGCGGGCTCAAGTTCTTGGTCCTCGATGAGCTCCACACCTATCGCGGTCGCCAGGGAGCCGATGTCGCCCTCCTCGTCCGAAGGGTTCGCCAACGTCTGCAGGCGGCCGAAATGCTCTGCATTGGTACTTCCGCGACGATGTCGAACACGGGGAGTCTCCAGGATCAGCAGGCTACCGTCGCGCGGGTCTCGAGCCTCCTCTTCGGGCAGACGGTAAGCACCGCGAATGTCATTTCGGAAACGCTGGACCAGGTGACCGACTCGACGCAAAGTCGGCAGACGACCTTGCGGCTCCTCCCGGACCGACTCAAAGAAACGAGTTTTCGGTGGTCAGACATAGAGGACTTCAAACGCGACCCCCTGGCCATTTGGGTCGAGACGACGCTCGGCATCGAGATGAACGGCGTTTCTTCTCCTATCCGCGCGAAACCCCTCGGCATGACCCAGGCTGCGCAGCTGCTTGCCCGCGATACCGGCAGCGAACCCGAAGTCGCTTATGCCGCCCTGCAGAGATTCCTCATGGCTGCTCACGCCATCGAGGACGGGGAAGGCCGCAAGCCCTTGGCTTTCAAGCTGCACCAGTACATTTCCGGACCGGGCAAGGTCCTGATGACCCTCGAGGCCCCGGGGGAGCGTTTCATCACGATGACGGCGCAACGCTTCGCGCCCGGACGCGATGAGGTCTTCCTGTATCCAGCCTATTTTTGCCGGGAATGCGGGCAGGAATACCATCCGGTCGAGCTCACGGATAATCGCTGGGGGCCGCGGGAAATCGATGCGCAGTTTCCGAATGACGCCGAGGACAGATTCGGCTTCCTTGTCCCCTGCGGGTCCGGCTTCGATTATGACGGAAACGTCGAGAGCCTGCCCGATTTCTGGATGGAGCAACGCGCCTCGGGTCCCCGCGTCAAAAAAGAATACTCGAGGTTCGTCCCCACCAAGGCATATCTCGACGCGCATGGTCAGGGCGCTGCCTACGCGAAGGGAGAGGGGCAGGAATTCTGGTACATACCGGGACACATCCGTTTTTGTCCGCGCTGCGGCATGGTCCATGAACCGATGGGAAAGGACATCAACCGCCTTTCTAGCCTCTCGGGCGAGGGGCGTTCATCGGCAACGACCATGATCACGATGAGCGTGCTCAGGCAACTCTTCGCCGAAGAGCCCGGGGCGGATGATCGCGACCAACGAAAGATTCTCGGCTTTACCGATAACCGGCAGGATGCCGCCCTTCAATCGGGACATTTCAACGACTTCGTGTTCCTCGTGACACTGCGCGGCGGAATCGTCGGCGCTCTGCAAAGGAAGGGTGGAGTTCTCACCGAAGACGCCATGCCCGAGGAGGTCTTCCAGGCCATAGGTTTCGGCCGGAACGACTACGCCGCAAAATGCGAGTATCTCAACAACCCCGACCTCTTCGGTCTCAATCTGGCGGAGGCTCAGCGTGCGCTGAAATTCGTCCTCGGCTATCGCATCATCCGCGACTTCAGGAAGGGATGGCGTTTCAACAACCCCTCCCTCGACCAACTCGGACTCGTCGATATCGCGTACGTCGGCATGGACGAGTACAGCCGGACTGAAGGGTATTTCGAACATGCCCACTCCGCCATCAAGTCCCTCGATCCGGAAAGGCGAAAAGAACTTTTCGCGCTCGTGTTCGCGGAAATGCGCAAGAACCTCTGCGTCGATTCTCGCTTCCTGGACCCGGGCGAGCAGGAGCGGATGAAGACGAAGGCATGGGCTTCTCTCAAGGAGCGCTGGGGTTTCGCCTTCGACGAGAAGCTTACGGTCACGCGCTACATGGTGCTCTCCCCATTGCCCGAGAGGTTGCATCGAAGCCGTCTCGATTATATCTCCGGCGGGGTCAGGTCCCGGCTGGTTCGCATCATCAAGCGAGCGCCGCTATGGAACGGCAGCCCCTTGGAAGGCCAGATCCTTGGTTGGAAGGATGCCGCCGTCACCGAGATCGTGCAATCGGCGCTCGAACTAGCCCGCGACTACGGGTTCGTCAAGGAAGTCCCCCTCGATCGCGACTTTTCCGGATGGTGCCTGAAATCCCAGGCGCTGGAGTGGCATCTCCGCGAGAGTTCCGAGCCCAGGAGGAGAGCGAGCCACAACGAGTTCTTCCGTCAGGTCTATCGTGGCGCGGCCGCCACGCTTTCGCTTCCGACCCATTACCTCTTCGAATACGAGTCGCACGAACACACGGCACAGGTCGAGAACTCTGATCGCATGATCCTCGAGGCGCGTTTCCGCTTCACGCACAAGGACAAGGCATGGTGGAAGGCCGAACGCTATCCGGGCGAGCTCGAGCGACTGCCCGTGCTTTTTTGCTCGCCCACAATGGAACTCGGTGTCGATATCTCCTCCCTCAATACGGTATACATGCGCAATGTTCCGCCGACTCCCGCGAACTATGCGCAACGGAGCGGGCGAGCCGGTCGCTCCGGGCAGCCCGCCCTGGTCATTACCTATTGCGCGGCACAAAGTCCCCATGATCAGTGGTTTTTCACGAATGCCCCCGATATGGTCCATGGCATCGTAAAGGCGCCGACCCTCGATCTTTCCAATAGGGACCTCGTGGATAGCCATCTCGACGCCATTTGGCTTTCCTGTCTCGCCGTCAAGATCGAATCGAGCATCTCCCTTCTCCTCGAGCTCGACCTAGCCGGGTATCCGATAGCGCAAGAACTCATGAGCGAGCTCCGGAATCCGGCCGCGAGCGCGCTCGCGCTCGAACAAGCGAAGGCGATCGCCGTCGAATTGCGCCAAACGCTCTCGGGCGATGGCGAATGGCTGTCCGATACCCATATCGAGGCGATCGTCGCCCAAGCCCCCGCTAATTTCGACAAGGCCTTCGAGCGCTGGCGCGGTCTCTATGCCGCGACGCTCAGGCAGATGGAGCTCGCCGATGCCATAGTCCGCGGTCACGCGACACGGCCCATGGACAGGGACAGCGCGACACGCCGATACACCGACGCTAAACGGCAGCTCGACGTCCTCTTGAGTTCGCAGGCCACGCAAAACTCGGACTTCTATACCTATCGCTACCTCGCGGGACAGGGATTCCTGCCCGGCTATAACTTCCCGCGATTGCCCCTCATGGCCTGGATCCCCGCGAGGGGAAGCCGGTCTTCAGGGGAGCGGGATTCGGGTTCGATGGTCTCGCGCCCCCGCTTCCTCGGCATCTCGGAATTCGGGCCGAGAAGCCTTATCTACCACGATGGGCGCATGTACCAAGTAAAGAAGGCAAAGCTCAGTTCGGGATCGATGATAGGGAGCGGGGAAGGAAACCTCCTTCCGACGATACACGCCCTCGTCTGTCCCGCCTGCGGTCACGGTCATTTCGGCAGCGTCGACGAGCCCGAGGTGGTTCTGCCCCGTTGCGAGAACTGCGGGGCCGAACTCACGGGGAACTCGCGCATCGCCGACCTTTTTAGGATCGAGACCGTCGAGACCGAGGCGGTCGAGCGCATCTCCGTAAACGATGAGGAAAGACAGAGGCAGGGCTACGATATCCAGACCATGTTTCGCTTGAATCGCGACGAAGCCGGACATGCCGAGATGACCCGCTCGATCATACGTCTCGACGGCGAAACGATAGGAGACCTGGTCTACTCGCCCGCCGCCTTGCTGTGGCGCATCAACCGCGGCTGGAAGCGTCGCAAGAACAAGAACATTCTCGGATTCTACATCGACCCTATCTCCGGATGGTGGCGCGCCGAAGAAGACGACGAAAACAAGAGCGAGGGCGACGTCGAGGCCGCGCGCACCAGGGTCCCCCCCCAGCGGATCGTGCCCTTCGTCGAGGACTACCGCAACATCCTCATCTTGGCCCTAAGGGGAACGCCGAGCAAGGAGGCCATGGCGACCCTGCAAGCCAGCCTCAAACGCGGCATCGAGCAAATCTATCAAATAGAAGAATCCGAGCTCGCCGTCGAGCCGCTTCCGCTGGAGAGCGATCGGAAACAGATACTCTTCTACGAAGCCTCCGAGGGCGGGGCCGGAGTCCTCACGAGGCTCGCCCGGGACCCCGACGAGCTCGCCGCCGTCGCGCGAATGGCCCTGCGGATACTCCACTATCGCGTCCCCGAGCGCATCGACTCGGTGGACGACCTCGTCGACCTGCAAGGAAAGGATGCGCGCGACCCCTGCGTCGCCGCATGCTACCAATGCCTCCTCTCCTACTACAACCAACCCGAGCATAAGATCCTCGACCGACGCAACGCCGAGGCCCTCGGCGTCCTTGTGGCCCTCTCGAAGGGCGATGTGTCCGTGCAAGGGACCATGGATGGCGGAGCCGTCGACGTGACTACGGGTTTTGACGATGGAGCATTCTCCGCATTCTTGAAAAGAAAAGGGTTCCGCATGCCCGATGCCTTCATGTATGCCTTTATGGAGGGAAAATACCGGGCGGATGCCCTGTATCGAAGCGATAAAATAGCCGTATTCTTCAAGGCGCCGCCCGATGAATCCCTGACCTATCTGCGCGACCGAGGCTTTGTCGTTTCGGTCATAGGCGAAAACGAGGACGCATGGGACCGGGCACTCTCACAAGATCCACAGGCGATTCCAGGCGGCAAGGGAAAAGAACAATGAACGCTCGCTCCTTCACTCCCGGAACACTCGTCCGCGCGCGCGGGCGGGAATGGGTCGTGCAGCCCTCCGTCTATGCCGTCGGCGAAGCGCTCTATCTGCGTCCACTGGGGGGCGCCGACTCCGATATCCAGGTGATCCTCCCCGAACTCGAGGCAAGTCCGATCGAGGCGGCGACCTTTCCGCTACCCGACGCCACGAAACCTGGCGCCTACGATTCTGCGCTTCTCTTGCGCGACGCGCTCAAGCTGAAGCTGCGTGCGGCGGCGGGACCCTTCCGGAGCTTCGGAAGGATAGCCGTTGAACCGCGGGCCTATCAGCTCGTCCCCCTCCTCATGGCGCTCAAGCAGAAGACGGTGCGGCTCCTCATCGCCGACGATGTCGGCATCGGCAAGACCATCGAGGCGGCCCTCATCGTGCGAGAGCTCCTCGACCGGGGGGAGATCACGCGCTTCGCCGTGCTCTGCCCTCCTCACCTCGTCGACCAGTGGGTCGGCGAACTCTCGGAGCGTTTTCACCTGCCTGCCGTGGGGCTCACGGCCTCCAGCGTACGGCGACTCGAGAGTTTGGTTCCCCGCGGGCTCTCGCTCTTCGAACACTTCCCGGCCCTCGTCATGAGCCTCGACTACATCAAGAGCGAAGTTCACAAGAACTATTTCCTTTCGAGCGCCCCCGAACTCGTGGTCGTGGACGAGGCGCACACCTGCACCATCGCCGGACAGAATCGTCAGAGGCGCTACGAGCTCCTTCGAAGCCTCGTCGCCGACCCCGACCGGCACCTCATCATGCTCACCGCGACGCCGCATTCGGGCGACGATGTAGCCTTCCATAATCTCCTGGGCCTTCTCGATCCCGAGTTCTCCACGCTCGCCGGAAGCTCCGTCCGGGCCGACGACCCCTTGCGCCAGAGGCTCGCGCGGCATTTCGTCCAGAGAAGACGCAAGGACATCGACGAGTGGAAGGACTCGAGCGTCTTTCCTCGCCGAATGGTCAAAGAGATAACGTATACCCTGTCCGGCGATTGGGGGAAATTCTTCGAGTCGGTGCGCGCCTATTGTCTGGGTCTCGCGACCGAAGCCGAACGCGAAAAGGGCGAAGGCGCGCGGATGATGTGGTACGCGACACTTGCCCTCTTGCGCTGCGCCGCCTCATCGCCCGCCGCCGCCCATCGAGCCCTTACGGCACGCCTCGAGGGAACGGCGGAGGAACTCGCCGCCCTGGCGGACGAGGAACGCATCGGCGACGGAAGCGCGGACGAACTCGGTTCGAACGACCAGGAGCCGCCCGCCGGCATCGGGGACGCGAGCCTTCTCGAAGGACTCATCGCCGAGGCCGACCACCTTCGCGGAACCGAGGGAGACCCGAAGCTCGCGGCCCTCGTCGCCCACCTCGAATCGCTCTCCCGTGAAAAAGGCAAGGACTGGCGACCTGTCGTATTCTGCCGCTACATCGCGACGGCCGGCTACGTCGGCGAGCAGATCAGGAAACGGCTTGGGGATCATACGGTCGACGTGATTACCGGCGAGCTCGGCCCCGAGGAACGCGAAGAGCGGATCGATCTCCTCATCCAATCGAAGCGGCCCATCCTCATAGCCACCGATTGCCTTTCGGAAGGCATCAACCTCCAGCACGGCTTCAACGCCGTCGTCCACTACGACCTCGCGTGGAATCCGACCAGGCACGAGCAGCGGGAGGGACGGGTCGACCGTTTCGGGCAGAAGTCGCGAGAAGTCAGGTGCGCGATTATCTACGGCCAGGATAATCCCGTCGACGGCTTCATCCTCGATGTCATACTCCGCAAAGCGCAGGCGATCAGGGAAGAGCTCGGCGTCCTCGTCCCCATGCCGGAGGATGGGAAACGGATACAACAGGCCCTCGTCAAGGCAGCCCTCATGAAAACTCGCGATCGGAGCGGAGGCGGAGGCCAGCAAGCCTTCGACTTCGGGGAGGCTCTCGCGGCGGTCGATCTCAAGCCTATGGAGAGCGCCTGGGAGGACGCCATGCAAAGGGCCAAGGCAAACCGCACGGTCTTCGCCCAGCGCAGGCTCAGGCCCGAGGACGTGATGCCCGAGTGGAACAAGCAGGCAAGCGCTCTCGGCGAGGCCAACGAAGTACGACGCTTCGTGGAAGCCGCGCTCATCAGGCTCAAGGCGCCCCTCGAAGCTCTAGGAAAGGAGAGCTTCCGTTTCCTGCCTGCCCAGCTTCCGCTCTCTCTCAAGGAACGCATGGCCGCGGAAGGCTTCGCAAAACCGCTTTCCCTGGGCTTCACCTATCCGGCGGACACGGGCTCCTCCTTCATCCACCGAAGCCATCCCATCGTCTCCCTCCTCGCCGATCAGGTTCTGGAAAGCGCCTTGTCCGGCGATGCCGCGGCAACGGAAGTTCTCGCCTCTCGCGCCGCGGTCTTCGAGACGGCATCGGTACGGGAGACGACCACCATCTTCCTCCTGAGGCTCCGCCACCAGCTCGACGTAGTCCGCGCCGGAAAGCGCCGCGAACTCATGGCGGAGGAGGCGATAGCCCTGGGCATTCAGGGGAGAAAGCAACCCCGCTTCCTCCCCGAGGCCGATGTGGAGGGGCTTCTCGACGCCCATCCCAGCGCTAACCTGGGCAAGGAAGTCATGGTCCGGGAGCTCGTGGAAAGTATCGCGTGGTTCGCCGAGCATCGCGAGACCTTCGAGAAGCTGGCGGCGGAACGCGCCGGGATACTCCTCGCCGATCATCGCCGCGTGCGGGACGCGGCAGGCGACACCGGACTGTACAGCGCCACGGCCTGCCTCCCCGTCGACCTCATCGGCGTGTATGTGCTTCTTCCGAATGTAATCTGAGGGAATGTCACAATGCGACACAACAACCTGAAGGCCCTCGGATTCGATACGCTCCGCCTCGAAGGATCTCTCTTCGTGGCGGACTACCTGGAAAAGGCAGCGGCGGGACTGGCGAGCAGGCAAGGCATCTCCGACTATCGCGTGCCGCGAGGCTTGCGTCTGAACGACGAGTACGGACGAGCCTTTCAGATAGCCGGGGCCGTCTGGAGCCAGTACGAGACCAAGGCTGAGAAGATGGAAAGCTGCGTCGTCGAGCTCTTCCGCGACGCCCTGGGCTACACCGCACTCTCGAAGATTCCGCCGGTCACCTTGGGCGACCGCAGCTTTCCCCTCGGCCACCTCGCGTTCGGGAAGATCCCCTTGGTCATCGGCAGTCACGGACTTACCCTCGACACGAGCGAGAACCGGTTCTCGGTGGAGGGTTCGGGCTCCCGCAAGAAGAGCCCCTTTCAAATGACCCAGGAATATCTCAATGCCAAAGTCGGCGACTCGAGGGAAGCCTCGGGTACCGTGGGCTGGGCCATCGTCACGAACGGAGAAAGCATCCGCCTCCTCCGCTCCTCGCCCGCCATGGCGCGGCCTTCCTATCTCGAGTTCGACCTCGGGACCATCATGCGCGAACGGCGCTTTCCCGAGTTCCAAATGCTCTGGCGCATCCTCCACGCGAGCAGGGCCGACTCGGAGGAGGGAGGCTCGATATGGGAGACCTGGCGACAGGAAGGCGAGAGCCAGGGTACCCGCGTGCGCGAGGGGCTCAAGGCGGGCGTGACCGGCGCCCTCCTGGCCCTCGGCTCCGGCTTCCTCCGCTACGAGGGACAGGGCAATGCCAGGCTTCGGGCCGCCCTCGATTCCGGCTCCCTGAGCCGTGAGGATTATTTCCATGAGCTCTTGCGGCTCATCTACCGCTTCCTCTTCGTCTTTACCATCGAGGAGCGCGGCCTCGTGCATGCCCATCCGGGCGACGAAGGGCGACGCGCCTCCCACGAGCTCTACGAGCGCGGCTACTCATTGCGGCGCCTCAGGGACAAGGCGCTCAGGCGTTCGGGCTACGACCGCCACGGCGACCAGTGGGAAGGCGTAGCCGTGCTCTTCCGCGCCTTCGGAAAAGGTGAGGTGGCCCTGGATCTCCCGGCACTGGGCGGCCTCTTCGCCCAGGATCAATGCCCCACGATCGACGCCTGCGGCCTGTCCAATCACGACCTCCTCTCCGCCATGGAAAGCCTCCGCTGGGCCGTGGCGGGCAACGCGCGCACCGTCGTGGATTACAGGAACATGGACTCCGAGGAGCTCGGCTCGGTGTACGAGAGCCTCCTCGAACTCGTACCGACCCTGGACCTGGCCGCGAGGAGCTTCGGCTTTGTCGGCATAGAGGGGGAGGAAGGATCGACGGCGGGCAACGCGCGCAAGACAAGCGGAAGCTACTACACCCCCGACAGCCTCGTGCAGGAACTCATAAAGAGCGCCCTCGAGCCGGTGATCGAGGCGCGGCTCAAGGCGGCCCCGGAGCCCGCGGAGCGGGAGGCGGCCATCCTCGGCATCACCGTGATCGATCCTTCCTGCGGCTCGGGCCACTTCCTCCTCGCCGCGGCGCGAAAGCTCGCGGAGGCACTTGCCCTGGCGAGAAGCGAGGACGGCTCCGTGCTCGAGGCCGACTACCGACACGCCCTTCGCGAGGTCATCGCCCACGGCCTCTATGGCGTCGACCTCAATCCCATGGCGGTCGAACTCGCGCGCACGAGCCTCTGGCTCGAGGGCTACGAACCGGGCCGACCCCTCTCCTTTATCGACCACCACATCAGGTGCGGCAACTCCCTGGTCGGCGTCCTCGACTTCGACGTGCTCAAGGCGGGCATTCCCGACGGGGCCTATGTCGCGCTATCGGGAGACGATGCGAGCGTCGTGAGGCGCTACAAGAAGCGCAACGCGGACGAGAAGAAGGCGAACGGCCAGGGCCAGCTCTTCGAGAGCCCCATCCTGAGCGCCGAGGCCGGCATAGTGGCTTTGAAATGGAAGCTCGACAACATCCCCAACGACGACCTGGAGTCGATCGGTCGCAAGCGCGCCGCCTTCGAGTCACTCCTTTCGAGTCCCGAGTACCGGCGCGTAAAACTCGCCTCGGATATCTACACGGCAGCGTTCTTCTGCGACAAGGGCGAAGGGAGCCCCATTCCCACTACGGCCGATTTATCTCTGGCCGCCTTGGGCCACGACGAATCGCCCGCTTCGCGGGGCGTCAACGCGCTGGCCAGGTATCTCGGCGAGCGAAATCGCTTCTTCCATTGGAGATTGGAATTCCCCGAGGTCTTCGCCAAGGGGGGCTTCGACTGCGTGCTCGGGAACCCGCCCTGGGAGCGCATCAAGCTCCAGGAGGAGGAGTTCTTCGCCGCGCGGCATGCAGGCATCGCAACCGCGAAAAACAAGGCCGGACGCGAGAAGCTCATCGAAGAGCTCAGGAGCGGGAACCTATTCGATAAGGATCTGCACGCCGAGTTCATTCGGGCACGGAAGGCCGCCGAGGCGGCGAGCGTCTTTGCCCACGTCAAGGGCGATGAGGGGGGACGCTATCCGCTCACGGGAATTGGGGATGTTAATACTTATGCCCTTTTTGCCGAGACCATCCTGGGCCTCAGGCAAAGCGAAGGCCGGGCGGGCTTCATCGTGCCATCGGGCATTGCCACCGACGATTCCACCAAGTCCTACTTCGCCCAAATTACGACCAAGGGCAAACTCGTCTCTCTCTTCGATTTCGAAAATAGTAAAGCGATTTTTCCCTCGGTGCATAGAAGTTACAGGTTTTGCCTTCTTACCATCGGCGCGGCGAACATCGCCTCTCTCGCCTTTTTCCTGACCGACACGAGGCAGCTTGGAGACGAGCGCAGGCGCTTCAGCCTCCGCTCGGACGAGTTCGCCCTCCTCAATCCCAACACCCTCACCTGTCCTGTATTCAGATCGGCTCGGGACGCGGAGATCACCAAGAAGATCTACCGGCAGGTCCCGGTTCTCATCGAGGAGGCAAAGACCTCCGGCGAGAGTGACAAGAATCCCTGGGGAATCAGTTTCCAGGCAATGTTCCATATGTCAAACGATTCGAGCCTCTTCCACGATACACCTGATCCTGGCTGCCTACTCCTCTACGAAGCCAAGATGATCCATCAGTTCGACCATCGCTGGGCCACCTACGAAGCGGCGAGCGGTGTCCAGAACGAGGGGGAAGCCTGTCGCGATGTGACGATCGCCGAGAAAGCCGATCCCGGTTTTTCGGTGCGCCCGCGGTATTGGGTCTCCAGGCCCGAGGTTATCGCTCGTATAGCCAAGGCCCCTCGCGGTCTCATCAAGGCCTGGCTCGCGAAGGATGCCGCGGACTTAAGAGCAGAACTGTCGCTTTGCCTGGAGGATGGAGAACTGCATGCGCTTTGCGGCAAGCAGTACGCCGAGCCTGAGGCGTTCTTCCGAGCTGTCGAGGATGTCCTGGAAAGACGAAGCCCGCGCTGGCTTATGGGATGGAGAGATATTTGTAGGGCAACGGACGAACGCACCGTCATCGCGAGCGTGATGCCGAGGGCGGGGGTGGGGAATAATCTTCCTCTCATGCTTTTTGCGACAGAAATGGCGTCATCCGCTTGCGCGACGCTTATATCAAACCTGGGTTCAGTAGTCTTGGATTTTGTTGCCCGTCACAAAGCCGGTGGCACTCATATGAACTACTTCATCTATAAGCAGCTACCCATTCTTCCCCCTAGTCAGTACTCCCAATCGGATATTTCCTTCATCCTCCCTCGCGTCCTCGAACTCACCTACACCGCCTGCGACCTTGAAGCCTGGGCAGCGGATATTTGGAATAACCTCGACGGGGCCGGACGCCTCCTTCTCCTCGAGGCCCACCATGCCGCGACCTGGCGACTGGAGAGCGAGCGCCTCTTGAAGGAAGAAGGTATTCACCGAGAGTCGATTGTCTATTCCGGGGCCGGCAGCGATGAGCTCGAGAAGATGGAGTTTTCACCGACCATCCTTCCGCCCTTCCCCTTTCATCCTGAACGGAGAGCGGAGATTCGCGCCGAGCTCGACGCCCGCTACGCTCGGCTCTACGGCCTCACGCGCGACGAGCTGCGCTACATCCTCGACCCCGCCGATGTAATGGGTGAGGACTATCCTTCGGAGACCTTCAGAGTGCTCAAGAACAGGGAGGTGGCGGAGTTCGGGGAGTACAGGACGGGGAGGCTGGTGCTCGAGGCTTGGGATAGGGAGGACCAAGTATGATGTATAATAAGGGAGAGGAGTATGTTGATGCCCCATGAGACGAACCGAAAGGCCTTTCTTTCCGCCGCTCAATGCGCTTCTCCCCTTGCGAGCGCTTACTGTTCCCTGGTGGCCATAGAATTATGCCTCAAAGATACCGCTCCTACCTGGCCCCCAATTGCGCATGATGTGCCCCAGATGTTGACCGACCTGGGAGATGCGGGACTGGTAGCCCTAGCAGGTCGGCTCAGAATTGATTTGTCCTCATTGAACTGTACTATCCGTAACGGTCTGTCTGCGCCAGTCAACCCCAGGGTCTATCCGGACCTCAGATATGCTCGTGTAGATGCGGACTTCCCGGACGGATCGCCCATAAGCGCCTTCGAGACCCTCAAAACCACCGTCGCCGACATCATCACCGCCCTCGATTCCAAAGGAGTCGCTCCATGACCGGTAAAGTCCTTCTCGACAAGCTAGGACTCGTGGGCACCCTCGAGTTTGCCTTTCGCTTTCCCTATGCCTATGTCCGCTGCGTTTCCCCAGCATTTATCGGAAAAGACGATGATGAGCGAGAAGCCCTTGCCGCGGCAGGCATTCAGGAGAATATCGCCGATATTCGGAAAACCGCCGCCGCTTGTCTCTTAACGCTGGAGTTTCTCAGTCCAGAGGAGGCTTCCGGAAGTCCGATGGGGAATCGCGGAGACCACTGGTTAAGAGCCTTCCTTAAAATTCCGGCAGCGCGGCACGGACAGCCAAAAGAAATGCCGAAAATTGCGCACTTTTATGGGTACAAAGGCGGTCAAGGCCGTTCGTCGGTTCTCGCCGCTCTCGCGCAACACTTAGCTCGAGAAGGCTTACGGGTTCTTCTTGTCGACGCGGATATCGAAGCACCGTCCCTCGACATCATCTTCGGAGTACGACCGGCCGGTGAGGGCGCGACTTTACTCGGCATCGCCCAAAAAGGAAGCATGGTCAAGGCAGTCCCGGTGATCAGCGAGAAAGGAGGAGGCGAAGTGCGCCTGATCGCCTGTAGAAATCGAGACGTGGGCTTTGATATCGATTTCGCAGCCTTTACTCTTCAGACTAGTCTCCTACCCGGAATTCTTGAAAAGCCTATTGAACGCATCAAAGAGTGGGCGGAGCGGGAAAGTTTCGATCTTATCCTTATTGATCACCGCTCCGGGATGGCGATGACTACGCTTACCTGGCTCGAAGTCGCCCCAGGTCCGGTAGTGGTCTTTGCGAGGCTGGACGACCAATGGAGCGGCGCCAAAGAAGTGTTCAGGGGAATATTCTCAACCAATGCGGACAACCCGGGTATTATTGTGTCATTCAAGCCCGATACTGAAACGGAAGAGAGCTACCGCCGGCGCAATGTCCGTCAGGTCGACGAACTTCTCGATTTGCTCATCGAAGCGAGAACAACCACGCAGGAAGGTGATGCCGACGATCTTTCTACCCTTGATCCTTCCGATATCGAAGATCATTGGATCATTTGGCCCTACGACCAGGCTTTCAGAACAAATACTCTGCCAGATATCAATGATCTTGGTGTCAACACCCGAGGCGTGCTCGTGGAGATCCAGCGGTTGATAGACGTCTATCCACAGCGGGACAGCGTGAAGCTGAGCCCCATTGGCTCGCTTGATCTGGGAGATCTTATTCAGACCGTTGCCTTGCAAGAACTCAGGCAGACTGGCAATGAAGTTCGCTATGTGTTCGGACGAAAGGGGACCGGCAAGACGCGGCTTGCGAAACAACTTTGCAGTGAAGGTCTTGGCGAAGCCCTCCTTGTTGATAGCTCGAGCGAGCAAGCGGTCGGGCTCTCTACCGCGAGCATCGAGTTCCAGAATGCCAGGGACCAATATGGCGAGGAGCCAGAAACATTATGGTGGGCCTTGCTGGTTTCTGGTCTCAGGAACAAGCAAACGCCCAGAGAAGATATGCGCCGATCGCTTGTAGAAATCGCGCAATCTGGAATGTCGGCACCAGCCATGCGACAAGAAGCCCTCGATTGCCTTTCCGGCGGCGGACCACGAGCCTTTCTGTTGGACGGCATCGAGACAGCATTTACTTATGAGAATATCTATCGATATGTCGAGGCTCTTTTCCACTTTATGCTAACCATCCAATCGGAGGAGCGGCTTGGAAATAGCCTGAAGATAATCTTGTTCCTGCGTGCCGATCTAGCGTACCGAAGCGGGGTCCAGAATATCGAGCAGCAAATCGAAGGAAAGAAGATAGTTCTCAATTGGGACTATCAAAGCATCCTGAATTTCACCCTGTCGCGGATTCCGGAATATGATTTCTTCAGGGCCAATTTCCCCGAACCTATCAAAGACATCAAGGATTCAATCGATGAAATCAGGCAGCGCGCGCTTTCGCCAGAGAAATGTGAGCGGATTCTTTTGCAAATCCTCCCCAATAACCTGTCAAGATCAAATATCCTAACCACTACCTTCCTTCGTCTTCACTTTGCGGATAGTTCATCGCAGGGAGCGTCGTATTATCCCCGAGTGTTTGATTCATTTCTCGGCAGGCTTAACGAAACTGCCGAGAAGCTTCGGACTAGCGCAATGATCAATGGTCGCTTGGATCAGCAGCTTCTGTTTAGAGCACACGAGGCGGCCTCGGTGGATTATCTCGACCAAATTCGGCAGGAATTGATACATCTTCTAGATTTTGGCGAGTTTACCCAGGGAGATCGCGTGGAAAAACTCAATCAGTGGATAAGTGCATTTTCCGGTCAAAAGACGCCCTTCGTCATGGCGGAAATGGAACAGTTTCTAATAAGGACCGTAGGTTTGAGCGCGGCTGTCGTCCGACGTTCCCTCGAGCAAATGCGCGAGTTCGGTATTTTTGAAAGAACGGAGGATCCTAACGTCTGGAGAACGGGAAGGCTCTTCAAGGCATCGCTCAAGATGAAATTCCTCAGGGCGTAGTGGTTATTAGTAATTAGTACTTAGAAAGAGCACGGCGCAGATAGTTTGGATTTTTCGGAAACCTTGTGCGGTGGGTTCCCCTCCGGAATATTCCTGGTCTTCGGCAAAAGGGTACTGCAAAACATGAGGGAGATAAGGCACGGAGGTTCGTGCTCGAGGCTTGGGATATGGAGGAAACATGCTTAGCCAATCACAGATTGCCCAGCGTAAGCAACGAATCGATGCGTATCTGGCCGATAGAGCCTCGTCCGATCTCGACGCGCAACGGCGAGACCTGATTCCGACGATCATTCGCCTTATAGCTGATTACCGTAGCGGCTTGCTGGAGCTCCCCGTTTTCAAGACCAAAATTGACAGCATCAACAAGCAGAATCGGTTTTGGGGATTCAAGGGCATGAGCGGCCAGATGTTCTTCAACATGATGTACAATACCTCGGCCGACCATGGATTGCAGGATAGATTTGACCAGTTGCTCAAATGGACGATTGAAAAGCCAGCCGACAACGCTGCCGCCAAGGGAGCCATCGACGAATTTGCGACGCAGGCCGCCAACCTCGGGCAATTCTTCTCCGACGGTCGTGCCGCTCCAAGGAGCGGTTCCGTACCCTTCTTCCTTTCATATTTCTGGTCAATGCAGGACTGGCAACGGTGGCCGATCTACTACAGCTCGATGGTCAAGTCGCTGATCGGGGCCGGCATCAGCAGTTTTTCCGGAAGTCCGGGCGCCAATTATCTGGAGTTTCTCGGCATCAACGAAGACCTCCTTTCCGTATACGACGCTTCATCGAACCCGGTTACGCTTTGGGATATCGAGCATGCCTTCTTTGACACCGAAGAGAATCCCGCTCCCCAAGCGCTTTCTAATGCACCCGCTTCGAACGACCAGGAACCGGCGGATCGCCCGAAAACGGAACCGGACCTGGGATTGCCGGCGTCCTACATACCGCCAATCGTCTCGATATTGCCAGGTCTTGCGCATAACTCCGACGAAATGGCGAAGATTTGCGAACATGTCGGAATCTCGGTCGAGAAGGTTTTCGAGCAAAGGATAGCGGTCCTGTTTTCGATTTTCGGGTATACGGTAGAGGCTCTCGGTCAAGGCTATGGCCGGGTTCCGGATGGTATCGCGATCGCGCCTACCAACAATTATGCCATAATCTACGACGCGAAGGTTCGTAGGGATGGCTATTCACTTGGCACTGACGATAGGGCGATCAAGGAGTACATCAACGGCCAAATCGACCAGCTCCGGCGGAGGGGCATGCGGCATGTCTACTTCGCCGTAATTACGAGCGTTGTGAACAGTGACTTTGATGACTTCATCCGGTCGATCAAAATGGAAACGGATATACGCGAAATCGTGTTTTTCGAGATCGATGCCCTTGTCGCTCTGTTGGAACTAAGGTTGCGGAGCAACGAATTCGATCTCGGCCCGCGCGGCATGCAGAGCTATTTCGCCCAGAGCGGCGTAGTCAGATTGAGCGATATCGGTGAGTATGTCGAGAAATAGGGCGGCAAGCTTGGTGTACAATGCCGACTGCAACAACTCGCGGGAAAGGGCATAAAGGAAGGGGAAGAGGCTTCGAGAATGAGCGCTCAACGATCGACACTTCCGAAGATAACCAATCTCAAGGTGCAGAATTACCGGGCGCTTCGGGAGATCGAGTTCAAGGAGATCACGCCTCTTACCGTCATCCTCGGGCCCAACGGATCGGGGAAATCCACGGTATTCGACGTCTTCGCCTTCCTCGCGGAATGCTTCGAGTTCGGCCTCAGGAGGGCCTGGGACAAGAGGGGGCGGGCAAAGGAGCTCAAGACTCGAGGCTGCGAAGGCCCGATAGTAATCGAGATAAAATACGACGAACCCGGCTTCCCCCTCGTCACGTACCACCTCTCCGTGGACGAATCCGATGGTGCCCCCTTCGTCGCGGAGGAATGGCTCCAATGGCGCCGCGGATCGAACGGAAAGCCCTTTCGTTTTCTCGACTACAAGATGGGCAAGGGCGAGGTGGTTTCGGGCGAGCAACCCGACGAGTCCGACCGTCGTGTCCAGTCTCCTCTCAAGTCCCCCGACATGCTCGCGGTCAATACCCTCGGTCAACTCGCCGATCATCCGCGCGTCGTGGCCCTGAGAGATTTCATAACCGGATGGTATGTGAGCTACATCTCGGCCGACAGCGCGCGCGGTGTGCCCGACGCCGGACCCCACGAGAGGCTCTCCCGCAGCGGCGACAATCTGGCCAATGTCATTCAATATCTCTCGGAGCGGGACCCCGATCGTCTACGATCGATTGAGCGGGCGCTTTGCGAGAGGATTCCGCGTTTCGACCGGGTAATGGCCGATCTGCTCAGCGATGGCCGACTTCTCCTCCAGTTCAAGGACGCACCCTTCGATATCCCTACGCTCGCGCGCTTCAGCTCGGATGGGACCCTGAAGATGCTCTCCTATCTTGTGATCCTTCACGATTCCAATCCTCCGCCCTTCATCGGCATCGAAGAACCGGAGAACTTCCTTCATCCTCGCCTGCTCGCGGGGCTCGTCGAGGAATGCCGCGCGGCGACCGCGCGCACTCAGATTTTCGCGACTACCCATTCGCCTTTTTTCCTTGATGCCCTCGACCCGGCGGATGTCCGCGTGCTCTGGCGCGACAAGATGGGTTTTACGAAGAGCATGACAGCCGGCAAAATCCCCGGCGTTCGCGAGTTTATGAGTGAAGGCGCCCTCCTCGGGCAGCTATGGATGGAGGGTCACCTTTCGGTAGGCGATCCACTGGTGAATGGAGGAGAGCCTTCGAGAAACCTGGGGAATGACGACTGATGCCGGCGGGGTCCCTCATCTTTCTCGTGGAGGAGCAGTCGATGGAGCTTTGCTCGCGTTCGGGGAGCTTCCGCAATCTCGCTAAGGTGGTCGAAGAAGCGGTAGCGCCATGAACAGCCTCGAACGAAGCCTCGTGGAGAAAGCGGGCTATGACAATGGCTGGGAACGCTCATCTTCCGACTCCGATGGAAGCGTACGGCTCGCGTCATCGAGGCACGGTTACTCCGTTTCCGTGCGGCAGGGCGGCCATGACAATGAGTGGGTGGTCCGCTTCACGGAAGGTTTCCCCATGGAGGAGTTGAAGCGGGGATTCCCTTCTCTGCTCTTCACCGAAACGGAAGTATTGCCTTGGGATTATCAAGTCCTCTGCGCCCTTCTTAGGCGGGCCGCGGAGATCGGCGTTTCCGTTCCGGATGCGCCTCTTGCCGCGTTTCGGAAGGAACTCGATACCGCCATGGCAACGCAGGGAATTCTCGAAGGCACGGAAGCCGAGCGCTTGGTGAAGCAGCGAATCGGACAGGGCCATTATCGGAATGCGCTTTTGTCCTATTGGGAGGGAGCCTGCTCCCTCACCGGCGTGGATATTCCGGAGCTGCTCAGGGCAAGCCACGCCAAGCCCTGGGCGGAGTGCGCGTCCGATTCCGAGCGCCTCGACGTCTACAATGGGTTCCTGCTTTCGGCGAACATAGACGCCCTCTTCGATACGGGCCTCATCAGCTTCACGGATGATGGGTCTATCCTTATTTCTCATCAAATACATCAAAACAAATACGCATTGATAGGTCTTCACTCCGGCATGATACTCAGATGGCTCGACTCACGACATCTGGTTTACCTGCGCTGGCATCGTGAGCATCTGTTCGCTCGAAACAGAGGATCAGGAGAACGGACGTGAAAAGCGCGCAGTCATCCAAGCGCGTTATCAGCGATGTTATGAGGTCGGACATGGTGCAGGCCGGACCGCAGGTACGCGCAATCGAACGACTCGTATATGAGCACCGCGCCCGGCTTCTGGAGGCTTATCATGAGTTCCATCGCTGACGCTTCGTTTCGGACCCAAGCCTGTGCCGTTTCCGTGCGGGCGGAAGGGAGGATGATTTTCCTTGAGTTGAGCGATGAACGTATCATCGGCTTTCCAGCCGATCGGTTCCGCCTGCTAAAGGCCGCGAGCGATGAAGATCTGAAGAAGGTAGAACTCCGCCTCGACGGCCTCGCGCTACGCTGGGAAGAACTCGATGAAGACCTTACGGTCGCGGGTATCCTCGAGGGAAAATTTCAACTTCCGCCGATCTAGCGTTACGTGCCGTGACGCGCCAGGAAGGTTTAAACGTCGACGTCTCCGAAAGGACCGATCTCGAACACCGCGCATCCAGCCAAAAACACCTTCGGCTAGCCTACCAGCATCCAGGTTCCCTTCGCTTCTCCCGGCCTCTTGTACCAGGCCAAGGCATGGTTTAATCGCAAAAACGGTAAGTCCTAATTAGAGATTCACGTCTTCCGCAGACTCCGGGCGACCTAAGCGACACGGATTCCGCTTTTCTTGATTTCAGCCAGGAAGCCTGAGGGGTCTTCATCCATTGATCCGAAAGGATGGGGCTCGATCCGCAGATCGATGCCGGCATTCTCTCGCCTGCGCTACTTGCCTTCGCTACTCGCCATCGCTTTTGGTGTCGAATAGACATACCCTATTTCTCCCCTCGGCCTTCGCGCGATACATCGCCTTATCCGCCTTGCGAGAAAGAGACCTTTCCTCTTCCGCATGGTCGGGAAAGATCGATACGCCGATGCTGGCCGAGATGCGGATCTTATTATCAACTATGATAAAAGGCCTCTCCATCGCCGCTTGCAGCTTTTCTAACGCCGAAAGGGCCACCTCGGCGTTTTCGACGCCACGGAGGAAGACCACGAACTCGTCGCCGCCGATCCGTCCGATTCCGTCGGAGGCCCTGATGCATTCCCGCATTCGGTCGGCAGCCTCTTTGAGAAGGAGATCGCCCGTTTCGTGCCCCAGGCTGTCGTTGATCTCCTTGAATCCGTCGAGGTCGATGAAGGCGAGGGCAAGCCGTCTGGATTCTCGCCGAGCGAGAGCGAGGGCCTGTTCGAGCCTGTCGGCGAAAAGAGCGCGATTGGGAAGATCGGTCAGGTGATCGTGATGCGCCAGGTGTTTGAATCGCCGCTCGCTCTCCTCGATGCGCAGTTGGGCCAGCTTCAGCTCCGTGATATCGAGCGTCACTCCCAGGATGGCCTTCCGATTGGAACCGGGCAGGCGGTAGGGAACCTTGATCGTCTGGAACCATCCCAGGGTTCCATCCTTCCGAGCCAAGGAGTACTCCGGGACTTCAATGGTCGTGCCTGATTCGAGGACGGCGCGGTCGATGGCGAGGTAGCCTTCCATCTCTTCCCGCGGCAGACCGTAATCCAGGTCGGTTGTGCCGATCATCTCCTCGGAGCTCGCTCCCATCCTCTCGGCCATCATCTTATTGGCCAGGAGGTAGCGTCCCTTGTCATCCTTGGCGAAAATGAAAACGGGGACCGTATCGATGATGAGGCGGAGGTGACGGCTCTGACTTCTGAGCCTGTGGTACCAGAGTACGACGAAGGCCATGGTGGAAGCGAAGCTGAAAATAACCATCGGGACGAAGCCATGCTCGAAAAAGGTCATCTCCGCGGTGGAGAGGGCTAGCGCCAATAGTGAGGCGAAGCTCCCGATCATGAGGATATTCACTCTTCGTCGGCTGCCATAGGCGCCGAAGAAATTGGCTAACCGCACTCTTTTCTCCTCCATTCAACCCAGCCTCGATCCGCCAAAATAGGTGAGGTTTTTCGGATTTCAAAGGTTTGTGATTGTTCGAGGGATTCTCATGCGGCAGCCATACTCTTGCCAAAATTGAAGCGGCCGTCAAGATAGATGGGGACTCGGACCTGTCGGCCCCTGGTATGGAATGGCGGCCCCAAGGGAAGCGCGGCATTTCCCCATCACCGCAGATCTCTTGGTCAATTGGGTCTTGCTATAGATCCTTCCATCCCGATCCTACCCACTTCAATTCCTTGCCAATTGACAGCTGTATTCGCAATCCGAGCTGTGCCGCGTGGTGCTGTATGTGCCTGATCAAGTAGATGTAGAGTTCGAGCCTGCTGAACTTCCGATAATCAAAACCGGATTCTCCAAAAAGGCTGTCCGGGGTTTCCCTTCCTATTTCCGTCCTCCCCTTCGACAGACAGAACTCGAAGTACCGCCCGATTTCCTCTCGCGAATACACGTTCACCGCTTTTCTATCTTCTAGTTCTTCGTAGTCCCTGAACATGGCCTTGTTTTCTATGTGGAATGCTTGCGATTTGATCGCTTCCTCGCCTCTTCCAAGATAGATGTCTGTGAAAATCAACGCGTGAAACAGAACCTGCGAAAAAGGACTGTCCGGATGGGGGATGCTCCATTCGCCATCGGGACAGTTTGCGATGCACTGGCCGAGAGTGCACATCGCCGCCTCGAACTGATTCGACAGGATGGTATTCAGATTCGCTGCCATGGTATCCTCCAATTCTGCGTCGTGCGCCAGCTATCATAATCCGGCGGTAAAGTGGCATGCAATTCATGAGGAGAGCGATATGGGCGACACCGAACCCTATAAAAGGCCTGCCGGCACGGTGCAGGTGGTGAAGACGGAAACGATAGAAACACTAAAGCTGGCATTTGCAGAGGACCATCTTCAGCTGGAGGAATTCGAGTCGAGGATAGCAATCGCGGAAAACACGAAGGACGTGGACGAGCTGCGCTCCTTGACTCTCGACTTACCTAAAAAGGAAAGCTTGTTTATCGGCACTATGCTCGATTCCGAACGGATAACCTGCAAGATGGCCAACAAAAGGCTCGAAGGAACGATCTTGTTGACCAAATCCCTCGATTTAGAGGCATCGATGTCCACAATTAGGATGGACTATCGAGCGGTAGACGGATTGGACGGAGTGAAAGAAATTAGGGTCAATCTCGATATGTCCAATCTCATCCTGTATTTGCCCGATGATGTCGTCGTGGAGAACAGGGTCCAGGAAAACATGTCTACCTTCAAGGAAATTCGGAATAAATACGCCCAACCCGGCAGGCCGAGGGCGATGATCAGAATCACAGGGACGGCAAGAATGTCCACGATAAAAGTGAAGAGGAAGCGCTACTTCCTGTTCCCGAGAAATGCCTAATAGGGGTCGACTACACGATATAACCAGAGAAACGGTCAGGAAAACATGATACTACCCAGCATCCGCGACAAGAGATTCATCACGATTCGCCGAGGCGGCGTCTTGACGGACGAGGATCACCATCTGTTGGCGGTCTGGGCGGCCCTCTGCGCTGAGCATGTGCTGCGCTATTTCGAGGAGGCGCGTCCGGACGATGGGCGACCGCGTCGCGCGATCGAACTTGCCTCCGAATGGGTGAATGGCCGGATAACCGTGAAGGAGGCCCATGCGGCAGCGGGCTATGCAAACGCGGCGGCCAGGGAACTTGTCGGCGCGCCCAAATTCGCGGCCCTGTCCGCCGGCCAGGCCGTCGCCGTAGCCCATGTCGCGGCGCATGAATTGGGAGCCGCCGCCTACGCGATAAGGGCGGTCATAGCCGCCGCTTCGGCGGAAGAAGGGGATCTCGTCGGACGATGGGAATGCCAATGGCAGCGCGATCAGCTTTCCGAAAAGATCCGCGACCTCGTGCTTGACGATCAACGATTGCGAAACGACATTTGCTGGCAGGTGTTCAATTGCTGAAGCGGAGACCTGGAGCGTGATGAAGACTCGCGAACAGGACCCGGGAATCCTTCAGCGATAGGAGAAGACCTTATCCGCCGACCTGGATGGAGACGTGCACCAATTCTTCATGCATATTGACCAATTTGTAATATTCATCGACGGGCAAGGGTTTCGCTGATTCTATGGCGATAATTGCCGCATATTTGCCGGAACTTATTTGCCAGATATGGAGATCGTGGATCTTTGTCTGAGGCAAGGTCTCGATCGCGGCTCGTATGACCGCGTCGAGATCGCTGCCCTTGGGGAGATAGTCTGTCAATATCACCACGGTATCTCTGATGATTCCGAAGGCCCAGGCAAGTATCACGATGCTTCCTAGAATGCCCATCAGCGAGTCTATCCAACCGACGCCGAATAGCAGGCCTACCACCAGCGCGAAAATGGCGGTAACCGACGTAAAGGCATCCGCTATTACATGCACGTATGCGGCTTTCAGGTTCTTGTCATGCTGGTGGGCATGCCCATGCGCGTGGCCGTGTTCGACTTCACCGTCCTTGAGTATGAGGGCTGAAATGAGGTTTACGGCGAGGCCTACGACCGCAATGACGAGGGCTTGGCCGAATTCTATGATTGCCGGATGCAGAAACCGAAGCACCGATTCATAGATCATGACTATGGCAACAACTATCAGCAATATCGAACTGCTGTACCCGCCCAGTACGCCTATTTTGCCGGTGCCGAACGAGAACCTTGGATTTGTCCGATTCTTCTCGGCTACCCTGTAGGCGATGACCGCAATCAAGAAGGCCGTCATATGGGTGCTCATGTGCCAGCCATCGGCCAATAGCGCCATGGATTTGAAAACCGTTCCGGCAATGATTTCCAATACCATCATCGCTCCGGTAAGGAACATCACTATGCGGGTTCTGCTTTCGGCTTTTCTCGAATCACCATGAAATATATGTTCCGTATGCTTCACTCTTCCTCCGGAATCGCGCAGACTCTCCGCCCAGTCTACATCCTTGGCAGGAGCCCGCCAAGGATGCCAGGCCATTGCATTCCCCGCGGCTCCGCAGCTCGACACGGCATCACAACTTCAGTCTTCCGCGAAAGCCCCTGACGGCGTAGTAGGAATCGGCGCCGTTGTGGTACACGAAGACCTGGTCGTAGCGACGATCGCAGAAGAGGGCCCCGCCAAGGTCGCGTATCGAGCTCGGGGTCAGTATCCAGCTTGAGGTCTTCTTGTCGAATTCCCCGAACTTTTGGAGTTCCCTATACTGATCTTCCGTCAGGATCTCGACGCCCATCCGGGCCGCCATCTCCATGGCGCTCGTGAGGGGCTTGTGCTCCTTTCGGGAATCGAGGGCCACGCGATCGTAGCAGAGACTGCGCCTACCCGCAGGCGACTCGGGCGAACAATCGCAAAAGACGATCTCCCCCGTTTTCGAATCGGAACCGATCACGTCGGGCTCGCCGCCCGAGTCTTCCATTTCGTAGAGAGACTGGAGTTTCTCGGGCTTGGCTTCCAATCGTTTCCGGACCTCGCCCCACTCGACTCCCGCATGGCGAGCCTTGTTTGTCGTGAAGCGTTCCTCGAGGAGATTCATAAAATCCTCGGGAACCTCGTTCTTCATCGGCATTGTTCCCTTTTTTTGCATTCGCTCCTCCTTCTTTCGCGATGGATGGGCTCAGCCGCGGCCATATCGCAGCAGCACGACGCCGGTCGGAAAGGCGCGATGTTCGATGAGGCTCAGGTTGTGCCTCATCCCTTCGGGGAACAGCTTTTTGCCCTTGCCGAGGATGACCGGATAAAGGAGGAGATGGAGACTGTCGACGAGATCGGCCTCGAAGAGTGTATGCACAAGGACGCTGCTGCCATCGAGGTAGATGCTCTTGCCTTCCTGGGTCTTTATCCGTTTGACCTCCTCCACCACGTCGCGGGAGATGACCTTCGAGTTCCTCCATAGCTCCGTGGAGGCCAGAGTTGTGGAGACGACGTACTTTGTCTTGTCATTCATCATGTCGCCGAAGCTGTCCCCGGGCGGCAGGGGATTGAAGGCTTGGCCATGGGTCGTCCAGGTCTTTCGCCCGAGAAGGAAGGCATCGCATTCCTTGAGCGTTTCGGCGAAGTAGCTTCCGATATCGTCGTGCCAGTAGGGTCTGGTCCAGGCGCCCTGGGTAAAACCGCCATCGGTATCTTCATTTTCGCCGCCAGGGGCTTGGATGACTCCATCGAGGCTGATGAATTCGCCGACGATCAACTTTCTCATTATCGCTCCTCCTGGGCCGGGCAGGCCCCTGTCTACCCAGGAATATAGCGACGAGAATGAGGGAGGCAAAACCTTCCCTGCGCAAATGCCGGCCTGGACCTATGCCCTGACGACTCCCGACATGGACAGGCGAAGGAGCCCGAGCCCGATGCCCAACGGCCAGACGAGAAGGAGAATTCCATACAGGGCATAGAAGGGTCCGACCAGATCCCGAGTTGCCTCGAGGATCATTCCCGAGCCTCCGGTGATGAGGCCGAGAATCGAGACCCATCGAGGAAAGCCACTCTTAAGCATTGGTATCGAAAGAATGAAGATGCCGAGGGCCGTAAGCACGCCGATCAGGGTGAAGCCGTTCGCGTAGGCCTGGAGGGCCCCCGCCGCCGACGCGATCGAAGGCCTGAGCCCCTCGCTCGCTGCCTGATACTGGGCGCTCAAGCCGAGGAGCCCTCCATTGAGCGAAGGTGGGCTCGAAGCGAAGGCCAGGGCGGCGATTTCCGAGCCTATCCCGACCACGGCCCCCAGGAGGGCGAGATCCCTGCCCGAGGGCCAAAGCGCGACGCCAAGGGCGAGGAAAAACACGATGGCGGGAATGCTGAGCCCGGTGAAGCAGACGAGCTCGGTAATATAAAGGATTGGATGGGCCGCGATGAAATCGAGGAGGGCAGCGCCTCCGCCATAGGGCGGAAGCGGCTGGGTGATCATGAGAACCAAGGGCACCAGGGTGAAGAGCATGAAGGCGAAGGCGGCGATCGCGCCGATGCGAAAAAGGAGCTGAAACGAAGGACCCAGAGACTTTTCGTTGTCCATGTATTCCTCCCGTCTCGGTAGCTTGCGAACGATTTCGAGACGGGATCATTCAAGCACGGGGCGGAAGGGCTGTCCATTCGCTTCCTCCTTGCGATTTGAGCCAAGAGTTCAGGAGGCGGATTGTGATAAGCTCCCACGAGTATGGCATCTTCTAGGCGCCGCTTAGGGAAATCCCCATTGGCTCGCACAATGATGAGAGGGAGGATCGGCCATGATCGCAGACAATGAGTTTTCCGCCCTCTGGGATAAATACAGTGACCGTATCTTTTCCTTCATTCGGGGCAAGGTCGAATCCCGGGAGGAGGCTGAGGACCTTCTTCAGGAGGTATTCATCCGCGTTCATACCGGCCTGTGCTGCTTTCACGAATGGGAGCTCATGGAGAGATGGATTTATAGGGTGACGCGCAATCTCATCGTCGACCACTATCGGGCCAGTCGTCCGAGCGAGGGATACCGGGACCTCGCCGAATCCTCCTATGCAAGCCCCGATGTCGACGAGGATTCTCTCGCCAGCCTCGCCTTCTCTCTCAAGGAGATGATCGGAAAGCTTCCCGAGCCCTACCGTGAGGCTCTGCTATTATCGGAATATGAGGGGCTTTCCAGGGCGGAGCTGGCTGCCCGTCTCGGCATCTCCCTCCCCGCCGCCAAGTCCCGCGTCCAGCGGGCGAGGGAAAGGCTCAAGGATCTCCTCCTCGAGTGTTGTCATTTTGAACTCGACCGCCTCGGCGGCATCATCGACTACGGAGAGCGCTGCGGACAGTGCGATCTGCTCCGCAAGGCGGCCGCCACCTAGTTCCGCCCGGCAGTCGGCATTTTTTCTGCATCCTTCGTCCTCCTCCTCCGTCTGCATAGACGAAATCAACTTTTGGAGGACGGACATGAATCCTGCTCTCGCACTGTTTCGCAACGCATTCGCCGAAACCCTGGTATCCATCGCCCACAACTGGCCCTATCTCCTGGCGAGCATCCTGATCGCCGCCGCGCTGAAAGCCTTTATCGATACGGACAAGGTGGCCGGCTTCCTGCGGCGCTGGAAGGGCGCAAGCGTCTTGGCCGCTACGGGAGCCGCCGTGGCCACCCCCTTCTGCTCCTGCGGCACGACGGCCGTGGTCCTCGGCATGATCGCGAGCACCATGCCGCTAGCCCCAATAGTCGCCTTCATGGTCGCGTCACCGATGTCCTCGCCGGAGGAACTCTTCTATAGCGCCGGTCTCTTCGGCTGGCCCTTCGCGATCTTCTACTTCGCGGTGTCGATCATCCTCGGCCTCGCGGGAGGTGGCATCGCAGCCTTTCTCGAGAAACGAGGGCTCCTTGCCGGACAGACGCGATTTGCCGGCTATCCGCAATCGGGGCCGGCTTCGGAATCTAGCTGCTCTTGCCCCAGGCCCGAAGGAGACAAGCCTCGGGTCTATCGGATGGTCCAGCCTTCCCCCGCGCCCCTCCTCGCCACCTCGTCGGCTGCGCTTTGCGATTGCGCGGAGGCCGCCGGCATTGCCTCACCGACCCCATCCTCGCTCGAGAGGACAAAAGAATTCCTCGGTGCTGTCCTCGGAGTGGGACAGAAGCTCCTTCCGATGTTCGTGGGCTTTGCCTTCGTCGGCTATCTACTGAACGGCCTTATTCCCGCCTCCCTCATATCGACACTCTTCGGCCAGGGCCATGCCTACAGCGTCCCCCTCGCGGCGACGATCGGCCTGCCCCTCTACGTGAGTTCGGAAGCCTCCCTCCCCCTCATCCGGGCCTTCCTGGATTCCGGGATGAGCCATGGAGCGGTCATCGCCTTCCTGGTCGCGGGTTCGGGCACTTCGATAGGAGCGATTACGGGGGCATTGACGATCGTGCGATGGAAGGTGGTCGGACTTGTCGTCGCCGTGCTCTGGCTGGGGGCCATCCTGGCGGGTTATCTATTCGACTTCCTTGTAGCCGCCGGAGCCTTTTAGGCAAGGGATACGGACTGTGAAAAAGCGGGACTGCCTCGAGAAATCAGGCAGTCCTATTCATTGATTCACAATGACCCTGTTAGATGCTTGACATTTCATTGGAGCAACAACGGAGAACTTCAGATAATTCTCATTCCGGGCGACGCTTGATTCCCGATCTTGGTGGTCATGATGAGCAGTGTTGCCCCGTCGGGCTGATATTTCGATATTCGGATTCGTAGTCGGCCTTCAGACGGCTATCGCCTGGCATCGCCTCTTCTATATTATTTCAATTGCTATCTTCAATTTTTGCCCAATGACGATTCCTGCCTCTTTTTGGATACGCATCTTCAGCGGCACCATGTAGTTTTATAACCACGAGATATGCCTCCCCTCCGTGTCGGGAATCAAGACCTTGCGCCGGACTGCCGCCGTCACATCGCGGATAGAGCGGGGGCGCCCGCTCAGCGGGCTCAGATTTTTCCGCCTTCCAGGAGCTCCTTCATTCCCCGGAGGACCATCTCCCAATTGGCCGTTGAGTGGGCGGCCGATTCCTCGCTGTCGTTGTTATCCTGAGCGAGTTCGAGGAGGGTCGCGCCTGCCGTATCCTCCAGCGTGTAGGAAACGAGGCTGTAGTTTTCGGGCAAGTCTGCCTTCCCTGACATCGAACTCCAATAGGTCGAAACCAGGCGCCTTCGGGGGACGAACTCGACGATCTTTCCCTTATCCTCGTAGGTTTGGCCTTCCCAGGTGCCGCGATAGGTGATCGGGCTTCCGACCTTCCAGTCGCAATCCACATCGGTGCCGAACAGGTAGAGCTTGATGAGTGCCGGGTCTGTGAGGGCCCGCCAGACCCGCTCCGCTTCCGCCTTGATCACGACGCTAGTCTTAGCTTCGAATCCCCGCATGGAACCTCCTTCTGAGAGCACTATTCCGAAGGTAGTCATTCCCGGGTGGGGAAGGGAAGAGGTGAGGCGGCGATCGAGGGGCTCCTGAATCGGCCGGCGAGCGACTCTATGTTGCCTTGCCGCTATTCCGTCCTCTTCTTGTCATTTCTTCTTTCCGCGATTCTTATCATGACGACAGGATAGGCCATGAGCAGCGCGCCTCCGATGAGGCTGATTCCCATTACGCCATAATTAGTCCCATTATCTTTGAGTTCGAACAGATAACACAACGTGCCGACGGGAAGGAATCCGATTACGGCGGTGACCAGCCCTGGCGAATACCTTCTGGCTTTGATCGTGGGAATGATATGCAAGAAAATGGCGTTGACGATGGCCACCGCGGGGAACATCAGGCTGACGGCAGGCAGCTTCCATCCGATCATGGCGGATGAGATGCCAAGCACTATGACGATCGCGTTGGTGACATAGAAATTCGACCATTCCAGATTGAAGCCTAGGGTGTCGTGGCTCCAGGACTTCCAATCCAAGGTGAACTCTTCGAGGATGTGAAGACCGTATACCATGACCATGAGCCATAAGACATATTCGTGCTGAAATCCGGAAGCAATCATGACGTGACCTACCTTTGCCCATTATCGTAATGAAGCTGAGGCCGAAACGCAATGTCGCCAGATTTTGATTGGTCGATTCCTTGCGAAGAGCGAAACCCGATGCTATGATCTACCCTGGAGCTAACTATGATCGTCAAACCGAGAAACGTCGCAATTTTGATCTTTGATGATATCGAGCTGCTCGATTTTGCCGGACCTCACGAAGTCTTCACCGTCGCCGGAGAGTTGATTAGCCCTTCACCGTTCTATGTCTACGAAGTTGCGAAGTCAACCGCGCCAGTTGTCGCGCGTGGTCGCCTCCTCATTACACCCCGATATTCTTTTGATGCATGCCCTGAGCCCGACATATTGATCATCCCCGGCGGCTTTGGCGTGAGGCCGCTCCTAAAGGATACCGGACTCATCAATTGGATAACCGAAAAGGCAAAGACTGTGGAGCTCCTTCTCTCTGTATGCACGGGCGCTCTTCTTCTCGCGAAGGCGGGGCTTCTACATGCCAAACAAGCCACGACTCATCATGATGCTTTCGCTCACCTCGCAGAACTTTCGCCGTCGACGGAGATCGTTCGCGATAGGCGATTTGTCGAATCCTCGGAAGGGATCGTGACTTCAGGTGGCATTTCCGCAGGGATAGATATGTCTCTCCATGTCGTAGAGAGACTACTCGGTCCCGCGGCGAAAGCGGTTGTCGTCGAAGAAATGGAATATGGTCCGCATTGGAAAGATAAATTAAGCCAACAATAGGTTGTTAGAAAGCGGGATGACAAAACAAAAGTATATCAAAGCCCAATACCGAATTTTGCCGGATACCGGTCCAGGGGCTTCGTAATGTCCCTTTGGCCGAGGATCGCAAAGAGACCATTTTGCCCTGGAAAGCCCCGATAATCAGGATGATAATAAAAATATAGCGATCCCTTTTATCAAGCCAGCGCCGACCATACTTCTTCCATCAGCGGAGCCCATCGATGCGCAATTGGAAACGGGACATAGCCATCTTCCTTTCGAGCCAGACGATCTCCCTCTTCGGTTCCTCCCTCGTCCAGTACGCCATCGTATGGCACATCACCCTGGCCACGAAGTCGGGCCTCATGATGACGGCGATGATCCTCTTCGGCTTCCTTCCCTTGCTCTTCCTCTCTCCCTTCGCGGGCGTCGTCGCGGACCGCCACGATCGGAGGATGGTCATCGTTCTCGCCGACGCCGCCATCGCCCTCGTGACCCTGGCACTCGCCTTAGTCTACCGCGCGGGCAACGAGGCGATCTGGCTCCTCCTCGTCGCCTCGGCCATCAGGGCCGCGGGACAGGCCTTTCACGGGCCGGCCGTCGGCGCGATCTTGCC
The DNA here is from genome assembly GCA_035530275.1 of Rectinemataceae bacterium. Classification (GTDB taxonomy): domain Bacteria; phylum Spirochaetota; class Spirochaetia; order Treponematales; family Rectinemataceae; genus CAIJMU01. The sequence goes on along the minus strand of DATKVC010000006.1, from coordinate 27,758 downwards.
CCAGATTGTCCCGACGGAGTCTTTAGTTAGGATCAACGCGCTCAACGGCTCGATCCAGTCGACCCTGATGCTCCTGTCCCCGATGGTGGCAGGAGTCCTGCTTTCCTTCCTTCCCCTTCATTTCATCTTCTTCATCGACGTCGGCACCGCGGCGATAGCGATCACTGTCTTGCTGGTTTTCTTGAAGATCCCGCCGCACGCCAAGGCGACAGAGCCGGCATCCACCGGCTACTTCGAAGACATGGGCCTAGGCTTTTCCTATGTTCGCGGACATCGCTACCTCGTGGGCCTCTTCTCCTACACCGCCATTCTCTTCTTCCTGATCACGCCTTCCGCCTTTCTCACCCCCCTCCAAGCCGCGCGGACTTACGGGCCCGAGGTCTGGAGATTGACGGGGATCGAGGTGGCCTTCTCACTCGGCATGACCATAGGAGGAGGCCTGCTCGCCTTGAAGGGAGGGCTCAGGAACAGGATGGCCACCGTCATCGCGTCGAATCTGGCGATGGCAGTCTGCGCGTTCTTACTCGGCCTCGCCCCTCCCTTCTGGCTCTATCTCGGAGTGATGGGCCTCTTCGGCGTCGCTATGCCCTATTTCAACACGCCCTTCGCGGTGATGATCCAAGAGCATGTGGAGTCAGATTACCTGGGCCGCGTCTACAGCGTTCTGGCCATGATCCAGACCTCGGTGATGCCCTTGGCGATGCTCGCCTTCGGCCCCCTCGGCGACTTGATCAAGATAGAATGGCTCCTCCTCGCCACGGGCGCCTTGATGCTTCTCTCGGGCCTTCTACGCCTTCGCTCGCGCGCCCTCATGGCAACGGGGATCGAGAGGGCGTGGGCCGCTAAAGGGAGCTGATCCCGTTTCTGATGAGTCTTGTGGAGCCCGAAGCCGCCGAGCATTGACAGGCACCGCAATCCAGACAAGGCTCAGCCCGTGAAAACCGAAATTCTTTCCCGCCTCTCCGCCATTGAGGCGGAACATAGCGTGCGTATCCTCTATGCGGTGGAATCCGGATCTCGCGCGTGGGGCTTCGAATCCACGGACAGCGATTGGGATGTCCGCTTTATTTACGTCCACGAACTCCCTTGGTATCTCTCGGTACAGCCTGGCCGCGACGTGATCGAGTACCCCGTCGTCGACCTTCTCGATTTTTCAGGATGGGACCTGCGAAAGACTCTCCAGCTCATGTCGAAGTCCAATCCCATGCTTTTTGAATGGCTGCGGTCGCCGATCGTTTACAGGAAGCTGGAGAAGGAATTCAATGTAATTGAAGAAGCTTCGCGGGACTGGTTCTCGCCCATCAAGGCAGTCTATCACTACCTCCACATGGCGCGGGGCAACTTCAGAGAGTACCTGCAGGGCGATCAAGTGAAGATTAAAAAGTACTTCTACGTTCTTCGTCCCCTCCTCGCCTGTCGATGGATCGAGGCCCATGGGGAAAGCCCGCCTCTCCCCTTCGAGGACCTGCTGGACGACGCGAAACTGACACCGATGCTCGAAATGGCAATTCGTGACCTACTCTTGCGTAAGCGGTCCGGCTTCGAGTTCGGGTTCGAGCCGGCCGTTCCGGTGATCGGTGAATTTATAGAAGGCGAGATCCGTCATTTCGAGGAGGCCGCTGGTACAATGTCAGATGGCGGCCGACCCGACGGCACCGCCCTCGATGAGGCGCTTCGGCACATCGTGCTGGGCCGGAAGTGAAAGCGGCGTATTGTCGCGAAAAATAGCCGACGCTGCTGGTAGTGAAAAGCCGCAAGTCCTTTCATGGGTAGCCGCGTTTCGAACGCAACTAGGGAAGCTTGTCGAAGGGGGCTGACCTTCGAATCAATCAAATCGCTTTTTCGTAGATGGCAATGCCGAACTCGTCGATATGCGCGAGAAGTTCCCGATTGTTGATATCCGCGCGTGGGACGAGGTCTATCTCCCACGGGAGAAGGAGGTCGTCGAGAAGGGTCTCAAGCCGGGCCAGTTCCGGCGTGCCGATATCTGGACCCTCAAGACAAAGGTCGATATCCGAACCAGGCTTCGCGGTGCCTTTCGCGCGCGAGCCGAAAAGGATGACACGATGTATGGTCGACTCCCGAGACAAGGCCGAGACGAGAAGCTCGAGGGTCGGCCCATCGAGGCCCGCCCTCATAGTCCCGCCTCCCGGCTTCCCATAGTCGTGAGAAACTCCTCTATTGCCTGCCAGTACGAAGCTTCGATCGCCTTCGCTATCTTTTCGGCGACTTCGAGGTTGTAAGTGTGCGACGACTCGTTTCGGCTCCTGATCATCTCCATCCAGACATTCCCATTCTTGATGAGGCCCGCGCCGCTCGCCTTGCGAGTCGCGTCGCGAGAACCGGTGATGTCGACGGCTCCTTGGTATTCGAACCAGTCCTTCATCACGTTCCACGCAAGCTCATGGGTAAACTCAAAGGCCTGGATGAGTCCCTGCTTTTCAAGATAGGTGAGACTCCGTAGCCTCGAGAGGTCGACCGCCTCGCGAAGGCGGGACGAGGCCGTGCGCAGGCTGGCGAGTCGCTGGCGAAAGCGCATGTTGGGGTCCATGCCAAGAGCATAGCATGGGGCGAGAGAACTCGAGCAGGTGGACGCCAATCGCCGCACCGTACGCCTAAAACCCCCGAGCGAATCACCCTCAAGGGCGCGACCGATGACACGCGGATCTTATGAGATGCCGCGATTTTTGGTCGACTCCCGGGGCAAGGCCGAGACGAGAAGCTCGAGGGCATTGGCAGCACAAAGCGCTACCAGTACGTCTCCGGACAATCCGCATATGCCATTCACCGTGTATTCACCAAAGTGCCCTAGGTTAGCGGCGAGCCGGGAACAACAACTGCTCGGCAACCGACAGAGCCGGTTCAACCGGCGCAAGGAGAAAGCAATGAAGAGATTATCAGGTCTTATCGTGGCGGCCTGCCTCACAGCCTTCACTGTTGGAGCTCAGGGAATGATGGGGGGAGGCTATGGATATGGCGTCCCTGGGGCAGGCCCCTATGGCGGCTATCCAGGCATGATGGGAGGGGGCTACGGCGGGTCGTATGGCGGCTGCGGCTATGACGACGGAAGCTTGGAAGCCGCTCGTTCCCCTATGACCATCGACGACGCGAAGGTCCAGGCCGACAAGTATCTCGCCTCGTGGGCCGATGCCAACCTCGCCATCTCCGAGATTATGGAATTCGACAACCAGTTCTATGTCGCCTTCGCCGAAAAGGACAGTGGTGTCGGCGCCTTCGAGATGCTCATGGACAAGTACACGGGAACGATGACGCCGGAACCCGGCCCCGACATGATGTGGAATCTCAAGTACGGGATGATGGCGCGGGGCGCCACGCCGACTGATTCTCGGAAGATAAGCATGCCCGTCACGATCGCCCAGGCCGATGCAGACGCCCAGAAATACCTTGATTCCTACAATCAAGGATACAATTCCGAGATCGGCGGCGATTCATTCTACGGCTATTACACCATTCATGTTCTCAAGGACGGAAAGATAATCGGCATGTTGGGGGTCAACGGCTATACGGGCCAGGTCTGGTATCATGGGTGGCATGGCACCTACTTCGGCATGAAATCCTTCGGCTGATCGTGTAAGGAAGGAACGCCATGGGAAGCTCCTGGAAACGTCGCTTCCTCTCAAGTCCCTCGGGGGAGCGGAGAAGAGCATTGCGGCGAGCGCTCGCTTTTCTCCCTGCCGCGAGAGGATTGGACCTAGGGCGGCGGGAGGTTCGACTCGGCGATAGATATGGGATTCGTCGATTCCCCGCCGCCGATTGGTCTGGCGACGCAGACGGCCTCCGAGCCAATGTCGATACTCTATGTAGTGTGACTTATCCCGCAGTGGGCATGCCCTCGATCGCGTCGCAGCGGGCGGAAAAGTCTTCGTGCTCTGCCCGGCAAAGTCATTGTCGACCTTCGAGAGCCGAGGGACAGGTTTTATGAATGGCGCGATGATGTCCATCCCGTGGATGGGGAATTTCACCGGAATCGGGAGTCTTATATTAATCGGCATATTTATTGCCTTAAAAATTGCCACGAGATATATCCATGCCGTCCATTCGATATGGCAAGATCGGTCGATCCGCCGGCCTGCGTCCGTCACGAATCAGATCAACAAGCTGGCCTATATGCATGACGGACTGCTCTCGGTGTCGGATCTCGTCGCCGAGACAGGATTGTCATTCAAAAGCGCAGAGAAGATTTTGGACGCAATGGTCGATAACTCTCGAGTAAACGTGCGCATCAGCGATTCAGGCGTAATTTTGTACGAGTTTGCCGAGATCCTGCCCCAGAATAGGCATCTCGTGGAGGCTGGAGCCGGCGGGACGGACGGCTAAGGTCGAGGTGGAAATGATGCGATGGACGGGGACCGAGGGCAAAGGGAGGCGGAGAGGCCCAGAAAGTAAGGAACCAACACGTCCCAAAAATGTTGATTGTTCCTCGAACCTTGTCGGAGGGCCGAATCCTCCTCCCGACCCTTTGCGGACCCCAGATCCCCTTCATGCCCAGGTGAAGCGCGGCAGGTAGTCCCTCCCGATCCTGAGCGATGTCTGCATGTTCTGCGGGCACGAGTCCCGCATCGTCGCCGTCAGTACCGTCAGTTCCGTCAGCGACAGCCAGGCGCGATCCGGAGATCGCCCGGGGGTAGGCCCCGTGCTCGTCGGTCCACGGGGTGAAGGTTCGCCAAAAGCCATCGGAAAGGACGCGCAGGCTTTTCGAAGAACCGAGCCGTTGACGACAAGCATTACGAAGCTCTCATCGCTTCTTATTTTCAGACTTACGGCGAGGGGAGGAGAGCCGATTTTGAGAAACTCCTCATCGGCAAATTGTCCGAGGTTCTAGCCGTCGGCCAGAATAGCGAAAGGTTGGAAACCTGCTGCAGGAAATGGCGAATCAGGACGAGACCACCTACGCGGAGGGAAAAAAGGACTCGGCTATCTGGCTATTGACTATGATTGGGATCGAATTGGCTAATTCCGAGCGGCTTTAGCATATGGCGAGATACAAAAGCATACCGACAAAAAGAATGGTTTTGACTATTGACTGCCTTTGGAGTCATAGATCATAGCCCTGCGATTCTGGGCCCGATGGGGTCAGATTCCGAGACGCGACCGCCACCTATCGCGCAAGAAAAGCTCTTGAACAAAATGAGCGCGAGGGATCGAAGCGGAAATCCTTCCCTTCGCCGAGTGAAACTTCGTCGGGGCTCCGAAGGAGACCCGACTTCGGTCAGCCCCGCGAAGGGAAGATTGAAGCGGAGAGCCCGACGGCGAGCGAAGCGAGCCGACGCGCCCTCGTCATCCATGACCTGCCGAAGCTAAAGCTTCGGCGATTCCTGTGGCGCGACCTCCATGTCGCGCGGGAGTTCCGCATTCCTTAACAAAGCGACCTTTTCTCTGCTATAGTCCGCGCATGGCTACCACTTTCGACGACAAGAAGATTATTTACACGATGGACCGGGTGACCAAGCGTCACGGGACCAAGGTCGTGCTCAAGGACATCAATCTGTCCTATTACTATGGCGCCAAGATCGGCGTCATCGGCTTGAACGGCTCGGGCAAGTCGAGTCTCCTCAAGATTCTCGCGGGCATCGACGAGGAGATTCTCGGCGAGACGCGGGTCGAGAAGGGTTACACGATCGGCTATCTCCAGCAGGAGCCCGAGCTCGCGGCCGGAAAGACTGTCAAGGAAATCGTGAGCGAAGGGGTGCAGGAGATCGTCGACATGCTCAAGGAGTTCGAGGCGATCGGGGAGGCCTACGGCGACCCGGACGCGGACTTCGACAAGCTGGCGGCCCGCCAGGCGAAGCTCCAGGAGAAGATCGACGACTGCGACGGCTGGAACCTCGACGCCCGACTCGATCTCGCGATGGACGCCCTCCGCTGTCCGCCGGCCGACAAGGTGGTCGATGTGCTATCGGGCGGCGAGAGGCGACGCGTAGCTCTTTGTCGCTTGCTGCTCAAGAAGCCCGACATCCTGTTGCTCGACGAGCCGACCAACCATCTCGACGCGGAGACGGTGGCCTGGCTCGAGCGGCACCTCCGCGAGTACGAGGGCACGGTCATCGCGGTCACCCATGATCGCTACTTCCTCGATAACATCGCCGGCTGGATTCTCGAGCTCGATCGCGGCGAGGGGATTCCCTGGAAGGGCAATTACTCGTCCTGGCTCGACCAGAAGGCGAAGCAGCTCGAGATGGAGGAGAAGGGCGAATCGGCCCGGGCCAAGCAGCTCGAGCGGGAGCTCGAATGGGTGTCGATGAGCCCCAAGGGTCGCCACGCCAAGTCGAAGGCACGCATTACGCGCTACGAGAAGCTCCTCAACGAGGAAGGCAAGGAGAAGTTGCGCGATTCGAAGATCGTCCTCCCCGTCGGGCCCCGGCTCGGTAATGTCGTAATTGAAGCGAAGGATCTCGCGAAGTCCTACGACGACAAGCTCCTTTACGAGGGTCTCAGCTTCGAGGTGCCGCCGGGGGCTATCGTCGGCATCATCGGGCCGAACGGCGCGGGCAAGACCACCCTCCTCAAGATGATCACCGGCTCCGAAAAGCCCGACAAGGGGAGCATCAAGTTGGGCGACACGGTCAAGCTCGCCTACGCGGACCAGAACCGCGATCGTCTCGATCCGGACAATTCGGTCTGGGAGCAGCTCTCCGGCGGGCTGGACATCATCAAGCTCGGCAAGCGCGAGGTCAATTCGCGGGCTTATTGCAGTTGGTTCAATTTTTCGGGCACCGACCAGTCGAAGAAGGTGGGGGTCCTCTCGGGCGGGGAGCGCAACAGGCTCAACATGGCTTTGATGGTGCAGGATTGCGCCAACGTGCTCCTCCTCGACGAGCCGACGAACGACCTGGACGTCAACACGATGCGCGCCCTCGAGGAGGCGCTGGACGACTTCGCGGGCGTGGCACTCGTGGTCAGCCACGATCGCTGGTTCCTCGACCGGGTTTGCACGCACATCCTCGCCTTCGAGGGCAACTCCGAGGCGATCTGGTACGACGGGAACTTCAGCGAGTTCGCCGCCTGGAGGCACGAGCAGCTCGGCGACGCCGCCGATCGCCCACATAGGGTGACGTACAGGAAGCTGGAAAGGTAGCGAAGCCTCGCCTGCGTTAGGCGGCCTGTCGGCGGCTCATTGCGAGCCCCATTCCGGGTTGGAGGAGGGATTCGATGCGCGTATTCATCGAGGCCGAGGCCGGTAGCCGAGAAAAGGGTATCTACGACGAGGCGACCTTCGAGCGCAAGGGCTCGCGCCCCGTTCTCCTTCCCTATCCCTGGCCCTATGGGTTCGTCCCCGGCACGGCCGGTATCTCGGGTGACGGTGACTGCCGCGACTGCTATGTGATCACGAGCAGCCCTCTCGCGGAGGGAAGCCTCGTCGAATGCGAGGCCTTCGGACTCCTCGAGATGTTCGAGGACGGCGAGGCCGACCACAAGCTCCTCGCCGCCTTCCCCGGCGAAGCTCACCCGCCATTGGAGGAGCTGCGTGCGAAGCTCAGCGCCTTCATAACGGGAATCTTCGCCGCCTGGCCCGAGACGAAAATTGAAATCAAAGGCATTCTTCCGCCGCCTCGATGATCGGCGACCGACGCCGCGCGCGGCGCTTCTTTTTGTGAATCGAAGCGGAAAGGCTCGGCGGCGACTCGCTTCACCGGGGAGGCGCTTTGGCGTATAGTTCGCCCATGCCTGAAAGAGCCTTAGGTCTTCTCGATATCTTCGGGCCCGTGATGATCGGGCCCTCCAGTTCGCACACCGCGGGCGTGGCCCGCATCGCCTTCCTCGCGCGGAAGATCCACGGCGGGCCCTTCGATCATGCCCGCGTCCTCTTTCACGGCTCGCTGGCCAGCACCTGGAAGGGCCACGGCTCGGACAAGGCGGCCATCGCGGGTCTTCTCGGCATCCTCCCCGAGGACGAGCGCCTGACCTTCGCGCCGGAGCTCGCGCGGCGCGAAGGCCTCGACATCGAGCTCGTCCCCGTCTTCGACGGGCCGGAGCGTTATCATCCCAACACTGTCATTATCGAGCTCTCGAGCGGCGAGCGCCGGACCCGTGTGCGCGGCGCCTCGGTGGGCGGGGGCAAGGTGAGGCTCCAATCCATCAACGGTTTCAAGACCGAGCTCGACGGAGCGCTCGAGGCCATCCTCGTCCTCCACCAGGACACGAGGGGCGTCATCGCCGGGGTCGCGGCCATCCTCGCCGCCTGGGGCTTCAACATCGCCTCGATGACCTCGCACCGGACCGACAAAGGCGACCTCGCCCTCCTCGTCGTCGAGGTCGACGGTCTCGTGGCTTCGGGGGTCATCCCTGCCCTGGGCGGGGTCATGGGGGTGAAGGACGTGGTCTACGTGCCCTCGGCCTCGGGCGGAGGCAGGTCGTGAATTGGAAATTCTCGAACGCGGTCGAGCTCCTGGAGAGGATAGGCGAGTCGGGCCTGGGCTATGCCGAATGGCTCGTCGAAAGGGATGCCTTCGCCTCGGGCTCTACGGCCGGGGTCGTCCGCTCGGAGATAGGCAGACGTATGACGATTTCGCGCAACGCGATCGAGCTCGGGGTCGCTTCGCCGAAGAGGTCCTATTCGGGTCTCACCGAAGGCGCCGCCTTCAAGGTGGCTTCTTCGCCTGTGGCGCCGCCGGTCGCCGATCGCTTCTTCGGCCTGGCCATCACCTACGCCCTCGCCGTCAATGAGGTGAACGCCTGCGGGGGCAGGGTGGTCGCCTTCCCTACGGCCGGTTCGAGCGGCATCGTGCCCGGGGTCCTTTGGGCCTGGCGCGACGCCCGCGAGCCCTCGCTGAACGCCGAATCGACGCGGCTCCAGGACGCCTTCGTCGCGGCTACCGCGATCGGCGTCCTCATCGCCCAGCGCGCCACCCTCTCGGGGGCGGCGGGAGGTTGCCAGGCCGAGTGCGGCTCGGCGGGCGCGATGGCGGCGGCGGGCCTGGCCGTCCTCGAGGGTATGGACTTCGCGGACGCGATCGACGCGGCGGCCCTCTCGCTCAAGAATTCCCTCGGCCTCGCCTGCGACCCCGTCGCGGGTCTCGTCGAGGTGCCCTGCGTCAAGCGCAACGCTTTCATGGCGGCTAACGCGATCACGGCCGTCACCCTGGCTCGAGCCGGTGTGCGCTCGGCCATACCCTTCGACGAGGTGGTCGGGGCGATGAAGGCAATTGGTGACGCGATGCCGGCGGCGCTCAAGGAGACTGCCGAGGGGGGCCTCGCCGCGACACCGACGGGGCGGGCTTGGAAAGAAAGGATACTGTAGCGGTCTGGCGGGAGGCGGCTAGACGCGCGAGATGAGCGAGGCACGCGAGGCACGCGAGGCGACCAGGCGAGCGAGGACGGGGTCTTCGGCATCGAGGCGCTCGATGACGATGCTCGTTGCGCCCTGCCACAAGGCGTAGGCGGCGAGGGCCCGCACGATGGCCGAGGCGAAGGCGCCGCGATCGGCCGCGCCTTCCTTCCCCGAGCCCCGACGAGGCCTTTCCCGCCACAGGGCCAGGCGCTTCACCCTGAGGAGTGATTCCTTCCTTTCGAGCTTGGCGTCGAGGAGTCCGGCGAAGGCGGCCTCGCCGCCTGGGCCGAGAGCGAGAATGGGCAGGGCGAAGTAGCCGAAGCTCCGCTTCTTTTCGGGGACATAGCATTCGATCTGATACTCGAGGCCGAAGAGACGGCCCAGTCGACGGCGGTCGATAACGAGGGGATCGAAGGGCGAGAGGATGAAGGCACGCCAGGAGTCGGTTCCGGGAGCGGCGGTCGCGATGTCGACATCCCCGGGCCGTGCGTAATGGAGAAGTGGGCTGGGCGAGGGCTCGGGCGAGGGGCCGGGAGGGGATGAGGCTTCGAGGCGGAGCGACACGAGCTCGCCCGTCTCGAGGCGCCGCGAGATCTCGGCATCGATGCCCGAAAGGCCTTCCTTGCGTCCGTAGGCAACATCCCGGCGCGCAAAGACACCGAGGCTCGCGATGGCCCTGTCCACGTACCAGGCGGCCATTTCCTCCTCATTCGGCATCCGAGTGTCGACCCAGGCGGGGAGGGCGCGTTCGGTGAGGTCGTATATCTTCTTGAAGCCGCTCCTGGTTACGGACATGATCTCGCCCGAGTGAAAGAGGTATTCCAGGGCTATTTTGGCCGGCTTCCAGTCCCACCAGCCGGCCTTCTCCTCGCGTTCGTCCACCCAATGGCCGGAGCCGAGGGGGCCCTCAGCCCGTAGTCTTGCCCTCACCTCCTCGACGACGAGGGGGTCGGTGCCGAACCAAGGATGACCTTTTGCGCGGACCTTCTCCATTCGAGGGAGGCAGTAGCGCCAGTCTGTCATCGGCAGGTAGGCGGCGGCGTGGGACCAGTACTCGAAGACGCGCCGGGGTTCGGCCTCGAGGCGGGCCAGGTCCCCCAGGTCGTGCTTTGGGTTTCGGGCCCAGATGATATGGTGATGGGCCCTCGCCACGACATTGATGCTGTCGATCTGCACCGAACCCAGGCGCGAAAGGACGGCGAGGGTCGAGTCGTCGCTCCCTGTCGGCATGGCCGGCGAGAGGCCGCTCGCCGCGATGGCGAGGCGCTTCGCTTCTTCAAGGGAAATCGGTACTGGTTCCTTCATGATGAACAGGCACGAATGATCGCCATTTCCGAGTCGCTGCGCAAGACTTTGTCGACGCACCTCGGCGAAAAGGGGGCGATCGCGCGCGAATAGTGCATATGTCCCGATCGGCGAGCCTCAAAATGAGGCAAATCGCCCATTCGCTTCGTGGCTCGAGCGTCCTACATTCCCCTCACGGGCCGCAATGAGAGTCGGCTCGCCGCGAGGAGGGGTCATGCCGGTTTACATCTTCAAGAGCGTCTTGAGACACAAGGTTACCTTCTCCCTTCTCGGGGCTGTCTTTCTTCTCTTTTCCTTCTACCTCGTCGTCGGCTCCAATGTCCTCTCCTCGATTTCGTCCTCGCTGGAAGAAGCGGTCGCCGAGAACATGTCGGGCGATCTCATCATCGCGCCCAAGGGAGCCGCGCGCATCGACCTCATCACGATGGATGGGGAGAAGAAGCTCCTCGCCTTGCCTCGTTGGAAGGAGCTGCTCCTCTTCCTCGATGGAAGGAGGGAGGTGCGCGCGGCGGCTCCTCGGCTTCGAGTCCGTGGAAGGATGCTTTCGGAACTCAATTCGGCTCCGGTCATCCTCGTAGGCGTCGACCCACGGCGGGAGGAAGGGCTTCTCGCGGGGCGCCATTTGGACGAGGGAGCCTGGCTCCGCGGTCCCGGCGAAACCTGTCTCTATTTCCGTCATTCCGACTACCTCAGCGCCGAGGTCGGCGATTCCCTCGGCGTCACGGTTCGGACGATAGACGGCTATGACCACTTCGATACGGTGCGCCTGACCGGGACCCTCGACTACGACGCGCTGGATTACTATGCGGAATTCGCCCCCTTCGCCTTCGTCGATCTTGGCTTTCTCAACGGCCTTCTCCAGACGAGGGAAAACACCGTCGGCGAAGTTCTTGTCGGGCTCCGCGAGGGCGGAGGAGGCGCAAGTCTGGAAGCGGCAATACGCGCGAAATTCGGGGACGCCTATGCCTTTGTGCAGCCTGGCCAATCCTCGAAACTCGTGGCGGCCGTCTCGCGGCTCACCCTCTTCTGCCTCCTCTTCGTGGCTGCCGTCCTCCTCGCCATGGTCTTCGCGAGCAGCGCCTTCCTCGTCGCGGCGACGATCGAGTCGAGGCGGCAGGAGATCGGGGTCTACCAGGCGATGGGGATCGCCGACGCGCGAATCGGTCTTCTTTTCGCCGGCGAACTTTTGGTCGTCATCTCGATCGCCGCCGCGATCGGGGCCGCGGCGGGCCTATGGCTCCTCGCGAATCCGCTAAGGGAGGGGATCAGGGCGACCATTCTTCCCCTCCATCTGATCTTCGGGAGGGACCTGCTCTTGATCCGGGCCGACTGGAGAAGCGCCTTCCCCGTCCTCGCCGTCCTCGTCTTCGTCTTCGCGGGAAACGCCCTCTTTGCGGTCCGGAGTCTCGGCCGGATGCAGACCGTCGACCTCCTGCGCGACGCCTAGCCGATCCCCCCCTCGTGAACCGTCGGAAAGGAAGGAAGAATGTGGCGCTTGATAGTTAGGGAGCTGCAGATCGGCTTCGGTAGGTCGTGGGTACTTTACCTCGCCAACACGCTTTCGATCTTCGTGATCCTCTTGCTCCTCGCTTACATGGACGGCTCCCGCCGCCAGCTCGATCTCGAAAAGCGCGTCTTTTCGGGGGAGGTGACGGTTAAGCTCAAGGAGAGCCCCGGCATCAGGTTCGATGACAGCTTAGTCGAAGCGACTATCGCCGGGGGAGTGAGGGGCGTGACCTCCGTCACCGAAAAGGTCAGGACCGAGGTCGGCTACAGGTTGCCGGGTAGGGTCTTCGGCGCCTGCGAAATGGTGGGCGTGGATTTCGGCCGCGAGGCGGAGCTACGCTCCTATCTATCGATGAGGACGGGAAGGCTGCCCGAGAACGAGCGGGAGGTCGTCGTGCCCTCGTCCTTTCTGGAGAAGGCCGATTTCAAGCCCGGAGATCCCCTCCGCGTCATGGGGAAGAATTCGGCGGGGCTCAACAATAGCCTCCTTCTCAGGATTTCGGGGATCTACGATTCGCCCGGCGTCGATCTCTTCTCGACGCCCGTCATCGTCACGAGCAATCGCGCCGTAGACGAATTCTACGCGCCGACGCAAAGGTCGATCGAGTACTGCCTTTCCTTCGGCGGCGGCGAGGTTCCGGCGGACGTCAACCTGGAAATCCAGGCTGCCCTCTCCGCCATCGGGCCATCCATCCTCGATTCGGCCGAAAGGATCAGGGCGAGTTCCGCCGACGTCGGCAGCATGTCGGTGCAATTCAACGTATTCCTCCTCGTCATGCTCGCCCTCGCGGTGTCGGCGATCGTCACCGTCGTGGCCCTCGTGAACTATAACGTCGACACGATCGTCGCGCGGAAGAGGAGGGGGGATTTCGGGACCCTCATGGCCTTCGGGGTCCGGCCAACGATGATCGGGCTGTCCTTCCTCCTCGAATCCCTCATCCAGGTTCTCCTCTCCCTCGCGGCGGCCGTCGCGCTGGCGGCCCTCTTTTCCTTTTTCGCCTACTCGCGTCGCGCCGGCGGCGACCTCGAGCTTCTCTTCGTTCTCCTTTCGGGTACGAACCGGATCGATTTCTACCTGCGCCCCCCCCAGGTCCTTTACGCCTTTCTCGTCGTGCTCGCGGCCGTCGGGGCGGCACAGCTGCGGGCCCAGGCCGGGATACTTCGCTCGACCCCGATCGAGCTCTTGAGGAGGCATTGAATGCGCGGAGATCGAAGCGGCTTTTTGGTCCTCTGTCTCGCTCTGGCGGCGGTCGGTCAGGCGGCGGCCCAATCGACGGCCGAACTCGGCCGCTCCATTCTGGAAAAAGCGGACAGGCGCTTCTATCCCGTCGAGGGATCGATGGAGGTATCGGTGAGGGCCTCCGACATGGACGGCAACAGTCTCGAGTACCGCTTCACCGCATACAAAAAGGGCGGCGCCAATCAGACGATCGTGTGGAGCTATCCCGCGATCGACCGGGACGAAGTCGGGATGCGGCGAGGAGACCTCATTTTCCACAAACAGCCCAAGTGGCCAAAGCCCGAGATACTCGGCTATCAGGCGGTCTTCGTGGACAGTCCTTTCTCGTGGGGCGACATCCTGAGTTCCGATCTCGCAGCCGACTATGTCGTCACCGAAATTTCCGACGCGATCGAGGGAGGGACGGATTGTTACCTGCTCAGACTTTCCCCGAGGAAGTCGGGATACTACGCGAGAATAGACGCCTGGATCGGCAAGGGCGGTTACGAGACGCGCAAGAGGGTCTACTACAGCGCTTCGGGCGAAATAGAAAAGACGTCGGTCTTTTCCGAAATCGACATTAAGGGCGGAGCCGTCACCGGCTTCACGGTAGCGATGAAAAACGAGCTTCTCGGCGTGGAAGGCGAGGCGAGAATAGGCTCGATACGAAAGGAAGTCCTGCCGGCCTTCCTCTTCGATCCCGACAGTATCGGACGCATCCATGCGCGGTGATGCGAGGCTCCTGGCCCTTCTTTCCGTACTTGCGGCGGGACCGATCGCCGCGGAGATAAACCTCGGCCTCACGCAATCGGTGTCGCTCCTCGCGTCCGGATTGCGAAGCGACACGATAAGCGCCCAGGAGGACGCGGTCGCCTACGCGGGCAGCGCGGACACGCACCTCGTCGTCACGCCGGGGATGGAATTGGGCGGCGACCTGATTCCCGATCTCCGGATCGACGCCTATGTCTCGAAGCCCTTCGACGGAAGCCCTATCCGTCTTTCCCCTCTGGAGCTCTTCGTGGACTTTCTCTACCGCGGTGGCTTGAGCCTGAAGCTCGGGTATCTCAAGAGCGAATTGGGCTACAACAGCGTCTACGACCCCCTCGATATCCTCGACTTCGATCCCGCCTTCAGGGAAAAGTTCCCGACCATACGCGTAGGTCGGCAAAGCGTCGGCAACGAGGGGTTGCCCGGCGCCGTCCTGGGGCTCGGCCTACCGGAGCTCGCGGGGATCCTCCAGAGCCACGCAGACATCGGCGCGGTCTTCCTATCGTCGTCAGATTATAGAGATTGGTACTATTATTTCAAATGGGCCGCCCATCTCCATGACGCGGAATTCGGCGCTGTCGCGGGGGGCACTGCCAGGGATTTCGGCGATGCCGGCCGCTTCCCCGTCTTCGGCGCCAACCTGGCCTATGTCTTCCCCTTCGGCCTCTCCCTTTTCTACGAAGGTGTGTACAAGAAATTCAGCTACAGGCCCACGATACAGGATGGGGCTCTCGCGACAAAGCGCCCGGGCGAGGGCTTTCTCGACCAGGACTTTCGGGCTGAGCTCGGGCTCACCGATCCCCTGTTCGGGAACAATCTCTCGATCTCGCTCGAGTACTTCTCCTACGGGGAGGGACTCGACGCTTCGGAGTACGAGTCGGTCATCGCCTTCCTCTCGGCGCCGGGCAATGCCTCCCTGGGGAACAGCCTCCTTGTCGCGGACAGGAACTTCCCCGACTACCTCGAGGCGACCCTCGGTTATTCGCTCTCCATGGCAAGGCTATCCGCAGCCTATTCCCTTGCCTGGGAATCGGTGTCGGGGACGATGAGGCATCAATTCTCGATCAACAAGGCCTGGGGCGGGGCGAGCGTCTCGCTCTTCCTCGGGCTCGCGATCAACGACGAAGAAAAGTACCGCGTCGCCTTCGGGGACGAGGTCTGGCAAGGCGGCTTCGAGGCGAGCCTCGATCTATGAAGGGAGGAGGACTGATGATACTGCTGCGCGACGTTCGGAAGACCTACAAGATGGGACGCTTGAATTTCGAGGCGCTCAAGGGGATCGATCTCGCGATCGAGGACGGAGAGCTTCTTGCCTTGTCGGGCGTTTCGGGGAGCGGGAAATCGACCCTTCTCAACATCATCGGCGCGATGGACAGACCGACGACGGGAAGGGTTTTCGTGGACGAGGAGGATCTCGGCTTCTACGATACCGGAAGGCTTCGCGCCTTTCGGGCCAGGCAGATCGGTTTCATCTTCCAGAATTTCAATCTGATTCCCGCCCTCAACGCCTACGAGAACATCGTCGTGCCCCTCGAGATGAAGGGCATGCCCTTCGAGAAGCGGAAGGTCCTCGAACTCATCGAGCGTGTCGGCCTGGAAGGGCATGTGCGGCATCGGCCCGACGAGCTTTCGGGCGGGCAAAAGCAGCGCGTCGCCATTGCGCGGGCGCTGGTTCATGGCCCCCGCTACATCCTCGCCGACGAGCCGACCGCGAATCTCGACGGCGAAAACGCGAGGAAGATCGTCGCCCTTCTCAAGGAGATAAACGACTCCCTCGGGGTCTGTGTCATCTTCGCCTCCCACGATCCTTGGGTCATGGAAAGCGTCGGGAGAGTCGTTCGCCTCGTCGACGGGCGCGTGGCGGAAAGGGAGGGGGCGGCGTGAAAACGACACTCGTGGCTCTCGCGATAGCCGGCGCCAGCCTTGCCGTCTCGGCACAGGATCTTCCCCTCGAGGAGGCGCGCTCACCGCAGAGCGGTGCCAGCGCCATATACTTTCCCAGTTTCGGCCTCGGTGCCTCCGGCTCGATCCTGCCTTTCCACGACAATTTCTCGGTGGCGGGCTATGCCCATGATCTCATTCCCGAAGGCTCCAACCTCAACCTCGATTTCGGCTTTTCGCATGGCCTACAAGACAGCCTCCTCATTCCGGCCTCGGGGGAGGCCGTCGATTCGGTAATCTTCAACCGAGACAAGGCATGGCTTTCCTCCGTCTATTCCTTCCTCCATTTCTACCGGCTGGAGGCCGAACTCGATTACGACAAGAACCAGCCGGTGGATTTCGCCGACGCGTCCCTGGACGATTACAGATTTCGGCGATTCACCGGCAGGCTCGGCATCGCCTACGACAGGCGCCGTTCCTCGCATGAGACATGGACGAGCGGACTCCCCCCGGTTTATCCCGAGACGGGCTTTATCGCGGGCGTGGGCGCGAGCGGAAATCTTTCGACCAATCTCGTGACGGAGGCTACCACGCCCTCCCTTTCCGCCTACGCGCGTTTCCAGGTCCTGGCGCCTTTGGCCCGATGGTTGACGCTTTCAGTGGGGGGGCATGGGGAGAGTCTTCTTTCGAAGCCGGTCTCGCGGGCCTCCGATCTGTCGACCGAGGTGGTCGGCGCCTACCAGATAGGCGGAGACTACGTCGCCGACGCCGACCTGGAATTGCGTTTCGCCTGGCCGATCGGGCTCTATTTCGACTCCCCTCCCATTCTTCTTATCAATTCGTTCCTTTTTAAAATATCGCCCGGCCTCGTCCTGGGCTATGACGCGGGATTGGCCGGGTCCCTCGGCGGCGCCCCCGACGCGCTCCAGTCTCTCTACGTGTCGCCTCTCGTCAGCGTGAGGGTCGAGGGCTCCTTGGTCGCCTTCCTGCGCTGCGACCTGTCGGTAGCGAACTCGCGCTATTCCCGGCTCGTCCTCGCCGTCGGTATCGGCGACGTGAACGCCAAGTCAAACCCGCTTTGGCGCCGCAAATGAGGGGGCACTATGATCGGCAAGATCCTCTTCGTCTCGGGCCTCGTTCTCTTCTTCGTCCTCCTCGCCTGGCCCCTCTATGTTTTCCTCGCCTACGCGATCCTAGGTCGCGCCGCCCGAACCATCGTGCCGATAGCCCTGATGTGCGCGAACTCCGCCCTCGGCGCCGCCCTCCTCGCGACCCTTTCCGGGAGAAGGGAGAGGGGCGAATCGGCCGCCAAGGGTTTGAAATGGCTCTCGGCCGCGATCGCGGTCGCCCTTGCTCTCTTCATGATGTCGATTTTCCTCGTGTACGTCGAAGGAATTTGGAGGTGACCAGGTGAAAAGATTTGCCGCATTCGCGTTCGCGCTCTTATCCCTCTGCGGCCCGGTCCCGCGGGCGGTCGTCGCGGAGAGTCTCGGCGACGAGACGACGCGATTTCTCGCCCTCCAGAATGGGATGGTCGGCGACATCATCCTGTCCTACGCGACGCTCAAGAACCCGATCCCCCTCTTCTTCTTCGCTAAGGAGGGTTCCTTCGCTGCCGACCTGTCGTACGCGGGCGTCGTCGCGCCGTTCTTCCGCTACCGCCTGTCCGGAACGCCGTTCTCGGTATATCGCGACTTCGGCGCGATCTACGGGAGCGGCGCAGAAAGCGTCCTCGCGCCGAACCTGAGCTTAATTAGGTCTTTTGGCCGATTCCTGTCGGTCGGCTTCAACGGTTCCTGGCTGCCCTCGGTCACGGCCTTCGGGGCGGAGAGGGAAAGCTGGCGGGCGGCAGCGCTGGCCGCCTTCAATTTCCGCGGCGCCGACTTCAGGACTGCGGGCGTCTCCGCCCTCGTCGGCTACGCGGCGACGGGGGGGGCGATACGGCGTTCCCTCCAATTGAGCGTCGCCGATACGGGACTCGCCGGGGGCTTCAGCGGAAGGCTCGAGACGACCTGGGCGGCGAATGCACTGGAAGCCGGGCTCTTCCTTCGCAAGACGAGCTTTTTCGTCAACGCCTACATGGGGACCACCGCCGTCCTCCTGTGGGGCGACCGCTCCTCCACGATGAGGGGAGACGTGAACTCGAGCCTCAGCGACACGTCCCCCCTCTGGGGGCTCTCCGTCCAGGGCGGCCTCGAAATCGACTTCGGCCACGTCAAGCTCGATGTCGAGGGCTCGGCCGATCTCCTGAGGAATTCCTACTCGGGCGACGCTGGCGTGAAGGTGGAACTATGAAACAGAGGAGATTGATTATGGATAGGATTCACAGATTGGTCGCTGCGCTCTTTCTCGCCTTCGCTTCGTCGGCCCTTCTTTTCGCGGAAGGCTCCCTCACGGCCATGAAGGTGAGGGCGAATGTCGACATACCCGATGGGGAATGTCTCCGCTATGGCATTTACACCGGAGGGGTCAAGAGCGCCGATTTCTACATGGTCACCCGTTACCTCTCCGGCGGAAAGGTCGAGGCCTTCATGCAGATGCAAAAGACGAACTCGGCGACGCCCCTTCCCGCCCATTATCGCGAGTATTCGATGTATGCAATCGTGAATCTCGAAACCGCCTCGATGGTCAAATACGTCGACGACGAGGAGGACTATTATGTACGGCAGAACAAGGCGACCGGGCCCTTCTTTTTCGAGGTGAACTACGGGGCCGAGATCGACGCGATCGAGAAGATCTGGGACGGCTACTCCGTCAGGGAAAAGAAAATAAGAGTTAGGAAGGTCGACGCGAACATACCGCTCTGGGACCAGACAGGCTTCCTCCTCTGGGGCGGTCGCCTCCTCGATTGGGAAAGCGGCCGGGGGATCGTCAACATCTGGGCCCCGATGTTCAAGGATCCGATACCCGGGACCTTGTTCAAGATCAAGGATGAGAAGATCGACCTGCCCATCGGCGAGATCGAGGCCACGAAGGTCGGCTGGAAGGTCGCCGATCCCTTCCTCGGCGCCCTGATTCGTCAATTCACCGATTCCCAAACCTTCGATATCGAAAAGGCACCGGCCAAGCGCTGCCTGGCCCTCTTCGATCAATCGAGCGGGCAGACCTGGAAACTGGAGTCGGCGACGATTGTCGGCGACTGAGGCCTCTCCCGCCGCCCAGCCAGAACCCTCGGACCGTAAGGCTCGTCCGAGGGGCGCTGGCTGCCGAGCTCGGCGAAGGATATAAAGGGACATGCCGCTCTGGGAATTGGCGATAGCGATCTCCGCCCTCGTCTCGGGTTTCATGGCGATGATCGTCGCCTTTCTTCTCTATCTCAAGCATCGTCACCCAGCCATGATCCGCTTCGTCACCTTCGTCGCGAATCTCGAACTCTACGCCGCCCTCAACATGTGGTCCTTCTATTCCCTTCCTAGGAATCTCACGAGGGTGGAAATCGAAGGTTTGGAATCGCTCTTTTATTTCCTCGCCCTCCAGGGCGCCTCCATGTCCATTACGGTAGGCGACTTCTTCCTTGCCTTTCTCGGCATGAGGCGCAGCTTGCTCACGCGTTTCGCAATGCTGTTCCCTTCGGTCATGGTGGCGCTGACTGTTCCTCTCTTCGTCCTCAGGATTCTGCCCTTTTGGACAGATGGCCCCCTCGTGCAGAAGGGCATCTTCTTTTGGCTCTTCGCCGAACTCCTCGTTTTTGTCGTCCTGACCATCCGCGCATACCCCACGATCATGGATCGCTTCGTGCGGCTCGGTCTGCGGGTGACGGGTGTGATTGTCCTCTTCTTCATACCCCTCTGGATTCTCGAAACCTTGGAAATCATAAGAACCTGGAGTTTCATCTTTTTCCTTCTGGTCTGGAATGGCGCGAGCATCGTGATAGCCGGCCGAGCCTTCTTCATGCCCGAGCCGCGGCCCGAGCCGGCGCTCGGGGCCCTCGCCGATGCGGCCTTGCTCGAAGGCTTTGCCTCGCGATTCGGCCTGACTGCCCGCGAGCGCGAGATCGTGGCACGGCTCACCGAGGGTCGCCAGTATCAGGAGATAGCCGACGAGCTCTGCATTTCCGGCAAGACGGTCCGAAACCACATTTCCAACATCTACGCCAAGACAGGTGCAAAGAGCCGTCTCGGCCTCGTTCATCTCATCCGAAATGCGTCATGAGATCCTGAATTTCGCGGCAGTTCCGGCGGTGCGATTCCATGACGCCCCGCCCCCATTCCAGGTACCGGGCCCCTCTCCCGCCTCCCCGAGAACTCCTCCTCATAGTCCTGCGGAGCTCCGATAGTCGGGCCTGCACTCCCGGCCTTTTTCGTCGGCCAGAATGGCCCGAACCTCGTCCCGAAAACGCAGTAGCACCGCGGAGAAAGAGGGCGATCGGGCGGAACCCGCCTGCGCCGGATCGTCGGGGAGACCCGTCATTCGAGCCAGCCCGGGTGCGACCTTCGCTTTCTCGATTTTGGACTTACCTCGTTTCATCTGGATGGAGGCTAGCGGCACTTCGATCTTGCCGCAAGGCTGGGAGGTCGGGAAATGAAGCCGGGCCGGCCAAGCAGGCTCGTCAGCCATCTCTTCCTCAAGTATCCTCGCTCATCATGGAAGCATTCGCCTATGTATTCGCTGGAAGCGATATTTTTCTCGAGAACCCTGAATCGGAACGAGCTTCGGTGCGACTCGAGGCTCTTGGGGACCTGCCGGCAATCGAACGGCGTCCCTTTGACTGGATGGGAATCCAGGGGATAGCGATCGGTCTCGATGAGTCCGGCGCAGCCCTAGCCCACGAACGTGGCCTCGTCAGGATGCCGATCCGGCAGGCCATCGCCCGCTGGCCCGAGGGGGAGCTTCGTCCGGCCTTCAAGGCCCTCGCCCTCCTCAATTGGCTCGGCGGGATGAAGTACTGCTGCGCATGCGGCGCCTCCCTCTTAGGGGCGCCGATGATCGAAGGCGGATCCCCCGACGTAGATGAAGCCTCGGCCCTCGTCTGTCCTTCCTGCGGTCGCGCACATTTTCCGCGCATCTCGCCGGCCGTCATCGTCCTCGTGAAGAAGGAGGGCAAGGCCCTTCTCGCGCGCAACGCCCGCTTTCCCGGCCGCCGCTTCGGCCTTCTCGCGGGCTTTGTCGAGGCGGGCGAGACCCTCGAGGAGACAGCTGCTCGCGAGGTCCGCGAAGAGGCCGGCATCGAGATCGCCGACCTGCGCTACGTCGTCTCGCAGCCCTGGCCCTTTCCTGATTCACTGATGTTCGCCTTCACGGCCGAATGGGCTGGAGGCGAGGCCCGACCCGACGGGAAGGAAATCGTCGAACTCCTGTGGTGCGGGCCTGACGAGCTGCCCGACATTCCTCCTCATGGTTCGGTGGCGCGAAGGCTTATCGAAGCCTTCGCGAAGGGCGAAAACTGAGTGGGGCGAGGCAGGATGGGAATGGCCCTTCTTCGTAGAATCGAATCTTAGTCATCGCAGCATAGACCTTTATAAGGTTGATCCTACTCTTATCGATACCACTATATATAGTTTAATGTATCTATAAAATATGCTTGACAAATACTTAAATGGTTCTTAAAGTACTGAAATATGAAGGACGAGTCGAAGGTCATCGAGGGTGACGAGCTTGCGTCGGTTCCGGCGAGCGAACTCGAGGATTTTGCCACCGAGGAACGCTGCATTCGAGTGGCGGAGATTCTTTCGCTCCTCGCCAACGCCAAGCGTCTCAAGATCCTTTGTCTCCTCACCGAGGGCGATCACAGTGTCGACGAAATCGTCCAGGCTGCAGGCTCATCTTTTTCCGCCACCTCTCAGCAGCTCAAGCTCCTCACCCTCGCCGGCTTTCTCGAAAGGCGGCGCGACGGCCGCAACATCTTTTACCGGCTCAAGGACGCAAAAATCTATTCCGTACTCCACCATTTAAAGTCCTTGTATTTGGATGAATCAGGCATTCCGTCCGCGGGCGCGATCAAGGCGATTCCCGCGGCACTACATACGAAGGGGGCATGAAGATGCTCGTAGCAGGTAGCGCGACCGGTTTTCTCGAGAAGACTTTCGGCGCGCGAGTCAGGTTCGACGAGGTCGAGCGGATGCTCTATTCGCACGACGTCGGAGATATTCCCTATTTGATCAAGCCGCTTCTCGGCAAGACCACGCCAGCGGCCGTGGCCCAGCCCGAGAGCGAGATCGAGCTCGTCTCCCTCGTGAAGTGGGCCAACGAGACGGGCACGGCGATCACGCCGCGCGCCAAGGCGACCTCGGGTTACGGCGGCGCCATTCCCGTCAAGGAAGGCATCGTCGTCGACTTCATCAGGATGCGCCAGATCCTCGCCATCGACGAGGCGGCCATGACCGTCCGCGTCCAGCCCGGCCTCGGCTGGGAACCCCTCGACAAGGCCCTCGCGAAAAAGGGTCTGACCCTCAGGCTCTACCCGACGAGCTATCCCTCCTCCACCGTCGGCGGCTGGGTCGCCCAGGGCGGCGCGGGCATCGGCTCCTTCGAGGCGGGGTGGTTCCGCGACAACATCGTCGCCGTCCGCGCCGTCCTCGCCGACGGTTCGGTGCGCGAGTTCAAGGGAGAGGACATCGACCTCGTCTACGAGACGGGCGGCATCATCGGTCTCATCACCGAGGTGACGGTCAAGGTGCAGAAGAAGAGCGACCTCGTCATCCTCGCCTCCTCCTCCCTCCAGGCCTCCTCGATCCAGAAGCTCACCGAGGCGATCATCAAGGAAAACCTCCCCATCTGGTCGATCCTCTTCATCAACCCCAAGATGGCCGAGCTCAAGAACAAGACGCCCCACCCCGAGCACGACATCCACGAGGGCGAGTACATCAAGATCCCCGAGGCCTATGTCGTCACGATCGCATATCGCGTCGAGGACAGCGTCAAGGTCGCTTCGCGACTTGACGCCCTCATCGCGAAATCGGGTATGACCAAACTTCCCCAGGACGTGGCCGACCACGAGTGGGAGAATCGCTTCAAGGTGATGCAGGTCAAGCGTCTCGGCCCCTCCCTCGTCCCCGCCGAGGTCGTCGTTCCCCTCGCCCACCTCGAGGAGTTCCTCGAGGACATGGACAAGAGCATCCATCAGCCCGTCGTCAAGGAAGGCATGCTCGTCAAGAAGGGCCGCGACGGCGCGCCCGAGGTCGTCATCCTCGGCTTCATCCCCGCCGACCAGCGCAAGTTCACCTACCACTTCGTGTTCAGCCTCTCGCTCTCGATCATGAAGGTCGCCGAGCGCCACGGGGGCCGGGCCTACGCGACCGGCGTCTACTTCACCGGCAAGGCCAAGTCCGTCTACGGCGAGGCGCGCCTCGCCAAGCTGCGGGCCTTCAAGAACAAGATCGACCCCAAGCGCATCATGAACCCGAAGAAGAACATCGAGGGCAACATCGTCTCCACCCTCGTCTCCTTCATCGCGAATTTCGAACCAATTACCCGTTTCTTCGGCAACCAGGTCCTCACCAACGTCGGCGAGCGCATGACCGGTCCCAAGAAGGGCATCCCGGCCGATGTCGCCTGGCACGCCTACGGCTGCAGCCAGTGCGGTTACTGCGTCGACACCTGCGACCAGTTCTACGGCCGCCTCTGGGAAAGCCAGTCGCCCCGCGGCAAGTGGTACTGGCTCCGTCTCTTCATGGAAGGCAAGGTCAAGTGGGACCAGAAGGCCGTCGACACCTTCATGGTTTGTACTACCTGTGAACGTTGTTCCGTGCGCTGCCCCGAGGGCATCCCCGTCGAGCCCTCGTGGATGAAGCTCCGCGGCAAGCTCATCACCGACGACAAGAAGATGACCTTCCCGCCCTTCGAGATGATGTCCGAGGCCCTCCTTTCCCAGGGCAACATCTGGGCCGGTCTCCGCAAGAACCGCTCCGACTGGTTCCCCAAGCACCACCTCGCCAAGCACGGTCCCGATGTCAAATCCAAGAACGTCTACTTCGCAGGCTGCACCGCCTCCTACGTGGAGGAGGATATCGGCAAGGGCGCCGTCGAGCTCCTCGACAAGGCCGGAATCGACTTCAAATACCTCGGAGAGCAGGAAAACTGCTGCGGCACCCCAATGCTCGCCTCGGGTAAGTGGGACACCTTCAAGGTGACGATGAAACACAACATCGACCTCATGAAGGCTTCCGGCGCCGACACCGTCATCACCTCCTGCCCGGCCTGCGACATGATGTGGCGACACGCCTACCCGAGCTGGGCCAAGAAACTCGGCATCGAGTACAACATCACGACGAAGAGCTATACCGAGGTCCTCGCCGACGCGGTGAAGGACGGGTCCCTCAAGATCCCGCCCCGCCCCGGCAAGAAGGAAAAGGTCACCTTCCACGACTCCTGCCACCTCGGCCGCGTCTCCGGCATCTTCGAGCCGCCCCGCGACCTCATCAAGGCCATCCCCAACGTCGAGTTCGCCGAGATGGAATCGAACCGCATGGAGTCCAAGTGCTGTGGCTCCGTCCTCACCCTCATCAAGGATGCCGAGGTCGCCGCGGAGATCGGCAAGGACCGACTCGACGAGGCGGTGGAGATCGGCGCCGACAAGGTCCTCGCGATCTGCCCCTGCTGCCAGGTCCAGCTCCGCGTCTCGGCCGACAAGAAGAAGATCCCCGTCGAGGTCGTCGATCTCGGCCGCTACGTGGCCGAGGCCTTCGGCATCGAGCTCCCCGACCCCATGCCCTCCGTCAGGAGCAATTGGGGCGTCTTCGAGCACATGATCGCCCTCATGACGCCGGAAGGCTTCGCCGACATCATGGCCGCCATGTTCCCCGAGCTCATGAAGGCCATGCCCTTCGGCATGGGCGGCATGATGAAGTTCATGGGCAAGCGCATGCCCTTCATGCTCACCGTCATGAAGCCCATGTTCCCCGTCCTTTTCCCCATCCTCCTTCCCGGCATGATGCCCAAGGTCATGGACACGATGCTCGCCCGAGTCGCGGACAAGGTCCCGATGCCCGAGCACATGGCCGCCCAGATGCCCGACCTCATGCCCAAGGTCATGGACAACCTCATGCCCCACATGATCGGCGACGTGGTGCCCCTGGTCACGCCGAGGATGATCGATTGGCTCAAGGGTAAGAGCGCGTAATTAAAAACAGAGGGGCTTCGATCGAATAGCCCCAATTAAGAATAAGGCCGTCCGGAATGTCCCCGGGCGGCCTTTTTAATACGAACTGCTATTTCAATGGCGGCGATTCGCAACGAGCGGACAAGGCAAGACTATAATGAGAGAGGCAGACCGCCGCCCGCGGGGACGGTAGTGGAACCATAGGAAGGGAGACCAACATGGGAGACAAACGAAGGATCGGCATCATAATCTGCGATCGATACAAAAGTTGCTCTGGCGGCAAATGCTTCCGCGCGCTCCGGAACCGCGAAGGGGCATTCGATATCTACCGAGGTGTCGAGGCGGAGATAGCCGGTTTTACGAGCTGCGGCGGTTGTCCGGGCGGGAATATCGAATACGCGGCAGAGGAGATGGTCAAGAATGGCGTCACCGACATCCATCTGGCTACCGGCTTTCTCGTGGGCTATCCGCCCTGCCCCAGCATCGATTACTTCGCGCGATTTATGGAAGAGCGGTACAAGGTCCGCGTCGTCGTCGGGACCCATCCCATCCCCGCCAAATACCACGCGATTCACGAGAGGCTCGGAACCTGGAAGGCCCCTGGTTGGTCGGAACGGCTCGCACCTTCTTTGACGAATCCGGAAATACGCTCAAGCTACGACTGACCGCCGACAGCCTTTCCCTCGTCGCCCCCCCACCTCGTGGATTTGACCGCGATAGGCTCTGAGAATTTGGCATCGATTATGGCCTCGGGCTCGTCTCAAAGGATGAATTCTGCTGCTTGCGCAAGCACCTCATTTTCACGCCTCGCAATAAAGGAAAAGAATTAGGTTGACAGATAATTAGCATATGCCCAATTTAAATGGAACCGGCCCGAATGGGACCGGAACGATGACCGGCAGAGGTCTAGGCCCCTGCAGTGGCGGACGGGCGATGGGACCGGGATACGGTCGAGGCATGGGCTATGGTCGGGGACGCGGCCTGGGCCTTGGGTTGGGGCGGAGGCAGGATTGGTACTCCGTTGGGTATGGAGCCGCGGGTAGCGCGATTCCCGCGATAGGAGGCGTTGTTACGATCGACGAAGGCTTGTGCAAAGGCTGAGGCATTATCTCTTGTCCTAGTGCATAAGAATGAAAGGAGCCTATCATGAATACCGCGCTTGCGCCTCGCCTCCCGATCTCCGATCAAGATCCGGCCATCACCCTCGCAAGAGTTGCAGTTGGAATTGCGTCTACTGCCAACTTGGAACTTCGCGATACCCTCCGTCGAATCGGGCGAACCCTTAAAAGACAATCGCGAGTATCTGCGGAACCACCAGCGCGAGATCCATTCATACCCGCACTTCACATTTCGACTCTTCCCTCCGTCTTGACGAATAGGTCCGTCATGGCTATTTTCCCCGGATCGGGAGGTAGTGCGTGAACTTCGTATGCGTAAACGGCAGTCCGAGAAAAAAAATGAACAGTGATATCATGATAACGGCCATCGGAGAAAGACTCGGGGAAATGGGCGCCGAGGTGCGCAGGATCGATCTCCATGATCTCGATTACAAGGGCTGCGCGAGCTGCTTCGCCTGCAAGAGGATCGGCAAATCCTCGTACGGAAAATGCGTGACGAACGACGATTTGAAAGGCGTCCTCGAGGAAATCCGGAAGGCGGACGGGCTGTTCATCGCCGCGCCGATCTTTTTCAACGATGTGAACGGAGAGGTCCATTCCTTTTTGGAAAGGCTCATGTTCCAGTACACTATCTATTCGAATCCCGTAAAGACGATTATCGAGCGGCCTATCAAGATCGGTCTCGTCTACTCGATGAACTATTCCAAGGAGGCCTACGAAGGCAGCGTTCTCAAGGAACATCTCGCCGGTTTGGAGGCGAGGATGGCGAGGGCCTTGGGCACGGTACGGTCGCATTTCAGTTATTCCACGAATCAGCTTAATAATTATGAGGGTATCGAGTACACCTATTTCGAACCCGTCGAGAGGAAACGACAGTACCAGGATAATTTGCCCAAGGAAATCGAAAGCGTCAGGAGCTTCGCGGAGGACCTGGTCCTTTCCTGATTCTTCCCCTCGGCAATGGCGGATCTCAGGTCTTCGCTCCCGGCTCCACCAAGGATATGGCGATGTCTTTCTCCCCGAAGCCTCGGCCGGTGACGAGGCGCCCGAGGGCCCATAGTCCCCGCCTCAGCATGAAGCCCTTCGTGATCACCTTTACCATCATCCCCGTCTTTCCGTCGGTGGCTGGCGAGGCGAGCCAGAGGGCTTTGGCCGCGGGAACCCCGGGGTCGTTGCCGAGGATGGCCGTTACCGTCTTGAGGGCCAGGAGCTCTTTCTCCCATCCGCTGACGGCTTCCACCCGGGACAGCATTTCCGTGCGCACCATGCCGGGATTGAAGCCATGAATCTCGACTCCGGTACCCTTATATTCGGCCGCGAGCGCCTTCGTGAAATTCCACACCCAGGCCTTGCTCGAAGTGTAGGCGTTCTGCTTGGGCACCGAGCCGCCATCGCCACGGCCGAGGACGTTGATGAGCTTCCCGCCGCCCTGTTCCAGAAAGCGCCGAATAGCCGTCACGGAGCCGTTGTACGTGCCGCGAATATTGGTTTCGATCACCCCATCGAAGCGGGCGGAAGGGATATGGGCGGTCGGTCCCCACGGCGCCGATTGTCCGGCGTTGTTGATCCATACATCTATTCGGCCATAGGCGGCCAAGGCTTGTGCGGCGAGGGCTTCAACCTGCGCCCGCTCGG
>DATKVC010000005.1:0-181213 GCA_035530275.1 Rectinemataceae bacterium | reverse complement strand
AGACACGCCGCCAGCGTTCGTTCTGAGCCAGGATCAAACTCTCCATGATATATTCCAACGGGCCGAAGCCCGCGGGATTCATAGAGAATGTCTCGTCCCCACTCGCGGACAAGTCCGCTCATGAAGACCGGCATTCGATCCATCGCCAAACCTTCGGTTTGGCGTAGCGAAGGCTTACGCCTTCGCTTTCCCAACCAGAAGATCAGGCGAAAACTATCCTAAAATAGTAATCAACCTTCCTCGCTCTATCCCATCCCTAATTCACTGTGGAAGACCCTTGCTCGTAGTCAGCAACTTTCGTGCCAACCACCGCAGATTTTGTAGCACTTTCGTGCCGAACTTGTCAATCACTCTCGGAAACTTTTTGTTTTTTCGCTTGACGCCTCTCGGCATCTGCGAAACTGTCCACTCGCCAGGCACAAGGCCCAACAGGCGAACCCGCCTAATCTAGCACCACCCTTTTGCTCTCGTCAATACGGTGGCGCGCTTTTTCTTTTACATCCTCCACAGTCATCTTGGTGCGAACACCGAAGCGACCGCGAAGCGCAGGGGCCGCACTCTAGTCAACTCGGCCGTGGCTGGTCAAGGCGGCGAGCGAAGAATTCCGCGTTTTTCAGCGAGAAGAAGCGGGCAGGAGTTTGCGGAACTGGATCCAGTAATCAATGAAGGACGCCACGGAGAGAATGGCAGCCGCTAGATAGAAGGCGAAAATGATGCCTCGCAAAATCGGGTCGATTGAACCGGGATTAAGACCGATCTTAGGTAAGCTCCAATAGAGAAGTGAAAGGGCTCCGGCCGTCATATAGACAACGGCCTTGGCCTTTCCGCCCGGCCGGGCTCCCATGGCGATGCCTCTTTGCGCGAGCATCATCCTCAGGAAAAGGATGCCGAACTCCCGATACAAGACTATAAGGAGCACCCAGAGCGGCATGATGGCGGCCCAGGCGAAACAGACGAAATAGGTGATGCGCGCGAAGACGTCGGCAAAGGGGTCGAAAACCTTGCCGAAAGAACTCACCGTGCCCGAGTTCCTCGCGACCATACCGTCGAAGAGATCGCTCAGCTCGATGACCGCGAAAAGAATGACTAGGGCGATCGCGACGATCGCGGAGGGAATGCCGACTGCCTCGCCCCACATAAAGAGGAGAAAAAAGAAGGGCGCGAGAAATAGCCGGCTCGCGGTCAGCCGGTCGGCGTAGCTCATTGCGCCAGTATGGGATTTGACATCGATGGTGTCAAGTTGTACACTTTTTGCCCGATACAAAAGGCTCGGACGACTGCCGACCGGTTGACGGGAGCCATGACAAGCAGCGATGCGGGGGACAGCTATGCATGACAGCCTCGACAGGAGCATCCTCCGTGTCATTGTCGCCTATCTTGCGCTGCAGCTCGCGGTCTTCGCCGCGTTTTCGCTGGCAAGCGGCTTCTTCTGGCGCTACTCCCAGGCCTTCGGAGCGACCTCGATAAGCTTCCATCTTTTTCTTTTCCTTCTTCTCAAGCTTTTCAAGGGCGATTTCGCCATCGCCGATACCGGCGTAGCCCTGCCACGCGTGAATCTGGCCAACAAGATCACCCTATTTCGCGTCAGCAGCCTGCCAACCCTTCTCTTCCTCGTCATCGCTTCGAGGGATTACGCGATCCGCCTCCCCCTCCTCGCCTTCATGGCCCTCGTCTTCGCCAGCGACTTTCTCGACGGCTGGGTTTCCAGGACAAGGGGGCAGGTGACGAGAGTGGGGAAAATGATGGACTCGGCGAGCGACTATCTGGTCCTCGTCGTACTGACGGTAGTATTTTTCTATTTCAGGTTCATCCAAGATTGGTTCTTCTGGCTTGTCGTGGGAAGACTCTCCGAACAAGCCGTCTTCATGGCGATCATATTCTTGGTACGCGGAAGGGTTAAGCCCAGGACGACCTTCCTCGGAAAAGCGGCCATCGCTTCTATCATGGTGCTCTATTCGGGGCTTCTCCTCGAACTCCTCTTCTTCCCCTTCGGCATCGCCAAGGCCGTGAGCACCCTCGAGATCCTCGTCGCAGCCGTCATCGTCGTCAGCGTCGCCGACAAGGTGCTCGCCTTCGTCCAGGACCTGTCTGATAGGGAACCCTGAAGAACAGATATCGCCGTTCCCCGTGATCTCGCGGATGACTCGGGAAATCGGCGTGCGAGCGCCTCGCGTTCGCGAAGGAGACTAGATATGGCCCAGATCAAAAGCGCCCTCGAATTGGCGCTCGAACGCACCAAGGATCTCAAGGTGGATCAAGCCTCCCTCGAGGCGAACGAATTGAAGCAGGAAGGCAAGAGGAGCGCGGGGCGCTATCTCGAAGAACCTTCGTCGATCGATCTCAGGAAGAAGCTCGATTCCTACCCGAAGGACAAGCGAGGCTTCGTGAGGGCCGGAATCCACGAAAGCCTATCCGCGCAAATCCAGCTGCCGACCAACGACGGCGGACTCGCGAAGCTCGCCGTGATAGCCGCGGCCTATGCCGCGATCGCCGGGGACGGCGGCATGATCGGTGGAGTGGTGGCCGAGAAGCGCGTGCAATCGCTTTTCCAGCAGCTCGACGCCTTCCTCCGCAAATATCTCGACGACATGCGGAACGTCGATCAGGTCATCCGACAGCAGTGGGCGCCGAAGCTCAGGGAAAAGGAAAGGGCCATGGCCGCCCGAATGGGTCAGGATGTCCGCCTCGATCCGATGATGGACCAGGAATTCGCGGCCTTCTATAAGCAGAATGTCGGTGCCGTGCGCGAGCAATATCAGGCGGCGCTGGACAAGGCGCGAGAGGATCTCGCGGGGATATTGGGGCTCGCCTAAATAGGACCCTGCGGCTCTGGCCTGGCCCTACTCTGCCGAGTCTTCCTTCGGCCCCGTCCCTCGGGAAAGCCATATGAGAACCAGGGCTGCATCCGCCGCCCTCACGCCGGGAAGACGCGAGAGCTGGCCCAGGGTGAGGGGGCGGGTCGCGGTGAGCTTTTCGCGCGATTCCGTGGAAAGGCCTGGCACAATCGTATAATCGAAGCCCTCGGGAATGCGGAGCCTGTCCGAGCCCGCCAGTCGCGCGGCGAGCCTTTCCTCTTTCTCTTCGTAGCCTTCATAGCGGATATCGAGTTCCGCCGTCTCTATCCAATCGGGGCGGAGGCTTTTCGGGAGCCCCGCGACGGCGACTTCCATTTTGAGGGAAATTCGGGGATCGCGCAGGGCGAGGGCGAGACTCTCCCCGACATGGGGAAGAAGGGCGGGCTCCTGCCGCGCATCCGCCCCCGAGATCTTTCTGGCCTTGAGGAGGGAGACCACCGTTTCGATGCCCGAACTTCTCTCGAGAAAGCGCTCCCAGCGGGCGTCGTCGACGAGGCCGATTTCCCGGCCCTTGGGCGTGAGCCTCCGATCCGCCGTGTCGTGCCTGAGCGCGATGCGTCGCTCGGCGCGGCTCGTGAACATGCGATAGGGCTCCTCCGCGCCGAGGGTGGTTATGTCGTCGAGGAGGACGCCGATATAGGCTTCGCCACGCCCTAGGACGAGGGGGGCGCGGCCTTCGAGGCGCAAAGCCGCGTTGATGCCCGCGAGGAGGCCCTGGGCCGCGGCCTCCTCGTAGCCGGAGGTGCCGTTCGTCTGGCCGGCGATGAAGAGCCCCGGCATTCGCCTCGATTCGAGCGAGGCCGCGAGTTCGCGGGGGTCGAGGTAGTCGTATTCCACGGCGTAGCCAGGCCGTACCAATTCTGCCTTTTCGAGACCTCGGAGGGTGCGGATGAATTCGCGCTGGACCTCCTCGGGGAGGGAGGTCGAAAGTCCGTTGAGATAGAGTTCGTCGGTATAGGGGCCCTCGGGTTCGATGAATATCTGATGTCGGTCGCGGTCCGGAAATCGGACGACCTTGTCCTCGATTGAGGGGCAGTAGCGCGGCCCCCGGCCGACGATCTTGCCGGCGAAGAGCGGGGAGCTACCGAGGTTGCGGCGGATGCATGCATGGGTGGCCTCGGTGGTGTAGGAGACCCAGCATGGGAACGACGGTCGGTCGACGAAGTCGGCAAGAAAGGAAAAGGGTCGGGCCGGGCTGTCGCCCTCGTCGAGATCGACGAGATCGAAATCCACGCTCGATGACTTGATGCGGGCCGGCGTACCCGTCTTGAGTCGCCCAACCTTGAAGCCCTTTCGCCTGAGGGCGTCGCCGAGGCCTACGGCGGCGGGCTCGCCCAGCCTTCCCGAGCTTGCGGTCCAGGAACCGATGAAGACGCGTCCCTCCATGAAAGTCCCCGTGGTGAGGACCACCACCGAAGCCGTTATTCGGGAAGCGCGATCGGTTTCGACGCCGGTGACGCGGCCGTCTTCCCCGACAAGGAGGTCGACGACGGTGTCCATGAGGACGAAAAGTCCCGGCTGCCCCTCGACCGCCTTCCGGGCGAGGCTCGAATAGAGGGCCTTGTCGGCCTGGGCCCTCGGGGCCTGTACGGCTCCGCCCCGGGAGCTGTTGAGCATCCGGAACTGGATCATCGAGGCGTCGATGAGCCGTCCCATTTCGCCGCCGAGGGCGTCGATCTCCCTGACGAGATTGCCTTTGCCGAGGCCGCCGACGGCGGGATTGCAGGACATCCGTCCGATGGTGTCGGGATTCTGGGTAATCAGGAGGGTCCGATGCCCGAGTCTCGCGAGCGACAGGGCCGCCTCGATGCCGGCATGTCCTCCGCCGACGACGATCGCTTCGTAATCCATACCTATTGGTTCCTATTTTCCGAGACAGAAGCCCGAGAAGACCGCCTCGAGGACCTCGGGGGTCGCGATCTCGCCGGTGAGTTCGCCGAGGGCGTCGGCTGCATCCCTGAGTTCGAGGGCGACGGCGTCGAGCGGCAGGCTCGGCTCGGCTTTCAGCGCCATGCTGGAGTCGATCGGCGCCAGGATCGCGAGAGCCTCGTCGAGGGAGGCGACGGCCCTGTCGAGCAGTCCCTTCTGCCTGGCGCTCGCGACGACGAAGTCTGCGAGAGCCGCTTTCGCTTCGGCCCCCGCCCGAGGAGGAGAGGCGGCCTCGGCCCAGCCCAGGGCCTTCTTTTCGAGTTCGCGCAACTTCATTTCGAGCGCGCGAAGAAGGTTTTGGAGGCCGCGGCCCTCCACCGCCGAAAGAGCGATCCAGCCCTCCGGCGCGGGGGCGGCGCCGGCGAGATCCACCTTGTTCCAAAGACGAAGGGCGTCGGGCCGCAGCGACAACAGTTCCTCGTCCCCCGGGCCGAGACCCTTCGAAGCGTCGGCCAGGCAGAGAAGAATGTCCGCGCTCTCGGCCAGGGACCTGCTCCGCTCCATGCCGAGAGCCTCGATCGTACCCGGCTCCTCGCGCAATCCGGCGGTGTCGATGAGCCTGAGCGGAAGGCCAGCCAGCTCGAAATCGCTTTCGATCCAATCGCGGGTCGTCCCCGGCTCGGGGCTTACGATGGCCCGTTCCTCGCGCACGAGAAGATTGAAGAGGCTCGATTTGCCGGCGTTGGTCGAACCGGCGATCACGACGCTGGCGCCATTCCTGTGAAGCCGGCCGACCGACCAGGTCGCGGCGAGGGAGGCGAGGTCGTCCCTGAAAGACCCTAACAATTCGTAAGGAAATAGATCGGAGGGCGAGCCGTCCTCTTCCGCGTAATCGAGCCGGACCTCAGCCTCGGCGAGGAGCGCCAACATCGTGGAACGGGCTTTTTCGAGGCGCCTGGACAGGCCTCCGCCGAGGCGCTTGAGGGCTTCGGCCCGAGCCGCCTCGCCGGGGGCGGCGATGAGTTCGTCTATGGCCTCCGCGCCGACCAGGTCCTGTTTTCCGTTGGCGAAGGCTCGAAAGGTGAACTCCCCTGGCAGGGCATGGGCGAAGCCGGCCGCTTCGAGGGCGGCCAGGGCCTTGCGCACGATCAGCGGCGAGCCGTGGCAGGAAAGCTCTATTTGATCCTCGCCGGTAGGGCTCGCGGGAGCGCGAAAGACGGCTACCAGGATGTCATCGATGCCCTCGTTCGATCGCGGGTCGACGAGTCTCCCATGCACGAGGCTATGGCCTGGCGCGGCAAGAAGGTTTTCCCGGCGCGAAAAACAGGGGGCGAAAAGCTCGATGCAGGCCGGGCCCGACGCCCTGATGACGGCGAGGGCCGACTTCCCGGGCGGCGTCGCGAGGGCGGCGATGGGAACGGGCGGATCAAGATAGCTGCGTGACATCGACGGAACGATAGCCTCCGCGGCGAGGGCGCTTCAAGGCCATGACGATCGCGGAGCCAATCCTAAGGGAGGGCCGAGAGAAGCTCGCCTCCGAGGGTGGTTCCGCCGGCCGTGCGGAGCGCGGCCCGAATCGCGGAGCTCTCGTCATTGCCGAGCCCCGTGGCCTGGCGCTCTCCCGACCAGAGAAGGCTCCCGCTGGCCAGATCGACGACCTTCGCGCTGATCCTTGCCGTCACGATCCAGGTCGTCCCGTCCTGCCTACTTGAAAGAACGCGAGCCTCGCCGAAGGCAAGTCGCGAAGCCGTCGGGATGAGGGAGGATGCGGCCTCCCTGATCGCCGCCTCGTTCCCCCCCGCCAGGAGCCCCGGGTCGAGGGCGATGGAGCTCACCGCGAAGCCCGAGCGGGAAAGCGTGTCGATCAGGGCCGAAGAGGCGTTTGCGTCGGCGAGGGGGCTGCCATCCTGCCCTTCATCGACGATGGCGACGGCGATGGGAACGGTGGCGGCGCGAGAGCTCACCGTCACGCCGAGTTCGGTTCGAGCGGCGGACAAGGCTTGGCGCAGGGCGTCCGTCGAGGCGTTCCATTGTGCAGGCAGACTATCGAGCTGGTTCGCCCAGGCGGAGAAATCCACGCTGACGGTCAGTTTGCCCTGGCCGACGAAAT
Source organism: Rectinemataceae bacterium (assembly GCA_035530275.1). Classification (GTDB taxonomy): domain Bacteria; phylum Spirochaetota; class Spirochaetia; order Treponematales; family Rectinemataceae; genus CAIJMU01. The sequence continues at coordinate 174,379 of DATKVC010000005.1, read as the reverse complement.
CGGGGGGTGGAGGGAGGAAGCTCGCCGAACCGGAGGCATCCGTGACGGCCGTCACGGTGCGCTGGCCGACCCGGGGGCCCTGTTTGCGCGGATAGCTCACGAGGAGGGCTGCGCCCGGAACACCGAGACCGGAGCTTCCGTTTTCGACGCGGATCACGAAGGCCCCTGGCCAGGGCGAACCCACATAGGCCTTGCCCGATGGGGGAATGACGTCGACACGAATGGTCGCGATCGCGGAAAGGGCCTTGTCGAGATTGCGCCTAAGCTTGATGTCGGCGTTGGTGATGCTCGAACCCGAGGCTGCGACGGCAGCCGAGACATAGCTTCCGAAGGCATCCCAGTCGCGGCCTTGGTTCGTGAAGGCGTCACCCTGGGCTTCGGGGATCGCCACGGCGTCCGCCTTCTCCGCGAAGGCGGCGGCGATGCGCTTCTTTTCACCTTCCAGGTCGGCAGTGCGATAGGCCGCGAGAATGTATACCGTGCTGCGACCCAGTTTGGGATCCCAGGCGATGTAGCGATCCTTGATGCTGAAACCCGCGACGCGATTGTCGGCCGAAGTCTTCACCGACTGGGTGATGTCGGTCTGGTAGGAGTCGACGGTGGCCTTCGCGGTCGCCGTGCTCTCCACCGTCACCTTCGCGCCGATATAGCGCATGATGGATGCGACGAGATCGGCGGTCGCCGCTTCGTCGGCCTTGGCAACGTCCCGTCCGGCGATCGATGCCGAACCGGTGAACCAGGTCGTCGAGGCGTCGGCCTCCGGCACGGAGAGCACCCATGAGGGCACGGCCTTGCCGGGGGCGCTCGCGCAGGAGGCGAGGCCGACGAGGAGAATCAGCGCGGCGCCTGACAGCGAAGCCGTCGGTATCCGCCGATCCCTTCGCATCATGATCAGAAGTCGCTCTTCATCGACTGGGTGACGAGATCCATGGCCTTCTGCTTGTCGGGCGTCATCTGAGCCTCGGTCTTGGCTGCATCGGCCAGCACGCGTTCGAGCTGCTGCTGCAGCAGATCGCGATTGATGGTATAGAGCTGGAAAACCCTGAACTCCTCGCGATCGACCTTCTTCTTGTTCGCATCCTTGTACCAGCGGTACTGGACCCACCAGTCGGCGGCCTTTTCGAATCCGGAGAACTGGACTTCGGACACGCTCTTCACCACCCGCTCCATGTAGGTCTCGATCTTGTCCTTATCCCCCACCTGGGCGCCGGAAAAGGTCTCCTTTACGCGAAGCGAAAGGTAACGGGAAATTTCCGTCTGGGCATTGAGGAGACTGGCGGCCATTTTGGTGGCCTCGAGATCCTTGCCGGTCACGTCGACGACTACGACATAGTCGTTCTTGTATTCAGGAAGCTTCTCCACGGCCTTCGCGCCTTGGAGGGCGACGGTCACCCAAGGCGGCAACTGGGTGACGCCGAGCGTGGTCCCCGCATGCTGCAGAATGTCGTAGGGAGGCGTGTTGGTGACGATTTCCGGCTCCTTCGGCGGCGGAGCCGAGGCGCAGGACGCGGCGAACAAGAGGGTGGCGAGGGTCGCCGCAATGACAAGGATCTTCTTCATGAAAAACCTCCTAGAATATTGCGTTCCCGTCCTTCGCGGACGGTTCGGCCGACGGGAAGTGCCCGTCGCGGGATGCAGGGTCGCCCCAAGGGCCGACCTCATGAACCGCTATCAAAGGTGTAGGACCTGCCTCGCTGATAGACCAGGTTGAGGTCGCGAAGCCCGGCTTGGGTCGCGGCCGCATATACCGCGTCCTCGATCTTGTCGCCAGGAAAAAAGGCATACACGTTGAGCCTGGTTTCTCCGGGTGAATACGAGACCTGTTCGACCTCGCGAACAGTGCGGGCGAGGGCTCTTCGGAAATTTGAAACGACGCGCGAATCCGGCGTCTTTTGAATGATGAGTTCGTACCGGATACCGCGTTGCAGTGAGTTCGCGATCAGGGCCTTCGCCTGCTCCGTGACCTTCGGCATCAAGACCCAGACCGCGGCGGCGATAGCGTTGGTCGCCGCCGCGTCGGCCGAACTCGGGCTGTAGGAAGGCTGCCCGGAAAAGGCTATCGAACCGAGGAGGGTCGCGGTAGAAGTCTCGTATATCTTAATTGATCCCTGGGCCGAGGCGGTGAAGGCGCCGTCTTTCCCGCCTTGGGAGATCGAAAAATCTATTTCCACATAGACATCGGCGTTGAACTTCTGCGCCAGGTACTGGATCAGGTCGATCGAACCACCCGTCTCCGCCTGCCATGCGGCGGATTGGTCCTCTTTGTTTTTGACGATCTGATCGTAGTCGATCACCGAAAGTCCCATCTTTTCTATGAGCCATCGATTGGCCTGGGAAACGGCGATTTTCGCGTATTTGGGATCGATCTGCGCCTTGTCATTGTAAAAAACCATGTAATTGAGACGATTGAGATAATTCTGGAGATAGGCGCTCTCCGCAGCGGAAAGTTGGCCGGGCTGCGGCGCGAGGGCCTCGGGAGATTGGGGCTCCGCGGCCGAGGCCGGGGCGGGCGCGCCTTCAGTCGCGGGTCCCGCTGTGGCCGCCTGGGCGGCAGCTCCCGCCGGGGCGGAAGCGGGCCCGCCCTGACCGGCGTCAAAACCTCCCTGCACGAGGGCGGCTGCCCTTTCCTTCGCAGGCGAGGAGGAAGCCTCGGCGGGCGGCGTCGTGGCACAGCCGACAAGCGCGGCCGAGGCGAATACAAGCGCCAGGATCGCGACAGGAGAAAGGGAATTCAATCGAAACAGGGGACTCACGGCGGGCTCCTCGTTTTTCTTTATCATAGTCTAGTGCGACGGATGACGAAAAACAAAACCTCCGAACCTACGCTCAGGTATCCGAATTCGAAGCGATCCAGAAGGATTCCAGATTCGCCGCCGCGCTGCCGACGATAGACGCAGTTATGCGAGCCGGAAGTTGCAGATCGATGACTTCGGCCGGTCCGTCGACGCCCGAAATTTCGATTCCCTTATCGACTTTCGAGAGGGACAGGGAGAATCGTCGCGGCTCTTCCCGGAGGGAAGCACGGAGGAGCCCGGTGCCATCGCGAATGGAGCCGTCGCTGCCAATCGTCAGGAAAAGACTGCCATCCGAACGGGCGAGGACGAGATTGAAGGCTCCGGAGCGCAGACCGAAAGACATCACAAGGCCCGAACCGGTTGGAAGTTCATCCCGAATGCCGAGGCTGGCGCCAGAGGCAAGCGTCGCCGAGAAGGGGCGGAACTTGACCTTTCCGCTGGTAACGAGGCCATCGCCGCTACTCGATTCGAAGCCGTTCGCCGCAAGCAGCCTCTCGCCATCCGTACGAAAGAGGCTGGCCGCCAGGAAGGAAGGGGGCCCACCGACATCGTCGTAGCAAAGCCCGAGAGCATCCCAGACCGCAGTAGCCGAGGAGGCTCCTCCGACGATCAGTCGATCGTATCGAAGTTCGCAATTCGGAATGAGAGTCTGCTTTCTCGAACTGGCGTCAATGGACCAGACAACCGAGACCCCGTCCTTGTCCGGGCTGAAACTGAGCATGAGATCGTGAAGATCTCGGCCAGGGGATATTCCGGGGTAGAATCTCTGCGGAAGCCCCCCGCCTTGATATTCGAGCCAGAGCGAGCCTTGATCCAAACCGACAGCCAGACTGCCTCCCCCCTCCACCTCAAGCGATAAGAGGGTGCCGGAAAAGCTTTCTATCGAAAGTCTCATGAGTATGGAGAACTTGCCGGCATGGCCGGTCGGATCGAAGCCGAGCCCCTTTGCGATGAATCCATCTATCGTATCGAAGCGCTCCCCATAGCCTTGCGCCGTCGCGACTAGAGAAGGATTTCCGGTCAATACCGGAGCCTTTTCCGATGCCCCTGTCGCCGAATCCGCAATTGCCCCGTCAAAGGTGAAAAGAGAATGGAAGCGGGAGGGAATCGAGAAGGGATCCTTAAATTTCTCGGGAGGGCTTGGCTTGGCAATGAAAGATATCGACTGATGCCAGGGTGATGGGATCGAGTAGGATCCGTTGGGAGGGGGACCAGGATAAAAATCGACGCGTACGGAATATGCTCCCTCCCGATCGGGCACCTTCCAGACGATCTTGTCGAAGCCGGCTGAGGCTGAGCCCTCGGCTAGCACCTGCGAGCCTTGAGTCCAGCGGAACCAGAGACGGTCCCAGGCATTTGCCGTGGCTGAGGCTTGATCGCGGCTTGCACTCGCAATTGAGGAAGTATCGACATTCGGGGCCTGCGTCGCCCCGGTCGTGTTCATGCTCACCGAGACGCCAGTCGATGCCTGCCCGGCGGAAACGATGGTATCAGTCGCGCTCGTCGTTGTGGTCGTGGAGGCAGAGATCGCGGTAGTGGCTGTGGTTGTAGTGGTTGTGGCCGCTGTCGAGCTCGTTGTTGCTGGAATAGTCGCAGAGGAGCCGGTAGTGACGCCACCGATATCCCTCCCTGAAGAAATCGTACCAGCGACCTCATCCGTCGAAGAGGACTGGGTTGAGGAGGCGGACGGTTCCGTTGATGCGGAGGGGGTGACCACAGTAGCGGCATTGGGGATCGCGGTTGCTGTCGAGGTCTGATCGGCCGAGCTTGTCGATGGTAGGACGGGACTCGTCCCCGACTGATAGTCAGCGCCCGAGGTCGCTGCGACGCCTGGAGCAGCTGAAGGTTGGCTTAGGGTACTCGTAGTCGCAGCCGAAGCTGTCCCCGTGGTTGAAGCCGCGCTGGTGGATATGGAGGGAGTCGCAGAAGCAGCTACTATCGTCGGCGTAGCGGAAGTTTGGGGATTGACGGCGACGAGCATCGCCGTCAAAAGGACGCCCGATCCGGCCCGGGGGACAGAGGGGCTGAAGGTCACTCCCCCGAATTCATAGCTCGAGGAAGGGACGAAGAAATCGAACTCGCTTTGCTGGGGAGCGGAATTGCCGACATAAATCGACGACTTGAGGGCGTAATAGCCTGGTGCGAGCTGATTCGGCAGGCGAAAGCCCGGAAGGGAGCCGACGACGCTCGTGATGGGAACGACAGACGCATTCGGGTCCAAGGCCCGAGAACTCGAAGGAGAGGTGAAAACAAGCGAGGCGATCTTCGTGCCGCTGGAATCGACCAGATCGAGCGAAAGGCTATCCGGCTTTTTCATGCCGGACAAGGTAGCTATCGTGAGGTCCACTTCGCTTCCGGCAGACAGACTATCCCCCGCCGCGAGGCTTCTGCCTGATTGAGTCATTTCAATTGAATATATGGAATTACGTTCCTCACTGCTCAGCAGATTGGCAGGAACGTCGCAGCCCGCAAGTACGAGGGCAAGTGCGAAGGGGGCCAAACAGGCAAGGCGGCGGCGCATGGCTTTGGATCAAGAATATATCTCGAAATTCGCCAAGTCTCAATGCGCAAGGCATTCGTTACGGACGCGGATAGTCGTTCAGGAACCCGCCTCATGGATCGCTCGAGCTATGGGCATTCGTCGCCCCGTTCCGAAGGCCCGTGCCGACACCTTGATTACCGGCGCCGACTGGCGCCTTTTGTATTCCGCTTTGGCAACCATCCTGATGATTCGAGCCACGAGCGCCGGATCGTGGCCGCGCGACACGATCTCGTCGTGGGCGAGATTCTCCACTATATAGAGCCTAAGTATTCCGTCGAGAATCTCGTATGGCGGGAGACTGTCCTGGTCGGTTTGATCGGGGCGCAATTCCGCGCTCGGCGGCTTACTGAGGGTCGCCTCGGGGATGGGCGCCACCCTACCCTCCTTCGCGTAGCGAGCATTGATGAAGCGCGAGAGAGCGTAGACCTCAGTTTTAAGGAGGTCGCCGATCGGGGCGAGGGCTCCGCACATGTCGCCGTAGAGGGTGCAGTAGCCAGTCGCCAGCTCGCTCTTGTTGCCTGTCGTGAGGAGAAGGGCGTCGAATTTGTTCGACCAGCTCATGAGGAGGGCGCCTCGGATTCGCGCCTGAAGATTTTCCTCGGCGAGACCGAAGGGAAGACCTGCGAAATGCGGCTCGAGGACGCCGAGGTAGGCGCCGAAGGGTGATTCTATCGGGAGACTTACGAGCCTGGATCCGATCGCGTCGCAAAGGGCGACGGAGTCGGTGACCGAGCCCTCGCTCGAAAAGCGTGAAGGCATCGAGACGCAGGTGAGGTTCTCGCTGCCGATAGCCTCCGCCGCGAGCAGGGCTACCAAGGCCGAATCGATGCCGCCCGAGAGGCCGAGACAGGCCTTGCGAAAGCCGCACTTGGCCATGTAGTCCCTGATGCCGACCACGAGGGCCTGTTCTATCTCGGCCATGGGATCCTCGACGGGAGTCGGGCTTCGAGGGCCCCTCGTCGCGACCTGCGAGGCCGCTCCCGCAAGCTCGTCCGTGTCGACGACGAGCGCGGATTCGTCCCAGCCGAGAGAAGCGACGACCTGCCCTCCTGCATCGACCGCGAATGAGCGACCGTCGAAGACCAGGGAATCATTGGCGCCGATGGCGTTGCAGTAGAGGGTGGGCATCCCGCCTTCGAGGGAGGCCTTGGAGGCGAGGCTCTGCCTGATGGCGAGCTTTCCGGCGCCGAAGGGCGAGGCAGAAGGAACAATGAGAACCTGGACTCCCCCATCGAGGAGTTCCTTGACGGGATCGATGAGGTAATGAAGGCCAGGCAGGGGGGGAGCCTCCCACCAGATATCCTCGCAGATGGCGAAACCGAGGCGCGTCCCGTCGAAATCGTAGGGCTCGCGCTCGGATGCCGGTTCGAAATAGCGCGCCTCGTCGAAGACGTCGTAGGTGGGGAGGAGGGTTTTCGCCTGCGTGAAAACGAGGGCTCCATCTCGGATGAGACCCACGACGTTGCGGAGGGGACGCCCCGCCCCGGAGCGGTTGCGGTCGACATAGCCCACAGCCACGGCGGGTCCTCGCGTCAGGTCTCGCTGCAGTCGGCGCAGCGCCTCGAGGCTGCCGGCCACGAAGGCATCCTGGTCGAGCAGGTCCATGGGGGGATAGCCGCAGAGGGAAAGCTCGGGAAAGACGACGAGGTCAACCTGACCATTGGCCGAGGAGACCCCTTGTTCGGTAATGTCGCGGACTTTCGCGACGATCTTCGAGGCGTTGCCCTCGAAATCCCCGATGACGGAATTGATCTGCACGAGCGCTATCTTCATCGTTCCTTCCCAGGAGCCTTCTCGGCGCCTCTCACCAAGAATAGCAGGAGGGGAGGAGCTTGTTCCAGACGAGGGGGCGAGCGCGCCTTCTTTGAAAGGCGGCTTCAAAGGACTTCCCGGAGATAGTACACTCGTCGACGTGGCAAAACACATGATCATCGCACCAGGCGAAGGGGCATCGGCCCTCGCAATCGCTGAATCGGCTCGCAGTTCAGGCTGGCGGGTCACCCTCGCCCGCAGCTCGGGACTGGCGGAACGGTCCGCCAACCCCAAGGCCGGCCCCGCAGCGACGCAAGCTTCCTCACGCGGGAAGGATTCCATCCTCGATTGGAATCCCGCCTCCTACGTGTCGGCCGGAGCCCTGGCTATCAAGGCCTTTTCGCTGGAGCCCGTCGACGTCCTCGTCCTCGTTTCCGAGCCCGAAAAAGGTGGCCCCGCCCTCTTCGACGGAGCTCCGGGCTCGCTTGCGGCCGGCCTCGAAGAGGCGACGCTCGGCCCGATCTGGCTCGCGCGCGAAATGATTCATCGCTTCGAGGCGGGCAAATCGGGGAGAGTTCTTGCGGTCTCGGTCGAATCGCCTGATGAGAGCCAAGGGGTGCCGGGGGAAAGGGCCTGGGCGGCCTACGTGAGTTCGGCCTTCCGCGGCTTCGGCGAAGGTCTTTTCGATCGGGCTCAGGGGGCGCGATGGAAGGCCTGGGGCATCGCCGATCGAAGCGGCAAACCGGAAGCCCTCGCCGCCTTCGCCATCGCCCTTCTCGAAGAAGGCAAGGAGGCGAAGTCGGGGCGCTGGCTCCCCTTCAACGGCAAGTCCGGCCTCTTCGGGATATTCTAGGCAAAGGCGGGGCGCAACGGCCCCGCTTCACCATCAACCCAACTTCTTCCTCCGCTTGCGGGCGGCGTTCTTGGCCGCCGTTTTTTCCTGGATCTGCGAAGCAGCCTGGGAGTCCTCCCGCGTTTTCGACCTAGCCTCAAGGGCGGCGGCGAGCCTTCCGCCGTAAATCATCCACAGGATGCCCGCGACGATCATAAAGGAAGAAAGCACCTGGCCCATCGAGAAATTGAAGGGTGTCGTAAAGGTCCAGGTGGGCGCCTTCGGGTTGCCGAGGGCGATTACCCAGTCCACGCCCTTGTCCGGCTCGCGGAAGTATTCGATGACAAAGCGGGCGACGCCGTATCCCGTGACATAGGCGGCCGAGGCAAAGCCGGTGAAAGCCTTGCGCTTTCGGATGAAGACCCAGAGAAGGAACCAGAGAACCAGACCCTCGAAGGTCGCCTCGAAGAGCTGGGAGGGATAGCGAGGCAGATTGACCATGTCATTCATGGAAGAGATGGGAATTCCGACCTTTGCCGCTATGTCCTGGACCCAGGTCTCCTTGGCGGAAAATCGTTCGGCATTGGGAAAGATCATGCCTATCGGCGATGCCGTCACCTTGCCCCAGAGCTCGCCGTTGATGAAATTGCCGAGGCGCCCGAAGGTGTAACCGAGGGGCGCCGAAACGGCGAGGACGTCGGCGAAGGCCAACCAGGAGAGGCGCTTCGCCCTCGTGTAAAGAAGGGTGGCGACAACGACTCCGAGGAGGCCGCCATGGTAGGACATGCCCTGGAATCCCGAAAAATGCCCGGAATCGTCGAAGGGCCAAAAGGCCATCCAGGGCTTCGCGAGATAATAGCCCGTCGGATCGTAGAGAAAGGTTCCGAAGATCCTGCCTCCCAGAAGGAGGCCGAGAATGGCCCAGAAAAAGAAGCTCGCCGCCTCGTCCTCGGACCAGGGCGCCTGCCTCCGCTTGGCCTCGTAATTGAAAAGAAGCCAGCTGATGCCGAAGGCGACCACGTACATGAGGCCGTACCAGCGAAAAGGCAGGCCGGGGATGATTTCGGGCGAAAGCCATGAGGGGAACTGGATTGCGGCTGGCATCGAATCTCCTTGGAACTAGCGAAGAGGACGCTCGACTATGCGTCCGTTGGTCGGATCGAAACTGAAGACTACCGAGGTCTTGCGGCTGCTCACCTCGAAGAATCGGCCATGGCTCTCGAGGATGACGCCAGGCCAAACGGTCCCCCGAATGCGCACCTCGGAGGGGAAATGCTGCTCGAATTTCTCGCGGAAATCGAAGAGCCGGGCCGATCGCTTTTCGAGAAGCTTGATGAGTTTTACCTTGTCCTGCCTGATGCGGTCGAGCCCCGCACCCGTCCTTTCGAGCTCGCGCATCATCCGGTCCGATTGGATGATGGCGCTCTTCACCTTTTCGATCTCGCGTTCCTCGGTTTCGATCATGTCGCCTACCAGGTAGTCCTGTCCGAAGGCGATTTCGGTCTTGGTGCCTCGCTCGGAGCCGAGGCTCTCCACCTCGATGCCACGGCGAGCCTTGACGAGACCGCCCAGGAGCGAGCCCTTGACGCCCGCCAGAGAAAGCTTTCCGTTCGTCTTCACGTTACAGAGCACGCAGGATTCGTCGACATGAATGTCCTCCACGGCGAGCAGGAGGGCCTGCTCGACGTAGTTGAGCTTCATGCTCCTGCCCGTGCGAAGCGTGGCCTTTCGAGCCCCTTTGACGCCGCCCTTGACGCTGAGGCGGCCCTCGCTCGAAAGCAGGGCATCCTCCACGTTTCCGAGGACCTTTATGTCGCCGGCGCTGAAAACGCGCGCCCCGGATCGCACGGCCCCCGCGATCTCGACCGATCCGCCAAAGCGCCGCTCTCCGTCCTTGACCGTGAGGTCCCCATCGACGACGAGGCGATCGCGAACGGACAAACGTCCGCCGGCAGTGACGAGTTCGCCTGCGACGCGTGCGACGAGGCAGCGCGACCCGTCGGCAAAAGTGCGCTCCTCGATGTTCTCGTCGTGTTCGGGCAGGCTGATTTCTTCCCTCGCGGTGCGTTCAGTGGCCAATCGCTCCTTGCCGAGAACGTCGCGCCCCTCCTCCCCTTCGACGGGGCCAATAGCAATACCGACGATCTCCGTCCCGGCGGAGACCCGCGGCCCGGAGACACCCTCGGCCAGGCCCCGCGGATCGGTTGTTTTCCAGTCGAGCCGCCGCCCCCCCGCGACTTTCGCGGCGCGGCCATGGGCGATGGACCTGCGCTCCGCCTTTTTGCCCGATCGAGCGTCGGCTACCGCCTCCGCGATCTTGCGCGGATCGACGCCGAAAACGACGCCTCTATCGGCGACGGCCTTGATGACCGACTCCACCTCGAGGGGGGCGCCGATGCCTCGCTCGGCGACCAGGGATACAAAACCCTCCATCCCGTCCGGAGATACCTCGACATGGACCACGGCATCCGCGTGGGGGAGAACCCGCAGCGACCAAACCCCGTCCTTTTCCCCGGCCAGCAGGAGACCGTCGGAAACGGCCGTGACCGCGCCTTTGGCGAAGGCAACTCCCTCGCGGCAATGAATCACCGGATCGTTGCCCGGGAGCCCGGGCACTGGATTCCCTCTGATATCCAAACCCGGCGGTCCCGACGAGGCGGGAGAGAGTTCCCCGACCTTCTGGCCCGCCTTCACAATTGCGACGATCTTCGCGTCGGCGAGCGGGAAGGCAGGGTCGATCGCAAGGGCGCCGAATTCCGTATGCTCGGCGATTCTTGCGAGAAGGGCTTCGGTCTTGTCCTTGGGGAATGCCGCGACGGTGAGGCTCAGGTTCCGGTCCTTGCCCCTGCCGGGGGCCGTCCCTTCGAGGAGGACAAAATTTGAGAGATCTGCCGCTTCGCCTTTATAGAACTCGATGACGGCCTTCTTGACCTCGTCCATCTTTAAGCCGCGAAGGCCGGAGACCTTGAGGGCCGCCGTCACTGAGGCCAGTTCGAAAGGCTTGCCCCTCCCCCTGCCCTTTTTCAGTGTCAGCGTCGCGAGGCTTTCGTCGGGGGAGATATCGACGCGCGCGACGGCGTCCCGATCGGTCGAGAGGGGAAAGGACTCGAGCCTGATCCCGCCGTTCATCGCTTCCCGCATGGCCGCAACGACGACGTCGGAACCCACAAGCTCCTCGGGATCGCCGCCGAGCTCCACCGCCTTCGCGAGGATGGCCGCCGGATCGGGGGCCGCTAGTTCGCCATGGCCCGGCCAATAATCGAGGACGAAGCTCGTGCCGTCCGGAGCCCGCCTGACCTCGAAACGATGGGCAGCGAAGGGCAGCAACTCGGCCCAGAGTCGCCCCGCTCGGAGAATTCCGTCGTCTTCGGCGAGTAGCTCGTTCTTGCTGCGCGACAAACCACGCCCGAGGACGAAGGTCGACGCCTCGCCGCCCGAGGGAATGGGCTTGCCGAAAATATCCTTGCCTGGCTTGCCGGGCTTCGCGGACGAGAGAAGCCCCACCCGCTCGCCCTTTCGCGCGAGTCCGATCTTGACGAGCTCCGGATCGGGCCAGACGCGTTCGCGCGACTCGACCTTTTCCTGGGTCGTCACGATCTCGGTCTTGGGGGGAAGAAAGGGAAGGGCGGCCTTGTGGACCACCTTTTTTTCGGCCTTGATCGTCTTAGTTACGATTTTCCACAATTCGGGAGGATCGGCAGCCGCCAGTATGCGGTCGATCAAGCCGCGGACCACGTCGGGGATGGGAAGCTCGGCCCACTCGGCCTCTTCCGGCCTGGCGTCCTCGGGCTCGGTGCCCTTGGCGAGGATTTCCGTCACCGGCGCCTTCGCCCGGGAAAACTTGCCGACGAGATCCTCCGCGCGCTTCGGGCTCATGCCCGAAAGCCTCGCGTCGAGGGCGAGCTTGACAATCTTGTCGGGACTCCAGTCGGCGCCGTCCGCCGCGGGCGTGAAAACGAGGCGCGCCTCGAGCGCGCGGTCGTCCACCGTGAGGCTCGCGTTGCCCTTCGCGACAGGCAGTGCCATGGCCGCCTACCCGGTGAATCCCTGGCCTATGGCCCGCGCCAGCTTGTATTTCAGAAACTGGTTCTCCCGCCTGAGCTTGTCGATTTCGAACTGCTGGCTCTTAACGGTCTCGACGAGATCGCCCGTGGTGAGGGCCCCCGAATTGAGGAGGTCCTCGACGTAGCTCAGCTTGGCGCCGAAATCGCTCTCGGCCTCGAGTTCGGCGGTCTGGAAACTGCCTTCGAGCTCGGCGAGGGAGAGGGGGGCGTCGGCCTCGTCCTCGGTGGATACGAGCTTGTCCGCCGTGCGGTATATGGCCTGCGAGAGTATCGACTGCGGCTTGTATCTGATGATGGGAATGCGGCTCGAAAGGGCGATGTCCTGGAGATCGTCGCGATACAGGATGCCGAGGTGTTCGAGCTTGAGGGTGAGGTATTCCTGGCAGGAACGCCTGATCTTCTGCGCCTTCTCCGCGTCCTTGGGTTCCTCGAGCATATTGAGAAGCAGGCGGGGCCTGAAGCGGGCGAGGCGCTCGACGGCGACCTTATGCCTGTCGGGGTCGATGGAGGCAACGCGATCGAGGATCGCGGGGACATAGGCTTTCTGCAGGGAGGCCCCGTCGCGGCGCAGCGACTCAAGATAGTCGTAGGCCTTCGATTTCTGGCCGAAGGCTCCATAGAGGAGGCGGAACACGGCGTTCTTGAGGAAGAGGTAGGCGTTGAGGGTGGCGGTGAGGGCCGGCGTCGTGACGACGAGGCCCTGGGAGCTCATGAGGAAGAAGTCGAGAATGCTCGAGCCCGTCCCCGCGCCGAGATCGAGCACGAGGTAGTCGGCGTCTATCGAGAGGAGTCGCTTAACGAGCATGTTCTTCTGCGAGGGCCTGATGTTCGCGAGGCCGGGGATCTCGGCGTCTCCCGGGACGAATCGAAGGTTAGGATAGTCCGTCTCGACGATGACCGAGTCGAAGGCGCCCGAGGATCCTGACAGGAAGGTACCAATACCGGTTTTCGGCGGGGGCAGGCCCAGGATGACATGGAGATTGGAGGCGCCGAGGTCGAGGTCGGCGAGCACGACCCGCTTTCCCGCCTGTCCGAGCGCGATTGAGAGATTGGCCGCGACGAGGGACTTGCCGACCCCCCCCTTGCCGCTCGCGATCGGAACTATGTGCATGTCAGGGAAGGTCCTCGACCTTCTCTATGTCCTCGGGCCCGCGCTGCGCGGCCGACGTTGAGGCGGCAGGTCCGCCTGCGGAGACCGGTTCGGCGGTCGACGAGGCGCTCGGAGCCGGTCGTCGGTAGACCGCGAGGATCAGAATGCCCAGGAGATCAACGAGAGGGAGGGAGATAGCCGCATTCGCCGCGCCTCCCCCCGCTGGGATGAAACCTTCACTGCCCATGGCTCCGATGAGTCCGAGACCGACGGGCACGAAGGCGGCGAGAGAAAGGATTTTGCCGATCAGGGCGAGCGGACGATAGGCAGCATATCGGTCGAGGTCCAGCCACAGGAAGAAATACGCGACGACGAAGAGGAGCTGCCCGATGGCCGCGTAGCGGATGAAGGAAGGGATCAATGGACGCTGGGCGAGGAGCCCGAGGGCTGCCGCGAAGGTCATTAGAATAAAAAACCGCAGGACCTCGACGAGGGCCGCGGCCAGGAAGAGGGGCCCGCGTTTCATGTAAGACGAGTGTAGTAAGCCTGTCCGAGGGCAGTCAAGGTGAGGGAGGAGCGATACGCGCTTCGCTACTTGACCACTTCGAGGGCTCCTATCGATAGTAGGCGAATGAAACAGCACCAAGGCATCCGGTCGAAGGGAAGTTTCGCGTGGAGCGCGATGGCGGCGGGATTGCTGCTCATCATGACGATTTCCATCGCCGTGCCGCGAGCCGCGGCCCAGACGACCAACGACCAGACTCAATCCAGCGTCCAGTATTTCCAGACCCTCGAGGGGGTGTGGCAGTTCATCCAGCGCAATTACGTCGACAAGGTCGACCCCAAGATCCTCTACCAGGGAGCGATGAAGGGTATGTTCGACGCCCTCGGCGACCCTTATTCCGTCTTCCTCGACGACAAGCTGATGGGAGGGCTCAACGACACCCTCGAAGGCTCCTTCGGAGGCGTCGGACTCTACATCTCCAAGCAGGCTCCCGATCCGCGGCTTCCCGCCGACACTCCTCGCTATATCGAAATCGTCTCCCCCATCGAGGACACCCCGGGCTGGAAGGCGGGCTTCAAGCCCGGCGACCTCATCATGAAGATCGACGGCGAGAGCACGGTGCCTATGTCCGCAGACGACGCGATGGCCAAGATTCGCGGCAAGCCCGGCACGAAGGTGACTCTTCACATCCTCCGCGGAAAGAGCGCCGAACTCGACATCTCCGTGGCTCGCGCTATTATCGAGGTGCCGGCGGTGCGCAAGGGCATCATCCCGACCCCGAAGGGCGACATCGGCTATATTAGAATCATCGATTTCACGCCGCAGGCGGTGACCCGCGTGAAGGACGCCATCGACAGCTTCGACAAGACGGGCTACCGGGCCCTCATCCTCGATGTCAGGTCGAATCCGGGCGGACTCCTGCAGTCCGCCGTGCAGATCGCCGACTTCTTCATCCCGAGCGGCACCATCGTGTCGACCATCGGCAGGATTCCCCAGGAAGACTCGGTCGAAAAGGCCAACAACTCGGCCATCGTCGCCCCGGATAAGCCCATGGTGGTACTGATAGACCACGGGTCGGCCTCGGCCTCGGAAATCCTGTCCGGCGCCCTCAAGGACCAGAAGCGCGCCCTGATCATCGGCGACCGCTCCTACGGCAAGGGCGTCGTCCAGCGCGTCTATCCCATCGACGACAGCACCGGCTTCAAGCTCACGGTGTCGCGGTACTACACGCCGAGCGGCGGCAGCATCAACAAGACGGGGATCACGCCGGACATAAGCGCCAAGGATCCCGAGCTCTCGGACGCCGAAACGGCAGAGGCGCAGAAGCTCATTAACTCGGGCAAGATCGCCAATTTCGCCGACGCCAATCCCAAGGCGACGGTCGCGCAGCGCAACGCCTTCGCGGCCGAGATCGTGAAAAGCGGCGTCAAGCTTCCCCTGCGCACCCTCGAGCTCCTCATAAAGAACGAACTCATGCGCGACGACGTGACGACACCCTTCGATCTCGAATTCGACACCGCCCTGCAGGTGGCCATCTCCACGATCGATCGCCCCGACTACGCCGAGCTGCTCGCCAAGGCGCAGACGGTCAAGCAACACGCCGACGAGGAGGCCGCGGCCGCCAAGGCCGGCGACAAGACGGCCGCGACCGCTCCTGCCGCAAGCTCGACGAATTAGAGCGATTTCGCATGCGGCAGTTCGTCCTTCCCTCGGACTGGGACGGCTCGCCCGACCTGAGACTCGGAGGCCGCGAATCGCGGCATCTCATCCGGGTTCTCAGGCTCGTCGTCGGCGACAGATTCCCCGCCATCGACGCTGGCGGCCGCCCCTACACCTGCGAGATCCAATCCATCGAGGCGGGCATGGTTCGAGTCGCGGTATTTCCGAGGGCTCCCGAGGCTCGGCCTGAGGCTGAGCTCCCCGACCTCCGAGGCGGGAAAGTGAAGAGCGATGGGGCGAAGGCCGCAGGCGTGGGCGTAGACGAAGGGCACGGGATTGGAAATCGGATACGTCGATTCCCTCGTATAATCCTCGCCGCCGCCCTCCTCAAGGGGGAGAAATTTGATCTCGTCCTCAGGCAGGCGACCGAGGCGGGGGTCTCCCGGATCATCCCCCTGGCGACGGCTCGCAGCCTCGGCCTCCCCTCAAGCAAGGCTCGCCTCGAAAGGCAGCACAGGATAATCCGCGAAGCCCTCCAGCAATCGGGTTCGCCCATTCCCACGAGCTTTGAGGAAAGCGCCGAGCTCCGCGACCTGCCCGCCCGCCTCGGCCGGCAGGTCGGCACGCGCCTCCCCCTCTTGCTTCACGAGACTCCCCTTGCGGAGGCCAGTCTCCACGAGTATCTTGGCCAGCGACCGGACGAAATCGTCGTCTGCGTCGGACCCGAAGGCGGATTCGCCCCGGAAGAAGTCACCTTCCTCCTCGATGCCGGCTTCCTCCCCCTTCACCTGCCCGGAGCAGTGCTCAGGGCCGAGACGGCGGCGCTCTATGCGATCGCCGCCATCGAAATCGTCGCTGCGGAGCATGATTCATGGATTCGCGCCCAAACCTGAGACGCATCAACATTCTCGGCGTGCCCGTCGACATCGTCCCCGACGAAAGCCTTGACGATCTCGTCGCCTCCTTCGAGGACGGCATCAATCATCAAATCATCCTCCTTTCGGTATGGGATCTCATGCGGGCGCGGAGCCGTGTCGAGTTCAAGACGATGGTGTCTGGCGCGAGTCTCGTCATTCCGATATCCCCATCGATCGTCAAGGCCGCGCATTTCCTCAGGCGAACCGAACCTCGACGGTATCAGCCCTTCGATTTCGTCATTCGACTTCTCGGCATCCTCGAGCGAAGGGGCAAATCCGCCTATCTTTTGGGCGGAAGTCCCCAGATCGTCATCAAGGCCGAGAGCAATCTGCGAACGACCTTCCCCGGCCTCCGTCTCGTCGGGAGGTACGCCGGCGGCTACCCCCGACAGCGCGAAGCCGCCATCGTCGAGGCAGTCCGCAAGGCCTCCCCTTCCCTCCTTCTCGTCGGCAAGGGCATTCCCGGTGGCGAACGCTGGATTCCGCGCAATCTTCCCGCCTTCCCCTCGGGCATCTATCTCTGGTGCTCGGACATATTCTGGGTTTTCGCCCATG
The DNA here is from genome assembly GCA_035530275.1 of Rectinemataceae bacterium. Classification (GTDB taxonomy): domain Bacteria; phylum Spirochaetota; class Spirochaetia; order Treponematales; family Rectinemataceae; genus CAIJMU01. The sequence continues at coordinate 157,668 of DATKVC010000005.1, read as the reverse complement.
CCAAATCCCGACCGCACCGAGCCTTCGTGGAGCGCGGCCTCGAATGGATCCCCAATTTCCTCCGGCGCCCCTGGACGATTTGGCGACTGCCGATCTTCGCATTCTTCAAAATTCTCGTTCTGATCGAGCGTCTTTCCCAACGCTGAACGGCGCTCTCTATCGGCAGGCGCCCACTCTCCATCGGCAAGGAAAGGGGATAGCACCCCGAATCCCCTATCCATCTGATAAGTAGTCTCATGCAGCAATGTATCTTTGTAGACGAATATCTACGAGATTTTTCTTGCGGGAAATCGGGGGAAGTTACAGGCTCTTCACATGTTTACCGTTTTATATCTTCAAAAAGACCTCGAAGGCGTGAAATCCCTTTTATCTTCCCTCGAGCTCGACTACCGCATCGTCCACAGCCCGAAATGCGAATCCGTCCTCGAACCCTCGCGCCTCCGTGAGGCCCAGCTCCTCCTCCTCGATCTCGAGTGCGGAGAGGAAGACCCTTTCGTCTTTCTCGAAAAGTTGGGCCGAATAGCTGGAGCCCCGCCGGTGCTCGCGCTGACGAGCCGGGGAGACCCTCGCACGATTGTGCGAGCCGTGCGATCGGGAGCGACCGATGTGCTTCTCAAACCACCCCGGGCGACGGAGGTCCGAGACGCTCTTATTCGCTGCATAACGCCAAATGACGGCAACTCCGCCTTTCCCGCCGGGACCTCGGCGATCGCGGAGGGGCTGCGCAGGGACATACTCGCCTTCGCGAAGCATGACTACCCCATTCTCATCACAGGGGAAAGCGGAACGGGAAAGGAGCTCGCCGCGCAGGCTCTTCACAATCTCTCGACCCGCAAGACTCATCGCCATGTCGCCAGGAATTGCGCGGCCCTTCCGACGGAACTCATCGAAAGCGAGCTCTTCGGTTCGACGAAGGGCGCCTTCACGGGAGCCGCGGACAGACCGGGAGCCTTCGAGTTGGCCGACGGCGGAACCCTCTTCCTCGATGAAATAGGGGACGCCTCGCAAGAAACCCAGGTCAAGCTACTCCGCGCCCTCGAATCGGGCTATGTATGGAAGCTTGGTGCTCGACAGCCGCAGGCCGTCGATGTTCGCTTCGTCTCGGCGACAAGCAGAAACCTCGAGGAGGCGATGGCTAGAGGATCTTTCAGGCCCGACCTCTTTTACAGGATCGAGACGCTACGCCTCCATCTTCCCTCGCTTCGCGAGCGCCGCGAAGACCTTCCGGATCTCGCGCGATTCTTTCTCCGCGAGGCAGGGAGGGGCTGCAAGGACTTCGGGCAGGATGCCCTGGACAAATTGCTTGACTACGACTGGCCGGGCAACATCCGCCAACTCCGAAACGCCGTCCAACGCGCCGTCGTCCTTTCGGGAACGCGGGACTTAATCAAGGCCGAAGACATCGTCGTGCATTGAGGGATGGCCTGGAGGAAGCGGGCTGCTGTGACCGGAAGCCGGCCTAGCTAGCGGATCGCGGAGGAAAGCCGCCGGTCAAGAAGGCTAGTCCGGCGGCCTGTCCCCCCGCCCCTTGCCCGCCAATCCCGCCATCTTGTGGATAAAAGCCTCGAAGTATCGCAATTCGGAGGTCGAAAGGGCCGCTCGTTCGGCAAGATCGCGGAGGAATTCCTTGAGTTCGTCGCCTTGGTTGAGGCGGAAGAAGCCCAGCTCTCCGAGACGCACAGAAGCTCGTGCGATGGCTGAGGCGACGGCTTCGCGTTTGGCGGCTTCGTAGCCTCCCCCCCTCGGTCCCGCGCTCTGCCGCCTGATTTCCCAGCAGGCGAGTTGCACCGCTTGGGCGAGATTGAGCGAAGGGAAGGCATCGGAGCTTGGGATGTGGACGGCAAGGCTGCATAAGGCGATTTCCTCGGTCGAAAGCCCGCTCCTTTCATTGCCGAAGATGAGGGCAACATCACCCTCTGCATCGCGCGAGGCAGCCTGGCCAGCAAACTCGTCGATCGGCAACGAAAAGGTCTTGCGCTGCCCTCCCCTGCGGCGGGTAAGGCCGGCGGCGAGGCTGCGCCCTTCCAAAGCGGAGGCAAGATCGGGAAAGCGCTCGGCCCTTTCATAGACGTCGAAGGCATGGACGGCCATGGTTGCCACCCGATCCCTGTCGTATTCGGGGCCGCCGGCAATCGCGAGACGCGAGAAGCCCATGGTCTTCATCGCCCGGCAGGCCGACCCGACATTGCCGGCCTCATCCGCGCGACAGAGGATAATGACGAATCGCGAAAGATCAGGTTCACGTGTATTCCCGGTCGACATTGGGGGTATAGTACGTGCGGCATGGGAAATGGACAAGAACGGGCGGAAAACCAGGGCGCGGCAGACCGGGCCGACACTGGTCGGCGACGCCCCCTCGCGGGGCGGCGGGCCCTCGTCGTCGGCGGTTCGGGTGGCATAGGCAGGGCCCTCGCCCGGGCCCTCGCCGCGCGGGGAGCCGAGCTCTTCCTCCTAGGTGGCCGCAAGGCCGATCGCATGGAGACCGTGCTCGCGGAACTCCGTTCGATGGGCGTCGACGCCGAAGGCCGTCTTCTCGATCTTGAAGGCGAGATCGAAATAGCCGAATTGCTCCCCGAGGAACTTCCCTTCGATATCCTCGCCATAGCCTTCGGACCTTTTTTGCAGAAAAGCCTGATCGAGACCACCGCCGACGACTGGGAAAAGATGCTGCGCCTCAACCTCCTCCTCCCCGGGGCCCTAGCCTCGGCCCTCCTTCCCGGCATGGTGCGACGGAAATGGGGAAGGCTGGTTTTTTTCGGGGGGACAGGCACCGATATGATTCGGGGCTTCAAGACGAATGCGGCCTACGCCGCGGCCAAGACCGGTCTCGGCGTCCTCGCGAAATCGATCGCCCTCCAACACGCCGATGACGGCATTGCGGCATTCGTCGTCTGTCCCGGCCTCGTCGATACCGAATACCTCGACGATCGGGGGAGGGCCCTGTATGCGGCAAAATCCCCGCAAGGGCGCCTCGTCGGCGCCGACGCCATCGGCGAGACGGTCGCCGAGCTCCTTGCCCGCGATCCCTGTCTCGTCTCGGCCTCTGTCATATCGATGGACGGGGGACTCGCCTTGGCGCGCGGTCCATGACGTGGGCATGACTTTGGCACGGAAGAAGCGCCACTTTTCTTGCACGAGCAAGACTTTGGCGCTAACTTAAATGACACGCGTCAACGCATCCGATTGACGCGGCCCTTTGGGACTCTTACAATGTCCTACAATTGCCGATCCTTACTTCGGGCGAAGAGGAGAAGTTAATGCCGGCCAATGACAACAACAGCATAGTCACCGGATTCGACGACGAGAAGGACGACAGTCTTAAGATCCGTCTCACCAAAATTGATGATGTCGAAAATTGCGTCATTCTTTCCCTGACCGGCTACATCGATACCTACAATTCGAATTCCTTTCAAAAGCGCGTCGGCAAGGCGATCGAAAGCGGATTTACGCGCTTGATCTTCAACTGCGGCGGACTCAACTACGTATCCTCCACCGGCATAGGCTCCTTTACGGCCTTCCTCAAGCAGGTCAGGCCCCGAGGCGGAGACATCGTCCTCCTCGAAATCCAGCCCAAGGTCTACGAGGTATTTCAACTCCTCGGCTTCTCGCAGTTCTTCAATATCAAGGACAATACCGACGAGGCCGTCGGGTTCTTTCGGCAAGGCGAAAAGAGTTCGAGCGCCTCGGTCTTTCCCAAGGTCTTCTCCTGTCCCATATGCAATCGCAGGCTCAGGGCCGCTCGACCGGGCCGCTTTCGCTGCGCGGAATGTCGCACGATTCTCGCGATAGATAATTCGGGACAGGTTTTCCTGGGCTGAAAGTAATTCTCGATCGAGGGGGCTGGAATGGCGGGACTCGACAAGCTCGAAACCTATCTGATGGATCTCGGCCTCCCCTACGAGGAGGTGGGAGCGAACACGTGGCTCATCGATGATTCGGCCAACGGCAATCCGCCCATCATCGTTTCCCTCGCCGAGCCCGTCGTCGTCATTCGCGCCACCGTAATGAAGATACCCAAGGCTGCGGACGGAAACGCGACCCTCTTTCGCGAGCTCCTATCCCTCAACGGGTCCGGGCTCGCCCACGGCGCTTACGCGATCGAGGGCGATGACATCGTCCTCATCGATACCCTCGAATACGGGGATTTGGACAGGTCGGAATTCGAGGCTTCCCTCGACGCTATCAGCATCGCCCTCGGGGAGCATTGGCCTCGACTGTCCCAATTCGCCGTAAGCTAGCAGGAGGACCCTTCGATGGGCATATTCGACCGATTCAGGACCGTCATTTCCTCGAACATCAACGACCTTATCAACAAGGCCGAAAACCCCGAAAAGATGCTCAATCAAGTCCTCATGGACATGAACCAGCAGATGATCGAGTCCAAGAAGGCCGTCGCCATGGCCATCGCCGACGAGAAAAAACTCGAACGCGAGGTAGGGGAAAACAAGGCTCTGGTAGCGGACTGGGAGAGGAAGGCCGTCATCGCGGTGAAGGCCAACCGCGACGACCTGGCCAAGGAAGCCCTCGTACGCAAGCAGGAATACGAAGGCTACGTCACCCAGCTCTCGACCCAATGGCAGGCGCAGAAGGAGTCGGTGGAGAAGCTCAAGGATTCCCTCCGCCAGCTTCAAACCAAGATCGACGAGGCCAGCCGCAAGAAGAACATTCTCATCGCCCGCGCCAAGCGCGCCGAAGCCCAGGAAAAGATCAACCAGACCATGTCGAGCCTCTCGGGCAACAAGAGCGCCTTCGACACCTTCGAGCGGATGTCGAAGAAGGTCGACGAAATCGAGGCCAGGGCCGACGCGCACAAGGAACTCGAAGAAGCCACGTCAGGCGCGAGTCTCGATAAACAATTTGCCGAGCTCGAATCGGGCGGCGCCGGCGCCGACCTCCTCCTCGCCGAGCTCAAGGCGAAGATGCTCACCGACAACGCCGGGACCGGCGGCGCCGGCGGCAGCCCCAAGCCCTGACCCTCGTCTGCATCGCGGAGAGATCGGAGGCCGAAGGCCCTTCCCTTCTCGCCGCACTACGAAAAACCGAAGGGGAGTCGCGCGACTCCCTTTCCTTTTTTGCGGCAAAGGTCAGTTTATCCGATGCCTTCCCCTCAGCCGACTTCTATGTGCTTTCTGCCGTCGACTATCTGGAGCGCGACCCGGAGCGCCGCCCCTTCCCCGCCCTCGTGTGGGGCAGGCTTGACTTGGTCGCGGAATGCCTCGCCCGCGGCGCCCTCGACGGTCTCGCTGTCCCCGTCGATCCCATGGAACTCCTCGCAAGGCTGCGGGGTCGGAGCGCGGCCCTCGCTTCAAGCCTTCCGAAAGACCTTGCGGCCGAATTATGCCTTGATGCGCGGGAAGATCGATTCTTGGCCCTCCTCTTCCAAGCCGGGCCTCAGGGGCTTTCGCGCAGCGCCTTGACCTGGGCTCTCTGGGGCAAGGAGTTGCCTTCCTCGCGCAGGCTCGATGTCCTTGTTTCGGTCCTGAGGAAGAAACTTCAATCGTCGGAGCGCGGCAAAGCCATCGAAATTAGGGCCTTGCGTGGCATAGGTTATGCGTTGAAGTCCTAGCCTGTGGATAACCTGTGAGAAAACAGGGGAAAAGGGAGGCTCCCCTAGCTGTCAAGAGGGGAGTCTGTACCTTCGGTCGGCACACGAGCGCATATTCCCTATATTTTTTGATAATGGCGGTTGTTATTTCTTTAATACAGAATGAATTATATTATCGCCATGCCGCGTTTCCCAATGGCCAAGAGCCCTTGGAGTCATGGAACTCCTGTCAGGACAAGGCGCAACAAAACTACCCAACAGATGGATGGTTGTGGATAACCTGTGTGCTAAAAGCCTGAAAACCGAGAAAGGAGGATGCTCGGAAGCGAATAGACTTCCTCGACTGACGTAATGAGTATCCCGCCCATGCCAAGGCCCAAGGCAGGCCGAATGTCGACGTCTTCGCGGTCGCCGATCGAGACGAGGGCCTGGGCTTTGAATCCAAGCCTCTTGGCCGCGAGCTGGAAGGGGGCAGGATCAGGCTTGGAGCGATTAGTATCGTCAAGGCCGATCACGATGGGAAAGTGCCGAGAAACGCCGAGGGCTTCGAGGCTCGCCAGGCCGACGGACCGCGGATTGTTGGTGACGAGGCAAAGGGGGAAGGTCCGCGCCAAGGCCGCAAGAGTCGCGTCGAGCCTGGCATCGGGCGCAAGCCATTCCGCGGGACGGATGAGCTCCTCGCGCCAGGCGATGCTCGTCTCCATCGGAATACCGAGGGCGAGAAAAAGATTGCCGAGGGAGGTGTCCGACCCTTCGAGACGCCTGCGCTCCTGGCGTATCCGCTCAATAAGGGCCTTGCAGCTCGCGACGGTCTCGCCACGCTCCCTAGCGAGACGCTCGATGAGGATGTCGGTTTGGAATCGGGCGTAGGTAGAATTGTCGTAGAGGGTGGAATCGAGGTCGAAAATCAGGGCTTCGGGCCGGGAAGGGATATTCCAATTTCGCATGATTTCACGTCTTTCGCCCCGCCGACGGCTTGAATCCGTAATGGCGCCTTAGACTCCTGCCGCAGCTCAGCCTTCTGCCGAGGGATAGGGCAAGGGCTCCTCCCCGGGGGGATTCGGCGCGGCGGGGTCATTGGCATCTTCCGGGAAAAGCGAACGCTGGGCGACATGGCCATGGGAAAGTCTTTCTTGCTGGCGCTTGATGCGCTTGGCGACGAGATCGCGGGGGTCGAGCATCTGCGAAAGCGAGCGATTATGGTGCACGAGGCTGATGATCTGGGCGAAAAGCGGCGTGATGTCCGCCTGGACGTACCATTCCTTGTGCAGCAAATCCTTGTGATAGACGGCGTTCGTGCCGATGACCTTGCTGAATAAGCCGCTCTGGTAGGCCGCCTCGAAATCCTCGACAGCCGCGCCGGAAAATAGGGGCAGGGAAGCGGCGCAGAAGATCTCTTTCGCACCCATGTCTTTTATGGTCTTCATGCCCTTGAGGAGGGTGCCGCCGGTACCGATCATGTCGTCCGCCATGAAGACGGTCTTGCCCTTCACGTCGCCGATCAGGCGCATGTCGGTGATGTTGGAGTCGGCCGCGTTCTTGCTGACCCTGGAATAGTCTCTTTCCTTATAAAGCAAGGCGAGGGGGCGGTGCAGGGTATTGGCGTAGAACTTGTTGCGATCGACCGCGCCTGTGTCCGGGGAGAGGACCACGAGATCGTCGCTGCCGATATCGATGATGTCGATGAGCTTTTCGATGATCTGCAGCGAGGGGTGGAGGTTTTCCATGCACATTTTCCCGAAGCCGTTTTCGATCTCCCTCGAGTGGACGTCGAGGGTGATCACCCTCTCCACGCCGAGGTTCTCGAACATGCCGCTTACCCTGGCCGCGGTCAGGCCCTCGCGGCCCTTTTTCTTGTGTTGGCGGGAGTACGGAAATGAAGGTAGGACGAGGTTGATGCGCCGGGCTCCCGCATGGGCCGCCGCGTCGATGGTGACAAACAGGGAGAAGAGGTGGTCGTTGACCGAAAGCACGCGTTGCGTGGCCCCGTCGTTGAAGGAGATGGGCTGGCGGTTCTCGACATCCTGGAAGATGTAGAGGTCCTTGCCGCGAAGCGAATCGAGGATCTCCGTCTTCACCTCGCCGTTGGCGAAGTAGGTATGCCTCGCGTGGACCTTGAACTTGGGCGCCCTATAGCCGTTCACGTTGCCCGGGACGTAGGGAAGGCTCGATTCGATGTCGTGATTGAAATTCATCTTCCTGATCACGAGCTCGTCGGTGATGTGGTAGCGTTGGGCGAGGAGCTGGGCCTTGCGGTCGAAACGTCGCTTGTAGATCGAGCCGAGGCGGCGGATCACCTGGTCGGCGAAATGCTCGCCGCCTGGGCATGCGAGGATTCCGAGCGACGTTGGTTCGGAGTAATTCATGGCTGCCTCTTGGAGAAAGCTCTACCTGCCGTGGACCGGATCAGCGGGGAGAAGCTGCCGCGAGCCGGGTCTTCAAACTACATTCCAAAGAGCATCGCGTCAACCGGATGATGACGCGTCTGATCGGCGTCGGCGAAACATCGTCATGTTTCGATAACCTTAAAGAACGCTCTCGCTTTACCCCGACATGGGCCCGTGCTAATCTTGCGCTCTTGGTGACGGGCTCTGCCCGCTCCCCTCGACGCAACCGAACGCAATCCCGGAGGAACAATGAAACGCACGGTTCTCCGCATGCTCTCCGACGCCGTCGCGACTTTTCCTGACGATCCCTATGCCCTCCGAAAAACGGATGCTGGATACGCGGCGAACAGTTATCGCCAAGTCGCCGAAAAGGCGAGACAGGCCGCCGCTTGGTTCGTAGCGCGAGGTTTCGCGAAGGGCGACCGGGCCGCCATCCTCGCCGAGGGCTGCCCCGAATGGATCATCGGCGAACTCGGCCTTGTCGCGGCCGGCTGCGTCTCGGTGCCCCTTTCGATCAAGCTCCTCGAGGAGGAGATCCCCTTCCGTGTGGAGCATTCGGGCTCGAGGGCGATTCTCACCACGAAGAACCAGCTGGAAAAGGTGTTCGGAGCCCTGGGCAGGATCGAGCGCCGCGACATCCTCGCGATCTGCCTGGACGAGGACCCCGACTCGACCCTCGCGATCGCGGCGAAGGTCGGATTCGAGGCCTCTCGAGTCTTCTCCTTCGCGACCCTCCTCGCCGAGGGTGCCGCCCTCCTGGCGGACGGCTCGAGCGGCATCGCGGCGCAGGTGAAGGCCCGCGAGGAGTCCGCCGAGGAGGACGACACCGTGACTCTGAGCTACACCTCGGGCACGACGGGCAATCCGAAGGGCATCCAGCTCACGCATCTCAACTATTGGACCAATTGTCACGATGCCATCGAGGTGTTCAAGATCCCGCGAGGTTGGCGCACCCTTCTCGTGTTGCCGATCGACCACAGTTTCGCCCACACCTGCGGCCTCTACGCCTCACTCCTCATCAGTTGGCAGCTCTGGTTCGTCGATTCGCGGGGGGGCGGCATCGCAACGCTCAGGAACATCCCCATCAATCTCCTCGAGGCGCGGCCCCACATCCTCCTCACGGTCCCCGCGCTCAGCGGCAACTTCATGAAGAAGATCATCCAGGGCATCGAGGAGAAGGGCGGCTTCGTCGAGAAGATCTTCAAACGCGGCATCGAGGCGGGCATCGCGAGGAACGGCGACGGATTCCGCAAGCCCCCCCTCGGCGTCCGGCTCGCCAACCTCCTCCCCTGGTGGCTCGCGAAGACTCTGGTCTTCGCGACGGTGAAGAAGAAAGTTTTCGGCGACTCTATTCGCTACTGCGTGGGTGGCGGGGCCCTCCTCGACGTCAAGCAGCAGGAATTCTTCGCGGCCCTCGGCATGCCCATTTACCAGGGCTACGGACTCACGGAGGCCGCTCCCGTCATTTGTACCAATTCACCTGATCGACATAAATTCGGCAGTTCGGGCTTTGTCTTTCCCTCGGTCGAATGCGACATCCGCGACGCCGGCGGAAAGCCCCTTCCCGTCGGCGAAGTCGGCGAGATCGTCGTGCGGGGCGACAGCGTCATGAAGGGCTATTTCGGCAATCCGGAGGCCACGCGGGCGGCCCTCGTCGACGGTTGGCTCCATACGGGCGACCGAGGCCGGATGGACGCGGACGGATTCCTCACCGTCGTCGGCCGCGAAAAGGCCCTCCTCGTCGGCGCAGACGGCGAGAAGTACAGCCCCGAGGAAATCGAGGAAGCAGTCACCTTCTCCACCGACCTGATCGACCAGATCATGGCCTGGTGCGACGAGCAGAAATACGTGAGCGTCTTCCTCACGCTGGACGAGGCGCGCGTGAAAAGAACGATCGCGGACCGAGGCATAGCTACCGCGGAGGCCCTTCTCTCGGTTCTCAAAGACGAATTCTTCCGATTCAAGACCGACCCGAAGGGCAGGAAGATACCGCCGGCCTGGATTCCCGCGGGCTTCCACATCATGCCGGAGATCTGGAGCGACAGGGACGGGACCGTGAATTCGACGATGAAGATCGTCCGCCATCGCATCGTCGAGGTCTACCGTGATCGCATCGACTATGCCTGCGGCCCGGAGGGTTCGCGGACGGAAAATCCGCGCAATCTCGAAGTCCTGCGTAAAATCTTCTCCCTGCCCTGAGATTGCCCCGCTTCGGGAAGTCGTCCGATAATGGAAGCATGATGAAAGCGTGGTTGTCCGCCCTCGGGAAACTCCTCCTCGAATTCCTCATGCTCCTCATCCTCCTTTCGGCGGCCGGGGCCTTCGCCTCCACCCTCGACGCGCCGAGCTTCGGAGCCTTCGGCCGGGCGATCATCGCAAGGTCCCTTCTCGATTGGCCGGTCGCGCTTTCCCTCGCCCTGACGACGGGCATCATTTCTTTCGCCGGAGCGCGCTCCGCCACGTTGCGGAGCCTCCTGTCGGTGGCCCTCGCCGGACTCGTCATCGCCGCGGCGGGCACTGCCGCGCGAAGCCTCGACTGGCAACCCGAGCCCGTTCCCTCCGCTTTTCCTGTGGCGGGACAGGCCGTCGAGTCCGGAGACAGGCTCGCCTCGGTATCGGCCATCGAAGCTGCGAAAGTTCGGGGGCTCGTGACCGTCGACTGGGCGAAGGCCATGCCCAGACTCTCCTGGCGAGCCACGGCCCCCTTCGATGCCGCAAGTTCCAGCGCCATGGCAGGTTCCGCTCGATGGAGCCTCGTCCCCGTTTGGGAGAAGGAAGAGTCGCCGATCTCGACGGGCCTGCCCTGGCTCGACGGCCTGCGACCGCCCCTGGCGCAAGTCGAGGATGAAGGACTTGCGAAAAATCTCGCCAGGGCCTTCGGATTCGTCATCCTCTGTATCGGCTTCGGCTCCCTGTCGCTCCGCTTCCGCCTTCCGATTAGCGCCCTCATCGTCGCCGTCCTCGCGGCTCTGGCGGCGGCCCTCCTGGACGCAACTCTCTTCGCGACCCGCCTTCCCCTCCTCGCCGCCTCGCTTCAGACGAGCTCAGGCTTCGAACTCATCGCCGGCTGGATGATCCCCGGCTCAGAGACCATCTTGGGACTCGTCGCTGCCACGATCGGATTCTTCCTCGCCCGCGGAGTCAGGCGATGAATCCGACGCGCAGAGTCGCCCTCGCCCTCTTGGGCGCTGATCTCGCGGTCTACGCGTTTTTCTTCCTAATCGCCCTCCTCGGGCATTCGGGCGATATCGTCATCAGCGCCCTCGCCCTGCAGTGGGAGCTCGCCAGAGCCGGGGTCGAGACGATCCGCTGGTTCCCTGCGGCCCATCTTTTCGCGGCCATCCTCGCCGTGTCCTCTCTCGCCGGCGAGACCGAGGCCATCGTCGTGAAGGTCGCGGCTCCCGCAGTCGTCGTATCGGCCCTTGTCGCAGCCGCCGCCTTGGTCTTCGGGCCCCTCTGCGAATCCACCCTCGATTCCACCCTCGCTTCGAGCGGGAGATTCTCCGCCTACATCGAGAAGGCCCGACTCGACCTCGACGCCGCCCGCCTGGCCGAGTCACGGACCGATCTCGAGGTCCTTGAATCGATTTCCGCGGAGGATCCCCGCATCGCCGAATTGGAGCGCCGTCTCACCGGCCTCGAAACCAAGGCAGTGCGGATCGCGGCCGCGGCAAAGGAACCATTGCCGCAACCGGCCAGCGCCGCGGCGGCCCTGAGAAGGGCCCGCGAATACTACGCCAAGGGCGATTGGTACAATGCCCATTGGCAATCGACCCTGGCGCTCAGACTTGATCCCGGTCTTGTCGAGGCCAAACGCCTCGCAGCCCTCGCCTGGGAGGAAATAGCCCGCGTCACCGGCTCGACGCCGAAGGACGAGGCCGAGGCGACCTTCTTCAGCGAAAAATTCCGCGGCTATGGCCTCCTCCGCTCGGAAGACTATATCGGCGCCTGGCGCGTCTTCGCCGCACTTTCCAAGGACCACGGTTCCGATCCCGAGGTCAGACGCTACCTCCGCGAGAGTCTCGCGGGCATCGATCGAACGGCTTTCTACCGGGACGAGGCGGACGCGGCATTCGCGAGGACCAGCGTTCCGCGATTCTTCCTCCGCTATCGCGACGCGTCGGGAGCCGAGCGAGTCATCGCGGCCCTCGATTCGGGCTTCTCCGAGGGCGTCGCATTTTTCAAGGATCTCGAGTATCTCGAATCCAAGCCCGACGGTTCGGCCCTCATCATCAGGGCCCCGTGGGCCAAGGTCACGGGAGGCAGGCTTTACCTCGTGGCTGCCTTGCGATCCTTCCCCGGCGTGGCCTTGCGGGCGACGGCCCTCGCGATCGCGCCAGCCTCGGGCGAAGCCTCGGGGAGAGCCGTCGAGGCCCCCGCATCCCTCGAGCTCGGAATTAGCGCGGCCGACCTAGCCTTGATCGCCGAGGCCAAGGGCGATCCCTCCTCGCTTTCTTTTTCGGACTCGTTGAAGACCCTCTCGAAAACCTCGGGATGGGGCCTCGCCCCCGAGCCCCTGATCGCCGACGTCCTCGACCGTCTCGGCATCCCCTTCGCTTCCTTCGGCACGGCGATCGTCGGGCTTCTCCTCGGCCTGCGCTTCAGGCCGGCATCGCCCGAGATCAAGCGCGGATTCTCGTTGGTCTCCGTGCCGATCATAGCGGCTCTTGTCATCGGAGCCTGGCGCCTCATCGATAGGCTCGATGTCGTTTCCTCGCTCTGGGCTTCGCGCGCCGTTCCCGCCCCGGACGCTCTTTGGCTTTCCTCGGGAATGCGACTGCTTTTCATCCTCGCCGGCGTCATCCTCGTTGCCGGGGCGACGAGGCCGGAGGGTTCCGCGATCGACGAGGGTTCCCCGTCCGAAGACGAATGATCCGCAAATTCGACCTACTTATCATAAATTACCTACCGCGGGCCGAAGCAAACGCAGGCATCCTCGTCGGTGGATTTCTCGGCGCCTTCGGCGGACTATTCGGCGCACTGGTCGGGGCCTTACTGGGCTTCATGGTCGATAGGGTCCGCGCCGCCCTCATACCCGAAACGCCGGAGGCTTCCGAGTCTCCGGACGATTGGACGCGAGCAGCCGAATCGCCCACCGAGCCCGCAACCCGTGATCCCCGTGCCGTTCTCGGCATCGGGCCAGAGGCGGGGCCGGCGGAAATCCGCCGAGCCTGGCGCCGCGTCTCCAAGCAATGCCATCCCGACACGGGCGCCCGCGACGAGGAGTCGGCCCGCCTCTTCCGCGAGGCTCGGGAAGCCTACGAGACCCTTGTTGGCGGCGAGGCAAATCGCCCCGCCGCGCCCAGGCCTTGAGGGGAGACGCCTTGCTATTCCACGCTCGTCACATGGGCCCCGAGGGATCGCAGGCGGTCGATGATTCGCTCGTAACCTCGCTCGATCTGATAGACGTTGCTGATCGTGCTCGTGCCCTCGGCGCAGAGGGCCGCGATGACCATGGCCATGCCGGCGCGCACGTCGGGAGAGCTCAGGTCCGATGCGGTGAGGCGTATCGGGCCCGAGATCACGGCTCGGTGCGGATCGCAGAGGACGATGCGGGCTCCCATGCCGATGAGCTTGTCGACCCAGAACATCCGCGATTCGAACATCTTCTCGTGGATGAGGACGATACCCTCGGTCTGCGTGGCTACGACGGCCATGATCGAGGTGAGATCGGGGGGAAATCCCGGCCAGGGAGCGTCGTCGATCTTGGGAATCTGGCCGCCGAGGTCGGACACCACCTTCATGGCTTGGCCGGAGGAGATCTTCAACTCGCGGCCGGAGAGCTCCCACTGGATGCCGAGCCGGCCGAAGCCCACCTTGAGGGGGCGCAGGTCCTCGGGTTCGACGCCCTCGATGACGAGCTCGCCCCGCGTGACGGCGGTGAGCCCCACGAAGGAACCGATTTCCATGTAGTCGGGACCGATCGCGAAATCGGCGCCGCCGAATTCGCCCCCCGCCCCCGGGCCGCGCCCCTCGATGCGGAGGACGTTAGACCCAATTCCTTCGATTTTGGCTCCCATTGCCACGAGGAGCCGGCAGAGGTCCTGCACATGGGGCTCGCTCGCGGCGTTGCGGATGACGCTCGGCCCCTCGGCGCGAGAGGCGGCCATCACCGCGTTTTCCGTGCCCGTCACCGAGGCCTCGTCGAGGAAGATGTCGGCGCCTACCAACTTGTTGGCGGTAAAGCGGAAGACGCGGTCGATCTCGATGCGGGCGCCCAGCTCCTCGAGCGCGAGAAGATGGGTGTCGACGCGCCGCCGGCCGATGACGTCCCCCCCGGGAGGCGCCAGGGTCACCTTCCCGAAGCGAGCGAGAAGGGGACCCGCGAAGAGGATCGAGGCGCGCACCTTGCGCGCGAGCTCGGCCGGGACCTCCCAGCGCTCGATAGGCCGGGGATCGACCCGCCAGTCGTTGGGACCGAGGCGTTCCACGACGGCCCCGATGCCGCGCAGCACCTCGAACATCACGAGGACATCCTCGATCTCGGGGATGTTGCGGAGCGTCACGGGCTCGCCCGCGAGGATGGTCGCCGCTATGCAAGGAAGGGCGGCGTTCTTGTTGCCGCTCGCCTTGATCCTTCCTTTTATCGGAAAGCCGCCTTCGATCACGTACTTGTGCATGGCGCCAGTATGCGAAAAGCGCGAGCTCCGCGTCAACAAAGGCAGAGGCCTCGCTCCGATCCAAACTTGCCCCCTCCCGCATTCCGGGGTATCATCCAAGGATACCAGCCTGAGCGGCCCCAAGGATCCGGAACCATGGCATACAAGCTCGACGGAGCCAAATTCCCCAGCATCGAGGAACTTATCGATGCCCTGTATCCACTCTACGCGGATAGGATGAATGAAGAAGAATTCAGGAAGTTCGTCGAGGAGAACGCGGAGAAAAGCTGAAGCCGGAGCGACTATCCAATCGATCGCCGTCGGGAAGGGCCGTCCGGAATGGGCGGCCCTTCGTACTCCCCGGATTCGCCTCGCCCTCGGCTAGAGCCTCACGATCCTCGACCGAGTCAGCACTTCATGTCCCGAAGCGGTGACGAGTACGTCATCTTCGAGCCGAATGCCGCCGAGTTCCGGATCGTAGAGGCCGGGTTCGATGGTGATGATGTGGCCGGGCTCGAGGATATCCCGATTGTCCTCACGGTTCCTAACAGCCGGCGCCTCGTGCGCCTCGAGACCGACGCCATGGCCGAGACCGTGGGGCATGACCATCCCCGCCTCGGCGAAGATGGCATCGGCCCTGAGAGCGATATCGCGCGATGCGACGCCGGGAGCGACCATCGAAATGCATTCCGCATGGGCGCGGATCACCAGTTCGACCATCCGTTCCGCCTTCGCGTCGAGGGGTCCCCGCGCGAAGCCCATCGTGACATCCGTCGTATAGCCTTCGAATCGTAGGCCGAAATCGAGGATGCTCAATCCCTTCGTAGCGAAGGGTCCCGCGCCGAAGGGGGGGAAGGCGTGAATGCCGAAGCTCCGCGAGGGCCCCGCAGCCAAGGTCTCGAAACCCGTCCCCTCGCAACCGCGAAGCCTGCACTCCCTTTCGATGAAGAGGCCCGCGTCGAGTTCCGTGGCAATGGCCCCCGAGCGCACTGCCGACTCGATGGCGTCCACGAGATCGTCGGTGATCTTCGCCGCGCGGCGATAAATCCCGAGTTCGGTCGCGTCCTTGACAGCCCTCATGTTTGAGACGAATTCGGCCATGCCCCCATGGCGACAGACGAGATCGTAATCGACGAGGGTCTCGACGTAATCGGCGTAGTGGGGATAGCTCGTTGCGGCGGGTAGTTCTACCCGGCTCCCCTTTGGCACCCCGAGGCGCGACAGTATGCCCGCCAAGGCCAGGGTGGGCATTCTCTTGAAATCGGTATAGGGAAGAATTTCGTCGGCAGTGGCCAAGGACTTCGCCATGTTGAAGTCCCAGGCTGCCAGGACGGCACGGCCCTCGGCCGAGACGACGAGGATCCCGTCCCCCGGTTGACCGGTCAGATAGCGGACGGAGGTGTCGAGCGCGCCCTCGGTGTCCCTGAACATGCAAGCCGCCAAGCCTTCTTCTCGAAGCTTGGCGGCGACCTTCGCGCAACGCGCGGCGTAATCGTGCATCATTTCCTCCGGAGGCCCATCGTAACGCCGCGACGCATGTGGGACAAGGAGGCTCATTGCGCAGGCTCGAGCAAAGGGGGTAGGATCGGCCGCGGAATACCAGATGGAAAACCACCAGCGCAAGCATGAGACGGCCCTTTCGGTCGCGGCCCTCGGCGTCGTCTTCGGCGACATCGGCACCTCCCCGCTCTATGCCCTCCGCGAATGCTTCGCTCCCGAGCGCGGCGTGCAAGTAAACCAGGCCAGCGTCCTCGGCATCGTGTCCCTCCTCGTGTGGACCCTCACCCTCATCGTCTGCGTCAAATATGTCGGCATCGTCATGCGGGCGGACAACAAGGGCGAAGGCGGCATCCTGGCCCTCGTCAGCCTTGTTGGCCGCAACCTGCCGAAGGAATCCAGGAAGCGCGCCGGTCTCATCGCGACCCTCGGCATCGTCGGTGCGGCCCTTCTCCTTAGCGACGGCATGATCACCCCGGCCATTTCCGTCCTTTCGGCGGTCGAAGGACTCCACGATTTCGCGCCCTCCCTCAGCGCCTTCGTCGTGCCCATCTCCCTCGTGGTTCTCGTCCTCCTCTTTCCTTTTCAATCGGGCGGAACCGCCAAGGTCGGAAGGATCTTCGGGCCCATATTGATCCTTTGGTTCTTCGCGCTCGCCGTCCTCGGTCTCGTCGCGATCGTGGGCGATCCCCTCATCCTCGCGGCCTTCGATCCTCGCATGGCACTTTCCTTCGCCCTCGAGAATAGGGCCACGACCCTGGCTGTCCTCGGCTCGATATTCCTCGCGGTCACGGGCGCCGAAGTCCTCTATGCCGATCTCGGGCACTTCGGCCGCAGTCCCATCCGCAAGGCTTGGTTCACCCTCGTCTACCCGGCCCTCATGCTCAATTACCTCGGTCAGGGCGCCTGGCTCCTCGGCCATCCCGGCGAGGCCCCGAATCTCTTCTTCGAAATCGTGCCGGATTGGATGGGTCTTCCGATGGTCGTCCTCGCCACGGCGGCCACCATCATCGCCTCGCAGGCCGTGATTTCGGGAGCCTTCTCCCTGGCCCGCCAAAGCGTCCAGCTCGGCTACTGGCCCCGCATCCAGGTGCGCCATACCTCCGACGAGACGGTGGGACAGGTCTACGTTCCTCTTATTAATTGGTTTCTTCTTTTCGGGACCGTAGGGCTCGTTATCGGTTTCAGGAAATCGGGCAATCTCGCGAACGCCTACGGCATAGCCGTGTCCCTCACGATGCTCATCACGACCTCGCTCCTGATCTACGTCACGACGAGGATCTGGAAGAAGGGTCTCTGGTATCTCGTTCCGCTCGAGGCCCTACTCTTTTGCATCGAACTTGTCTTCTTCGTTTCGAACATGGGCAAGGTCGCCTCGGGTGGTTGGATCGTCGTCGTCCTCGCGATCGTCATGTTCGGACTCATGAAGACCTGGCTCGACGGACGGAGACTCTTCGGCGAGCAGATGCGGAAATTCCACCTCTCCCCCGCGCTATTCGCCTCGAGCATCGCCCTCAATCCGCCCGAGCGGATACCCGGCACGGCCGTCTTTCTCACCGCCAATCCCGAGGGTGTCCCAAAGGCCCTCCTCCACAGCCTCAAGCATTACCGGGTCCTCCACTCGCGCACCATAATCCTTTCCGTCGAGACCTTCGACATCCCTCGAGTCGAGGCGGAAGAACGGGCCGAGGTTCGCGAGTATGAGGCGGGGATCTGGCAGGTCTTCTTGCGCTTCGGATTCTCCGAATCACCCGACATCCCCCGGGCCCTGCGCGGCCTCCCGATCCCGGCCTTCTCGCCCGACGCCCCCGATCTCACCTATTTCGTAGGCAAGGAAAGCCTCTTCTTCGCGAAATCGACCGGGGGAATGTCCTGGCTTCGGAAACGCGTGTTCGGGTTCCTGTTCTCGAACGCCTTGAACGCCACGGACTTCTTCCGACTGCCCACGAACAAGATAATAGAGCTCGGCGGAAGAACCCAATTATGATAATAAAGGCGAATCGACGAGGATCATGACCGACGACAGGAAAAGGCTCGCGCTCACCGTCGCGGCGATCGGCGTGGTTTTCGGCGACATCGGGACCTCGCCGCTCTATGCCCTCCGCGAATGCTTCGCGCCCGTGCACGGACTCGCCGTGACCGAAGCCAATGTCATCGGGGTCGTCTCCCTCCTCATCTGGGTGATAACGCTCATCGTCAGCGTCAAGTACATCGTGTTCGTCCTCAGGGCGGACAACAAGGGCGACGGCGGAATACTCTCCCTCATCAGCCTCGTCGCGAGGAGCCTTCCCTCGACCTCGAGGCGAAGGGTGGGAGTCATCACCATCCTCGGAATCATCGGCGCGGCCCTTCTCTACAGCGACGGTATCATCACGCCCTCCATCAGCGTTCTCTCCGCGGTCGAGGGTCTCGAGACACTCGCGCCGTCGCTCGGCACCTTCGTCGTGCCCCTCGCCCTCGTCATTCTGATCCTCCTCTACTCGGTCCAGGCTCGCGGCACCGAGCGGGTAGGCGGACTGTTCGGACCGATCATCAGCCTTTGGTTCCTCACAATAGGGGTGTTGGGGATCGTCGCGGCTGCCGGCAACCCGGCGATATTCGCCGCCCTCAATCCCGTCAACGCGATCCTCTTCGTGTTCCAGGGAGGATCGGTCGCCTTTCGCTCCCTCGGCTCCATATTCCTCGGCGTGACCGGCGCCGAGGTTCTCTATGCGGATCTCGGGCATTTCGGGAGGCCGCCGATCCGTCGCGCCTGGTTCGGCCTCGTCTATCCCGCACTCATGCTCAATTACATGGGACAGGGCGCCTTCCTCCTCCACCATCCCGGCGCTGTCGATAACCTCTTCTTCCGGCTCGTGCCCACCTGGGGTCTGCCCTTACTCATCCTCATCGCGACGGCCGCCTCCATCATCGCCTCGCAGGCCGTGATCTCCGGAGCCTTTTCCCTGGCCCGGCAGAGCGTCCAGCTCGGATTCTGGCCGCGCATACAAGTCAGGCATACCTCCGACGAGACCGTGGGACAGGTCTACGTGCCCTTCATCAAATGGTTCCTCCTCTTCGGAACCGTCGCCCTCGTCCTCGGATTCCGCAGCTCGGATAAGCTCGCCAACGCCTACGGCATAGCGGTCTCCGCCGACATGGTCATCACCTCGGCCTTGATGGTCTATGTGAGCCTCCGCATCTGGAAGAAGGGATCGTGGTACAGGATTCCCTTCCTCGCGCTTTTCCTCGCCATCGAGGGAACCTTCCTCGTCTCGAACCTCAGCAAGGTCGCTTCGGGGGGCTGGATCGTCGTGGTGCTCGCCGTCACGATCTTCTTCCTCATGAAGACCTGGGTCGACGGCCGTCGTTCCTTCAGCGAGAAGATGCGCAAGTTCCGCATCGCTCCGGAGATCTTCGCGGAGAGCATCAAACTCAACCCGCCGCACCGGGTCCACGGGACCGCGGTCTTCCTCACGGGCGACCCCGGCGGCGTGCCCAAGGCACTCCTCCACAATCTCCGGCACAATCGCGTCCTCCACGACAGGACGATCCTCCTCTCTGTGCTCACCCTCGATCTCCCGAGGGTCGACGAGGAGGAACGCTGCGAGGTCACGGAGCTCGAGGCCGGGATCTGGAAAATCGTTATCAATTATGGTTTTTCGGAGACTCCCGACGTCCAGCGCAGCCTTCGTACCATCGAGATCCCTGGCTTCTCCCCGGACGCGATGGACACGACCTATTTCGTCGGCCGCGAGTCCATCGTCCGCGGCAAGTCCCCCAAGGGGTTGGCCTTCCTGCGAATGGGGCTCTTCAGGCTGATGTTCATGAACGCCCTCAACGCGACGGACTTCTTCAGGCTGCCCGCCGACAGGATCATCGAACTCGGCGCGAGGACGGAGCTTTAGCCGCCACTCCTGACTCGGAGGGGTTCAGTCGAGGTGGAAGACCTCGATCAGATCCTTCTGCACGGGCGAGGCGTCGGGATTCGTGTCCATGATGTCCTTCATGTACTCCCACCAGCGCCGCACGACAGGGTCGCTCGCCAAGGACGCAGTGCCATCCCCTTCCGACACCTTCTGAACGGCGAAGAGGATCAGGGTTTCGGGGTCGAGGAAGATGGAATAATCCGAGATGCCGGCCGCCTCGAGCTTCTGCGAAAGCTCGGGCCAGATCGCGTCGTGCCGCCTTTTGTACTCGGATTCGAAGCCCGGCTTGAGCTTCATCTTGAAGGCTACTCTCCGCATTTCACACCCCCTTCGGGCCGACGCCGGCCTTCGCGCGATAGCGTTCTACTTCCCAATTTCGTATGAACTCCACCTTTTCCCTCGGCATGTGGAGGGCGCCGCCGAAACTCTCCGCGTAGACGGCGACGGCGCAGGCGTCCAGGAAGAGAGCCATCGCCGAGGAGGCGGCCGACGCGGTTCCGGCAGCGGAAAAGGCGCCGACGCCCCGCACTAGGACGATGCGCGGAGCCGCTCCGTTCCGCGAGAAAAAGGCGCTCCAGGCGCGGGCGATGTCCGGAGGCCCGCTCGCGAGGGCGAACTCGTGGCCGGCGTAGACGATGTGGTCGGGCGTGAAGGCCGAAGCGAGGGGCTCGAAGCTTTCGCCTCCTTCCGCGAAACCGAGGATGTCGGCGTCGGCTCGGTGCGCTACGAAGGAGCCGGACCCCGAAAGACTCGCGATCGCCTTTATGGCTTCGATCAGGGCTGACGAATCGACGGCCACGGGCCGGCGATCGGGACGGCGCGCAACCTTGACGGAGAGTCTTTGGATCACCGATGAGGAGATGGCGTCTATCTCCTCCGGAGAATCCCCCGCAACGAGGAGGCCGTGGTTCTGCATGAACATGAGGGCGGGGACCCGCCCATGCTTCGCGCGGAAAACTTCGAAGATCCGCCGCACCGTCTTCGCCAGGATGTAACCAGGATCGACGAGGGGCACCCAAATCGCCTCATTGCCGAAGAGTTCGCGAAAAATCTCCTCGCCCCTGCGGCCGCAGGTGAGACCATTGACCAGCGAAGGATGGGTGTGGACCACAAAGGCCTGCGGGAAGAAGCCGTGGAGCAGAGTCTCGACCGAGGGGCGCTTCGTCTCGCCCTGGGCCCGCGCTCCCATGAGGTCGGTCAGGGCGGCGGCCTCGCGTTCATCGGTACTATCAGGATATTTCCTGTCCCAAATCGCGTCGAGCCTGCCTCGGTCGATGGCACAGAACCCGTCGGGTTCGATGGTCGCCAGGGTCGAGCCCGAGGCCTTGATCCAGAGGGTCGAGGGGTTCTTGTATGAAGTGTTGCCGCCTCCGGCCAGGACCCAGGCTGGATCGAGCCCATAGCGCCTAGACAGGGCGGCGAGGGCGACGAGGCTCTCGGCCGGAGCCGAATCGCTCATGCTCCGCCCCGTTTCGAGGTCACGCCGCGCCTATAGGCTTCGACCTCTGCGATGAAAAAGCGATCCTCGGGCACTCCCGATCGTCGGCAATACTCGTCCCAGACGGCGTTCCAGGGCATGGTCTTGGCCTCCTCGAGGAGGGCGAGGCGGGCGAAGCCGTCGCCGGCCTCGTCGGCCGAAAGGAGGGCGCTTCGAGGCTCCAGGAAGGCCGCGAGCAGGGCCTTGCGGGCCGAGCGAAATCCGAGGGCCCAGGCTCCGATGCGATCGATGGAGGCGTCGAAATAATCGAGCCCGAACCGGATGCGATCGAGGCTTCCCGACCGCGCGAGCTCGCGCGCGAGTTCGCCCAGCTCGTCGCTCAGCGTGACGACGTGGTCGGAATCCCAGCGCACGCCGCGGCTCACGTGAAGGAGTATGCCGGGAACGAAGGGCAGTATTGCGCTTATCTTGTCGGCGACGCTTTCGGTGGGATGGAAGTGCCCCATGTCGAGGGTGAGGAAGAGGTGCCGGGTGGCCGCGTAGCCGAGGTAGAAATCATGGGAACCGACGACGAAGGCCTCGCTGCCGATGCCGAAAAGCTTCCCTTCGACCGAGTCCTCGATGGCGTCGGCGGGGAAGCGCTCGGCATAGATGGCATCGAGCGACTCGACGAGGCGTTCGCGGTAGCCTTTGCGGTCGACCGGCGAATCCTTGGTCCCGTCGGGAATCCAGAGATTGAGCATGGAAGCCGAACCCTGGGCCTTGCCCATGGCCGCCGCGATGCGGCGCGTTCGCTCGACGTGTTCGATCCAGAAGGCCCTCACCCGCTGATCCCTGTGCGAGAGGGTCTGTCCCCCTGCCGCCAGGGGATGGGAAAAGAGCGTCGAATTGAAGTCGAGGGGGATGCCGCGAGCCCTCGACCAATCCATCCACCCGGAGAAATGCCCGATCTCGATCGCATCGCGGTCGACGAGCTTTCCGCCGAAATCGCCATAAATGGCATGAAGAGAGAGTCGTCGCTCGCCGGGGCAGAGGGAAGCCACCTTTTCGATGTCCATCCGGAGTTCGGCGGGATTTCGCGCCTTGCCGGGCTGGCTGCCAGTCACGTGAATGCCGCCGTCGGAAAGCCCGGCGCCCTCGCGTTCGAAGCCCCCGACATCATCGCCCTGCCAACAATGAATGGACACGGGCACGGCGCCCGCGGCCGCGATCGCCTTATCGACATCGACACCGAGGGCCGCGTATCGCTCGACGGCCTCGTTCCAGGAAGCCCTCTGCACAGTCTGGGACATGATCCCTCCTCCCCCTCGAATTGCGGTCGTATGCCATCTTTGGCTCGCCCTTGCATACTGCGTCCGCATCATCTTTCCGTGAATGGATTATTCTCCCCCCATGATGGAAAAAACGCCTAAATCGGCCCCATTCTCGCCAACCTTCCGCCCCGTCGTCCGCGGGACGCAGGCAGCGCCAACTTGCAGGCTAAGCATGGCGGACCTATATTCGAAGGAATGCTTAATACGGGATCGGCGAGGGACATGGGATTCATCCGCTACCTCGCGTGGAGCGAGGAGGATGAACGCTGGCGACTCGTTTGCACCGACGCCGGCTGCTCGGAGATCGCCCCCGGCGTGGTCTATCCGCCCAATAAAGAGGAACACCCCGGTCCCTTCGTGTCGGTGGCCGTGGGCCGGACCCTCAATGAATACCAACTTATTTACGTCACACACGGCTCCGGCATCTTCGAGACCGAGGGGAGACGCTACGACGTCCGGCCCGGTTCGGCCATCATGATCTTTCCCGGTGTCAAGCATTTTTACCGACCGGACATCGACGTGGGTTGGACCGAATATTGGGTCGGATTCAAGGGCGATCAAATCGATTCCCTCTATCGCGAAGGCTTTCTCTCGCCCTCTCGGCCTTTTTTTTCGCCGGGGCTCCGCGACGGAATCCTCGCTCACTACAAGCAGATCTTCGATCTTGTCGCGGGGCAGGAGCCCCTCTACCAACCCAAGGCCGCGGCCCTCATCCTCGGTCTCGTGGCCGAGCTTCTTTCCTGCGAACGCAAATCGGTGCAGCCGGGCCATGCCGAAGAGCTCGTCGCCCGCGCGAAATTCCTCATGCAGGAGCGCGTGGACGGAGAGATAGACCTCAACGCGATTTCGAACGAACTCGGCGTGAGCACCTCCCACCTCAACGAGGCCTTCAAGTCCTACACGTCGATGACGCCCTATCAGTACTTCATCAGCGTCAAGCTCGGCAGGGCCAAGGAACTCCTCGAACGCGGCCTTCCCGTCAAGCAGGTGGCCTGGGATCTCGGCTTCCAGGACGAGTACTACTTCTCCCGGCTCTTCAAGAACAAGACGGGAATTTCGCCCTCGCACTGGAAGCCATGGGATCACGCCTGAGCGCCACGCGCGAGACCGGCCGGCATATACGATCCTATTTGGTATGAATGGGACTCCCTCGGGACCGAGCCGACCGCTCTCGCGGTCGACACGGACGCCGGAGGGTTTTTTCCTGATTTTTAGTAGACCGTCTTCCAGTCCTCGATGTTCGACTTGTCGAATTTGAAGGGGGGTCCGAGGAGGACTTCGGTGCCGCCGTCGGGGGCCTGGGTGATCGTGTAATCGCCGAGACGGCCGGCGGAGAACTTGTCGCCGACCTTGCCGGTGATCTTGCCGCTCACGAGGGCGGTGGCGGTATAGGCGCCCAGATAGCCGACGTCGATCGGGTTCCAGAGGAACATGTAGGGGCAGGCTCCGCTCTCGATGTAGCTCGCCATCTCGGAGGGAAGACCGAGACCGGTCACGAAGACCTTGCCGATGAGACCCTTGTCGGTGACGACCTTGCCGGCGGCCGCGATGCCGACCGTCGTCGGGGCGACGATCACCTTGAGGTTCGGGAATGACTTGAGAAGACCCTCAGCCTCGGAAACCGACTTGTCGCGGATGTCGTCGCCGTAGGCGATCTTCACCAGCTTGAGATCCTTGTACTTGTCGTTCTTGAGCTCGTCCTGCATGTACTTGATCCACAGGTTCTGGTTGGAGGCCTGGCTCGTCGCGGAGAGGATGGCGAACTCGCCCTTGCCGCCGGCCATGTCGTATGCCGCCTGCACGAGGGTCTGACCGATCTTGACGGAGTCCGCCTGGTTGACGTGGGTGAGGCGAGCCGCCGGCTCCACTGACGAGTCGAGCGAGAAGACCTTGATGCCTGCCTTGGTGGCCTTGTCGAGGACGGGCGTGAGGGCCTTGAAATCGTTTCCGACGATGCAGATCGAGGCGACCTTCTGGGCGATCAATTGCTCGATGATCTGGATCTGGGCCTCGGCCGTCGGCTGATCGGGAGCGCGAAGGATGGCTTCGAATTTCTGCTCCTCGATGCCGGCCTTGAAGCCGCTCATCTGCTTGTCCCCGTAGGGATTGCCCGTGTTCTTGAACACGATGGCGTACTTGTTCGACTTCGGGGCCGCGCACGACACCGCGAGCGACATGGCCACGAGGATCACGACACTGAGCGCGATGAACTTTCTCATCTTCTCCTCCTATCGTTTTTCGTCCCGCTCTGCGGCGGGACGTTTGTGCCTGGGCGTGATCCTGACGTTGAGCGCCAGGACCGAGAGTATGAGCAGCAAGCCAATGATAATAAGAAGGACCTGGGCCTGCGTGTTGACGAGACCGAGACCGTAGTTGAGGAATCCGACGATGAAGATCGCGAGGAGGGGGCCGTAGATCGTGCCCTTGCCACCCGCCGTGCTGACGCCGCCGAGGACGACCATGGCGATGACGGAAAGCTCGTAGCCCGACGCCACGTTGGGGCGGGTGCTGCCCATCCGCGACGAGAGGAAGAGGGCGGTGAAGCCGGCCATGAGGCCGGTGAGGGCGCTCACCGTCATGATAACCGAATCGGTGCGGACGCCCGAATAGCGGGCAGCGGTGAGATTGCTGCCCATGCCGAAGACGCGGCGGCCGAAGGCCGTGCCGTGGAGGAGTATGGCGAAGAGGACGGCGCAGACGGCGAAGGCGACGAGGATGAAGGGGACGGGACCGAAGCCTCCCCAGCCGAGGAAGGAATACCAGGAGGGGAAATTGCCCGCGGCCTGGTCTTGGAGGATGACGTAGGCTATGCCCCTGTAGATGATCATCGTCGAGAGGGTGACGATGACCGAGGAAAGTTCCTTGAAGCGCGTCATGAGGAAGCCGTTGAAGAGCCCGCAGCAGGTCGACACGACGAGGCAGAGCGCCATCGAGGCAGGCATCGGCAATCCCGCGTTGTAGGCCACCGCCATCACGACGGCGGAGAGGGCTACGATCGAGGCGACCGAAATATCGATATTCCCCAGTATTATGACGAAGGTCATCGGTAGGACGAGGAAGGCCATGTCGAGGAAACTCGCCGGCGTGCCGAGGAAGGTATCGAGGTTGAAGTAATAGGGCGATAGCGCCGAATTCATGATGTTCACCGCGAGGAAGATGAGGACGAGGAGCCATTCCCAGCGCAGGAAGAACCGGCGCGCTCCGACCTCCCTCTGCGTCGAAATCGTCCGTCCGAATGACTCGGGATTGCCGTTCATATCGCGCGCCTCCTCAATGCCTGCCTTAGTCCCGAGCGCTTGACCGAAACGTTGGTGAGAATGGCGGCGAGAATGACGAGGCCCTGGATGGCCTGCTGCCAGAAGGGCGAGACGTCGATGAGGGGCAGTGCGTTGTTGAGGATGCCGAGGAGGATGGTGCCGAGAATCAACCCCGTCACCTTTCCGCTGCCGCCCGAGATGCTCACGCCGCCCAGGACCGCCGCCGCTATCACGTTGAGTTCGTAGCCGGTCGCCGAGTCCCCCTGGGCCGAGGCGAATTTGCTGACCCAGAGCACTCCGGCGAGACCGGATAGGGCCCCCATGACCGCGTACACGAACCAGGTGATCCATCGCCGCGGGATGCCCGAAACGTCGGCCGCCTCGGGGTTCGAGCCGACCGCGTAGATTCGCCTGCCCATCCGCGTTCTCGTGAGGAAGTAGCCCGCGAGCACGAACACGACGACCGCAATAACTATGAGGTTGTTGACGCCGAAGAGTTTGCCGGTCGCTATGCTGAGAAAGCCGTCGGACATCTGGTAGGAACTCACCCAGGCGCCCTTGCTGATTACGTAGGTCACGCCCCGCACGATGTTCATCATGCCGAGGGTGGCGATTATGGGAAGCACGTCGAAACGAGCCACGAGGACCCCGACGAGGCTCCCGACGAGGAGGCCTACGGCGATTCCCTCGATGACCGAGACGAGGGGTGGGATGTTCGGGAGGTACTGGACAGTAAGGGCGCTCACCATCCCGGAAATGGCGATCGTGGCGCCGATCGAAAGATCGATGCCCCTCGTGAGGATGACCATCATCATCCCCACCGCGAGGATGCCGAGGATGGCGGTGTTCGTGAGAAGGTCGTTGATATTCTCGAGGGAAAGGAAGCTCTTGTTGCCGATCTGGAAGGCCGCGCAGAGGATGACGATGAAGACGAGGAGACCGAGTTCGCGGAAGCGCTCCGAAACCCTCGGCTGGCGGCGGGTCGCCGCGGCGGGCCCGCTCATGCCCTCGCCTCCGCGGTCGGGACGGGAGATTCAGTCATGGCCGCCGCGAGGATGATCTCCTGCGTCGCCTTCTTCGTCTCGAGACGGGCCGTCACCCGCCCTTCGCGCATCACGACGATGCGGTCGCTCATGCCGAGGACCTCGGGCATCTCGGAAGAGACCATGATGATGCCGTAGCCTTGGCGCGCCAGGTCGGTCATGATGCGGAAAATCGCCGTCTTGGCGCCGACGTCGACGCCTTTCGTCGGCTCGTCGAGGATGATCACTTTCAACTCCGAGGTGAGAAGCTTGGCGACGATGACCTTTTGCTGGTTGCCGCCGGAGAGGGTCGCCGCGCGAACGAAGACGCTTGCGGCCTTCACTTCGAGCTTCTCGAGGAGTCCGGCGGCCACCGTACTTTCCTTCTTCGCGTCGAGGATGAGGCCGTTGCGGAACTTCTCGAGGGCCGGCAGGCTCACGTTGCGCGCGAGATCCCAATCGAGGACGAGGCCCTGCTTGAGTCGATCTTCGGGGAGGCAACCGATGCCGAGATCGAGGGCCTCCGCGGGATTCGAGGGCGCGATCTTCTTCCCCCCGAGATAGATGGAGCCGGAGTCCGCCTGGGCGATGCCGTAGATCGTTTCGCAGACCTCCGTCCGTCCTGCGCCGACGAGGCCCGTAAGGGCAAGGATCTCGCCCTTGCGAAGATCAAAGCCCACGTCCTTGAAGAAGCCGGTCCGCGAGAGACCCTCGACGCGAAGGATCTCCTCGCCGATGGGCACCTCTACCTTTGGATAGAGTTGGGTGATCGAGCGGCCCACCATCGCCGTTATGAGCTCGTCGTGGGTGATTTCGTCGACCTTCCACGTTCCGACATAGCGCGAATCGCGAAAGACCGTGACGCGGCTGGCGAGGCGATACATGTCCTCGAGGCGATGCGAGATGAAGATGATGGAGACGCCCATGTCCCTGAGACCGTCGGCGATTCGATAGAGGTCCTCGCACTCGCGGTCGGTAAGGGGCGCCGTGGGCTCGTCCATGATGATGACGCGGGCGTTGGCCGAGAGGGCCTTGGCGATCTCCACCATCTGCTGGCGGGCCACCGAGAGACTGCCCATCTGGATGCGGGGATCGAAGTCGGCGTCGAGACTGCGGAGGAGCTCCTCTGCCCTGCCATGGAGGTCGCTCCAATCTATGGCGCGAGTGAGAGGATTGAAGGTCTCATGTCCTATGAAGATATTTTCCGTGACGGAAAGGTCGGGATAGCAGGTGACGTGCTGGTAGATGGCCGCGATCCCCGCCCGCTGCGAATCGAGGGGGCTCCTGAACTCGACCTTTTTGCCGTCGAGGAGTATCTCGCCGGAGTCGGGACGATGGACGCCGGTGATCACCTTGATGAGGGTCGATTTGCCGGCCCCGTTCTCTCCCATGAGGGCGTGTATCTCGCCCTTCTGCAGGTCGAAGCGAACCCCATCGAGGGCGCGCACGCCGGGAAAGGTCTTGGTCAGATCGCGCAGCTCGAGGATCGTGTCGCTCATGCCGCGACCTCCGCTTCGCAGACTACCCTGCATTCGATACCGAGGAGGAAGGCTAATTTCCGGATATCCGCGGCGATATAGCCGATTCCGATCGCGCAATGGTGGGCCGGTCCCGCCGTCGACCAGGCGTCCATGAAGGCGCGGGCGCCGATCGGAAAACGATACCTGCTGTTGGTATTTCCTATGGCGAGGGTCGGCCCCGGCACGGCCTCGCCCTCGGCGACGAGGAGGAAGGTCGATCCTCCGGGCCCCTGCACGACCGAGAGGAGGGTCACGGGCCCGTTCCGCACGGCCATCTGGATGGACAGGCCCTTGCCCGGCTTCCCGTGGTAGATCGGCAAGGGCACGAGGCCCACCGGCCCTTCGGCGATCCTCGGATGGGCGGGCCCGTCATGGCCGAGCAGCACCACGTCGGCGTCGAAATCCATGAGGTAGAATTCTGAGAATGATCCGCCGGCGCCGAGGAGGTCCATTATCTTCATAGCTACGACATTCTTGACTTCGCACTCGCCGGCCACCGGCACTCCGTGGCCGGTGAGGAGGGTGTTCCCCGCGATGACGGAGGTGACTATGTCCTCGTGGGCGCTTCCCGGGGAGCCTTCGTAGTAGTAGGCCAGGCCGCCGAGGGAACGCTTCGCGACGAGGGCATCGAGGGCGCAGGCCGTCCGAGCGGCGCGTTCGAGCTCGGCACTTTCGCACTCCGACGCAACGGCGAATTCCCTTGAGAATTGGACGAGCTTCGCCTCGACCGACTCGGCGCCGACCTCGGCGCGCAGGACCGAGAGTTCGTCCATCTCCAAGAGCTCGAAATGCGAGCCGAAGACCGAGGCGAGTCGCGCCACGTCGGAATAGACATCGAGCATGCCGTTGTAGTAGTGACCGAGGATGCCAAAACGGCTGTCCCGAAGGGCCGCGCGAAGGGCGACGGCCTTTGCCCAGCCGAGAATCTCCCTCCAGGCCCTCTCCTCGCGCAACCACCCGGTGACGATGCGGTACTCGAGGCCCGCGAGGTTGAAGACGCTGGCGATTTCCGGCACCGAGCAGGCCTGGCAATTCGCCAGCCATTCGCCGGTCATCTTTCCCCTGTCGCCAAGGGCATTGAAAGCCTTGTAGTCTATCGAAGAGACCGGCTGCAAATTGAGGATGAAAACCGGAACCCCGGCACGCTGGGCGATCGGGAGCACGGTGTGGGAAAGGGCATAGGTGGCGACATACAGGAAGATCGCGTCGACGCCGCCCTCGTCGAAGGCGCGGGCCGACTCGCGGCTCTTTTCCGGAGTATCGACGAGGCCGAGGTCGAGGAGCTCGACGCCGGATTCGCGCAGTCTGGCGGCGATAAAGGCTTGGTAGCCCTCAAGTCGCTCGCGCAGGCCGGGGAATTGGGGCCAATAGGTATCGAGACCGATTCCGAACAGGCCTATCCTGGCGCCTTGACCCATGCTGCCTCCTGCTGGATGACATTCTCGGGTCGCTTTGGCGAATCGTGAATGGAGTATTCACGCCGCCGGATGGATCAAACTCGCCCTCGTCGATCCAAGGATGTAATCACATCAAACGCAGAGACCTCATCCCGCCCCTGAGGTCGGCGAGGATGCTGTCCGCGCCCGCCTCCTTCAGGCGCTCGGAGGGAAAGGTCGTCGTAAGGCCGACACAACGGGCGCCGGCCGCCTTCCCCGCGCGAAGCCCCTCGGGCGCATCCTCGACCACGATGCACTCGGAGGCAGGCAGGCCAATCCGGCGCGCCGCCTCGATGTAGATGTCGGGAAAGGGCTTTTTCCGCTCGACGTCCAGCCCCGTCACGACCGCGTCGAAGGAGGACTCCTCGAGACCGACCTCGAGGAGGTTGGCTTCGAACTTGCGTCGGTCGGCGCTCGTCGCGACCGCTGTCCTGATTCCGGCTGCCCGAAGTTCGCCGACGAGTTCCAGCGCTCCGGCGACGGGGCGGAGGCGGTCCCTGATCACTTCGAAATAGAGATCGTAGGTTCTTTCCTTGGCCCGGGCGATGTCGATCTTCACGCGGTGAAGCTCCGCGACGCCGCCGAGGTAGCGCGCCTCCCCCGTCCCGATGAAGGGAGCGAATTCCCCCGCATCCACGACCACGCCGTACATCTCGGCGAACATCCGGACCGCGGCCTCCGCGATGAATCGCTCCGAATCGACGAGAACGCCGTCGACGTCGAAAAGCACGCCCTTCGTCATATCGCCGGTGCCTTCTCGAGGACCCACTTCTCAGCCTCGGCCGACCAGAGGCCCTCGTGTCTGACGCAAATTTCCGCGAGACCGGCGTAATAGGGATCGGTCTTGCCCCTTTCGGCGAAGTCGGGAATAGCCACGAGGGGCAGCTTCTTATGGGTGTAGATGAGTTTCTTGCCGCCGGGAATCTTGTCGAGATGTATGGTCGTGTCCGCCACCGCGTCGAGACCTCCCACGTGGGTGATCATCGCCACCGGATTGAGGCGACCATCGGCCATCATCTCGAGGGACTCGCGGATGTCGTCGGTGTTCCCGCCCGAAGTACCGACGAGGTGATGGGAACCATAATGCACCTCGTAGAAGTTGAGCGAAGCCGAAAAGGCAGTGTCCGTCGGACCGGCGAAGAAATTGAGGCAGCCGTCGGGACCGAGGAGGCGGTCGCCGAGTTCGACGACGGGACGGACGGGAGCGAACACGAAGACGTCGTCGAAGAGATTTCCCCCGTTCAGCCGCTTGAGCTCCGCCACGGGATCTGCCATATCCTTAGTGTTGACATAAACCAATTCGACTCCGTTCCTGCGCGCCTCATCCACGGTAAAGATCGATGCCGCCCGCGCGAGCCGCTCCCGATCGATGTCGGTCACGACGATGCGCGCCGGTCTGCGATCGCAGTGCATCGCGTAATCGATTGCGCCCATCCCCATCGGCCCCACCGAGGCGAGGAGGGCGAGGGAGCCTCCCTCGCGGATGCCCATCTCGTGGACATAGGAGCCGCCCTTCGTGTGGTACTGTGCGTGATAGGCGCCCACGATGCACGAGACCGGTTCCGAGAGCGAGCCCATGAAAAATGCCTCGGCCTTGTAGGGGAGGAGACAATCGAGCTCCATGACCTCGTTGGGTATGACGACATGGGTCGCGTCGCCGCCGATGTGCTCGTAGGAATAGCCCGGGGCCCAGAGGGTTCCCTTATAATTGAGCGCGGGCTGTATCGCGAATCGATCGCCCGCCTTGAACTTGTGCGCCCACTTCTTGCCGACCTCGAGGAGGACGCCGCAGAATTCGTGGCCGATTATCACGGGCCGCATCGCCAGATCCTCGCGGACGCGCTTGTGGGCGTTGCCCTGCATCGCCAGTTTGTGGCTCGACATGCATATCGAGTCGGACACGATCTCCGCGAGGATTTCGTCGTCCTTGATGCGCGGCAGCTCGAGTTCCTCGAGCCTGAGGTCGTCGACGCCGTGTATCCTGACCGCCTTGATTTTCATTTCGTTCACTCCTTGCCCGAACCCGCGCCGATGCCGACGAGGGCAAGCCATTTCTCTCGGTAGGCGGCGAAGCCCTGAGCCGCGGGCATCGCCTCCACCCGCCGGTATTCGATGTCGAAACGGGAGTTGAAGGCCTCCGGCTCGCTGCCTTCGAGGGCCGCGGCCCCGCACATGGCCGCCCCGAAGGAGGTGGCCTCGGCGAGGTCGGTGAGATATACGGAGCCCTCCGGCAGCGCAGCCGCCAAGAGGGCGTTGTAGTCCGCGTTCTTCCTGAAACCGCCTTCCGTGAAGACCTGCATGCCCGGCCCGAGACCGGCGCGAGCGAGGGCGACAAGGGTCTGGATCGCCAGGGAGGCGTCGAGGACCGCCATGGCCTTTTCGGGGACTCTGAGAAAATCGGGAAGGGCGCCGCCGGATCGCAAATCATTTAACAAATAGGTCTTTCCATTTTCGATCGCCCGGGCCTTCGATCCGGGGAACTGGCCCGACCCTGGCACCACCTCGGGGAGGATGAAACAATCGGCGTCCTTGAACAACGAAGGATAGAGGGAGCTCGTTCCTTGCAGCGTCTTTCCCGCCGTCTTGGCTATCAGACCCGTCCAAGCCTCGTATTCCATGCCGCCGAGGAATATCGCGGTCTTCACGGGATCGAGGTAGGCCGAGCGGTTGAAGAAGACCACCTTGCCGAGCTCGCCCGGCTCGAAACCATATTTTTCCTGCGGATGCATGAGGACGCACCAGGTGCCGGTCGAATTGAGGACGAAGCCCCTGCGCCCCTTCTTGGCCAGGTGGGGGAGGAGGGAAGCGTTCGAATCGTGGATGCCCATGGTCACGAGGGTGTCGGCGGCAAGCCCCGTCCTCGCCACGACCTCGGGCTTGATCGGTCCGAGGACGTCCCAGGACTTCCTGATGGGCGAGGGCATCTTGTCGGCGACGCCGAGCCTTTCCGCCACCACGGAATAGCCTTCTTTCTTCCAATCCCAAAGGTAGCTATGGTTTGCGATATAGGTCCCCTCGGCCCCGGCCCTCCCCGTCAAGCGATAGGTCCAATACTGAGGATAGGTGAACACGTGCCTCGTCCTCGCATATTCGAGGGGAAATCGTTCCTCGAGGAAGAAAAGCCCCTTCGAGGCGTTGATCAGGGCCGAAAGGTAGGGTGTCCCGGTCTCCGCCTGCAGGGCGACGGGATCTCCCACCTTGTCGTAAAAGCGCTTCTGGAATTCGGGTCCAGGCTCGTAGGTATAGAGGACGCAGGGGGCGCAGGGCTGCCCGTCCTCGCCGACGCAGACGAGGGTCGCCCCGTGGGTCGTCACGGAGATCGCGCCGATGTCGTGACGCTTGCCGAAATCGGCCAGGCGCTCCAAAAACCAGGACTCCATGCCCTCGAGATCATGGGTTTCGAGTCCGGCGACCATCAGGGGCGCGAAGCTCCGGGACAGAGTCTCGAGGATGCGAAACGACGAATCGTAGACGGAGACCTTCTTGTTCGTCATCCCGATGTCGATTACCGCGATGGCCTTGGACATCCTGATCCTCCCCCTCGACGGCGAAAGGCGCTCTCGCGCCGCCCTCGCGTCAGTTCAACATTACCTGGCCGCCCGTGACGGGCAGGGCCTGGCCCGTCTCGTATTCCTGCTCGACGAGATAATAGATGGCCCGCATCACGTCTTGTCCCTCGCAGCCCCGTCCCATCGGCACCTTGGCCTCGTAGAAGGCCTTCACGTCCGCCACGCTCTTCGCGCCCTTCACCTTGCCGGTGCGCAGATACTGTACGAAGAGCCCCTTCTCGGGATCGGACCAAAGGGGGCCGTCGAAAAAATTGCCGGGGCAGATCGCGTTGACCTTGATGCCGTATTCCACGAGCTCGAGGGCGAAGCTCTGCACGAGACCGAGGCTGCCGAACTTGGAGCCGGCGTAGGAGGCGTTCTTATTTGAGCCCTCGAGGCCCGACTTCGAGTTGATCTGAATTATGTCCGTCTTGCGGCTCGGGGCTCCGAGACGCTGGAGGCGCATCATTTTCGCCGCCGCTTTGGCGACGAGGAAGAATCCCGTATAGTTGACCTTCGTCACGAAATCGAAGGCTGCCAGCTCCTGCTCGAAGATCGATGCCGCCTTGAGTACGCCAGCGTTGCTCACCACGAGGTCGAGCCCCCCCGTCCCGAAGGCTATTTCGGCGAAGGCCCTCGTGACCGAGGCTTCGTTCGTGACATCCATCGCGAGGGGAAGCGCCACGGTCCTTCCGGCCGCCTTGTTGAGCTCCGCTGCGAGGCGTTCGGCGCCCTCGAAATTGATGTCGGCGATCCAGACCAGGGCTCCCGAGGCCGCGAGGCCCCTCGTGATCTCCTCGCCGAAACCCTGGGCTCCTCCCGTCACGAGCGCGATGCGCTCCGAAACGACCTTGTCCCTGCCCAGGGCCGAACCCTCTGATCCGGCCAATCCGGCAGAACCGATTTCCGGAGTCGAGGCCCCGGGCCGTTCGGCGATCGATCCGTTTTCGAGTAGCGCCCGAGCCGAGTCGATATCGGGGCCGACGGCGAAGAGTCTTCCTTCTTCTCCGCTTGTGGTCCCGATGGCCAGCCCGGTTCCGACGCTCTTATCTCCAGGCCCGATGCCCCTTCTCAGGCCATCGCGAAGTGCGGCGATTGCGGCTGACTCGCCCATCCCGCGCTCGAGTTCGAGGATGAGGGGCTTTCCCGCCACGGCGTCAGTGCCCGGCGAGGGCGGGAATTCCCTGCCCTTGAGCTCCCGTGACGCCACGACCGCGCCCTCTGCTTCCGCCGCTTCGAGGGCGATCCCGCGAAGGAGAGCCGCTAATTCATACATTTCCATGTCGCTTCTCCAGGTCCCGCGCAAGGCGGGAAAGCATCGTCGGTTCGTCGGGTCGGCTCCTGTCGAGGGCGCGGCCTATATCGCCGTAGGCTGCGATCCGATCCGTGATGGGCTTTGAAGCCAGTGGATTGTCGCCGGCGAAAAGACCGTAGCGCGCATCGATGCCGGACAGGCGCTCGTGGGCGATGAGCGCCCAGGTCGCGTCGACGAGATGGGCCATGGCGGGAGCGAGAACCTCGGGGCAGTTGAAGGATTGTCGGGAAGAATTGATGTCGACGCCGGAGATTTCCATCAGGCCCGCTCGCGAACAGAGCTCGCGGATCCTCGCCAATTGCCCCGGGCTGTTCCGCGGCGGCATGTACGCCACCGCGCGAAAGCCTATGTCCGAGAGAAAAGGAACCAATTCGTCGAGGAATTCGTCCTCGAATTTCTCGGCCTTCTTGTCGCCTGTCGGAGAATCGGCTATATCGCCGAGGTAGGCATAGGCGGGAATCGCCCCCGCCTTCCGGGCGAAGGCGATGACCCTTTCGACAGGGATGCATTCCTCCTCGCCCGGCTGCTCGAATACGGCCTCGAGAAAGCCCGTCTTGAGGAGGCCGAGGAGATCGAAAAGATAATGGGGATTGTCAGGATCGGAAAGCCAGGAGGCTATTCGTGGAGGACAGGCGAGGTCGAGATCGCGGGCGATGCCCGAAACCAAGGCTGGGCCCTTCCCATGACGCTCGATCATCGAGGCCGCGGCGGCGGCCAGGATATGGCGCTCGGTGACGCTGCCGCCTTCGGCTGCCCTCGAAAGAGGCAGCACATCGAGGTCGTATCCGATGCCGCGGTAGCCCGCCGATTCCAAGAGGGAGGTCGCCGCCAGCGTCATCCTGCGATTGCGCTCTCCCCGAGACTTCGCTATCGGTTTGAGGAAATCGCGGGCCGCCTCGAAGGAAGACCTCGGCAGACCCTGGACCGTCATGTAAACGATACCGATCGAGTCGGGATTGTTTATCTTGCGCTCGGCGAAGGGCGTGTCGCGAAAGGAGACGCGGATTTCGAAACCGACCGTCGCCCCGATCCCGAGGAGGGCCGAAGCCTCGAGCATCTCCTCGGCGGCGCCGATGGAATCATGGTCCACCGATCCGGCCGCCCCGAGGCCCGAGGCGCGGGCCCGGTAGGCCGCCATCGAAGGGCTGTAGGGGCTGAATGAATAGATCGTATGGACGTGATTGTTCACTTCCCGCGTCGCGGGAGGCACCGCGACGCCTCCCGGTCTCTCGGCCGGGCGTTCCCCGAGGAGGGATCCGAGCGCGGCGATCCTTTCCCTTCCGGTCGCGACGGGAGATGCCGCCGCGACGAGACAATCGCGAGCGAAGGAATCCTTTTCGGGCAACCCGACGAGGGCGGCGCTCGGCTCCATCTTCGCTCAGACTCCGAGGCGGGCGCGGCGCGCGAGTTCGAGCGTCGACTGGTTGGTGGGCGGCGTCCTCCCCTTGAGGGGGAGGATGCGCTCGTGGACCGCGTCGACGATCCAGTCCTTCTGGGGGAAGTAGAGCTCCTCCATCTCGGCCGCCGGCGTGATCCAATTGCGGCTCCCCACCACCGCGACGGGGGCGTCGAGCCTGTCGAAGGCCAGGGTCTGCAGGGTCGATGCCACCGTATGGAGGAAGGAACCTCGCTCGGCGGCGTCGCTCGCCAGAAGCAGGCGCCCGGTCTTCGACACCGATTCAACCAATACTGAATAATCGAGTGGGGCGATGAAACGGAGGTCGATGACCTCGGTCGAGACGCCGTACTCTCCTTCGAGGATCTTGGCCGCCTCGAGAGCCCGATACAGGGTCGCGCCGAGGGTGGCGATGGTGAGATCCTTGCCCTGGCGCCGAATGGCCGGCTTCCCCTCGGGCACTTCGTAATAGCCCTCAGGCACTCCGCCCTTCTCGAACTGTTCGCCCACGTCGTAGAGGAGTTGGCTCTCGAAGAACACGACGGGGTCCGTGCCGCGCAAGGCGAGATTGAGCATTCCCTTGGCATCGTAGGGCGTCGCGGGGAAATAGGCCTTGAGCCCCGGCACGTGGGCCACGAGGGCAGCCCAATCCTGCGAGTGCTGGGCCCCGTATTTGTTCCCCACCGAGACGCGGAGGACGAGGGGCATCTTGAGGAGGCCGGCGGACATGGCCTGCCACTTCGACATCTGGTTGAAGATCTCGTCGCCCGCCCGGCCCATGAAGTCGCAATACATAAGTTCTACCACGGCGCGACCGCCCGACAGAGCATAACCGACGCCGGAGCCGACGATAGCTCCCTCGGAGATGGAGGAATTGAAGAGCCTGTGATAGGGCAGAAGTTCCGTGAGGCCGCGATAGACGGCGAAGGCACCGCCCCAGTCGCGATTTTCCTCACCCCAGGCGGCCATCGAGGGATCGATGGCGAAGCGATGGGCCATGGCCTCGAAAAGGGCGTCGCGGTACTGATAGAGCTTGTTCTTCGAAACAGCCTTGCCCTCGGCGTCGAAAGCATAGCGCGCCTTCCCCGCAAGGGCCTTGACGTGGGCGTTCTCGGCGAGGGGTTGCGAGAGTTCGGCTTTGCGCGCTTCCTTCGCTGTGCCCTCGACGTCGAAGGCCTCGACCTTGCCGTTCGAGAACATCACCGACTCGATGAAGGCTCCACCGACCCGCGGGCTCTCGACGTCGTTCGTGGCGAGTCTCACGACGGCCGCAAGCTTCTCGACGATGCCCGCCCGCGTGGCTGCGAGGGCCTCCTTCGTCGTCACGCCGTTCTTGACCAGGTAATCGGCGTAGCTTTCGATGGCGTCCGCTTCCTGCCAGAGCTTGATCTCCTCGGGCGTGCGATAGCTCGAGGCGTCCGAAGGCGAATGCCCGGAGACGCGATAGGTGATCACGTCGAGGAGGACG
This sequence comes from Rectinemataceae bacterium, assembly GCA_035530275.1. Classification (GTDB taxonomy): domain Bacteria; phylum Spirochaetota; class Spirochaetia; order Treponematales; family Rectinemataceae; genus CAIJMU01. Next base: position 120,019 of record DATKVC010000005.1, on the reverse strand, counting down.
GGGCCCTTGCCGGCGACGAGGATTTCCTTCTTCCGCGCCGTGGCGTCCGCGACCGCGAGGGGATTGTAGCCGTCGACGCGCTCGGCGTGCATGTTGTCCGGATTGACGCCGGCGCCGACGCGGGCGAGGACCTTGTAGCCCATGGTTTCGCCACTCGTCTGTCCGCCCATGCCATAGAAATTGTTGAAGAAATTGAAGAGGACGGGCGGGGCTCCGCCGATTTCCTTGGCCCAGAGTTCGCGGTACTGGTCCATCGAGGCGAGGCTCATCGCCTCCCAGACCGGGCCGCAGCCCATCGATGCGTCGCCGATGTTCGCGATGACGATGCCCTGCTTGCGGTTGATGCGTTTGAAGAGGGCGGCGCCCACGGCGATGTCGGCCGAACCACCGACGATCGCGTTGTTCGGCATCGAGCCGAAGGGCGTGAAGAAGGCGTGCATCGAACCGCCGAGACCGCGGTTGATGCCGGCCTTGCGCGCGAAGATCTCCGCCAGGGTGCCGTAGAGCACGAAATTCTCCCCGAGGTCGCGGATCGTCGTGTAGGGAATCTTCTCCGCGAGGGCGAGGGTCTCGCCGCCGAGGAAGGATTTCATGATCCCCTCGAGACGCTTCTCGTCGAGACGTGCGACAGCCGCATAGCACTTGGCGAGAATTTCGCCGTGGCTGCGATGCGATCCGAAGATGTGGTCGTCGACCTCGAGGGCCATCGACTGGCCGACCGCCGAGGACTCTTGGCCGATCGAGAGATGGGCCGGGCCCTTGTGATTGTACTCGATGCCGTTCCACGAGCCCTGCGTCTTGAAACTGTTCAGCATTGTCTCGAATTCGCGGATCGTCGCCATGTCGTACCAGGCGCGGACGAGGCGCTCCTGTCCCCATCTTGCCTTTTCCTTGGCGAAATCGGCCTTGTAGGCGTTGACCGGAATGTCCTTGATCTTGAGCACTTGGGGCTCGCGGACGGATTTGGGATCGACCAGTATGGATTTGGGCATAACTATCTCCTTGGCCGCGGCTCGCGCGTCCCTGCGCTCGCTCGCGGCATCGACGAAGGCCATGCCTTCGTCCGTTGCTGCGCGGGGACGTCCTGTCCCCGCCTGAGCCGCGGCCCGCGCGTCCCTGCGCTCGCTCGCGGCATCGACGAAGGCCATGCCTTCGTCCGTTGCTGCGCGGGGACGTCCTGTCCCCGCCTTCTTGCGTGACTGCTAGATATCAAGCTGCCAGGCGGCGTCACGGAGAAGCTCCCATACCGTCGGGTGCGGCATGATGATCTCGCGCAGCTCCGCGACCCTCGTCTCCTGCTCGATGAGGACGGCCCCGCCCCAGATGGTCTCGGAGGCGTAGCTTCCGACTCCGTGGACTCCGAGAATCCTTCCCGTGCCGGCCTCGGCGACGAGCTTCACCGCGCCATGGGCCTGGAAGCCGTTTTCGGCGGCGAAGCGGCCGGAGGCCCTGAGGGGAACGCGAAGGCTCTTCACCTCGAGCCCCTTGGCCTTGGCCTCCTGCTCGGTCATTCCGACTCCGGCGGCTTCGGGCAGGGAGTAGACGGCCCAGGGCACGGCCTCGCCGCGCCAGCGCATCGCACCGCCGGCCTCTCCCGTGAGCAGGGCTTCGATATCGAGGCTCGCGACTTCCGCCATCCGATAGGCCGAGTGGGCGAGTTGGCTTCGCCCCGTGACGTCGCCCGCCGCCCAGATGCCCGGTACGCTCGTGCGCATCCTTTCGTCGGTGACGATTCCCCGCGGCGTGAGATCGAGGCCGGCCGCCTCGGCTCCCCAGCCCTGAAGCACGGGCTTGCGACCGATGGCCATGAGGACCAGGTCGGCGTCGACAGCTTCCTTCGTCCCGTCCTTCGTCACGTAGCGAACCTTCGCGCCGCCTGCCCCGTCGGCGTCGATCGACTCGACCTTGCAGCCGAGTTTCCATTTCACGTCCTTCATCGCGCGGCGGAGGACGGGGGCGAGGTCCGCGTCCATGAAGGGCACGATCTCCTCCATCATCTCCACCACGGTCACCTCAGCGCCGAGGCTCGAATAGAGGCTCGCGAACTCGACGCCGATGACGCCGCCGCCGATGACGCAAAACTTTTTCGGCAGCGTCGCCATATCGAGGGCCCCCGTCGAATCGATCACGAGGGGATTGCCAGCTACCCCCGGGATGGGCGGCACTATGGGAGTCGAACCGGTCGCGACCAGGATGGCCTTGCACTCCTCGACCTTGGCCTCGCCCCCCGACGGCGTCACGCGGACCTTCCCGCGGCCGAGGATCTCCGCCGCCCCGGCGACGATCTCCACCTTGCCGTGCTTGAGCCCGCCGACGATGCCCGCGCGGAGCTTGTCGACCACCTCGGCCTTCCACGCCATCATCTTCGCGAGATCGAAGGAGAGGCCCTGGACGTTCACGCCGAAGCGCTCGCCCTCGCGGGCGTGCACGTAAAGTTTGGCGGAATTGATAAGGGTTTTCGTCGGGATGCAGCCGACATTGAGGCAGGTGCCGCCTATCTCCGCCTTCTCGACGAGGAGAACCTGGCGTTTGAGCTCGGCGAAGCGTTCGGCGGCTCGGTACCCCGCGGGACCCCCGCCGATGATGATGACATCGTACATCGTAGTTCTCCTTATCTCGCGATCGTCAGATCGATGTCGGCGATCGCGGCTCCGATATCCTTGAGAAAGCGCGCCCCCGGCGCTCCGTCGACGACCTGGTGGTCCGAGGTCAGCGATAGGGCGATGCCCGGGACGAAGCCGACGACGCCGTCGGCCCCCTCCGTCGGTCGGGGCAGGATCGCCCCCACGCCGAGCACGCAAACCTCTGGGGCGTTGATGACAGGGGTGAAGTAATCGACGCCGAAGCCGCCGAGGTTCGAAACGGTGAAGGTGGACCCTGAAAGTTCGTCGGGGGAGATGCGTCCCTCGATGCATGCCGAGGCGAGGCGCTTGGCCTCGCGCGATATCTCGGCGAGGCTCAGGAGATCGGCGTTCCTGAGGACGGGCACCATGAGTCCCCTGGGCGTGTCGACGGCCAGGCCGAGATGGACCCTTTCGAAGACGCGGACCCTGTCGCCTAACTTGTGAGCGTTGCACATCGGATGATCCCTGAGCACCCGGGACACGGCGAAGAGCACGAGGTCGCCGACGGTCACCTTCGAAAGCCCCAGCGCTTCGGGCGAGGCCTTGAGGCGCGCTCGCAGGGCCTGGAGCCTCGTCGCGGAAGCCGTCGCGTGCAGGGTGTACTGGGCCGTAGTCGAGAGCGAATCGTGCATCCGCTCGGCGATGACCTTGCGGATGCCCTTGATCGGCAGCTCCGAAAGAGGTCCGGGAAAATCGAATGTCGAGGGCGCGAAGGCGCCGGGCGCCGAAGCCGCGCGCGATCCAGCCTGGACGAGACTCCCGGTCGGGGCCGAAGCCTCGATCGCGGAGCCTGCGCCCATGTCGGCCAGACGCACCCTTCCGCCGATGCCCGATCCCTCGGTCGGGACGAGGGCCCCGGAGGCGCCTCCCGCAGCGATCGCCGCGCGCGCGGCGGCTCCCAGGGGCGCGCGAGCGTCTAGGGCCGCGCGTACATCGCGTTCGATCACGCGACCTCCCGGCCCGGAACCGGCGAGGGTCGAAGCCTCCACAGCTTCGGCGGAGGCGAGGGCCCTCGCCCGAGGCGAGACGCCCGCTGCGGCAGCAGCCCCAGCAGAAGTCCCGGCGACGGCCGCCGGTGACGAGGTCGCCGAAACCGCGCTTCCACCAGCCGACGAAGGCTTGGACTGCTGCGTAACCTTGCCGGCCTCGCTCTCCAGCGACGCTTCTCCTCCGCCAGCCCCGACCACAGCCGCGCTCCAATCTTCGCCCTTTTCGCCGATCACGGCGATCGGAGCGAGCACGGGCACATCGTCGCCTTCGCCGGCGAGATGCTTGAGGAGGACCCCGTCGAAGCCGGCGGGCACCTCGAAGACGGCCTTGTCGGTCTCGACTTCGCAGATGATATCCGAGGCGGCGACCCGCGCCCCCTCGGCCACGCGCCACCCGACGAGGACGCAGGATTCGACCGTGTTGCCCTGGCGGGGCATCGTCACGACATTGGCCACCTCAGCCTCCCTTACACCAGCGTGATGTCTATGGAAGCGGCGCGGAGTTCCTCGAGCGCCGCCTGGGGCAGGCCGTCGTCCATGATGACGCGGCTCACACCCGAGAGCGGAAGGACGGACACGAAGCCCGCCTTTCCATATTTAGTCGAATCGGCGAGGAGCACGGAGGTCTCGGCCTTCGCCACCATCGCCTTGACGATCTCGGCTCCCTCGACGAGGCGCGCCGTCATTCCTCGCTCGAGGCTGAAACCGTCCGTGCCCACGAAGGCAAGGCGCACGTTGTGCCTGGCGATCGCGTCGAGGGCCAGGGGACCGACCATCGATTCGGTCAGTCGGCGGTACTCGCCGCCGGTGATCGTGACGGAAAGGGCCGGATTACCGCGGGCCCAGGCGAGAACCAGGGCGGAGTTGGTGACGATGTGGATGTCGCGTTTGCCCGCGAGATGGCGCACCACGAGGGCGGCCGTCGTTCCCGCCTCGAGCATGATGCGGTCGCCGTCGCGGACCAGGCCCGCGGCGGCCTTGGCTATGCGGGTCTTTTCTGCCGTGCGGTCGCGGAGCCTTTCGAGGATGCTGCTATGGAAGCTCGGCGCCGCCCCGCCCCGCGTTCTTTCCAGAAAGCCGCGTTCCTCCAGGTTCTGGAGGTCGGCGCGAATGGTGACGGCGGAGACGCCGAGAGACTGCACGAGGCGGCTTACGGACAGAGTGCCCTCCTCCGCGAGAAGGTCGAGAATCGAGCGCTCTCGTTCCGACAGGACATCGGTCATCCGCTATCCGCCTTTCATTTTCCCTTCTAATAGCTTTCGAAACAGCTTCGATATACCACATTTCATTTTGCGCTGCAAGCGGTAAGACTGAAAGAATGACTGGCATGAATTGAGCTATCTGTCTCCTATAGCAGGCGATCGTCAGATTCTTGATTCATTTTTTGCATCTTTTTCTTGACAAGCTTCGAATCCCGGACAAGTATTTCCCGCGATGGTGTGCAATCGTTTGCATAAAATCATCTCTTGACAAGCCAAAGTGCGAAGGACAATTATTCATCGAAACGTTTGCGCAAACGTTTCGATAGCAGCAAGGAGAGGCGCGGGTGTCGAAGCAGAAAGCGACCACGATCCAAGATGTGGCCAACAAGGCAAAGGTCTCCATCTCGACCGTCTCCCATGTCCTCAACAAAACCCGCCATGTGGAAAAGACGCGGCACGATCGGGTCGTCGCCGCGGTCAAGGAACTCGGCTACAGGCCGAATCAGCTCGCCCGGGGCCTCCGCGGTGCTGGATCCAAGACGATAGGCCTCATCATCTCCGACATTCGCGAAGAATTCTTCGCCGGTCTCACGAAGGCCGTCGAATCCGCGGCCAACGAGCGCGGCTACCTCGTCACCCTCTGCGATTCGGAGGAAGATCCGGAGAAGGAAGCCCGCTACATCGAAATCCTCGCCGACCGAGGCGTCGACGGAATCATTCTCGCCCCGGTCGACAGGAACGTGACCGTCCGCGTTCCGAGGGGGGGCAACTTGCCTGTGGTCCTGGTCGATCGGCGGAGCGAGGAGAGCGGTCTCGATTTCGTGGGGATCGAAAACGGCAGAAGCGCCCGCGAGGCGACAAGGCATCTCGTCGGCCTAGGCCGAAAGAAACTCGGCTTCATCGGCCATGAAATGGCCATCGCGACCATGGGCGAAAGGGCCGAGGGTTTCGTCGCGGCGATGGAAGAGCTGGGCCTCGCCGACGAGGCCCGCGTGCTCACGCTCCGCTCGAGGGCCGGCGACAACAAGGCGAAGGTCAAACGCTGGCTCGCCAAGTCTCCCGACCTCGACGGCATCATCTGCGGCAACGCCAACCTTTGCTACCTCACCCTGTCCGTCCTCGAGGAATCGGGCGTGGAGGTCCCCGGAAAGATGGCCGTGGTCTCCTTCGACGATCCAGAGTGCTTCCGATTCATGCGAAGCCCGATCACGGCGATCAGGCAACCCACCGAACGCATCGGCGCAACCGCCTTCGATGTCCTCCTCGCGAAGGTAGAGGGCAGGGCGACGACCGGAACGGGCGCCTCGAATCTCGACGCGCCCGAGGCTTCCGAATACATCATCCCGGCGCGATTGATCGTGCGCGAATCCTGCGGTACCCCACGACATGGAGGCCCCAATGCCTGAGACCCGGAACGCGCCCGCCGCGAATCGCCAAATCCTTTCGATGAAGGGGATCGACAAACGCTTCACGGGAGTGCAGGCCCTCCGCAAGGTCGACTTCGACTTGAACGAAGGCGAGATTCACGCCCTCGTCGGCGAAAACGGCGCCGGCAAATCCACCCTCATGAAGGTCATCGTCGGCATCAACCAGAAAGACACGGGCGAGATCCACTATCTCGGCCACCTCTTCAATCCCCGCGATCCCAAGCACGCCCTCGACATGGGCATCGGAATCATCCATCAGGAATTGAACATGATGGATCATCTCAGCGTCGCGGAGAACATCTTCATAGGGCGCGAGTCGCGCGGTTTCGGCGGCCTGCTCCTCGACAAACACGCCCAGATCCGAAGGGCAGCCGAGCTCCTCGACAGGCTGGGGATGAACGTGGACCCGACGGAGCAGCTGGGACGACTCACGGTGGGCAAACAGCAGATGGTGGAGATCGCCAAGGCCGTCTCGCACCAGCTCCGCATACTCATCCTCGACGAACCGACCGCCGCGCTCACCGACGCGGAGATCGAAGATCTTTTCATAATTATGCGCGATCTCGCCTCCAAGGGCGTCGGCATGATCCACATCTCCCATCGACTCGACGAGATTCATCAGATCGCCGACCGCGTCACCGTGATGCGCGACGGCGAGCGCGTCGACACCAAGGCGATCTCCGAAGTCTCGAAACAACAGATAATCAACATGATGGTGGGGCGCGTCATCTACGAGCAGCCGAAGACCCGGAGCAACGTCGCCACGGAAGCCCCCGTGGTGCTCAAGGTGAACAAACTGAACGCGGGCGCCCTCGTGCGAGACATCAGCTTCGAGCTCAAGGAAGGCGAAATCCTCGGCATGGCCGGCCTCATGGGCTCGGGCAGGACGGAGACGGCCAGGGCGATCTTCGGCGCGGACGAGGTCCAGAGCGGGACGATAGAAGTCCGCGGCCGCAGGGTTTCCATCCACAGCCCCGAGGACGCGGTGGCCAACGGCATCGGCTATCTATCGGAGGACCGCAAGCGCTACGGTCTCGCCGTCAACCTGAGCGTCAAGGACAACATGGCGATGGCCACCTACGATGACTTTCAGCGCGGGCCCTTCGTCTACGCGAAAAAGGTGCGCGAAGTCGGCGAGGAATACGTCGGTCGCCTGAACATCAAAACCCCTTCCCTCGAGCAGCTTCTCCGCAACCTCTCCGGAGGCAACCAGCAAAAGGTCGTCATCGCCAAGTGGCTCATTCGCAATTGCGACATTCTTATCTTCGACGAGCCGACGCGAGGCATCGACGTCGGGGCGAAGAGCGAGATCTACACCCTTATGAACGAGCTCACCCGCGAGGGCAAGTCGATCATCATGATCTCCTCCGAACTCCCCGAGATACTCCGCATGAGCGACCGCATCATCGTGATGTGCGAGGGCCGGCTTACCGGCGAAATACCCATCGAAAAGGCGAGCCAGGAGGCCATCATGGAATACGGAACCATGGGGCGCCAGACCGCCCTCAAGAGGAGCTGATAAGCATGGCGAACAACGCGAACGGAAGCGTGGGCGGATTCCAGCGCTTCAAGGAGCGCGGCCTCAAGAACGCGCTGGCCCCGGCGGCCTTGATAATCCTCTACGTGTTCTTCGGCATCTTCGGCCGGAGCTATTTCTCCTACCCCACCCTGGTGAACATCATCGACGCGGCCTTCTACATCGGCTTCATCTCGATGGGCGTCACCTTCGTCATCATCTCGGGAGGCATCGACCTTTCCATCGGCACCGTGATGATGGCCTCCACGATCATAGGGGGGACGGCTCTCAAGCACGGCCTCCCGATGGTTCCGGCCCTCCTCCTCATAGTGGCCATGGGCCTTCTCTTCGGCCTCGTCAACGGACTCCTCGTCTCGCGGCTCAAGATGCCGCCCTTCATCGTGACCCTCGGCACCATGATGATCTCGATGGGCGTCGGCTCCATCGTCTCCAACGTCTCGAGCGCCACCTTCCCCATCCGCGGCACGCCGGGCGGCTGGTTCAAGGATCTCTTCCTTTATCTCACCCCCGACGGAACGGCCTTCCCGACTGGAGCCCTCCTCCTCGCCCTCGTCGCCGTGATCTGCCACATCATGCTCTCCAACACCAAGCTGGGCCGCTACACCTACGCGATAGGAAGCAACATGGAAGCCGCCCGGCTCTCCGGCGTCGACGTCAAGAAATGGCAGATGCTCGTCTACGTCATCGCCGGCGGAACTGCGGGCATCGGCGGCATATCCTACGCGGCGATCTACACGACGGTCCTTCCCGCTCAAGGGCAGGGCTTCGAACTCTATGCGATCGCGGCGGCCGTAATCGGCGGCACCTCGCTGTCGGGCGGCGTCGGCACCATATGGGGCACGATAATCGGCGTATTCATCATGTCGGTGCTGAGCACCGGTCTGCCCGCCATGAACCTCGAGGCCCACTGGCAGACCTTCTTCACGGGCGTCATAGTAATTGGTGCGGTGCTCCTCGACATGTACAGAAATCGCAAGGCCTCCGAGGTGCGCATCGAAACAGCCGCCGACGTCTACCGGGCCGAGATGCTGAGGAAGATAGCCGCCCTCAAGGCCGAAATCTCTCTGGTCTCGACGGACGGCAAGCGAGGACAGGTCGAAATCGAAAAGGAGATCGCCCAGGCGAAGGCCGAGATGAAAGAAACCTTCGCGCGCAAGAAGCGCGAAGAAAAGGCCCAGCAAGCCCGTATCCGAGCGGAGGAAAGGGCGGCCGATCACGAATTCTCGGAGATGCTCAAGCGCAAGGAAACCGCCCAAGCGGCGGGCAAGGAGCGACGGCCCTAGTCCAGAGCGGCCGTCGGACTCCCTCAATCAGGTCGTTTGCCGGAAGCGTACGCTTCGGGCTGAGAGTTTATCAGGAGGCGTTTATGAGAATTGCAAAACGAATCGCCGTACTCGCCATGGGCGCGGCGCTTCTCGTCGCGGTCACGGGATGCGCACCAAAGAAGATCTACATCCCCGTCATTTCCAAGGGTTTCCAGCACCAGTTCTGGCAGGCGGTCAAGCAAGGCGCCGAGGCGGCGGCCAAGCAAGACGGCGTCGAGATCACCTTCGAGGGCCCGGCCACCGAGGCCGACATCCAGCCCCAGGTGCAGATGCTCGTCAACGCGATGGCCAAGAATCCCCAGGCAATCTGTCTCGCGGCCCTCGACACCAATTCGGTCATGGACCAGCTCAACCAGGCGATCAAGCGCAAGATCCCGATCATCGGCTTCGACTCCGGCGTGCCCAACGCCCCCGCCGGCGCCATCTACGCGACCGCCGCCACCAACAGCTACAACGCCGCCGGCCTCGCAGCCGACAAGATGTACGCCGTGATCAAGGACAAGATCGTCGCCGCCACCAACGCGAAGCCGGTCACGATCATCGACTTCAACCAGGATGCCACGAGCCAGTCGGTCACCGACCGCGGCAAGGGTTTCCGCGACGAGATGATCAAGCTCATCACCACCGACGCCAATCGCCCCGCGACCGACATCAAGGTGACGGGCAATCCCGCCTACATCGCGCCCGACAGCCCGGTCGCCGGCAAGGCCATCATCATCGACGTCGTCGTCCCGGCTTCGCCCAAGGACACCGACGCCACCGCCTCCGCCCAGGCCATTCTGAATCGCTTCAAGTCCGACCACATCCTCGGCATCTTCTGCTCGAACGAGGGCGTGGCCCGCGCCGTCCTCTCCGCCACCAATGACGGCAGCGCCCTTCCCGCCCAGTACAAGGGTCTCGTGGTGATCGGCTTCGACGCCGGCAAGGCCCAGAAGGCCGCCGTCAAGGCCGGATACTTCCTCGGCTCCATCACCCAGGATCCCGTCCAGATCGGCTTCCTCGCCGTCGACCTCGCCTACAAGGCCTACAAGGGCCAGAAGGTCGAGAACGTCGACACGGGCGCCAAGTTCTACGACGCCTCCAACATGGACCAGCCCGAGTTCGGCCCCCTGCTCTACGACTGAAATAGCGCGACCTTCGCCCCTTGGTTCGAACCCGGGAGCGAAGGTCAAGCTCAGCCGAATTCTCGCGAAGGCCCGCCCTCCCGGCGGGCCTTCCTTTAATATAACTAATTATGCTTATTTCAGGCGCCAGGAGAGCGCCAAGGGAGGCGGTTGCGATGATCGTATGCATAGGAGAGGCCCTCGTCGACATGGTGCCCGAGGGCGGCGACGGGCTCAGCTTCCTCGCTCGTCCCGGCGGATGCCCCTATAACTCGGCGGTCGCGGCCGCTCGCCTCGGCGCTTCGGTGCGATTCCTCGGTCGCATCGGCAGCGACTTCCTCGGCGACCTCCTTTGCGACCGTCTCGTCGAGAACGGCGTCGACACCTCTCTCGTAAAACGGAGCGACCAGCCTGCCACCCTGGCCTTCGTGAAGCGCCTGCCCGATGGAAACGCCCGATACGCATTCTACTCGCAAGGCGCCGCCGACAGGTCGCTCGAGGCTGCCGACCTTCCGGAGAGCCTCGGGAAAGATGTGCATTTTCTATTACTTGGTTCGATTTCGGTCGCGCAGGAACCCTCGGGATCGACGATCGAGGCCTTCGCCGCAAGAGTCTCGCGAGAACTTCTCGTTTCCCTCGATCCCAACGCGAGGCCGGGCCTTTTCGGCGATGACGACTCATGGAGGTCCCGGCTCCTGCGATTGATCCCCCATGCAGCCCTCGTCAGGTTCTCGGACGAGGACCTCGCCTGGATGCTTCCAGGCATGGCCGAGGCTGAGGCCATCTCGTCGATCCTCGGCCGAGGTCCCGAACTCGTCGTCCTCACGCGAGGCGCGAGAGGTTCCGCCGCCTTTTGGAAGGGCGGGACGGTCGAGGTCGAGAGCCGGAAGGTCGAGGTGGTCGACACCATAGGCGCCGGCGACACCTTTCACGCCGCCTTCCTCGTGGCACTCGAAGAGGCCGGGGTCCGCACGCGGAAAGACCTCCGAGCGCTCGGTGCGGCGGACTTGAGGAAAGCCCTCGAGTGGGCCGGAGCCGCCGCTGCCCTCGACTGTACCAAGGCCGGCGCCGAACCTCCCAGCTATGACGAACTCGAAGCCTTCATCGCGGCCCCGCGTAAACCTCATTGAAAGGAAGGCCCTGCGGCCGGGGTCGATTCGCAAACTTCCGCGGGGGACCCTTGATTTAGATTATCGCTAGGACAGAGTCGCGCCCCGGATCGACCCGGGCTTGAGACAGAGTGCGTTGAGGGCGCCGAGCCGCGAGCCCTCGGCAATGGCCTCGGCCATGCTCCCTCCGCTCGCGAGAACTGCCGTCAGGCCCGCGGTGAAGGCATCCCCCGAACCCGTCGGATTGAGGGGCTTTATGGGATGAACAGGCCCCTCCCGAAGTTCCCCGCCCTCCCAATACCAGGTCGGGCGCGAGCCGCGCGTGACGACGAGGCGCGAACCATAGCGTTCTTGAATTTCGGCCGCGATGCGCGCTACATGGGCGCGGATAGAGGCCTCGGCGGACGCCGCTGTGCCTGAGCCGGAAGGCGCTTCGTCTTTCCCGAGGGGCCAGGTTGAGAGAAGTTCCTGGAGATTGGGTTTGACGACATCGGGGCGATGCTCCAGGGAATCCGACAGATCCTTTCCCTTGATGTCGAGAATGACGAAGAGGCCGGCTTCTTTCGCATAACGCGTCATCGTCGGGAAGGTACCCGCGTCGAAACCGGCTGCCTTCGTCCCCGAGATGGCGAGGGCTCTGCAGGAGGGAAGGAGATCGCGAAATGCCGCAAGCAGGCGATCGCCCGTGCCCGGCCCCACGGGCCGCGCCTCCTCGACCAGCTCCGTCGCGCTTCCTTCGGCGAGATCCACCACCGTGTGGCAGAAGCGGATCTCGGATTCGGACTCGACCCAGCGGATATCGAGACCGTCTGCCGCGGCGAGGGAGAGGAACCACTCGCGCGTCGGCCCGCCTGCCTGCGTGAGGTGGATCGCCGAACGTCCCGACTCGACCAAGACCCGCGCGACATTGACCCCTTTTCCAGAGGCGTCGACACGGTGCTCGCGGGCGCGGTTCACCTCGCCCTTGATGAGGCGATCGAAGACCAGGGTCTTTTGCACGACGGGATTGAGGCAGACGCAGAGGATGGGGCGGGGAGGGGCAACTTGCTCAGGCATGGAGGCATGATATGTAAGGGGCCTATCGAGGTAAAGCATCCGCTAGCCCTATCCCAGTTCGATCTCCCCGGCGAGTCGCCCCGATCTCGGCGTTCCGGCCCTCGTGGCACCGCGAACTTCCAGCGCGTAGTGGCCGCTCGCGAGGTTCTCGGGCAGCCGGAAAATAACGACGCTCGGCTTGAGATGCAGGTAGCTCGAGCATCGCGTAGCCGTCCGGTCGCTCGCGATGAGGAAGACCCCCTGGGCTTGATCGCTCGCATCGAAGGCAAGCCGCTTACCGATGAGCCGGGCAGTGCCGCCCGCCGCGAAGCCGGAGGCGCTGTCCGGGGGAGCGACAGCCAAGGGCAGTGGCGACATCCGAGGACCTTCGGCTTCGCGCTGGACGCTCGCCGTCTTCGAGATGAGGAGCTCCGTATGGCGGGCCGGCCGGAATCGAAGCCGCAGATCGGGCCCCGAGGACTCGGTCCCCTTGTCTCGTTTCCCCGTGGCGTCGAGGACCCCGCCCACCGCCGTGAGATAGTAATCACCGAGCGGCGTCTTCACGAACTTGCCGTCGGCCACGAGCGACGTCACGATTTCCGAATACAGCGTGACGACGGCGAGGATATCCGGTTTGCTGAGGGTCGTCCTCGCGCGGGCCATGAGCTCGACAAGCTGCTCGAACTCGACGATGCCGTCGTGGCGGGTATGGAAGCGCCAGGGTCGCCTCGCTCCAGTCAGGTTGTTCGCGCGGGCGCTGATAAAGATGGGCATGGCCACCTCCAGGCAAGTCCGAAAGCGATTTCGGTCTCATTTCTATCGGCCATTCTTGAAGATGAGCTTAGTTCCTTCTTGTTGGCTATTCGTATCTCGCGAGATACTCTTCATACTTCGCGAGAACTGCGGCATACCTCGCTAGATATGGGCATCGCATCATGAGGTACGAAAGCTATCTCGCGATCCTTATCGCATTTTCGGCGGATTCTGAGAGTCAGGAATAGGCGCGAGGAATTGTCAGATCAGCGTGCGAGGCGGCACCGAGTCGTACTGTTGGTACATTGGGAACCTCCTGTGGTTCCCTCAGTATCACCACCGGAAAGTCCCCTGACATTATCCTCCTGATTCAGGCGACCTTGCGGTCCATTTCGTTGCTTCGCCATAACTTGCCGGAATCCTGAGGATTACGGATTCCTGAGCATAAGGTCGATTATCCTAATGTTTGGATAATCGACCGAACGGGCTATCCGTCCCTTCGTCATTGGACGCAGGAACTGGATGTTCGCCGATACCCCCGAGGGAGCGGCTGCCAGCGCGGCGCTCTATTCACTCATCGAGACGGCGAAGGCCAACGAGCACGAGCCGTACCGCTATCTCCGCTATCTCTTCGACACCCTACCCCACATCCAGGGCGACGAAGCTTTGGCCGATCTTCTGCCGTATCGACTCGACCCCAAAGCCTACTGAACCATCTCTTCGTAAGCCAAAGTACTCTAATCGACCGCTACGGTGTCATGGCATCGCTTACCTTGTGCCGCTGGCATATAGAGCTGCCGCTTTCGCTATAGGCCTGTCCATCAAGGGCGACTATTTGAACATCCGCGAAACCGGCTTCATCGATTTTCGCTAATATGGCGGAATTGCCGATCCCATCATCAGGCTCTTTTTCAACAATCTTCGGGGCATCTATGCGCTCAAGCCTGGATTATCCTTGGGTTGGGCTACTCGGGGCGATGTTGGTCTTCTCTCGATGAAACTTTGCTACTCCCCTTGGGTTTGGCTCGCCTTGGACCAATCCCTCTTCACTGCGGCCGATGGCACCGCCTTCGATACGCCTACGACAAAACATGCCTGGCAAGGATCATCGTTCAATTCCTTTGGCGTCTTGGTCAACGCCGGGCTCAATCACGACTTGATTTCGTTGGATCTCACGGGCTCGCTCGAAGGCAACTTATTTCGCTATGAATATCTACAGATCGGGGGAGGCGTCGGAACGCAGGCCGCATGGAACCTCGACGGAACCATCGATCTTTTCCTTTCGTTTCCAAGGTTCATGGTAAGCGGCATAGTCCCTCGCCTCGGCCTTGGATGGCTCTGGACAGGGTCCGCCGATCAATTAAACGGTACATGGGCGGATACCCAGACAATAATGCGTTTGAATTTTGGCTTTCGTGGACGCACATAGGCTATAGCCTTAGAAAAGCCTTCCTCTGTTGAGGCGGCTAGTGATCTCACGCAGGAATACGCCCGACTTCGTACATGGGTCTAGAAACCTCGCCGCATTGGTCTTTACTTCGATTTATAGACATCCTTGCGATTGCCAACCTTCACGACCAGGATTACGAGTTCATCGTCCTCGATGCGGCAAATGAACCGCAATGCCCCGCGCCGGTATTTCCAGAATTCCCCAAGGTTCCCCGAGAGAGCGGCCCCGATGCTTCGGGGATCCGCCAAGCCGGGGAGCTCGTCCTTGAGAAAATGGAGCGCTCGCTCGCGGAGTGGCTTGTCGAGCTTCGCGAGCGCCTTTTCCGCCGAGGCGAGGATCGTGACCCTATAGCCCATGCTCGCGGGCTACGTCTTCGATGGGCCGGGCGGTGACCTTGCCGGACTTGTACTCGGCGTAGGCCTTCTCGGCGAGATAGAGGTCCTCGAGATCCTCGATATAGAGCTCGATCGCCTGGCGGGCATAGAAGGACTTAGTGCGGTGCGTCGAGGTCGCCAGCTTATCGAGCCGGGCCTCGAGCTCGTCGGGGAGCCGAAGTGAAAGCATCAGGCTGCCTCCCTGTCACACAAGTATGACGCTTCGGAGGTCAGAGCGCAAGTGGAACGCCTCCTTCGGAGGGCGACACTGTTTGCCGGCGGGAGCCACCCCCGGAATTGTCGGAGAACGCGCATGCTGAGTTCCCGATAAGCCTCATTATCGGGTCTGAGCCGCCAAGTTTTTCGCGTCTGCCGATGGCGCCTTTGCCGCCGCCCTCCTCGGTCCGTTCAGCACTATCACCCCGAGCTTCTCGAGCTCCAGGGGATTCTCGTAGAAGGCTGCGCGTGCAGATCGTGCGGAAGTCGCTCACCCAGACGTCAAGCTCGCGAAACTCCAGGTCGCGGGCGGCCTCCGCCGACCGGGAAGCCCCGTTGCTCTGAACCTGGGCTTGGCTCTTTTTCCGCACCTCTGCGATGAGGGCGGCCTCCGCGGCCAGCTTGGTATCGTCATAGCCGAAACGCCCGAGCGCCTGAGCGAAGCGCTGAGCGGAGGAGAATCCGGCATAGAAGCCGTGCGCCTGCTCGAGCCATCCGGCCGTGATGTCCCAAGGGTCTGCCCCCGTTCTTCGCATCGGCGGCCTTCGCAGGAGGAACCCATGCATCGTGGAGAAAGAGTCGTTCGCCAACGCGGCCGATTCGAGGTCGGCCGTCAAATATCCGAAATGAACTTGCCCCAGTGCAAACGTTTACACTTGGAACTTGACATCAGTCGGAAAAGGGTAAACGATTGCACTACTCAGTATTGGAGACGAGATGAATATCCGCGTCCCAAGGAGGTTCGCATGCTGATCGGAATAGCTCCCTGCATTTCGCCCGAACTGCTTTCCGTCCTACACCGAATGGGCCACGGCGACGAGCTCCTCCTCGCCGACGCCTTCTATCCCGGCGAGACCTATGGGCAACGCGCGCTTCGCGCCGACGGCATCGGAGTGGTCGAGCTCCTCGACGGAATTCTCGCACTTATCAATCCGGACTCCTACGATCCGGCCCCCTTCGTGATGATGCAGCCGGCGCCCGGAGACCTCCTCGATCCGACGGTCGAGGTGCGCTTTCGCGCCGTCATCGACAGGCGATGGCCGGGCTCGCCGCCCATCGGCCGCGTCGAGCGCTTCGCCTTCTACGAGCGATCGAAGAAGGCCTTCGCCATCGTCGTCACGGGTGAAACCGTCAAGTACGGCAATATCATCATCAAGAAAGGCGTGATTCCGGTGGGAGCGTGAAGGACTCAGTTATTGTTCGCGGCGAGGGACGCGCGCAGGGCCTCGACGAACTGTTTCGAATCGGCGCCGAAGGTCTCGGAGCGCTGCCCCTCGATGCCCGTCCAGGAGATCACGAATTGCGACCTCTGCGGGCCGAAGACGCGGCCCAGCCAGCTCTTCTCGGGGCTCTGAAGATTGGTCACGGATTCGAAGGGGATTACGATCTCGACGGGTTCGGCGGCCCTGTCCTCCGCCTCGCGCGGTTTGAACAGGCGGGCCAGCCAGTTGTCACTAGGCAAGTGCCGGAATCGCAGGCTGCGATCGGTGACCACGAGAATGCCCCAGAGGCCTTCGCGGGCTCCTCCCTCGAGCCACTGCCCGACGCAGCGGACCCCGGGCCTCTCGCCCGTCTCGGCTTCGAATTTCCTCCAATAGCTCGCAACTGCCTCGTCCATGTATCGGCCCTCCCTTTCGCCCAGAGCATACCCTCGGTGGCGGCATGAAGGAAACGTCAGGGCGCAAGAAAGAAGCTACCACGATCCGCGAGGTGGCGCGCGAGGCCGCAGTCTCGACCGCCACGGTCTCGAGGGCGCTGAACGGCGACGCGCGCATTTCCGCGGAAACCTCGGCCCGCGTGCGTGAGGCGGCCAAGCGTCTCGGCTACGCGGTCAACAGGGCGGCTCGAAGCCTCAAGACGAGGGCGACCATGACCATCGGCGTCATCGCCCCGGACCTGGCCACGGACTTCTTCATGATCCTGATGGAACGCCTCGAGTATGAGCTCGCGTCGAAGGGCTACGGCATGCTCATTTCCTCCTCGCGCGAGGACCTCGAGGAAGAGCGACGTCTCCTCGGCCTCTTCGCCGAGCGCCTCGTCGACGGGGTGATAGCGATTCCCGCCACAGCTTCGAGCGAACATTTCCGCGAGGCGGTGGCAGCCGGCACCCCCCTCGTGCTGGTCGACCGCTCGCCGCGCGGCGCCGGGGCCGACGCCGTTCTCGTCGACAACGAGGGGGGAGCCTATGCGGCGACGATGGCCCTCGCCGGCCTCGGGCACAAGCGCATCGGCCTCATCGGCGGCGATCCCCGGCTTTCGACCGCCCGCGAAAGACACGCGGGCTTCAGGCGCGCCCTGGCTGAACTCGGCATCCCCTCGGAGCCGGAGTTCGAGGGCTTCGGCCCCATGCATATCGAATCGGGTTTCAAGTTGATGGAGGCGATGGCCTCGAAACCGAAGCCGCCCTCGGCTTGGTTCGTAGTCAACGCCGACACCCATGTCGGGGCCACGAGCTGGCTCCTCACCCATGGAGGGCGTCTCGCCGACCGTGTCGCCTTCGCCGCCTTCGACGAGATGCCCTACTCTCCCCTCCTCCGCTTCTGCCGCGTCTCGGTGGAACAGCCGATCGCGGACATGGGGAGGGAGGCGGCGAGGCTCGTCCTCGATCGGGTCGCTGGCCGGGCAGAGCCCAAGCCCCTGATCGTCCGGCTTCCGACGAAACTCATTATGCATTGATTCTTTCAGTAATGGTTCATTCATTCCGGCAAAGGAGCGTACCATGGCGAACGTAACCAACATGAAGGTCAGGGCCACCGAAGACAGGCTCAGGGGGATCGTGCCCAAGATCGGCATCAGGCCGACGATCGACGGCAGGCTCGGCGGCGTGAGGGAGTCCCTCGAGGAGGTGACGATGGGTATGGCCAAGGCGGCCGCCAAGCTCATCTCGGCGACTCTCAGGCACCCCAACGGCAAGCCCGTCGAGTGCGTGATCGCCGACACGACGATCGGCGGCGTGGCCGAGGCCGCGGCCTGCGCGGAGAAATTCGCGCGCGAAGGCGTCCAGGTCACCCTCACCGTCACCCCCTGCTGGTGCTACGGCTCCGAGACGATGGACATGGATCCCCTCACGATCAAGGCCGTCTGGGGCTTCAACGGCTCGGACAGACCCGGTGCGGTCTATCTCGCCGCAGTCCTCGCGGCCCACAACCAGAAGGGCCTGCCCGCCTTCGGCATCTATGGCCACGATGTCCAGGACCTGAGCGATACCGACAAGATACCCGCCGACGTCGCCGAGAAAATCCTCCGCTTCGCGCGCGCCGGGGTGGCCGCGGCCTGGATGCGGGGCAAGTCCTACCTCTCCGTCGGCTCGGTGTCGATGGGCATCGGCGGCTCCATCGTCGATCCCGACTTCTTCCAGCTCTGGCTCGGCATGCGCAACGAGTACGTCGACATGAGCGAGATCACGCGTCGCATCGAAGAGAAGATCTATTCCGAAGCCGAGTACCGCCGCGCCCTCGACTGGACGAAGGAAAACTGCAAGGAGGGCCCGGACGCCAATGAGGCCGACAAGCAGCACACGAGGGCGCGCAAGGACAAGGTCTGGGAAACCGTCGTCAAGATGACGATGATCGTGCGCGACCTCATGGTCGGCAATCCCGACCTCCGCCGGAGGGGACTCAACGAAGAAGCCTTGGGCCACAACGCCATTCTCGCGGGCTTCCAGGGCCAGCGCCATTGGACGGACCATTCCCCCAACGGCGACTTCCTCGAGACTATCCTCAACTCGAGCTTCGACTGGACCGGCATCAGGCAGCCTTATGTCGTGGCCACGGAAAACGACTCCCTCAACGGCGTCGCCATGCTCTTCGGCAATCTACTCACCGGCACATCGCAGATATTCTCCGACGTGCGCACCTACTGGAGCCCCGAGGCAGTGCAGCGCGTCACCGGCTGGAAACCCGAGGGAGCCGCGGCGGGCGGTTTCATCCACCTCATCAACTCCGGCGCGACCACGATGGACGGAACGGGAAAGCAGCGCAAGAACGGAAAGCCCGCGATGAAGCCCTACTGGGAAATCACGAGCGAGGAGGCGGGCGCCTGCCTCGACGCGACGAGCTGGCGCTACGCCGACCTCGGCTATTTCCGCGGAGGCGGTTGGTCCTCCGACTTTCTCAGCGAGGGCGACATGCCCGTCACGATGTGCCGCGTTAATCTCGTCGCCGGCGTAGGCCCCGTTCTCCAGATCGCCGAGGGCGTGACGGCAGCCATCCCGCAGCATGTGCATGACATCCTCGACAAGCGCACCAACGAAACCTGGCCGACCACCTGGTTCGTGCCGCGCGTCACGGGCAAGGGCCCCTTCAAGGATGTGTATTCGGTGATGGCCGCCTGGGGCGCCAACCACGGCGCAATCTCTTACGGCCACATCGGCGCCGACCTCATCGCCCTGGCCGCGATGCTCCGCATCCCGGTGAGCATGCATAACGTCGACGAGGGCTCGATCTTCAGGCCCAGCTACTGGAGCGCGATGGGCATGGACGCCGAGGGCGCCGACTACCGCGCCTGCGCCGCCCTCGGACCTCTCTACGGAAAGAAATAGCAATTAGCAACATCGACGGCACGGGCGACGCGGAGCGCCCGCCGCCGATGCCTTGCGTCGGCGGCTCTCGCGAGACCGCAGCCAGAGGAGCCCTCCGTTCAGCCCCTGCGATAGAAGATCGTGAAGACGACGGCGAAGGCCGCCAACAGGATCGCGTTGACCCAGCCGAAGGACGGAAGGTTCGCGTACAGAAGGCCCCAGAGCATCACGAGGGCCCCGAGGGTCGTCCAGACGATCTCCGCCACAACCACGATCTTGACGCTCTCCCATTCCGTCTGTCTGTAGGCGAACCAGGAGCTCGCGCCGTAGCCGAGCATGGCCGCCCCGATGAGCCGATAGGCCGCTTCGTCCTTGATCGGCCAGTTCACCATCGAGCCGAAGAAATGGGGGATGAGAAGAAACACGAGACCGAAGACAGCCGCGACGACGAAATGGACGAGGAAGGTCGCCTTCAAGCCTGTACTCATTTCCGTGCCCATGTACTGCCTCCTTGAGTGGGGATGACTCAAGTATCGTCCGTCGTATGGTACGCCGCAAATCGGCGACGCCTCGGCGGGCATGGTCCGTTTCGCCTGTTTGGCACGAATTATGACTTTCTTCAGATTTCGCCGGCGAGGAGGGCGAGAATGCGCCGGTGCGCCTCCACGTAGGCCCAGTCGTCGGTGGAAAATCGCGAACCGGCTCCGACCAGACCGGCGCCCTTCAGCAGGGCCACCTCCTCCGGCGAAACAGATCCCTCGGTCGCGGTCTTTATGCGAAGCATGGTGAGAAGGTCGTAGTCCTCGAAGGAGTCGCGCATGAGATGAGCCCTGAGCGAGGCCAGGGGCATGGACTTCCTGTCGGGAGCGGGATAGAAGAGCATGCCGTCGCCGTTCGTCCAGGGGAAGGTGGCGGCGTCCTTCCAGGGGTCAGAGCGCCAGACATCGGTCCCCCAGTAGAGGAAGCCCTGGACCCCGTGGGTGAAGAGCCACCAGCCGAGGGCGACGTGAGCCGTTCCGTACCAGTCGATCCTGAAATTGTCCGGATAGGGCCTGAAGGCGTTGGCGACGCAGGTGTAGACCCAGACTTCCTCTCCGAGGGCCTTCCGCGTGGCCGTGAAGTTCGGATCGAATTGATGGATGTTGGGCACCCAAATGCCGATTTCTCCCGCGAGCTCCTTTTGACCCGCCATGGTCGTGCCATAGGTGAGGACGACGGGAATCGAGGGGGCATGGGCACGGACAACCGCGAGGCGAGCCCGAAAACCGGGCATGTCTCGCCGCGACGGTTCATCGAAAAGGTAGAAATAGAAATAATGCTGCCAATTCTTTTCCCGCAGGTGGGCCTCGATCGCATCGAGTAGTGAACCGAAGCGCCTATCGATCTCGGCGGGCTCAAGCTCCATGCCGAAACCCGGATCGAGTTCGAAGCGGGTGATGCCCGCCGAGAGCCAGCGCTCCACTTCAGCGTCGAAGGCCTTCCAATCGGGCCCTACCTTACCGTCGGCCGTACTGCCGAAGACGGCCGCGAGGGGCAGATGCACCCGTGAGGAGAAGCGGAAGCGCAGGCCGAGCCGGGGCAGATCCTCGGACATGGAATCGGTCCAGGCCTTGCCGTAATAACGCTCGTCGCGCTCGCTCTCCTCGCGAAAGTTGATGGACGTCGCGAGGAAGCTCGTCACCGGAAGGGTGACATCGTGGACGGTGAGGCTGGCAGTGAGGGCCCGTCGCACCCCGTCGATCGCGATTATAACCCGCCCCTCGTAGCGACCGGCCGGCGCGTCTCGCGGAACGTGCACGGTGTACAGGAGGGCCTGATTCCTCCCGGCCTGCACCGAAAAGGAGGCATTGGGCAAGACGGGGTCGGGAAAGGAGGCGAATCGATGGAAGCCGACGAGGCTCGGCTTCGTCACGGGAACGTAGCCGAGCAGCCCCACTTCCGGATCGATTGTAAAACCGTCCGGCCCGACGAGTTCACCCGCCTCGCAGCGAGCATCGAGGATCGGCTTTCCCGGAGCGAAAAGGAGCAATTGGGCCGATTCACCCTCGCCTCTCGCGGCGTCGAGTTCGATCGCCGATTCATGTCGAGCGGGAATGCCGTCTTCGCGCGTCAGTTTCAGCGTCGGAGGGACGACGACCAGGACGGGACCCCCGCCACCCCGGTCTCCGACGCCGTCCAGCGATGAGCAGGAGGAGGCGAGGGTAACCAGGGCGGCGAGAAGGATTCCCGCGCGAATGGAACGGGAGACCAAGCGCGCCGTGGACGGGCCGTCCGGGCTCCCCCGCCGCGACGCTTCGCCTACGCCGACTTCTGGCAGGCCGCCACCGCCGCTTCGGCCGCGCTGGCCGCGTCGGGGCTGTACAGGTCGGCGCCGATGGACTTGCAGAAGGAATCGGTGACGGGGGCGCCGCCGACCATCACGGTGAGCTTCTCGCGCAGACCCGCCGCTTTGAGGGCCTCGACGACGCCCTTCATCTCGTTCATCGTAGTTGTGAGGAGGGCGGAGCAGGCGACAATGTCGGCCTTGTGTTCCTTGGCGGCCTGCACGAACTTGTCGCTCGCGGCGTCCACGCCGATGTCGTGCACCTCGAGGCCCTTGCCTTCCATCATCATCTTGACGAGGTTCTTGCCGATGTCGTGGAGATCGCCCTTGACGGTGCCGAGGACGACGATGCCCTTCGCCTTCACGCCGGCGGACACGAGGAGGGGCCTGAGCGGAAGGAGACCGGCGTTCATCGCGCGAGCCGCGATGAGGACTTCGGGGACGTAGACCTCGTTCCTCTTGAACTTGCCGCCGATGATGTTCATCCCCGCCATCAGGCCTTCCTCGAGTATCGTCTTGGCGTCGAGGCCCTCGGCTATGGCCTTTTCGACGTTGGCCTTGGTCTCATTGGCCTTGCCCTTCTGAAGCAGCGCGGAAATGTCTTCGAGCGTGGACATCTGATCCCTCCTGGATTCTACTGCATGCTACCGAGTCTATATTCGGGCCATACGATTAATGCGTCTAGGATTGTATTGCGCCCTTTTGGAAAATTGTAACGCAGACATAACGTGCTCATTCGTGTATTTCTTCTATGCGCGGCGATCTGCCGGCCGATTCCCGAAAGCGCCCGGGAGACTGGCCGACCATCTTCTTGAACACCTTGTTGAAATAACTCTGATCTTCGTAACCCATAAGACCGGCGATCTCGACGAGGGGGGTATCCGTCGTGAGGAGGAGGACCCTCGCCCTCTCGATCCGGAGCTTGTTGAGATAGGCGGTGAAGCGGCACTTCATCTCCTCGTTCCAGATCTTCGAGAAGTAGGTGGGGCTGAGCGAGACTGCTTCGGCCACCTCGTCGAGGGTGATGGGCTTGTCGAAGCGTGCGTTGATGTAGCGCATCGCCTTCATCATCACATCCGCGTGCTTGACGTCGGTGAGGTTGAAGACGAGATCGCTGAAGCGGTTCATCACCCGCGAAAGCCAGAGCGCGATGTCGTCGACGCTCCGCATCTTCTGAATCTGGTTGAGGTAGGTGAAGCCGAGATCGAAGATGCGTTCGACGTCGGCCCCGCCGTCGAGGGCGGCGCGGGAGATGAGCACGACGAGTTCGAGGACTCGGGCGCGGATGATGGCCGGGTTCCTCCCGCTGGCGAAGAAGATGTGCCCGAGTATGTCGTTGAGCAATCGCTGGGAATCCGCCTTGTCGCCGCGCGAGATGGCGTTGAGGAGTTCGTGTTCGCGCTCTATCGGGTAGGGCGGCGAGGCTTCGCTGTCGTCCTTGAGGTCGTGGATCCGCTCCGAGATCCGCGACTCGAGTTCTTCCCTCTCCCTCGCGGCCTCGACGGGTTCTGACAGGGCCCCGCCCGTCGCCGCGGCCAGGTCGGCGAGGAGTTCCGCGATGCTCGTAGCCCTGCGCGGGCTGACGCGCGGCATGGCCTCGAAGGCTGCCGTGAGTTCGGCTTCGCGACCCTGTGGAAAGATGCCACCTGATCGGAGATCGACGAGTATCTCGGCGGGATCCACGATCATCACCGGGCCGCAGACGAAGGCCACCCAGAGGGCTCCCCCCTCGAAGACAGGCGCGACGATGTAGAGGAGGGAGTGGGCGCAGAGATGGATGTACTTGCCTCCGATTCTTTCGGCCTGCCAGGCGCCGTAGAGCTGGGAGCGAAGCTCGTTCTCAGTTTCCTCGGGCCCGAGTATCCTGCACACGGGGCAGGCCGCATCTGCAGCGACGAACGTCTCGGCGGCGTTGCCCTCCCCGTCCATGACCGCAAGCACGAGGCCCTCATCGTCCATCACGTAGCCGCCGATGCCGGTCGAACGGCAGAAGTGGGCGAATTTGCCTATGGCTGTCCGCGGGTCGGGTTCGACGCGGAGGAGGCTCTGGTCGCCCATCAGGCCTCCGGAAAGAGCATGTGCTCCATGTATGCCTCGGTGAAGTCTGGGCTCGAGGAAAGCTCTATATAGCGACAGAGTCCGCGAGCCTTTTCCGTCTCCGCGAGAAAGGCCCGCGATGCGCAGGCGGCAGCGGCCCCCGAGCCCGAGCTATTGCCTGCGACCAGGATCCGATCGCCCAAGGAGGCAGGCACGAGGCCGACGCGAAGCGCGCTTCCGAGGTCGAGGTAGCTCCCGAAGCCGCCCGCGAGCCAGACCCGCTCGACCTCCTCGGGTCTCGTGCCCGAGCGCGCGAGAAGGACTTCGATTCCGGCGCCTATCGCCGATATGGCGAGTTGGAGATTGCGCAGGTCTGCCTGGGAGAGCCAGACCCCTCCGCCGATCGAAAGGCGCGCCATACCTTCATTTTCCGAACGCAGCGCGGCCAAAGCCGGGGGAAGCGATGCGAGTTCCTCCCCGTCGGGAATCCTTCCGGTCTGGTCGACGAGTCCTACTTCGAGAAATACGGCGAGGGCATCGAGGACTCCCGAACCGCAGAGTCCCTTCGGCGGGCCGCCGCCGATGACCGAAAAGCCGATCGAATCCCCGTCGAGCCAGACCCCATCGATCGCGCCGGTCACTCCACCCATGCCCATGCCGATGCCGGCGCCCTCGAAGGCCGGCCCAGCTGCGGTGGCGCAGCACCAAATCCCCTCGGCGCCGCCGAGGGCAATCTCTCCGTTCGTGCCGATGTCGAGGAGGAGCTCACGGCCGGGGCGCGACGAGATGCCGAGGGCGGCGATGCCCGACACGATGTCGGCGCCGACATAGCCTGAAACGCCGGGGAGAAGCCAGACGCCGCAGGCCTCGGGAAAGCCCAGGCCGAGTTCATTAGCCGAGGCTCTGTGCGCCTCGGTGAACACGGGGGGAAAGGGGGCCGCCGCGATGGCCGTGGGGAGGATGCCCGCCGCGAGGTGAAGCATCGTCGTGTTCCCCGCTATGGCGATCGACAGGAGATCCTCAGGCCTCGAGCCGACCCCTTCGAGAAGGCCGCGACCCAAGTCCGTGATCTGCCTCGCGATCCGGGCTCGAAGGCCTTCGAGGCCCTCGGCTCCGGTCGAAGCAGCGGCTATACGTGAAATGACGTCCGCTCCGAAGGCTCTTTGTTCGTTGAGCCCCGAGGCCGTGGCCACGATGCCCCCCGTGCCGAGATCGACGAGATAGCATGCGAGGGTCGTTGTGCCGATGTCGACGCCGAGGCCATAGGCCGGACGCAGAGCCTCTTCCTCGGCACCTATTCCGACGATTTCGTTTCCGGATAGGACGAGGGAAAGGCCGGAATCCCGGGCCTGGATGGCGAGCTGGCGCAGGATTGCGAGAGATGGTTTCGCGATTCCCGGGTAGCCGGCGGCGGTGAGGGCGCGAACTAACCGCCCTTCGTCGGAAAGCTGCTCCTCGAGGCTCGGGGCTTCGAGTTTGAGAGCGAAGCGCCTAATCGGCGGGTCGATGGCGAAATCAATCCGCGGCCCTTCGGTGAGAATGGCCGCCTGGCCCTTCGGGGCGAATTCGACACGGGCGGGGCCGCGCCCATCCTGCTCGACCTCGACGCGCGCGCGGCAAAGGAGCCTAAGGCCGTCTTCGAGCTCCCGTGCCGAAAGGAGATGCCTCTCCCGCTCATCGGGGGCGCTGAGAGAGCCGGAAGCCTTGGCCCGGCATTTTCCGCAGAGCCCCTTGCCTCCGCAGGGAGCGCCGAGTTCAAGCTCCGACATGACGGAGTCCGCGGAGCCACTATCCTTCGCTTCGCGCAGGGCTTCGAGTAGGCTCTGCTCGGGCCTCGCGGCAATCCCCCGGCTGCCGGCCTCGCTGACGACAAGCAGTATTGTTGCGGTGGTTTCCATACTGATTTACTAGTTGTAGCCGATAGGATATGGTACGGCAACTGGTATAATTAGCAATTCCCAAGGTAAATTTAAGCAACCTATCCCAAACAGCCCAAGGACCCCTTCGACAAGGAGTGAGCAGCATGGGTCAAGCCTCTCGATTTCGCCTCATCTCCTGCGCCGTCTTCCAGCGCGAACTTTCCATCGCTTTGGGGAAGACGCGAAACCTCGTCGATCCCGAGTTTCTCGAAATCAGCCTCCACGAGAGGCCCGAAATCCTCCGCGAGGCCCTCCAGGGCCGTGTCGACGCGACTTCGGAGCATCGCAGCGCAGCAGGCAGGCCCTACGACGCCATCCTCCTCGGCTACGGCCTCTGCGGCAACGGCCTCGCCGGTCTCGAAGCCCGCGGGGTTCCCCTCGTCCTGCCCCGGGCCCACGATTGCTGCACCATCCTCCTCGGCTCGCGTTCCGAATTCCTCGCCCGCTTCGGCGACAAGCTCTCGGCGCCCTGGAGCTCCACCGGCTATTTCGAACGCGGCACCTCCGGCTTCCGCGAATCCGACGAGGGCCGCTCCATGGGCATCGGTAAGAGTTATGCGACCTTGGTCGCGGAATACGGCGAAGAGAACGCCGCCTACGTCTGGGAAACCCTTCACCCCCCTTCCGAAGAGCGTGTCCTGCGCTATATCGAGCTCGAGGAAACGGCCGGACTCGGCCATGCCGAAATCCTGCGCGAGCGGGCGGACGCGGAAAATAAGAACTTCCTCCTTCTCCAAGGCTCCTCGCGGCTCCTTCGAGGACTCGTGGCCGGCGACTGGGATCCGGAGGAGTATCTCGTCGTCCCGGCCGGGGCGCGCATCGAGCCCCTTTGGGATCACGAACATATCTTCGAGGCGCGGTAGCCCGAGCATCGGGGAGCCTCAAGCGCTACACTGCGGGAAGGAGGGCGACATGGCGAAGCAGCTCGAGGCTAAGGCGATCGTGGAGGGCGGGCGGAAGGCGGTGCGGCTCGAAAACGCGTCGGTGCGGGCGGTCATCGAGGCGAAGGGCGGCATGATACCAGAATTTTCGTTGAAGCTGCCCGAGGTAGCCCTCAACGCCCATTGGCTGCCGGCCTGGCGCCCGCGACAGGCCGAGCCCTGGTCGAAGGAAGGGCTGGGGGCTTTCTACAAAGGCGAGCTCCTCTACCATATCGCCGGCGACTTTCCCTGCTCCCCCAATTTCGGCCCCGACTGCCTCGTCGACGGGGTCGCCCATCCCGCCCACGGCTGGACGGCCCAGGGCGAGTGGAGAATCGAAGGCTGCGGGGTCGAAGAGGCGATTGCCTGGGCCCGCTTCACCATCGACTCCCCCGATCCCGCCCTCCCCCTCTCCTACGAAAAACTCGACATGATGATCGAAGGACAGCCGGCGATCTATTCAATGCTGACGATCCGCAATTCCGGCGCGGGGCCGGTCTCGATCAACGTGGCGCGCCATACGACCCTAGGCGCACCCTTCCTCGCGAAGGGTTGCCGCATAAGCCTGCCCGCCGATCGCTTCCTCGCCGCGCCTTCGGGCACCGAGTTCGACGACACGGGCCGTCTCGCCGGCGGCGCCGAATTCGCCTCCCTTCAGAAGGCCCCCCTGCGCTCAGGCGGAACGGTCGATATATCCCACGTGCCCGGCCTCATCGGTTTCACCGACCTCGTCACGGGCGCCATCCCCGCGGGCCTCGCCCTCGGCTGGAGCTGCGTCGTCAATCCGGCCCTCAACCTCGCCTATGTCTGTTTCTTTCCCGGCGCGGCGGGCCTTCCCCACGGCGAAATCGCCCTCTCCTTCAATGACCTCTGGATGCAATACGGAGGCCGCCGTTTCACTCCCTGGGCCGAGACCGAAGGCGGAGTCGACCGAATCTTTTGCCTCGGCACCGAGAACGCGACGGGAGCCTTCGCCAACGGCCTCGGTTTCGCCAGGGCGAATCCCTCCCTCCTCGGCAAACCGACCCTGGTGGAAATCCCCTCGGGCGGCGAACGCAGGCTCTGTTACGGCAACGCCCTCCTGTCTCTCGAGGGAGGGAGGGGAGACGCCCTCGTCGCTGAGGGGGTCGCGGCTGCGGAAATCGGCGACGGAGGCGAGCTTGTGCTCAAGGGCCGCCGAGCCTCCGAACGCTATCCCTTGAGCGCCGATTTCGCCGCCTTGAGGCGCTTCGCCGCGGAAGGCCGCTGAACGAGCCGACAGAGCCTCGGCTAGCTCGAGCCGAGCGGCAGCGGCAGTCCCGCCTCCGTGACGATGCGCGGCACGATCTCCTCCCAGCCAACAGGCATGATGTGGAGGCCGTGGATTCCCTGGAGCTTCCGGACCTTCTCGACGATCTCGAGGACGATGGCCACTCCCTCCTCCTGGGCGCCGGCCGCGCCGCCTCGCTCCTCGGCGGAGTCCATCCTGTCGAGCACGTTCTTCGGAATGAAGACACCCGGCACCTTCACCATGTAGTGGGCCATCTTGGCGCTCTTGAGCGGAGTGCCACCAATTAGGATGAAAACCTTGTCGAGCACGTTTCGCTTGGCCAGTTCGCCGAGCCAAACCTCCATCCTGTCCACGTCGTAGACGATGTTGGTCTGGAAGAACTGAGCTCCGGCGTTTACCTTCTTCTGCTCGCGCAGGGCCTGGAAACGCGGGTCCGAGGCATAGGGCGAAGCCGCAGCCCCGAGAAAGAACTTGGGCGGCGTCTTGAGTTCCCGCCCGTCGAGATAGTGCCCATCGTCGCGCATTCGCCTGAGTATCCAGAGCATCTGCACGGAGTCCATGTCGTTGATGTCCATCCGGCCCCGGGGCTGGGGAGCGAGGACGGCGCTATCGCCGGTGACGCAAAGGATATTGCGCACGCCCAGGGCTGTGGCCCCGACGATCTCTCCCTGGAGGCTGGCCCTCGTGCGGTCGCGGGCGGCGATCTGCATGACAGGCTCGGCCCCGGCCTGAACCGCCAGGCTGCTGCAGGCCCAGGAACTCATGCGAGGCGTCGAAGAGGCGTTGTCGGTAAAATTGATCGCCGTCACGTAGGGCTTCACCAAGGCGATGTTCTCGAGGAGCCTTTTCGTGGCCATGCTGAGCGGAGGCTGGATTTCGCAGGCCACGGTGAAGCGCCCCGAGCGCAGCGATCGCTCGAGGGCCGAAACCGGCTCGAGACTCTTCGGCGGATGGTGGCGATCGTCCCCCTGCCACCATTCCGGCTGACGCACCGGCTTGAATATGGATTCCATAGTGGCATGCCGCGCCTCCTTCCCCGAGAGGACGAGGCCGGAAAATACCTTTCTAATACCTATTTTTCGCAGCTGGGATCCGACGTCGCCCCAGGTCTCCCCCCCGACCTTTTCCCAGTCCACCGGCGGCAGGACCTCCAGGAGCCTTTCCTGGCGGCCCATTTTGAAGGCTCGCTCGTGGATCTTGTACCAGATGCAGGGTCGGCTCGTGTCGACATAGCAGCGCTCGGGCGTCGATCCGCCGCAAGGTCCGTTGCGCAGGCCCTTGGGGCAGGCCATGGGGCAGATGAAGGCGGTCTCCTGGAGGAGGCAGTTGCCGCACTGACGGCAGCCGAAGAGGGGGCCCTTGACGAGTTGCTCGAACCCGATGAGGAGTTTCTCGCCGAGCCCCTCTTTCTTGAAGGATTTGTAGGCTGGCTGCCAGCGGCGGCCGGGGGTCGATATGGGCATGGAGGGCCTACTCTCGGCTCGCGCCGATCCAGTTCATGCCGTATTCGTCCTGCCCGAGGAGGAGGTCGCGGGCCATCGCCGAGAGGCCCTCGTCGAGCTTGAGGGCGGCGAGGCTGCGATCGTTGATCTGCATCGGGTCCACGATGCCTCCGTCGCAACCGACATCGAGGCAGAGCTTGGCGAAGACCTGGTTGAGCAAGGAGCGCTTCGGCAGACCGAAGGAAACGTTCGAGAGCCCGGGTGCGAAATGGACTGCCGGCCCCTCTTCGGCGCGAATGCGCCTTACCGCCTCGAGGAAGCGCCCCGGATGGCCCGTATCCACGGACACGGGCATGACGAGGGGGTCGAAATAGACATCGGAGGGAGCGAAGCCGGCGTCGAGAAGGCGTTTCATCAGCATTCCGATATTCTGGACCCTGTCCTCCACCCCTTCGGGCATGCGCTCCGCGCCCGTGGCTCCCGCGATGACGCAGGAGCCGGCCTTCGCCGCTATCGGTATCATGGTCGGTCTCTCGAGGGACACCGAATTTACCATCGGCTTGCCCTTGGCCTTGTCGCAGGCCCTGAGTCCGGCCTCGAGAATGCGCGGCTCCGAGGAATCGATGCTGAGGGGGATGGAGGCCGCCGATTGCACGATCCCGGCTACCCACTCCATCGCGGCGAGCTTTTCATCCAATTCAAAGCTGTATTCGTCCACGTTGATGTCGAGGAACCAGGCTCCCGCCTCCTCCTGCTCCCGGGCCATGGCACGGAGATAGGCCGCTCCCAGCTCGCGCTCCTCGCTCGATCCTCGCAATCCCTGGTAAATGGCGCAGGCGACATGGCGGAGCTTCCCCGAGGCCCAGGCCTCGGAATCGGTGAAGAGCTTAGGCACGGGGAGGAGGGCCTTGGCGCCTCCGTCCTTGAACACGAGACAGGGCCGCCCCGAAGCGTCGGTCTCGACGAATTTGCCTGTCGTCAGCCTGACGCGGGTGCAGTGGATGTTCTCCCCGATGGAAATGTAGGAACCCCGATTCGACATACACCCTCCTCGCGACATGGAAGGAGGCGAAGCCCTATTGCCCGCCGCCCGGCATAAGACTGGGTGCCTCGCCTCATCCTGTATTGTAGTGAATTGTGGTTTGTTGGCGCTTCTTGTACAAAGGTCGCCGGCAGCCGCGTTGACAAGGGCGCAGGCCGCCATACAATGACAGCGTGCCATCGAACGACGAAATCCGCCTCTGGAGCTCGGGGAGGCGTCCCATTCCGCCGCGACCCGAGTTCCCCGAGCTCTACCCCGAGACCGATGAACGGCATTGGTACGATCTCGAATTCGCCGGCTGGGAGGTTCCCCGGGATGGGCGGCCCCTGTCCTCCGGAGACGGCCCCTCGGGCAAGCGCGTCATCAGCATCCATCACCTCGGCGGCCATCCCTACATGGCCGGCTACGATCGAGGGCTCCTCCGCGAGGCCGAGCGCTACGGGATGGAACTCGAGATCCTCCGGGCGGAATGGGACGCGGAGCTCGAAATGGAGCTCGTGGCGGGCGCGATTCGCAAACACCCCGACCTCATCATCATCTGCCCGGAGAGGGCCTCCGGATCGGCGGCCCTCTTTCGCAGGGTGCACAAGGCCGGAATACCCCTCATCGCCTCGAACCTCCTGCCGGAAAGGGATGCCTTTCGCCGACTCGTCGCCTGGACCGGCCCCGACGACTGGGGGCAGTTCAGACTCCTGGCGAGGCGCTTCGCCGCACTCCTGGGAAGCGATGGCGGTTACTGCATCGTCAACCACATGCCGGGCTCCTCGGCCCACGTGGCCCGACGCTGGGCCGTGGTGACCGAGCTCGCCAAGGTCGCGCCCCGGATGGAGCTTCTCGACGAGGCCGACACGGGTCTCGACACGGGCTCGACCAAGACCGTCGTTGAAGGCTGGCTCTCTCGCTTCGGGAGGAAGTTGCGCGGCATCATTTCGGCCGACGACGCCCTCGCCCAACTCGGCATCAATCAGGCCCTCGAGGGAGGCGGCCGCGACGATGTCATCCGCGTCGCCAACGGCGCCACGGCGATGGGCATGCGCTTCATAAAGGAAGGAAAGCTCTCGGCCATCACCTGGCAGCCGCCGGAACTCGACGGGGCCCTTCCGATCCGCACCGCGGCCGACTGGTTCAACGGGCTCGCGGTGGAGCCGATTCGCTACCTACCTCTTTACCTCATCGATTCGGGCAACATCGACGAATTCCTCCTGATGGGCCAGGAGCGCCCGCCCATCGATCTGGACATCCTCGCCCACCTCGTCGCCGACTGCGATGCCAGGGGCGTGGGCCGTTTCTTCGACGATCTTCTCGCCCGTTTCCGCCTCGAGCGAATCCTCCCCGAGGAATGGTTCAGGGGCTTCTCGATCGAACTCCTATCGAGACTGGCCGCCATAGCCCGTGCAACCGACCCTCCCCTGCCCAGTCTCTATTCCGATTACGAAAGCCTCTTCAAGCAGCTCTTCCAGCAACCCAGCCCCCGCGATACCCTCGGCTGGCTCCAGGGCCTCGCGGGGCGCATAATCGAAGGCCTGCAAGAACGGCGTCACGAATGCATACCCCTCGCCGACCGCCTGCGCGCCCACATCGACGCCCATTTCCGCGAACCCATGTCGCTCAAGCTCCTCGCCGGCCGCTTCGGCATGTCGGCGGCCTATCTCGGCAAGATCTTCCGCGAGGGCAACGCCTCCTCTTTTTCGGCCTATCTCAACGAGGTTCGCATCGGCGCCGCGATGCGCATCCTGAGGACGCGGAAGGTGAAGGCCAAGGAGGTCGCCCTCGCGGTGGGCTACGCCGATGCCGACTATTTCTGCAGCGTCTTCCGCAAGCTCACCGGCAAGCATCCCTCGAAGGTGGAACCGTCGGAGGGCGGCGAGGACCGAGGCGCCGCCCGGCCTTAACGCCCCACCTCCTCGGCGGCGATCCTCGCCCAGGCCCAGAGGCGCTGGGGGCGGCGGGCTACGGTCGAAATATCCTTCATAATTAGTTCAACAGCGACGCCCTCCGCGGCCGCCTTGTCGAGGGCGGTGCGTATCACCCGGCGGGCTTCGCCCTCGTCCCATTCCTCGTCGAGAAAGATAGCCGGGTTCGGCTTTACGCTCGCGACCCAGCGGTCCCCGATCGCGGGGAAGATGACGTCGTAGTCGTTCCAGGGGCTCACCGAGACCTTGCGGAGATTGGGTATGCGCTCCAAGAGCCCCACCTTTCGATCCAAGGCCTCGCAGCAGCCGTAATAATTGAGCCCCCAACGACTCATCCAGGGCAGGTCGTGCTCCATGGCGAATTCCCAATGCATTTCCGGCGAGACGGTGGCCAGGATCTGGGCGTTGGAACAGCCCCACATGTTGCGGGGGTGGACCCAGTCGGGATCATAGTCCCCGCCGGGAAGGGCGGAGGCGTAGCCGTAGCCGCCCGAACCGACGCGGATATTGCGGTTGTCCAGCGAGAGGAGGCGCTGCTCCTCGAACTGGTCGAGCTCGACCATCCAAGCCCTCACCATGCGCTCGTAGGCGGCGTGCACGAGGTCGGGGCGGTCGATCATGTCGAGCATCGCCTCCTCGATACCCCACCAGCGGATGAGGTAGTCCCAGGGCGTGAACCAGATGTGGGTCTGTCCCACCTTCCTCACCGGAGCTATGTCCTTGTAGAGCTCGCAGAGCGTCGCATAGACGGCGTCGGTCGTCCGAGTCACGTGTGTGACCTTCGGCATCTTGATCTTT
Source organism: Rectinemataceae bacterium (assembly GCA_035530275.1). Taxonomy (GTDB): domain Bacteria; phylum Spirochaetota; class Spirochaetia; order Treponematales; family Rectinemataceae; genus CAIJMU01. The sequence continues at coordinate 86,692 of DATKVC010000005.1, read as the reverse complement.
TCGAGATCGTCATAGTCGTAAATTTGTTTGTGAAAATGCCGGGACACGATCTCGTTGGCCGCGTCGGTGCGGGCGATGTCGACCTCCTCGACGATGCCGAAGTCGGTCGAATGCGTCGCCATCGTGCACTCGATCCAGGGATTGACGATCATGTCTCCCGGCAGGTGCTTCCACTGATAGAGGGTCCGCCTGAGCTCCTGCTCAAAGCCCCTCGCCCAAGGGTTCCGTGTACGAAGGCTGAGCTCGTCGTCGACGTTCATCTCGTGCCAGGGAATCTCGTTGATCCACACGAGGGGCCGTTCCTGATCGAGGTCGTTGAGCCTCGTCCAGAGCCTTGCGCGTTCGGAGTTGACGGGATCGGCGCCGGCCTTGGCGTATTCCTCGCCGAGCCTTTGGAGCACTTCCCTTTCATCCGGGTCGAGCCTGATTTCGTCGATGATGACGGGCGGCGTGTAACTACCGGGGTCGTGAAGCATCTTTCCCTCCTGGATTGAAAAGAATGGCGGGCGCCCTTCGGCATGTCCCTCGCGGCCCTTACCGACGGCCTCCCTCGTTCCATTCCCGGATCGCGTCATAGAGGGCGAGGACGTTCTCGAGGGGCGTCTCGCCGAGGAGCCAGTCGTGACTCGGGCCGGCGACATAGCCGCCTCCAGGCGACATGAGGGCTATCGTTCGGAGCGTCGCCTCGCGGGCCAGGGCCGGCGTTCCCTCGAGGAGGACGGTCTGGGTATCGATGGCCCCGTTGAGGAGGACGAGGCTCCCGAAGTCGCGTTTCAGCCCCGCGGGATCCATCCCCGCGCAGAGGGGTTGGAGGGCGTGGAGGCCGTCGAGGCCGTCGCGGATCATGAGGGGAATGAGGGGCAGGTAGCCGCCGCAACAATGGAGCATGACCTTGAGCCCGTGGCGGTGGCCTAAATCGGCATATTTCCTGATCGATGGAGATATGAATCTCTCGTAGAGTTCCGGGCCGAACAGAGGACCATTTGTCGAGCCGAAATCGTTGCCGATAAAGAAGACGTCGATGAGGTCGCCGGCTTCTTCGAAGATACGCTCGCTCGAGGCGAGGTAGAAATCGGTGACACGGTCGAAGAGCCAGGTAGTCGCCTCGGGATCGTCATACATAAGATAATAGAGGCCTTCCATCGACACGAGATCGATGACGTCGTGCCAGAAGGGCGACCAGTCGCCGCCGAGGAGGGCGAATTGGCCTCCCCAAACCATGGCCCTCGCTCGCAAGCCGCCTACGTCGATATCTTCCACGCTCGGCCAATTCCACTCGCGAAAGGCCTTCATGCGCATTGTATGGTCGACCCCCTCGGCGACGAAGGCGGCGAGGGGATGCGAGGTAGGCTGTCCGTAGCCGATGCCGTGCCGCTCCACGCCGAAGGGGCTGCGCCAGGTCGATCCGCTCGCGAGGGGCGGACCCGGATCGCGCCAGGGCGCCGTGACCCTGCGAAAGTCGTCGCCTATGCGTCTCCGGAACCCCTCCTCGTCGAGGCCGAGGGTGGCTTCCGCCTTGGCGAGGAAATCAGGCGAGGCGCCGCACCAGCAGGGGACGCGATCGATCGCTTCGTGCTCGAAGGCTCGCGCAACGAGCTCCCTCGAACTCATGCCTTCCATGGCTCGAAGTGTAGGGGGGCCGCGCAATCCGCGCAGCAGTAATAATCGGCGCTTTCCCCGGAAAAATCGGGAATCTACCGGAGCCTGGTCTTAGGCTTCTTTGACGGAGCCTCGTTTCACGAGATGCTGCTTTACCTTGAGGACGTGGACTTCCTGCGGATTGTGGGTAAGGCGGTTGAGAAGCATCTGCGCGGCGATCCTCCCCATGTACTGCGTGTCGATCCGCATGGTCGTGATCGGGGGAATATAGCATCGCGAATAGTCGAGCATGTCGCCCGGAGCTATCACCGACAGATCCTCGGGTACGCGGACGCCGGCCTTGCCGAGAAGGGTAATCGTACGGACGGCGAGCTCGTCGTCGAGGGCGAAGAGGGCGGTGATTCCCTTCCCCGCAAGGTCGAGGCTTTCAAGGAGCCTTCGATCCTCCTCGTCGTCGACGAGGCCGAGGTGCACCCGCATCGAATCGTCGAACTCGAGGCCGAACTCCTCGATCGCCTTCTTGAAGCCGAAGAATCGGTCGACCGGCAGAACCTGGAGGTCGGGGCGAACGCATTCGACATAGGCGATGCGGCGATGCCCCGAGCGCACGAGGTAGGAGGTTCCTTCATAGGCGCCCTGGAAGTCGTCGACGCAGACCGTGTAGAACCGGTCCTGATAGCTCGAATTCATCACGACGACGACGGGAATGTCGGCCGATTCGAGGCTCACGATGAGTTCCTGCGAAACGTAATGGATCGTCGCCACCCCGATGGCCCCGGAGTCGCGGATCTTCTCGAGGAGAACGGACATCGATTCCGACCGCGAAATGGGCACCAGGACGGTATTGAAGCCGGCCTGGCGCAGGGTCTGCATGAATTCCGAGATTATGGGCCTAACCAGAAAGAGCACCATCGACCATTCGGGGTCGATGTCGAAGAGGACGGCGATATCCTTGGAGGGGCTGGGAGCCTCCGACGCCTTTCTCCGCTTCTGCTGATAGCCGAGGCTCTGCGCTGCCTCGAGGACCCTTTCGCGGGTCTCCTGCCCGATGCGCCCCCGTCTTGCGAGCACGAGGGAGGCGGTCGTCAGCGAGACGCCGGCGAGTTTGGCGACTTCTTCGAGGCGTATCTTGGCGGCCATGATGTGATAAACTTTATCAGAATAATCCCGCATTGACAACAATAAATGAACACTAAACCAGTAAACTTAGCTGGATTTTTCGCAAGATATTACTAAAATTCATTGACAGCCCGCCGGTTGGTGCTACCATTCCCTCACGTCCGAGGAGGCGCAGCATGAAACGTTTCGGCCAGCTCATCCGTCTCAAGCCCGGTGTCCTCGAATCGTACAAACGCTACCACGCCTCGATCTGGCCCGAGGTCGCCGCGACCATCAGGGCCTGCAACATTCACAATTATTCCATTTACCACAAGGACGGCGTCCTCTACGCGTATATGGAATACCTGGGCGAGGATTTTGACGCGGACATGGCCAAGATGGCCGCCGACCCGAAGACCCAGGAATGGTGGGCGATCATGAAGCCCATGCAGGAACCCATACCCACTCGGGCCCCGGGCGAATGGTGGGCGGACATGGAAGAGGTCTTTCATCAGGACTAGTCCGATCTCGCCCTTTGCGGGCGGGACAAGGAGAACGACGTGAAACTGGCACGATCGGCGAATTGCCTCGCCAAGCTTGATCGGATGAACAAGACCCTTCGCCATGAAGAGGCCGATCGCATCCCCATTTCGGATTTCTACTGGACAACCTTCGTGAATCGCTGGCGGAAGGAGCTCGGTCTCGCGGCCGATGCCGACATCTATCGTCATTACGATCTCGACTGGATCTGCATCAACCCGAACATGGATCCCCACATCAAGCCCTTCACGGTCATCAAGGAGACCGAAGAGGACGTCATTTTGAAGACGGGTTTCGAAGCCACGATCCGCAAGAAACTCGGAACACAGATGCCCTATTTCGAGAGCTTCGACACCGACGACCTCGATAAAATGGCCGCCTTCCGCTTCGACGACCCCTGGGACGATCGCCGCTATTTCTCCGGCGGCGACGATCAGATCAACGGCGTCGGAGACGTCATCAGCAGGAACCTTCCCTCCTTCATTGAACGCGTGAAGTCCTACTACGAGGACTTCCCCGTCTTCGGCTCCATCTGCGAGGGACACGAATACCTCTGGCGCGTCATCGGCTCGGAAAACGTCCTCCTCTGGCTGGCCCTCTATCCCGACGAACTCCACGCCTTCGTCGAGCGTGTCGGCAGCTTCGTCGTCGAACTGACGAAGGCCCAGATCAAGGCGGCCGACGGCATGCTCGCCGGCATGGTGGTCTGGGGCGATGTCGCCTATCGCAACGGCATGCTCTTTTCGCCGGAAATGTGGCGCCTGCACTTCAAGCCCATCACCGCCGAACTCATCCGCGTCTGTCACGACGCCGGCCTCCCCGTCATCTACCACGGCTGCGGCAACGCGAGCGAGATCTACGATGATTTCATCGAGATCGGCCTCGATTCCTACAACCCCCTCGAGGCGAAGTCGGGCCTCGACGTCGTCGACCTGCGCAAGAAGCACGGCCACAAAATGGGCTTTTGCGGCAACATCGACGCCCTGGCCTGGGCCAACGATCCCCTCCCCGATCTTGAGGCCCAGGTCATGCGAAAGCTCAACGCGGCCAAGGGCGGCGGCTACCTGCCCCAGTCCGACCATTCGGTGCCGAGCAACGTCTCCGCCGAGCGCTACGAGTTCGTGCTGAACCTTCTTAGGAAGCACGCCGCCTACCCCCTCGATCTCGGCAAATGGGACGATCCCTCGATCCCTGGGGGAAGGAAGTGAGTTCGAAGCCCGGATCGGGAGGGAGGGAACGGGTCCTCGCCGCGATAGGACATCGCGAGTCCGACAAGGTGCCCGTCGATCTCGGTTCCAACCCGAGTTCGGGCATCTCGGCCCTCGCCTACATCGACCTTCTGCCGGAGCTAGGACGACGTCGCGGCCGAAGCGGCTTCGATCCACGTCCCCGCGTTTACGATGTCGTGCAGGAACTCGCCCAGCCCGATGACTGGGTCCTGGACGAACTCGGGATCGACGTGGTCGACATAGGAAGGGCCTTCAACGACAAGCCGGAGGACTGGGCGGAAAGGGTGATGCCCGACGGCAGCCGCTATCTCTACCCGGCCTGGTTCAAGCCCGTGCAGGAAGGCAATGATCTCTTCGCCTACGACGCCGAGGGAACCCTCCTGGCGAGGCGGCCCGATGGCGCCACCTTTTTCGACGAACGCTGCTTCCCCTGGGAAGACGGCTATCCGGATGACTTCGGCGGTCTCGACAAGGCCATGGGCAAGGTGCTCTGGTCCGCCCTCGTACACTCGCCCTGGGACCATGCCGCCGAGCCGGGCTTCTGGGCCGATCTCCGCAAACGCGCCCTCGCGCTGCGCGACTCGACTGACCGCGCGCTGATGATCGTCGTCGGCGGCAATCTCTTCGAATGGGGCACCTTCATCCGCCGCATGGACAACTTCCTCGTCGATCTCCTCGCGGACGAAAGCTCGGTCGAGCGCCTCCTCGACGCGCTGATGGAACGCCATCTCGCCACCCTCGCCAAGGTCTGCGAAGCCGTGGGCGACGTGGCCGACGTCCTCCGCTTCGGCGACGACCTCGGGCACGAGGGCGGGCCATTCATGTCGCCCGACATTTACCGCCGCCTCTTCAAGCCCCGGCACCGGATCCTCGTCGACTTCGTGAAAAAGCACAGCACTATGAAGACCTTCCTCCACTCCTGCGGCTCGATCCACGCCCTCATCCCCGATCTCATCGAAGTCGGCTACGACATCCTCAATCCGGTGCAGACCAGCGCCCGTGACATGGGGCCGGAGGGGCTCAAGCGCGAATTCGGGGCCGACATCACCTTCTGGGGAGGGGGCATCGAGAATCGTACCGTCCTCGCCCATGGAAGCGAAGCCGAGGTCCGCGCCCAGACCCTCGAGCGCCTCGAGCTCTTTTCGAAGGGCGGAGGCTTCGTCTTCAACACGGTGCACAACATCATGCCCGACGTGCCCGCGCGCAACATCGTCGCGATGTTCGATGCCGTGGCCGAATTCAACGGGAGAGTTCGCAGTGAGCGATAGCGAAATAGGGCTCGCCCTCGAGATGCGCCATGTCAGCAAGCGCTTCCCGGGCACGATAGCCGTCGACGACGTGAGTTTCGAGGTCTACGCGGGCGAGGTCCACGCCCTGGTCGGCGAGAACGGCGCGGGGAAGTCCACCCTCATGAAGATGCTCGCCGGTTCCTTCGACGACTATACGGGCGAGATCGCGATCAACGGGAAGTTAGTGACCCTCCATTCCCCGACCATGGCCAAGAAATTCGGCATTGGTATGATCTACCAGGAACTGAGCCTGGCGCGGCCGATCAGCATTGTCGAGAACCTCCTCGCCGGCAGATTGCCGCGGAAGGGGCCCTTCCTCGACAAGAAGCGGGCGAGCGACATGGCGACCGGCCTCCTCAAGCATGTCGGGCTGGAGCTGGATCCGAGCCTCCCCATCGAGGACATCAGCCAGCACGAGGCCCAATTGGTCGAGATCGCCAAGGTGCTCGGCAACAACCCCTGCATCCTCGTGATGGACGAGCCGACGAGCGCCCTCTCCCGCGAGGAGGTCGACAGACTCTTCGGCATCATCCATAGCCTGAAGAACCGCGGCATCGCGATCGTCTACATTTCGCATCACCTTCCCGAGATCTTCAGCATCGCCGACAAGGTCACCGTGATGCGGGACGGCAAGAAGGTGGCGACGAAGCCCATCGGAGAGGTCAGCCGGGAAGAAATCGTTCAGATGATGGTGGGACGCTCCGTCAAGGAATTCTACAAGCGCGGCGAGCGCGCCATCGGGGAAGTCCGGTTCAGGGTCAAGGGACTTTCGCGCTTCGGATTCTTCCACGACGTCGACATCGAGGCGAGGAAGGGCGAAATCCTCGGGATCTGCGGTCTCTCGGGGGCCGGCCGATCGGAGCTCGCCCGCGTTCTCGTGGGCCTCGATCGCGCGGAGGAAGGATCCATCGAGCTCGACGGCAAGCCGGTGACGGGCTCGAGCATGTCGGCCTACCTCGAACAGGGCATCGCCTATCTCACCGAGGATAGGAAGACCGAGGGCCTAGCCGTCAGGCTCGCAATGGACGACAACATCCTCGCCGCCATCGTGGAAAGGCTCACCTCCGCCTCCATTTATTCGAAATCGAAGGGAAGCGCCACGGTATCCGGTCTCATCTCCGAGCTTTCCATCTATCCTTCCGATCCCTCGAGGACAGTGGGAAACCTCTCGGGAGGGAACCAGCAGAAGGTCCTCCTTGCGAAATGGCTCGCGAGCGAGCCGCGGGTGCTCATCCTCGACGAGCCGACGCGCGGCGTCGACATCGGCGCGAAGATGACCATCCACGCCTCCATCGAGAAGCTCGCGAGGGAAGGATGCACGGTGCTCCTCATATCCTCCGACCTGCCCGAGCTGGTCGGCCTCTGCGACCGGGTCCTCGTCATGCGCAAGGGACATTTCATCCGCGAGATGCCCTGGAGCGAGTGCGACGAGGAGAGCCTCCTCCTCGCCGCCAATGGAGATGTCGGAAGGAACGCCGCTGGCAATGACGGTGGCAATGCCGCTGGCGACGATGGAAGCACTGCCGCAGGCCTAGGCACCGATGCCGGAATGGCCGCAAAGGCAGGCGCATGATGGATAAACAGCCCACGACCGCCGTCGCCGCGGCCCATGGCGATGCGAGCGCTCAGGACGGTCGCGGCCTTCGCGCGAACTCCTTCTCCCGGTTGGTGAATGCCGTCGGCGTCTACGGCATCGCGGTCCTCTTCCTGGCCCTCGGCGCCCTACTCCAGGCGACAGGCGCGATTTCGGGATTCCTCTCCTTCAAGAACATGCTCAACATCGTAGACAACGTCGCCCTCATCGGGATCGTCGCGATGGGCATGGCCTTCGTCACCTATTCCGGCCACTTCGCCGATCTTTCAGTACCAACTACGATGGCCTTCACAGGCTACATCTGCGTGGAGTTATTGCGATTCGGATTCCTGCCCGCGCTCCTCGGCGCCCTGGTCGCCGGCCTCCTCATCGGCCTCCTCAACGGCTACGTGATCGGCAAGTTCCGGGCGAACCCCATCATCTGGACCCTCGCGGTCAACTACGTGACGATGGGCATCATCAGGCTGATCTGGGTCAACAAGCAGATCTACCCGGACATGATCAGCCAGGACAAGATCGCCATCGCCCTCTTCGACGGCATCTACCGCACGCGCTTCTTCGGGCTCGTCGGCCTGCCCCTCGTCATCCTCGCCATCCTCGTGATCGTGGGGCAATTCGTCCTGACCAAGACCTCCTTCGGCGCGAAGCTCAAGATCACCGGATCGGCCTATCGGGCGGCGAAGTTCTCAGGCATCAAAGTCGAGCGAATGGTGCTGGTGGCCTTCGTGCTCGCGGCCTTCACCGCGACCATCGGCGGCCTCGCCATCACCTCGCTGTCTCGGGTCGGAGCCTGGTACAACGGCGCCGGCTACGATTTCAGCGCGGTGACCGTCATCGTCATCGGCGGCGTCACCCTCGCCGGAGGTCGCGGCAACATCCTCGGCGTCCTGGGAGGGACCCTCATCATCAGCATACTGAACAACATCATGACGTTGGTCCAGATCGGGAATTTCTCGATCGGGACCTTCTCGCAGGGCATGGTGCGCGGCGCGATATTCATCATCGTCGTCGGCATAAGCGCCAAATCGCTGCGGAGCCTGGGGCGCGACGATGCGTAACGGAAAACCGAACCTCGTGGTACTTATCGACCGCTATCGAATCTACCTTTTGTTGGTGGCCGTCTTCGTCTTCATGTCCCTGTTCGCGCCGAGGTTCTTCAACTTCACGAACCTGACCTCCATCCTCAAGGCCATAGCGATGAACGCGACCGCGTCCATCGGTTTCACCGTGGTGATGATCTGCGGCCAGCTCGACCTTTCCATCGGCACGGTCATCACCTTCGCCGGCGTGCTGTCGCTGGGACTCCAGCCCATCCTCGGTTTTCCCCTCGCCATCGCGGCGGCGATTTTGGGCGGGGCCTTGGTCGGTCTCTTCAACGGTCTCCTCGTAGCCAAGGCCAAGATCAACTCCTTCATCGTGACCCTCGGCACGATGACCATACTGCAGGGCGCCATTTACCAGTTCTCGGGCGGCAATTCCATCTCGGTCACCTCCGACCAGGCTTTCGCGATTTCCGACTTCCTCGGCAAAACCTTCATTCCCCTCGTGACCCCGCGCATCGTCATCGCCCTCCTTCTCGTCCTCGCCGCGGAATCCTTCCTGAGGCGGACGAGGACCGGCAGGAACTTCTATATCGTCGGAGGCAACCGCAACACGGCCTGGCTCGCGGGCATCGACACCGACCGCTACATCATCGCGGCCTTCGTGCTCTCCGGCGTCACCGCCTCCGTGGCCGGAATCTCCTCGGTCCTCGAGTCGACGGCGGCAACCCTCAACCTTGGCGACACCTCCCTCATGTACGTCATCTCGGCCACCATCATCGGCGGCACGGCGATGTCGGGCGGCAAGGGCGGGGTACTCAGAAGCGTCGTGGCCATCCTTACCCTCGAAATGCTTTATACGGGCGTCATCCTCTTCGGCCTGGGCAACGAGGTGAAGATCTTCCTCGCCGGCCTCATCCTCGCCGGAGTCGTGCTCTACGAGGCCTATGCCGTCTACCGTCACGAGAGGACCCTCGGCCAGCGTCCGGAGCTCCTCAAGGAACTCGAGGCGAGGGCGGCGGCCAAGGCGCGCGCCCCGGGCGCGCGAGGCTCCTGATGTCGCCTCGATCCATCATTGTTCCGTCACCGGAGCGCCCGTTCGGGCGACGACCGGATGGAATTTTTCCGTAGGAGGGTCACCCATGAAGAAATTCGCGTTCATCTTCGCGACACTTCTGCTCGGAGCGGTCATCGCCATCTCCGGACAGAACCTCAGCGCGGCGCAGAAGGCCAACCTCAAGGCTTCGCTCGCGCTCGATGCGACCGCCATGAAGCTCACGTCGGCGGACAACCAGCTCCTCCTCGCGCCCTCGACGGACAATCGCAAGGTGCCGACCAAGCCCGCCGATCCGAGCAAGCTGCCCGAAACCAATCCTCTGCATTGGTATGACATGGAATGGGCCGGCTGGAACGTGACACCGACGAACATTCCCAAATCGCCCGGCGACGGTGCCATCGGCAAGAAGATCATCATGATCGTCCACGGCGACCATCCCTGGACGACCGCCTGCATCCTCGGGGCCAAGAAGGTGGCCGACGCCTATCACATGGAGTTCAAGGCCATGTCGCCGAACTGGGTCAAGGACGTCCAGGACCAGATGATCGACCAGGCCATCAACGAGAAGCCCGACATGATCCTCCTCATTCCCCTCGATGCCAAGGGTGCCGTCCAGCAGGCGCGCAAGATCAACCAGGCGGGCATTCCCCTCCATATCTTCAACACGCTGCCCGACGCCGCTGCCCTCAATTACGCCCTCGGCTGGACCGGCCCGGACGACTTCGGCCAGTTCCGCCTCCTCGCCAGGGCTTGGGCCGACGAGCTCCGCAAGCGCAATCCCGGCGCCAAGTCCATCGGCGTAGCCTACGTCCAGCACGCGCCCGGCGGATCGCCCTACTTCGCCCGTTCCTATGGCCCGATCTCCGAACTCTCGACCTACGCCCCCGAGATCAAGACCCTTGCGATGGCCTCGCCCACTCCCGCCACCTTCGACGCCAACACGACGATGCAGCTCGTCTCCGACTGGCTGACCAAGTACGGCAAGGATCTCAAGGGCATCTGCGCCTCCGACGATTCCGCCCAATCCCTGGGCATCTTCCAGGCCCTCGAGAAGGCCGGCCGCACCGACGTGGTCGTCGTGGCGGCGGGCAACTCGAAGCAGGGCATGGACCTCGTCAAGGAAGGGAAGCTCTTCGCCATCACCTATCAGACGGCCGAGGGCGACGGAGCCCTTTCAGCCAAATACGCGGCCGACTGGTTCGACGGCAAGAAGATGCCTGTCCGCGCGAATCTCGCCCAGCACATCATCACCATCAAGGACGTCGCCAACTTCTACCCGCCCCAGTGGTAATCGCCTTCCGAATCGTCTGACCTGTGCCGCCCGCGGAACGCTTCCTCCGCGGGCGGCTTTTTTTCCGGAGATGCCTCGCCATGGCCTAGCGCTCCGGATGTCTCAGGCCGTTCCGGCCAGATTCCTTATCCATCTCCCCTTGGCGAGCCACCAGCCCGCCACCAGGGCCTTGGGGATGTCGGAGATCTTGGCCGTGGCGAAGAGGACGACGGGCCCCATCGCGGTAAATCCCGCCAGCGCGAAGGCCAGGGGGATGAAAACGAGGTAGGTGACGCCCACGTCCACCCAAACGCCCATCGCGGTGTCGCCCCCCGCCCTCGACAGGGCGAACTGGCCGTTGAGCAGGGCCCATAGCGGCAAATAACAGCTAATTACGATGACAAGGCCGATCGTGATGGCCTTGGCCTCCATGCTCAGGTTGCCGAAGACGAGGGGGACGATGGCGGTGGACAGGAAGGCGACGAGGCCCGCGGCCGCTCCGAAAAACACCGATCCCGTGAGGATCCAGCGGCCCTTCGCCCTGGCCTCGTCGAGGGCCCCCGAACCGAGTGTCGAGCCGACGAGGACGCCCGTGGCCGTGTGGATGGCCGGAAATACCAGGAAGAAGATGTTGGCTATCGTCCAGCCGGCGGCCATGCCGGCGACGGTCTCCGCCCCTCCCCTCCCGTTGTAGATGGCGGTGATGATCGTCTCCGACACGACCCAGGCCGTCTCCGAAAGGAACATCGCCGCGGAGCGGCCGAGCATTTCGCCGAAGAGTCCGCGGTCGATGGACAGGACGTGGATCGGCCGAACCGCGAAGTCGGGCCTGAGCCGCGCGAGCCAGATAATGAAGATCCCGCATTCGAAGGCGCGTGCGATGACGGTGGCGATGGCGGCGCCCTCGACCTCGAGGCGGGGCAGACCTGCATGCCCGTAGATGAGGAGCCAATTGAGAAGAGTTGCCAGGGCGGCGGCGAAGGAGGAGATCACGAGCGGCACCCTCGTCCTCCCGATGTCGCGGAAGGAGGAGGCGATCGAGGCCGAGACGGCGAAGGGCAGGGAGCCGATCGCCGAGATGCGGAGGAATCCTGCGCCCTCCCTCACGATGTCCGAACCCTGGCTGTTGCCGCCGAGCATCAATGAAATGAGGGCTTCCGGAAACACGAGGCAGAGAATGAGATGGACGGCCGAAATGCCGAGGGAGAGGATGAGTTTGAAGCGGAAGGCATGGCGCATGCCGGCGCGATTCTTCGCTCCTCGATGCTGGGAGAGATAGATGCCGCCCGCCATGCAGGCGGTGTTCACCACGACGAGCCACACGAAGTTGATCTGGTTGGCCACGTTGACGGCGGCCATCTTCGAGTCGCCGAGGCCGGCAACCATGAAGTTGTCCACGAGCGAGATCATGCTCGTGATGAGTTGCTGGAGCATGACGGGCACGACGATCTTGAGGGCGTCTCGATAAAAGGCCGATGGTCCGAAATATTTGCGCGTTATTGGCATATTCATGGCGATGGGGGAAGGCTATAGGAATATCAGCGCCTCGACAATGCCCCGCCCGCCGATGCCAGTCCCTCCCCCGCCATGACCGCTTTCGCGAGAAATCAGACCAGCGCGCGCTTCCGCTTCTGGGCGTAGGAATCGAGCCAGATGATGGCGACGATCACCGAACCCTTGAGCAGGATCTGGATGTAGGACGTGATGTCCAGCATGTTCATGACGTTGTCGAGCATGCCGAAGGCGAGAAGCCCCAGGGCCGACTGGGGGATGCCGCCGATGCCGCCGGCAAAGGAGGTGCCGCCCACGACGACGCCGCAGTTGACGACGAGGGCTGTGAGGTCGCCGTAGATCGCCGAGCCCGTGTTGAGCTTCGAGGAGAGGAGGAAGCCCGCGAGGGCGGCCGTGCCGCCCGAGATCACGAAGGCCAGCCACTTGGTCCGGACGACGTCGATGCCCGAGTAGCGAGCCACCTCGTAATCGCCGCCGATCGCGTAGAGGTTGCGCCCGAACTGCGTGAAGCGCATGAGCCAGGCGAAAAGAATGAAGGCGACTACCGTGATGATGACGAGGTTCGGTACGCCGTAGAAGGTGCCATTGCCGATCATCATGAAGTCCGGGATCTGTGAGGGCAGGGGATGCGCGTCCGTGAGTTGCTGGGCGACCCCGGTGAGGAGGAGGCCCACGCCGAGGGTGATGATGAAGGGCTCGGTCTTCTGGTGGACGACGAGGAAGCCGTTCACGAAGCCGACCAGGATCCCGAAAAGGATCGCGCAGCCGATGGCCGGCCACATGCCCATCACGCCCTGCAGCTTGATGGAAAGGATGCCCGACACGACGAGGATGCCGCCGATGGAAAGGTCGCAGCCGCCCGCGACGATTGTAAGCGTTACGCCGAAGGCGAGGATGAGGAGGATCGACGAGGAGTTGAGCATGTCGAGAAGGTTATAGGGAGTGTAGAAACGGGTCTTCGAGAACAGCATGCCGATCAGCATGATCAGTATGAAGGGCAGGGCCTTTTGCTTGGTCAGGATGCCGAGGAGGGCGTTGGCGCTTCTTGTCCGGTTCATGGTACTTCTCCTACACCTGTTTGCGGTTGTCGAGCCAGATCGCGAAGACCAGGATCGCGCCCTTGGCGACGACCTGCATGTAGGGCGAGACCCCCAGCAGGTTCAGGCAGTTGGACATCAGGATGATGAGGAGGACTCCCAACACGGTGCGGAGAACCGAGCCATTGCCTCCCTTCAGCGTGGTGCCGCCGACGACGACGGCCAGGATCGCGTTGGTCTCGAATCCCGCGCCGATCACCGGCGCGGCCGTCGTGATCCGGGAGAAGAGCACGATGGCGCCGACGCCCGTCATGAAGCCGCAGAGGGTGTAGATCACGACGATCGAGCGCCGGATGCGCACGCCAACGAGCTCGGCGGCCACCTTGTTGCCGCCGGTCAGCCGGATGGACCTGCCCTCGGTCGTCTTGGCCTGGAACAGCCAGAGCAGCGCCAGGAGAACAAGGAAGATCAGGAAGGAGATCGAGACAGGCCCAACCTTTCCCGCGCCGATGGCTTCGAAAAGCGACTTGCTCTTGTCGATGTCCCAGAAGTGCATGGTGGAGCCGTGGCTGTAGAGAAGGGCCAGGGCCGAGAAGACCGTACTCATGCCGAAGGTCATGAAGAGGGCCTCGGCCTGGGTGAGTGCTCCCGAGCTCAGGATGACGACGCTGTTGAGGGCGCCGGCGGCCGCGCCGATCGCCATGCCGATGAGGAGGGCGGGCACCTGGCCGAATACCTGGATGAGCGAAATCGTCACAACTGCGACGAGATTGATTATGCCCGCTACGGAAAGGTCGATGAAGCCGCCCATGATCACGAAGGTCATGCCGAGGGCGACCATGATCAGGGGGCCGAATTGCCGCATGAGGTTGATCAGGTTCTGCGCCGAGAGGAACCTGGGCTCGATGATGGCGGTCAAGGTCACCAGCGCCGCGATGAGGAGGACTAGGAGATAGCTCCGCATGAAGTCGGCACCCGATTTCAGCACGCCCGCTTTTTCCGCCGAACTCATGCCGACACTCCCGACATCCCGAGCGCGGAGGCCATGATCGCATCCACCGACGTCGTCGCGGGGTCGAACTCCCCGGTGATCCGCCCCTCGAAGATCGTGAGCACCCGATTGCTCATGTTGATAACCTCCGGCAATTCGGACGAGATGAGGATGATGGCCCCGCCGTCGTCGGCGATGCGCTTCATCAAGAGATAGATCTCGTACTTCGCCCCGACGTCGATACCCTTGGTCGGCTCGTCCATGATGAAGATCTTGGGGGCGATCTCGAGCCATCGTCCGACGATGCACTTCTGCTGGTTGCCGCCGGAGAGGTTGACAACCGGCACCTTTACCGAGGGAGTTTTGACGGCCAGTGCCTTTACCTGGCGCTCCCCGATGCCCTTCTCGAGGGAGCTGCGGATGATACCGAAACGGGAAAAGCGATCCATGCTCGCCATCGAGATGTTCGTCTCGACCGAGAAGGGAAGAACGAGTCCCTGCAGCTTGCGATCCTCGGGGATCAATCCCAGGCCGGCTCGCTTGGCGTCGCGCGGATTCCGGATCGAGACCCTCTTGCCGTCGAGGATGACCTCGTGGCCCCTCGTCTTGTCGGCGCCGTAGATGGCGCGGACGATCTCGGTGCGGCCGGCCCCCACCAGCCCCACGAAGCCAAGGATTTCGCCCCTTCGCAGCGTGAAGGAAACGTTCTTGAGCTTCCGGGTGTTGATCGAGCGCACTTCCATCAGGGTTCCGCCCACCTTCGCCGGCCGGGGGGGGTACTCGTTCTCGATCGCGCGCCCGACCATCTTGGTGATCATGTCGTTCCGCGTGACCTCCGAGGTGGTAGTGGTGTCGATCACGTGCCCGTCCCGCATCACCGTGACGGTGTCGCAGAACTCGAAGATCTCGTCGAGCTTGTGGCTGATGTAGATGATGGAGATGCCCTGGGCCTTCAGCTGGTGGATGATCTTGACGAGCTCGGCCATCTCCTCGGCGGTTAAGCTCGAGCTCGGCTCGTCCATGATGATCAGTTTCGACTTGAAGGAGAGTGCCTTCGCGATTTCGACCATCTGCTTGTGGGAGACGGACAGCTGCGAGACGAGCTTGTAGGTGTCGACCGATGAGTCGATGCTGTCGAGGAGTTCACGTGCCTTCGCGTGAGTGCCCCGCATCCCCTTCATCTCCTTGAAGCGGCCGAGGAAGATGTTCTCGCCCACGCTCATCGTGTTCACCAGGTTGAGCTCCTGGTAGATGATCGCGAGGCCCCGCTTCATCGACTGCTGCGGAGTGGTGCTCTCGATCTGCTCGCCGTCGAAGACGATGGTCCCGGCATCCTTCTGGTATACGCCGGAGAGGATCTTCATCAACGTCGACTTCCCGGCCCCGTTTTCGCCGACGATGCCATGCACACTGCCCTTGCGAACGTCGATCGAGACCTTGTCGAGGGCCCTGACCCCGGGAAAGGACTTGCTGACGTCGCGGATCGAGATGATCAGGTCGGAATCGCTGCTAGCAGACATGGTGCTTCCTCGATTGGGGATGAAAAGGGCTCGCCCCCCCTTGGGGGAGGGACGAGCCTTCGCTCTTCGAGCGCGCTCTGAGAGCCTGCTCTACGAGCGCGGTATCAAGCGCCGATCACCACTCGGGAGTGGGATAGTTGTTGACGGTGTCCTTGTCGTAGATGATCTGCGGAATCACCGTGAACGCGGGAACTTTCTTGCCGGCGAGCCTGTCCTTGGCGAGTTGGAGCGAGGTCTTGACCATGGAGGTGAAGTCCTGGGCGATGGAGACGGCCTGGTCGCCGCTCTTGACCTGGACGTAGCCGGCCTTGTTGCCGTCGACGCCGACTATGTAGAGGTTATTGAGGCCGGCGGCCTTGGCAGCCTGGATGACGCCGGTCGCGCCGTTGTCCCAATGGACGAAGACACCCTGGATGTCATTGCCGTACTTGACGATGTCGTCTTCCATGATCGCCTGGGCCTGGTCGGTAGCCCACTGCTGGCAGGCCTTGAAATCCATGACCTGGATCTTGGAGCCCTTGATGCCCTTGTCGCCATTGAAGCCGTCGTGGCGCTGGATCTGGGCGTTGTGGCCGGCCTGGCCGCCGATCTCGACGATCTTGGCGCCGTTCGGGAAGTGTTTAATGAACTGCTGGGCGGCGAGCTGACCGCCGAGGAGATCGTCGCTGGAAGCGGCGAAGTCGCTCCACTTCTGGTCGGCGCCGGTGAGGTACGAAGAGAACATGCCGACGATGAGGCCGGCCTGCTTCGCCTTCATGAGGGCGGGGACGATAGCGTGGATGTCGTTCGGGTTGAGAAAGATGACCTTGAAGCCCTGTGCGATACAGTTGGTGACGATCTGGGACTCGACCTGAGTGTCGCCCTTCGCGTCGAAGGTCGAGACGTCGAATCCGTAGCTGGGTCCGTATTTCAGAAACTCCCTCGCCGAGAATGCCTGCGATTCATTGGCCTGGTTGGACACGATGAACGCGGCCTTCACCTTGGCCTGTGCGCCGACGCTCAGCACCATGCCGAAGGCCATCGGGAGCACCATACCGAGGACCAACGCTCTCTTAAGACTTGTCATACTTACCCCCCTTTATTGCTCTATGAAACATCAAAATGTTTCATTAGAAACCTAAATTGATTATGCATCGATCGATGCATCTGTCAAAGGAATTTTCCAAGTATCGGTCAAGCACATGCTTTCCAAGCCGATTCACGGAATTACCTCGCCTCGATTGAGTGTAGATCGGCGGTTAGGATAAAGCAACTTGCGGATTCCGAAAGGGCGAAAACTGTACTAAATGGAAGGCAAAACTGAACTATCCGAAGACGATTTCACGCGTTCTCCAGCGGACCCCATGGACTTCCTTGAGATTCAGAAATTTGGCATCAAAGCGCAATACTTTGGAGTGGTCGAATATATAGTTTCATTTGGACTATTCGTTGCCGGTTGCCGAAATTTCGGCTATTGTACGGATCATGAGCCACACCGAGAAAGGGCGTAGCCCTCGAGGTCGGGGGAAGGTCGGCAATAGGGATATCTCCGACGCCGTGCGGGAGGCCATTCTCAAATCGGGAAGCTGCCGGGTTTCCGAACTGGCCGAAGCTCTCCAAGTCTCCGAGGTTTCCGTTCGCAAGAGCCTGAATGACCTGGAGCGCCAGGGTATTGTCCGACGCTACCACGGCGAGGCTCGGATCTATGATGGCGATGACATTCCTTTCAGGATGCACCTGCGCTTCGCCGAAAAACAAGCGATAGCCGGCAGGGCGGCGACTTTGGTCGAAGCCGGGGATACCATCCTGCTCGAAGCAGGCTCCGCGATCGCGATGTTCGCGCAGCGGATCAGGGATATCAAAGCCCTGACGGTGATCACCACCAACCTCTTTGTCGCCAGGCTATTTCGAGGCTCGAAGGTGCGGGTGGTCGTCCTCGGCGGCTTCTATCAGGAAGAAAGCGAGAGCCTCGTGGGCTCCACGGTCGCCGAATCGATCCGCAAGGTCGGCTTTTCGAAGTCATTCTCGGGCGTATCCGGCTTTACCATCGCCGATGGTTTCATGTTGAACGACATGGCGCGCGCCGAGGTGACGCGTTCGATACTCGAGCGCGGGGCCGACTGCGGAGCCAAGGCCTGGATTCTCACCGATTCAACCAAATTCGGCGTGTCGCACGCGTCGGTCGTCTGTTCGGATTTGTCCCTCATCGCGGGCCTTGTGACGGATGCGGGAATCCCCGACGAATACAGACGCCACTTTTTGACGGCGGGTCTCGATCTCCAGATCTGCTGAGCTCGACGCCGGGCACCCTGCCGACGAAGGCCTCCCTACCTGAGCTCGTGCTCGGTGCGCGCGATGATGTCATCCTGCTGATCGGCGTTGAGGTCGTTGAAGTAGGCTGAGTAACCAGCCACGCGGACCACGAGGTCGCGGTGCTTTTCGGGATGCTTTTTCGCGTCGAGGAGGACGTCGCGCGACACGAGGTTGTACTGGATGTGCCAGCCCTTGTAGTCGTCGAAGAAGGTGCGGAGCATGGCTTCGAGGCGTTGACGGTCGGCCTCGGTCTTGAGGGAACCGGGCGAGAGTTTCTGGTTGAGAAGCACGCCGCCGAAGATCTCCTGGGCCGGGAGCTTGCCCACCGAGGCGAGGACAGCCGTGGGTCCGAGGATGTCGGTTCCCGAGGAGGGTGAAGAACCCTCGGCCAGGGGCGTTCCGGCCTTGCGGCCGTCGGGCGTAGCCTTGACCACCGAACCCGAAGGGACATTGGCCGAAATGCTGGATGTGCCGGGATAATAGCCGCCGCCGATGGGACCGCGCCCGAAGCGGGTGTTCCGGTACTTCGCGATCTCGTCGATATAGGCCCGGTATGCCTCGATGACGATCGAGTCCACATAGTTGTCATCGTTTCCGTACTTGGGGGCCTTGTTGAGGAGGGTGAGCCTGAGCCTTTCGCCCTCGGGACCGGCGAAATCGTTCGCGAGGCCCGCGAGTAGATCATCCTTCGACACGAGGCCATCCTCGTAGACCAGCTTTTTAATCGCCGCGAGGGCATTGCCCATGTTCGCGATGCCGACCTGGAGGCCGGAAATCCAGTCGTAGACGGCCCCGCCCTCCTTGAGGTGCTTGCCCCGGGCGATGCAGTCGTCGGTGAAGACCGAGCAGAGGATGTCGGGAACGTAGGCCTCGAGGGCCGTGTCCACTGCCGTGTCGATCTCGACGCTCGCGCGCGTGTAGAAGGCGACCTGCTTCCTCCAGGCTGCCATCAGCTCCGCGAAGGTGGCGAAATCGGAGAGCGTGCCGGTGCCGGGCAGGAACGCCCTGCCGGCGGTGGGTTCGAAGCCGTCGTTCAGGGTGGCGAGGAGAATCCGCATCATGTTGAGGAAGCTCATGCCCGTGGTCCGATAGCCCCACTTACCGGGCACCGCCACCTCGATGCATCCGATGGCCGAATACTCCCTGGCGTCCTCGAGGCTCACGCCGCGCTCGAGCATGCCGGGGATGACGACCTCGTCGTTGTTGAAGGCCGGCATGCCGAAGCCCCGATCGATCACGCGGGCGCAGGCGTCGAGGAATTCCCGCGTCATGCCGGAGTGGTAGCGCACGGAGAGGTTGGGCTGGGTGAGCTTGAGCTCCCCCACGGTCTCGAGGATGAGGTAGGAGAGCCTGTTGACGGCGTCGCGCCCCGCTCGGTCGGTGCCGCCAATTGTGACGTTCTGGTAGAGGGGGCCGCCGGCCGAGTAGCGGGTATGCGACCAGGAGCGCACCTTCTTGACGGCGAGGAGCTTGAGCCAGGTGGCCTCGAGGAGCTCGGCCGCCTCTTCGCGCTTTATTCGTCCGGAGTCGAGGTCGCGGTCGTAGAAGGGACCGAGGAACTGGTCCATTCGGCCGAAGGAGAGGGAGTGGCCGTTCGATTCGATCTGGAGGACGACCTGCACGAAGTAGGAAAGCTGGAGGGCCTCGCGGAAGGAGGTCGGCGCCCCTTCGACGAGGGCCGCGCAGGTGGCCGCTATCGTCTCGAGTTCGGCGCGGCGCTCGCTCGTGGCGGCGGTATTCGCCGTGGCGTAAGCCAGCTCGGCGAAGCGTCGCACATAGGCCGAAAAGCCCTCCAGCGCATCGAGCATGGCGAGGTAGAGCTGGCGCCGCCGTAGCCCCTCCCAGGTCGAGACGTCGAGGGCGGCGTCGGTCTCGCGCACGAGGCGCTTGTAGCCGCCGAGGCCGAGGGCGAGAACCTTGTACATGTTGACCGCGACGTGGCCGTCGCCCGAGGTCATATTGCCCTCGGCCTTGACCATGGCGGCGTCGTGGATGGCCTTGAGCTCGGGGGAAAGAAGGGCCTCGGCGCGTTCGTGGAGGGTGCGTCCCTTCCAGTAGGCGACGATGTCGCGAAGTTCGGGCTTGAGCGATTCGTCGAGGCGATAGGCTTCCGCCGGACGCTTGTCGAGGCCGTCCATCTCCTTCTCGATCCAAGCCACGGCGTATTCCGGGAAGATCGGAGCCGCGCGGTTCCTGGAGGCATGGTTGCCGACGATGAGTTCGGTATCGCCGATCCAGATCGTCATCTCCTCGAGGGTGCGACGGAGGGCGAGGGCACGGCGGCGCACGATCGGCAGCGCCTCGGTCTCCTGGTAGATCCTTGTATAGATGCGTGCCCTTTCGATGCAGATGGAGGGGGGCGTCGAGAGGATGTCGTCCTTGATGCGGCTTATTCGTTCGGTCATTGGATCAACCTCCTGTGCTGGTGATGAATCCGAGGGCCTGAGCCTGTGCCGCCCAACGCCCCACATCATGTTTGGCCGGCGCATCGCCTCGAGTCCAGGTATAGTCGCGATCGAGCATGGCGTATTTGCCGAGGGCCAGTTCGTGGTAAGGCAGGAAATCCATGTGGCGGGGCCTATCCCGGGGATTCGGAAGGGATGCAGCGAAATCGAGCATGGCGCCTATCGATGCGTCATCGGCATTGAAGCCGGGCACCACGGGTATCCGGAGCTCGAGCTCGGCGCCCGAAGCGGCGAGGCTGCGCATATTCGCGAGCAAAGGGCCGAGCCGGCCCCCCGTGGCCGCGATGAAGCGTTTTTCATCGACGTGCTTGAGATCGGCAAGCCAGAGGATGGGTAGCGCGAGGAAAGGGCCGAGGACCTCGGCCCTGACCGCGAGGGAAGTCTCGATCGCCACCGTTATGCCCGCAGCAATTAGTAAGTTCGCCACTTCGAGGGCCAGATGGGGGCTCGCGAGGGGCTCGCCGCCCGAGAAGGTCACCCCTCCACCCGACTTCGCGAAGAAGGGGGCGTCTTTCATCAGCTCGGTGACGATCTCGGCGGCGGTCATTTCCCTGCCGGCGAGGCGAAGGGCCAAGGAGGGGCAGGCCTCGACCGGCGCGGCACGAGCCGGCTTGCTTCGATCGACCCGAACCCCGCCACCCTCGGCCGGCAGCAAAAGACCGCCGAAAGAGGGGTCGAGGCAGGCATGACAATCTATACAGTGTATGGAATTATGAAGAATTTCAGCCTCGAAGGCCTGGCTTTCGGGATTGGCGCACCAGGCACAGCGCAGGGTACAGCCTTTGAAAAAGACCACGGTGCGTATGCCGGGACCATCATGGGTCGAAAAACGTTGCAGGTCGAAGATCATGATTGCTACGAGAAACATAGCATCTAGGTTTCAAAGAAGCAATATATGTTTTCGAATGAAAGAAAACGAGGCGGCAATCCTCAATAGCCATTGGCAAAGTACACGGCGCCGATGGCCTGGGCAAACTGAGCCAAGGTAAATTCGGTGTTCCGCTCCAGCTGCTTCATGAGGGGGGTATAGGCCATGCCAGTTCCCGCCACCACGAGGCGAATGTCGCCCTTGATACTTCGTGCGCCTTCCACCAGCAAATCGAAGCAGCTGGCGTTCTTGACCAGGCGGCCAAAAAGGAATCGCTCCTCCGTGCCAGCCTCGAGAATTCGCTGGGTCTCCAGAAGGGTAACGGCCAAACTCTCCCCGATTTCGCGCCAGATCCTGCGATTCGTCTCGTCCTTTTCGCGATCGGGCAGGCTCATCATGTGCTCGAGGAAGGCCTTGCGCTGGTCGATCGGTTCCGTGGGGACGTACCAACCCTGTGTCGCGCCTTCTCCTCGCCGCATCAGGTAACCCTTTTCCTCGAGCTCGCGAAGGAGGTCGGGCCGCTCGGAGGGGAAGTACTTCATCGCAAGGCGGAAGACCCCGCTCTGGCTGCAATATTTTTGCAGGGTGCCGGGAAGCCCAGTATTGAAATTATTGACGCTTCTCAGGTCGTCGGGTTCATAGGCCCGCTCCGGCCAGCCGCCGAGGTCGACTATAAAGTTGTAGACCTCGAGGGGAATGTCGGGAATCGTCCCCGACTCCATCACCCAACCGGTGCCCAACTCGGTGCCGAGGGTGTGGGCGAAAACGCCATGGGACACCTTGTCGGCTTCGGGCGAGGCGGCGATCTCGACTGCCGCGGTAAACGAAGCCATGGGCCCATCGTTGATGATACGCGCTCTGCCATCGGGCAGTAGCCAGGTCTTGAGGCGCTCATCGAGGTTGGTGAGCTCGGAGAAGTCGGATTCATAGTCGATAGCGGGATTGTTGCGTATTCCGCGAGTCTTGTAGACCTCGCCGCCGACGATCTTGTTCTTGACCACGACGTCGGGGAAGCAGAGCCCGATTCCGTCGAAGCGGGGCCCCCGTCCAGGATCTTCGGCAAGAGCCTCGCCGAGTCCTTCGACGCCGAGCTCGGCCAGGATCAGGGACATCGCCTCGTCGCTCGCCTCCCTGTCCATCGCGAGCGCGAGGCCTTCGAGGAGGGGTCCGCGCCGCCCGTCGGAGGGCGGAAGGCGCTCAAGCCAAAGCCGTGCCTGGAGTAGCCGCACGATCAAGCAGATCGGATCGACCAATTGGCGGGATCTCAGGAAGGCGGCGGGAAACCAGTCGTATTCCTTATAATCGATGACCCTCCCGTCATCGACCAGCACGGCCTTGATGTCCGTGCCCCCGACGTCGATGCCACAGAAGGCCTTGTCTTCGAGGCCGCTTGCGCAGCGCCTGAAGGCCGCGAGGCTGTCGCCTTTGGGACGCGGAGGGGGGATCATTGCCGGAAGGTCGGCAATCCGGGCGATGGTGAAGCGAAAGGGCGGATCGCCGGGCCTGATCGCCGCGAGCATCCGGTCGAGGACGTTGATCGCCCGGCCGTAGCCCTTCCGATCCTTGCGCGGCAGGTCCACGCAGAAGGCCTCGTTCAGGCTTTCCGCGATGGCGAGGGCCCCCAGCGAATCGCCTTCGACGTAGACCGTCATGGCCCGCGCGCCGATGCTCGACAGGATGTTGTAGACCTCCGCATAGACGTATTCGAGGACAAAGGCCCTCTCCTCGGCAGTGCAAGCTTCGGGTTTGGGTATCCGGAGTTCCCAGGCCTGCTTTCCTTCCGTTTCGAGGAGGTCGATGGCGAGGACGAAGCGATCGCCGGCATTCGAAGGCAGTGCCGCGAAGGCTTCATGGACGGTCGTGATGTACACGGGCCTGCCCGAACGGGCGTCGGCGATCATCCGCGCGAGAGGCATGGCTGCTCCTTCCGCGTCCCTCGCGCTCATACACGGTGCTCCTTTATCGTCGACAGGCCCTCCGCCTCGAGGACGGTGCGGAGTGCGGCGAGCTCTTCGGCATCGAGGGGCGACATGTTCCTGAAGAACTCCCGATCGCGGTTCATGAGGAGGTATTTGTTCTCAGCCAGGGGATTGAAATTGATGAGTTCGACTCGTCCACCGGGATTGCATTCGGCGATAAAGCTAGCAATTGCCTGGATATTTTCTCTCCGGGCGGTAACCCGGGGAATGAGGGGTATCCTTGTGAGCAAATCCCGCCCCAGGGACGCCAGGCGGCGGTAGTTCTCCCGGATGAGGCCGTTGTCGTGGCCCGTGTATTCACGATGCAGCCGGGCGTCGGCCAGTTTCAAATCAACTATGAACAAATCGACGAGGGGAAGGAAGCCCTCGATGATGGTCCAGCTCCCTTGAAGGCAGGTCTCGATGGCCGTGTGGAGGCCCTCAGCCTTGCACAGTCCCAGGATCTCGCGGGCGAAGCCCTGCTGGATAAGGGGATCGCCTCCCGAAATGGTGATGCCGCCCCCGGACTCGGAGTAGAATTGCCGGTCGCTAAGGAGTATTTCCGCCACCGCCTCGCTGGAGAGCCTCCTCCCGTCGAAGGCAAGGGCGTTCGTAGGGCAGGCCTCGACGCAGAGACCGCAGTTGGTGCAACGCTGCCGATTGATAACGATGGACTGTTCGTCGACCTCGTCGACCGAAAGCGCCTTTTCCGGACAGACCTCGAGGCAGGTGTGGCAATGGATGCACTGGCGGGGCAGGTACCAGAGCTCAACGCGATTGTCGATACCCTCCGGATTATGGCACCAGGCGCAATGGAGGCCGCAACCCTTCAAAAAGACCGTCGAACGAATGCCATAGCCGTCGTGGAGGGTGAAGCGCTTGATGTCGATGATGTTCCCGTCCATCAGCTGTCCTTCAAATCTCGCCGTAGCTCGTCCTGGCGATGATCTCGTCCTGGAGGTCGTTGGCGAGCTCGAGGAAATAGGCCGTGTATCCCGCGACGCGCACCGTGAGGCCGCGCCAGGCCTCGGGATTGGCCTTGGCCGCCAGGAGGTCTTCCCGGCGCAGCACGTTGAATTGGACATGGTTTATGTGGAGCCTGACAAAGGTCCTGAGAAAGCTCGCGAACTTGGCGATACCCTCCTCGGTCCGGAAGAACTCCGGCAGGAATTTCATGTTGAGGAGAGTGCCGTTGCTGCCGTGGGCAGAGTCGATCCGGGACACCGAGCGGAGGAGGGCCGTCGGTCCGTTCCGGTCCCTGCCATACATCGCCGACATGCCGCCGTCGGCCAGGGGATCCTTGGCCTTGCGTCCGTCGAGAGAGGCTCCCACGTTCTGCCCCATGGGGACATGGGCGGAAACGGTATAGAGGCCAGCGTGGTAGATGCCGCCTCGGGCGTTCTTGTAGCCCGTCAATTTGTCGGCGAAGTAGGCGACCCACTTCGCCGCGATTTCGTCGACCCAGGCGACGTCGTTGCCGTATTTCGGGGTCTTGTTGATGAGGCGCTGGCGCAGCTCCTCGGCGCCCTCGAAGTTGGCCCGCATCGCGGCAAGGAGCTCCGACGCGTCCAGACTCCTGTCTTCGTATACGCATTTCTTCGCCACCGCGAGGCAATCCGCCACGTTCGCCGCCTGGATGGCCTGGATGCCCGACAGGTTGTACCTGGCGCCGCCCGCCGTGACGTCCAGGGCCTTTCCCGCGCAGCCGTCGATGACGGAGGACAGGAAGGGGGAGGGAAGAAGTTCGGCATGCAGACGATCGACGGCGTCGCAGGCCCTGATCATCCGCCCGACGAAATGGTCCATCTGTCGGCGGAAGGCCGACTCCAACTCTTCATAGCTACGATAGTCGGCGAAGGAGCCGAGGTCGAGGCCCATGCGCTTGCCGCTCAAGAGGCAGACCCCGTGGTTGAGGGTCAACTCGAGTGCCTTGACCATGTTGAACATGGCGGCGTCGCTCCAGCCGAGGTTGTTGCCCTGGGGAGTGAGCTCCACGCAGCCGACGATGGCGTAGTTCATCGCATCCTCGTGGGAGATGCCCTTCGCCTCGAGGGCGGGGATAATGCTCTCGTCGTTGAAGATCTGGGGCATGCCCGAGCCCCGCCCGATGACCCGGCTGCATTCCCTGACGAATTCCTCCGAGGACTTTTCGGATAGCCGCGCCGAAAGATTCGGCTGGGGCAGCCCGAGCTCGGCCTGGGCCCGGAGGAAGAGGTAGGAAAGCTCGTTCGACGCGTCCTCCCCATCCCGGGTCAATCCGCCGCAGGCGACATTGAAACCGATGGGGAATCCGGCGAAGTATTTGGCGCTGTTCGAATTGCGCAAATATACTATTTGGTTGAATTTGAGCCAGAGCGCCTCGACGATCTCGAGGGCCCCCGCCTCGTCCAGCGTGCCGTTCGAGACGTCCTTTCGATAGTAGGGCATCAGGTATTGGTCCGCCCGGCCAGGCGAGAAGGAGGAGGCGTTCGATTCCATCTGCAACAAGACGAAGAGGAACCAGAGCGACTGCACCGCGTCATGGAAGGTGGCGGCAGGTCCGTTTGCGAGGGCGCGGCAGCGCCCGGCCGTCTCTTCGAGATTCCGCCTTTCCTCCGACGACTCGGCCTGGCCGGCCATCTCCTCAGCAAGGGCGGCATAGCGCCTCATGAAGTCCATGGCTCCGTCGAGGGCGATGATCGCGCCGTGGTAGAAGGCGGCGGCGGATGGGGAGGCGCCGGAAAGCCGCGCGAGAATGTCGTCTCGGATGCCCTTGGGTCCGAGGGCAAGCCATCGGGCGACATCCGGGCAGATGTGGCCCTGGGCATGGTCGGTCTGATTGATCTTGGCGACCTTGCCGATCGCGCCGATTTCCTCGCCGAGGGCGGTCTTGACCTTATCTTCGAGCGACTTGCCCTGCCAGAAGGGCAGGATGTCGCGGCGGAAGGTTTCGATGTCCTCGGGCCTGACATTGAACTTGTCCTGGGGTCGATTCGGCAGCCCCTCGATTTCCGCGTCGACCCAGGAAATTCCCGCCTCGGGCGATACCACCCCGGCGCGAACGCCCGCCGTGCGGTTTCCGACCACGAGTTCGAGGGGATCGATCCGGATGGTTATGGAACGGAGGGTCTCGGCCAGGGACTCGGCTCGCTGGATGTTGCGAGGCTTGTCGGGATTGCGGCGATAGTAGTCCGTTACGATCCGCGCCTGCTCGACCGAAAGATAGCGAGGCTCGTCGAGCATGCGCTGCTTGAGCGTCATGATCCGCTGACTGCTACCCAATTCCCGGATGCGTCGAATCGTCGCGGTTTCCATCTGCCTCCTCCTCTTCACTTCCAAGGATAGCCGCGAATCTGCAAATGGACAGGGGCATAAACTGCACGATTAGGGAGACAAAACTGAACAACCGAGGTCAGGGAGCCCTATATTTTCTCCGGAATTCGCTCGGAGTCAGCGAGGTATGGGTCTTGAAAAGATGACTGAAATACTTGGGATCCTCGAAGCCGACGACCTCGGCCACCTCCTCCACTGCGGCCGATTTTATGAGGAGGAGGTGCTTGGCCTTTTCGATTCGCACATAGTTGCGATAGCGCATGGGAGTCGTGGCGAGGTGCTTCTTGAAAAGTCGAGATAAATATGACGGTGTGACATAAGCCAGCCGCGCCAGGGTCTCGACGTCGAATTCCTCGGCGTAATGCTCGTCGATGTAGGCGCGCGAACGATCGAGGGCCATGCTCCTCGAGGGCGACGCGAGGGCGAGCTTCTGCTCGATGAAAAGGAGGATGCTTCTGAGGAGGTGCTGCTCAAGCTCGAGGTATCGCTCATGGCGCCGGATGTGGTTCTTGTGGGCGCTCTGGAAGAGCCAACCGAATTCCCCGTTGTCGTCGCCGAGCTTGAAGGGAAATGGGAGGGTGGCCCCCGATCCCAGCTCGAGCCAAAGACAGATGATCTCCTGGTGCTTGCTCAAATCGAGGGTCTCCTTATGCAAGACCCCCGGAGGATAGACGAGGAGGTCGTAGAGGGCGACATCGAGGGTGTCCGTCCCCGTCGCCACGCTCGCCTTGCCTTCGATGAAGTAGATGAGTTCGAGGTAGGGATGGGAGTGTTCCTTCAGATTCCAGATCTTGCTCTTTTCGTCGAAGCGTTCGCAGAACCTGAGGGAGATGGACCCCTCACCTGCTTTCTTCAGGAAAGCCAACACTTCTTTCTTCGCCGCCTCGGTCAGCATCCCCGCAACTCCTCGAAATAGAGTCCAATTGTCACGTTCGCTGCCTGTCCGCCGTTCCGGGAAAGGCGGCACCCGCCCCGAGCGCCGCGCGCAGATGCGCTGCCGCCCTGAGCGACTGAGCGAGCAGGGTCAGCGAGGGATTCACGGCGGCCGAGGAGGGCATGAAGCTCGCGTCGATCGCGTAAAGATTGTCGAGATCATGGGCCTTGCAAAAGGGATCGAGGACCGAGGTTCCGGGATCCCTTCCGAAGCGGAGCGTGCCGCATTGGTGCTGGAGGGTCTCGATGCCGCGGCGTTCGACGAAAAGGATCGGGAGCCCCGCCCGCCGAAGCATGTTTGTCGTCCGGGAGATCAGGGCCTCGCGGGTCCTCGCGTTCGTGGGACGGCGAGCGAGCCGCACCCTCCCGGATTCATCCAGCCAGACCCGGTTTCCCGCCTCGGCGAGGTCCTCGGTCATCAGCCAGAAGTCGAGGCTCCGCGCCGCGATCGCCCCGGAAAGCCCGCGAAGGAGGCGGCTTCTTTTCGCCATGAGCATCTCGGGCCTGACCTTGCCGCGCATCTGGATGGCCCCGAGGGCCTGACCGGCGCCTGTACCCGCGCCGCCGCCATAAAAATCATGGACGGCAAGGGTCTTCTGGAAGACCGTCGGATTTTTCCGGAAAGGCGAGAGGGCCATGATTACCGTGTTTTCGTGGCACATGAAGTTGCGCCCCACGAGGTCGCTCGAATTGGCGAGGCCCCGCGAATGCCGGCCCTTCGCCGAGGCGAGGAGGAGGAGGGCGGAATTGACCGCCCCGGCGGCCACTATGAAATGGTCCGCGGCGACCTTTTCGATTTTTCCTTCTCTTTCAAGTACGAGGGCCTCGACCCTGGTGCCGCCCGCGTCGGTCTCGAAACGCAGGGCCCTGCTTCCGGTCCAGAGCTCCAGATTGGGGGGCTTGCGAAGGAGGAGGGGTCGCAGGATGCGGTTTTCGGCGTCGCCCTTGGCGCGGACCATGCACGGAAATCCGTCGCAGGGGCTGCCTTTCACACAGCGCCCCTTGCCCCCCTGATCCACGGCGAGGGGGAGGTGGAAGGGATGGAGGCCCTGGCTCGCGAATCTCGCCGCGAGTTCTGCGATGCGCTCCTCGTGGACCAGGGGAGGGAAGGGATAGGGCCCCCGCGGAGGCTCGGTGGGATCTTCGCCGAGTTGTCCATGCACCTCGAGCAAGGCCTCGGCGCGATCGTACCAGGGCGAGAGTTCGTCGTAGCCGTAGGGCCAGGCTACGCTGGGGCCGTCTTCGAGTGCCCGCGATTCGAAGTCCCTCGCGCGGAAGCGCAGGGCGGCGCCGCCGAAGAACTTCGTCGCGCCTCCGACGTTATAGTAGGTGCGTGGCGTGAAGGGCCGGGTCTCGGCATCGAACCAGGTCTCCCCGGAGTCGTAGCGGCGCCTGAGCGATACCTCCCCCACGTCCCAATTGGCCTTTTCCTGCCGAACATAATCGCCGCGTTCGACGACGAGGACCGAAAGGCCGCCCTCGACGAGGACGCGGGCCGCGGCCGATCCCCCGAGCCCCGAGCCCACGATGACGATGTCGAATCGATTCCGGCCGCTCATCCCTGAATTCCCCCTTCTCGAAGGCGGCGACTAGGCCTCGAGGATGAGAGACGCGGCCCCCACGATGCCCGGAGCCTCGAGGCTCGCCGCCACGATGGGCATTTCCTCGGACATCATGTCGCGGGCGAGTTCGCGCACCCTTTCCCTGATGCCCTCGAGAAAGGCGTCGCCCCAGTTCATGAGACCGCCGCCGAGGACGACGCGCTCGGGATTGAAGACCTGGAAGATATTGTAGACCCCGATGCCGATGGATCGGGCGAAATCCGCGGCGAGTTCCCGACAAAGGGGATCGCCGGCCTCGAGACCGCGCGCGACGAATTCTCCGTCGAGTCGCTTCTCCCCGAGCGTCGCGAGGTCGACGAACTGGGAGGAGTAACCCGCGAGAAGGAGCCTACGCAGGGCTCCCGGAATCGCCACCCCGGAGGCGAGGGCGATGAGGCAACCATGATTGCCGCAGGGGCAGAGGAGATCGCTGTTCGGATCGACGATGGTATGGCCTATTTCGCCTGCGCTTCCGGTCTGGCCCCGGAAGAGCCTGCCGTCGAGGATGATGCCCGCGCCGATCTGGGTGCTGATGGTCATGAAGACCATGCTCGAGGAACCGGATCCGGCACCGTGGAGATATTCGCCCAGGGCCTGGGCGTTGGCGTCATTGTCCACCGCGACCTTCGTGGAAGGGAAATGACTACCGAGCCTTGCTCTGAGAGGAAAGCCTTTCCAGCCCTCGAGGTTCGACATGGTGATGACGACTCCGTCGCGATGGCGGAGATGGCCCGCGGTGCCGACGCCGATACCCAGCAAATCGGCCTCGACGAGACCCTGTTTGCGAAGAAGGCCGCGAATCCCTTCGGCCATCGCCTCGACGATGCCCTCCGGTTCGAGCGAGACGTGATCGCGAGAAATCGCTTGATCGAGCATGTGGCCATCGGGGCCGACCAAGCCTATCCCCAGCTTGGTGCCTCCCAGATCGACTCCGCATAAGACACGAGCCATGGTCCCTCCTCTTTCCCCAGGCCAGAATGGACTCCCTCCGGCCAAGTTTAGATTCTTTTCATTCGAAAGTCGATAGTTTTCATATCGCCGATTATCCAATTCCATTCGCGAGACATTGCTTGACAAGTCGCAAAGGCAGCTCCTATGCTCTCTCATACTATGGAGGGAAACATGGGAACTTCCACGAAGATCGGCGTCGTCGGCCCCCAGGCCAAGATCGCCGCGGGTCTCTTCTGGGCTGACTACGCCGCCCTCGGCGCCACGGTCAAGGAATTGGAGACCGGTGGAGCCGACTGGATCCACATCGAAATGCGCGACGGCAAGTACATGGATTTCGCGGCTCCCCGTGGAGGCATCGACATCCTCGACGGCATCCGGCCCCATACGAATCTCGAGATCGAGATCCAGCTCCAGATGATGCGCCCTAGCTTCGACCTCTTCCGCCAACTCAAGGACCTGGGCGCCGATCTGATCAGCCTTCCCATCGAGACGACGGGCGAAATGCTCATGCAGCAGGTCATCTACGTGAAAGATACCCTCGGCCTCAAGGTGGGGGTCTGGGCCTGGCAGGGCACTCCCATCGTCGCCTTCGAGCAGTACATTCCCTTTGTCGACATCGTCGAATACGAAAGCAAGGCGCCCTTCTGGAAGCCCACGAGCGGGGCGGCGAGCCCCCACAGCATCGACCCCATCATGTTCCGCAACATTCAGCGCCTCCACGACATGGTCGTCGAGGCGGGAAGGGAATCCGAGGTCGATGTCATGGAAGACGGCGGTCTCAACCTCGGCAACGTCGCCGAATTCGTCGCCAACGGCATGACAGTAGGCGAATTCTCCTCGCCCCTCCTCAAGGGCAAGGACGGCAAGTTCGTACCGGGCAAGGGTGACATCGCCGAGGCCGTGCGAAAGCTCAGGGCCAGCCTCGACGCCGCCTCGAAGGTCTCCCGCGACGAACACGGCCTCAAGAGATAGGAGGTTCTCATGGCGCCCCTCGGCATCGGGATGCTCGGCTACGGAAGCATCGGCAAGCTGCACGCCCTCGCCTATCGAGCCATCCCCGGCCTCTACCCCGGCAAGGTTCCCTTCAACCTTGAAGCCGTATGCACGCGATCCGAAGGGTCGGCGGAGAAGGCGGTGAGGGAAGGCGGTTTCGACCACAGCCGTCGCTCGATCGCCGACCTCGTCGCCGACCCCGGCGTCGCGGTCATCGACTGCGTGCTGCCCAACGACGCCCACAGGGAAGCGATCTTGGCCGCCCTCGGCGCGGGCAAACATGTCTATTGCGAAAAGCCCCTCGCCCTCGACGGTACCGAAGCCCGCGAGCTTGCCGCCGCCGCGGCCAAGTCGGGCGGCCGCCTGGGCATGACCTTCAATTACCGCTTCTTCCCCGCCGTCATGCGGGCGAAGCAGCTCATAGCCGATGGGGCCCTGGGCGAGATCTACAGCTTCGAATTCGAGTATCTCCATTCCGGCTATCAGGACGCCACGCGCCCCCTCTCCTGGAGGATGCGACGCGAACTCTCGGGCGGAGGGGCCCTCGTCGACCTCGGGGCCCACGCCATCGACCTCGCCCGCCACCTCCTCGGCGAATTCGCCGAGGTCAACGCGACGACCAAGACCTGGATCGACCGCCGCCCCCTGGCCAAGGGCTCGCCGGAGACGGGACCCGTCACGGTCGACGACGCCGCGTGGATCACCGCACGTCTCGCCTCGGGCGCCATCGGCTCCTTCTTTTTTTCCCGCTTCGCCACGGGCGCGGCCGACGACCTTCGCTTCAGGATCGAAGGTTCGAAGGGAGCCCTCCGCTTCGATCTCATGGATGCCAACTGGCTCTATCACTTCGATGCGACGAAGCCCGAATCCGATCGCGGCTGGCTACGCCTCGAAACCATCCAGACCTACCCCGGGGCCGCGGTGCCCCCCGCCCGCGCCATCGTGGGCTGGGAGCGAAGCCACGCGGAAAACCAGTACCGCTTCCTCCTCGCCGTCGCCGAGGGTCGCGAGCCGAGCCCCGGCATCGCCGACGGACTCGCGGTCAACCTGGTGATGGACGCGGCCTACGAATCGGCGGGAAAGGGCGGCTGGCTGCCCGTCGCCCTCCCGTGAATCCAGGCCAGGACAGCCCCCATCGACGATGACGAAACGAATCGACAGCATACTGAAGATCCTGGCCTCGGACCGCAAGGCGACGGTGCTCGAGCTGGCCGGCGCCCTCGGCGTTTCGCCCGCCACGATTCGTCAGGATCTCTCCGTCCTCGAGGAGGAGGGCCTCCTCCGTCGCGTCCACGGCGGGGCCGAGCTCACCGAGATGGACGATCTTTCCCATCGGATGGCCTTCAATTACGAGGAGAAGCTCCGCATCGCCCGGCGCGCGGCCCGGGAGGTCGGCGAGGGAGACACGATCTTCGTGGAATCCGGCTCCATCAACGCCCTCTTCGTCAAGGAACTCGCCTCGATCAAGGGCCTGACGATCATCACGGCCAATGCCTTCATCGCCAGGGCCATCGACCAGTCGAAGGGCTGCACCGTCGTCCTCATCGGCGGCGTGTACCAGAGGGAGAGCGAAAGCCTCGTCGGGAACCTCGCGCGATTCTGCATCGAGCGCCTCAATTTCGGCCGGGTCTTCCTGGGCATGGACGGCTTCACCTTCGAGACGGGATTCACGGGAAGGGACATGATGCGGGCGGAAATCGCCGAAGCCGTCGTCGCGAAGGGCCGCGAGGTCATCGTGCTCAGCGACTCGTCGAAGTTCGGCCACGTGGGGATATCGCGCTACTGCGGCATCGAGGATGTCGAACTCGTCATCACCGACGATCAAATATCTGAAGAGTATCGAAGCGGCCTCCAGAAACTCGGCAAGCTCGTTATCGCCTCCTGAGCTCCGGGCTTCGACTCAGGCCTCGAACAAAGCCTTCTTCGCGCACCAGTCGCAGAAGTAGCACTGATCCGAGGTCTTTCCCGGAAAGACGAAGCCCTCCGATTCGAGCCGCTGTCGAAGCGCGCCTAGACCGCTGCCGTAGCAGGTCCGCACCTGCGGACTATCCGCCGCCCTCGCCATCAACTCTTCGTAGCCGTCGCGCGCGATGTTGCCGAGGATGAGACCCTCGTTCTCGTTGGCGAAGCCGCAGCACGCCGCCACATCGCCGGTCGGATGCACGTAGAGCACGTTTCCCGGCCCCGTGCAGAGATCGTCCTCGAACCATTCTTGGTCCGCCCAGGGCCGCGAGCGCGCGACATCGAGCGCAGGATCGCCGCCCTCCCCTTCCGGCGACATCGCCGCGGAATACGGGAAGCGGTGGATGTCGATGAAGAGGGCCTCGGGGACATCTTCCCCCGTTTCAGGCCGCTCTTTCCAGATCTTGTCGGCGATGGAAAGGGGTTCCCCCCCATGGCGATCGAGCTCGAGCTCACCGCCCAGGGCCGCAGCGATGGCGTGCAGCTTGGCGAGGCAGGGTCCCTCGTCGCGCGCCCGCACCGAGAGGATCTCGACGCAATCCCTGCGGCCCCTGATTTCGAAGACGGTTTGTATGAATTGAACGAGTTTTTCCGCCTCCTGCTCGTGCCAGCTGTCCACGCTGAGCCCGTAGACGCCGTCGAAACCGGCCTCTTCAACGGCGGTGACGGCCTCGCGCAGGGCGCCCGCGTCGCGCTGCCAAACCCCGTTCGTCATGAGCCGGTCGAAGAGCATGCCCCTGTCGACCGCGGCGCGCGACAAGGCCGCGAGGAAGTCGACTCGAAGGAAGGGCTCTCCTCCCGAAAAGCCCAGACGGTCGATGCCGGCGTCGTTGCAGCTTTCGAGGAAGCGGATTGCGGCCCCGGCGTCGAGCAGATCGGCAGAGCGGGTGACACGGCAGTGCGCGCAATGGAGATTGCACTGGCTCGTCGGGGCGAAGATCACTTCCTCGGGCGCGAACATCGGCGTCCTCCTTATTTAACTCTTGAAGCCTGCGCCTCGCCGAGGACCTCGTCAAGCGGCAAAAGCCAGCACCAACCCTTCGCATGCGGAGCAACTGCCCGGGAGATTCCTCGCCGATTTTCTTTTTTCCTGAAACCCCTCCTCCTCCCGCCGGTAGTACATGGTCAAGGAGTTGCCATGAAACACATCAGATTATTGCCGATTGCCGCGGCGGGCCTTGTCGCCCTCGCGAGCTGTTCAAGCGGAACCATCCCCTACCTCGTCTCCGTCGTGCCCTCCTCGGTCAGCGTCCAGATGCCCAAGTCCCTCGTGCAATCGGGGACGACGGCCAAGGCATTATCGCGCGACATGGTCGCCGGCGGCGGCATGATGGGAACCTTCACCTTCGACGGCCAGGGCACGAGCGGCTATCACTGGATCAAGCAGGGCATCTGGGACACCCAGAAGCGCCTCGCGCGGGCGGCCTGGAACATGCTTCTCGTCGATTCAATTGTCAGCGGACAAAAGTTGTCGCCTTCCTCCACGGCCGTCCCCGGCCAAACGGTGACCTGGACCCAAGCCATGGTCGACGCCTATACGGCCATGATCCCCTCGAGCTTCGCGAGCGACGCCGATTTCGAGAACGCCGCCAAGCTCCCGACCGCCGGCCAGACGAGCCAGGTGCCGGACTTCGTCTACGACCTCGTCCCCTCCACCGACGCGGCGAATTATCCTACGTATTATTATCAAGTGACCTTCACCTCCACCGGCGACGGTGAGGGCGACGGCGAGACCGAGGCCAAGACCCTCTATTGGTCGCAGGACAAGACGAAATTCAAGTTCGCCCAGTCGCAGTCCCAGACCGACACCACCACCACTCCGGCCACTGTCACCGTCACCGAGCAGAACTTCGTCGCCTACGACGCTTCCACCTCGACGATGGCCGCCGGTCGCCTCGACGAGAATGGCACCATGCAGGTCCAGCTCAAGTCCGATCCCGCCTCGACGGCCAACGGCGTCTTCATCACCTTCGACGCGAGCATCAAGGGCGGAGACGGCGATTCCGAATACGCAAAGAGCGGCTCGGTCGTCATTTCGGCCCAGGGCTACGCCGACAGGAGCGGCGGCACGGTGACCGAAACCATCACCATCTCGGACGCGAGCACGGGCGCAGTGACCTTGCTTTATCTGAAGGAAAGCTTCGATCCGAGTGGCCACCTCACGAGCGCGGCCACCTCGGCCGACGGCACGACCTGGACGAGCGTATACGCAGCCTCGGGTGTCACCTCGATTCCCACCAGTTATGACGGCAAGGTCGGCGAGGTCCAGCACCAGGACTTCTCCGGAGCGGGCGACGAGGTGAACAGCGAGTTCAAGGAACACCACGGCGATATGGCCTCGAGCGGAGTCCCCACCGTCCTCGAAATCAGCGTCGCAACCCCGGCAAGCCTGACCGTCGGCGCCTGGGTCGCTTCGAACGATGCCACCTTCAAGACAGCCATAATTGGAGCGGGTTATGCGAAAGAGGCAGGCGAACTCAAGATCGCCTTCACGGCGCCGCCTGCTTCAGGCGCTTCCTTCTTTATCGCACCGATCGTCGACGCTTCGACCACACCTCCCACACTCGGAACGGCCATCACAGCCACCCTCAAGTAAAAAGCCCATCTCACCCCAAAAGAGCCGCCCCCGGCATCCGGAGGCGGCTCTTGCATTCTGCGATGGTCACTGGCCCGGTAGCCACTGGCCCGCGACCTCCCTCAGACCGGCGCCTTCCACCTGCCGCTCTTCCTCGCCTCCGCCTTGGGGAAGCCGGCTGTGGACTCGAGCCCGCGCTCGATGATCTCCTCGGGCAGCTCGAAATCCTCGAGCTCCCCGGCGAAGTAGCTCGCGTAGCCCCCGAGGTCCAGGAGGCCGTGGCCCGAAAGCCCGAAGACGATGACCCTTTCCTTGCCCTCCTCTGTGGCCTGTTTCGCCTCGCGGATAACCTGGGCGACCGCGTGGCTCGTTTCCGGCGCGACGATGATGCCCTCGCTCCGCGCGAAAAGCACCGCGGCCTCGAAGCATTCGAGCTGCGGAAGGGCGCGAGGCGAAAGGAGTCCCTCGACGGCGGCCTGCGAGACGAGGGGCGACATGCCGTGGTAGCGGAGACCGCCCGCGTGGAGCCGGGGCGGGATGAACTCGTGGCCGAGGCTGTGCATGGGAAGGAGGGGCGTCATGCCCGCGATGTCGCCGAGGTCGTAGACGAAGTCGCCGCGCGTTAGGCTCGGACAAGAAGTGGGCTCGACCGGAATGATCTCGATGTCGGCCCCCTCGATCTTGTCCTTGACGAAGGGAAAGGCGAGGCCCGCAAAATTGGAGCCGCCGCCCACGCAGGCGATCACCTTGTCGACCCTGCGCTCGCCGGCCTTTTCGAGCTGCTTCTTCGTCTCGAGGCCGATGATCGTCTGATGGAGCATCACGTGGTTCAGCACCGAGCCGAGGGCGTAGCGCGTGCGACCGCTCGGGTCGCTCACCGCCTCCTCGACCGCCTCGCTGATCGCTATGCCGAGGCTTCCCGGACTGTCGGGGTGGGCGGCGAGCACGTCGCGCCCCGCCTTGGTGAACTCGCTCGGGCTCGGCACGCATTCGGCGCCCCAGACCTTCATCATGTGCTTGCGATAGGGCTTTTGTTCATAACTGGAACGAACCATGTAGACCTTGCATTCCAGGCCGAGGAGGGAGGTGGCGAAGGCCAGGGCCGAACCCCACTGGCCAGCTCCCGTCTCCGTGGTGAGGCGCTTGATTCCTGCCTGCTTGTTGTACCAGGCCTGGGCGATGGCGGTGTTGGGCTTGTGGCTTCCCGCGGGCGAGACGCTCTCGTTCTTGTAATAGATGCGCGCACTCGTGCCGAGGGCGCGTTCGAGACCGATGGCGCGGTGCAGGGGGCTCGGCCGCCATCGGGCCAGAAGGGCGAGGACTTCCTCCGGAATGTCGATCCAGCGCTCCGTCGAGACCTCCTGTTCGATGAGGTTCATCGGGAACACGGCCGCGAGCTGTTCCGGCTTCACGGGCGAACCGTCGGGGCCGAGGGGCGGAAGCATCGACGTGGGGAGGTCGGCCGCGAGATTGTACCACTGGCGCGGCAGCTCATGCTCTTCGAGTCGGATGACGTTGTTCAAATGCTCCTCCTGCGTTCTTACGTGGAGGTACGTTAACCGGAGGAAATGTTTCTGTCAACAGAAAATCAAACAGACTCGAAATCGCGGCTCAACGAAGAGCCCAATCCCCCGTTGCCCTGGCGGCAATCGCAAAGGTATTGAAAGCCGCCGCTAAAAACTCCCGGTGCCCATCGTCGTCCCCGCGAAGAAAGAGAGACGCCTCGACAATCCGCTCGACTGGTCAATATTGAGGATGGGAAACTCGGTCCCTACCCCGCCATAGATCACGTCGACGCCAGCATAAAAAGAGACATAGTTCCAAGGATCGTAATTCAGTTTTTCGCGGATCCAGCCGGACCTGTCGGAAAGATTCTGTTGCCATATCGTCAGCGAGCCGAACTTGCCGCCCGCGATGTCGGTGAGGGTCAAGAGGGCGGTGAGGTTGTGCATCCCGGGGGAGAGAGCATCGCCTATCGTCATCGTCCTTCCGTAGAGCGGCTGACCGGAAAGCAGCGTGGTGTAGGCGCGTCGGGCGTAGTCGCCCTCGTTCGAGCCCAACCCGTTGTAGAAATATTCGAGGCTTATCGTGTAGTTGAGATCGCTGTTCGAATAGCGAGCTCCAAGAGTTCCTAAATAGTACAAACCCGAGTCGGGCTTGTCGAGCGAGATGAATCCGCCCATCGGCGAGGTTCCACTTCCCTCGTTCTTGTCGGAGCCCCAACTGAGGGCCGACTCGGAAAATACATTGACGTCCCTGACGAAGGGCAGGTCGAGGTAACCGAGGCCCGAGGTCAGGGTGCCGATGAGCTTCGGGGCGGTCGAGCTTTGATAGAAGGCGCCCAGGCCTATCTCCGTATATTTGACGAGGACCTCGCCCTTGACCGCGTAGCCCAACTCCCGCCAGGTTTGCTCGGAGACGAAGTAGTCGTCGCGAGCGAGGATGATGCCGGTGAAATTCGCGTTCAAGGCGTTCGCGGGAACGCTGACCTTGAGGGCGAGGGGCCCTTCCCGCTCGGCGGCAAGATCGGTCACGTCCTTCGGGGAGAGCGCTATCACATCCGACGGACTGTAGGCGCTGCCCAACAATCCCCAGGAACTCACCTGCTTTCCTATCCTGACGAAGACGGCGTCCTTGATGTTGACGTCGGCGAAAAGTTCCCAGAGCTTGAGGTTCGGAACCTCCGTCGTCGTCGGGGCCCCCGTCGACGTGGGCAGTCCCGGCACCTCGCTTTGGAAAGGCCAGGCCGTCTTGAGAGCGAATTTGACCCGATATTCCTTGGCGGGCCTCGCGTCGAGATTGATCTTGCCCTCGAAGTCGCCGGTAAAGCCGTCGCGCCAGTTTTGGGAAGAATCGAAGAGCCCTGACCATTGGTCGCCGCCGACCCAGCCCCCGTTCCATCCCATATCCGTCTTGAGACTTCCGCTCCAGCGGGCGCCCTGATCGCTCTTGAGAAACTGGTCGAGGCCGCTCGGCTTGTCCGCCGCCTGGGTCTCCGACATCGAGGAATCGTCGCCGAAAAAGGCCGATTCGGCGTCGGACTGCGTCTGCGCCTCGAGGGCCTGGGTCGCCTTGTCGCCCGAATCCTGGCCGACGGCGGGAACAAGGACAGCCGCGAGAAACAGGGCGGGAAGGCAAAGCGATAGTATGCCGCGTCTCATGGTTCCCCCGCCTACTGGTTGACTTGCTCGAGGTAGGCCTTGGTGAAGACATTTTCCGGAAGCTTCTCCAAAGATGGCGACTCGAGACTGATGACGGTTATCTCTCCCTTCTTGAGATTGTCCTCGAAACGCCAGATCTGGGGAATGTATTTCCCCTTGATGTTCACGTATTTGCCATAGAGGGTCGTGCTCATCAGCCTGTTCGAGAGCGAGTAGTTTTCCATCTTGAGGCAGAGATTGCTGCCGACCTCGAGCCAGATCTTGATTGTGGGATAGCTGACATCGTTGGTCTTGGCCTTCAGCGTCAAGGCCCAGGTATCCTTCTTCACGAGACTCTCGCGGGTCGCGTCGACGATATCGTACTTGGCGGAGAAGTTCGGGGCCTCGAAATCGGAGTTTTTGGCGTTGGTGTCCTGGAAAGATCCCGACTTGGCCACCGTGGAGAACTTGCGGCTCTCCGGGTCGTAGAAGATGGTGACATCATCGCCGATCATGAGGAGGCCCTGGCCCCTGTTCGCCTCGGGCTTCAGGATGAGAATCAGCGTCTTCTTCTCGGCATCGCGACGGAAATACTGGGCTTGCATGACGCTGTCGCTCTCGCCGGGCTTGCGCTGGACGATGGTGACCCTGGCCGATTGATCGAACTTGTCGAAATTGAGCATTTCGTCGTAGCGGGACAGAAGGGCCTTGAAGTCGGGCTTGTCGTCTGCCTGAACGGGAAGAATCAGGGACAGGGCCGTGGCTATAGCGAATAGAAATCGTTTCATGTGGGTGCTCCTTGGGATCAGCGAACGCTTCGCAGGGCCACGGCGGGGTCGACCTTGCCGGCCTTCGACGCGGGGGAGATCGCCGCGAAAAGGGTGAGGAGTATGACGAGACCGATCGAGACCCCAAGAAGGCCGAAATCATAACTCCATGTCAGATGTCCCTTGTGCAGGAAGATCGCGAAATCGGTAGCCTTGTCGAAGCTCACGATGCTCAGTATCGAGAGGAGCCCCGTCGAGAGAAGGATGCCGGCGAGGGTTCCCGCCAGGGCGAGGAAGACGGCCTCGAAAAGAAAGATGCGCGAGACGACGGGCCGCTGCATGCCCAAGGCCCGCATGGTGCCGATCTCCTTGGCCCGTTCCCAGACTATGATGCGGTAGGTATTGTTGAGCCCGACCATTATCACGAGGAGGAGCATGAGAAGGACGAAGAGAGAGACGATCCTGATCGTGTCGAAGATACCCTTCATGCCGGCCATTTGGTCGTTGAGATCGCTGACGACGACTCTCGCCGACTTGTCCTTGTCCCTGCGGAGATCGCCCATGAGGGCCTGGAAGCCCTTTCCCGCTACCTTATCCCTGTTCATGACATGAAGACCCTCTTTTTCGAGCAATCCGGCGAAGGCCTTGGTGGCGGGGTCGATGTCCCGGAAATTCTTCATCATTATTATATACCAGTTGAAATGACCTTTTTCCATGTTGAGCATCGAGTTGACGACATCCCGGTCCATGTAGCAGATGCCCGATGAAAGCTGGTCCTCCTTGTAGATGGCGCGGACCGGCGCCTCGACGACGTTCTGCTGGCCGTAGATCGTCTCGACCTGGATGATGACGCTCTCGCCGAGGCGAACGTCGAGCGATTTGGCGGTCCGCTCGCCGAGGACAATGCCCGGGTCGCCGCGAAGGTCCTTCATCGAACCGCTGACAAGTTCCAGCTGATCGGCGAGGAACTTGTCGGCGGCCCAATCGACGCCGTCGATCTGGCGCCAGGTGCTGTTGTTCTGGAAGATGAGCGTGGCGTTGTTGAAGACGCTCGTGCGTTTCTGGCGGTAACGGATCGGATAGAGCTTCCCGAGCTCGTCGGCGGCGCTCACGTAGGGGCTTTCGTCGCCGATCTCCATCATCATCCGCTTCTTGTCATTGAATTCGACGTTGATGGCGAAGATGTGCCCGGAGAGCAGCGTGGTGTAATTGTCCTGGGTGTTGGCTAGAATCCCGCCAACCAGCCCGTTGACCAACGAGACTACCAGGATGCCGAAGGCGATGGCTCCGGCGAGGAGAAAGCTGCGGCGCTTTTGGCGGCTCAGGTTCTTGAGCGCGATGGTTGCGACTGCCATGGCATCCCCCCTATTCCGACATGATCGCTTCGATCGGCGATACCTTGAGGGCCATGCGGACCGGGAATACCCAGCTCACGAGCGCTATAAACAGCATTATGAACAGGGCGTTGAGGGCCTGGGCCGGATTGAGTTCAGGGCGCAGTAGGGCGCCTCCGAAGATCAGCCGCATGAAATCGTTGGGCGCGGCTATGCCCGTGGCGTGGAGGACAAGGGAGAGGACGAGACCGACCGACATCCCGACAAGACCGAAGACTACGGTGACGATCAGGGTTTCCATGATGAAGAGGGTCCTGATGAACCCTCGCTGGGCGCCGAGAGCCCTCATCGTGCCGATCTCAGAAGTCCGTTCCATGACCGAGGCTATCAATGTATTCATAATTATGATTACTGAGACCACGGCCAGGAGCCAGATCACGATATTGAAGACCAGCGACATCGCGAAGAAGATTCCGGAATCGGGCTGGGCCGTCGGGACCCAATCCTGTGCCTTGACGTCGAGATGCTGGGAATTGAACTCGTCGTTCATCTTCGCGATGAAGGCCTTCTCGTCGGTCCCCGGCGCGAGCTTGATGAGTATGTAGTTCCAGGCGCCGCGAGTCGTCGTCACCGAGTCGCCGCGGGCGGTCTTCACCCCCAGGATCGAGTCCAGGGCGACGGCCTTCGCCTGCGGCGACTGAGCCGTCGGCCGCACGACGGTGTCCTCGGCGAAGAGCTCCTCCTCGCTCGAGTCGAGGGCGCTTTGGGTCGACGCGTCGAGCTTGAGGTCGGCGGGACTGAGAATGGCCTTGCCCTTCAGGGCCCGAAGCGTGGTGACGTCGACGAAATTGGGCTGCATGAAGGCGAAAGCCCTCTCGTTGCCAGCCTTGAAGCGAAAGATGCCTACGATCGGCACCTCGCGGATCTTGAAACCGGCCTCGCCGAAATTGTTGAGCTGGATCGTGTCGCCGACCTTGAGTTCGACGTCATTCGATTCCTTGATCGCCTTGACGATCCTCTCGTGGAGCATTATTCCCGGCTCGCCTGACCGGAGACGCTTTCCCGCGAGGAGATCTATATTGTGAAAGGTCTTGAAATAGTCGTCCGGATCGATCCCGAAGGCCAGGCCCCAATTGATGCCTGCGTCGCCGAGATTGAAGACGGCGTAAGCGGATATCTGGCTGGTGAAACTGGCGATTCCCTCGCTATCCTTTACGACACGGTAGACCTTCTCGTAATCCGGCATCATCGGAAGGATAGGCGGCCCGTTGCCGTTCCCGTCGCTCGTGGACCCGAATACCCCGCCCTGGATGCTCTTCGGCAGGACGAGCACGTCACCGGTAAAATTGTCGGTGAAGGTCCTCTTGAGGCTCCGCCTCGCGGTATCGAGGACGGTGTTCCCGACGAGGCCGAGTGAGACGGCCACGGCGATCAGCACACCGATGATGATGGTTTTCTTCCTGTGCTGGACAAGGTTGCGGAGGGCGATCCGGAATATGGTGCCCATGATCTAGTTCCTCTCAGGCCGGAAATTCTCGACCACGACGCCGTCCCGGAGACGAATCACGTGATCCGCCATCTCGACGATTTTCGCGTCGTGCGTGGAGAAGATGAAGGTCGTGTCCCTTTCCTTGTTGATCTTCCTCATCAATTGCAGGATGTCCTCGCCCGTCTTGGAGTCCAAATTGGCGGTCGGCTCATCCGCGAGAACTATCATCGGATTGGTGACCAGGGCCCTGGCAATGGCGACCCGTTGGCGTTGGCCGCCGGATAGCTCGTTCGGACGATGTTTTTGATGACCCGATAGACCCGCTTCCTCAAGGAGAAAATCGACATAGTCCCTTCTTTCCCCGTTGATCCTTGAATCGCGGCCGAGAAGGAAGGGGAACTCGACATTCTCCCTGACGGTGAGTACGGGTATCAGGTTGAAGGACTGGAAAATAAAGCCGATGACCTTGTGGCGCAACCGCGTGAGCTCGCGATCCTTCATCCCCGAGACCGCCTGACCATCGATGCGGACCTCGCCCTTCGTTGGGCTGTCTATGAGGCCAATCATGTTCAGGATGGTTGATTTGCCTGAGCCCGAGGGGCCCGCGATGGAAATGAAGTCGCCCTTTTCGATCGAGAAACTCACGCCCTTGACGGCCTCGACCGTGGTTTCCCCGAGAGCGTAATGCTTCTTGACATCCGTCAATGCGACGATGCCCATAGGATCCTCCTTTGCACCATGACCGAAGTCCATGGACAGGCAGGAAAATGTTCGCGCAAATCTCTCGCGCGTTCGGACGGGCCAAAGGTTTCCCCTTTCGGCGGATATGACCCATCTGACCAAAAGCGATGCGCTTCTTGGTCTCGACACCGACAATATACTTCGATAACGAAAGGAGTCAAATAAATCGACTGTTTTTCCCAACGGATTAGGCGAATGCGCAAGGGCGTTGCCCTTTGCGACGCGCCGGCCTGCTGCGAGGCGCCGACGCGCGGCAAAGGAACACCCCTGCAATTGCTACAGGCTTCAGGTCAGAGGTAGGCCACCTCCCCGTGCTCGACGAAATCGAGGCCTTCGACCTCCTCCTTCTCGCTCACGCGCACTCGGGTAACCTTGTTGATGATCCACAACATCCCGAGGGTGAAGAGGAAGCCCCAGGCCGCGACGAGAAGGTCCGAAGCGAGCTGCTTCCAGAAAAAGCCGACATTTCCGTCGATGATTCCCGAGGCCAATGCGGAGGGGTCGTGCCCGGGGAAGGTAACCGCCGCCGTGCCGAGGATTC
Organism: Rectinemataceae bacterium; assembly: GCA_035530275.1. Classification (GTDB taxonomy): domain Bacteria; phylum Spirochaetota; class Spirochaetia; order Treponematales; family Rectinemataceae; genus CAIJMU01. Next base: position 42,994 of record DATKVC010000005.1, on the reverse strand, counting down.
CCAGGAGGAGGGTGCCGAGAAAGCCTCCGACGCCGTGGACGCCGAAGACGTCGAGGGCGTCGTCGAGCCCCGCGTTGTTCTTGATCGTGACGGCGATGTAGCTCGCGACGGAGGCGACGATGCCGATGATGACGGCGGAGGCCGGCGTGACGAAGCCGGCTGCAGGGGTCACGCAGGCGAGGCCAGCAACCATGCCGGTGAGAAAGCCGGAGAACTTGGGCTTCCTCTTGAAGACCCAATCGAGGAGGAGCCAGGTCGGACCGGCGAAGGAAGCGGCGATGTCCGTGTTGATGAATGCCGTTGTCGTGATCGGATCGACGGCGAACTCGCTGCCAGCGTTGAAACCGTACCAGCCGAACCAGAGAATGGCCGTCCCGAGGGCGACGAAGGGCAGGTTGTGCATGCCCTCGTCGACACTCTTGCGCTTGCCGACGAAGAGGACTGAGGCGAAGGCGGCGAAGCCCGCCGAGACATGGACGACCATGCCGCCGGCGAAATCCTTGACGCCCCACACGGCGAGAAGTCCGCCTCCCCAGATAAGGTGCACGAGGGGAAAGTACACGAAGGTCAACCAGGCGACGAGGAAGGCGAGGTAGGCGGGAAAGCGTACCCGATTCGTGAAGGCCCCGGTGATGAGGGCGGGAGTGATGATGGCGAACATCATCTGATAAGCGAATTGGACGAAGAGGGGGATGTGGGGGTTCATCGGACTCGGGTCGTTGAGGTTGACGCCGGCCAGGAAGGACAGATTGAAATTACCAATTATACCGAAAAAGTCGCCATGGCCGTAGCTTCCCGAGAAGCACATCGAGTAGCCGTAGATGAACCAGATCATGGTCGTCACGCAGAGCGAGGCGAAACTCTGGAACATGATGGTGAGGACATTCTTGCGGCCTACGAGGCCGCCGTAGAAAAAGGCGAGGCCCGGCGTCATGAACATGACGAGGGTCGCGGCGATGAGCATGAAGCCGGTGCTCGCGGGATCGAATTGCATTGAAGTCACTCCTCAAATAGGGCGGGCGCGGGATGCCTCTGCGAGAATCGGCGCCCGCGGATCGTGCGTCTTCCCCCGCGTGGGGGAAGGCAATGGTTTTCTTGGGGAAAAATTCGAGGGAATCAGGCCGGCGGGGCTCGGGGAGTCCTCGCGCCAGGCAGAAACTGGAAGGAGTCGAACTCGACCGCGCGCCCCTGCGTCAAAACGGGGGCGGATAGTCCTGCCCTGCCTTCATAGGAAGAGGCCGCCGAATCGGCGATTGCCGGAAAGGGGCAGATCAAATCATCGGAGAGCCCGATATGGTGCGTCGGTGCCCCTATCAGGGTTTGTTCTGTGTCGGCCAACCTGCCGACCCGGAGAAGTATCCATAGCGACGGATGGGCGTTGAAATCGATGAGCAGGGAGGGAAGGAAACTTGCTAATAGGAGGATGAATAGAAAAGCGGGACCCGAGGCGCCGGTCCGCCGGCCGAAACGTGGCGCCTGCCGCCAAGGCGGCTCGGTTCTCACCAGTACCGGCTCCGCGAAACCTGCCGGGGTCGGGCTTTCGATCATAACGGAGCGATTGTACCTTTGATTTTGGAGCCTGTCCACGAGGAAGAGACGGCCTAAACGTCGCGACGAAGCGGTATTCGCCTGGCAGCCCGGGATCAGGGCCGGAACGACAGCATTCGCGGGAGGATTTCCTCGGCCTTCCCGAGGTATTCCTCGTCGAAGGCTCCCGTGCCGCCCAGGGCGTCGAGCGGCTGCAGATTGACATAAATAGTACGAGCTCCCGCCGATTTCGCCTCGTCCACGAAGGTCGAGGCAGGATAGACCGTCCCCGAGGTGCCGACGGCGACGAAAAGGTCGCAGGATCGCAAGGCGCCTGCCGTTCGCCGTCGAGCCTCCTCCGGGATCGCCTCGCCGAACATCACGATGTCGGGTCTGAGCACCGCGCCGCAGCGCGGGCAGAGGGGCAGATCCCCCGTGACGGCTTCGTCGCGGAAGGGCTCGAGGCCGCAGCCCTCGTTCGAGCAGCGCGTGCGCATCACGTTGCCATGATATTCCACCATCCGGCGGCTGCCGGCGGCCGAGTGGAGCCCGTCGATATTCTGTGTTATGAGGGTAAATGACGATTCGACGGGGCGAGAGGCTTCCAGACGGGCGAGGCTCAGATGCGCGGGATTGGGGCGCGCAGCGAGTACAACCTCTCGCGTCCTTCGCCAGAAATCCCAGACCTCCCCGGGGCGGCTCCAGAAGGTGTCTATGTCGGAGAATTCGACGAGGGCCTCGTCGTTCCATAGGCCGCCCGGCCCCCTGTAGGGCCTGATGCCCGAGGCGACCGAGATTCCCGCACCCGTCAGAATGACGACATGGGAATAGGCCTCGAAATCGATGCGCGGCGCTTCGTGCATGGCCCCCCCTTTCTCCCGCGCGGACACTGTTCCATCGCGGCGGTTTTGACAATACTATGCCCTTTCGGCGCCCGATGCGAATCCCCGGGGTGATGGAGCTCGTAAGGGAAGGAGGGGTCATCCCCCTCTGCCCCGAGCAGCTCGGCGGCATGACCACGCCTCGCGAACCATCGGAAGCGCGGGCTGGACGCGTCGTCTCGAAAAGCGGCCTCGATGTCACGGCCCAATTTGAAAAGGGCGCCGCGGTCGTGCTCGATGCGGTTCTCTCTTTCGGTTGCCGTGAAGCCATTCTCAAGTCCCGCTCCCCGAGCTGCGGGTCGGGCATGATTTACGACGGCAGCTTCGGCGGGAGGCTCGTCGAGGGCGACGGCGTCACCGCCCCGTATGCGTCTAGCCCAAGGCGAAATTCGCCTGGGAATAGACGAGTCGGCGGCGTCGGGTATCGAGAGGCGAGCCGAGTCGCATATGAGTAAGAGCCCGCGTGCGTTCGAAACCCTCGGCCCCGAATAGCCGCGCGGCCTCGAGATTCGCTTCGGGAATGTAGGCGTTGAGCGTGACAGCTCCGGCAATCGCGAGGACCCTCCCGAGGAGGACCGACGCGGAGGCGCCATCGAGGGCTACCATGGGACCGAGGTGAGCCGCTTCCCTCTGAAGGATGGCATAGCCCCTAGCTTCACCTTCGGGACCCCGGGCGACGAGAGCAGAGGCAGGATCATCCGAGATATAGGCGGCGAGCACCCGATCGCGGTTGTCGCCCCAACAGCTGCGGTCCAGCCGACAAATGTCCGAAAGGAGATCTCCAAGCGCGCGGGCTTGGGACGGTCCTTCCTCCGCCAAGGGGTAGACCCGCGATCCTGTCGTGGCCGCGTCGCGCCCACCCTCGTCACGAGGTTTCCGGACCCAATGCCCGACGCCATCCTCGGCCACGAAACCCAGCTTCTCGTAGAGGGGCTTGCCCGCGTCGGAGGCATCGAGAAAGACGCGCTCGCATGCGCGAGACGCGGCGATCTCGAGAAGGCGTCGCATCACGAGAGTCGCTACGCCACGATGCTGCAAGGCGGGATCCGTCGCGACGAGCCCGACATAGCCCGTCTTTCCCATCACGACGATTCCGCCCATGCCGGCAGGCATCCCGCCTTGTTCTCCGTCGGGTTCCGCGGCGATCCAGCCTTCCGGCTCGAGTTCGAGCAAACGCCTGAGCCTCCCCGAATAGCTATACGGCCTGTCGTACGCGGCCATGAGGAGAGGATCGACCATCGGGATGTCCGAAACTGTCAGATTGCGGAGCCTGAAAAGCATTCCGAACCCTATCCCGCCGCCCATGGAGTACGCAAGCGCTGCCCGCGGGGATGACGGATAGCTCGATCCGTTCAGGCAGGTAAGGGTCGGCACGGAACTCAGGAGATCGGCCGGAGCGAACCAGGCCTAAACGGGCTCCAGTGGATTTCAGCCCGATAGGCTTAGACGACGAGTATCTTGATATGGTTCAGGCTCCCCTGTCTGACAATCTCCGGGTCCACTTTCTTGTCGGTGACGATGACGTGACTTGGCGTGATTTTCGAATAGGATATAAAGGACTTCTTCTTGAATTTCTGCGAATCGGCCAATATGTACTTCGTGTCGGTGCGAGCGCTCACGAGTTCGTCGAGGTTGCCGGTCTCCACGTCGAAGACCATGAGGCCGGCATCGACGTCGATGGCGTCTATTCCCAAGAAGCATTTGTTGAAATGCACGCCCGCTATCGTCCTCTCGCTGAGGAAGCCGGCGACATCCCTTCTCTGCGGCCGGTATTCGCCGCCGATAAGCAGGACCTTGGTGAAAGGGGCCAGTGTCTCGGCATTGATGACCGAATTGGTAGTTATGAGCAATTTCTTGACCAAACCCTGCTGGATCCTCGCGGCGAGGTGTCGCGAAAATTGGGCCACCGTCGTACCGCCGGAGATGAAAATGATGTCCCCGTCCTCGACGAGTTCGCTCGCGAAGGCGCCGATCTGGCTCTTTTCGGCGGCGTTCTCCCCTTCGAGGATCTCATAGCTGTACTCGGTCTTCAAGCTCGTCACATCCGGGGAATAGTAGATGCCGCCGAAGCCGCGGATGATCTTTTCCTTCTTCTCGAGGCTCACGCAGAGCCGCCTGGCCGTCGAATCAGAAATGTCGAACAAGGTGATTATTTCGGTCATGGAGAGCTTGTGACGTTTCTTCAAGACTTCCAGGATTTCATTCTCTCTCGAAGAAACCTTCCCCATCGCTTCCTCCTCGTCGCCGAAATGAAAACATCTTTTCCCCGGTCCGTGTCAATGCGTCATTTTATCGAGCCTGCGTTCACTCCCTCGACGAGATACTTCTGGAAGAAGAGATACATCGCTATCGCGGGTATCGTGGCGATTGCCAATCCGGCCATCTGGTACGGCGGATCGCTTTGATAGCGGCTCACGAGGGCGCTCAAGGCCACGACGACGGTTTGCGACTCTTTCTTGGTGAGCAGCACGAGGGGCGTGAGGAAATCATTCCAGGTCCTGAGAAACACGAAGGTCGCGTTCACCGCGATCGCTGGCTTGCCCATCGGATAGATGACGTTGCGGATCACGCCGAAGAAACCGCAGCCGTCGATGATCGCGGCCTCGCAGATCTCGTTGGGGATGCCCTTGAAATAGGCGGTCATCAGCATGATCGAGGAAGGAATGCTCGCGGCCAGGAAACAGATGATCACCGCGAAGGGCGAGTTGATCAGGTTCAGGTCGGAATACAGGAAATAGAGCGGGATGAGCGTCACCTGTCCGGGCATGAACATGCTGAAGATGATCGCCAGGTATAGGACATTGCTCCCCCTGAAGGGACGCTTCGCGAAGACGTAGGAGGCGACGAGGCCGAGGAGGGCGGTGAGCAGGACCGTCGACGCCGAAATAAAGAGCGAATTGAGCATATTTATCTGGATGCGGAACTGACTGATCATCGTGGCGAAATTGATCCAGTCGAAATGCTCGGGAAGCTTGAACGCGCTCTTATAATATTCGGGGGTGGTCTTGAAGGCGTTTATGAACATGTAGTAGAAGGGGAAGATGAAGGTCGCGCTGAAAATCAAGAACGCGAGGAGTATCAGGATCGCGGCGGGTCGCAGCGGTTTTCGCTTCGGCATGTGATCATTCGCTCCAATCGTTGGCGCGATTGGATATCGCGCGCTGGATGACCGTCAGGACGGAGACGATGACCAGGAGGATCACGGCAAGGGCGCAGGCTTGGCCCATGGCCGCGTCCCCTCGGAACGCCTTCTCGTAGACCAGGAAATCCAGGGTCGTCGTATCATATCCCGGCCCTCCGTTCGTGATCGAATAGATGAAGGGGAAGAGCCCGGTGAAGGTCCATGCGACGGAATAGATGAAAGAGTACTCGATGACCCTCCCGATCATCGGAAGCATGACGAGAAAAGTGCGCTGGAAGAAATTCGCGCCGTCGATCTTGGCTGCCTCGAAGACCGAGGGGTTGATGGCCGAGAGCCCCCCGAGCATCAACACCCCCTGCCATCCGATGTTGATCCACACGAGGGCGGTGATGACGACGCCGATCGCGGTGGGGCGGCTGCCGAGCCATTCGATCGCCATTTTCGGGGCGCCCAAGGCGTTGAATATCCCGTTGACCGGCCCGCCGTAGGAAAAGAAGATCGCGAAGAGATAGCCGACGATGACCGCGGACACGATTTGCGGCAGGTAATAGAGGGAGCGGAAGAATCGCCAACCGAGTGTCTTCTCGTAGAGAAGCATGGAAACCACGAGCCCGACGAAAACCTGAATGGGGACGTTGATGAACATGATGAAGCTGTTGGCCAGGGTCAGCCAAAAATAGTCGGTGTTGAAGATCCTGATGTAGTTCTTGAGCCCGATGAAATCGTGCCGGAATAGCCCATCCCAATTAGTAAAACTATTGTAGATCACGCTTCCCAATGGATATGCCCTGAATACCAGGAGCACGAGGAGGACGGGCGCGATGCCCAGCAGCGATATGGTCAATTCCCTTCTTTTTCTGCCCGACATTTGCCCGTCCTTTCGGCAAGGGGCGCGCGCCGAGTTCGCCCGGGCGCGCCCCGAATCCCACTCACTTGTTGGACTGCACCAGCTTGTCCATCTGGGCGGCGAAGTCCCTGGGCGAGAGCTTGCCTACGACGATGTTGGGGAAGAAACGTTTCATTTCGCTATAGAGATACTCGGGGATGGAATTGTCGATCCAAAAGGCGAAGTTCTTGGATAGCGCATAGATCTTCTGACGGAAGGGATCGTTGGTCCAGCCGAGGTCGTCGAGGGTGACATCCGTGCGGGAGGGGAAGGTCGTGACCGACTTCGTCAACTGGATGAAGGCCGGCTTCGAGCACAGGAAGGAAATGAACTTGACGGCGAGGTCGCGGTTCTTGGTGTAGTTGCCGACGGCGAGGCAGTTGCCCGGGCCCCCTATGATCGAAGCCTTGACCTTGGGCGAGGAACTCATGCTCGGGAAGGGGAGGAAGCCGAAATTTTCGGGGCCGAGGGCCGACTCGAAGGCCTTCGCGTTGTTGACGCCTCCCACGGTCACGGCGTACTTCCCCGTGGAGAATTTGGACTCGTAGTCGACCGAGGTCGCCGCGTCCGAATTCGTCAGCCCGTCGCTGTAGAGGGACTGCATATAGGTCATGAGATTGAGGAAGCCTTTGTCGTCTACGAATTTGGTCCTTCCCTCGGAGTCGGAGACGAGGCGTTCGTAGCCGGATTCCTCGACCCACCAGTAGATGGTCGCGTAATGCATGATGCGGCCCTTCGAGGCGTCGAAACCGAAGGGGATAACCCCCGTTTGCTTGATTTTTTTCAACGCGGCCCTGAAATCCTCCGTCGTCTTCGGCGGATTCTTATCCCAGTCCATGCCCGCGGCCTTGACGAGAGCCTTGTTGTAGACCAGCCCGGCATAGTTGTTGCCGATGGGATATCCCAGGATTTCGCCGTTCGGCTTGAAATTGTAGGTCACGGCGTCCCATCCGCTAATGTTCTTCTTGTCCGCGGCCGGGATGTACGCGTTCAGGGGGAGGAGTATGTCCTTGAGCGGGAAGAGATAGGATCCCGTCCAGAGCTCGATCACGTCCGGGCCGTTCTTGGCGATCGCCGCCGCCTTGAATTTTGCGAGCGATTCGGAGCTCACCTCGATGGGAGTCATGTCGACCTTGACATTCGGATTCTGCGCCTCGAAATCGCCGATGATCTTCGTGATCGCCCACTCGCTCTGCGGTTTCTTGGCCTCATCCGAATTGTAATAGGCGCTGCCGGCCCAGAAGGTAAGCGTGACCGGCTTGGCGCTCGTCTGGGCGATAACCGCGGACGAGGCGAAGATCGCAAGAATCACCACCAGACTCCCTAGCACTTTCGTTCTCATGGATAGCCTCCTTCGGCTGGATTCGAATGCGAGAATATCGGCTTGCGCCGAAATCGCCAGCAAGTGCGTCAGCCAGGCCCTTCCTCACGAGCCATGACCTGGCAGCTCTCGGGGTCGAAGGACAGCCAGACCCGCTGATTGAGGGAGAATCGCTTCTTCTCGCCCATCGTCACGTCAGCGGACAGCCTTTGCCCCTTCGCGTCTATGCCGAGCCTCGTGACGGCTCCATGGAAGGTGACAGTCTCTATGACGCCCTCGATGACGTTTCCCCCGCCCTCTTCCGGCGGGCTATCATGAACGGCGATGGTCTCGGGGCGAACCAGTACGACCACGAGAGATGCCTCCCCGACCTGGGCCGCGACGGGAGCGGCGATAGTGAAGCCCTCGCAGGCGACCTCGTTTTCGCCCACCGCCTTTCCGGTGAATTGGTTGGCCGTCCCGATGAATCCGGCCACGAACCGCGTCTTCGGCCTGTGGTAGATCTCCTCGGGCGTGCCGACCTGTTCAACGACGCCCCGGTTCATTACCACGACCTTGTCGGATATGGACAGGGCTTCCTCCTGATCGTGGGTCACGTACACCGTGGTTATCGCGAGCTCGGATTGAATGCGCCTGATCTCCCCCCTCAGGGCCAGGCGCACCTCGGCGTCCAGCGCGGAAAGCGGTTCGTCGAGAAGGAGGACGCGCGGCCTTATCGCGAGGGCGCGAGCCAGCGCGATACGTTGCTGTTGGCCGCCCGAGAGCTGGTGGGGGAAACGCCGGTCCGCGTCGCGCAAGCGCACCATGTCGAGAGCGGCGCCTACCCGCTCCCCGATTTCCCGCTTGTCCAAGCGGCGCGCCTCGAGCCCGAAAGCCACGTTCGACCACACCGTCATGTTCGGAAAAAGGGCATAACTTTGAAAGACCATGCCGATGTCGCGGCGATTGGAGGGAAGCTCCGTGATGTCCGCCCCATCGAGGTAGACGCGTCCGCTGCCTGGATCGGGCTCCTCGAAGCCGGCGATCATGCGCAGAGTCGTGGTCTTGCCGCAGCCGGAGGGACCCAGAAAGGCCACGAGGGCTCCCTTCGCGATTTCCAGGCTGAAGTCCTTGACGGCGGCGACGCCCGCGAAAGTCTTGGCGACGCTTCGCAAGCTCAGATACTCCATATCCTTCGTCCCATCCATATTCATCGCGCCCCCGCCGCCCCTTCCCGCGCGCCGCTCCCCTTTCCCATCACGAGGAGGACGGCGAGCGAAAAGAGCCAGGCGAAGGCAAAACTGATGACCGCGAGGGCGCTCGCCTGGCGCCCGTCGAAGCGCGTGAATTCGACGAGATAGATGGGGAAGGTCTTGAAGCGGGCTCCGACGAGGAGGTTCGCGAGCGTGAACTCCACGAAGACGGTGGAGAAGACGAGAAGGGCGCCGCTCGCGATGCCCGACATGATGTTCGGGGCGATCACCCTCGTCATCGTCATGAACCAGCCCGCTCCGAGCGAGTGCGCCGCCTCGGTAAGCCTTTTCACGTCGGCCGCGTTCAAGGCGTTTGTCACCGGCCTATACATGAAGGGCAAGGAAATGACCATGCAGGCCGCGATGAGCATTCCAGGGCTGTATACGATGGTAGCGCCGAGCTTCGCGTAGCAGCGGATCAAGGCGAGGGCGAGAACCACGCCGGGGATTCCGAATGGAAGGATGGTGAAAAACTCCACGAGGGGCCTGGCCCTCGGTACCCTGAGATGCGTCCAATACGCGACGGGGGTCACGAGAAGGATGGAGAGAACCATCGCGCCGAATGAGATGAACAGGGAATTCCGCAAGGTCATGCCGAAGGCTCGCCTGCCCGTGACGGCCTTCCACCACTCGACGGAGAGGCCTTCGGGGAAGATCGTGCGGTCCCATCGCGTGGCGAAGGAGAACAGCAGGGTAGCGAGCACGGGGACGAGCATATAAATCATAAATAGTACGATGACGAGGCCTCGCCATGGGCTGTTCTTCCTCATCGTCTCCACCTTTGGGCCCGGCGATTCGCGAGCAGCGAGCCGATCACGCAGAGCGCCATTATGAGGAGGGACAGGACGGACATGGCGTCCGCCGTGCCCGGCTCGAGCTGGACCTCGCCGCGGACGAGGGCCGCGATCCGGATCGTCACGAGGTTTATGTCCGGCCCGGTGAGGGTCCATGCGGTCGCGTAGGCTCCGTATGAATTGGCGAACAGGAGAAAAAATCCGCTGATCAGGGAAGGCGAGAGCAGGGGCAGGGCGACTTTGCGCCAGTAGCGTCGTTCGGTGGCGCCGAGGTTCAGGGCGGCTTCCTTCCATTCGCCGCGCAGCCCCTGCAAGGATGGTTGGATGAGAAGAATCATGAGGGGTATCTGGAAATACAGGTAGGCGAGGACGAGCCCGCTGACCGAATACACTCGAAAAGTGGGATATAGGGCGATGCCGAAACCCTTCAAGAGGATCTGCGTGACGATGCCCGTGGAACCGAGGGTGACGATGAAGGCGAAGGCGAGCGGGGCCCCGCCGAAATTCGTCGCCACGTCGGCGAGGGCGGTCGCCGCCCTCCTGAAAAGGGCGCCGCGCGCGTTCATGATCGCGTATCCCGCGAGACTTCCGAGAACCACGCCCAGCGAGGCTGTCAGGGCGGAGAGCCTGATGCTGTTCGCGAAGGAATCGCGAATCGAGGGGGACATCGCCCGAAGGTAGTTCGCGAAGCCGAAGGCTCCCTCCCCATCCCGCAGGCTCGAAGCCAGTACGGAGGCGAGGGGGACGATTTCCATAAGGACGCCGAAGATGAAAAAAGGCATGAGCGGAAGCCAGACGAGGAATGACCGGAGTTTCGACCTGGCCTGCCTGTTCTTCCCGGCGCTTGTCATTCGCGCCGCCTCACACGATGGCGGTCAAGCCGTCGTAGGCCAGGGTAACTCGGCCTTCGTAGCGCGTGCGGACCTGCGCCGCGACGTCGGTCTCGAGCGAGGGCGGATACAAATGGGTGAGCACGACTCGGCCGGCCCCGGCCTCCTGCGCGATGCGGCCCGCCTGGGCGGAATTGAGGTGATCAGGGACCTCCCATGTCTCCGGAAACGAGCATTCGCAAAGGAGGAGATCCGCGCCACCCGCGATCGCCGGGAGATCACCACGAGCCGAGGCGTCGCCGGAATAGACCAGGACTCTCCCGCCCGATTCAAGACGGAAGCACAGACTCTCCCGAGTGTGTCCGCTCAGGGCCGCGGTCAAGGTCTCACCTCCGGGAAGCCTCAGGGTCTCCGCTCCCAGTTCTCGCAGGTCGATGGAATAGCCTTCGGGTCCTACGCAGTCGTAAAGAGCGATGAGGCCCGCGAGGAAGGCGGAGAGTCCCTTGGGACCGACGAGGGAGAGGGGCCGTGATCGCTTGTATCCCGGAGTGGCATTATTCGCCTGAAGGAAGGTGACGAGATCGAGCGAATGATCCGGGTGCAGGTGGCTGAGCAGTATCAGGTCGATATCCCTATGGCTGAGCCCGATCGCGGCCAAGCGCGCCAGGGTTCCCGGCCCCGGATCGAGGAGGAGGAGACTTTCGCCGGTTCGCACGAGATAGCCCGGGGCGCCGCGCCCGGCCGCCGGAACGCAGGTTCCGGAGCCGAGCACGGTTGCGGTCATCATGTCATGGCCGCCCTCGTCAGCCGGCGCGCGTTCCATCATCGGGAACCTCGATCACTTTTCCACGATAGCGTTCCATCCATCGACGATTTTCTTTATTGCGCCGGAGAAGGATTGAAGATCGGTCGGGAATTTAATGTTCGGGTAGGAACTCATAGGGAGGAGTTTCGACGCCACATCGACGGGGAGGACGACGTCCGAACGGGTCGGATGGGCATAGCCTCTCGCGAAGGAAATCTGACCCTCGTCGGAGAAGAAATAGTCCATCGCCTTTTTCGCGGCATTGGGGTGTGGTGCCCTGTTGCTGATGTACTGCGCGAAAATCATTCCCACCGTGCCATCCTTGGGAATGACGACGACAAGGGGAAGCCCCGTCGCGTCGCGTTTGGCGAAGCCGTCGAAATCGTACACGATGGATATAGGCGCCTCGCCCTTCTGGACGGCGGACACGTTGAGCACGACCCCCTGGCGCAGGTTGCCGCTATCGCGGAGCTTTTTGAAGAAATCCAGGCCGGGCTGCACATTGACTTCGTTGCCGCCGTGAGCGTACGCCGCCGCGAGAACGGCCGCGGTGGCATAGGTCGAGACTCGCGGATCCCTCGAAACGACCTTGTCCTTGTACTCCGGTTTCAGGAGATCGTCCCATGTCTGCGGAACATTCTTGACGAGGTCGGTGTTCACGAGAAAGGCGATGGCTCCCCAGTAGGATGAGGCCCAGAGCCCGTCGGGATCCTTGAATTGGGCGGGGATCTTGCTCCAGTTCGCGTTCTTGTAGGGAAGAGCGAGCTTGTTATCCAGCAACTTCCCCAGGAAGTCATAGCCGATGTCGGCTACATCCATTACCGGAGCGTCCTTTTCCGCGAGCAGATGCGTGATCTGCTCGGCGCTCGTCATATCGGTGTCAGTGTGGGTCAGGCCGTATCGATCTTCGATCGCCTTCCAGGTGTTCCCCAGGTTCACCCAATCGTCCGACATCCCGTAGCTCACGAGCTGCCTCTCTACAGCTTGGGCGGCGAGAACGCCGGGCAGAGCGAAAGCCAGAAGAAAAAGGCAGAGAAAAATTCGACACTTTTTCATGAAGCCCTCCTTGCCAGTATGGAAAAGCCTATTGCCGCTTTCAGTCATTGTCAAGCCCATTTCATGAAGCCATAAGTCATATTATGCCTGATTTATGCAAAATTGCATTCAAACTATTGACGAAATGACTGATACATGCAATAAATGAGAAAAGGGAGACAGTATGACCCGGAGAGAAATTCTGAAATTCGTAGGCAACATGGAGCAAGTCGCCGGAATAACGGAGAAGACCTTCGCGCGGGGAAAGGCGAAGGGAATAGCTTCCTACGAAGTCAAGACCGGCTCGGGTTTGGAATACACCCTCCTGCCCGACAAGTGCCTCGATATCTACGAATTGCGCTACAAAGGATCCAATATTTCCTTTTTAGCGAAGAACGGCCTTGTCGCCTCGGCCTATGGTTATCCACTGGAGAATGAGTTCGACGCGTATTGGACGGCGGGAATGCTCTGCACCTGCGGGCTCATGAATATAGGTACCGATTGCAGGGACAAGGGAGGCAGGTATCACCCGCTTCATGGCCGCATCGGCATGACTCCCGCCGAGCAAAGCTCGGCTCGCGCCTTCTGGGAGGGTGATTCGTATAAAATCGAGGCAAGCGCCGTCATGCGCGAGAGCATGATGGGCCAGGAAAACCTCAGCCTCGAGAGGACGATAACAAGCTCCTTCGGCTCCAAGGAACTCGTGATTGAAGACAGGGTCACCAACAACGAGGCGAGCCCGGTCCGGTACATGCTCCTTTATCATTTCAATTTCGGCTTTCCATTTATAGGCGAAGATACAAGGTTGATCTTCCCTCGGGAGAAATCGGCGATAGTGGCCAGGACCGAAGGCGCGAAGAAGGGCCTCGCGACCTGGAGCAAACTGGAAAACCCACTCGATGAAAATCCGGAAGAGGTCTTCTTCCACTCTCCCGAAGAGGGCGACGACGGTCTTGTCACCATCAAGCTGGAGAATGCGAAGCTCGGCATCGGAGTGGCCCTCTCCTACGACGGCGCGACGCTGCCCGTGCTGACGCAATGGAAATCCCTGCGCTCGGGCGAATATGCCCTGGGCATCGAACCTGGAACCGCGACCCTCCGCGGCCGGGCCCTGGAAGAGGAAAGCGGAAACCTCACCGCGCTCGAACCCTTCTCGAGTCAGACCCGCAGATTGAGGCTGTCCTTCTACGACATCTAGGAAAGACGATAGTGCGGCTTTGGAAAAGAGTGCCGAGCGCTCAAGGAGAAGCTATGGAAAAGACGGAAAGACCCAGGATCGGTCTTCTCGGCCTCATGACCGACGGCTACGAGCCGATCTTCCCCGGGATAACGGCGCGCCAGGAAGCCTATGCGCGCGAAATCGTCGATTCTTGCGGGGATACCGTGGATCTGCGCTTCCCCGGCGCGGCAAAAAACCGCGCCGAGATCGAAGCGACGGTCGAGGCCTTCAATGCCCAGAAACTCGACGGCATCCTCATCGTCCTCCTGGCCTATTCGCAGGGCGCATGGCTCCTGCGCGCCCTTCAGAACAACCGACTTCCCATCGCCCTCGCGATAGTCCAACCGGATCAGGAAGTGGGGACGAAGTGGAAAGAGCTCGACCTAACGGTGAATCAGGGCATCCACGGCGCCCAAGACAACGCCAACATGATCATGAAGCAGGCCTTCCCCTGCCAGTATTTTGCCGGGAATCGTCATGAAGCGCGATTCAAACGCTTTGTCGAGGATTTCGCCAGGGCCGGAGCGGTGTACCGGAAGATGCGCGAGCTCCGCATCGCCATCTTCGGCCGCATGGGCGGCATGGGCGATATCCTCACCGACGACATGGCCTTTTTCTCGAAGATCGGTCCGGAATTCGTGCACCAGGATCTGGGTTCCGTCGTCACGGCGATGGGCAAGCTGACGAAGGCCGAGATCGAAGCCTCCATGGAAAGGGATCATCGGAATTTCGAGGTCGATCCCAAGCTGTCCAGGGAGAGTCATGAAGAGGCGACTCGAATATACCTGGGCTTCAAGAAGCACCTCGACGACAATGGCTTCAAGGCTTTTTCGGCCCACTTCGACAATTTCGGAGCCGACGGCCGCTTCAAGCAGCTACCCCTCATGGGCGCCTCCCATCTCATGGCGGAGGGTTACGGCTATGCCGCGGAAGGAGACGCCATCTGCGCCTCCATGGTCTACGCCGCCCATCGGCTCGGCGAGGGAGGGGGCAATTTCACAGAGATGTACACGATGGACTTCAAGCTCGGCGCGATCATCTTTTGCCACGCCGGGGAGGGCAATTGGGCGACCTGCCGAAAGGACCAAAAGCCGAAGTTGATCGACAGGTTCCTGGGCGAGGGCGGTCTCGCCAATCCCCCGACCCCCCTGTTCACGCCTCAATACGGCGAGGCGACCCTCGTCTCGCTTGCCTCGGTATCCGGTAAAAACTTTCGCCTCGTGGTCGCCAGGGGAGAAATCCTGCCCAAGTCCGACATGACGAATTGCGAAATGCCTTACATATTTTTCAAACCGCGTTCGGGGATAGAAAGGTGCGTGGAAGCCTGGGTAGCCAACGGAGGCACTCACCACGAAGTCATCAACCTGGGAGATGTCGCCGCGCGATGGAAGATGCTCTGCACGATGTGGGGCATCGAATACGTCGAGGTCTGACCCGCATGAACTCCGCTTTTCGAATTCGGGCGCCCTTCTTCGAGATCGGGCCCAAGGCCTATCTCTATGGCCAGGCCTCCCTCGACCTGGCCCTCGAGGCGGATCGGCTTTGCGAAGAGTACGACGTCGATATCATCTATACGCCCCAGTGCGTGGACATTCGCATGATAGCCGAGGCGACGAATCGCCTTCTCGTCTTCGCCCAGCACATGGACCCCCTGCGCATCGGCAAGGGCATAGGCTCCGTCCTGCCCGAGGCGATAAAGGCCGCGGGAGCGAGGGGGGTCCTGTTGAATCACTCGGAAAAGAAAATGACGCTCGGCGACCTCAGGACGGCGATCGCCCGCGCCGACGAAGTGGGGCTCGCGACCCTCGTTTGCGCCGACAACCTCGCGGAGGCCAGGGCCATCGCCCAGTTCGAGCCCGACATCATCCTGGCCGAGCCGCCCGAACTCATCGGGACTAGGAATGGGTCCGTCGAGAGCCGAAGCTACGTCAGGGAAATAAACGAAGCAATTAGGAATATAAACCCGGGCATCTCCGTCCTCCACGGCGCGGGCATCTACAGCGCCAAGGACGTCGAGGCCATAATAGGCCTCGGCGCGGAGGGGACCGGTTGCACGAGCGGAATCGTGAAGGCGGAAGACCCGACGCGGAGCATGAGAGAGATGATCAGGAGCCTTCGGGAAACTTGGGACAGGACGAGGTAGCATGGCGATGCCCGCAAGGGCGGTCCGCAAAGGAGCCGGCATGGCGAACTTTCATGGGGAATTCACGATTCAATCCGACAGGAGACCGACCTTCCATGATGTCACGGAACGGGTCGCCGAGATCCTCGGGGACTCCGGTTTCGGGGGAGGCATCGCGCTGGTCTATTCCCAGCATACGACCTGCAGCGTCCTCATCCAGGAACAATCCGACGACGTCGACTACTGGGGCGAGCAATTCATCCTTCAGGACCTGGTGACCGTCCTTGAAAAGATCATACCAACTTGTAGGACTATGGGCCAGTACCTCCATCCGGGCCCGAAGCACATCGAAATCGCCCGCCGCGAGCGCGGGGAAGAGGCGTCATGGAGCCTCAATACCGACGCCCATCTTCGCTCGGTCCTGCTCGGCAGGTCGGTCAGCATTCCGGTCGTAGAAGGGAAGATGCAGCTCGGGGAGTTCGGGAGGATCTATTTCGCCGACTTCGATCAGGTGAGGGCGCGCGAGCGCACCGTGCGCGTGGAGATCGTGGGCTGATGCGGCTACCTCGCGGCTTCGCGGGCTTCGTTCATTCCCGTGCGGCGCGAGGATTTCATCACTGGACAAGGAGACGCTGATGAGTGGCAAGGAAATTCGTCTAGGCAAGCTCTTCTCGAACGGCGCGGCGGTGGTCATAGCCGCGGACCACGGCAGCTATATGGGGCCCTTCCCCGGCATCGAGGACCTTAAGAACGACATCATGTCCTTTAAAAAGGCCGACGCCTTCCTGGTCATGCCCGGCATGGCGAAGCAGTGCCAGGGCTTTTTCAGCCGCAAAGATTCGCCCCTGTGCATCATCAGGGTGAATTGGGCGGCCCACTACTGCAAACCTCATATGAAAGGATTCTCCCGCTTCGAAAAGCCTTCTTATTACGAAAAGGGCTACAACGAGAGGCTCTGCGACGTGAAATACGCCATATCCCTCGGCGCGGACATCGTCATCGCGTCCCTCCTCCTCGGCACGGACGAGGTGGCGAACACGCGCAACGTCACGCAGTTCGGGGAGTTCGTGGCCGAGGCCGATTCCTACGGCATTCCCCTCATCGGCGAATTCATTCCCTTCGGGGGGATCGACCGCTATCAGGGCGACCTCGGGGACCTGGCCCTGGGAACGCGGGCCTGCGCCGAGTTCGGCGCCGACCTGATCAAGACCGTCTTCGTGGAGGACTTCGAGAAGATCACCAAGACCGCCGTCATCCCGACCCTCGCCCTCGGCGGCGGCGCCTTCGACCGACCCTCCCAAGCCTTCGCGCAGGCGAAAAAGGCCTTGTCCAAGGGAGCGAAGGGCGTCGTGTACGGTCGGAATGTCATCTGCGCGAAAAACCCCGTCACCTACCTCGATGGCCTCCTCGACGTCGTAAAACGCGGAGAGAGCCCCGATGAGGCGGAGAAAAAATACTTGAAGACAATTTAGAAGACAGGAATTGCCATGATCCTCGCCTTTGACATCGGAACGACGGCGGTAAAGGCCTCCTTGTTCGACGACAAGCTTGCCCTGCTCGCGAGTTCGAGCATTGAATACGAATTGATCGCCGAAAGGAGCCTCCATGTCGAGCTCGACGCCGAAACGTATTGGAAGGGAATCGTCCATTGCGTAAAAGAGATTCTGGCCAAGGCGCCGCGAAGCGCCAAGGACATTCGTGGAATCGGCATCACTACCCAGGGGGAGACACTCATCCCCGTGGACGCGAGCGGGACGGCCCTGCGCAGGGCCATCGTCTGGCTGGACGGCAGGGCAGTGGACGAAAGCGCGACGATCCGCGCGCTCTTCGACGAAAGGGAGTTCTATGCCAAGACCGGCATCCCCGACTGCAACGGCCTCTGCCCCGTCAGTAAATTGCTGTGGATCAAGAACAGGGAGCCTGAACTTTATGCCAATACATACAAGTTCCTCCTTCTCGAAGACTACGTCATCATGCGGCTCACCGGGAAATTCGTGTCTGAAAAATCCCTCCTCTCCACGACGGGCTACTTCGACATAGCCCAGGATCGCCTATGGGAAGAAATGCTGCGACGAATCGGCGTGGACCAGGAGAAGATACCGGAAGCCCTCGAATGCGGGACCATCGTCTCGAAGATCCTCCCGGAAGTCGCCGCGGAGCTCGGCTTGCCGTTCGACGTGCTGATCGTCACCGGCGCCATGGATCAGACGGCCGGCGCCCTCGGCGCAGTGAATGTCGCCCCCGGCCTCCTTTCCGAAACGACGGGTACGGCCCTGAGCATAGCGGTGACCTGCGAGAATCCCGATTTCTGGAATGAGAAAAGGCTCACGATCTATCGTCACATATCCAAGGGCAGATACCTCTACATCCCGATCTGCATGACGGCCGGCATCGTCCTCAAATGGTTCAAGGACGAGTTCTGCGCGGATCTCATCGCGGAATCCGCGGCCGGGAGCGAGTCCGTCTACGACGCGATGGGGAAGCTGGCCGAAACGACCCCCGTGGGCGCGAACGGCCTCGTGCTCCTTCCCTACTTCGCGGGAGTGACTCAGCCAGACAACAATCCGGCCGCCAGGGGCGTTTTCCTTGGAGTGGGCCTCGACACCAAGCGCGGGCATTTCATCCGGGCGATCTTCGAATCCATCGCCTTCATGCTGCGGGAGAATATCGAGCTCATAGAATCGATAACGGGTGTCCGTGTCGCGGAGCTTCGCTCCTTGGGCGGAGGCGCGAAGAGCGCGATCTGGTCCCAAATCAAGGCCGACGTCACGAACAGGAAGATCAGCACGATGGCCGAATCCGAATGCGCTTCCCTGGGGGCGGCCATACTCGTCGCCGTCGCCTTGGGAAGCTATGCCTCGGCCGCCTCCGCCGCGACCGAGGCCAACGAGGTACACAGTTCTTTCGAGCCAGAGGCGCGGAATTCAGCGGTATATGAAAAGAGCTACCTCACCTATAAAACGCTCTACGCCCGGGTGAGAGACCTATTCTGACGCAAGGAGCCGCGAAATGAGCGACGATATGATGCTCGATAGATTGAGCCTTCCCGATGTCAAACGTTTTACGAGCGGCTTGAAAGACCTGGCCCCGTCGGATGGAGCTGGTGAGAAGCGCTTCTTTCGGCCGGGGGAGGAGGTTCTCGTAAGCCGCTCGCCCGGTCGACTCGACCTCATGGGCGGCAACGACGACTACACCGGCGGCCTGGTATTCGAGGCCACGATACGAGAAGCGGTGATGGTAGCCGTGCAGGCTCGCTCCGACAGGAAGGTGATCTTCTTCAATCCCGCGGTGAGGCGCCTGGGATGGGAGGAAAAGATCGAGTTCTCCCTCGACGATTTGAGGGAGGGGAGTAAGCTGCGACCCGTCGCGTGGGTTCGCGCCTGGTGCGAGGCCGACGCGCGACGTTCCTGGTGCGCCTACATCCTGGGAGACCTCTATTACCTCATGAAGGAATTCCCCGACAAGGTCGAAACTGGTTTCAACCTCTATTTGGAATCCGACATTCCCCTGGGAAAGGGAGTCTCCTCGTCGGCCGCCATCGAGGTGGCGCCCATGAAAGCCATGGCGGCCTTGTACGGCGTCGAGACCCACGGGGTCGATCTAGCCCTCTGGACCCAGTGGGTCGAGATCGCCTTGACCGGAGCGGCCTGCGGCGTCATGGATCAGCTGGCCGTCGTGATGGGCGGGGAGAACGTCTTCATCCCGATGCTCTGCCAGCCATGCCTTCCCCAGGCTCCCGCCCGCCTTCCCTCCAACCTGCGCGTATGGGGCATCGACAGCGGCGTGAGGCACGCGGTCACGGGCATCGAGTACGAGGCGGCCCGCGCCGCCACCTTCATGGGATATCGTTATCTCTGCGAGATGGAGGGCTTGAAGCCGAAGCTCGACGAATCGGGAATCGTATCGCGCTACGTCGATCCCCTCTGGAACGGCTACCTTGCGAACTTGTCGCCGGCCTTGTTTCGCGAGAAATACGAATCGCGGCTCCCCCTCAAGGTCATGGGCGCCGATTTCAATTCGAAGTTTCCGCTGCACCTCGATCCTCATACGAAGGTGAGGGACGCGGTCAACTATCCCGTCCTTGGCGCCACGCGCTACGCGGTGGAGGAAAACTGGCGCGTGAATCTCTTCTACAAGCTGATAACCGCCAATCCCCGGTCCGTCGACGAAGGAGTGGCGAGACTTCTCGGAGAGCTCATGTACCAAGCCCATGTAGGCTATACCGATTCAGGTCTCGCGTCGGCAGCCACCGATCTCATCGTCTCCCTGGTCCGCGCCGAAGAAAAGAACGGCCTCCTCGGCGCCAAGATTACCGGAGGCGGGGCGGGCGGGACCGTGGCGATACTCGGCTATGACAGCCCTTCCGCCGCGGAGGCCTTCGCTCGCGTCACCGTGAAGTACCAAAAGGAAAGCGGCCTCGAACACTACGTCTTCGACGGCTCCTCGCCGGGCGCCGATGATTTCGGCGTAGCCAGGATGCACCTCTAGCGCAGCCCGGCAGCAAAGAGTCGGGCCAGGCCTCGCCCCGGTAGGTTCTCAAGCGCCTCTACTTCTTCACCTCTTAACGCTTCGCTGACTAGAGTTCGGCAACCCGTCGACGCGCTCGTTACTTGTCTGCGCGTCTCTTCTTCGCTTCTTCCGCCTTGCGTGACACGCGGTTCCAGACTGCGCTGATGCCCATCGCCTTCTTGGCCAGGTTGAGGGTGGCCCGTGCCTCTTCGCGCATCCGCATCGTGCCGTCGTAGACGACCTCGTCGGCGAGGCCCGATTGCGCCTCGTACTTGGCGCGGCGCTCGCGGATGGGGTCGAGGAAGGTATTGAGGGCCCGGGCGAGCTTTTCCTTGACCTCGACGTCGCCCACCTTGCCGAGGCGGTAGCGGCTCTTGAGGTCCTCGACTTCGGCCTTGTTCGGGTTGAAGGCGTCGTGATACTGGAAGACGGGGTTGCCCTCGACGGTGCCGGGCACGTCGGCGGAGACGCGCTTGGGATCGGTGTACATCGACATGACGCGCTTCTCGACGGTCTTGGCGTCATCGGAAAGAAAGATGGCATTGTTAAGGCTTTTCGACATCTTGGCGTTGCCGTCGATGCCGACGAGGGAGCCGTATTCGGAAACCATCGCGTCGGGGATGGGGAAGGTCTCGCCGTAGAGGTAATTGAAGCGACGCGCGATCTCGCGGGTGACTTCGACGTGGGCGACGTTGTCCTTTCCGACCGGCACGAGGTGGGCGCGGGGGAGGAGGATGTCTGCCGCCTGGAGAACGGGGTAGCCGAGGAGGCCGAAGGGCATCTCCTCGATGCCGGCGCCCTGGGCCATTTCCTTGAGGCTCGGCACCCGCGAAAGGCGCGGCACGGTGATGAGGTTCTGGAAAAAGAGCGAAAGTTCGATGACCTCGGGCACGGCGCTCTGGAGATAGATGACGGACTTGGCTGGATCGATGCCGACCGCGAGGTAATCGAGGGCGGCCGAGCGCACGTTGTCGGCCAGGGCCTCGATGCTCTCCTTCTCCGGTTTGGTCGTGAGGGTGTGGAGGTCGGCGATGATAAAGAAGCACTCGTACTCGTCCTGGAGCCTCACGCGATTGGCGAGGGAGCCGACGTAGTGGCCGAGGTGGAGTTTGCCGGTCGGGCGGTCGCCCGTGAGGATGCGTTTGCGTTCCATTATAGATCTCCGAAAGGGAAGGTGTGTGGCGCCCGAGGACGCCTCCGCCGACGGGGATGGCGACTGAGCCGAGGGGCGGCATCGTCTCGCGGGGGCCGCGCCCCCGCCGTCACGAGGTGACGGACGATGTCGCCGGGCGCCAGGACCAGCGCCGAGGGATGGCGGGTAATTGCACGTTCATGCGGTTTGCCTGTCCGCGAGTGTAGCGAATGCGGAACGCGATGCGCAATGGGCGATTCGCCCCCGCTTCCCGGATCGGGGACGCCGGCTCCCGCCGACCGGCCGATCTGGCGTGATATTCGGCTCCCTGGATATTTATGAGGGAGACCACTTGACGCTTTCGCCCGCGATTATCATAGTCAGCGCATCTTGTCACCCTCAGGAGGGTAACATGTCGGGTTTCTTCGATAGTCCACTGCCACTCGATCGCTTCGCGTCCGCCCTCGACGTCCGCCTCGCCATGCCCACCCTCGCCTCCCTCCTCCCGCCGACACCGCCCCGCCTCCGTCGCCCTTAATCCCCACCTTCAACAAGCATACGACGCCGACCTATGCCGGCGCATTCCACCTTTGCAGGGAAAGTGTTTTCGCACGCCCTGGCGGAGGCCCTAGATGATCACAGTTGCCGTCATCGGCGCCACCGGCTACGCGGGCGCCGAGCTCGCGAGGCTCCTTCTCGGCCACCCGGCGGTCGGGAAGCTCGTCCTCGCCTCATCGAGCGCCGAGGGCGAGTCGATGGGGAGCGTGTATCCCAATCTTCTCGGCGGCCAGGGCGGGAACGCCTTCCCCGAACTCCGCTTCGTCAGCCCCGAGGCCGCCGTCGAATCGGCCGATGTCGTCTTCTCCTCCCTGCCCCACGGCATAGCGGAGGAGCATGCAGCCCGGACCCGCCCCCGCGGCGCACTCCTCATCGATCTTTCAGCCGACTTCCGCTTCGGCGACGACGAGGCCACCTTCAAGGCCGTCTACGGCAAGCCTTATCGCCATCCCGAGCTCCATGCCGAGTCCGTGTACGGCCTTCCCGAGCTCAATCGGGCGAAGCTCGCGAAGGCCAAGGTGATCGGCAATCCCGGCTGCTACCCGACCTCGGCTTCGCTGGGCCTCTTTCCAGGCCTCGCGAAGGGCGTCTTCAAGACCGAAGGCATAATCATCGACGCGGCCTCGGGCGTCACCGGCGCGGGCAAGGAGCCCACGAAGACGACCCATTATTCCGAGGCCGCCGACTCGATCACGCCCTACAAGATCGGCGAACACCGCCACGCCCCGGAGATCGAGCGGAACCTCGCCGCGATGGCGGGGAGGCCGGTCGAGGCCATCTTCACACCCCATCTCGCGCCGATGGGCCGCGGCATCGTGAGCACGATCTACGCACCCCTCGTCTCTCCCATCGAGGCCGGGGCCCTGAGGGAGCTCTACGCTTCCTTCTATTCGAAGGAGCCCTTCGTGCGCGTCCTGCCGGTCGGAGCGATCGCGACGAACCGCAACGTGAGAATGTCCAATTACTGCGATATTTCCCTCCATCTCGCGAGGGGAGGCAGGACGGCCATCGTCATCTCCGCCATCGACAACATGGTGAAGGGCGCGGCCGGCCAGGCCATACAGAACATGAACATCGCGCTCGGCCTCGACGAGGGGTCGGGAATCTCGATGCTTCCTCCCGCCTTCTGAGCGGTCGAAAGGAGCCTTCATATGAAGACTATCCGCGGTGGAGTCACCGCACCCATCGGTTTCACGGCCTCTGGTGTCCATTGCGGCATCCGGAAGAACAAGGAAAAGAAGGACCTCGCCCTCGTGTGGTCCGAGAAGGAATGCGCGGCCGCGGCGGTCTACACGACGAACAAGGTCATCGGCCAGCCGCTGGTCGTCACGAAGGAGCACCTCGCCGACGGCAAGGCGCGGGCGATCATCGTGAATTCGGGCAACGCGAACACCTGCACCGGCGAGCAGGGCGTGGCGGACGCGAGGCGGATGGCCGCCCTCGTCGCCGAGCGCCTGCCGATTTCGGCGAAGGATGTCGTCGTCGCCTCGACTGGCGTCATCGGCGTACCCCTCGACGTCTCGGTCATCGAGGCGAAGATGGACGAGCTCGTGGCCGGCCTCTCGAAGGGCGGCTCGATCGACGCCCGCGAAGCCATAATGACGACCGACACCATGAAAAAGGAAGCCGCCCTCTCCGAGGACATCGGCGGCAAGACGGTGACGATCGGCGCGATGGCCAAGGGCTCGGGCATGATCCATCCGAATATGGCGACGATGCTCGGCTTCATCACCACCGACTGCGCCATCTCTCCGGCCTTGCTGCAGAAGGCGCTTTCGTCCACCGTCAAGCGCACCTTCAACCGAGTCTCGGTCGACGGCGACACGAGCACGAACGACATGGTCGTGGTCCTCGCCAACGGCATGGCCGGCAATTCCGAGATCATCGCCGAAGGCGAGGACTACCGCGACTTCGCCGAGGCCCTCGACTGGGTCTGCACCGAGCTCGCGAGGATGATCGCCCGCGACGGCGAAGGCGCCACGAGGCTCATCGAGTGCACCGTGACGGGCGCGAACGACGAGGACGACGCCGAGTCCTTCGCCAAGGCCGTCATCTCCTCGAGCCTCGTGAAGACCGCGATGTTCGGTTCCGACGCCAACTGGGGCCGCGTCCTCTGCGCCCTCGGTTACTCGGGGCCTGCCTTCGATCCCGACAAGGTCGACCTCGCCTTCGAGAGTCCCCGCGGCTACATCGAGGTCTGCAAGGCCGGCGCCCCCCTCCCCTTCAGCGAGGACAAGGCCAAGAAGATCCTCTCCGACAGGGAGGTGCAGATTCTCGTGTCCCTCAATGGCGGCGCGGGCGAGGCGACGGCCTGGGGTTGCGACCTCTCCTACGAGTACGTCAAGATCAACGGCGATTATCGAACCTAAGGGAAGGGAGAAAGCCAGCATGGACATAGCCGAGAACGTGAGGGCGGAGATCCTTCTCCAGGCCCTTCCCTATATCAAGGACTGGGCGGGCAAGACCGTCGTCGTAAAATACGGCGGCGCGGCCATGACCAACGAGAACGTCCGCCAGGCCGTGGCCCAGGACATCGTCCTCATGAGCACCGTGGGCATACGCACGGTCCTCGTGCATGGAGGCGGCCCGGAGATCGACTCGATGCTCCGCCGGGTCGGCAAGGAACCCCTGTTCGTGAAGGGCCTTCGCTACACCGACGAGGAGACGATGGAGATCGTGCGCATGGTCCTGTCGGGCAAGGTGAACAAGGACATCGTGGCGCTGATCGACCGCGAGGGCGGCCGGGCCCTCGGCCTCTCCGGTGTCGACGGGGCGATGATCAAGGCGAAGCGCTACTCGAAAGAGGACCTGGGCTTCGTCGGCGAGATAGTCGCGGTCGACCCCTCGCCCCTTCTCGCTGGTCTGGCCGCGGGTTTCGTGCCGGTCGTCTCCACGGTGGGAGTCGGGATGAAGGACGACGACAACTACTACAACATCAACGCGGACACGGCGGCCGCCGAGATCGCCATAGCCCTGAAGGCGGAGAAGCTCATGCTCCTCACCGACGTTCCGGGCATCCTCCGCGACCTCTCCGATGTCGCCACCCTCATCGACGAACTTCCCCGCGCCGAGATTCCCGGCCTGATCCGCGACGGCATCGTCGCCAAGGGGATGATACCCAAGGTCGAATGCTGCGCCAGGGCGGTCGAAGGCGGGGTCGCGACGGCCCATATCATCGACGGGCGTTCTCCCCACTCCCTCATCCTCGAGCTCTTCACCGATTCCGGCGCGGGCACGATGATCTACTGAAAGGAAAAGACGATGAGCGACACGAATAGCGACTTTTTCATGAACACCTACAAGAGGACGGGCCTCGTCTTCGTTTCGGGCGAGGGGGCCCTCCTCACCGCCGTCGACGGCCGAACCTACGTCGACTTTTCGAGCGGGATAGGGGTCAACAGCCTCGGGCACAACCACCCGCGCCTCGTGGCCGCACTCGCGGCCCAGGCGGGGCGCCTCATCCATGTGTCCAACTATTACAATACTCCGACCTCCCTGGCCGCGGCCCGGGAACTCTGCGAGGCCACGGGTTTCGAGGCCGTCTTCTTCGCCAATTCGGGGGCCGAGGCCAACGAGGGCGCCATCAAGTTGGCCCGCAAGCACGGCTCCTCGAAATCGCCCGATAGGGTCAAGATCGTCACCCTCGTCAATTCATTCCACGGCAGGACCCTCGCCGCCCTCACGGCCACGGGCCAGGAGAAATTCCACAAGTACTTCGGGCCCTTCCCCGCGGGCTTCGCCTACGTCCCCGCCGACGACGTAGCCGCCCTCGAGGCGGCCATCGACGAGAAGACCGCGGCCCTCGTCATTGAGCCCATCCAGGGCGAGGGCGGCGTCTACCCCCTCTCGATCGAGTATATGAAGCGCGCCCAGGCCATTTGCCGCGAACGTGGCGCCCTCTTCATCTGCGACGAGGTCCAGTGCGGCATGGGGCGCTCCGGCGCCATGCTCGCATCCACCCAAGCGGGCCTCAGCCCCGACGTCGTGATGGTGGCCAAGGGATTGGGAGGCGGCGTCCCCATCGGCGCCATCCTCGCCCGCGGCGAGGCAGCGAAGGTCCTCGGCCCCGGCGACCACGGCTCCACCTTCGGCGGAAACCCCCTTGCGGGAGCCGCGGCCCGCGCCGTTCTCGCGGAGCTCGGCCGCCCCGGATTCCTCGAATCAGTCGCGAAAAAGGGCGAGTACATCATGAAGGCCATCGCCTCATGGAAACACCCCCTCGTGAAGTCTATCCGCGGCAAGGGGCTGATGATCGGCATTGTGACGAGTGCCCAACCCGACACGGTCAAGCACCTCGCGATGGAGGAGGGCCTCCTCGTCCTGACGGCCGGCGAGGACGTCATGCGCCTCCTTCCTCCCCTCGTGATCGGCGACGACGAAATGGGAAAGGGCCTCGCAATGCTGAGAAGGGCCTTCGACAAGGCGGCTGCCGCGAGCTGAGGCGCCGGGGCGGGGGATTCAATGCAGGCCCCTTTTGCGGTTATACTCGTTTCCCCGCCTTTTCCGGCGGTGGAACGAGTCGCAATCCCCGGAGGTAACAATGCTCGGCATGCCCAAGACACTCGCCAAGGTAGGCCTTGGCGTCTCGGCCCTCATTCTCGCGATGTCCTGCGCAAGCTCGCCCCCCGTCGCATCCAAGCCCGAAGCAGCGCCCAAGGCCCCTGTACTCAAAGAGCGCACCGTGACGATTCGAATTCCTATCCTCGTCAAAGAGACCGTCTTCTATCCCGACGGTCTCGTGGACACCTATACCGCCTACAAATACAATGACGCGCTCACGCGGCTTCTGGAGAAAACGACCATCGATCCGACCCGCCCGGAACCGATCGAAAGGACCGTTTCCGAGTACGACGCGACCGGCCTTCTCTCAGACGAGTTGAATTACGGCTCGGATGGCTCGCTCAGAAGCAGGCGCGACATGACCTGGACTGCCGGAAAGCTCCTCGCCTCCGAAACGGGGCAAGACGCGAAGGGAGCGGGACAGTATTCCTCAAGCTACGCCTATGATGGTTCGGGCAATCGCATTTCCTGGAAAGCCTTCGACGGATCGGGCGCGCTTCGGGTAACGACCTCCTATACCTACGATGCGCAAAAGCGTCCGGTCCTCATCGAGATGCGCAATTCGGCCGACGCCCTCACCGGCAGCATCAAGATTTCCTACGCCGCCGACGGGTCGACCGAAACCTGGGCCTACCTCGGCTCCGACGGCAGTCTGCAGAAAACCGAAGTGTCGATCCTGAAGAACGGCAAGGTGATGCGTTTCGAAGTCCGGCATCCCGACAATTCCCTGGCTGAAGCTACCGACTACACTTACGGACCCGACGGCGAGCGCCTGACTTCCGTGCTCAGCGACGCCAACGGCAAGATCAAGGAAAAACGCTCCTTCGAATACCTCATCCGCCAGGATCAGAAAGTCGAAACCTACTACGAATGATGGAGTCACGACACATGAAACGCATTCCAATCTTAGGTCTGATGGCCCTTCTGCTCGCCTCGACGGGGACATCCGCCCTCTTCGGCGATGAGATGACCGAGGTCTATCGACAGATCTACCAGCAGTCGACGAACCTCCAGGATAAATACAACGCGATCCAGAATCTCATCGCCCTCGACGATCGCGCGATATCCCCCATCCTCGTCGACGCCATCGAGGGGCTGATCCGCACCCAGGACAACTACAAGACCGCGACCGACCGGACTCTCTACGCCCGGACCATCCAGCTCGTCGCCAAGGGACTCGGAAAGTACAAGGCGATCGACGCGGCCCCCTTTCTCTGGGATGTCGTGCAGCAGGTCAACGATCCTCTCGCCCAATCCGAATCCCTCATCGCCTTGGGTCAGATGCGAGCCCTCGACTATTCCGAGCGCATCGCGAAAATGCTCACCGATCTCAATCTCACGCCGACCGTCGATCCCGACTCCGGCGAAAAGCTCGCTTTCGGCTGCGTCGTCGCCCTCGCCAAGCTCAAGGACGTGCAGGGCTTCGCCCCCGTCTTCTACGCCTCCGACGGGTGGTACTCGCAGCGCGTCAAGCAGCTGGCCCTGAAGCTCCTCCCCGACATCACCATCGATCCGACCGATCCCGTGACGATACTCATCAAAAACGAAAGCCCGACCAGAAAGTCGCGGGCACTCCAACTCGAGGTGTCTTCCTCCGCCCCCGCGGACCGCAAGATCGCCACGGCCGTGCTCGCCCTCTCGATCGGCCACCTTCAAGCCGACCCGAACCGCCTCACCGACGCCAAGAACTTCAGCGACTTCCGCAAGATCGCGCTGCGAGCCCTCATCCAGCTCGGCGCCAAGGATCCCGCTTCCGTCGATCCCGAACTCAAGTCCTTTACGGACGGCTTCGACACCGAGGAAAAGCTCCTCGGGATCCAGGCCCTCGGCGTCAATGGAACGGACGCGGCGGCCAAGGACATCGCTTCCCAGCTCAGGCGCCTCAACGACGACGTGAGCAACGGCCTCCTTGACGAAAACCGCACGAGGATGGCGCGGGCGGCGATAGCCGCCGCCGTAGCATCGAAGAACCCCCTGGTCCGCCCCGTCCTCATTCTCATCGCCAACACCAACCAGTGGTCCGGCTCCGTGCTCAACGACGCCAACGCCGCGCTCAAGACTTTCAAGTAGGGTCCCGCGCCCGATACAGGAGGCCGGCGCCATGCCGGTCTCTTTTTTTGCCCGCCAATCCCTTCTTCGAATTTTGCGGTGCGGGAATAATGCGGATTGCGCCATCGGGACTGGCATTTTCGCCTCAGCCGAGGCACTATGGCGGGGCCCCATGAAAAAGTACCTCGTCCTCGCCGGCAACATCGGCGCAGGCAAGTCGACCCTTGTGCAGCTCCTCGCCGACAAGCTGGGCTTCCGCCCCTATTTCGAGCCGGTGACGGAAAATCCCTATCTCGCGGATTTCTACGCCGACATGGGCCGCTGGGCCTTCCACTCGCAGCTTTATTTCCTCACGCACAGGCTCAAGAGCCATCGCGAGCTCGCCTCAGACCCTTGGTCGGTGGTGCAGGACCGCTCGATCTACGAGGACGCCGAGGTCTTCGCGCGCAACCTCCACGAGCAGGGCACGATGAGCGATCGCGAATGGGAAACCTACCACGGTCTCTATCGCACGATCACCGATCTTCTTCCCTCTCCCGATCTCGTCGTCTACCTGCGATGCTCGGTGTCCACACTCAAGGAGCGGATCGCCCGTCGCGGCCGCGGCTTCGAGTCGTCGATTCCGGACGAGTATCTGGCCGGGCTCAATCGCTTTTACGAGGAATGGCTCGAGGCCTTCGACAAGGCGCCCGTCCTCGTCGTGCCGGGCGACAGCCTCGACTTCGTGGCCGACTCGAAGCACCTCAACGCCATCATCACGAGCGTCGAGGCCAGGCTCCGCGACCGCCAGGGCAGCCTCTTTCCCGTGGACATGAGCCCGCGCTGAACCTCACCTCTGCCCGTAATAGGCGTCGGCCCCGTGCTTGCGACGCCAGTGCTTGTCGATTATATGCGCAGGCAGAGCTGTCTGATCGTCCCGGATTTGGAGCGTGAGGATCGCCATCCTGCAGATTTCCTCGAGGGCCGCCGCAGTCTGGATGGCCTTGATCGCGCTCACCCCCCAGGTAAAGGGACCGTGGCCCGCCACGAGGATGGCCGTCGCCTCCGTCGGATCGAGGGCGCGTGCCTTCATCGTCGCAATTATGAGATTCCCCGTCTCGAGCTCGTAGTCGCCGCGCACTTCCTCGGGCGAAAGATAGGCCGTGCAGGGGATGGGCCGGGTCGAGTGGTCGGCGTGGGTCGTGCCGAAGATGGGCAGCTCCGCGCAGGCCTGGGCCCAGGCGACGGCGTGGGTCGAGTGCGTGTGAACCACGCCGCGGACGCCGGGCCAGGCGCGGAAAAGCGCCGCATGGGTTTTCGTGTCGGAGGAGGGGTTGAAGGCCCCCTCGACGACCCTGCCCTCGAAATCGACGATCACCATCGAGTCGGGAGTGAGCTCCTCGTAGGGCAAGCCGGAGGGCTTGATCGCGAAGACGGCCTCGGCGGGGTCGGCCGCCGAGGCGTTGCCCCAGGCAAGGATAGCGAGGCCGAGGCGGGGAATCTCCATGTTGGCCTTGCAGGCTTCTTCGGCCAAATCCGCGTACTTGGGGCTGCGCATCGAAGGCTTGCCTTACCGCCCGGCCCAGTTCCGACGGCCGGCCGATAGCTCGGCCTCGAGCCTCCGCACGTCGCATCCGTCGCCGACTTCGACGAAATCGACGCCGGCGATCCGCCCCCAGTCCTCGAGCATTTCGACGCTGACCTGCGTCGAATAGCCCGTATGGTGGGCGCCTCCCGCGAGGATCCAGAGCTTGAGGGCATCCTTGAAGGAGGGCTTGGGTTTCCAGACCGCACGCGCGACGGGCAGCTTCGGCATGGGCTCCGGAAGGCCCACAGACTCCACCGTATTCACGAGAAGACGGAAGCGGTCGCCGAGATCGAGGACGGTCGCGTTGAGGGCCAGGCCCTTGGCCGCCTCGAAGACGAGTCGCGCCGGATCGTCCTTGCCGCCGATACCCAGGGGATGGACCTCCACGCGCGGCCTCGCGCCGGCGATGCTCGGGCAAACCTCGAGCATGTGGGCTCCGAGCACCATCTCGTTGCCGATTTCCATGTGGTAGGTGTAATCCTCCATGAAGGAGGTTCCTCCGACGAGGCCTTCGCCCATGACCTTCATCGCGCGCACGAGGGCAGCGGTCTTCCAGTCGCCCTCGGCGCCGAAGCCGTAGCCCGCTGCCATGAGTCGTTGCACGGCGAGACCGGGAAGCTGGGCCAGACCCTCGAGGTCCTCGAAGGTGGTGGTGAAGGCGCCCGCGTTGTGCGACTCCAGGAATTCGCGCAGCGCGAGCTCGATGCGTGCCTGTTCCCTGACGCGGCCGAGCTGCACCGCGTCGGACAGGATGTCGGGCGCGAACTCGTAGCTCTCTCGATACTCGCCGACCAATTTCTCCACCGCGGCGGGGTCGACAACCTTCAGGGCCCTCGCGATCTCGCTGACACCGTAGCCGTTGACCGACCAGCCGAAGCTTATCTGCGCGGCGACCTTGTCGCCCTCGGTAACGGCCACTTCGCGCATGTTGTCGCCGAAGCGCAGGACCTTTTTCGCCTGGCCGTCGGCAAAGGCGGCCGCGGCCCTCATCCATGCGCCGATCGAGGCCCTAGCCTCGGGGTCCTTCCAGTGCCCCACGACGACCTTGCGGGCTATGCCCATCCTCGTGTGGATAAAGCCGTGCTCCCGGTCGCCATGAGCCGCCTGGTTGAGATTCATGAAGTCCATGTCGATCGACGACCAGGGGATGTCGCGATTGTACTGCGTGTGAAGGTGAAGGAGTGGCTTCCTGTTCGCGGCGAGGCCGCCGATCCACATCTTCGAGGGGGAGAAGGTGTGCATCCAGGTGATGATGCCCGCGCAGGAATGGGAAGCGTTTGCCTCCCGGAAGATCGCGAGGATCTCCTCGCTCGTCGTGGCCACCTTTTTGAGCACGAGTTTCGAGGGGAGGGCCGGGTCCGAGCCGAGCCCCGCCACCATCTCCTTCGCGTGGGAGGCGACTTCCTCGAGGGTCTTCGGACCGTAGAGGTGCTGGCTGCCGACGACGAACCAAAACTCGTAATTGTGAAGGTTGTTCATGTGAGCTCCTTTTCGACGAAGCCGCCCAGCTTGCGATAGCGCTCATAGAGGGCGTCGTAGGTCCGGGCACGGGCCGGATCGGGACGCACGGTCCTCTCGATCGGCGCCCCCATCTTGCCTTGCGCTTCGGCCACGGTCGGCCAGAGACCGGCCGCGACCGAGGCGAACATCGCCGCCCCGAGGGCAACGGACTGGTCGCTGCCGACGATGTCGATGGGCATGTCGAGGACGTCGGCCACGATCTGCATGCCGAGGGCTGATTTTCTCGCGACGCCGCCTATGCCGACGACCTTGTCGATCGCGACGCCTTCTTCGCGGAAGCGCTCCACGATAGCCCTCGCGCCGTAGGCCGTGGCCTCGAGGAGGGCTCGATAGACCATCGGAGCCGTCGTGCCGAGGGTGAGCCCGACGATCGCGCCCTTGAGACGCTGGTCGGCGTCGGGGGTCCGCCTTCCGTTGAGCCAGTCGAGAGCGAGGACCGTGGAGGTCGCCGGGTCGACGCGAGCGGCCTCCTCCTCGAGGACGACCATGATCCGCGCATCGATGGCCTCGGCGAGCCTTCGCTTCGATGCCTCGTCGACCGAGGAGAGCCCCGGAAGCAGGGCCTCCAGCGGCCAGGAAAGGAGGCGCTTGAACCAGGCGTAGACGTCGCCGAAGGCGCTCTGTCCCGCCTCGTAGCCGAGCATGGCCGGCATGACCGAACCGTCGACCTGGCCGCAAATGCCCCGGACAAGACGCTCGCCCTTCGTTCCCTTCGGGGCGACGATCATGTCGCAGGTGCTCGTGCCCATCACCTTGACGAGGACACCCTCGCGGACGCCGCCGCCCACCGCGCCCATGTGGGCATCGTAGGCGCCGACGGCGACGGGGATCCCCGCCGGAAGGTGCAGCTTGCCCGCCCACTCGGCCGACAGGCCGCCGCAGCTTTGATCGCTCGTCCAGGTTTCCGAGCCCAGGCTCTCGCGGATCCTCGGCAGAGAGGGATGGAGCCGACCGAGGAAGTCCGCCGAGGGATAGCCACCGAAATCGGTGTGCCACATGGCCTTGTGGCCCATCGCGCAGCGGCTTCTCTTGATGGCGGCGAGGCTACGGCTGCCGGTCAGGAGGGCAGGCATCCAGTCGCAGTGCTCCACGAAGGAGACGGCGGCCTTTTCGACCTTCGAGTTCGAGCGAAAGACCCGCATAATCTTGGCCCAGAACCATTCCGAGGAATAGATGCCGCCCTCATACTTGGTATAATCGATGCCGCCCCAGCTCCGCGCGAGGGAGTTTATCTCCTCGGCCTCGGCCGTGGCAGTATGATCCTTCCACAGCACGAACATCGCGTCGGGGTCCTCCGCAAACTCGCGAGTGAGGGCCAAGGGCTGGCCCGAAGAGTCGACGGCGCAGGGCGTCGATCCCGTCGTATCGATGGCGATGCCCCGTAGCTCAGCGAGGGACTCGGCTCCTGCCGACGAGTGGAGGGCGTTCATCACCGATTCAAGTGATTCGACATAATCGAGGGGATGTTGTCTAAAGCGGTTGGAAAGGGCATCGCAATAGAGCCCCTTCGCCCAGCGCGGATAGGGAGCTACAGCCTGCGCGATCTCCGAGCCGTCAGCAGCGTCGATGATCACACCGCGGCAGGAATCCGTGCCATAATCGATACCGAGAACGAGTTTTCTCCCGGCTTTCTGCGTCATAAAACCTCCAGCGCCCGAGCGACGCGGCTTCGCCCGGCCCTCCGCCGCGACGACGCGCCGCCCATTATCCGCGCAAGGACAATGATCGCGTTCGGGGTAAGACTCGTCAATTCGGCCAGGGCTACTTCGCCTGCGCCCTGCTCTTCGTATAGACGTCGAACCAGACCGCTCCCAGAAGGACGAGGCCCTTGATCGTCTGCTGCCAGTCGACGCTCACGCCCATGATCGACATGCCGTTGTTGAGGACGCCCATCACGAAGCCGCCGACGATGGTGCCGATGACCGTGCCGATGCCTCCCGAGGCGGAGGCTCCGCCGATGAAACAGGCGGCTATCGCGTCGAGCTCGAAGCCCGAGCCGGCCTTCGGCGTGGCGGCGTTAAGGCGGCCGGCTACGATGAGACCCGCGAGGGCGGAAAGCACGCCCATGTTCACGTAGACCCAGAAAAGGATCTGGTTGGTCTTGACGCCCGAGAGCCGCGCTGCCTTCTCGTTGCCTCCGAGGGCGTAAACATGCCGCCCGATGATCGTCCGCTGCGTCACGAAGGTGTAGATGACGATAAGGACGCTCAGTATTATGAGGATAATCGGGATGCCGTTATAAGCGGCCAGCTCGAAGGTGAGGAGATTGACCGCGGCGACGATGACCGCGATCTTCACGATGTCGAGCCAGAGCGGAACCGTCTCGAAATGATACTTCTGCTTTGTCCTTCTCGCGTTGAGCATCACGGCGATGAGGATGACGGACAGGACGAGCCCGGCGAGAATGCCGATGATGTTGAATCCGTGCCATCGCAGCTCCATGCCCGGGAGATATCCGGCGGCCATGGCCTGGAAGGACTTGGCGAAGGGGGCCTTCGTCTGGCCCTGGAGGATCACCATCGTGAGCCCGAGGAAGATGAGCATGCCGGCGAGGGTGACGATGAAGGCCGGGATCCTGAGGAAGGCGATGAAATAGCCGTGGAAGGCTCCCACGGCAGCCCCGATCAGGAGGGAGAGGACCATGGCCGGCGCCACGCCCATGTGGTAGTCGACCATCATCACCGCGGAGACCGCGCCGACGAAGGCGGCGACCGAACCGACCGAGAGGTCTATGTTGCCCGTCACGATGGCGAGGAGCATGCCGATGGCGAGAATCAACACGTAGCTGTTCTGGAGCACGAGGTTCGTGATGTTCATCGGCTTGAACATGATGCCGCCGGTCGTGATCTGGAAGAGGATCATGATGAAGGCGAGGGCGATGACCATCCCGTACTGACGGATGTTGTTCTTGAAGAACTTCGAGATCGAACTCATGCCGTGATCCTCCGCTTGTGGTTCATGATACAGCCCATGATGCTTTCCTGCGAGGCGTGCTCCCTGTCGAGCTCGCCCGAGATCTCCCCCTCGGTGACGACGTAGATCCTGTCGCACATGCCGAGGAGCTCGGGCATCTCCGAGGAGATCATGATGATCGACTTCCCCTCCGACGCGAGTTTGTTGATAATTGTGTATATCTCGTACTTGGCGCCGACGTCGATGCCGCGGGTCGGCTCGTCGAGGATGAGGACGTCGGGCTCCGCCATGATCCATTTCGAGAGCACCACCTTCTGCTGGTTGCCGCCCGAAAGGCTTTCGACCACCTGGTCGATGCCCGTGCAGCGTATCCTCATGCTCTGGGCGAACTCGCCCGCCGACAGGTTCTCCCGGCCTTGGTCGATGACGTTGCCGACGCTCACCTTCTTGAGGCTCGCCAGCGAGATGTTCGACTTTATATCCTGGATGAGGACGAGACCGAAATTCTTCCTGTCCTCGGTCATGTAGGCGAGGCCCTGCCTGATGGAGGAGTTGATATCGTGGGCCTTGATCTCCACCCCATCCTTCCAGATGCTGCCGCTGTGCCCCCGGCCGTAGGCGCGGCCAAAGAGGCTCATTGCCAGCTCGGTGCGCCCGGCTCCCATGAGGCCGGCCAGACCGACCACCTCGCCCTTGCGCACCTTGAGGGAGACCTTGTCGATGACGACGCGATCGTCGTAGAGCGGAT
This sequence comes from Rectinemataceae bacterium, assembly GCA_035530275.1. Taxonomy (GTDB): domain Bacteria; phylum Spirochaetota; class Spirochaetia; order Treponematales; family Rectinemataceae; genus CAIJMU01. Next base: position 7,643 of record DATKVC010000005.1, on the reverse strand, counting down.
GCATCACCGTCCAGTCCCTGACCTCGAAGGCGACGTCGCCGATCCTCGATTCGCGCTTCGGGAAGCGGTCGGTGAGCTCCCGGCCGACCATGCTCCTGATGATGCGGTCCTGGTCGATCTGCCTCGTCGCGTTGTCCATCGTCTCTATGACCTTGCCGTCGCGAATGACGGTGATAGTGTCGGAGACCCTCGCGATCTCGTTGAGCTTGTGCGAGATGAGGATCGAGGTGACGCCCTGTCCCTTGAGCTCAAGAAGGAGTTCGAGGAGCTTCGAGGACTCCTCGTCGTTGAGGGCCGCCGTGGGCTCGTCGAGGATGAGGAGCTTAACCTTTTTGGAGAGTGCCTTTGCGATCTCCACGAGCTGCTGCTTGCCGACGCCGATGTCGGCGATCCGCGTGTTGGGATTGTCGGAGAGGCCCACCTTGGCGAGAAGATCCTTCGCCGCGGCAGCCGTGCGGTTCCAGTCGATGACGCCCGCCCTCGCGCGCTCGTTGCCGAGGAAGATGTTCTCGGCGATCGAGAGATAGGGGATCAGCGCGAGTTCCTGGTGGATGATGACGATGCCCTTTTTCTCGCTGTCCACGATCTCGCGAAAGTGGCAGGCCTCCCCTTCGTAATGGATAGAGCCATCATAGCTGTCGTGCGGATAGACGCCGGAGAGAATCTTCATCAAGGTCGACTTGCCGGCCCCGTTTTCGCCGACGAGGGCGTGGATCTCGTCGCGGTTCACGGCGAAGGACACGGAATCGAGGGCCTTCACGCCGGCGAAGGTCTTGGTGATGTTCCGCATTTCGAGAATCTGGTCAGACATCCTACCCCCTTCGGACAGGTTTCCGAAGCAGTCGAGGAAGGAGGCGTTCCCCCGACTGCTCCGGAAACCGGCCGTCCCCTCGTTCGACGCGGACGGCACGGATAGCGGAATGAGCTTACAGCCCGAGCTGGGCCGCGGTGTAATAGCCGGTGTCGACGAGGGCGCTCTTGATGTTCTTGATATCGACGCTGACGGGATCGCAGAGATAGGAGGGGACGATCTTCACGCCGTTGTTGTAGGTCTTCGTGTCGTTGATCTCGGGCGTCTTGCCGGAGAGGACGGCATCGACCATGTCGGCGGCGACCTTGGCGAGGACGCGAGTGTCCTTGAACACGGTCTCGGCCTGCTCGTGGGCGAGGATCGACTTGACCGAGGGGATCTCGGAGTCCTGGCCCGTCACGATGGGCATGGGCTTGCCGGCCTGGCCGTAGCCGACCGACTTGAGGGAGGAGAGGATGCCGATCGAAAGGCCGTCGTAGGGCGAAAGCACGGCGTCGACCCTGGCGTCGGTGTACTTGGAGGTGAGGATGTCGTCCATGCGCTTCTGGGCCACGGCGCCGTCCCAGCGAAGGGTGGCGACCTTGGCGAAGTCGGTCTGGCCGGAGCGCACCTTGAGGACGCCGGACTTGAGGTAGGGATCGAGCTGGGACATGGCGCCGCGGAAGAAGTAGCCGGCATTGGTATCGTCGGGGGAACCGGCGAAGAGCTCGATGTTGAAGGGACCCTTTTTGCCCTTGTCGAGGCCGAGGGCCTTGACGATGTAGCCGCCCTGGATGACCCCGACCTTGAAGTTGTCGAAGGTGGCGTAGTAGTCGATCCAGGGGCTGTTCACGATGAGGCGGTCGTAGGAGATGATCTGCACGCCGGCCCGGTGGGCTTCCTCGAGGACGTTGAAGAGGGCCGCGCCGTCGATCGCCGCGATCACGAGGACGGAGTCGCCCTTGGTGATCATGTTCTCGACCTGGGCGACCTGGGCGTCGATATTGTCCTCGGCATACTGGAGATCGACCTTGTAGCCGCGGCTTTCCAACACCTTCTTCATGTTGCCGCCGTCGGCGATCCAGCGGGAGGAGGACTGGGTCGGCATCGCGATGCCGACCGTCTTCGCCTGCGCGGCGAAGGCCCCGCTGCCGGCAAAGCCGATCGCGAGGGCAAGAGCGAGAGTCTTTCCGAATCGATTCATTCCGGGACGCTCCTTGAGAAAAGCACTTTTTGCGGGAATAATCCCACAGGAAACCATTCGATCACATTCGCTCTCCATCTCCGTACATAAATGATCGTTTGGTTTCGAATTGGATCGGAGGCTAACACGGGTTTTTCGTACCGTCAATGAAAAACTTGAGCTTTCCGACAATGCCCCGTACAATGCGCGGGGCCGAGGAGAAAGCATGTTCGCAGTGGAACGGATCAACATCATACGCAGCTATCTCCGCGAACACGGCAAGCTCGACGTCCATTCGATCAGCGAGATGCTCAACGTGTCCGAGGTCACCGTCAGACGCGATCTCGAGAAGCTCGAAGCCGAGGGCTTCCTCCAACGGCAACACGGCGGAGCCATCCTCGCGGAAGGCGACGAGGACCAGCCGGAACGCAAAGAAGTCAGCGAGGAAGAACGTCGCTGCGAGGCCGACCGCGAGGAGATAGCCCGCGTCGCCTTTCTCATGGTCAAAGACGGCGATGTCATCATGCTGACGAACGGGGCCATCGCCCGGGCCCTCGCCCACAAGCTCGGCGAGCGTTCGGGGCTGACGGTCCTCACCAACGATATCGCCGTCGCCCTCGAAATCGCCTCGCAACCGACCAACAAGGCCGTCCTCCTCGGCGGCAGTCCCGATGCCGAGAGCTCGGCCCTCTTCGGCAGCCTCACCGAGGCGACCGTGCAGAAATTCTTCGTCAACAAGATCTTCGTCGAGGTCGACGGCATCAGCGAACAGCTCCAGATGACGGTGACGAGCCAGGAAAAGGCCGCCCTCATAAAGGAAGCCATGGCCTGCGCCGACGAACGGATCGCCCTCTGTGAGGCCAGCCGCTTTTCGCGCAACGCCTTCTTCCGGCTGGGGCCGATCAGCCAGGTCGGCAAGGTGATCACCAACACCTCCGTCCCCGAGCGCTACAAGGCGGGCATCTTCGCCCAGGACATCAAACTCTTCACCTCGGTCAACGCCTTCGAAGGCGGCGAAAGCCCATGAAAGCGCCCCTCCTCGAGTTGCGTTCGCTCCGCAAACTCTATTCAGCGGATTTCGCCCTCGCGGACATCTCCCTCGGCCTTGAGCCGGGCGAGGTGCACGTCCTCGTGGGGCAGAACGGCTCGGGCAAGTCCGCCCTGATGAGCCTCGTCGCCGGCCAGTCCAAGCCGGACTCGGGGGACATGCTTCTCGACGGAGAAGTCGTCGATTTCGCCTCGGTCAACGATGCGAGGAAGGCGGGCATCGTTTTCCAGCGCCAGGACCCCCTCCTCTACGACAACCTCAACGTCGCGGAAAACGTCTTCTTCCATCGGCTGTCGACGCGGCGACGATGGCCGCGGATCGTCGACCCCTACGAAATGCGCGAGGAATGCGCCGAGCTTTTCGCGCGGCTAGGCCTGCCTATCGATCCCGGCGCCCCCGTCTCGAGCCTCGGCTATACCCAGCGCCTTCTCATCCTCGCTGTCCAAACCTTCGTCGCCGAGTCGCGGCTCGTGATCTTCGACGAGCCCACCGCGGGCATGACCGATCCCGAAAGGGAGATCCTCTTTACCATCGTCCGCGAAATCGGCGCCCGCGGAGTGGGAATCTTCTACATCTCCCACAAGCTCGACGAAATCGCCCTCGTCGGCGACAGGGTCTCCGTCATCCACCAGGGCCGCATCGCGGGCAGCATGGCCTGTCGCGACGCCGATCGCGAGCGGATCATCGGCCTCATGACGGGGAGGAGCTTTTCGGAGCGTTACCCTCGCCTCGATACGGCCAAGGGTCCGAGGGTGCTCTCGGTGGAAGGCCTCCAAAGCGGATCGGTGCTCAAAGACGTGAGTTTTTCCCTCCATAAAGGGGAGATTCTCGGGGTCACCGGATTGATGGGCTCGGGCCGCACGAGGCTGGCCAATTGCCTCTTCGGTTCGGTGCGACCTAGCGCAGGATCGATACGAATCGAAGGAGCTCCGGCGGCCTTCAAACATCCCGCCGAAGCCATGGCCCGAGGCCTCGCCCTCATCCCCGAGGATCGCGAACATGACGCCGTCTTCCATTTCCAGGACATCATCCAGAACATGGTGATCGCCGCGCTGACCCGATTCAAGGGCGCCTCGGGGCTCGACACGCGCTATATGCACGAGCTCACGTCAGAATACATCAGCGGCCTCGCCATCAGGCCGGGCAAGCCGGGCGACGTCATGCAGGGCTATTCGGGCGGCAACCAGCAGAAGGTGGTGATCGCCCGTTGGCTGATGAGCCTCTGCCGTATTTTCATCATGGATGAGCCGACGCGAGGCATCGACGCCGCGGCGCGCATCGACATCTACAACGCGATGAACGACCTCGTCTCCAAGGGCGCCTCGATCATCCTGATCTCCTCCGACGTGGACGAGATTCTCGGCATGTGCGACAGGGTCCTCGTCCTCGCTCGAGGCACCATGGTCTGCGACCTCGCCCGCGGCCAGGCGAGCAAAGAGCGCATCATCGACTACGCCTCGGGCTGAGCGTCAAGAAGGGCTAACCAAAGCCACGCCGCCATACCAAACCTCGCCGCCGCACCACACCGGAGATCAAGCCATCTCACTTTCCCCGGTCCAGGCTTTCCTCCGTATGGCTCAAGCGTTACATTAAAGGCGGCGAGCGGCCGTTTCGCCGCCCGCACAGCTTCCATCCTACACGAGGAGCGACCATGGCCACCGTCACCCACAAGGGCAATCCCATCCATACATCAGGCACACTTCCGGCAGTCGGGTCCACGGCGCCCGATTTCAAGCTCACGGGCAGCGACCTCGCCGACGTAAGCCTCGCGAATTACGCAGGCAAGGTGAAGGTTCTCAACATCAACCCGAGCCTCGATACGGGCATCTGCGCCCTCTCGGCCAAGCGTTTCGACGCCGAGATCGCCAAGCTCGGCGGCACCGTGGTGCTCAACGTGAGCCGCGACCTTCCCTTCGCCGCCAGCCGCTTCTGCAAGGGCGAGGGACTGACGACCATCATCCCCCTCTCCGAGATGCGCAACCGCGATTTCGGCAAGACCTACGGCGTCGCCATCGAGGACGGCGTCCTCGCCGGCCTCCTCGCCCGCTCCGTGGTGGTGGTCGACAAGCAGGACAAGGTCGTCTACACCCAGCAGGTTCCCGAAATCGGGCAGGAGCCGGACTATGCGAAGGCGATAGAGGCGGCGAAGAAGGCGATGGCCTGAATGTGAGGGGAGGCTGCGGTTCAGGCTTTCGTCTTCCTCTTGAAAAGTCAGGGCAAGATTCTTATCTCGGCGAGGTCGCGCTTGGCTGCCTCGCCGAGAGCCAGGCCGCGAAGCCAAGGCGCCGCGAAAGATATGCCTTCAGGCTGATTCAAGGTTGAACTTGAATTTAACCTAGCCCAAAATCCCTCGCGGGACGGAACGCACGGGCGACGCTCCATTAGCAGAGCTTTGGCGAACTTCTAGGGGCCGTCATGGAGGCCGTCAAGCAAGCCTGCAATCGCGGCGAGGAGCCGGCGCTTAATGCAAGGCTCAATAGAATGGCCGCGAGCTCGACCTCCTCGTCGAACGCGACCGCCGACTCGTACCGATAGAAATCAAGGACTCGATGATCTGGAATCCCGACTTCGCCAAGTCTGTGGAATGGTTTCCCGCCATTCGGCCCCGCCCTTCGTTAAGTTAACAACTAGTTGCATTTTTAAGCTTCAGCATTGCGGTCGCAAAACCGCATATCCCTGCCGCCTTGACAGCCTTGCCCCCTGGCTTAAGAATTACGCTGATACAAATCTCAACCACCATTACCAGAGGAAGAATAAAAATGCGAAGATCGGTAGTCTCTCTCCTATTCCTCGCTTTCGCGATTTCATCTTCCTTCGCGAGTGACGTAGACAAGGTGTTTGCTGCGCTTGCCACGAAGAACGATGTCCAAGTCGCCCGAATCCTTCAGGGGCTCGCCTCGTCGGCCGATTTCGAACAACTCGACGCGATCGCGGCCCGCGATGGCAGTCTATTCAGCCCTAAGTACTTTCCGGAGTCATTCGTATCGAATCTCATCTTCGATGCCGACAACAGCAAGGACATCCTCGCCTACCTCTTCAAGGCCGGCCTTCCGCTTCCAGCGAAGTTTCCTTCCCCCCTCGCTTTCGACGCATGGAAAAAGGCTGTAGACGCCTTGGAGACCTTCAGCGCCTCGACCTCCCCGGATAAGCAAACCCAATTCGAAACCACCGCCGAATTCAGCGCGCGACGCGATGCCTGGAATCGCCTGCTTGCCGCATTCCTCCAGACCGACCTCATCGTTCCCGCGCGGCTGGACCTCGACGACTATGATTTAGCCAAGGGCTATTTCGCTCTCCATGCCTCTCTCCCCGTGCTGGCCGATCTTGGCGACTACGCCAACATCATCGACCTCCAAAGGTTCGCCGACGCCGATCTTCGGTACTACATCGATCGGAAATCCGCCGCTTTCTTCAAGGATAGACTCTTCTCCCAATGGACAGTGACCGCGGTCCTTTCCGCTTCGAAGCCGCGACGCTACGAGCTCGCAGAACTACGCGTCAGGAACGGCGCGATGCCGGTGGACACTGGGCTCTGGGGGTTCAGGGCAATGCCCCTCGACAAAGCCGAGGGGCAGGCCATAGCCAATATTGCGAACTACTTCGAGGGCACGACGATAACGGCGAACGGCGCGAAAATCGAAGGTGGGAAAAGCTCGACCCTTGCGCTTCCCGCCGATGGGATTGTCGCGATAGCCGCCGCCGGCGGCCCCGGCCTTCTCTTCAAAGGCGATATCCGTAGTGAATCCGGCACTGGTCGAGACGGAATCGTCATCGGGGCCGTCGGCCCGATCAGCGGCCCTGCCGCCATCTTCGGCGTCTCGACGAAAAACGCCTACGAGATGGCCATCGCCGAGTGGAACGCAAAAGGCGGACTTCTCGGCAAACCTATCAAGCTTGACTTTGCCGATGACGGGGGCGATCCCGCAGAAGGGGCGACCGTCTACACCAAACTCATTCAGCAGGATGAGGTAGTCGCCATCGTCGGAACGGTCATGTCGAAGGTCTCCCTCGCCGGAGCCCCGATCTGCCAGGCCGCGGGCATCCCGATGATCAGTCCCACCTCGACCAATCCCAAGGTCACCCAAGTCGGCGACTACATCTTCCGCGCCTGCTTCATCGACCCCTTCCAGGGCACGGTCGGAGCGGAATTCGCCTATAACACCCTGAACGCCAAGAAGGCCGGCGTCCTCTTCGACAACGGCAACGACTACAACAAGGGTCTCGCCGAGTACTTCCAGACCAAGTACCAGCAGCTCGGCGGCACCATCGTCGACTACGAGAGCTATTACACCGGCACGACAGATTTCAGGGCCCAGATCGCGAAGATCCTCGCCGACAAGCCCGAGGTCCTCTACTCTCCTAACTATTACCAAGACGACGCCCTTATCGCCAAGCAGGCCCGAGAACTCGGTTTCAAGGGACCGATAGTCGGCGGCGACGGATGGGACTCCCCCGACCTCGTCCGGATCGGACGCGCTGCCGTCGAGAACTGCTACTTCACCAACCACTATTCCAAGGATGACACCCGCCCGATCGTCCAGGACTTCGTGCAGAAGTACCAGGCCAAGTACGGCGAAGCGCCCGACGCCCTCGCCGCCCTCGGCTACGACGCCATGAACATC
>DATKVC010000004.1:0-103290 GCA_035530275.1 Rectinemataceae bacterium | reverse complement strand
GAGCGTGGGAGCCTTCGTGCAGAACGGGACGGGCCTCAACAGCATCGGATCGAACATCACGACGACGAACACGGCGCTGAGCTTCGCGACGGGAGTGACGCTGACTGCCGGCGTGCAGTTCTCGACGCAGGCCTCGGTAGGAGCGGGCAATATTTCATTCGGTAGTTCCATCGACGGGGCTTTCGGAACGATCTTCGATTCCGGCACCGGCACGTTGACCATCTCCGGCGCAATCGGTGCCGCTACTCCGCCCAGTGGGCTCAACGTTACCCAATCTGGCCTCGCGACCTTCAACGCCGTTACCATTGTCGGCGACCTGACCCTTCATTCCACGGACCTCGATTTCCTGGGGGCAGTGCAGCTATCAGGGACAGGCCGACTATTCATTTATACGAGGACCGGTGCGGAAACTATCGGACTGGGTACGGCGACAGGAACCATGACCCTGTCCAATCCGGATCTTCAGTCCATTCAAGCTGCAAAGGCGGTCACAATCGGTGAAAGCGGGGTGCAGTCCGCGGCCATCACTTCAACGGGTGCCCTGTTCTTCTCCGGCGTGACCGGTCTAGGAGCCATCACACTCAATTCCAATTCAGGTGCGGGAGCGATCAATCTCAACGATCCTGCTACCACGGCCCTCGATATCAATGGAAACACTACTACGGTTCTAACCTTGAATGCCGGCACAGGCGGCATCGTGGCGACCAATGCGGGAACAAACGCATCGATCGCCAATATTGGTGCCGGATCTTCAACCCTGCTTGCAACGAACTCAGCGACCGGCGCCACCAACCTCGGAACGGCGGCCAACGGGACAAGGATTGTTTTCTCGAGTGCCTCCCAACCTGTCCGCATCCAGAACGCCAATGGTTCGGGCGGGACGGTGGCCCTACGAGGTCTGGGCCCCTTGACCATCGATGGAGGCTCCGCCTCCGTCACCGGCAACAGGATTTTCGATGTCGACACGAGCGGGGCAACGAGCGATCTAATTTTCAATCAGCAGATCAATTTGGGATCGGGCAACCTCAGCCTCTCCCCTGCGCGCAACATCGCAATGGGCTTCTCCGGAACGGCAGCTACGCCTTCGATCCTGTCGACGGGGTCCAGCATGAGCTTCGCCTCACCGATGCTATTAAATGCGAATACCTACATCAGCGAAGGAGCGGGCGCTGCGTCGAAGACCATCGCCTTCGGGGCCGCGGCTACCCTCGATGATGGGAATACGGCTACACACTCCTTTACGATAGACGGCGGATCGACAAGCCAGGCTTCGATCTCGTTCGGCGCTGCCATCGGTGCAATTCCCGGGGGAAATCTGGCCTCCCTCACGATCAGTAACGCGTCGAGCGTCTCGATGGCCAATGTCGGATCCTCTGCTATTCCCCAAATCGGAGTGTCAGGAGCGCTTTCGGTGAGCACGACAGGCGCGATTTCCTGGACAGGGATGTATTACAGCACGGGGAATACTCAGACCTGGTACGCAGGTGGTTCCCTTGCGACACCGACGGCGCAAATCCTACAGACATCGGCTGCTTCCACGACTTGGCTGACTACAGGCAAGCTGAACCTCTACGGGAATTTCACTGCTGCGGGTTCGGGCACCGTCATGACCCTTGAAAGCAACGACATAGGTCTTAACCCTGTTGGCGCGACCTACGGTTCGTGGGATCTAGCCGGCAACGAAATAGCATTTTACACGCACACACAGTTGCCATCCACCGCGATGATGGTCGGCATAGCGACCGGTTCAGGCGACACGGCAAACGAATGGCATCTCGATCAAAGCGAAATGGGTTCGCTCAATGTAGCAAGCCTATCCGCGTCCCAAGTACTGTTTGGTTCGCAGGGGACCCAGACGGGAAATATCACCTTTCAGAACGCCAATTTCTCCTCTGCCAATGTCAATATACTCGCCTTTACCGATGGCGCCGCATCGGGCGACATCTTCCTTGATGACGCCAACAACGCGATCTCTCCCTACGGGCTCAAAACGGGCAGCGGGGCGATCACCTTGACTGCCGGACATAGTATACGTGCCGCTCAAAGTCAAAACCCCTATCCGGAAATCGACACGACTGGCGCCGTAAACCTCGACGGCAAAGCCGCTTACGTCGGCATTCCCTCGGTCGATCCGCTCCAAATCCAATATTATGCCACAACTATTGTCAATCTTCAGAAGTACCCGGCGCCAGGTACGACTGCACCTTCTGGCGCCTGGATCGAGGGCATCGGCGGTTACCTATCGATGGGAACCGTCAACGTGGCCGGGCCTATTACTGCCGACGTCTATTCTGGTGGCATAATCTACCTGACCAAGGATGTGAATACCGGCGGGGCATCCCTGACCTATGGCTCACCTGTGCAGCTCAAGCCTTCGTCCGGAACCACCATCACTTTGACTTCATCGGGAGGCAACGTCTCCTTTGCTGACACCCTCGACGATTATTCGGGAGGCGCTGCTGGAACTGACTCGCTCACCGTCAGCGCCGGAAGCGGGATTGTCTCGTTCACTGGCCCCGTCGGAGCGACGAAGTCGCTGGCAGCCTTGACGATCTCAAGCGCGGCGGACGCGACTTTTGCGGCAACGGTAAGCGCAACGAGCTTCACGCAGACGGCGGGCAGCGGGACGACGACCTTCAACGGGAACCAAAGCTACAGCGGAGCCTTCGCATTCACGGGCACCAACCTGACGGTGAACAAGCCCTGGAGCGTGGGCGGAACGACGACAGTGACGAACTCGGGCTTGTTCACGACGGCGACAGCGAACGCGGCGCCGCTGACCTCGACGGGGATCGTGCATCAGAACGGCGGCGGAACGAGCAGCCTCGGTTCCGACATAACTACAACGAATGCGGCGGTGACCTTCGACAAGGCGGTAGTTCTTACGAGCTCGATCACGGTGAGCGGCGGTGCGACAGGTGCAAACCTTACCTTCAGTTCGACTATCGACGCGGCGAGCCCGGGTAGCCAAGGCCTGACCCTGACAGCGGGAGCGGGAACCGTGACTTTCACGGGCTCAGTGGGGGGTGGGCAAGCACTCGCGTACCTTTCGGTGACGAGCACGAATCTGGCAGCGAATGCAATCCTTGCAAGCTCTTCCGTGAAGACCGTGGGTGCCCAAGATTGGTATGGAAAGACGACCTTGAACGGGAACCTGAGTTCAACTGGAGCAGGCGGGAATATTTCATTCCATAATGTGACGAGCCCGGTTACGCTTTCAAACACGATAACGATCGATACGAGTGGGGGCGGAGGGAATCTGAGCCTTGGCGGCAACCTCGATGCGGCAAGTGCCGGTATGCAGGGTCTGACCCTTGTCGCCGGCGCTGGGAACATCGCGGTGACGGGTTCAATCGGCACGACACAGCTCGGGGCCTTGTCGATCACGAGCGCGGCCAACGCAACTCTTGCGGGAACGGTAAGCGCGACGAGCTTCACGCAGACGGCGGGCAGCGGGACGACGACCTTCATTGGGAACCAAAGCTACAGCGGAGCCTTCGCCTTCACTGGCACGAACTTGACGGTGAACAATCCCTGGAGTGTGGGGAGTGTGGTTGGAACAACGACAGTTACGAACTCGGGCTTGTTCACGACGGCGACATTGAACGCGGCGCCGCTGACCTCGACGGGGATCGTGCATCAAAACGGCGGCGGAACGAGCAGCCTGGGTTCGGACATTGCTACAATGAATGCGGCAGTGACCTTCGACAAGGCGGTAGTTCTTACGAGCCCGATCACGGTGAGCGGCGGTGCGACAGGTGCAAACCTGACCTTCAGTTCGACGATAGACGCGGCGAGCCCGGGTAGCCAAGGCCTGACCCTGACAGCGGGAGCGGGAACCGTGACTTTCACGGGCGCAGTGGGGGGTGGGCAAGCACTCGCGTACCTTTCGGTGACGAGCACGAATCTGGCAGCGAATGCAATCCTTGCAAGCTCTTCCGTGAAGAGCGTGGGTGCCCAAGATTGGTATGGAAAGACGACCTTGAACGGGAACCTGAGTTCAACTGGAGCAGGCGGAAATATTTCATTCCATAATGTGACGAGCCCGGTTACGCTTTCAAACACGATAACGATCGATACGAGTGGGGGCGGAGGGAATCTGAGCTTTGGCGGCAACCTCGATGCGGCAAGTGCCGGTATACAGGGTCTGACCCTCGTCGCGGGGACGGGCAACATCTTGGTGACGGGCCCCGTCGGGACAACACAACTGGGCGCCTTATCGATCACGAGCGCCGCGAACGCGACCTTCACGAATGCAGTAAGCGCGACCAGCTTCACGCAGACGGCGGGCAGCGGCACGACGACCTTCACCGGGAACCAAGCCTACGGCGGAGTCTTCGCCTTCACAGGTACGAATCTCACGGTGACCAAGCCCTGGAGCGTAGGCGGAACGACGACGGTGACGAACTCCGGCATGTTTACAACGGCGACATTGAACGCGGCGCCGCTGACCTCGACGGGGATCGTGCACCAGAACGGCGGCGGGACGAGCAGCCTGGGTTCGGACATAACTACAACGAATGCGGCGGTAACCTTCGACAAGGCAATGGTGCTGACGAGTTCGATTACGGTGTCGAGTCAAAGCGCCGCGGGAATCGGGGACTTGACCTTCAGCTCGACGATCGACGCGGCGAGTGCCGGTACGGAGGGTCTGACCCTAGTCGCAGGTTCAGGAAACATCGCGGTGACGGGCCCCGTCGGAACGACGCAGCTTGGAGCCGTGGCGATTACGAGCGCGGCAAACGCGACCTTTACGGGAGCAGTGAACGCAACGAGCTTCACGCAGGCGGCAGGCAGCGGTACGACGACCTTCAACGGCAACCAGAGCTACAGTGGCTCCTTTGCCTTCACGGGTACAAGCCTGACTTTGAATGCCCCCCTGACCACGAGCGGTGGCGGAACGGTGACGATCACCAATTCTGGCCTCGCAACGTTCAACGGAGATATCGCTTCCGATGGCCCGGTGACGGAGAATGGCGCGGGGACGGTTACGATTACGGCGCCAAGGGCAATCGCCACGACGGGCGACTCGGTGAGCTTCGCGAACGCGGTGGCCCTGAACGGCGGATCTGGCAGCCTGGTGAGCATCGCCACGACGGCCGGGGCGAATCCTGGGGGGGCTGGCATCACTTTCTCGAGCTTGTTGGACGCTACGACTGCCGCGCCCAACGCCGAGAAGCTCAAACTCGATTCGGGAACGGGTGGCGCACTCATCTTCGACGGTGCCGTTGGCGGCTCGGTGCACCCCCTCACCTGGCTTGAAATCCATTCCGCCGGATCCATCACAAGCTCGAGTTCGGTTTCCATGCCGAACGTCGAGCTCTACATCGATGCGCCGACCTCGACCATACTGTTCGGTTCGAATCTCGACGCGAAGAAATTAGTCCTCTACAACGGAACCCTCAATCTCAATGGCAAGACTCTCTCGACGTCGGCCGATTTCGTCGCCTATGGCCCGAATTACTCCCCGACCGACCATGACTGGTTGCCTGCCACGAATACGCGCTTCGCCTATCCCGGAGCCCTCTCCTATACGCCCTCTGGCTATGGAGCCTATACGGGAGCTGGCTCAGGTATTTTCGCTTCTCAGTCTTCCCCAACCTTCACTGGTGCCTTCGTCCCCCTCGGCTCCTCCACCATAACCGTCGGCGGCAACTTCTACGTAAATGGCGCAGACATGAACGGCGCAGCCTGGACCCTGAACATCCCCAACAACTCCGCATCTCATCCCGTATTAAATGCGAGCGCAACTCCCACGGTCGCGATGTGGGGAACACCGTACGCCGTGGCCTTCAATCTGACGGTGACGAACTGCACGGCCGGGCCAGGCTGGGTCTCTGCGGTCGTGCCCGTGGGCGCCGAGACCGGTCAAAATGTGAATCCCACCTCCACCGGAGTTAACTGGCAATTCTCCCGACCCGATTTCTCCGCCGTATCCACGACTTACGACGACGTCATCAAACTCACCTTCACAATGCGGATCGAAAACTCGAACGACGAGATATGGCAAGTAGTCAACGCCTCATCTACAGGTTCGGGACTTGGCGGTATTTGGTATAACATTCCTACTGCGACTAATCCCGGTTTGACGCCGATCCAGCTCCTTGGGGCATATATAGACCCAACATGCGCGACACCTACGACTGGGAATGGGGATCTGACCACCTTCTATTTGCGAATTGTGAAGACAAACGATGTCGAGACCGATACATCACGTTGGAACACCGACGCGACCGGCACGAGTTCGGGCGCAGCCACCAGCACGGACCGAGGTCGGACAGGCGTCCCTCCCGCCCATCGCGTCACCGTTCCCGATCTTTCCTTCCTCAAGGGTCTGTTCTACGCGGCGAACGGCAAGACGATGGCCCGCGGTTACGATACGAACATCTCGACTAGTCCCTACTCTGCGACGATCGATGGTTGCTCTCCCATTCTCATTTCCGTCCGCACGGGGCAGGAAACCCATCTCGATCCTTCCGCGGGACAGCAACCTTACGATTCTCATAATTATTTTGATATTCAATGGTCCGAGCCGGTGAGCATCGGCGATCTTCCTGCCGGTTCGACCCGTACGAACGTGCGGAGCGAGTCGAGTTTCGCGAGCGCGGCCGAGCATGGGGGGCATTATTCTGGTTCGGGCACGGCCACGCTTGCTGGCTTCTTCACCGTTTCGGGATCAGCCACCGCGGGAGCGACAGTCGGAGTCGACACGACCCTCGCTTCGCCTACGACTACCGCATCGCAGAGCTCAAATTCCCTTTATCGATCCGCGGCCGCTCCCGAAAAGCTCAGAGTCTATCTCGCCGGTTTCGCCGAGGCAGCTACGACCATCAATTCTGCCTGGACATGGTACTGGCCGGGATGGATGGACAATTTGTCGATGCCGAGCGGCGCCATCGCCCCAGTGGCCAATTCGGCGATCGTCGACTTGACGGGCAATCCCATCGATGCCGGTTCGACCTACGCGTCACATCAACCTTCGGTCGACGACGCTTCGGTTCTCTCCCCCAACGGAGGTTTCCTCTACACGAACCTCCCCGTGGTTCTCGCAAGCTCCTCGGGTACGGACGGGGCATGGGACAGCTATAATCCGACCGTTGCCCTCGTTCGCAGCAAGACGGACTGGTCCCAGCTCTCCGGCGAGATCGTGCCGCTCGAAATCGCCGATCCGACGGTGATCGATCGTATCGAGTTCCATTTTCTCGACAATGGGACCTTCCCGCTGACCACATCGACGCCGGAGGATATGACCCAAAGATGGGCGACTAAGCAAGGTTGGATAGGCGATACAATTACGACAAATTTTAACAGCGCGACCAGCTTCCTTCCCCCGCCGGATACGAGGGGAGGAGCGAGACCCGAACCGGCGCCATCCGGATCGGTGACGGCCCAGACTTCAGGAGGTCTCCGAGACTCGACCCTCAATTCCGTGGCTCTTTCGTCCTTTGGCTTTTGGGACATCAACTCAGGGGGGACCTCGGCAAGCGCAACCAATTCGTACAATCTTTCCTTCGAAACCTATGTGCTGTCGACGCTGTTCAACACGAGCTCGGTCAACGTGCATGACGATCCGTATTTCGCGATCGCGCTCAACCAGACCCAGCCCGTGGCGCAGAGATGGGGCCCGAATTCGGCTATTCATGTCAGCTATGCCGTAGCGGGAGGCATAACGGACCTGGCGGGAAACAGGCTGCACGGTGTCGCGGACATCAATGCCTTCGAGCGCATTGCGCCGAAATTCAGGCTGGCTCTTGCCGTCGCCGATTCGACCCAGAGGAAGATCTACATCCAATTCAGCAAGAACGTGAACGTCGACCAACTTGTCCTGATGGGCCCCATCCAGCTCGACGCGATCTTCAGCTTCTCCGCGACGACGCCGATCCATGTCGTATCGGCGGCTTACGTCGACCCGGGGGCCAGCGTTCACAGTCAGGACGAGATCATGCTTACGGTGGACCGGAACGTCACGGCCGGAGATATACTCGGCGCGACTTTCAATGTCGTAGGCGTTTCTGTGCAAGATCCAGTTACCGGACTCCCCATCACGGGCTCCGATGTCGTCGATGCCTTCGGCACGCCTCTCAGTCCGAGCGAGACTCACAGGATTTCTGACCTCGGTCTCAATGTCATCAATGTCACCGCGGCGACCGATGGGGTGCATGACACGGCCAATCCAGTCTTGAATAGCGGTCAGACGGACGCGGCGACCAGCGCCCTCGGCGCGCTGCGCCTTTTTGACGGAACCGGGAACCTCCTTTACCGCGATATAACCATCTACACCGCGCAGAATACCTCCGGATCGCCGGCGACCAATTTGCCGCTGCAACTTTCCTATGATGTAGCGCCGGCCTCATCATTCGCGCCGACCGTCTCGATAACGGGGAGGAACGCGAGCCTAGGGGAGGTTTGGCTGCCCGCCTTCCTTCCGGGATTCAATTCCAAGGCCGACACCGATGCGAGGTCGCTCTCAGCCCTGGGCCTCGGAGGCGCGCCGAACTACATCAGGGACTTCCGCATCCCTGCCAGCGATTCGGAAATGAAGGTGGGAGTTGCCGTCGGCTTCCTTCTCAACTACGGAGGTCTCTATTGCCTGCGAGCCACGGACCCCGATGATCCGCGTCAATTCGACCTATATCGCTACGGCCTCAAAGATGTGACGACGCAAAGGGGATCCGTTACCATCCTGAACAATGTCATCAATCCGTCCAAGGGCGAGAGGACGGCCGTGCAAGTGGTCTTGCCCAAGGCGGTGACGATGGCTGTTACGATCTTCACCCTCGACGGGGACCTTATCAAGCGCCTCTATCTCGGACAGCAGGCCGCCGGCACCTATACCTTCACATGGGACGGCAGGAATCTCGCGGGTGACGCGGTCGCTCGCGGGATCTATTTCGTACGCGTTGTCGCCGGCGATATCGACGAAATCAGGAAGGTGATGGTGGTGAAGTGAATCGAAGGGGGGCGATCCGAGGGGAATCTACATACTCACGAATCTCCTCGTTTCCAGACTCTCAGCAAAGGCTTTTCGAAAGTAACCGACTTTTGAAATTGGCTTAGTAGCCATCCTTATAATAATGAAGTTGCGGATCGGCTATCTCCACAAGACCGGGATCGCGATTGCCGGTGTCGAAGGGAAAGATCGCGAGTTCCATCACGGGATTTGTCGAGGAAGAATCGAAAAAGAAATTGTCTCCGTCCTTCATCCTCAGAGTAAGTTGAACCCAACCTGCTCCCGCATCATAGGGGTTGCCGTCGATGGGGAAGACCTGTTGCGCCCCGGTGCCTTTTGTTTGGCCCTGGGGAAGCATGGCAAGGGTCACTCTCGAAGCGGCATAGGTCATCTTCGCGGGGTCTTCCCAGACGAAGTAGTCGCCTGAGGGTTTTTTCACCCAGAGGGTGAACTCGTAATAGCCGCTCCTCAGGATATGGGTCGCATCGCTGGGCCTCAGGAGGAGGCGAATTCCGAAATCGCCGTCGATGTCCTGTCGGATGATCCTCACATCATCCATGGTGAAGGTGAGGGGACTACTGCCGCCGAAAATCAGATTTGCATTCGATGCCGCGTCCAGAGAGATGTCGGCGATTCGTACATCGGATTTCTCGGTCACGGTCGTTGCCGATAGATCTGTAGTTTTAAAGGTAGGCCCTATTTGGTAGACGTAAGTCGAGCCGGAGCCGAGATAAAAGCGCCATGAATATATGTGCTGGACTGTGGGGCTCGGTGATTGGTCAGCGATAGTGTTCAGGGCGAAAGCCGCATAGCCGTTAGTATCGGTACTAATCTTTATGGATCGGTTCCCATGGATTTGGAGACCCAAAGTCTGCTCGACCCAAGTGCTCGGCGTTGGGCCGTCAACAAGGCTCCAATTGGCGGGAAGGTTGCCTGAGCTCTCGAAGTCTCCCGCGTTGCCGGGGTACAGATTGTAGAGCTCGAGATCGTACACCGAGGCCGAAGGCGCTGATCCGGGCGGGCTGATCGCAGAGTTGAGGCCCAGGTTCATGTAATTGTAGCCGCTCGTATCCGAGGCATCGGAGTCGCCTCTCCAGGCCCAGGTCCACTTGCCCGGGGTTTGGAAGCCGAGGGTCGTTCGATCGATGGTAGCCTCCGAAAGGCCGCTGCCCCCAATGTAATTCTCAGTTGTGTCGTAATACCCCGCCCACGGATCCGTAATCCCCAACAAATCCGAAATCTGCTGACACCCCGAAAGCAGCCCTGTGCCACCCGCAATCATGGCGCAGGCTGTCGCGATCAGTATCGGACGGCCCCGCCGTCTCGAATATCCCATGCCGCCAATATACCGCGTGGAGCCCCTCCTTCGCCATCTTCCTCGCGTTGCTCCTCGACGGATTCAGGAGTATACTTTCCCAGATATTGCCGGAAAGGAGACCCCCTCACCATGAAGATCCTGATGGTCTCGAGCGAGGCGACCCCTTTCGCGAAGGCAGGCGGCTTGGCGGATGCCGTTTCGGCGCTTTCGCGCGCCCTGGAAAGAGCCGGCCATGAGCTTCGCATCCTTCTTCCCCGTTACTATTTTATCGATCGCGGTGGGCTCGAGCCCATCGCGGGCGGGTTATCGGTTCCCTTTCCCGATAGGTCTGTCAGCTGCAATCTCTTCCGGGGAAAGTTGCCCGATTCGAGCATTCCCGTCTATTTCCTGGAGCAGGAAGGCTACTTCGGCCGCGACGGCATCTATGGAACGAAGACCGAACCCGATTTCACCGACAATACCGAGCGCTTCGCCCTTCTTTCCCGTGCGACCTTTTCGCTCTGTCGTGCCCTCGATTGGTATCCCGATATACTCCATGTCCATGATTGGCCGACGGCCCTTGTTCCCGTCTACCTTCGCCATTTCGAGCGAGACGAGCGCTTCGCCTCGACGGCGAGCGTCCTGACCATCCACAATCTCGGCTACCAGGGCATCTATCCGGCAGGTCGCTTTCCCGGTACGGGCCTGCCTTGGGAACTCTTCGTCCAGGCCGGATTCGAGCAGGGTTCCTCGCTCAATCTCCTGGCCGCCGGGCTCAGGGCGTCAGACAGCCTTACGACGGTCTCCCCCACCTATGCGCGCGAAATCCAGACTCCGGAATTCGGAGCCGGTCTCGACTCCCTGCTGCGCCACAGGAGTTCGAGCCTGGTCGGAATCCTCAACGGGGTCGATGGGGCCGAATGGGATCCGGCCTCCGACAAGTCGCTTCCTGCCCGCTATTCCAAGGGCAACATGAAGGGGAAGGCCGCCTGCAAGGCCGAGCTTCAACGCCTCCTCGGCTTGCCCGTCGATCCCGCCGTGCCCCTCGTGGGCATGGTATCGAGGCTCGCCGAGCAAAAGGGCATAGGGGAGCTTTTCGGACCCTTGCACGGCTCGGCCTGGCGGATGTGCACGGAAATGGCCCTGCAATTCGTCGTCGTCGGCTCCGGAGAAGCCTGGTGCGAGGAGGAGCTCCGCTCCCTCTCGTCGCGGCTCCCGAATTTTCGCGCCCGCATCGGCTATGACGAGCATCTCGCCCATCTCGTCACCGCCGGAAGCGATTTCATCCTCGTTCCCAGCCACTACGAGCCCTGCGGTCTCACCCAGTTGTACGCCCTAAAGTACGGCAGTCTGCCAATCGTCCGGCGCACGGGGGGGCTTGCCGACACGGTGGAGAATTACGATCAGGGCACGGGAACGGGCACCGGTTTCATGTTCGATCAGCTCACTCCGGGGTCGGTTTTCGACACGACGGGATGGGCGGTCTGGGCATGGTATAATAAGGCCGATCACATCCGCTCGATGCGCGAGCGCGCGATGTCGCGCGTATTTTCCTGGGATAAAAGCGCGATAGAATACTCGCGATTGTACGATATGGCACTCGCCGCGGCCAAGGCGCGGCGGGGAAGCTGATCCGGAGGATTTTCCAATGTCACAGAGCAGAACCTCGGAAGTCCGCGACGAGGCGGTTCGCGACCGGCTCGTCGAGGTCTTTCGCCGCAACAAGGGCGAGGCCACGACCGCCGATCTCGTCGCCCTCACCGGTCTTCCCCTCGAGAAGGTGAAGGCCGAATTGCCGGCCGTCTCCGACGAATACGGGGCGCGGCTTCGCGTCACCGAATCGGGGGAGATACTCTGGTCCTTCCCCCACGGCCTCCGCAGCCGCTATCGGGGCTTCGGTCCCTCGCTCAAAAGATTCTGGAAGACTTTCAAGAAGGGCGCCATCGAGGCGGGCAAATTCCTGTTCAAGGCCTGGATCGTCCTCATGCTCGTGGGCTATTTCGCCCTCTTCCTCCTCCTCGCCCTCCTCGCTGTCGTCGCCTCCTTCGCGGCCCAGTCGGCCGGCGGCCGCGATCGGGACGATCGCGGCGGCGGACTCGGCGGTATCTTCATCACGGGCAGGTTGCTCGAAACCATCATAAATATTTGGTTTTATTCCGAGCTCTTCAAGGACCCGCGGCAGCGTTCCTGGGAAGCCAACCTGCGCGCGCAGAAGCGTCGCGAGCGGCGCCCCCTCCATCACGCGGTTTTTTCCTTCGTCTTCGGAGAGAGCGATCCCAACGCGAACTGGGACGAGACGGAGCGCCGAGCCGTGGTGGCCTGGCTCCAAGCCAACAAGGGCGTCATGACGATGCCCGAGTTCCGCGCCCTTACGGGGCTCGCTCCCCTCGAGGCCGAGGAGCGGATCACAACCTACCTCCGCGACTACGGCGGCGAACCCACGGTGAGCGACAACGGTACCATCCTCTTCACCTTCTCCGACCTTCTGCGGCGTGTTGACCGTTCCGACGGTACGAAGGGCGGCACGATTCCGATGCGCAAGCTCAGGCCCTTTTCGGCCAACAAGGGCAACGCGAATCTTTGGTTCGGGGGCATCAACCTCGTCAACCTGCTTTTCGGCGGCTACTTTCTCGCGGGCTCCCTCTCGGCCCATCCCCTCCTCGATGTCATCTACCAGGGGCGTTATGCGACGCGGCTCGTGACGACGGGGGGCTGGGACGCCTTCTGGCTCTTCGTCCATCAGCTCCTGAGCAAGGTCGCGGGTATCCATGACCCGACCCTCCTCATGGGGCTGGCCCTCGGCGCGGTGCCGACGGCGTTCGCCGCCTTCTTCTACGCCATACCCGCGATCAGGCGCGGCGTCTGGAAGGCGGAAAGCGAGCGGATCAAGGTAGGCAATCTCCGCCGGGTCCTCTATCGCGCCGTCCTCGACAAGCCTCGGGGTTTCAACCCCAACCATGTCGAGCCCCAGGTGGATGCGGCCATTCCGGCCGACCCGAACGCGAAGGATCGCCTCGTCGTAGAGCTCGCGGCCGCCGATGGCGGCGAACCCGCCTCGGACGGGAGCTACACCTGGGAAGGCATAGAGAGGGCCCAAAAGGACGTTGCGGCCGCTCGGTCTGCCGTGCGCGCCGATGCCGCCGATCTCGGGAAGGCGGTATTCGACAGCCATGACAGCGATACAGGCAACTGAGGTCCATAGGGGAAGAGGCATAGTCTTCGCGCTTCTGTCCGCGATCGGCTTTTCGACCCTCGGCCTCCTGGCCAAGCTCATCTATTCGGAAGGTTTTTCCGTCCAGGCGGCCCTCGCCTGGCGCTTCAGCGCGGCTGCCTGCGTACTCTGGATCGTGGTGCTCGCGACGAAAAGGAAAATGCCCGCGCGACTCGGGCCCCTTATCGTCCTGGGCTTCGCGGGATTCGCGCCCCAGGCCGGTCTCTATTTCTTGACCGTCCGCATCCTCGACCCGGGGATAGCTGGACTTCTCCTCTACCTGTACCCTTCCTTCGTCGTCCTCATCGGCCTCGTCGTGCTGCGACGCAGGCCCGGTTGGCTCCGGCTCGCGGCCGTAGCCCTTTCCCTCGCCGGCTGTTTTATCACCTTCTGGAAGGCGGGCAATTATCCGACGGGGGGAGTGCTTCTGGGAATTGTCGTCGCAATTGTGTATGCGGTCTATCTCGTCGCCAGCGAGAAGATCCTCGCCGACATCGATCCCATAGCCGCCACGGCGGTAGTGATGACTGCGGCGGCTATAGTGTATTGGACGGTGAGCGTCGCAACGGGCGAGGTGAAGGTGCCGAGCACAGCGCGGGCCATCGGCGGCATCCTCAGCGTCGCCCTCTTCGCCACCGTGCTCCCTGTGACGACCCTCTTTGCTTCGATGCGGATCATCGGCGCCGCCGACGCCTCACTCGTATCGACCCTCGAGCCCGTCCTCACCATCATCTGGTCGTCCATCCTCATCGGCGAGCGCTTCGGGCCCATGCAGATCGTCGGTGGCACCCTCATCCTCCTCGCCGTCCTCGCCATCGATCTCGCCCCGCGGATCGCGTCCTTGGGGCGGGGTCGACCGGGGCTCAGCGGAGGTCGTTGACGGCGGCTGTCGCCTCTTCGATGCGGGCCTTGAGCTTCGCGTCGAGCTTGGGCAGGATATCCATCGCCTTCATGTTCTCGACGAGTTGCTCGGGCTTCGAGGCGCCGGTGATCACCGTGCTGACGCGTGGGTTCGATGCCGCCCAGGCGATCGCAAGCTGGGCAGTCGTCGCGCCGAGCTCCTGGGCGATGAGGCCGAGCTTTTCCGCCGCCTCCACCTGTTCGGGCTTGAGGCGCTCGCGGAGCCACTCGTAGCCCTTGAGGGTCATGCGCGAGCCTTCGGGGATGCCCTTCGCGTATTTGCCCGAAAGGATGCCCGAGGCGAGGGGGCTCCAGGTCGTGAGGCCGAGGCCTATGCCGTCATAAAGGCGCGCGAATTCGCGTTCGACCTTATTGCGCGTGAAAAGGTTGTACTGAGGTTGGTCCATCACGGGCTTGCGGAGGTTGCGCCGGTCGGCGATTTCCCAGGCCTCGCGGATCTGTTCGGCGCTCCACTCGCTCGTGCCCCAATAGGTGGCCTTCCCCGAGGACACGATGTCGTGCATCGTCCAGACGAGCTCTTCCATGGGCGTTTCGGGGTCGGCCCTGTGGCAGAAGAGGAGGTCGACGTAGGGGAGACCAAGGCGTTCGAGGCTGCCCTCGATGCCTTCGAGGAGGCGTTTGCGGTTGAGGGTGTTCTTCTCGTTCGGGCCGTCGTGGAGGCCCCAGTAGAGCTTGGTCGAGACGAGCCAGGAACCCCGCCTCAGGTTGAGCTTGCGGAGGGCAGCTCCCATGATGCGTTCGGATTCGCCGCCGGCGTAGACCTCCGCGTTGTCGAAGAAGTTGACGCCGAGTTCATAGGCCTTTTTGAGGGTCGCCGCCGCCGCGTCGACATCGACCTGGGTGCCATAGGTGACCCATGATCCAAGCGAAAGGGCGCTCACCTTGATGCCCGATCCGCCGAGTCTTCTGTATTCCATCATCGCTCCTTGAAGTTGGCGCGTGTCGCGCGAAGTACCCCTTCAATGTCGCGATGCGGGACGAGGAAGGTCAAGGAACAAGATCGTTGAAACGCGCCGCTTCCCCGTCGTCGAAATCGCCGGGGACGATGGAGGGGAGTAAGGGGTCGGGCGAGAGAAGGAGACCGCGCTCGAGGGCTGCATCGAAAACTCTATTCCAGTCCGAAATACCCGGTTTGGGAAAGAGCCAGGGTCCCTTGCGGTCGAAAAGATGACGAATGCGCCTGTCGATCCGCCTCCAGTGCGTTTCATCGACCTTCGATTCGTAGGCGACGAGGGCCGTGAGCGCGTCGAGGGCGGCGCGGAGGGCGAGGGGAGCCAACAGATCGCCCGGCCCCGCCTTTACGGCCTCGCCTTCGTCGGCGAAAAGAATGATCGTCGGGCCGAGGCCTCGGGGCAGGGGCAAGAGGGGGATGGCGATGGGGAAGGAGGACGCGCTGCCTGAGCCTTCCGGGAGCCAGGCGGCGAAGGGCCGGTGCAGCCCGGCGGGGGGGGAAGCATCGCCGGTCGAAGGGCCGATTCGTGCCGGATCGAAAACGAGGGGCGAATCGAGGAGGCCGTCGCTTGCGCCAAAAGCGCCCTGTCCAGGCCTCCCGCCGGGATTCTCGCCGAGGAGCCGCGACAGGGCGTCGAGCGCTCTTCTTTCGTCGCGGAAAAGCCGAATGGCCCTCATGCCCGGCACGAGGGCGAGGGCCGCCTTCGCGAGCCGCGCCTCCAGGCGGGAGGGCAGGGGCCTGTCGAGTCCTCGGTCGATGCCCTCCTTGAGGCCGAGGCCCAGCTTCGCGTTGCGAGCGCCGAGGATGCCGCGCCCTCCGTCCTGCCAGAAATCGAGGTAACGCGTACCGTTTTCCGCGTACAGGCGCCAGAAGCGGGCGCGTCGAATGGGGGGAAGCCCGCGCAGTCTCGCGTCGATCTCGGTTTCTCTCATCGCAAGCGCTCCAATTTGGCGGTAAAGGCCGGGAAGAATTTTGCCTCTTTTCCCGTCTCGAATCGCACCACGAGGAGGGGGCCCGAGGAGGGAGTGGGCTTCACCTGGGCGACGACGCCGGGGCCGTAGTCGTCATGATACACGGCGGTTCCGACCCGCCACTCGTCGCCGCCCTTCCCGCCGGCGGACGCTGGCGCCTGCTTCGAGAAGGCCGCGGCGTCCTTGCCGAAGGCCGCCTTTCCCGCCGCGCCGCCTCCGCCGAGCCTGCCTGCTCCCGCGAACGCGCCCGCTCCGGCCGCGGAGGCTCCGCCGCGCCATCCTCCTCCGCCAACCGGATCGAGGAGCTCCATCGGGATTTCGCCGAGAAAACGGGAGGGCAGGGTTTCGAAAAGCCTTCCCCTCATGCGCCGCAAGCGGCAGGCGGTAAGATGGAGCTCGTCCTTGGCCCGCGTGCAGGCGACGTAGAAGAGCCTTCGCTGCTCTTCGAGATCCTCTCCCTCCTCGTTGTCGCGGGGAAAGAGGCCCTGTTCGAGGCCCGTCACCATGACGAGGGGGAATTCGAGGCCCTTGGTATTATGCATTGTGATGAGTGTCACCGCGTCGATGGCGCCCTCGCCGTCGGCCGCCGCGAGGCTCCGGTCGAGCTCGACGGTCTCGAGGAAGTCCGCGAGGCCGGCTCGGCTGAGGGGATAGAGGGAGGCGGCGTTGACGAGCTCGTCGAGGTTGGCCACCTTCTGCGTGCCGGCGATCTCGTCCTGGCCGCGATGGTAGTCGAGAAGGCCGCTTTCCTTGACGAGACGATCGACGAGCTCTCCGAGATGGCGGGGCGGTGGCTCTTTCGGCATCTTGAGACTCGCCTCGGCTCGCGCTGCCTCTGCGCCCCGCGGTCCATCCTCTTCACGTTGGGTCGAAGCCGGCTCGGGCGCCGGAAGGATCGCGGCGAGGGAAAATGCGATGCGCGAAAATTCGGCAATGCCCGTCCGCGCCTTGCCCTTGAGACTCGGCCCCTCTTCCTGAGAGGCGCGGAGGAGGTTTCCGCCGGCCCCCGCTGCCCTGAGGATGAGGTCGACGCTCGTGTCGCCTATTCCGCGTGCGGGCTTGTTGACGACACGCTTATAGGCCACCTCGTCGCGGGGATTCGCGAGGAGGGCCAGCCAGGCGAGGACGTCCTTCACTTCCTCGCGCTCGTAGAAGCGGAGGGCGCCGACGATTCGATAGGGCACGCCGCGATGGGCGAACTCCTTTTCGAAGCCCAGGGACTGGGCGTTGGTGCGGTAGAGAATCGCGATGTCGTTCCAGCGCCGTCCCTTCCTCCTCGCGTCCTCGGCGACGCGGAGGCAGTAGGCCACTTCGCGGTCCTGATCCTCGAGGAGGGCGAGGCGTGGCTTCGAGCCGCCGGGTCGCACTGCGCGCAGGGTTTTGCCGAGCCTTCCCTCGTTGTGGGCCACCACGGCCCCGGCCACGTTGAGGATGCTCTGCCAGGAACGGTAATTCCTCTCGAGACGCACGACCTTCGTGTTCGGGAAGACCTCGGGAAAGGAGAGGATGTTGCGAACCTCGGCGCCGCGAAAGCGATAGATGGATTGGTCGTCGTCGCCGACGACGCAGACGTAGGCCGACGGCCCTGCGTCTCGGCCATCGGCGGCCGAGCCCTCCGAGCCCACGTAGCCGGCGAGGAGCCTGAGGAGCTCGAACTGGGCGACGTTCGAGTCCTGGTACTCGTCGACGAGGACGACGCGGAATCTCTGCCGGGTCCGCCTCGCGATGGCGGGATCTTCTCGAAGGATCCGTGAAGGGAGGCGGATGAGGTCGCCGAAGTCGACGTTGCCTGTGGCGCGGAGCCTCTCCTCGTACATCGCGTAGATCCTGCGAAAGCCCGGGTCGGAAGAAACCTTGTCGAGGGCAGGCGAATCGACCTCGAAGCCGAAGTCCTTGGCCCGCGAAATCGCTTCGACGAAGGCCCGGCACTCGCTTCTCGTGTTTCGGGGAAGAAGGCCATGGAGGAGGGTGGTCTGGTCGTCGTCGTCGTAGATGGTAAAGTCAGAATCGAGACCGGGGACCGCCCCGCCCGGACCGGACACGGCCTTCGCGTTCCTCCTGAGGAACCAGGCGCCGAAGCTGTGGAAAGTCCTGATCGTCGAGCGCGAGCATTCGGGTTCGATGGCGGCAGCCCTGTCGCGCATTTCCTTTGCGGCCTTGTTGGTGAAGGTGACCGCCAGTATCGACTCGGGCTCGAAGCCCCGCTCGCGCACGAGCCAGGCAATTTTCGTCGTAATTACGCGGGTCTTTCCGGAGCCGGCCCCCGCCAGGATGAGGAGGGGCGAGCCCTCGTGGCGCACGGCCTCGAGTTGCTCGGGATTGAGCGAATCGAGCCAGTCGCTCATGTCGCCAGGCGGGTTTCCGCTTCGGCGAGGACCCTGATCGGCTCGGCGTCGAGATCGACGCCGGCGACTCCGAGGACCCGCGCGAGGACGAGGCTGCCTGGCTTGAAGGAGCCGCGCAGGACCGTCAGTCCGTCGACCTCGGGAGCCTGCATCCAGGCCCGTCCGATGGAGAAATCGTCCTCGCCGTCCTCGAGGGGTTCCTCGACGATGACCTCGATCTCCCTTCCCACGAAGCGGCGCAGTCTTTCTCCCGTGATGCGCTCCTGGGCTTCCTCGATGGATGCCCGTCGCGCGTCGACGATCTTCTTGGGCACGCGACCCTTCATGGACGCGGCGGCCGTGCCGTCCTCGCGGGAATAGGAGAAGGAGCCGAGCCAATCGAGGCCAGCCCTTTCCTGGAAGTCGCGGAGAGCCCTGAAGTCCTCCTCGCCTTCCCCGGGAAAGCCGAGGAGAAAGGTGGAGCGAAGCATCGCGTCGGGGAGGATCTTCCTGATCTCCGCGATGAGCTCGAGATATTCGGCCGCGCCGCCGTGGCGGTTCATCCGCTTGAGGAGGGGGGCCGAAGCGTGCTGGAAGGGGATGTCGAAATAGGGGAGGATTCGAGGATCGCGGGCCATGATCGGAAGGATGGCCCGGGGGAAATTGTCCGGATGGATGTACATCACCCTGAGGCGGAAATCGCCCTCGAGCGCCGAAATGGCCTCGAGGAGGGCGGGCAGGAGACGGCGATCGGAGGGGAGGGGAGTGCCTTCCATCACCTCACCCCCGTCCTTGCCCGGCATATCTTTGCCCGGCCTATCCTTGCCCGGCATATCCTTGCCGAAGGATCCCAGATCCTGGCCTACCAGGACGAGTTCGCGGATGGCCGGACCGGGTCGCGTCGGCGAGACAAGATCGGCTATCTCGGCGACTATGTCCGCGACAGGCCTCGAACGGAGCCTTCCCCGGATCAAGGGAATGGCGCAAAAGCTGCAATTGTTGGAACAACCCTCGGTGATCTTCACGTGGGCGGTGCCGGGCCAGTCGAGAAGGCGGCGCCTACGCACCGTGCCGATGCTCGCAGCAGCCTCGGGCACGATCACGGGCCTGAGCCCCTGTCCGAGCTCGGCCACGGCGAGGGGGAGGGCCCCGAGATCGGCGTTGCCCACGATCCCGTCGGCTTCCGGCAGGTCCTGGGCGAGCTCTTTCGCGTAGCGTTGGGCCAGGCATCCGGCGAGCAACACCTTCTTGCCCGGCCATGCCTGCTTGAAGCCGAGAACGGCGTCGATGGATTCCTTCTTCGCCGACTCGATAAAGCCGCAGGAATTGACGACGACGAGGTCGGCCTCCTCGGCCGACCCCACTTCCTCGTGACCCGCGTCCTCGAGTCTGACGATGATTTCCTCGGCGTCGACCTGGTTCTTCGAACAGCCGTGTTCGTCGAGGTAGAACTTCATGCTTGTTAGTCGACCTCGAAAAGCGAGAGCGTGTAGCTTCCGTTATCGTTCTGCACCCATGCGATACGCTTCACGGCGATTTCGCCCGCTCCGCCCAGGTCGATCGAGGCGGACTTTCCGCCAGAGGCCTGCACGATCACGGCCGCCGACTGGGCGTTCGAGGCCCAGATTTTCACGGCGTTGTTAGCGTTGATCGTGACGGTGTCGCCCTTCTGGTAGTAGCGCTCGTCGCGATCCTTGCGGTCGACCTCGTAGCGGAACATGCAGGAGGCCCTGAAGGTGACCGACACGACGAAGGGATAGGAGCTCTTCTGCCCTTCGAAAATGGCCCCTTCTTTCGTCGAACTCGTGTTCTCGGGCTTCAACTGGGCCGTCGAGGAAGTGATGGAGACTCCCGTCGCGTCAGCGCTCTGAGCCTGGTCGGCTCCCGCCTGCGCGGCGATATCGGGAGCTGCCGGCGCCGAGGCGCCCGCGGAACCGGGGCCGATCGGCGAAAAGCGAATTTCCGCTCCCTTGTCCGCGTTGCGTTTGTCGATGTCCGCGAGGAGTATCTTGAGGTCGGGTTGGCTGTCGCCGTTGAAATCGATGACCGTTTCCTCGCCGAGGCTCAACCTCCGCTGGCCGAAAGGCGTTTCGAGAATGGCCCCGTCGCCGAGGTTCGCGACCTTGATCTTCCACGAGTCCTGGCCGAGGCTGAAGACGACAGAGTCGCCCGTCCAAAATCGCTTGTCGAGAGGGACGGAATCCACCCGGTATTCGGTGGGATTGTGCGGAGTCGAAAGGGATTCGCTCGGCGACCCGGGTCTTCCCCTCGTGACGAAGAAGGCCGCGATGCCGACGGCGACGACGACGATCGCGGCGATCGCGATCAGGATTCCGGGGCCGCGCTTCTTCGCCGGCAGGAGCTCCTGGATGGGAGCGGGCTGCTCCTGGATTCTCTGCATGTTGAAACTCGCCGCGAGCTCGGCGGGGTCGAGCCCCAAATATTCGGCGTAGTTCCGGAGGAATCCGATTGCATAGGGATCGCCCGGGAAGACCGAGAAATCCTCGGCCTCGAGGGCCGTGATGAAGCGTTTCGCGATCCGCGTCTCGTCGGAAACGCGATCGAGGTCGAGCCCCTTCTCCTCGCGGGCCCTTCTGAGGCTTTCGCCGATGGCAGTCATGTTCGTCGTCCTTCGATCAATTGCCGGAGCCGGCAGAATTGAAAAGGAAATTGTTGTAAACGTTTGCGGATGCGGGTGAATCGTAGATGAAACGATTCTCCGGGATGTTCTGGTTCAGCTTGATGCCGACGAAATCGAAGGTGAAGGTTTCGCTGGCCAGTGTCGTCCCTTCGAGCCGGCGGATGAGTTTCGAGTCGGCCGACACCGATACGATGATGGTCTTGAAGCCTTCCGCGACAGTCTTCCGCGTCAGGATGAGGCGGATCACCTTTTCGGTGGTGCCGGCGAGGATCACCGGATCGGGGCTGGTCTCGAAGGCGATGCCGTAATTGCGCTTCATCATCTTGAGGCCTTCCCGCGTCGCGAGGCCGGCCCCCGCTCCGGAGCCTCCGGAACTCGCGTCGACGCTCTGGGAAAGCACGGCCTGATATTCGGGAATATAGACTTGGAGGGTCTGTCCGTCGAAGGCTATCACCTGCCCGGCCGGCGAGGAAAAATCGATCCTGAGCAGGGAGGGGGCCCGGTAAATCAGGTTGCCCTCCATCGAGGTCTTGGCCGAGGTGATCGACAGTTTGCAGGAATAGTCCTTGATCTGTTCGTAGCGATCGGAAACCTGTTGAAAGTATTGATCGGCGGTGGTGATGTTCGAGGCGGCTTCCTGGGCGGCTGTCGGCGCGCTTCCCGTCGTCGTGGCGGGAGCCGTGCCTTGGGCCGAAAGCGCGGCGAGACTCGTCAAAATCGCCATAAATGCGATAGCGAAAAACCGACGGTGAAGAAAAGCTCTCATTGGATCCGGACCTGCCCCTTCGACGCTGGCCCCGCGACTGCCGGGGCAGGCCAAAGTTTACCGTGAAGCGAGGGATTGCACAATATAGCGTCTGGTTTAGCCCGTCCCTCGGTTTCTCATAGCCTCTCGGACCAGCCAGCGGAGGCGATTGTCGGACAGCTTGAGGAATTCCCCGTTTTCGGGGCAGGTGAAGCGATTGTCGACGAGCTGCTCCTTCGCGCAAGCGATGCAGTAGACCTTGCCGCAGGTAGGGCAGGAACCCGCGGGCGCCTCGTCGGGCGGCATGCCCCGAATATTCGCTCCGCTTTGGGCCGGCAGATCGCGCGGCACTCGCCAGGTCCTTCCGCAGGAAGAGCAGGCCAGGCTGTCGGTCGAGGCTTCGAGGATTTCCCTTTCGAGCCTGAGGGCCGAGGATGGGGAAGTAGCTGCGAGCTTCGAGGCGCAATCGCGGGCCTTCGGCCAGTCGCGGCGAAGCACCCAGAGCCTGCCGAGGGCCGTAAGGAGGCCGCGATCCCCGGCAAAACCGTCGAGGCCCACGCGGTAGGTCGCCTCGGCCCGTGGCCAGTCGCCGAGCCTTTCCGCGAGGTTGCCCGCAAGGAGATAGGTCCTGGGACCGGGCGATCCGGAGAGGATGCGCCGCAGTTCCTCCTCGGCATCCGTCCAGCGACCGAGTTCGACATAAAGGCTCGCGAGGTTCTCACGGTACTCGCCCCTATCCGGTTCGAGGCCGATCGCGGCACGGTAGTCGCGCTCGGCGGCCAGGTAATGGCCTTCGGCGGCTTCTTCCTCCCCCCTCGCCCCGCATCGCTGTCCCTCCCGCGCGCGGACGTTGCCCGCTTGATTGCGCGCCTCGGCATCCTCGTCGAAGCGGGAGAGGAGGGCGAGGGCCTCCTCATGTCGCCCTTCGATGGATAGGAATTCGGAGAGATTGAAGACCGGCGCCTTTTCCGCGGGCAGGGCCGCTATAGCTGCCTCCAACCTTCCGCGAATGCGCTCGGCGAGGTCAGGCGTGTCGGGGTTCTCGTTCGGACCCTGCCCCTCGCCTCCAGATGGCGCCTGCGCCGCTTGTACCCGATCTTCTCTCGCCTCGGCCAGGAGCTCCAGGTCCATCCTCGCCGCGAGGTTGAGGGTCCATCCGTCCCCGGGGTGGCTGTCGAGGGCCTTTTCGACGACCTCGCGAGCCTCGGGAGAACCGAGGAGCCAGAGGTTCTCCGCGCGCCTCCAGGCGAATAGGGCCTCGTCGGGCGCGAGCCTGCATGCGCCTTCGTAATGGGCGGCCGCCTTCTCCCTCTCGCCCCTCTGCGCGCGGATAAGCCCCGCGAGATAGAAGAGGACGGGGTCCGAGCTTCCTTCCTCGATGAGGTCTTCGGCGAGAGCGAGGGCTTCCTTCGTCTTTTTCGCGAGAAAGAGGGAGCGGGCCTTGAGAGTCCCATGCCGGTTGCCGATGGGCAGGGACTTCGGAAGGTCGGCCTTCGATCCGGCCCTTCTCTTGTTCGCGGCCTTGTCGAGGCGGGCGAGGTTTGCTTCGGCGAGGGCCAATTCATCGCCTTCCTCGGAGGCGAAAAAACCCTTTCCGGCCTCGAGCCAGGCCGCGGCGGCAGCCTCGAGGTCGCCGGCCATTTCGAGGGCCCTGGCCGCGTTTTTCCGGAGCAGGGGCTCTGCGGGGTCGAGGTCGACGGCTCTCTGGTAGGCAGCGGCCGCGGCCGCCCAATCGCCGAGATTGGAGAGTGCGTGGCCGAGGAGGAGTGCTATCCTCGCGTTCGAGGCAAAGTCGAGGGGAAGGGCCTCGACAAAAGCCCTGAGCTCGGGAAAGAGGCTGCGCTGATAGAGGAGGTTGGCCTTTTCGAGCACGGCCTCGGCCCTGCCGCCGTCGAGGGCGAGCGAGGCGTCCAGGGTCTTCGCCGCGTCGTCGAGGAGGCCGAGCCTGAGTTCGATCTCGGCCTTGAGGAGGAGCTCGTCGGCCGAGAGGGGCCTCCTCTTGGCGATCTTGCCCATCTGGGTCGCCGCCGGCAAGAAATGACCAATTGCGATAAATGTTTCTGCGAGCCGTCTCCGCGCCCCGTCGTCGGGCGCCTGCGCGAGGGTGAACCTGCGCCGGAGCGCCTCGACCTCCACCTTTCGCGACTCGACGAGTATGGAGGTGAGGGAAAAGCGGAGGAGCGAGCCGTTCGCGGTCTCGAAGGTTCTCGCCGCGAAGGCGAGGCTCCCGACCTTGTTCGTCTCGTCTTCCGCCTCCGCGACCCACTCCCCGTCGACGAGGACGACGAAGCGGCTTCCCTGGGCGATGAGGCCGAGGGAGGCCGGCGCCCTCGGGGCTGCCTGTCGAGACGGTATCTCCGTCCAGCCCACGAGGGGTCTCGGGGTGCCGTTGAAGACCACATCGAGCCTGACATGGCCCTTGGACGAGAGGAGGAGGAGGTAGAAGTCGTCGTCCTCCGCCTGGCGGAACATCAATCCCGCGGCGACATAATCGTCTCCGGGAGGGAAGGCGAGCCCGATCTCCGCGAAAAAATCGTCGTATATATGAGATTCCTCCGAGGACCAGGCGAGGAGGCCGGCTTTCGACAGCTCGAGATCCAGCCGTCCTTCGCGCCAGGCCGCCTCCCAGGTCCCTCCCCGCTCGGAGGCGAAGCGCCCGGCCTTCGCCTCGAGGCGATCGGGGCTCCAGAGTTCCTCCACCGGGCCTTCCCCCGGCGCTCCGGCGTCTTTCGAGGGGCGGAAGAGCTGGCCGATCCTGCGGAGAATGGGCCTCAGGACCCTCATCGGGCTCCCTGAGCGCCCGACTTTCGCTCCAGCTTCAAGGTCTCCGTGACGACGTCGGCGACCTCGGCGGGCCCGAAATACTGGATGCCCCCCGGCACGCGGTAGTCCGAGGACTGGGCCCAGGCGTCGCGAGCCGCGGCGAAGGTCTTGAACGGCGCGCCTTCGAGATCGACGAGGGCCTTTCGGATGACGGGTTTGTCCTGGCCGTGGCGGCGCTCGATGTTCATCAAGGACACGAGGGGGAGACCCCCCGCGACCCATTCGGCGGCCGGGGCCGCCAGATTGCGCACCGAGGAGAGGTAGCCCGAGAGATCCGCGGCCACGAGGCCGAAGGCTGTATAGCCGAGGGAGTAGCAGTAGTCGGCGTCGAAATTGGAGGGGAAGGCGCAGCGACCCTCGTAGCCGAGGAAGTGCGTTTGGAAGTCGTACTTGCCCGAATAATCGCCTTCCTTCGTGTAGAGGGCGAGCCTCCTGCCCACCATCTCGGCGAGGAGCTTCTCCGTCTCGATACGCGAGAACTGCACGTTGCCGTGAGGATCGCGGTCCCAGAGGAGCTGGGCCTGGATGTCCTCAGGCAGGTGCTCGAAGACGGCCTTGGATTCGTGGTCGAGGCGCTCGAGGACGAAGGCGACGCGCTGATGGTCGTTGGAGAGGGCCTTGAAGGCCTCCTCGTCCGCGGCGAGGATTTCGTTCAACTCGTCGATGAGGACCTTGATCTCGGGTACGAACTCGAGGAGCCCCTCCGGTACGAGGACGATGCCGAAGTTCTCGCCCTTGGCCGAACGACCGGCGACCGAGTCCGCGATCGTGCCCACGATCTGCGAGAGGCCGAGGCGCTTCGCCTCCACCTCCTCTGAAATTATGGCGACGTTGGGCCTGACCTGGAGGGCGCATTCGAGGGTGATGTGGGAGGCCGAGCGTCCCATCAGCTTGATGAAGTGCCAGTATTTGCGGCCGGAGGCCGCGTCGCGGGCGATGTTGCCCGCGAGTTCCGAATAGAGTTTCGTCGCCGTGTCGAAACCGAAGGAGCTCTCGACCATCGCGCTCTTGAGGTCTCCGTCGATGGTCTTGGGGACGCCGATCACCGAGATCGCTTCGCCGCGGTCGGCGAAAAATTCGGCGAGGACGGCCGCGTTCGTGTTCGAGTCGTCGCCTCCGACCACGACCACGGCGTCCAGTCCGCGCTTCTTCGCCGTCTGGAGGGCTCGTTCGAACTGCTCCGGCGTCTCGATCTTCGTCCGCCCGGATCCGATCATGTCGAAGCCGCCGGTGTTCCTGTAACGGTCCACGAGGGCGGCGTCGATCTCCATCGACTTGTCTTCGACGAGACCGCCGGGGCCGCCGCGGAAGCCGATCATCCGCGAGGCGGGATTGGCTGCCTTGAGCGCGTCGAAAATGCCCGCGATGACATTGTGGCCGCCGGGAGCCGGACCGCCCGAAAGTATGATGCCGATCGTGCGAGCCTTCTTGGCCGACTCGACCTCGGCCTTGCCCGAGCCGAGCATGACGGCCGGCTTGCCGAAAGTCCTCGGAAAAAGCCCGCGGAGTTCGTCGCGATCCGTATCGGGCAAAGCCGGCGCGAGCCTATCGCAGGCGAGTTTCTCGATGGGGCCGGAGAGGGAAGAAGGCAGCTTCGGCCGATACGCGTAGCGCGTCTTCTGGAGGGGGGAGGGCTCCATGATGACTCCTTGAATGAATGCAGTTGGGTAGATTCGTCGAAAGATACTAGCAAGAAGGCGGCGCGAAGGGGAATAGCTCCGATCGTACCGAGGAGCTCCTCCTTGTCGCAGGCCGACCTTAGTGGCGAAGAGCGGCCATTTCTTCCTTCGCGAGGGCTCTCAGTATCTTCACCCCTTCCTCGGCGGTCTTGATCTTGACTTCGGTTCCATCGGGATTGACCGCCCCGATGATTTGCACGAGGGGAAACCTGGGGTTATCGGGCTGGGTGTCGATCACCACAGCCTTGTTGCCGTTGGACAACATCACGTGGCTGCCGATCGGATAGATCGAGAGGGTGAGGACGAGGGCCCTGATGATGGCGTCGTCGTATTGCTTTCCCTCGTTGCGGAGGAGGTCGAGGATTCCCTCGTGACTCTCCTTGCCTTCCCTATGGGGACGGGCCGCCGTCACCGCGTCGTAGGAACAGGCTACGGCGATGATCTTGGCGTAGAGCGATATGTGATCGCCGTTCATGCCCCGGGGATATCCGGTGGAATTGACTCTCTCATGATGTTCGAGGGCGGCCAGCTGGACGGCGAGCGGAACCTGGAGCTCCTTGAGCACCGTGTAGCCGAGCACCGTGTGGGCCGTAATCCGGCGCTTCTCCTCGACCGAGAGCTGGCGGTTCGTCATGAAGAGGTTCGAAGGCAATTTGACCATGCCTATCTCGTGGAGCACTGCCGCGGCGCCCAGCTCCATGAGGCGGGCGGTCGGCATCTTCAGGGTGGTACCGACGAGAATGGAAACGATCGAGGTGTTGACGGCGTGCGAGATGAGATAGTTCCGATTAGGCGGGATGAGGGAAAGGGCCCTGAGCACGAAGCGGCGATTCTCGGCGAGAATTTCGCAGAGCTGGCGCATCCTGTCCATGATGTCCGGGTATTTGAGTTCCGAGTTGGTGACGAAGCGGCTATAGAGATTGTCGACGAAGGAGATGTAGCCTTCCAGGTAGCCCTGCATCGAAGCCAGGACTTCCTTGTCGCCGACCCCCTCGGCGACGATGATTCCGCTATCCTGCTCTGCGCTTCCCGCGTCGTCGGCGTTCAGTATGTTTTCGACGAGGTCGCCTTCCGTGAAGACCTCTCGAAATCCCCATTTCGCGAGACGATTGACCATTTCCTGCGGGATTGGAGTTTCGGGAGACAGGAGAACGAAGCCCTTGTCGAGGAAGAGCGGCTTCGTGAAAAAGCCGT
Organism: Rectinemataceae bacterium; assembly: GCA_035530275.1. Lineage (GTDB taxonomy): Bacteria > Spirochaetota > Spirochaetia > Treponematales > Rectinemataceae > CAIJMU01. Next base: position 75,582 of record DATKVC010000004.1, on the reverse strand, counting down.
TCTGACGAAGATCCCTATGCGCGATTGACTTCATGCTTGAACCCATTGACCCCTCGATTGCCCTCGCCTAAACTCCGGTGATTCCGTGCCTGCTAGTATAGTATAGGAGCGAAGATAAATGAAATTTAGGACAATTTACCTTCTTTTCAACGCCATTATCGTCGTCTCCTTCCTCTTTGTCTTCTTCCTTCCCCTCGCCCTTCTCGGCTGGGACTATACCCTCGCCTTCTGGAAGGGATCCTGGTATCTCGCCCTCCTTTTCGTCGTCCTCCTCGCCGTGCTCAATGGCTTCTTCCTCGCCAACCGTAGGGTCTTCTCGTACTTCGAAAAGGAAGACTGGGATGGGTTGTCCGCCCATCTCGTCGAAAGAATCTTCGTCAAGCACCGCTATGGCAGTCTCGAAGTGCGCTATCTGGTGGACACATGGTTCATCCAGGGCGATGTGGACGCTTTCGCGAAGCTCGAGGACGAGCTCAAGGCTCGCAGGCCGAGGCTCCTGCGAAAGACCGCCGTCGTTTTCGGCTTCGTCCGCATACTGAAGGGCGAATCCGCCGCGGCCGAGGCGTTCTTCGCGCCCCTCCTCGGCAAGCGCGACGTGGACGACTGGGAATGGCTTCGTTTCGGCTACGCCTTCTCCCTCGTGCTTCAGCGCAAGATAATCGAGGCTCGCGCGCATCTCCTCGAGGGGGCCAGTGCCCGCGATCCGATCCTCGCCCTTCTCGCTGCGTGGCTCCTCGCCTCCATCGTGATTCCCTCGGCGAAGGAGACCGTCGACGATGAGGCGAGCGTCCTCATCGGCAGAGCGCGGAACGATATTCGGAGGCGCTTCCCCGGCGATCGGCTTTCCGCCGAAATCGACAAGGCGAAGGGCGAGTTCCATATCGTCGTCCTTTCGCGATCCATCGCCGAGGCGAGGAAGTGGCTTGATACCAGCGGGTAAACTTCCGATATAAACCTCAGGATGTCCTGCGAACCGAATACCTGCGCGGAGGGGCGCCGCGAAGCGTCGCCTCGACGAGCCGCCGCATTATGCTTTGCCCGCCGCGGGGGAGGGCAAAAAGCCCTGTCATTGGCCTTCTTCTTTATTGTCCTCGGGACTTCCCCCCTTCTCGCCGGAGAGAGTCAGTGGCATGTGATCGTGCAGGGCGAGACCATCTATTCGCTGGCTCGATCCTATGGGCTCAGCGCGAGCGCTCTCCAAGAAGCGAATGGCATCACGGACCCCTCCCTGCTCAGGGTAGGCCAGCGCCTGCTGATACCCTCCATCCATCGCGTCGCAAAAGGCGAAACCCTCTTCGGAATCGCCAGGGCGGCGAGTACTACGGTCAAGGAGCTTCGCAGACTCAACGGCCTTTCGGACACTGCCGTCATTCACGTGGGCGATATCCTCATCCTGCCGTCGGGCGCGGCCCCCTCATCGACCGGATCTCCGGGTACCGGCGCGAGCGCCGGCGCTTCAGCTTCTTCCGCTTCAACCTCCCATCCGAATTCGGGCTCCCCGACCCTGTCCAAGTCGGGGGATTCGCAGGCTCAATCTGTGGCCAAGACCGATCCCTCCCCTGGTCCCGCCGCCCCGAAGCCCCTGTCCAATGCGACCGATTTGCCCGAGGCTCGTCCGCCCACGCCTGCATCGAGCGCGATCCTCGCTTCGGCAGATCTTCCCTGTTCAGGCGCCGTCCGCTATCTCGACGGCAAGGTCTTCGGAATTGCCATAAGGAGTTCGGAGGGATCGGCCGTTCATTCCGTAACCAATGGCCTTGTCGTATCCGCGGGACCCTATCGAGGATTCGGTTCGGTTGTATTCGTCCAGACTTCCTCGGGCCTCATCTATGTATATGGAGGGAATAGACGCATCGATGTCAGGGTCGGCGATCGGGTCGTCAAGGGTCAGACCCTCGGCAGAGTGGGCAATGATGCCTTCTCGGGAGCGACTGACGCCTATTTCTTTGTTTTCAAAGGTTCCAAGGCCCTCGATCCGGCAACGGCCCCCAGGAATTGAGGATAGTCCATGTCTGGAATCGGTTACAAAAAACTGCTTGCATCCTTGTCCCGCTGCGATACACTGCATAAAGGCCAGTGCTATTCAGTGAATATTTTCAGCCACGGCGGCAGCCCCTTCCCTCGGGAAGAACTGCGGCCAGTGGCCGGCGAGCGGAGTCGCGAAACGGCTCCCTATGCCAAGCGCAAAAAGGTGGTATGCGATGCCGGATAGCCCTATTCCCAAGCCGCCTCAGTCGCGAAAGAAAAAGTTCAAGGCTCAGGTGCCGACTTCAAAAAGAAAGGTTCGTCATAACAAGGAAACGGATCCCCTTGCCCTCTATCTTAAGCAGATTTCTCGCTATCCCCTTCTCACGGCCGACGAAGAACTGAAGATCGGCGAGCGAATCGTCCATGCCCGCAGGCTGGTGGAGGAATTCGATAGGGGCGAGGGCCCCGGCGGCGACGAAAAGGAGCGAGAGCGACTCGCGGCCGAATTGATCGCCTTCAAGAACCGGATGATTTCGTCCAACCTGCGATTGGTCGTGTCGATCGCGAAGAACTACCAACACCGCGGACTTTCCCTCCTCGACCTCATCGACGAGGGCAACATAGGCTTGATTGAGGCGGTCGATCGCTTCGACTACACCCGAGGCTGCCGTTTTTCAACCTATGGCACCTGGTGGATACGGCAGGCGATCATCAAGAGCCTCGCGGACAAGGGGCGCGTTATCCGCATCCCCATCCACATGCTCAACACCATCAAGAAATGCTATTTCGTCGCAAAGCAACTTACGCAGGAACTCGGCCGCGATCCGATGCCTGAAGAACTTGCCGACAAGCTGGGCATGGATGCGAGGCGCGTCAAGGAAATCATGCGTCTCTCCCAGGAGACCGCCAGCCTCGACACGACGGTGGATGACGACAATGTCACCCATCTTTCCGATCTCATCAAGGACGAGACGGTGGCGGAGCCCTTCGAGGAGGTCTTTTCGCTCGCCCTGCAGGACACTCTGGGCAACGTCCTCAAGAACCTCTCCCAGCGCGAAATCACGATCATTCAGCTCCGCTACGGTCTCAACGGAGAAGGCCCACGCACCCTCGAGGAAACCGGCAAGTTTCTCGGAATAACCCGCGAGCGGGTTCGACAGATCCAGGAAAAGGCCATCCAGAAGCTGAAAGACCTTCGCGAGCTATCCGAATACCACACGATTACCTGAGTCTCGCAAGACGCGGACTTCTGTCTTCCGACCAACCCTGCCTCATCGATGCAAACGTGATCGATCGACACGAACCCCGATAGTTATCCGCCTGGATGCGGAGGCACGGGCGCGACGATAGTCCGATTTGCACGCGAGGCTGGATAGGGTTGCGTGAGCCTGCTAGACCTACAAGAGAAATGTAAATGCTCCCCGCCCGGAGAGGGCGGGGAATGGGGCTTGCCTATTTCAACTTGGCCGCCAAGTCTGCATTGCCGCGCTTTTGCGCCACATCGCTCGGTGATTCCCCGAATATGTTCGTGACGGTCTTGTCCGCTCCCATCGCGAGGAGTGTATCGGCCGCCTGCCCGTTTCCCGCCATGGCCGCATAGGAGAGAAGGCCGTTGCCGAGCGGGTCGGTCGACTTGATCCTCGCTTGGCTCGTTACGAGCGAGGCCAGGGCCGAGGACTTGGGCATCGCCAGGAGGGCTTGGAGGCTGTCAGTTCCCTTGGCGATAGCGACCGATGCCGGCGTCTCCCCGTCGGCGTCTTTGGCGTAGAGATCGGCCCCCGCACTCGCGAGGAGGGTGACAGCCGGAAGTTCGCCGGCTTTGAGAGCCGCGTGCAGGGGAGTGGTCGAGCGCAGGTCGCGGGCGTCGAGGGCCGCGCCCTTGGCGATCGCGAGTTCGATGGCCTCGACGCTCGCCCCGGCGTCGACGAGGACGCGAAGCGCGTTTTTGCCCGAGCTGTCCCTGCGGTTGATGGAGATCGGCGCGAGCAGGACATCGAGGAGGGGGAGACTTTTGGCCGCCGCCGCGGTCACGGGCGCTACACCCGTCGACGAGACGGCGAGGATGTCCGCGCCGGCGGCGACGAGGGCCTTCGCCATATCGGCGTCGTTGGCCTCGACGGCGAGGAGTAGTGGCGTTTTTCCATCCATATTGCGTGCGTCGACCTCGGCGCCGGCAGCCACGAGTTTCGCCTCGACATCGGCGCGGCCCGAGCGCGCTGCGACGGCGAGCGGCGTGTCGCCGCGATTGTCGCGGGCTTCCAGCGGAGCCTTGCGCGAAAGGAGGGCGATGACCCCGTCGAGGTCGCGCTTCTTTACGGCGTAATGGAGGGGCGTCTCTCCCGAGAAATTGCGGGCTGTCGTATCCGCCCCCGCATCGAGGAGGAGGGGCAGGGACTTCTTCGCTCCCCAGAGCATGGCGGCGTGGAGGCTGGTGTCGCCCATGGAATCGCGGATTGAGGTGGATGCCCCCATCGAGAGGAGGGCCTTGACGGATTCCCAGGCATCGGATTCGACGGCCACTGCGAGGGCAGTCTTGCCGTCCGCGTTGCGTGCGTCCATCTTGACGCCCTTTTCCCCGAGAAAGGCGAGAGCCGAGTACAGGTTTCGCCGAGCTGCGTGGTGGAGAATGGTGTCTCCGTTTCGGTCGCGAGCGGCGATGACGGCGGAATTGAAGAGCCATTCGAGGGGACCGCCCGGAGCAGTCAGGCCCAGGGAAACGGGCGTTTCGCCCTTCCCGTTCGAAGCGAAAATGTCGGCCTTCGCGGCGAGAAGTTCTTCGCCCTGGCTTCGGAGTCCGCCTCGCACCGCCAGATGGAGGGGAGTATCGCCCGCGTTGTCCCTGGCGTTGATATCGCCGCCCTTTGCGACGATGAGATCTATGACGGGCGGCGTGGCCTTGAGCATGACGGCGATGGCGAGAGGAGTATTGCCTTGGCTATCGCGCGCGATCACGTTCGTCGGCGTGAGAAGGGCGGAGAGTACCGCCATGCCCGGTGACGCCGGCGTTGCCGAGGCAGGGGCAGCGGCTTGGGTGTTCGTTGTCTGAGGCGACGAGGCGGTAGCGCTCGTGGCCCCCGACGCGGCTTGCGACCCAGAGGCAGGGGCGGCTGCCGGGCTCGGGGCTGTCGTGTCGGTTGCCGGCGCGGCGGACTGGCTATCGGCCGAGGCGAGGCCGATGGCTAAGGAAATTGCGCTATCTCCATGAAGATTGGCGGCGAAAATATTGGCTCCGGCCTGGAGGAGGACGGGCAGCATCTCGAGGCGCTGAAGCCGTACTGCGAGGACGAGAGGGGTGTCTCCTTCGGAATTAGCCACATTGACAGGCGCCCCCGCGGCGAGGAGCTGGCCGATGATCTTGGCAGAATACCCAACCTGAATCGCCACATGAAGGGGCGTATTGCCGTTGCGGTCCTTGTGCGTCGGATCGGCGCCCTTTGACAGGAGGAGGGAAACCCCGGCTTCCCGGCTTCCCGGCGGCAGGGCTATATGCAAAGGAGTGTTGTCGAAGCCGTCGCGAGCGTTCGGATCAGCCTTTCCCGCGAGGAGGAGGGCCGCTCCGTCTATCCAGCCCGCGCGGATAGCCTCATGGAGGGGTGTGGAACCAGAACCGTTCCGGGCATTCGGATTGGCGCCTCGTGCGAGGAGGAATTGGACGATTCCGCTCGCCTTCATGTCGACCGCCATGTGCAGGGGCGTCTTCCCGTCTTCGAAGCGTATGGAGGTGAAATCGGCCGCCCGTATGGCCTGGGCGAACCATGACCAGTTTCCGATGGTGGGATTGGCTCCGCGCAGCACCAAGGTTTCGGCAATGCGGCCCGCCTCGATCCTGTCGGGGTGGAGAAGGGCGAAATCGAGGGCCCCCCTTCCCGAATTGTCTTTGGCCATCGGATCGGCACCCGCGGCGAGAAGATCGCTCACGGCCTTCTCCGAGAGCTTGTCCGCCGCGATCATCAGGGGCGTCTTGCCGTCGGGGCCCTTGGCGTTCAAGTTGGCTCCGCCGAAAACGGCGAGAAGCATGTCTCCGCCCTTCGCAATGGCAGCCTCAGCCACCGTCGTCCCCCCCGCGTCCTTGGCGAAGAGATCGGCGCCCCTTTGTGCGAGGACCTTGGCGTCACGCGTCTTTCCCTCGTCGACGGCGAGTCGGAGCGGCGTCCGGCCCTGCTTGTCGAGGGGATCGACCTTGGATCCAAGCACGAGGATGAGCTCCACGATGTCGGGCGCATCCTGCTCCACGGCGTTATGCAAGGGATAGTTGCCGTTCGAGTCGGCCGTATCGAGGGCAGCCCGGTTCGAGAAGAATTTGCGGAGGGCTGACGTATCCTTCGAACCGATCATCTCGGCCAGGTCTGGGGCAGGTTCGGGCGTCGGCGCGACGACGGGCTCGGGCGCCGGTTTCGGGGCGCTCGAACAGCTCGACAGGAAGAAGGTCAAGGCAATGGCGATCGCGCTCGCAAGCGATATCGCGCGTCGTGCCGCTTTTCCCATGTTCATCAATGGCTCCTTGGCTCGCTCTGGGCATCTTACGAGGCCCGACGTCTTCTACAGATTTTCGGGTCATTCTTCACGCCGATTCATTGTATAATCCGCTTATCCGCCTGTCTTCAGCCATCTTTGGGACCCGGTGACGAGGCACTACTAAAAAACTATAGAGAATGGAGGCGACAGGTGAAAATCGGAGCAATAGTACCAGCCACTTCGTCGATTTGGGCAGGGGAGATCGAAAAGCTCGCTCGACTTTTCCCGGAGGCGGAATTATTCGTGGGAGAATCGGAAGTGCTGAAGGCCTTCGGTTCAATCGAGGCCTTGATCGCGTCGCGACTCACCAGGGAGTTGGTCGAACGAGCCTCCTCCCTCAAGGCCTTGTTTCTTCCGATCGCCGGTCTCAACGCAATCCCCGTCGAGGTACTCGCGGCGCGCGGCGTCAGGGTCTTCAATGTTCACGCAAACGCCGAATCGGTGGCTCAAAACGCCCTCGCGATGATCCTCGCCTGGTTTGGCCGAACTATCGAGTATCATAACGACCTCCGCGCGGGGCGGTGGCACGGATTCTGGGTGGGCAAGGGCGCCGAAGACGAGTGGGACAGCATTTTCGACCGGCGAGTGACCATTCTCGGAACCGGCGCCATAGGTACCGCCCTCGCCGCCCTCCTTAAACCCTTTCGCTGTGAAATTACCGGCTGGCGCCGACGCTCCGATCTTCCGCCGCCCCCCGGCTTCGATCTCATCGAAGGCGATTTGGCCGCAGCGGTCAGCGGCCGCGATATCGTCGTGGCTGCGCTTCCGCTAACGGCAACGACGAATGGACTCATCGGCGCCGGAATTTTCGAGGCCATGCAGGGCGCATTCTTCGTCAACGTCGGCCGCGGCGCCACAGTGGACGAGGAAGCCCTCTGGCTCGCCCTGCGCGACCGCCGTATCGCGGGAGCGGGAATCGATGTCTGGTACCTCTATCCGGAAGCCGGCGCGACGAGCGGCCCTCCCTCCCGATTCCCCATCCACGAACTGCCGAATGTAATTCTTTCTCCTCATATCGGCGGCTCGACCCATCAGGCTTCGAAGGCGGCCATCGAGGCGAGCTGCCGGAATCTCGCCGACTGGATGGCCGGACGCGGGGCCGCGAACGAGGTCGATCTGCGGAATGCCTATTAATGTTGCTCAGAGGTGAAACTCGAGGACGAAGCGGGCCCCCGACGCCCTTTCGGCGCGGATCTCCCCTCCGAGTTGCCGGGCGAGGCCTTCCATGAGCGTCATTCCGAAGCCCCCGCTTTCGGCGATGGCGAAGGATGGGGGCAGGCCCCTGCCGTTGTCCTCGTAAGTGAGCGCCAGCCTTCCCGCGACGACATCGAGCTTGACGGAAATCGAAGGATCGGCCGTTCCATCGAAGGCGTATTTCACGGAATTCGTTATCAATTCGTTGATGATGATCCCGAGTGAGGATAGGCGCCCCGCGTCGAGCCTGACCTTGGCTATGGTCATGCCTATCCGGATCGAATCGCCGCGGCCGAATATCCTGAGCATTTCGCCGACCAGTCCGGGCAGATAGTCGGCGAGTTCCACCTCTCCCTTCAAACCCGACCTGTACAGGCGATCGTACATGAAGCCCATGCTCTCGACCTGGGAAATCGCCTCGGTAATGACGGCCTTCGTGCAAGAATCCTCGCAGCCTTCGGCCTTGATCCCGAGCAGGCTCGTGATCGAATTCATGTTGTTCTTGACCCTGTGATGGACCTCGCGGAGGATGAGATCCTTCTCCTTGAGCAGGCTTTCGACGCGGGCCTCGGCCTCCTTCTGCAGGGAATTGTCGATGAGGGTCGAGCGACTCATCACGATTTCGCCTCGCTCGTCGCGAATCCAATTTCGCGATACGAGCACCGGAAAGGTCGTACCGTCTTTTCGGCAGAGTCGCAAGTCCAGATTCGCGATCGCCTTCGGCTCTTCCCCCTCGGGAAAGGTCTCGCGAAAGGCCTCGACCCAAGCGGGCGCCACGAGATCGACGAATTTCGCCTTGCCGACAAGTTCATCTCGTGCGTAGCCGAGCCATTGGAGTTCGGTATCGTTGATCAAGAGAATGCTGCCATTGCGGTCGAGCGAGTGGTAGCCGCAGGGGGCGTTGTAGTAAAAATCCTCAGCCGTCTCCGCCTGGACCTGGAGTCGGGCATGTGCCTCGAATAGTCTGAGCGCCATCTTGATCGAAGCCTCGAGTACGAAGATGCCCGATTTCTTGAGAACGTAACCGTAGGGAGAGGTTCGCTCCATCCTCTCGATCGTTTCCTGGTCGGTGTGCGAGGTGCTAAAAATGATGGGGACGTTGCGATCACGGAGAATTTCGGCAGCCGTTTCGATCCCGTCCTTGCCGCGACCGAGCTCGACGTCCATCACGATGAGGTCGAAGCTGCGGTTCATTTCCCGAAGGATGTCCAAGGCCATCTCGCCGCTCGGAGCGTGGTAGACGCCGTAACCGAAGTTCTTCAACTGCCCCTCGATCACGGAGGCCAAGAGAAGCTGGTCTTCGACGAGGAGAATTCTGCGGGCGCCCGGCTGTTTCATGACCCTCCGCTTTGAAAAGACCGGCGTTTATTGAGCGAGACCGCAGGCTATCCGCAATTCACCCCTCGCGGGTACGGCATATAATCGTCGCGATCCGATTCCATGATAGTCCGGCGCCGGCTGGCCTTCAAGGAAGCCAGGCTAGTACATTCCGCCTTCGACGCACCGCATCATTTCCCGGGCAACGCTCGCTGCGTTCGCCATAGCACCAGAAGAATTGTCGCCTAGGTCCACAATTCTTCTGGTGCTTCCACTAGCATGTGGCGGAAGTCGGTGTAGATCATGAGGAGTTCGTAGAGGCGGTCGAAGGGGAGGGCGTCGCGGTCGAAGATGACGAAGGGGAGCTGCTCGGCCAGGCGATCGGCGTTGAAGCCGCCCTTGCCGCCGACGACGAGGCAGGTCTCGAGATCCTGGGCCTCCTCCATCGCGCGGTAGGCGAGGCTCGGGTTTCGCGTCGCGAAGAACATGCGGGTCTGGTAGCCGGCCTGCGGGTCGAGCGAGAAATATCGTGACAATTCATAGTAATGATCGCGGTAGGCGAAGGCGTCGGCGAGACGGAGAACGAGCTTTTCCCCGGGAACGCGAGAATCAGAGCGGAGCACGATCTGGTACAAGGCGAAGGGATTGTCCCGCTTGAGGTCGCGGGCGACGCGCGCGAGTCGGGCCATGCCCTCGGGATTGTCGGCATCGACGAGGAAGGTGACCGAGTGGGCGAGCTTGGCCGGATTGAGGCGGATCCAGTCGAGGTTGTCCTCCCTCCGCGCGTCGACGAAGGCCCGATAGCCGTTTTCGAACTCGCGGAAGTGGGGCGCCGGCGGAGCCGTCCACTCGACGTCGAAGCCGTCCTCGAAGGCGGCGATCGCGTCCGAGATGTCGTCCTGCGAGATCCAGTCGGTGCTCGTCACCCAATAGGGGGGCCTGTCCATCCGCGTCATGCCCCAATCGTCGGCCTTTTCGCGTACGAGGGTCCCGGGCAGGAGGGACAAGGGATACAGTTCTGCGTCCTGGCCGAGACCGGTCATGCCGAGGAAATCGAGGGTCGCGATCACATCCTCGTAGCCGTCGAAGGGGAGGCCGAGGATGAGGCCCGTCTTCACCGTGACGCGGTTCTTGGCGAGGATCTCGGCGCCTCGCTCGAAACTCTTGCGGTCCCAGCGCCTGCCCACGGCGTCGAGGGCCTTGGCATTCGTCGTCTGGAGTCCGACCTCGGCCGAGGCGAGGCCGGCGGCGGCATAGAGGCGGCCCACTTCCTCGTTGATCGACTCGAGCCTGAGCTCGGCATGGATGGACAGGCCGGCCGAATTGGCTTTGGCGAGGGCGATCAAACGCTCGGGAAGATCCTCCGTCGCCTGGAACGAGGGGTCCATGAGGTAAAGCTCCGAGACGCCTTCCTTCCCAGCCCGCTCGACGACTCGGTAGACGTCCTCGCGCTTCATCCGCCTGACGCCGTGGAAATTCTTGCCGTAATAGCAGTAGCCGCAATTGGCGGGGCAGCCGCGCATCGTCTCGATATGGACCGGGATGTCCGCCTCGAAGGGAATGATGCCTTCGAGGTAGGGGTTGGGGAGCTCCACCAGATCGAGGTCTCCCTCGGCACGGTAGCTTTTTTCGAGGGGCTTCCCTCGTCGTATATCGTCGAGGAAGCGGGCGAAGGGCAGCTCGCCTTCGCCTTCTATCAGCGCATGAAAGGGCGAACGCGAAAAGATGGGCATGCCGCGAACGACTTCCGGCCCTCCGGCGATCAAGCGCGCTCGGGGCAGTACCTTTTCGAGCTCCGTGGCCAGCCAGGCGCTTCTCTCGAGATTCCAGAGATACAGCGAAAAGGCCACGAGGTCCGGCGCTCCGGATTCGCCGGCCGCAACCTTGTCGGCGAAGGCCGAGGCGATGGCCTCGACGAGGGCCCTGTCCGAGGCATAGTCGACGATGGTGCGAGGCAGGATGCGCCATTCGTCTCGGGAGAGGAGACCGCACTTTTCGGCCCAGGCGGCGAGGTAGCCTGCGGCCAAGGGGACATTGGAACGCGTGCCCTCGAAGGAGGGTTCTTGGACTGGCAATTGGACGAAAAGAATTTTCATGAAGGGCGCGGTTGCTTCCGTGAAAGAGAATTTCCCGCCGGTTCCTTCATCCGTTCGGCGAAGGCGGGAAAATCGGGGAACACGCTCCCCCAGTTTCCCCGTCTCGTCGGCGCGTCAAGGGCGCGGACGAGGAGGGCGAGGTAGCTTTCGCGGCTCGTCTCCCCGGCTCCGAGACCGGCAAGATGGTCAGTATACACTTGCGAATCGACGAGGGTGAAGCCCTGGCCCTCGATATAGCGCACGAATGGCGCGAAGGCGACCTTTGAGGCGTCGTCGACGAGGCTGAACATCGATTCTCCGAAGAAGACCGACCCGAGGGAGACGCCGTAGAACCCACCGACCAGCTTTCCGTCGAGCCTGACCTCCACCGAATGGGCGAAACCCCTCCGGTGCAACTCGATGTAGGCCGCGATCATGTCGCGGGTTATCCAGGTTCCCCGCTGTCCCCTGCGCGGAATCGCCGAACAGTGCCGTATCACCGCCTCGAAATCGCGGTCCAGGGCCCATTCCCAGGAATGTCGGCGAATGATCTTGCGCAGGGTCGCCGAGACGTGGAGCTGCGGAATCTCGAGCACGAAGCGAGGCTCCGGCGACCACCAGAGTATGGGCTCCCCCTCGCTGAACCAGGGGAAGAGCCCCTGCCGATACGCCGACAGCAGCATGCCCGGCGAGAGATTCCCTCCCGAGCAGACGATGCCCTGCTCGTCGGCGCTTCGCGGGTCGGGAAAGGGGAAGTGCTCGTTCTCGTCGAACCAGGGAAAATAGGGGCGGCGAGGCTTCATGGCTTCGACCCCCTCGTCGCGGCCCCAAGCGATCCCGCCAGACGGGGATACAGGCGCCAAAGCAGAGGTTCCAGGAGGAGCGTCACGGCGATCCCCCCGAGGATGTCGGTGAAATAGTGTGCATAGATATACACGGTCGCCGAGGCGATGAGGAGGAATGCGGGCACGTAGAGCCAGAGGAGTCGCTTCGACAGTCTCATGGCGTAGATCGTCATGAGGAGGGAGAAGGCGACGTGGGTGGATGGGAAGGCCGCTCCGTCGAGGCGGGTGCTTCGAAATACGTTTTGGAAAAAATTGACGAACAAACCGCCGGAAAACTCGCTATAGCCGGCGCTCCTGAGATCGTCGAACCAATACTTGGGACCCTCGACGCGAAAAAAGAGGTACCAGGTGAAAATGATGGCCATCATGGAGACGTAGACGAATATCTCTCGCTCGGCGACGTCCCGAAGGCCCCGGAGCCAGGGCAGCCAGGGCGTGATGGCAAAAAGCACATAATACAGAAAATACCCGCCGAACATCATTTCGTTGATGGCGGGTATCCCCGCCAGGCTCTGGTGAAAGCGGCGTGAGGGCTGGAATCCGAAGAGGGCCTTGTCGGCTCCGGCTATCAGAGCGTCGAAGGCCAGTCCCCGCATGATTTCGGCCGACAGGATGATGCTCTCCTCGAAAAAGAGGGGGAGGAGGAGCTGGGGATAAAAGGTGCGGAGGAAACGAAATACGGCGGGGGCGTCCGGCCGTATGAAGGGGGCCAGAAGGGCCAGGGCGGCGACAGCGAGAAAGAGGCTCCCCAAGACATTCCCCCTCGCGAACCCCTCGAAGGGAGAGGGCGCGCTATCGGGGAAGGCGAAGGAGAAGCCTGCGAACAGGAGGGAGAGGGCGACGACGACGAAATCCTGAGGAAGGGGCCTCCACGGACCCGCGTCGACCGATTCCTCCTTCGTACTCTCCATCGCGCCCGCGCAAGCCCTGCGGGCCTAGCCTATCTCGATGGAGATTTCGCCGTCCTTGATGTCGGCGATGGCCGTTCCGCCCTCGGCGAGCTTGCCGAAGAGGACTTGGTCGACGAACCAGGTCTTGATCTTGTCCTCGACGAGCCTCGAGATGTTGCGGGCTCCGAATTCCTTCGAGTAGCCCTTTTCGGCCAGCCAACTCACGAGGGCGGGCGTCGTCACAAGGGCGACCTTTTTCTCCGAGAGTTGGGTCCGGAACTCGTCCACGGCCTTTTCGACGATGCGCTCGATCACCGTCTTCGGAAGGTTTTCGAAATGCACGACGGCGTCGAGCCGGTTGCGGAACTCGGGTGTAAATGCCCTTTCGACCGCTTCGTTAAGGGCGCTATCGGTGAGGGTGCGCTCGCCGAAGCCGATGAGGCTCTTGCCTATGTCGCGGGCGCCGGCGTTCGACGTCATGATGAGGACCACGTTGCGGAAGTCCGCCTTGCGGCCCTGATTGTCGGTCAAGGTCGCGTAATCCATGATTTGGAGAAGGATGTTGTAGACGTCGGGGTGGGCCTTCTCGATCTCGTCGAGAAGCACGACGGCGTGCGGAGTCTTCCTGATCGCGTCGGTGAGAAGTCCACCCTCTTCGTATCCGACATAGCCGGGAGGCGAGCCGATCAGACGGCTGACCGTGTGTTTTTCTTGGTATTCCGACATATCGAAGCGGTGGAGGGAAATCCCCAGGCTCTTGGCGAGCTGCCGCGCGAGCTCCGTTTTTCCCACACCCGTCGGTCCCACGAAGAGGAAGTTGGCCACAGGCTTGTCGGCGCTGCGGAAACCGGCCCTCGAGCGCTTGACGGCCTTGACCACGGCGTCGACCGCGGCATCCTGGCCGAAGACCTCGTGTTTGAGGTCGCTTTCGAGGCTTGCGAGCCTGTCCTTTTCGCTGGTCGAAACCGAGCGTTCGGGGATGCGAGCGATCTTGGCGACGACGATTTCGATTTCCTTGCGGCCGATGTCGAGCAGGGGTTCCTCGGGCAACTTCGGCGCTTCCTTCCCGGCCGATCCCGTATCGATCGACATCGAGCCGCCCTGGTCCTTGGCCTCCGACCTATCTTTCAATCCGGCTCCGGCGGAAACCTGATTGCCAAGGCTGCCGTTGACGGCTTTCGTGGCGCCGGCCTCTTCGTCCATGGCCTTTATCGCCTCGAAATTCGAAGCCTCGGCCTCGGCCTTCGCGATGGCTTCGCTGAGTTCGTCTTTGGCCTCGCTCTTTTCGGCCTCGCCCTTCGCTTCCTCTTTCTGCTTTTTTTCGGCGACCTCGGCGGAGAGCCTCTGGGCCTCTGCGTTCTTGAATGCGTTGATGCGCGCCCAGGCTCCCGCCTCGTCGATGACGTCGATGGCCTTGTCCGGAAGCCTTCGTTCGGTTATGTACTGGGCCGACAGGATAACTGCGAGATCGAGGGCCTCGTCCGAATAGTGGACCTTGTGATATTCCTCATATTTGGTCCGGAGTCCCCGGAGTATCTCGAGGGCCTCGGCCTGGGTCGGCTCGACGATGTCGATCTTTTGGAACCGCCGCGAAAGGGCACGGTCCTTCTCGAAGTACTTGTTGTACTCGTCGAAGGTGGTGGAGCCGATGCAGCGGAGCTTGCCCGAGGTCAGTGCCGGCTTGAGCAGGTTGGACGCGTCCATCGAGCCGCCCGATACGGCGCCGGCTCCGATGATCGTGTGGATCTCGTCGATGAAGAGGATGGCCTTGTCCTTCTTGAGGAGCTCGTCGACCACTCGCTTCACCCGCTCCTCGAAGTCGCCGCGGAATTTCGTGCCGGCGAGGAGGGCTCCCATGTCGAGTCCGTAGATCGTATAGCCGAGGAGGCGAGGGGGCACCGTTCCCCCGACGATGCGTTGGGCGAGCCCTTCTGTGATGGCCGTCTTGCCCACGCCGGCGTCGCCGACATGGATGGGATTGTTCTTGAGGCGCCTGCAGAGGACCTGGACGGTGCGTTCTATCTCGGATTCGCGACCGATGACGGGCTCGAGCTTGCCCTCGCGGGCGAGCTTGGTGAGATCCGTGGCGAAGCGATCGAGGGCCGCGACGCGGCCGGCTGCGCGGGGCTTGCGCTCCTCTCGCTCCTCATGGGCCTCTTCTTCTTCGCCTTCCTCTTCTTCTTCCCAGGCCTCGCCCTCGACCTCCGAGCCGTGGGAAATCACCTCGAGGAGCTGAAGGCGCTTCACCCCGGCCTTGCGGAGATAGTAGGCCGAATAGTTGCGTTCCTCGTCGAAGAGGGAGACGAGGATGTCAGCCACCTCGACCTCTTCCTTGCCCGCCGCCTGGGACTGGATGACGGCTCGCTCGATGACGCTTTGAAAGCCGGCCGTCTGGACCGGTTCGGTGTTCTTCACCTGAGGGATCTTCTGCTCGAAGTAGGCTTCCATCCCCCGGCGCAGACCCTCGACGTCGGCCTCGCATGCCGCGAGGATCTGCCTCACTTCTTCGAAGGAGAGCGACGCGTAGAGGATGTGCTCAGGCGTCAGGTACTCATGGTTCCTGAGCTTGGCTTCGTTGTACGCCGCGTTGAATATCGCCTGGACTTCCTGACTTACCTTCATCTAGTTATGCCTTCTCCATTGTGCACTTGAGAGGGAAGCCGTTCTGCCTCGCCAGCGTATGCACCTGGTTGACCTTGGTGGCGGCGATATCATAGGTGTAGATCCCCACGATACCGCGCCCCTTCTTGTGGACGTCGAGCATG
The DNA here is from genome assembly GCA_035530275.1 of Rectinemataceae bacterium. Classification (GTDB taxonomy): domain Bacteria; phylum Spirochaetota; class Spirochaetia; order Treponematales; family Rectinemataceae; genus CAIJMU01. The sequence continues at coordinate 60,013 of DATKVC010000004.1, read as the reverse complement.
ATTCTCGTCGCCTCGGGAACCGCCTTGTGAAAGACGGTCATGAGGACGGAGACCACGAACTCCATGGTGGTGAAATCGTCATTGAGGAGGATCACCCGGTATTCCTCGGGCTGCTTGACGTCCTCGCGTTCGCGGGTGAGGACTTCCCCCTCGATGTCGTTTTGTGTTCCCATGGCTTCTCCGGCAAAAATATAGACTTAAGAGGCTAAAAACAAGGGGCGAGGGCGGAAGATGCCGGATCGAGCCTTTTCGTGCAGGCGAAGAAGGCTTGAATCCGCCCTTGACAGCCTCTCCTTACCTACGTATTTTTTCTGCAAGGCAATGACGGAGACGAGTAGCCGGAACACCCTGTCACAGGGAGCGCGGGACGAGATTGAGAGACCGCGCGGCGGAAGAACGGCGAAAACCCCTCCCGAGCCGTCGCCTTAAAAGGCGGGCAAGCCCTCCGGGGACTTCGCAAGCTGAGCTTGCGAGCGAGCAAGGCTCGCGCGCTGGTCGCAAGACCTGCGTGTCCTTCGCCGGCTTGTCGCGACGAGTAAGGGCGGCCGTGGCCGGCGAAAACGGCGAAGAGCGCAGGCTGTCGTCATGACGGTCCGAAGCAAGGTGGTACCGCGGATACCGAGGCAGGCCTCGTCGAGGCCTAAAGCCCATAAAGGGCCCCGCCTGGAATTCGTCCTTGCGCGAAACGGGAGTCTTCCTGTGCGCGCCAAAGGATGCGTTCCAGGCGGGGCCTTTCGTTTCAGATACCGAAATCAGGCGCCGCTTTCCGCCGTATCGGAGGGGGTTGCGACGCCCGAGGCCGTTCCTTTTGGAAGGAACGAGCAGGACGGCTTCGATTCCGTCCAAGGAGCATCTATGGCTTCCCAGCCCCAGTCCCCCGTCGAAACCATCAGGCATTCGGCAGCCCACGTCATGGCCGAAGCCGTCACCCGCCTTTGGCCGGGTACCAAGGTCGCCATCGGACCTGCCATCGACGACGGCTTTTACTACGACTTTCAGTTCGCCAGCCCGATCAAGGATGATGATCTCCCCGCCATCGAAAAGGAGATGCGCCGCATCATCCAAGGCGGCGCCGAGTTCAAGCGCCGCGAGGTAAGCAAGGCCGATGCCAAGGTCGCCTTCGCCGGAGAACCCTTCAAGCTCGAGCTCATCGAGGGCCTCGAGGATGGAAGCATTTCCCTCTATGAGCAGGACGGTTTTGTCGATCTCTGCCGCGGACCCCACGTCGCGAACACCCGCGAGATCAGGCCCGACGCCTTCAAGCTCCGCTCCATCGCCGGCGCCTATTGGAGAGGCGACGAAAAGCGCCCGATGCTCACCAGGATCTATGCCTGGTGCTTCGCGAGCAAGGCCGACCTCGAAGCCCACATCAAGCTGCTCGAAGAGGCCGAAAAGCGCGACAACCGCCGCCTCGGCAACGAACTCGACCTCTTCTCGACCCACGAAGAAGCCGGTCCCGGCCTCATCTACTGGCATCCCAAGGGGGGCCGTTTCCGCGTCGAACTCGAAAAGTGGTGGCGTGACGAGCACTACGCCAATGGCTACGAAATTCTCTTCACCCCCCACATCGGCAAGTCTTGGCTTTGGGAGACCTCGGGCCACCTCGGCTTCTACAAGGGCAACATGTACTCGCCGATGAAGATCGACGAAGACAACTACTACGCGAAGCCGATGAACTGCCCCTTCCATATCATGATCTACAAGAGCCAGACCCGCTCGTACCGGGACCTGCCCCTGCGTTGGGCCGAGCTCGGCACCGTGTACCGCTACGAAAAGTCAGGCGTCCTCCATGGCCTGATGCGCGTTCGGGGCTTTACCCAGGACGACGCCCATATTATCTGCACCCCCGAGCAGGTCGAGGACGAGATCCTCGAAGTGCTGCGATTCTCCCTCTCGATGTGGAAGACCCTGGGCTTCAAGGATATCAAGGCCTACCTCGCCACCAAACCGGCCGATTCCGTCGGCGAGCCTAGTCGCTGGGATCAGGCTTTGGAAAGCCTACGGAAGGCCATCGTCAAAGAGAACCTTCCCTATGAAGTCGACGAGGGAGGAGGCGCCTTCTACGGTCCCAAGATAGACCTCAAGATCAAGGACGCCATCGGCCGAGAGTGGCAGATGACCACCATCCAGTTCGACTTCAACATGTCCGAGCGCTTCGAGATGGAGTACGTCGATTCCGATGGCCAACACAAGCGCCCCTACATGGTGCATCGCGCCCTATTGGGATCAATTGAACGCTTCTTCGGCGTCTTCATCGAGCACACCGGCGGCGCCTTCCCCGTGTGGCTCATGCCCGAACAGGCCGTGGTCATCCCAGTGGCTCCCACCTTCGACGACTACGCCAAGAAGGTAACGGCCGACCTCAAGAGACAGGGCATCAGGGCGCGCGCCGACCTCTCGGATACCCGGATGAACGCGAAGATCCGCACCGCCCAGGGCCAGAAGACCCCCTATATGCTTGTCGTCGGGCAGAAAGAGCAGGACGAAGGAGCGGTGGCCGTTCGCTTCCGCGATGGTCGCGACCAGGCGACAATGCCGCTGGCCGATTTCACCGCACGGGTCCTCGATCGCATCGCCGAAAAATCCCTGGACCTCTGAAAGAGTCTGCGGTCGCGATCGATAATTGATATTTAGGCGCGTTCGAGCGCGGCACCGGCCTTTGGCTGCCGCCGCGCTCGGACATGGCCCTTCGCTTGCCGGTCTCAATCGATGGGCACGGCCGTTACCTCGGTGTAACAATTTGCAAATGAAGTGGGGGAGGATTTTTTGCGGCTCATTAAAGGCGACGATTGCTACCGCGGAAAGGAATACCTCCGGGGCAGCACTTTCGCGCTACAAAAGAAAGCAGAGAGCCATGAGCAGGGTCGGCGGCAGGGCGGCGAGAAACAGACCGCCTGGCGATACACCATCCGGAAAGTAGCGGCGCAGTATCGCCTGCCCCGCGGGGTTGGGGGCATTCGCGATTACCGTGAGACCGCCGCCGGTCACCGCCCCGGCTACCACAGCGTACTTCAACGAATCCGAAAAACCGGGAACCAATGTGGCGAGATAGGTGATCGCCGCGTTGTCGTTGAATGCGGTCAGGGCCGTCGCGCCCCAGAATAGCGCCCCCTCATTGAGCCTGGACAGCACGGGGGCCAGCCACCAGCCCTGCAGACCCCCATGGATCACCAGCCCGGCCAAAAAGAAGCCGACGAGCAAGGCTGGGCGCAGATCGATCTTCGTTTGATGGTGGGCGGTAGCCTCGGTGAAGGCGATGAAGAATAGGAAGCCCCCCACCAATAGAACGGGGTAATGGGCGGCCCAGACGGCAAATCCCATGAATCCGAGATGCACGAGGGTAACCCAACCAGGTATAGGCTCTCGTCTGGCGCCTTTTCCCCTCTTCGACTCCAGATCGGAATGAAGGGCGAGGAGTTCCTTCCTGAAAAGCAGCAAATACAGCAAGGTTGAGAGGAGAATGCCGAGGCCAGCCCTCCATCCGAAATTTCCCGCCATGAAGGCGAGATCCCATCCCCAGCTCGTGGCTACCATTAGCACGGGAGGAGCGGCGAAATGGGTCAAGGTGCCTCCGACCGAGACATTCACGAACAAAAGGCCGATGGTCGCGTACTTCAGTCGAGGGCTCGGATGCAGCGCGTAGAACTGCCTCGCGAGGAGAAGAGCGGCGATGGTCATGGCCGCGGGTTCGGTGATGAATGACCCGAGAAGCGGGGCGATGATCAAGATCGCGAGCCACCAGGCCACGGGCTTCCCGTGACCGAGCCCCGCTATCGCGCTGAGCAATCGCTCTGCAAGTTCGAGCACCGGTCGGGTAGCCGCGATCGTCATCGCGATGACCACGAACATGGGTTCGGTGTAGTCGACTTTTTCCGCGAGGTAGTGCGTGGCCGTGTCGACTCCTTTGAACCATACGATGGCTCCCCCCAACACCACAGCCCAGATCCCGAAGATAGCTTCGATCTCCCCGAAGAAGTGCAGCAGCTGACCCGCGAAGCTCACCTCCTCCGGTAGGTTGTCATCATCCTCCGCCGAAGGCGACTCCCTCTGCTGGAGGCGCTCCGCGTGACGCCCTTCCACCACATGAGCCAAATGCTGGATCCTGCTTGCCATAAAGGTGTGAAGAATCGCCAAGAAAAAGATGATTGTGGCGACGAGATTGAATGGATCTGCTTGAACCCGGGCAGCCAGAATTTGCGCCAAGCCTTCTCCGCTCGGATGCGCATAGGCCTCGAGCGGCAGCGGAAATACCAGGAGGGAAGTTGGGTCCGTCATGCGATCTCGCAGCGTCGAGCCTGCGAAACGTGGGGAAAGTTACGTCTCCCCTCCGAAGCCTTTGGGGCTCCTTCTCGCGGTTCTGTCATTGTATGCCAGGGCCCTTTCTAAGACTATCAGCGCTTATGGGATAGCTCAAGGCTAGTCTCCACCGAAGGACCGGTCAAGCGCATCGCGTATGCCTCGTTTTTCGAGAGAGCCCCCGCTCTTCCGCCTTATCGGGCGCCGGGTAAGGAAGCGCCAGCTCCGGTCGACTCGAGATAAGCCAGACCTACCGGAAGAAGCGCGGGATTCATGCCCAAAAGTACCTTTTGTAACAGGGCCCTCCCCGGATTAGATAAGAGCGTTCCGGCGAGTCGATGACAAGGTCTCATCCCGGGTTCCCGATTGCGGTGCGGAGTCCAGAAAACGCACTATCGCGTCGTGCGGCTTGTCCCTCAGGCAGTTGAATGAAGGCAAGACATTTACGATTGATCCTGGTCGGTTGCTGGAAAATGCCAAGAAAATATTAACGTTATCATGCCATCTATTCCTTAAACTGGACTAATTTCGCGAGTATTCTTTTGATTTCTCGTATTGACAGGCGAAAATTGGGGATACATTATTAACGTTAATATGGCTTCTTCACTGAGAGAAATTGCGGAACGGAGCGGGTACTCGATCAACACCGTTTCCCGGGCCTTGCGCGATGAGGACGATGTCAAGCCCGAAACAAAGAAGGCGATCCGGGAAATAGCCCAACTGCTCAATTACATTCCGAACAAGGTGGCCACGAGCCTGCGCCTTGGAAGGTCCAATACAATCGGCATCGTATCGGCCGACTCCTCGAACCCTTTCTTCGCCGAGGTCATTAATGGCATAGAGGACGCCGCGAGAAGCCACGACTTCCACATCCTCCTTGTGAACACCGAGGAGGATCCTGCTCGCGAACTCGAGGCCATAGAAGTCCTCATGGGAAGGCAGGTTGACGGCCTCCTCCTCATGCCAGTTTGCGGTGAACGCAGCAATGTCGACTTTCTTAAGACCCTGCCCATTCCCTTCATCCTCGTAGGCAGGTGGCTACCAGGGCTTGAAGATCACTCCGTCCTCACGGACGAATATGAGAAGGCTAAGGAAATTACGTCCCTTTTCATCGGGAAAGGGCATACGAGGATACTCCATCTCTCCGGGCCGGCCTCGGTGAGTAGCTCCCCTGATCGCATTAGAGGCTATCGCGACGCCCTCATCGAGGCAGGTCTCCCGATCGACGAGGGGCTCATCGTCCAGACGGATGGGCATATCGAGTCTGGGCACATGGGCATCAACACCCTCGTCCGCAAGGAGATTTTCTTCTCCGCGGTATTCGCCTTCAACGATCTTGTCGCCATTGGCGCGCTTCGCGCCCTTAAAGACGGAGGGTTTCGCGTCCCTCGGGACATCGAAGTGATTGGCTATGATGACCTCGATATATCCCGCTACCTCCAGTTAAGCCTGAGCTCTGTCCACATTCCGAAACAGCGCTTAGGTCGGGAGACTTTCGAGGAATTGCTCAGGCATATCGGCAACGCGGGAATCAATTACGAGAAGCGGGTCCTCGTGTCCCGCATCATGTTCAGGGAGACGACGCTCTTCGAATAGAGACGTACGTATAGGAGGTTTCAATGAGAAGCAGGGTTTTCGTGGCTACGGTCATTCTCTCGCTCGCGGTTCTCATGGCCGGAGCGCAAACCGGCTCGAGCGCTGTCAAGCCGCGCGAGGTCAAATTCTGGTCGCTGTTCACCGGAGGGGACGGCGATTTCTTCGACGCGATGGTCAAGGCCTACAACGCCTCCCAGAACGAAGTCGTCATGAAGACGGACACGGTCAAGTTTACCGACTACTACACGAAGCTCACTGCCGCGCTCGCCGCGAAGACGGCTCCGGACATCGTCGTGGTTCACCAGAGCCAGCTAGTGAACTATGTGCCCAACAAGGTTTTCCTGCCCCTCGACGCCTATATCAAGAAGGCGGGCATCAATCTCTCGGACTTCGAGTCCCGACCACTCGCGGGTTGCACCTTCAATGGCAAGCTCTATGCCATTCCTCTCGATGTCCACCCGCTCATCATGTACTACAACAAAGACCTCTTTCAGAAGGCGGGGATAACCAGTGTCCCCCAATCCTTTGACGAACTCATCGCCGACGCCAAGGCCATCCAGGACAAGACGGGCGCTATCGGTATTGCCGCCGACAACACGACGGCAACCTATAAGGCCTACACGCTCACCAGGCTCTTCATGTCATTCCTCGGACAGCAGAACACGACCATCCTCAGCGCCGACAACAAGAAGGCCAACTTCAATAACGCGGCCGGATTGAAGGCGCTGAGCGCTTTATCGGACATGGCCAACAAAGACGATGTCATGCCGAAGGGCCTCGATTATGATTCCTCCGTTACGGACTTCAAGCTCGGCAAGGCTGGCATACACTTCAACGGCGTCTGGGCGACCGGCTCCTTCGAGGAGCAAGCCGGTCTCAACTTCGGAGCCGTCCAGATCCCCCCCTTCTTCGGCAAGTACGCGTCTTGGGCGGATTCGCACACCTTCGCCGTCCCCGTCCAGAAGAAGTTCAATGAGCAGACCGTCATGGATGTCATGAACTTCGTCAACTGGATGACGAGCCATGGCGAGATGTGGGCCAAGGCTGGCCATATCCCGACTCGCAAGTCCGTCGTGACCAAGCCCGAATTCCTGGCCCTCGCCCATCGCAGCGAGTACGCCGCGGCGGTCAAGAACGTCATCCCCAATCCCGCAACCCCCCGCTGGGGAGAAATCTACGACACCCTCTCCGATTCCCTTGAAGCAGCCGTGGCTCAGAACCAGGATCCTCAGGCGGCCCTCGCCTCCATGGAAAAGAAGGTCAATGATATCCTAGGCAGGCGCTAGGCACCGTTTGGCGCGGCCTCACGGCGATCGTCGAGCGATTCGCCGCGAGGCCTCCTTTACTGGAGCCACGGGCCAGCGCAGATCTTCTCCAAGGACAGGTGATGCGACACAACGCGCGAGACGCATTTCTCTTCTCACTTCCGTTTCTTCTCGTCTATATAGGTTTTCTCGTCTATCCGATCTTTTACGGCCTGCAATTGAGCTTCTTCGACTGGAACATCCTCTCGGGGAAGACCTTCGTCGGCGTCAGCAACTATATCGACGCGCTCGGCGACGAGAAGTTTAGGTCAGCCTTCGCCCATACTTGCGAATTCGCCCTCATCACCACCCCGACGATCATTATCGTGGGCTTCCTGATGGCGCTGGTCGTAGTATCGACCTCTAAACTGCGCAGGCTTTCCGAGGCGATCTTCTTCATACCCTTCATCCTCTCGACGACCGTCGTGGGCACCCTATGGGCTTGGATATTCCAGAAGAACTACGGAATCCTCAACAAACTCCTCGGCGTCTTCGGCCTTCACGAAATAGGCTGGCTGACCGACCCGAAATTCGCCATGGCCTCGATCGCCATTGCCACCATCTGGTGGACGGCAGGCTTCAACATGATCCTCTTCTCGGCAGGCATGAAGCAGATCCCCGAGGAAATCTACGAATCGGCCCGCCTTGATGGCGCGAACCGCCTCCAGGTTCTTGGCCTGATAACGATCCCCCTTCTCCGCGACACGGCCCTCCTGGTCCTCATCCTCCAGATCATCGCCTCCTTCAAGGTCTTCGGCCAATCCTACGTGATGACCGGCGGTGGTCCCTACGGACGCACGCGTGTCCTCGTGCAATACGTCTACGAGACGGGCTTCAGCTATTTCAAAATGGGCTACGCGTCAGCCATGTCCATCTTCCTCTTCGTGATCATTCTCCTCGTGTCGGTAGTCCAGTTCATTGCCTTCAGGGAGGAAAAGAAATGAAGCGTTCAATCAGGGTCTTCCTCCTGATCTTCCTTCTCCTCGCCTGGATAGCCCCGGGATTCTGGCTCATCGTCACGTCGCTTAACGCTGAGCGCGATGTCATGCACGAGGGACTCAGGCTTTTCCCATCCATGCCGACCTTTGAGAACTACGCAAAGGCCTTCGAAAAAACGCAAATAGGTATCTGGCTTCTCAATTCGCTCATCGTCTCCACAATCACGATGGCCATAACTGTGATCATTGACGCCATGATGGCCTACGCTCTATCACGCATCAATTTTAGGGGCAAGAAGGCCCTCCTTATATTTGTCATAGCCGGCATGATGGTCCCGTTCGAGGCGATCATCATCCAGCTCTACATCCTCTTCAACAAGCTCGGACTCATAAACACGCTTGCCGCCATCATTCTGCCGAGACTCGCCCTGCCCATTGGTGTCTTCATACTCACACAGTTCTTCAAGGGCATACCTGTCGCTATTGAGGAGGCAGCCTATATGGACGGCGCGAGCCGCTTCCTCATATTTAGGAAGATCATCCTTCCCCTCGGGAAAGCGGCCATAGTAACAGTGATGATCCTCTCCTTTATCAACGCGTGGAACGATTTCCTCTGGCCCCTCATCGTTGCTTCGGACTCAATCAAGTACACGGTTACTGTAGGCATAGCGAATTTCCAGGGCACCCACGGCACTGAATATTCGCTCATCATGTCGGGGGCGGCTATCGCGTCGCTACCCCTCATCGTTGTCTTCCTCGTTTTCAGAGAGCACATCGTCCAGGGCATAGCAATGACGGGCATAAAGGGTTGACATAACATGACCGACAGCATGGAAGCCGGCTTCAGACCGGACAATGTTATTTACTCGGAGCATCCAAACCCGGCCTGGGCGCGGAAAGGCTGGATTTCTCTCGACGGCGACTGGCGAATCAGACATCGCGGGAAAGAAGGCCACATACGTGTCCCTTTTCCGGTGGGGAGCCCCGCGAGCGGGGTGGATTTCGATGACCGTGGTCTCTTCGCCTACTCGCGGTCCTTCGAGTGGCCCGGCCCAAAGCGCAACCGCCGATGGTTCCTCCACATTGGGGCCTCGGACTACGACACGAAGGTTCTCCTCAATGGGCAGTCCGTAGGAGATCATCGGGGAGGCTATGCTTCATTCGCCTTCGATATCTCGAACGCCCTGAGGACCGGGCGGAACGAACTCGAGGTCCTCGTCCGCGACTCAAGGAACTCGACCCAGGCTCGGGGCAAGCAGACCTTCAGGAAGGATCCTTTCTATGTCTGGTATGCCGGGATTGCCGGGATTTGGCAGCATGTCTGGATCGAGGAGACCGGCCGCGAGTATCTGCTGAGAGCCACCGTACGCGGCGACTTCGCGGCGCGTCGAGTCGAAGTGACCGCAAGCGCGGGCGGGGATGATGAGGATCGAGAATCGGTAGAATTTTCGAAGGCGGCTGACAGACTCGGGGTGGATGTATGGGACGACAGGGCCGGCACGTGGCAATATGAGGCTAGCCGGGATGGAAAGAACCAATTTAGCCTGTCGTTCCCTTTCGAGGACATCGGGCCACGCCTCTGGTACCCGGATTCTCCATCGCTATACGGTATCCGCTACACCCTCTATTCGGGCGATTCAGTATGCGACAGCGTGGAAAGCTATTTTGGGCTGAGGAGCATCTCGACCGAGGGGGGGGGGCTGCGGATCAACGGGGTGTCGGTCTTCCTACGCATGGTCCTCCTTCAGGGTTACTATCCGGGAGGCGTGTACACCCCTCTCACCTACCGCAGGGTCGAGGAAGACATCGAATCGATTAAGCGAATGGGTTTCAACGGCGCGCGCATCCATGAAAAAATAGAAAGCCCCTATTTCCATTATCTTTGCGACAGACTCGGCCTTCTCACAACCTTCGAGATGCCCTCGTTCTACCGCTCCTCGCGTCGGGCATTCAGGGCCTACGAGTCGGAGCTCTTAGAGATTATCGAGCGTGACGCCATGCATCCATCCTGCGTCATGTGGATACTTTTCAACGAGACCTGGGGCATCTGGGGCGTCTACAGACGGAGTTCGAAGACAAGAAAATTCGTGATCTCGATGCTCAAGCTCGTCAGGGAGAGGGATCCCGGACGACCCGTCATCGAGAACAGTGGTTGGGAGCACTTTGATACCGATATCGTGGACTTCCACCACTATCTTGCGACCTCTAGCCTCGCTCGAGATCTTTACGCGCGACTCGGATCGCGCGACAGATCGACGCTCTTCGGGTTTTCGATCAAGCGGGTCATCGACTTCTACATGCGCGACGAGGTCTCACGAAAGACGAGGAGCTTCTTCCTGGGAGAGGCCGAAGCGGCATCGGCGGAGGGAAAGCCTTGGTTTCTCAGCGAGTACGGCGGCTTCGGCTGGTACGACACGAGCGAGGAGGGATCGATAATGGAGAGGCTGCGAACCTACACGCGAGACATAGTGGAGTCGCGACTCTTCTGCGGATATTGCCTCACCCAGATTTATGACGTGGGAAAGGAAGTAAACGGTCTCCTGACCCACGACAGGCAGCCCAAGGTTGACATTGAAGAGATGCGGAACATCAACTCGATCGCGTAGCCTATCGGTTCAAAGCAGATTGGCCGCGGAGGCACTTCGGGGACAGATCGGGATCGCCAAAATCTACTCCATCCCACTTTCGCGAGCGATTGATGCAGTGTCGACGGGCCCCCGCGACATACCGTGCTTCGACGAATTGGCGAAGTCTCCCACCTTAATGGAGCTAAGAGCGACATATGAGAGGCAAAATACGACTGTAAGTGGGGGAAGGACGTCGGTGAGCTGGGCGGAAAGCCCGAAGGCCTTGCCTTGGGCATGCACATCGGGTACTGTCGAATCTCTGAAAACCGATGCCGATACGATGCCCCCGGAGCCGCTCCGAAGCCTCGAGGGAAAGAAGCGGGAACTGGATCGGCAGAGGCCCTTCCCCCCGCCGTGGTGAAGAAGCTCGAAGAGCAGTTCAGGCTCGAGTGGACCTATTACTCAAACGCGATCGAGGGCAACACTCTGAACCTTCGCGAGACCGAGCTCGTCCTGAACCGGGGCCTTGCCATAGGCAAGAAGAGCCTCAGGGAGCACTTCGAGGTCTTGAACCACGCCGAGGCCATCTCCATGCTCGACTACTTCATCGCGAAGAAGAAGGACCTGACCGAAGGTGAGCAGGTTCAAGATGCGGCGGCTTGACCGGAAAATCGTTCTAATTTTCCGTCCACAACAATTGACAATATCTCCCCGCCTCAAATCATGCGTTCTAGTCGGCAGGATCAAGTAGTTCCGTCCGCTGGATTGAGTAGTTCCGTCCGCTGGATTGAGTAGTTCCGTTCTCCGGATTCAGTAATCCCGGCCACCGGATTCAGTAATCCCGGCCTCCGGATCGAGTAATCCCGGCCTCCGGATCGAGTAGCCTTTTGCCTGGCTGTTGCGAGCGCGGCTTTCGAGCAGGCAATCTCCTCGAGAAGATCTAGCGGCGCCTCGGAAGGAGAAGAGTCAGAAGGTCTTCGTCGCTGCCTTTCATTTGGTAACGGTGATTGCCAATGCGCCGGCGGTCGAACGCCTCCACGAGTGGCCTCTGGATGCGACTGAGTCCGGCAGAGCGCAGGGGAAGGCCAGGGGATTTGCTATCAATCCTGCTACATCGATGGGGGATGAGGACCTTTCTAGCGCATCGGAGAGGCGAGATCGGATAACTAGGATTTCCGATAGGTCCTCTTCGCCAGAGCCCTTACGATTGATCCGAGTGGCCTTTTTCGTCCAGCGCTTCCTCGATGGCCTTGAGTACTCTCTGCTCGAGCCGCTCTCGGACCTCGAACTTGGAAAGCGCGCGCTCGATCGCGGGCGAGTCCTTCATGAAGAGCTCGTAGACGGGCACTTCGAGAGCAGCGGCGATACGGTCGAAGTTCTCGGCGGAAGGGAAGCGTTTCAAGGTCTCAATGTTGCCGATGAGTGTGGTCGAACAGCCGACGCGCTCCGCAAGAGCCATCTGGGAGAGCCCCAGTGCCTCCCGGAGCCGTTTCATGTTGTGGGCGAGCAAGATTCTGGTGGTCTCGGCTTTCTTCAATGAACTTGCCCCTTCCGTGTACGTCAGTTTCACTCTTGGGAGGGGAGGTCTCAATTACCTTAAAGCCGCTGAGATTAATGGCTTATGGGTTATAAAAGTGTCGGTATCTCAACAAAGATCGCTGATCGATTCGAAGGCGACGAAGTAGTCTTCTTCCGCAGAAGCATGCGCCAGTCTCCCCGCTGCGAAGGCGTTATCGCGTCGAGTCGCTTATCGCCGAATGTAGGGAAGAAAGTGGCCTCGGAGGTGGGAATGACAGCGGACGATGAGGTAGGGCCGATGGCAGGCTTGTCCTTCTAGCTATGCGCGAGTCCAGGTTCGGACTCGATCGGACTTGATCGGCCGTCATCTCCGCGGCTATTCGCCTTCTCCTCGGACCGAAGTTCCCTGCGCCCATCCTGAATGGCGCATCGCCAGGGAATGAGGCTTGACAGTGGGCCTCCGGAGGCTCTACTTTGAAATACAAAGTTACTTTCGAATACAAACCGAGGCGATGCTTTCCGTCAGTCGGGAGGGGAATGGGGGCGGCAAGCCCTTGTGTCCCAAGCCGCTCCAGGACAGTCGCCGCGCGCAGGCAGTCGATTTTCGCGAGGAGGGCAACGATGACCGAGGAAAAGGAAAAAGAGTTCGAGAAGCGGGTCGACGACATTCGCGCGATCCGAACGATGCTCGCGGACAGGGAAGATGTTCCGCTCATTTATCCCTGGGCCTTCTTCATCTGGGCCTTCCTCGTGGCCGGCGGTTCGATCTTCCACTACCTCGCCTATACGGGTTCGGGCCTCGATGTCCACAAGGCCCTCGTGTGGATATGGCTGCCCATCCTAATCGTCGGCGCCGTCGTGGAAAGCATCTCCTTCGCGCTGAAGGCCGGAAGGAGCGCCGTGCCGCTTTTGAATCGAAGATTCGGCGGAGCCCTCCTCGGCGGCCTCGCCTCGGTCATCATTCTCACCCTCGTGATGATCCGTCTCGCCATGGCCCTCGCCTTGACCCCGGGCCTCGTGCTCTTGGTGGGGTCCTTCGCCATGATTTTCTACGCCCAGATCTCCTACTCCTCCCTCTTCATCGAAGCCTTCGTCGGCATCGCCGTCGGGCTCCTCCTGGAATTCGCCGGCTTCAAGGGTCCGGTCGCCTTCCTCGCGAGCGGCGTCATCGCCTCGCTGCTGTACTGCGCCAGCGGCATCCATATTGTCGCCATCGAGAGGCGGCGACGTGGCTGACCCCTTCGCCCGGTTCAATGGGATCTTCTTCGAGAAGTCCCGACTTGCCATCGTCGCCCTGCTGTACCGGGACGAGTACGCGGCCTTCACGACGCTGCGGGAATTGATCGAGGCCAGCGACGGGGCCGCCTACGCCCACCTCGAGCGGCTCATCGAAGGCGGCTATCTCGAGAAACGCAAGGAAGTGGCCGGCATGAAGGCGCAGACGGTCTATCGCCTCACGCGGCTCGGCAAGGTCGAATTCGAGGCCTATCTTGCGGCCGTCGAAGAACTTCTTTTAATCAGTTCCAGAAAGGGGAAAAAATAATGAAGCATGGACTTGAAGGGCGCGCCTTTGCCAAGGCAATCGCCATCCTCGTCGCCTTCGTCGCCGCGGGGGGCGGAGCAGTGGCGGCCCAGACCATCGATCCTAACGCCGCCATGCGGGCCGCGGATCTGACCATGTATCCAGCCAGCTTCAGCATGATAGCCAGCATCAGCACCCTACACCGGGGAGCCGACGCCACGACGATGGAAATCGAGGTCGAGCACAAGGCGGGCCGGGGAACCTTCATGGAAATGCTCTCGCCCCCGCGTTCGAAGGGCATGCGTTTCCTCCAGACGGAGGGAGCCCTGTGGATGTACAGCCCACGATCGGGCTCGCGGAGCCCGATACGCCTGTCTCCGCGCGAGTCCTTCCAGGGCAGCGTCTTTTCAAACAACGATGTAGGCGACTCCACCTGGGCCAACGACTACACGGCGAGCCTGGCCGGCTCGACGACGATCGACAGTCCGGATTTCGGCAAGGTCGATGTCTGGATAGTGGCCGGCACGGCCAAGAGGTGGGACGTGCCCTATGGTTCGGTCCGCCTCTACCTCAGAAAGGACGGCCTGCTGCCGCTCAGGGTGGAATACGACGCCAAGAGCGGGCTGCATATCAAGACCATGGAGTTGTCCGGATACTCCAGCATCGCGGGACGGCTTAGGCCCAGTCGCCTGGTCATGACGGCTACCGACGGCACGGGAGACAGCAGCACGGTCGTGATTCGCGATCTCAAGGCGCGCGAGGACCTACCCGACGCCATGTTCAATCAGAGTTGGCTCGTGCGATGAGAGGCCGGGCAAGGACGATCGCGCCGATCTGCGCCTTCGCACTCCTCACCATCCTCGGTCCGCCGATCGCGGCGGAGGATTCCGGCGGGATCGACTTCAGGATTACCGGCAATGTGCAGAGCTACGCCAAATTGGCCTGGCCCCAATCGCTTATAGGAGACGGACTCGGCCGGCCTTCGGTGCAAGTCGCCGGTCAATCCGTAGCCCTTCTGTCTGCCGAGAGCTCTCGGCTTCTCTTCCGGCTCCGTCTCGCGGCCACAGCCCTGGCCGACAAGCCCTCCAGCCTCGATCCAACCGACCGCTCCAACAATCTCGCCCTGGACGTCCGCGAAGCGGAAACCGCCCTCCTTCCATCCTCCTCGCTTGAGCTCAGGGCGGGCCTCCTCCTCCGTAATTTTGGGGTGGGCTCGTACGGCTCTCCGGTCAACCCCTTCGCCCGGGACATCGACCAGGGAGGCTTCTGGGGTCTCGACGCGGAATGGACACCCAGTCCGGCCTTCTCGTCCCTCGCCATCGTCTCGGCGGACAGGGCCGCCCGCGCCGGGGAGCTCAAGGGGCTTTCGGATTTCGATTCCGGGCTCCTTGCGCGATTCTCGCCGGGCATTTTCGACGCGGCTGCGGGCCTGTACGCGTCCGGCGAGGGCCTCGGGGAAGTCCGGCCTCTGGCCTATTTCTCCGTGCCTCTTTCCTTTGTCCTCGCCTCCCTCGAGGCCGCCGATTCCCATCCATTGTCGGGGAGCTCGACGCAGGATTCCCAGTCGCTGCGGGTCGAGCTCAGGACCAATTTCGACGTCGGGGATCTCTCCTTCCAGGTCGGGACGGCCTATCGGGGCATCTACCCCGGGAGGAGCGCCTCGGACATCTCCGCCCTCGCCGCCAGCCTGGCTTCGACCGGGCTCCCCGCCGATCCCTTTTCGCCCTTCTACGGCAGGGACTATCTGGAGTTCTCCCTCTTCGCTGAGAAGGGCAATGCCATCGACTTTTCCGCCGCGGCGGCTATCCAGCTGCCCTGGGGAAGTCTCAGCGAGGACGCCCGCTTGGACTTATATCTCGGCGACGCGAGTCTCTTCGTCCACGAGCAGGCGATGGTCGGCGCCAGAGACGGCGAGTTCATCGCCCTCGCCCGCGCCGCCGGGCTTCCCCTCTTCATCGTGTGGACCGGAGTGGACTTCTCGTTCTAGCCGCGGCCGCGACCGCGGACATCCAGACGCCAGTCATGGCAGGAGATCGAAATGGCTCTAGTCGAATTGGACACTATCGTCAAGGATTACTCGCTCGGGCGCACGACCATCCACGCGCTCAAAGGCGTCAGCCTTTCCATCCAGCCGGGCGAGTTCACCTGTATCGTCGGGCCCTCGGGCTGCGGCAAGACCACCATGCTCAACCTGATCGGTTGCATCGACAGGCCTACTTCCGGCGAACTCCGCTTCGACGATGTCCGCACCGCTACCTACGGCGACGACGCCGAGGCCGAACTCCGGCTCGCGAAGATCGGATTCGTCTTCCAGAGCTTCAATCTCGTTCCCGTGCTTTCCATAGCCGAGAACATCGAGATACCCATGATGCTTGCCCATCGCCCGAAGGCCGAGCGTCGCGCGCGGGTGAAGGAACTCATTGAACTCGTAGGGCTTTCGGAGTACGCGGCGCACAAGCCCGACGAACTCTCCGGGGGACAGAGGCAGAGGGTGGCCATCGCCCGGGCCCTGGCGAACGAGCCCCGCCTCGTCATCGCGGACGAGCCCACGGCCAATCTCGACGGCGCGACCGGGCAGAGCGTCCTCGACGCGATGAAATCGCTCAACGAGAAGAAGGGCGTCACCTTCCTGTTCTCTACCCACGATCCGCGCGTCATGCGCTACGCAAAGCGCGTCGTACGGCTTCGGGACGGCGAGATCGAAGGCGAGGAGGTCTCCTGATGCTGCTCAAGATGGCCCTTCTTTCGGCGCTCAAGCGCCCGAAGCGGGCGGTCCTGATCATCCTGACCGTCGCCCTCTCGGTCTTCGTGATGGAATTCGTGTCCGGCTGGGTCGAGGGAATGCGCGACAGGATGAACAAGAAGATCGTACAGGAGACGGCCCATATCCTGATCGAGAGATCCGCCCGCGTCGATGCCCTCGATCCGCTCGAACCCAAGAACTACATCGGGAACCCTGCCGCCATCTCCGAGGTCCTGCTCAAGGATGCGCGCGTGTCGCGGGTCGAGGAGGTCACTCCCTTCGGCGCCCTCGTCATGGCCGGCGGCAAGAACCTTCCCCTCAAGATGTACGGCGTCGGGAGCGACACGGGCTTCTTCACCCAGGTGGCGCGAGGGAGTCTCAAGGGGACATTCCCGTTCAAGGGCCCGGGCATCGCGATATCGCAGAGGGCACTCGATCTCGTCGGTGCCTCCGGCTCCGACAGAATCGTGGTCCTCGTCAAGGATTCGGGCGGCGCCCCGGCCTACAAGGAACTGCCGATAGCCTGCGTCTTCCGGACGGACGACAGCAGCTTCGACGATTCGACGGCCTTCGTAGACAACGCGACGGCCTCCGACCTCCTGGGGACGAGCGGCGCCGCCGAGCTGTGGGTCAGGCTCGTCGATCCGAACCAGGCCGAGGCGGCGAGCAAGGCGATGCTGCCCTTCCTTTCGAAGGAGGGCTGCGTCGCCAGGACCTGGAGCAGTCTCCAAGGCAGCCTCCTCGTGCTCATAAAATTCATGGACATGTTCATGCTCATGATCAACATAATTGTGCTTGTCGTCGCCGCGACCGTGATCACCAACGCCATCCTCATGAACGTCTTCGAGAAGCAGCGGGAATACGGCACACTCAGGGCCATAGGGATGAAGCGCAGGCAGCAGGCCTTCCTGGTGCTCCTCGAAGGGGCCGGCCAAGGTGTCGCGGGAGCCCTCCTGGGCGCGATCCTCGCCTTTCCCCTGGTCCTCTATCTGGCGATACACGGCCTGCCGATAGGGGAGGCGAGCCACATCTTCGGTGGGGGCGACGTGATGTACTTCGGGACGAATTTCTTCTCCACCCTGCGGAACGTGGGCTTCGGCGCCCTCATCGCGGTGGTCGGCAGTCTGTATGCGGCCTTCGCCGGAACGCGCTCGTCGGTCGTAGAAGCGCTCAGGAACGGGTAGGAGGAAGGCCATGACAATGACAGGTTTGGCGGCGCGCAACGTGTTCAGGAACGGGCGCCGGACGGCGCTCAACACCGTGGCCATCGCCCTCGGTGTCGCCCTGATGTTCATCTGCCTCGGTTGGGTCCAAGGCTACGCCACGTACATATACGGCGCCATCATCGATTTCCAGACGGGGGCCGCGCAGATCCTTCGATCGGGCTATCAAAAAGAAGCGGCGCGCTTCCCCCTCGACCTCACGGTGTCGGACTATCACGCCATAAGGACCAGCCTCTTGTCGGAGCCGGGAATCGCCGGCGCCAGCGGGCGCATCGACTTCCTCGCGCGGATCATCGCCCCCTCCGGCTCGGTGCAACTCCTGGGCCAGGGCGTCGACGCCGAGGCCGAAAAGAGCGTGAGCGTCCTTTCCGGCAAGATCAGAAGCGGTAGCTATCTGGACGGGCAGCCGGGAATACTTCTCGGAGCGGGCATCGCGAAGAAGCTGAATGTCCTGCCGGGCGCCGTCCTCCAGGTTTCGGCCATCGATCGTTACGGCGTGGAGAACCGCGTCGCCCTGCCGCTCAAGGGGCTCTTCTCCTTCGGCTACGGGGCGATGGACGATTCGATCGCCTATGTCGATCTCGGCTCCGCCCAGGATCTGCTGGACCTTGGGGACGAGGTCACGCGCATCGTCCTTTCGGGCCCGAACATCGACAAGGTCCTCCAATCCGCCCGACAGTTCGTCGCCGGCTTCCCCGCGACCGGGGCCGCTTCGGGCGACACGAACAGTCCTTCCATGATGGCCTACGGCTGGCAGGAGTTCGCCAAGACGACGGTGTCCGGCGTGCATGCCGACACCTACAGCTTCTACGTCGTCGCGGTGATACTCTTCGCCCTCATCATCGTCGGAATCCTCAATTCCATGTCCATGTCCGTGCACGAGCGCTACCGGGAACTCGCCGCCCTCCGCGCGGTCGGATTCCGCGCCAGGGACGCGCGCAGGCTCATCCTCCTCGAGGGCACCGTATTGGCCGCCATCGGCACGGTCGCCGGCTTCTGCATCGCCGCCCCGATCGCCTACTGGTTGGGCGTGGTGGGCGTGGACATATCGTCGATGATTCCCAAGGATTTCCCGATTCCCTTCGGCGAGGTCTACCACGCGGACTACCGGGTCTGGCACGCGCTCCTAAGCGCCGGTCTCGGCATCGGAGCCAGCCTGGTCGGCTCGATACTTCCCGCGAGGAGGGCGGCCCGTCTGCCGATCGCGGAAACGATAGGCGCGGGTCTCTAGAGATCCGTTGCATTGGATCTATCTGCCTTGGGCAAAAGAATAGTCCTAAATGGCGGATCGGGACACGAATTGGGGGTATCCGCGGCCTCTCCACTTGAACAGCAGAGGCGAAAGTATGATGATGGACCAACAATGCCACAATCGAAAGACCTGCGAACAAGGATCGTACGGATATTTTCCTCCCTTCTCACGTCATTCTTGGGTTTGCCCGAAACGACTCGCACCGTCCTCATCACCGCGCTTCTCAGCATCGTCGCGGCGAGCGTCGCCATCGCTTTTCTTGCGTTGACAAACGGGATCTTCGCCCTGACCTTCCTCAATTTCGCGAAGCTCCCCTTGCCGTTTTTCCTGCTGGCGACCTTCCTGACCATCGGCGGCACCTCCCTCGCCTCAGGTCTCCTTCTCACGAAAATTAGCCCCGAGGCCGCCGGCAGCGGCATCCCCCAGCTCAAGGCGGCCTACTGGACCGAGATGGGCTATGTGCCGCTCAAACCAATTATCATAAAGTTTATCGCAGGCGTTCTCGCGATAGGGGGAGGATCGAGCCTCGGCCGCGAAGGTCCAACCGTCTACATGGGAGGCGGTCTCGCTTCATGGCTCTCGGCGTATACGGGATCTTCGAAGCGCAATCGGAGGGGGCCGGCCCTCATCGGCGCCTCCGCGGGTCTCGCCGCCGCCTTCAATACGCCCCTGGCCTCCATCACCTTCGTCCTCGAAGAGATCGTCGGCGACCTGAGCAGTCGATCGATCGGAAGGGTCGTCCTATCGTCGGTCATAGGCGCCTTCGCCGTCTATGCTGTCATCGGCCGCCATCCCGCCTTCGATGTGGCTGCTATCGACAATGTCACCTGGGTGCATTATGCGATCGCCCCCGTGGTGGCCCTCGCGGCAGCCTTCCTCGGATTCCTCTTTCAAAAATACACGCTCGCGTTGCGCCTTAAGGCCAAGGGCCAGACAAGGTATCCCGCCTGGCTGATGCCTTTCTTTGGAGCCCTCGTCACCTGGGCCCTTGCGGTCAGCGTTTTCGCGGCTACCGGCAAACTTGGCGTCTTCGGCTTGGGCTATATCGATCTTGAGTCCGTGCTAAAGAACAATTTCATCTGGTGGGTTGCTGGCATCCTCGTTTTCGCCAAGCTTGCGGCGACCATCTTTTCCTACGGCCTCGGCGGCTCGGGTGGAATATTTTCCCCTCTTCTCTTCATCGGCGGCATGGCCGGCTATTTCATCGGCGGCTTGGTTTCGCTCTTCCTCCCCTTGAGTCCTTCGGACCGGATAGTTCTCTCGGCGGTCGGCATGAGCACCTGCCTCGGCACAGTCCTCAAGGCGCCACTCTCCTCCCTCCTCATAGTCTTCGAGATGACCCATCAGTTCGCGATGGTTCCGGCCCTCCTGATCGGCATGTTCGTGTCGATGGCCGTTTCGAGCCTCACCGGCAAAGAGAATTTCTACGATGGGATCCTCGTGCAGGACGGCCACGAGCTTCACAAGGTGCGGCCTCCCCTCGATTTGGACGGATGGCGCAATCTCGAACTATCCGCGATCGCCAATAAAGCGCCGGTGCTTGCCACCACCCTCAACACGGTCAAATTGAAAGAGCTATTCGGGAAATATCGCTTCGACCGCTTTCCCCTAGTCATCGACGGCAGGCTCGAAGGAATCATCGATAGGGCGGAGGTACAGCGAGCCCTCGCGAGGGGAGAGCCCCTCAAGCCGGAGGATGCCGTCGTGTGCAATCCCAAGCGAGCCATCCGAGACGCGTCTAACCTCTTCATACAATCGAAGAGCGGCGTGATCGTCCTCGTGAACGATGAATCGCAGGTCGTGGGCATCGTGACCCTCCACGACATCCTCCGGGCCCAGGCCGCAAATGAGATTTGAGGCCTGATTGGACCCAGGGCCACCCCGCTTCCGGAAGCGCCTTATTATTTCGGCCAATCGGACCGCCCCCGCCGATTGGATCTTCGTCGCTGAGGAAGTTTTCTTCGGCCATCCAGAGGTGGAGGCCTTACATTTGAGGTGCTTCGGCGAGATCTCCCGCGATGAGTGGATTGCCAGCGAACTCCTTATTGAGGAGAACGCTCTTTCGATACCGATGGACATACCTCCAGGGCTGGCCATAAGAAAGGTGCGCGCCGAAACGGGGATGCGCTCCATCGGATAGCACCACGATTTCTCCTGGGAACGGCAGCGCTTTGTCATGAGCAGCGTCGACGACCACCTCGACATGGCCTTTCCTCCGCGCATCCACGCCATGAATCATGTCGTCATCAATTCCGAGGTTCGAAGACAGCTTGGACACTGCTGCGGCCCCTCGAGCGTCGTCATCCCGAACGGCTTCTAGCAGCATCGACCCCGACGGACACAAGACCTACGACCTTTGAGACTGCTGCGCCAACGCGGATTTCGTAACCAATCCATCATCCAATGAGGGCTTCGGCAACGCATCCCTCAAGGCCGTCTTCTTCAGGAAACCCATCATGGTCAATCGCTATTCGATCTACGAGAGCGACATTGAGCCCCTCGGATCCAAGACCGCACTCATCGAAATTTATGTCACTGACGACACGGTCGATCATCTTCAACGGCTTCTCGACGAGAAGGAACTCAGGGACTCGGCGACCACACAAGACTTCGAACTCGGGCGAAGGTACCTTTCCCATGGACTCCTCGAGCAGCGGATTCGTGAGGACATCAGGAATTTCGGGATCATGGGCTAGCCCGACCGGTTAAGTGCGAGCCACGGAAAAACTCTGCCGAATCGCCTGAGGGGTAACGTTCCGCGCTTGCATGGTTCCTGTCACGCGCGACAGGGCATTGGAACATGTCCTATGATTCAAGCAAGCTATTTCGGGGTTTTCGATATAAACCGCAAAATGCAAGGATGTCGATCAGGGGGGGGTGGCCATGGATGCTGGAATGGGAGCTGCGGCTCTGGCTATAGATGCAGGACCCATGCCGCAGACAAGCGGCAAATCCTTCCTAAAGGTTTTATGGGGCGGCCTGACGGACTTGGCAAGGGCAGTAGCCGGGAATAAGACGCTTCTCGACCTCCTACTCACCGTGGCGATCCTGGCGGCAGTCCTGTTGCTCACCCTGCTCACCCTAAGACTTTTCAAGCGCTTGGCGCGGAGGAAGGTCCAAGGTGGCGCGCCCCGCCCCCTGCGCTTTCGCAAATGGACTATTGCATCGGCGGAACAAGTCGCCAAGGGCTTGACCAGGGCCCTCTTGTATGCGCGCATAATCGCGCTCGCGGGGATCGCGGTGATGACAATCTGGATTCTGTCGCTTGTCCTCGTCCCTCGCCTCTCCGGACAGGCTTTCACGCTTGCCGGCGCCGCTTGGTTTGCACTAGTAAGTCTTCTCGCGTGGTGGGGCGCCATACAGGTGTTTAGGGGTCTGGGCAGTTACCTCCTTTCCTCAATCGAAAAAAAGGAGCGCGCCATCAAGCCGCTCAGATACCACAGCTTCACCATCCTTCCAGCCCCGATCATCGAAAAAACGCTTATAGGAGCCGTGAAACTGGCAGGATGGATTTCGCTCCTCCTCTCTCTGGCGATGATGACTGGCTTGGTCCTGAGCTACTTCAGTTTCACCTGGTCCTGGTCTCAGGCCCTTCTCGCGCTCTTCATTCAGGCTGTGGCGCCAATCCTCAGCTCGATCCTCGCGTATCTTCCGAAGTTGCTGTTCGCGATAATCATCATAGCCCTCGCGCGCTTCCTCCTGAAATTGCTCAAGGCCTTCTTTAAGGAAATAGAGGCCGGCAGGCTCGCCTTTTCCCACTTCGATCGGGAATGGGCCCCAACGACCTTCAAGCTGCTTAAGCTCCTGGTGTTCGCCATGACTGCCGTCATGGTCTTCCCCTACATTCCCGGATCGGGCTCCGAAGCCTTCCGGTCGGTGGGAATATTCCTCGGCGTCCTTCTCTCCCTGGGCTCTAGTTCCTTCATCGGTAACGTCCTCGCGGGGATCTCCCTTTCCTACATGAAATCCTATCGTATAGGCGATCGCGTGAAGATCGGGGAGATAATTGGTGATATTGAAGAGCAGACCCTGCTGATCACAAGGATACGAACTATCAAGAATGTGGTCGTCACGGTCCCCAATTCCGTCGTGCTCGCCCGGGAAGTGGAGAACTTCTCCCCCCGCCCTTCACAAGCGCCCCTCATACTCCATACGTCAATCACGATCGGCTACGAGGTCCCTTGGCAGGAAGTCCACGCGGCGCTGCTTTCAGCTACCTCGGAGGTGCGGGGACTCCTGGCGGACCCGCCGCCATTCATCCTCCAGGTTGCGCTCGATAATTATTCGGTCAATTATGAACTCAATGCCTCGACCGACGAGCCACGAAGGATGGCGGCAATTTATTCGGATCTTCATCGATCGATCCAGGATTCCTTCGCAAGGGCAGGCATCGAGATCATGACGCCCTCGTATTACGCGCTGAGGGATGGATCCGCTTCTACATTACCGCGGAGGGGTGACAGTTCCCTCGATTAAGCGGTCGAAATGATACGCGCAGCCTTCTCAATTGCTGTTTTATCGATGGCTATTCTGACTCTATCAGCCGAACAGAAACCTTTCCGCAAGGAAAGTGCCAATGCCTCCAAGATAGCCGAGAAGGGCAAGAGGCCCGACTTTCCTTGCATAAGTGCCGAAGCTCACCTTGGAACTTCCCATCGCCGTCACGCCGGCGGCGGAGCCGATGATGAGCATGCTCCCCCCAGTCCCCGCCACATAGGCGAGAAGGAGCCAGAACTCGCTGTCCATCGGGATGCTCTCCAGGGAATACATCCTCATGGCCGACGCGACCAAAGGTACGTTGTCAAAGATGGCGGAGAGAAAACCTAGGAATAACGCGATCAGCTCACAGCTTCCGGTGAGCGAATCGAACCAATTGGCCAAGATGGTGAGAATTCCGCTCACTTCAAGGGCCGCGACCGACAGAAGTATCCCTACGAAGAAAAGTATGCTTGGAAGATCGATCTGCCTGAGAGCGCTGGCCACGCTGAGACCGTGATGCGTCTCCGCCGAACGGAGCTTTCCGAGCGATTCGGTCAGAATCCAGATGAGAGCGAGGGCGCCGAGGACTCCAATGAAGGGGGGGAAGCCCTACGGGGCGCCCGATATGACAACTATCACGTCCAGGAGTTCGCCGACGGGCGGATAATCCTTGAGCCGGGAGAGATCGTCGCGCCCTTCGAGCTTTCGGCAAAGACGCTCGCGACAATGGACGAGAGCATGAAGAACCTCAAGATGGGCAAGGTATCGAAGCCGATCGACTTGTCAGCCTTCGCGGATAAGTAGGAAAGCCTCCAGGGTGTTCGCGATACGGTTGGGCCTTGAGCCGCACCCGGAGGACAATAAGAGATCGGGCTATGCAAAGGTGGAGCTCTCGGCGAAAGGGAAGGATGAGCCGTAAAAGCTGTTTCGCTAGCGATGCGGTCTTGATCAACTTTGGTGCGGTGATGCTTTATGCCGGTATGCAGCTCCAGCAATGCGGGAATCACGAAGTAATGTTCCCTAATCGGAACTTACAGATGGGATGAGCGCGGAGGCGATCAGTTCAGCGACTGTCGGCAACTTGGCGTCCACGGCGGTGCCAAGGGCTCGGATGTGCTACCGCGCTGTCCGCGGGTCGATATATCCCAGTGCCTCGGAGGCCTCTTCGGTAAACGCGACGCCCGACATAGGATTGCTGCAACATGGATGATGTGCAGCTCATGGTTGCCGTCGACAGACCTTTGCAACGGATACGAGTGAAACTCAAGGTCGTGAAATTCGCCGCAGAGCGGACAACTCTGGCAAGTTGGGGAAGAAAACGGAAAGAGCCACGGGCGGGGAACGAGGTATTGCGATATCTCCTTCATAAGTAGATAATTGGTCGGCGCGAGACTCTTGGAGAACCGTGCAAGTATGGAAGCCATAATGGTGTAGGCGCGGGAGCAGAAGGATTACCAAATGAACCAGAATCCCGAACAGGTCGCCCGCGATGAGATCGACCGTCAACTGCGCTCATGCGGCTGGCTTATTCAAGACAGAGCGCGTATGGATCTCAACGCGGGTCTTGGCGTGGCCGTTCGGGAGTATTCCACGGATGTCGGTCCGGCGGACTATGTGCTCTTCATCGACCTGAAGCCGGTCGGGGTTGTGGAGGCTAAACGCAAAGAAGAGGGCGAAAACCTGTCGGCCCACGAGGGCCAGGCTGAAGGCTACGCGAGCGCGAGGCTCCGCTACCTCAAAAACGAGCGTTTACCCTTCGTGTACCTCTCCACGGGTGTCGTTACTCGCTTCAGCGACTTTCGCGATCCCAAGCACCGCTTCCGCGAGGTCTTCAGCTTCCACAGGCCCGAGACGATCCAAGGCTGGCTTAAAAAAGGCACATCCCTTCGTGCATCCTTGGCCGATCTCCCCCTTCTCCCGACGGAAGGGCTGCGCGACTGCCAGATTAACGCGATCACGAGGCTCGAGGCCTCTTTCGAGACGGGCAGGCCTCGAGCGCTTATCCAGATGGCTACCGGATCGGGGAAGACCTTCACTGCCATCACCTTCGTCTACCGTCTCCTGAAGTATACGAACGCGAAGCGAATCCTCTTCCTCGTGGACACACGGAACCTGGGCGAACAGGCGGAGCAGGAGTTCCTCGCCTACCAGCCGAACGACGACAATCGCGGCTTCTCGTCGCTCTATGGCGTGCACCGGCTCTCGTCCTCCTATATCCCTGAGGACAATCATGTCTATATCAGCACTATCCAACGGCTCTATTCGATTCTAAAAGGGCAGGACCTCGACGCAAGCTCCGAGGAAGAGAATCCCGCTGAGCGCTGACAGCCGAAGGAAGTGCCGCCGGTCGAGTACAACGAAAAGGTGCCCATAGAGTTCTTCGACTTCATCGTGATAGACGAGTGCCATCGGAGTATTTACAACCTTTGGAAACAGGTGCTCGACTACTTCGATGTCTTCCAGGTGGGCCTGACCGCGACGCCGGACAAGCGAACCTATGGCTACTTCCACGAGAACGTCGTATCCGAGTACAGCCACGAGATGGCAATCGCCGACGGGGTTAATGTCGGCTACGATGTTTTCCTCATCGAAACCAGGATAACAAAGAACGGCGGCACCCTCTGGAAGGGTGAGTATATCGAGCGGCGGGAGCGCCTCTCGCGTCGCAGGCGCATGGAGCTTCTCGACGAGGATGAGGACTACTCATCGAAAGAGCTCGATAGGAACGTCATCAATCCCAGCCAAATACGGACGATCGTGAGGACATTCAGGGAACACCTGCCCGAGCTCTTTCCCGATCGCTACGATCAGGACGAGGTCTTTGAGGTGCCCAAAACCTTGGTATTCGCGAAGACCGACAGTCACGCCGACGATATCATCGCGGCCATCCGCGAAGAGTTCAACGAAGGATCGAACTTCTGCAGGAAGATTACCTATAAGGCCGAGGACGATCCCAAGTCGACCCTCGCCTCATTTCGCAATGAATACAACCCACGCATCGCGGTGACGGTGGATATGATCGCCACGGGCACCGACGTGAAACCCCTCGAGTGTCTCCTCTTCATGCGAGACGTAAAAAGCCGCGGCTACTTCGAGCAGATGAAGGGCCGGGGGACGCGGGTCATCGACTACGATGACCTCAAGAAGGTCTCGCCGAGCGCCAAATTGACGAAGGACCACTTCGTCATCGTCGACGCGATAGGTGTCACGAAGAGCCTCAAGACAGACAGTCGCCCCTTGGACAAGAAGCCCGGCGTACCATTGAAGGACCTTATGGGCGCGGTCGCGGCCGGAGCGCGGGACGAGGAGCTCTTCACGACCTTGGCAAGCAGACTCGCGCGACTCGAGCGGCAGCTATCGGACAAGGAGAAGGCCGAGGTCGAGCGCCAGAGCTGCGGCTCGAGCCTCGCGACGATGGCCCACGCTCTTCTTGGGGCCTTCAATCCGGATACCGAGGACGATCTCCGCGCGGCGCTCCAGTCGGAGCTGCCCGGGGCGAGCCAGGAAGCCGTCGAGACCGAGGTCGGCAAGCGCATGGCCGCCATTCGCAATCAAGCGGCCCGGCCCTTCACCGGCGACTTCAACGAGTATATCGACAACCTTAGGCGCTCCCACGAGCAGACTATCGACACGCTCAACGTCGACGATCTCATCTACGCGGGCG
The DNA here is from genome assembly GCA_035530275.1 of Rectinemataceae bacterium. GTDB lineage: Bacteria > Spirochaetota > Spirochaetia > Treponematales > Rectinemataceae > CAIJMU01. The sequence goes on along the minus strand of DATKVC010000004.1, from coordinate 32,911 downwards.
GAGACGATGAGCGGCATGCGCGCTCGCGAGGTGTCGTAGAGGAGTTCAATGCCTGGGTGACCTCGCATCGCGACGATATCGTGGCGTTGAGTATATTCTACGACCAGCCCTATCGCCGAAGAGAGCTTACCTACGACATGATCAAGAGCCTCGTCGAAAAGCTCCTGGCCGAAAAGCCGAATCTCGCGCCCCTGCGCATCTGGCAGGCCTATGAGGACTTGGAGAAGGCTCAAGGGAAGCCAGCAAACGAACTCGTCGCCCTCGTGGCTCTCCTGCGCCGCGCGGTTGGCATCGACCCCGAGCTGCGCTCCTGGGATAGCACCGTCGCGAAAAACTTTCAGGATTGGATCTTCTCGCGCCACGCGGGCTCGGGCGCGAAGTTCAGCGAAGAGCAGGTGGAATGGCTCCGCATGATCCGCGACCACATCGCGATCTCGGTGCACATCGGCCTGGACGACCTCGACTACACGCCCTTTGACTCACAGGGCGGCCGAGGCAAAATGTGGCAGCTCTTTGGAGACAGGATGAACGATATCATGGACGAGATGAACGAAAAGTTGGCGGTGTAGGGAATGAGCGATAAAATAATATATACATTTGAAATTCCTCATGGATGGAAGATAATCCCATATGCAGAGCTTTGTGAAACAATATCGCTGAATGATATCAAGCTAAAACAAAACCTATATCAGAAATCGGGTAATTATCCCGTTATCGATCAAGGACAACAACTAATTGGTGGCTACTATGATGATGGGGAAATGTTGGTACCGAGCGAGCCGCCGTATATAGTGTTTGGCGATCATACAAAAATAAAGAAATACATTAACTTCAGATTCATAGCGGGCGCTGATGGAGTGAAGGTTATCAAGCCATTTGACGTTATTAATTGCAAATTATTCTACTACTTCCTGTGTGCACTAAAGGTTCCAGATAGAGGTTATTCTAGACATTATCAGTTCCTAAAGAATTCGGAATTTCCACTTCCCCCCTTGGCCGAGCAGGAGCGCATCGTCGCCAAGACCGAGGAGCTCTTCTCGAGCCTCGACAAAGGCATCGAGCTCCTCAAGACGGCGCAAGGACAGCTCAAGGTCTACCGTCAGGCGGTGCTCAAGCAGGCCTTTGAGGGAAGGCTGACGAACAAGGATGTGAAGGATGGGGAGCTGCCGGAGGGGTGGACAGAGCAGCGTGTTGGGCAAATGTTGCGATCAATACACGGAGGGACTACCGCTGTACCAACGGATACTCTAACAGACTATACGATTCTTCGATCGAGCAGTGTTAGGGCTGGGTCCATAGATTATTCAGATATCAGGTACATCTCTGCTAATGACTTCGAAGGTAACACTAGCATAGTGAGAGAGGGTGATTTGCTATTTACTCGACTTAATGGAACTATCGAGTATGTTGGAAATTGTGCACTGGTAGTAAAAGGATTCCAGAAAAACTTGATGTACCCGGATCGATTATACTGCGCTAGAGTCATCGATGAATCTTACTCAAAGTATATTGAGCTTATTTTTCAAGCACCTTATGTCCGTAAAATAATCGAAAAGAAGGCAAAATCTACCGCGGGACATAAGCGAATCTCAATTCCAGATATTCGTGAGCTCACAATTCCAGTTCCGCCCTCTCATGAGGCTCAAAAGATCGTTTCCGAAATCGAATCCCGTCTCTCCGTCTGCGACAAGCTCGAGGAGAGCATCGCGCAGAGCCTCGGGCAGGCCGAAGCTGTCCGCCAGAGCATCCTCAAGAAGGCCTTTGAGGGCAGGCTCGTGCCTCAGGATCCCGACGACGAGCCAGCCTCCTTTCTCCTGAAACGCATACGTGCAGAGCGGGAAGCCGTCGGCTCGGCGCCTTCGAAAAAGGCCTGGACAGGCCAGACGAAGCGCGGCCTATTGAAGCGCGGAAGGAAGCCGCGTGCGTAGCAGTATGCACGGGAGGCGACTATGAACGAGGTCATCATTTATACGACCGAGGATGAGCAATCCCAGGTTGATGTTCGATTCGAGGAGGATACGGTTTGGCTTACTCAGGCGCAGATGGCCGAACTGTTTCAGCATACCAAGCAGAATATAAGCCTGCATATCGGTAATTGCTTCAGGGAAGGAGAATTGGAACCGAGTTCAGTTGTCAAGGAATCCTTGACAGCTGCCGCGGATGGCAAAAAGTACCGGACCAAGTTCTTTAACCTCGATGTCATCATCTCGGTAGGATACCGAGTAAAGTCGCGGCGCGGCACCCAATTCCGCCAGTGGGCGACCACACGGCTCCGAGAGTACCTCGTGGAAGGTTACGCGATCAATCAGCGGCGTCTCGAAGAACGGAACATTGAACTCCTGCGGCTGAAAGACGGAATCAGGATACTGCATCGCGCAATAGAGCAAGAAGCCCGGAGCCTCGCCGACGCGGCCTCCCTAGCCACCCTCCTGGATCGATTCGCGGCGGGACTGACCCTCCTCGACGATTACGACCGCCAGGAGCTCGACAGCGACGGCAGGACGAAGCGCGCCGCTGTCCGCATTGGCGCCGACGAATATCGGAGCCTCATTTCGAGTATGGAGGATTCCTTCGCCTCCTCGGTCTTCGGCAGGGAGAAGGACGAGGGTTTCGACAGCGCGCTAGGCCAGATCTATCAGTCCTTCGACGGGGCCGAGCTCTATCCGACGTTGGAGGAGAAGGCCGCGACACTTTTCTACCTCGTCGTAAAGAACCACGCCTTCGTCGACGGCAATAAGCGGATAGCCGCGGCCTGCTTTCTCTATTTCCTGGAGCGCAACGGCCTGCTCTCCCTGCCGGGCGGCGGGGAGAGGCTCGACAACGACGCCCTCGCGGCCCTCACCCTCTTCATCGCGGTAAGCAGGCCCGAGGAAATGGACACAGTCAAGAAGGTCCTCATCAGCGTACTCAACAGGAAGGGCGGAATATGAGCGAGGCGAACAACGGATCGAACATCGTCGGCAAGGTCTGGGCCTTCTGCAATACGCTCCGCGACGACGGCGTGGGCTACGGGGACTATCTCGAGCAGATAACCTTCCTTCTCTTCCTCAAGCTCGCGGACGAGTTTTCGAAGCCGCCCTACAACCGCAAGCTGCCTGTGCCGAAAGCCTATAATTGGGACAGCCTTACCGATAAGAAGGGCGCCGAGCTCGAAAATCACTACACGGAACTTCTGCGAGAACTGTCGAAACAGAAGGGCGTACTCGGGCAGATATACTTGAAGAGTCAGAACAAGATCCAAGACCCGGCCAAGCTCTACAAGCTCATCGACATGATCGACAAGGAAGCGTGGAGCACGATGGGCGCTGACATCAAAGGGCGAATCTACGAGGGCCTCCTCGAGAAGAACGCCGAGGACACGAAGAGCGGAGCGGGGCAATACTTCACTCCTCGCGCCTTAATCCGAGCGATGGTGGCCTGTGTCCGGCCCGAGCCGCAGAAGACGATAGCCGATCCCGCCTGCGGCACGGGCGGCTTCTTCCTCGCCTCCTACGACTTCATCGCCAACTCCGAGAACTACAGTCTCTCCCGCGAGGACAAGGAGTTCCTCAAGAAGAAGACCTTCTTCGGCAACGAGATTGTCGCCTCGACTCGGCGTCTCGCCCTTATGAACTGCTTCCTTCACAACATCGGCGACTTCGACAGCGAAACCTTCATCTCCAGCACCGATTCGCTGGTCGCCGACTCTGGCCTCCGCGTCGACTACGTCCTCGCCAATCCTCCCTTTGGCAAGAAGAGCAGCATGACCTTCACCAACGAGGAGGGCGAGCAGGAAGCCGAGGACCTTACTTACAACCGCCAGGACTTTTGGGTCACCACGAGCAACAAGCAGCTCAACTTCCTCCAACACATCAGGACCATGCTCAAGTCCGATGGACACGCTGCCGTGGTCCTGCCCGACAACGTTCTCTTCGAGGGCGGCGTCGGCGAGACTGTCCGCAAGAAGCTCATGGAGACGACGAAGCTCCATACCATCTTGCGGCTCCCGACGGGCGTCTTCTACAAGCAGGGTGTCAAAGCCAATGTCCTCTTCTTCGACAACCATCCCGCCGCGAAGACGCCATGGACCAAGGAAGTCTGGATCTACGACTTCAGGACGAACATTCACTTCACGCTCAAGCAGCATCCCCTCGCCTTCGAGGACCTCGCCGACTTCATCGCCTGTTACAAGCCGGGAAGTATCGGGAAGCGCAGCCAGACCTGGGATAGCGAGAGGAATCCCGAGGGCCGCTGGCGCAAGTTTACCTATGATGAGATTCTCGCTCGCGACAAGACGAGCCTCGACATCACCTGGATCAAGGACAAGAGCCTCACCGACCTCGACAATCTGCCCGACCCTGATGTGCTGGCTCTGGAGATAATCGAGAACCTCGAAGCGGGGATCGAGAGCTTCAGGGAAATACAGGCGGCGTTGGAGCAGGTTTGACTCGCGGCATGCTCTTCGGCCCCCCGTTGCTGCTGTCAAATCTGCAACAAAGGGCCGGGAAAATAGAGTAACTCTTTATTGCATATGATGGAGGTGGGGGGAGTCGGCGTATTCGCCGACTTCGACCCTTCCGGCCTTCGCCATCCTGGCTCAGGCCTCCAGGGCCGGCTCCGCGCCTCAATCCGCCATCCCTGGCGGATTGCCCCTCCGGGCCGCTCAAAGGATCGCGTCCCTCCGGGTCGGCGCTCCGCGTTCGACTCCCCCCCGCCTCCCTTGTTTATGATCGTTTCAATTTCCGCCTTTTCACCGTCTTGTGTATCCATGAAGGCATCAGCATGGGGAAGCTGTACATGTTCGATAAGTCTTCGTTCTGATGAGTTTTATTAGCCTTTGGAGCCCCTCAAAGGGCTCCAAAGGGTCATTTCACCCTCACGGTTTTTTCAGGGAAATCCAGACGGTTTAACACATCCCTAAAGAAAAAACCCGCCTCAGCGGGTTTTTTCAGGATGGAGGTGGGGAGAGTCGCCCTTCACTCGCGATCATCCTGATCGCTCGCTCCGGGCCGCCTCGCCACCTCGCGGCCTCGTCCATGAGGCCGCGTGCTCAAACGTCCTCAAGCGATCGGACGTTTGAGCACCGGTGGCTTCGGTTCGACTCCCCCCACCTCCTTATCAAAACAAAGGGCCGCCCCGAATGGGGCGACCCTTTGTTTTTGGAGGTGGGGGGAGTCGAACCCCCGTCCCCGGACGCGAACCGGAAGCGTCTACAGGTTTATTCGGCCATTCGGGTTGTCGAGGAGGGGATGGCGAACCGACGCGCTCTCCCTCCCGTATTCCGGGTTGTGTCCCTTCCATCCTCCGGACCGGACGGTAGGCAAGCCCTGGTTGGTGTCGGAGCCGTCCCCCGCTCAGGGCGGCGCGGGGGCGGTTCCGTCGCTAACGGCGCTTACGCGGCGAGAGCGAGGGTGCCGTTGTTGTTGGCACGTAAAAGGTTGCCCAATCAGGAGATAGGCGGCTCCACCTGCAACCCGCGATCCTGACCGCACGGGTCGAGACCGGTGCACCCCCGACTCGGGGTACATACTCTTAACTGAGGAGAATATACGGCTTCCGCCCATCCGCGGTCAATCGGCGCAAAATTCCTTAACTATTTCCTTGACAAATGGCCGGAATGGGATTGCGCGCGACCTTTGCCTTAGTGATAATCGGGCATTCCCAAGCCGTATTCCCCTCGCTCGGGATTTCCAAGGAGTAGCAGTATGTGCGGCATTCTTACGATCCTCGACAGCAAGGGCAACCCGGTCGAACTCAGGAAAAAGGCCATTTCCCATGTTAAAAGGCTCAGGCATCGGGGGCCGGATTGGAGCGGGATCTATTCCGATGATCGGGCTGTCATCTGCCACGAGCGCCTGGCCATAGTCGACGTAACCCACGGTGCGCAACCCCTGGTCGACAAGGGGACGGGTCGCATCCTTGCCGTCAACGGCGAGATCTACAATCATCTCCAGCTCAGGCAATCCCACCTCGTGAAACCGCACGATTTCCAGACCGAGTCGGACTGCGAGCCCATTCTCTACCTCTACGATGAGCATGGCCCGGATTTCGTCAAACTTCTCAACGGCATCTTCGCCTTCGTCATCTACGATCCGCGCGACGGCGATTTCTTCATCGCGCGCGACCATATCGGCGTCAATCCGCTCTATTGGGGACGCGACGGCGAGGGGACGCTCTTCGTCGCATCGGAAATGAAGGCGATTTTCGACATTTGCCCCAAGGTCGAGGTCTTCCCGCCTGGACATTATTACAGGGCCAGCGAGGGCAAGCTCGTGCGCTGGTACGAGCCGAAGTGGGCCGCTCCGGCCTTCATCCCGAAGGGTAAGGCCGATCTCGACATCCTGCGCCAGTCCCTCGAGGATGCGGTCAAGCGCCAACTCATGTGCGACGTGCCCTACGGCCTCCTCATTTCGGGCGGCGTCGATTCCTCGATCATCGCCGCGATCGCCGCCCGCCACGCCGAGAAGCGTGTCGAAACGGAGGAGCGCGACAGGGCCTGGTGGCCGCGGATGCATTCCTTCTCCGTGGGCCTTCCCGGAGCTCCCGACACCAAGTACGCGAAGTTGGTGGCCCAACACATCGGCAGCCAGCACCACGAGATCGAATTCACCGTCCAGGAAGCCCTCGACGCGATTCCCGACGTCATCTATCACCTCGAAACCTTCGACGTGACGACGATCCGCGCAGGCACGCCGATGTATCTCATGGCGCGAAAGATCAAGGCCATGGGCATCAAAATGGTGTTGTCGGGGGAGGGGAGCGACGAGATCTTCGGCGGCTACCTCTACTTCCACAAGGCGCCGAACGCGACGGAGTTCCACGAGGAACTCGTGCGCAAGCTCGACATGCTCCACCTCTACGATTGCCTTCGCGCCAACAAGGCGATGTCGGCCTGGGGTGTCGAGGCCCGCGTTCCCTTCCTCGACCCCGAATTCCTCGATGTCGCGATGAACATCGATCCCGAGCACAAGATGATCCGAAAGCAGGAAGGTCGGATGGAGAAATACATTCTCCGCAAGGCCTTCGACGGCTGGATTCCCGACGAAATACTCTGGCGCCAGAAGGAGCAGTTCTCCGACGGCGTCGGCTATTCCTGGATCGATTCGATCAAGGCCCATGCGGAGCGCGACATCTCGGACTCCGTTATGGCCAACGCCCGGCACCGCTTCCCGGTCAAGACACCACTGACGAAGGAAGCCTACTGGTTCCGCTCGATCTACGAGGAGCATTTCCCCAATCCGAGCGCGGTCGACCTCATTCCCGACGGTCCCTCGATAGCCTGTTCCACGCCGACGGCCATACGTTGGGACGCGGCCTGGGCCTCGATGGCCGATCCTTCGGGGAGGGCAGTCGCCGGTGTGCACGACAACGCCAAGGCTTGAACAAGGCCGCCGTAGTTCATACATTGAAAAGGTAGATATTCTCTTTTAAGGAGAGTTTATGACAAGTTACAAGGAGCTCGGCCTCGTCAACACCCTCGAGCTGTTCAAGAAGGCGGTGAAGGGCGGCTACGCCATTCCGGCCTACAATTTCAACAACATGGAGCAGCTCCAGGCGATAATTCAAGCCTGCGTCGAGACCAAGAGTCCCGTCATTCTCCAGGTGTCGGCGGGCGCCCGCAAGTACGCCAACCAGACCATGCTCCAGTACATGGCCAAGGGTGCCGTCGAATACGCCAAGGAACTCGGCTACCACATCCCGATCGTGCTCCATCTCGATCACGGCGATAGTCTCGAGCTCTGCAAGAGCTGCATCGAATCGGGTTTTTCGTCGGTGATGATCGACGGCTCCCATCTTCCCTACGACGAGAACGTGAAGCTCACGAAATCGGTGGTGGATTTCGCCCATGGCCAGAAGGACTATGTCACGGTCGAAGGCGAACTCGGCGTCCTCGCCGGCGTCGAGGACGATGTCCATGCCGAGCATTCGAATTACACCCAGCCTTCGGAGGTGCAGGACTTCGTCCAGAAGACCGGGGTCGACTCCCTCGCCATCTCCATCGGCACGAGCCACGGGCGCACCAAGTTCAAGCCCGAGCAGTGCACCAAGACGGCCGACGGCATCCTCATTCCGCCTCCGCTGCGTTTCGACATCCTCGAGGAAATCGAAAAGCGCCTCCCCGGCTTTCCCATCGTCCTCCACGGTTCTTCCTCCGTGCCCATCGAATACGTGAAGATCATCGAGCAGTTCGGCGGCAAGATGAAGGACTCGGTGGGCATTCCTGAGGAGCAGCTCCGCCGCGCCGCCAAGAGCGCCGTCTGCAAGATCAACATCGATTCGGACGGCCGCCTCGCGATGACGGCCATGATCCGAAAGGTCTTTTCCGAGAAGCCCGATGAGTTCGATCCCCGCAAGTACCTCGGACCGGCGCGGGACGAGCTCAAGAAGCTCTACTCGCACAAGAACCAGAACGTCCTTGGTTCGGCCGGAAAGGCATAATTTCCGCTACGAAGGGGAGGACGGCAGCTTGCGTCCCCCCGTCATCCCTCGTTAGCCAAAGGGGCTGCCCATGTCGGACAGCCCCTTTCGAATTTATGCAGTGAGTCGCGGCAAATCAGATCAGCGGAACCTTTCCAGCAGGACGCCCCGTTGTGCGAGGCGTGAGACCAGGAAGGGCTCTGAACCAGGCAAAGGCCGTCCCGCCTCCCACGATGGCGAGGGCGATATACCAAAAGCGGGCCATCAGAAGCCACCGTGACAGCGCGAGCAGCATGGAGCCGATGGCGAATCCCATGCCGATGAGCACCCTTCGAGAGGTCCAGGAACCGCGCCAGAGGCGGAAGAGCGCGGGCATGGACGCCGCGATCATGAGCAGGATCACGGGAAGGATAATGAGGCTATAGAGGTCGGGCGAAAGCTCGATCTTCGTCATCTCGATGAACCCGAAGGGGCCAAGGCAAGCTCCGTAGAAGGCGGTAAGTCTTTGCTGGAGCTTATCCCCTTCCATCTTTTCGTCGAGTCGCCAAAAGAAGGCATAGGCGACCAGGGGAAGGAGGGAGTAGGGGAGGATGCGTCCGAACCATTCGTTCAGGGCGAAAAGCGGTGAACCGAGCATCGAGGGAAGAAGAGATCCGAAAAACCGCGAAAGAATCCAGACGGGGATGGAAGAAATGAGCCCGCGAATCAGCGCCCTCTTGGTCGAAACCATTTCGGAAGGTGGAAACCACGTGAAAATGCTGTGGACGAGGGCAAGCGGCAGGCAAAGAACGAGAAAGAACCACATATCCTCGGAAACTAGCACGATGGTCCCACGACCTTCAAGCGAGCCTCGAAGCTTCTGGCGCGAGACTCGGTCCGGCGCCCTCGTATTCGCCTCTGTCTCCTATCGATCGGCGAGTGACGCCGTGCCCTAAAACCGCCCGTCTCGGCTATGGACGAGCAAGTGAAGGCCGTGATAGTGTTTTTATTACCGTTCCGCCCGGAAAATACCTGTGCGCGGAGGGGGCTGGGAGGCCAGTTGGCAGAGAAAGACCTGCGGATCAACGAGCAGATCCGCGTGCGCGAAGTCAGGCTTATCGATGAAAAAGGCGAGCAGCGCGGCATTATTCCCACGCTCGAAGCGATCCGGATCGCAAGGGAACTCGGGCTCGATCTCGTCGAGGTGGCTCCGCAGTCCGTTCCGCCCGTGTGCAAGCTTCTCAACTACGGGAAGTTCAAATTCGAGCAGGAAAAAAAGGTCAAGGACTCGCGAAAGAAGGCGAAGGGCGGCGAACTCAAGGAAATCCGCATGCAGCCTAAGATCGCGACCCATGATCTCGACTTCAAGTCCAATCACGTTCGCGAGTTCCTCGAAGAGGGGAACAAGGTGAAGGTCACGATCCGCTTTCGCGGGCGCGAGCTTGCCCATACCGAGCGAGGCGAGGACGTTCTCAAGGCCGTTTTGACTCGGCTGGAAGGTTTCTACATCATGGAGCGGCTTCCGATGATGGAAGGCCGATTCATGTCCATGACCCTGAGCCCCAAGGCATCCATCATCAAGAAACAGGCGGAATCCGAACCCGACGCAGCAGCGGCCCCGGCGGCGCCGGCTACCGGTCAGGCCTGAGTTCATACGAACGATACAAGGACGGACATCATGCCCAAGATGAAGACCAAGAAGGCCGCCGCCAAGCGTTTCACGCTGACGGCTTCCGGCAAGGTGAAGTACAAGAAGATGAATCTCCGCCATATCCTCACGAAGAAGACGACGAAGAGGAAGCGGAATCTCAGGAAGACGGGTTTCGTAAATCCCGTTTCCACCTACGCAATCAAGAAGACCCTCCTTCCTTACGGATGAGGGCGTCGGTGCCGTCGCCTTTGGCGCGGCACCAAGACATCGAATCCGGGTGCCCTGTCCGGATCGATGGAGTCCGGTTTAGAAGACCGGCACGGAAGCCCCTGAGCGCTTCCGATTCGACAACGAGGAGCACGAAATGCCGAGAGCAGTAGACGGCACCAAACGCAAGGATCACCGCAAGAAAATCCTTGAGATCACCAAGGGTTTCAGGGGACGCAGGCACACCAACTTCCGGACCGCCAAGGACGCGGCCGCCAAGGCGATGGCCTATGCATATCGCGACCGCAAGGACAGGAAGGGAACCTTCCGCCGGCTCTGGATCGCCCGCATCAACGCGGCAGTCCGCGCCGAGGGTCTGAGCTACAGCCGCTTCATCGAAGGTATGGCCAAGGCCAACATGATCGTCGACCGCAAGATGCTCGCCGATCTCGCCGTTCGCGACTCCGCGGCCTTCAAGGCGATCGTCGACCAGGCTCGCGCCGCCCTGCCCGCCGCGGCCAAGGTATAATTCCGTCATGATAGGCGTCGAGCAGATTCGAACCCTGGAAGACCGCATCGAGAAGGCGCTCGCCTTCATAGCGGGGCTCAGGGAGGAAAACGCGGCTCTGCTGACGAAGGTCGAAGCGAAGGACGAGGCCCGGGGCCGGGCCGAGGATCGTGCCGCTGCGGCCGAGTCGAGAGTGCGCGAACTCGAGGAGGCCATTGCCACCTTCAAGCGCGACCAGTCCAAGATCGAGGAGGGGATCCTCCACGCTCTCGAAAAGCTCGACGCCTTTGAAGATCTCGTGCTCAGGGGGACTCCGCAAGTTGCTTCCGCGGCGCAGAAGACCCTGTCACAAGGGGAACCGGTGCGCAAGGCGGAGACCTCGTTCGAAGTGGCGCAGGCGCCACTCGATCTGCCTGCAGAGACCGAAGAAGAGATTTCGGATAGGTCGGCGACCGCCGACGACTTAATGGATTCCGATTCTCGCCAATCGGTCGTCCCGTCTCCGGAGCAGGCCAGGACCGAGCCGCATCGTCCCGAGCCCGCGCGTCCCGTCGCGCCTCAATCGGCTCCGGACGAGCTCGGGATTTTCTGAAGCTCGGCCCATGGCCGTCACCATCGTCAAGGTCGATCTCCTCGGAAGTTCTTTTTCCGTACAGACGGACGAGACAAGGGAATACATAGAGACACTTTTGGGAGAGCTCCAGCGCCGACTCGAATCGATCCGGGGATCGACGCGCGTCGAGGACCCGCTCAGGCTTTCGATTCTCGCCAACATCATGCTGTTGGACGAGCTCGTCCATAACCGCGGTCAGGCGGGAGATGCCGATGAGGTGAGTCGGATCGCCGAAAGACTCATAGGTCGAATCGACAAGAGTCTCGCCGGCGGAGGGTGAAACCGATGTCCGGTACCAGCGGTCCGACGACTCAAGAGCAGCATCAGGCTTCCTTCGGCATCGTGCTCGAGGACATCGGGAAGCTTGCGGAGCTGTGCGGATCGAATGATTACAATCTGGGCGTCATCGAACGTCTTCTCGGCAGCAAGGTCCATACGCGCGGCAATGAACTCTTTCTCGATTCCGGTGATCCCGAGCTGCGCAGGCTATTTGGCGGCCTCGTTTCCGCCCTCCTCGAGTCGATGGACGAAGGTTTGCCCGCCACTCCCGATCTCATCATAGCGCTTCACGCGAATCTCACCCCAGAAGGCCTTCCGCGGGGGATCTGCAACGACGACGGCCCAGGCTTTCTCGAATCCTGCCTGCAAATTCCGGGCGGATTTACCAAGGTGTTTCCCCGTTCGAAAAGCCAGGGACTCCTCCTTCGGGGCATGGCGGATCACGATCTGAGTTTTGCCGTGGGGCCGGCCGGAACGGGCAAGACCTATCTCGCGGTCGCTTTCGCCCTGCATGAACTCCTCACCAAGTCCAAGCGCAAGCTGGTATTGACTCGCCCGGTCGTGGAAGCGGGGGAGAGCCTCGGTTTCCTGCCCGGCGATCTCGCCCAGAAGATCAGTCCGTATCTGCGTCCGCTCTACGATGCGATGGAGAGCCTCGTGCCCTTCGAGACCATCCGTCGCCTCGAGGAAAGCCGGGCCATCGAGATCGCGCCCCTCGCCTACATGAGGGGGCGGAGTCTTTCCAATTGCATCGTCATACTCGACGAGGCGCAGAACACCACTCGTGAACAGATGAAAATGTTCCTCACCCGCATCGGCGAGGGGACGAAGGCCATCGTGACCGGCGACGTCACGCAGGTCGATCTTCCGCGACGGTCGGAATCGGGTTTGGTTCACGCCCTCCAGGTGCTTGCAGGTTTCGAGGGCATCTTCACGACCCGGCTCGACGCGAAGGATGTCGTCCGCAGCGATCTCGTGCGGCGGATCATTGAGGCCTATGAGTCGGAGTAGCGAAGGACAGGGCGAGGGGCCGCAACAGGCCATCGTCGCCATGATCCGGTCCTGGAAGGCGGACAGGAATCGCCTGCTGGCCGTCGCCGGATTCGCCTTCGCCGCCGTCATCGTGATCGTCGTACTCGGGATCGTTCCGGGCATGACCGTCGCGGCCCCGAATTCGATAGCCGTTGGCAAGGTGGCGCCCGTCGATGTCGTCGCGGTGCGGAAGGCGACCTATGTCGACGAAAAGGCTACAAGTCTCCGCATCGAGGCCGAGGAGCGCCTGACGCTCCCGATCTTCGAGATGGACACAAAGGCGACTCGCGACGCCCTCGATCGATACGCCTCCTTCAGGGAACTCCTCGGCTCCCTCCTCGCGGCCAAGACCTCCCAAGACACGCTGTTCCTCAAGTTGCAGCGCGATTTTCCCGGCACCTTCTCGAGACAGGACGTGGCAGCCATCCTCGGCGCGCCGACGCGCGAACAGGACCTGGCGGACGCCGAGGCGATACTCGCCCGCCTCCTCGATAGGGGCGTGTTCGCGCTTCCCTCCTCGGGGCTGGATCGTTATAGTACGGAGTATATCGAGTTGAGGCGCGGCCAGGGTCCGCTGCAGGACAGCGCCGAACTCAGGCTTGCCGATGTAGTGACCCTCTCCAACATCCAATCGAAGATACGCGAGGAAGAGGACCAGCGCCGCATTTCCAAGGCTTCCGCGCCCCGCGTGACGCTGTGGGTGAAGAAATTCGCCGTCGCCAACGTCTTCTTTTCCGCCGATGCGAGCGAACGCCGCCTCGATTCCGCGGTGCGGCAGGTCGATTCGGTCACGAGGACTATCGCGCCGGGAGAGCGGCTCCTCAGAAAGGGTCTCGTGATTTCCGAGGCCGACTTCGCGAGATACAACGCGGCCAGGGAGGCGCTTTCGCGCCCCGAATGGGGCCGCATGGCGGGCGATGTCGTTTTCGTCCTCATAGTGGCGCTGCTCGCCCTTCTCCTTCTCGGCAAGGAAGTGAGCGGCGTCAGGCTCGAGGACGGCGAAGCGCTTCTGGCGGCTTCGGGGATATTCCTCTCCTGGCTCGTGGTCGTCGTCGTCACTCGCCAGTCTCTCATTCCCGATATTTCCTTCGTGGCCTTCGTCGCACCTGGCGCCCTGCTCAGCCTCGTGTTCGCGGTGTTTTCGGGGCAGCGTTTCGCCATGTTTTTCGGTCTCGTCCTTTCCCTCGCCGTGCTGGGGGGCTCGGGTTACGACCCACGGGCCTTTCTCTATTCGTTTTTGGCGACGAGTTCGGCGGCCTTCCTCGTCAGGCACGCGGAATCGCGGATTGATCTCGTCAAGGCAGGATTGGGCCTGGCTGCGATGGAAGCCATCGGCTCCTTGGCGCTGACGATCCCCTTCGTCCAGGATCCGGGCGAGCTCGCCATTCCCTTCGCCTTCGGCGGCGCGAACGGCTTTGCCTCCGCACTCCTCGCGCTCTGGGCCTTCCCCGTGCTCGAGCAATTGCTCAATGCGACGACCCGCTTCCGCCTCATCGAGCTTTCCGATTTGAACGCCCCGGCCCTCCAGCGCCTTCTCGCGGCCGCGCCGGGAACCTACAGCCATTCCATCGCCGTGGCGCATCTGGCCGAGACCGCCTGCCGCGAAATCGGCGCCGATCCCCTTCTCGCGAGGGTCGGAGCCTATTATCACGACATCGGCAAGGCGGAGCAGCCGGAGTATTTCGTGGAGAACCAGGGAGCCTACAATCGCCATGACGAAATCAATCCGAGGCTGTCGGCAACCGTCATCCGGAGCCACGTCAAGCTTGGTGTTGAGAAGGCGCGGGCCCTGGGCCTTCCCGAAGCGGTTATCGCCATCGTCGCGGAGCATCACGGAAGCGGTCTCATCAGCTGGTTCTACGACCGGGCGAATAAGGGCGAGGAGGCTGACCCCGAGGATTTCAGCTATCCGGGCGAGCCGCCGTCGAGCCGCGAGGCCGCGGTGATCATGCTCGCCGACGCCGCCGAGGCCGCCGCGCGGACGATCAAGAAACCAACGCCGGCGCGCCTCGATGGACTCATCAAGGATATCGTATTCGATCGCTTCAAGCAGGGACAATTGGACCGTTGCGAATTGACCTTCCGTGACCTCGAGACGATAAGGGATGTCTTCACGCGCATACTCGCCGGCCAGCATCACGCGCGCATCGAATATCCCCGATCGAAGGAGGAGTAACGTTGAACCTCGTCGTCGTATCCTTCGAAGGCCGGGAGGCCGATGGGCGAGCCTCCGAATCCGCGTTCGCCGAGGCCGCCGAATCCTACTCCCTCGCCGTTCTGTCGAGACTCGGAAAAATCAATTGGGACCTATCACTGTTGTTTTGCGACGATGCCTTCATTAGGACTCTGAACCGCGACTATAGGGAAAAGGACGAGGCTACGGATGTCCTCTCGTTCGGACAGGGCGATACGTACGCGAACGAGGCGGGCGAGGAGAGAATCCTGGCCGGAGACATTGTCATCTCTCTCCAGGCCTTGGATCGGAACGTGGCGGAATTTTCCGTCCCTCGAGGAGAAGAGCTCCGCCGCCTCGTGCTGCATGGCATCCTTCATCTGTCGGGGATGGATCACGAGGACAACGACGCGACGCAACCCATGCTGGTCATGCAGGAGCGTCTTCTCGCCGAGATCGGCCCGGGGCGGGGAGCCTTCTCATGAACGAGTTGATCCGGTCCCTGGCCTCCCGCCTTGGCCTAAAAAAGGACACGGGTTCCTTCGTTCCGCCTATCGGTGAACAAGGCGGGGACGCGGATTCAGAAGCAGCGGCTTCGGAAGAAGTCCTCGATGCGCAGGAGGAGCGTCGCGAAATGATTCGCGGCGTGCAGGAACTCGGCACTACCCTCGTCAAAGAGGTGATGGTACCCCGCACCGATACCTTCTTCGTCGCACTCGACGCCAAGCGGGACGAACTCCTCGAAGCCGTCGTCTCCTCGGGGCATTCCCGGATTCCGGTCTATCGCGAGACGATAGACGACGTCGTCGGGATGCTGTACGCGAAGGACCTCCTCAAGATCCTCGTCACGGGGGAGGAATTTTCCCTTCCGGCCCTTTTGCGAAAGCCTTTTTTCGTTCCGGAGACGAAGCGTATCGACGCTCTCCTGCGCGAATTCAAGCGGCGGCGGGTTCACATCGCCGTCGCCGTGGACGAATACGGCGGTGTGTCCGGCATCGTCTGTCTGGAAGACATCATCGAGGAGATCGTCGGCGAGATCCAAGATGAATACGACGAGGAGCGGGAGGAAATCGTTCCCGTCGGAGAGTCTGCCTGGCTCTGCGACGCCCGCGTCAACCTCGATACCTTCAACGGCAGGACGGGCCTCGCCCTACCGGCCGAGGATTTCGACTCGCTCGGCGGCTATGTCTTCGATCTGTTCGGGAGGATACCCCTGCGCGGCGAGACTATCGCCGCGGGAGAGGTCGAATTCACCGTCCAGGAGACGGAAGGACATCGCATCGAACTCGTGCGCGTGACGCGTCGCGAGGATTCTGGAGGGATTACGTGACCGGTAAATGGGGCCTGTATCTCGCTCTGATCTTCCTCATGGGCGCCGGAGTGGATGGGATCGCGGCGCAGGACGCGATACAAACCCCGCCGCAGGCCCAGCCGCAGGCTACGGACCCGGCGACGGCGCCCGGTTACGCTTCTCGGGCGGCGACGCGCGCCTTTTCGGAGGACTGGTACGGGGCCATCGACGATTACATGGCCGCCCTGAAGATCAATCCGTCCTTCGGCGATGCGATGGTGGGCTTGGCGAAATGTTATTACCAATTAGGTGAATATGACCAGGCGCTGTCCTACGCGACGCAGGCCGAGCCATATAGGAGGGGCGATCGGTCCCTCGTTGATCTCGAGGGCTTCATCCGGGCCGGGCTCGGCGATCTTTCGACCGCGAGAGCCCGCTTCGAGTCCGTTCTCGGTTCGAGCCCCAACGATCTCGACGCGCGCTTCGGCCTCGCCCTCCTCGACCTGGCGGAGGGCAAGAAGACTGAGGCGAGGCTTCGCTTCGAGGATAGCCTCAGGATCGCCCCCCTCGACGCCCGGTCCCTCGCCTCGCTCGCCCTCGTGTCGCTCGATCAAGGGAGGCCCGAGGACGCATCCGTCCTCGTGGAAAAAGCGCTCGCGGCCCACTCCGATGACGCGAGGGTCCAGCTCGTAGCCGCCAAGGTCGACGCGGCCCGCGGACTGACCGCCAAGGCCATCTTTCACGCGCGCAACGCGGTGGGGCTCCGTCCCGGCCAGGGTGGCTATCGGGCACTTCTTGGTTCCCTGCTTTATTCGACGGGCGATTTCAAGGGATGCGAAGCGGTGATGCGGGATGCCATCGCCGTGGATCGCAAGGACGAACTCGCCTGGTTCGCCCTCGGAGAGTCCCAGGTTGCGCAAGGCGAGGTCTCCGACGCCATCTACAGCCTGGATACCGCCACGGGGCTGAGCCCCGACGACGAGGTCGCACGCATCGCCCTCGAAGAAATAGTGATGGATTCGAGCCCCCTTGAAGGCGGACAGAGGAAGCGCTACGCCGATTGGCATGTCGCGAAGGGTAGGGAACTCGAAGACCGCAGCTATTTCGATCAGGCGATCGTCGAATATCGCCGCGCCCTCAAGATCGATCCCTATTCCGTGCAAGGTCGAACTCTCTATGCGGATCTGCTCAGGAAAAGGGGCTACCCGGCTCGCCAACTCTCCGAGCTTCGCTTCCTCGAAGGCATCGGAAAGGCCGATCGCAGCGCCCTCGACACGATCGAGATCTACACGAGCCTCCTCTCGGGGACCGTCGCCGGGGACTGGAACGTGGATCAATTCGCCCTTCAGAAGCGCCCGTATTCGGTGGCTATCTTTTGGGAGCCGGACCTCTCCTCCGAATATCACCTCGATGTATCTTCGATTTTCAGACGGTATTTGACGGACCTCCTCGGCTCGAGCTCGAGGTTGTCGGTGCCAAAACTCGCGGAGAAGGTCTCAAGCCCTGGTGAGGCTTTCCGCCTTGCCAGAGAGGCCGGCGCTGATTATTACTTGCTCCTCTCAATTAAGGAGAGCGACCGCGAAATCCAGGTAGGCGGCGAACTTCGCGTCGGCAGGACGGGTAGTCTCGCGACGACCTTCCGTTCCTATCGAACCGGCAACGATCGAGTGAAGAACACGGCTCTCCGTTTGGCGGACAGCCTGGTCGCGGCCTTGCAGCCGAAGGGCAGCATCCTGCGCCGCAGTCAGGACTCCGTCCTCGTCGATCTCGGAAGCGCCGATGGTTTCAAGGTCGGCGATAATCTCCTCGTCTTCAAAAAGGGGACCCTCGGGGTCATGAGCGAGGGACTTGGGCCCTATTGGCCCGCACAGGCCCAAGTAGGCACCCTGACCCTTACCAAGATCGATGAAGAAGTTGCCACGGGTACCCTCAAGAGCAGCGGCTTTTTCGATACGATCAACGTCGGCGACGAGGTCATCGCGGCGCCTGCAAGCAAGTCTCAGGCGGCGGGCGGGCAGACGGGCTCGGCGGGCGGACCCTCCGCCTCCTCGGCTGGAACGAATACCTCGGACTTTCCCGGGCTCTTCCTCTCGATTAGGCAACTTCAGTAGCGGGAACGTGTTTTGTCATCGTGGCCGTGATGCTTTTGTTCCATTTATCGAAACGCCATTTCATCGGGCAATTTTTATCTTGTCTGAATTCGATAATCGAGGTAAACTGACTGTGCGCGCGCGGAATGCGCGCAGGAGGAAGCAGCATGAATGCCTATATCCGTCAAGTCCTGGACGACCTTAAGGCCCGCACTCCCTGGGAAAGCGAGTTTATCCAGGCGGCGGAAGAGGTTCTCGAGTCCATCGAGCCCCTGATCGAGGCCGAGCCCAAGTACAAGGCCCAGCACATTCTCGAGCGGATCATCGAGCCCGAGCGCACGGTCATGTTCCGTGTGCCCTGGATGGATGACAAGGGCGAATTTCGCATCAATCGCGGATATCGCGTCCAATTCAATTCGGCGATCGGCCCCTATAAGGGTGGTATCCGTTTCCATCCCCGAGTCCAGCTCTCCACCCTCAAGTTCCTCGGATTCGAGCAGACCTTCAAGAATTCGCTCACGGGCCTTCCGATGGGCGGCGGCAAGGGCGGTTCCGACTTCGATCCCAACGGCAAGAGCGACAATGAGATCATGCGCTTCTGCCAGTCCTACATGACCGAACTTTCGCGCCACATCGGTGCCGACACCGACGTGCCTGCCGGCGATATCGGGGTGGGCGGACGCGAGGTCGGCTACATGTTCGGCCAGTACAAGCGACTTCGCAATGAGTTCACGGGCGTCCTCACCGGCAAGGGTCTCAATTTCGGCGGGTCCCTCATTCGACCCGAGGCCACGGGCTTCGGCGCCGTCTACTTCGCCGAGGAGATGCTCAAGCTCAAGGGCGACAGCATGAAGGGCAAGACCGTCTCCGTCTCCGGCTTCGGCAACGTCGCCTGGGGCGCCTGCATCAAGGCGAGCCAGCTCGGCGCCAAGGTCGTCACCATCTCCGGTCCCGACGGCTACGTCCACGATCCCGACGGGATCGGCACCAAGGAGAAGTGGGCCTATCTCGAGCAGATGCTCGTCATCGATCGCGAGAAGGTCGCGAACTACGCGAAGAAATTCCCGAACGCCACCTTCCACGCCGGCAAGAAACCCTGGGAAGTCAAAGTCGACCTCGCCTTCCCCTGCGCCATCCAGAACGAGCTCAACGGTGACGACGCGAAGGCCCTTCTGGCCAATGGCGTCAAGGTCGTCGTGGAAACCTCGAACATGGGATGCACGCCCGAGGCCTGGAAGCTCTTCATCGAGAAGAAGATTCCCTTCGCGCCCGGCAAGGCAGCCAATGCCGGCGGCGTTGCGGTGTCCGGTCTCGAGATGTCCCAGAACTCCATGCGCCTCGCGTGGAGCGCCGAAGAAGTCGACCATCGCCTCCACGAGATCATGGTCAACATCCACAAGGCCTGCGTCGATACCGCGAAGCAGTACGGTGTCGAAGGCAATTACGTCATCGGTGCCAATATCGCCGGTTTCAAGAAGGTCGCCGACGCGATGCTCGCCCAGGGCCTCGTCTAAGTTTCCTTCCCCCTGAGTCGCGGCCTCGATGGCCGCGGTCAGTAACGGCCGTCCTTCGCGAGCGCGGGGGACGGCCGTTTTCGTCGGAGCTTGCGGCCTCTCCGGGGGCAGGCTAGAGTGCTTCGGGGAGGCGACAGTGCCGGACAGCTCCAGAGAAAATCCCATCGGGCTCGAGGGCTTCTTCGAACTCGCTCCCGATTTTCTCGCCATTCTAGACGAGAAAGGTCGATTGCTTCGTGTTTCGCGCGGCGCGGTGAACCTGCTCGGGCAATCGGCGGCTTCGCTTGGAGGCCGGGCCTTTCACGATTTCATCCATGCGGATGACAGGGAGGTTGTCGAAGGCTCGCTTGCCCGGGCGCTTTCAACGAAGGGGCTCCCCCTTTCCCTTCAATTCCGCCTCGGCCCTGTCAGCGAGGGTTCCGAAGACGATCTTGGCAATTCGGCGAAATACCGCTGGGTGGAGGTCTGCTTCAGCTCCGGCTCGGAGGAAATATTCCAAGGCGCGATCCTCGCGGTCGCGCGGGATTTGACGAAATTGATGGAAATGGAGGCTCGCGCGGAAGAGTCTTCGCGCGAAAAGAAGGACGCTCTTAGGGAGATTCAGCACAGGGTAAAGAACAGCATTGCGTTGATTTCGAGTTTCATCGCTCTCGAGGAGGGCAAGGCCGAGCAGGGAGCGCTCCGTGCGGCCCTCGAGAGCCTACGCTTTCGCGTGGATTCCATTTCGGCCCTTTATCGCCTGCAATTCGCTTCGGGCGATTCCGACGCGATCGATCTCGGGGCGTATATCGAGAAAATCGCCTCGGATATTTCCCAGACCATCGACAGGGCCGGTGTCGACGTGCGGCTTGACCTTGAGGATATAACCTTCGATTCGAAACGGGCCATCCCCTTCGGCATACTCTGCACCGAGCTGGTAGCCAATTCCTTGCGCCACGCCTTCGGAGCGGCCGACGGGGGTTTTGTCGCCCTCACCCTTCGTCAGGAACAGGATAGGTTGCGTCTCGTCGTGGAGGACGACGGCAGGGGGCTGCCGGAAGGCTTTTCGCTCGCATCCCAAGAAGGTCTCGGCTTGCAGATCGTAAAGATGCTCGCCTCCCAGCTCCGGGGGAGTTTCGCGCACTGCGGACGCGAAGGCGGGGGCGCTCGATTCGTAGTCGACATTCCCGTCGTCGCGCGAGACTGAGAAAAGTAACGAAATGCTCTTCGACGATCTTGTGCGTTCCTACGATCGCGGGCGAAACGAGCGCAACGCCTTTCACGACCTCATGAAGCGGCGCGTCAAGGAGGTGCTTTTCGTCGGCAGCGCCTACGAGTCCTTCGTCATGGAATCGGACGGGGTGTTCATCGAGCAGAGCTACGGCGATCTATTCAAGCTCAATCTCAACTCCGTGCCGCGAATCGCCACCGCGAGGGACTCGGAATCGGCCCTCGCCCTCGCGATGTTCCGGCGCTTCGACGCCGTCATCGTGATGGCCGGATCGGATTTTATGCCGGCGATAGATTCGACGGAGGCTTTACGAAAAGCCCTGCCCGACGTCCCCCTCATACTCCTCGTCGTCAACAACGCCGTGCTCGGAAGCATCGAGGACGCGGGCTGCTCCCTCTCGGCCGTGGACCGAGTCTTCGTGTGGAACGGCTACTCAAAATTATTCATAGGTATAATAAAATTCATCGAAGACCTCCTCAATGCCTCGGCCGACGTGGCTTCGGGCCTCGTCAGGGTCATCCTCCTCGTCGAGGATTCTGTTCGCTACTATTCCCGCTTCCTCCCCCTCATGTATCGCGTGATACTCAGGCAGACCCAGGCCTTGATCGAGGAAGAGGGAGGCGACGAGGTCTACAAGCTCCTCCGCTCGAAATCCAGACCGAAGGTCCTGCTCGCTTCCGACTGGGGAACGGCCGTTGACCTCCTCGACAGGCATCGAAACGAGCTCCTCGCCGTGATCACCGACCTCGATTTTCCGAGGGACGGGGTGCTCGACGGCGAAGCCGGCCTCGCCCTGCTCAAGATGGCGAAGGAGTTCCGGGCAGACCTGCCATTCATCGTGCAATCCGAGGACCCGGGACGCCGCACGATCGTCGAAGCCCTCGGCGCCGCCTTCGTCGACAAAGCCTCCCCGTCCCTGGAGCACGAAATCGGCAATTTCCTCAGGAACAACCTGGGATTCGGTCCTTTCCGCTTCGTGGGCGACGACGGTGCGATAATCGCCATCGCGAAGAACATGAACGAATTCATGCAACGCATCGCCGAGGTGCCGCCGGAAGTGCTGTTGCGCCACGCCGAGGGCAACCATTTTTCCATATGGCTCGCCGCGCGCGGCGAGCTCCGCTTCGCTCGCATACTCAGGCGGTATGGTCGCATGAACTTCGCTTCCGACGCCGAGGTCCGGTCCTTCCTGGTCGGAATCCTCGACGAGGCGAGGCGCGAGCGCGAGCGAGGATCCGTGCCGGCCTTCGACGTGGCGCACTTCCGCGACGACGAATCCTTTACGCGGCTCGGTACCGGCTCGGTCGGAGGGAAGGGAAGGGGCCTCGTCTTCGCGAAGAGTCTGATCGATCACCTCGAACTCGCCGGCCACATCGAGGGCATCGAGGTCAAACTCCCGAGGACCGCCTTCATCGGAATTGACGAGTTCGAGCGCTTTCTCGAAAGCAACGGGCTCATGTCCTTCGCCTATTTCGAGGCGAACCACGAGGAGGTCGTGGAACGTTTCTTGGCCTCGCCTCTCGACGTAGAACTCGTCGCGAGGCTCGATCGCTTCGTCCGCGCGACGGATCGACCCCTCGCCGTGCGTTCGTCGGGGCTCTTCGAGGACATGCTGATGGTCCCCTTTTCCGGCATCTACGAAACCCTATTAATTCCGAATTCCCATCCTGATCCGGCGACGAGGCTTTCCCAGCTCTGCGACGCCGTCCGTCTCATCTATGCAAGTCTTTTTTCGTCCAAGGCCAAGGCATATTTCGAGGTGGCTCGTTACCAACGCGAGGAAGAACGCATGGCCATCGTGCTGCAGGAAGTGGTCGGCAGGCGACGCGGTCGATGGTACTATCCCCACCTTTCCGGCACCGCCCAATCCCACAACTATTACCCCGTTTCCTATCTCAAACCCGACGATGGGCTTTGTCTGTCCGCCCTCGGCCTCGGTTCCTGGGTCGTGGACGGCGGAGCCTGTCATCGGTTCTGCCCGCGATATCCGAAGATCGACATAATTCCGGCCGACCGCATGCGGGAGAATTCGCAAAGGATGTTCAGGGCCATCGACATGGAGCGATCCATGCCGGACCTGCGATCGGGGGAGGACGCGGCGATAACCGAGCTCGAACTGGACGACGCGGAAGGAGATCCGAAATTTCGGCTCCTCGCCTCGACCTGGGATGGCCAGAACGATCGCCTAGTGCCCGGCACCTCCTCGCCCGGCCTTCGCTTCGTCGATCTCGGAAACATACTCAAGCACGAGGCTCTCCCCTTCGCGCGTCTCGTGGATCTCGTTCTGGACGTCGGATCCCGTTCGATGGGCTCCCCGGTCGAGATAGAATACGCGCTCAATCTCGACGAGGAATCCGGTACCCCCGCCTTTTACATCCTCCAGCTCAAACCCCTCATACGGACCGATAGCGGCGGCGAGGTCGATTTGTCCAGAATCGATCTGGCGGACGCATTTCTCCGCTCGCCGAAAAGCATGGGAAACGGGCGGAACGACGAGCTCCTCGACATCGTCTGGATCGATCCGGAGCGCTTCGACCGGCAATCCACGCTGGCGATCGCCGCCGAGATCGAGGCCCTCGATCGCCTCGTGGCGAAGGAGGGGCGCCGGTATCTTCTCCTCGGCTTCGGTCGTTGGGGGACAAGGGATCCATGGCTCGGCATTCCCGTAGCCTACTCGCAGATAGCCCACGCGGCCGTCATCATCGAGGCCGATCTCCCCGATTTCCGCGTCGAATCCTCCCTCGGCTCGCATTTCTTCCATAATGTCACAAGTATGAATATTGGCTACATCACGGTGCCTTGGTCGGAGACGGAAGGCATCGATTGGCTCTGGCTGAGGAACATGCCCGTCGCCGCGAGGCTCGACCACTGTGTCTGGACGAGGCTCGCGGAACCTCTCAGCGTCCTGATGGACGGCAAGGCATCGCAGGCGGCAATTCTAAAGAGGGTTTCCGTCGATCCCGAATCCGAGGAGGACCCCATGCCGGCGTCCTTGGAGTGATCAACAGGCCCCCTTGCTTCGATCCATGCCGGCTCGTTGCAGTTTGGATTGCTGCGGGTTATCTTCCCTAACATGCGTTTCGAAGAGCTCCTCCTCACCATGGACAAAGAGCGTCGGGATCGGAGCCTATTCCACGATCTCATGCGCTACAGGGTGAGCGAAATACTCCTCGTGGGAAGTCTCTACGACTCCTTTGTCGTCGAATCGGACGGATTCCTCACCGAACAAATTACCGGTGAATACTCGAAGCTCAACCTCTCGACGATTCCCCGCGTGACTTCGGCCTATACGGATGAGTCTGCTTTGATGCGCCTCGAATCCGGAGACTGCGATCTCGTGATCATCATGGTCGGGCTAGACTACGACCGGCCCTTGCGTCTCGCCCAGGAGATGCGGCTCAGAAAGCCGGGGCTGCCGATACTGTTGCTCGTCCTCAACAATTCGAGCCTTGCGGAGATGGATCCCGCGAGACCCGAGTTCGAAGCGATCGACAGGGTCTTCGTGTGGAACGGCTATTCAAAGCTTCTCGTCGGCATGATCAAGTATGTCGAGGACAGAGGAAACGCCGACGCGGATGTGGCCTCCGGACTCGTCCGCGTCATCCTCATCATCGAAGATTCGATCCGCTATTATTCCCGCTACCTGCCCCTGATTTATACGGTTCTTCTGAAACAGACCCGCACTCTCATAGAGGAGGAGCGAGGCGTCGAAACCTATCGGCTTCTGCGCGCCCGCGCCAGACCGAAAATCCTCCTCGCCTCGACCTATGAGGAGGCTGAGGCTCTTTTCCTCCGCTACGAGTCCTCTCTGTTGGCCGTCATTACGGACCTTCGTTTTCAGCACCGTGGACGGTTCGACCCGGAGGCCGGTTTCGATTTCGTGGCGATGGCCCGCGGCCGGCGGCCCGAATTGCGGGTGATGATCCAGTCGAGCGAGGAGGGGGTACGCGATCGGGCAGCGAACCTCGGCGTGGTCTTCGCCGACAAATCCTCCGAATCGCTTGCCGCGGAATTGGGCGGTTTCATCCGGCAAGGCATAGGATTCGGGGAGTTCGTATTCCTCGGTCCCGACGGAGAGGCCCTGGCACGAGCCTCGACGATAGACGAGTTCGCACGTCTCGTGGCCGAGGTCCCGCCCGACAGTTTGCTTCGTCATGCTGCACGCAACGAGTTTTCTAGCTGGCTCACTGCCCGAGGCGAATATCGTTTCGCCGCCCTTCTTCATGACTATACGATCGAAGACTTCTCGACGCCCGAGGATCTTCGCGCCTTTCTTCTCCATGTTCTCGATCAGGTTCGCCTCGAAAAGTCCGAAGGCCTGGTACCCGAGTTCGACGAGGTGACTTTTCGCTACGAATCCTCCATGGGGAGACTTGGGTCGGGTTCCGTCGGAGGGAAGGGTAGGGGCATCGAATTCCTCGGGCGCCTGATCCGTGAAGAGCATGCGAATCCGACCCACGGGGAGTGGTTCATTGGCATGCCGCGTACCCTTTTCATTGGGATCGACGAGTTCGAGGACTTTCTCGAGCGCAACGGCCTTTGGTCCCAAGCCTACTACGATGCTCCGCCGGATGCCTGTAAAGCAAGTTTCGCGGCTTCATCCCTTTCCGCCAATTTCGTCGAAACGGCCCGACGATTCCTTCAAGTTTGCTATCGTCCTCTCGCCGTCAGGTCGTCGGGGCTTCTCGAAGATATGGTAAGGCTACCTCTCGCAGGGGTGTACGGCACTCGATTCCTCTCCAACAGGGGCGATCTCGAGACGCGGCTTTCGTCTTTCCTCGAAGCGGTCAAGGAAGTCTGGCGAAGCCTCTTTTCGGAAGCTGCCCGCCGTCACATAGCGGCAGCCGGCTATAGCCTCGAAGAGGAGCGGATGGGCGTCGTGGTGCAGGAACTCGTCGGCAGGGAACGGAACGGCTGCTTCATGCCCCTGGTCTCGGCGATCGTCTGGTCGCGCTCGCCTCGCGTCGGCTCGAGCAATACGACGCCTGTCATAGCCCTCGTGCCGGGTATGGGCAGCGCACTCACCGGATTCTGCCCATCCCTCATCGTCAGCCTCGACAACGAGAACCCTCCGGATATCCCCGCCGTCGGTCCTTGGGCGCGCGCGGCGAGGGCTCTCAAGCTTGATGTCTCTTCGCCGCAGGCAGCCTCGGACCTCGTGCATGTCGGCCACGAGGTCGACGCCGCAGCCATCACCGGCAGGATGATGAAGAGACTCCAGGGTTCGGGAGTTCTTGCGGCCTTCTCCCGCCTCCTCGAAATGGCCTCACTCGCCTTTAAGGATGAGGTGATCGTGGAATTTGCCATCGATGAAACCGCGCTCGACAGGAGACCCTACATCAGTCTCCTGCAAATCAGGCCCTATCATCGAGCCGCCTCTGGCCGGGGCACATCGCTCGATCCGGCGGAGGCAGTGTCTTCCTCTGGGCTAAGGAAGGTCTTGGTCGCGGAAGGCGAATTGTACGGGCGGGTCCCCGCCCTCCCCATCACCGACATTGTCGTCTTCGAAACCTGGCCCCCGATAGACGAATCTGCCTGGGTTCGAATACGACTCCTGGATTGGGAGGCGGGGAAACGGAGAAATGGCTGGATCCTCGTACTCCCGCCTCCAGCCGAGGACTCCGAGAGCGTCTATCGCGGCATACTTTGGCCGGACGTTTCCCATGCGGCGGCGATTTTGCAGGCAGACCCCTCGGGTATCGGCTCTCCCCTCGGTTCCCACTTATTCCATGATGTCGTGGCCGGCGGCGCGCTTTGGCTCGGAAGCCCTTCGCTTTCGCCGACGGAATTTCGGTCCCGCCTTGTAGGTTTCGGGTTCCGGGCAGAAGGGGAATCTCCCTTTGCCCATTACAGGCTCGAAACCCAAGAGAGGTTCCTTGCCACAGAAGAGAGTACTCTCTACCTCGTCGATCGCCTTCGTTGACGCCAGACCCTCTTTTTCGGCATGATGCCCACTACCTGATCGATTCGGCCGGTTCCTTCCCGTGTCGGTCAGGCAATGCGCGAAACAGCGGAGCGTGGAATGGAAGCAGCGATTCTAGCCAAGAGCCTGCATCAGCTCGAGGTCAAGGTCTTGCGGGACTACAGTCCCGGTGAGGATCTCGATGCCGGGCGCCTCGTCCGCGAATTGGGGTATAAGGAAGGCCAAGCCAATCAGGCCTTTTCTTGGCTGGCGGCCAAGGGCCTTGCCTCCGAATCCGCGCGTATTCCGCGCACCGTCTACGAAATAACACCGCTTGGCAGGGAATTCGCGGTCAAGGGTACGCCCGAAGATCGCATCCTCCGCCACCTTGCCGATAAAGGCGCGGCCAAGCTCCCTGAGATCGTGGCCGCCCTCGGCCTCGAGCAAAAAGATGTCGGTTCGGCCTTCGGCCAGCTTTCAAAAGAAGGCGCCCTCGTGATGGATGCGGAAAAGCGCGCATCCCTCGTCTCAGGATGGTTTGAGGCTAAACACGATTCGGCTGACAAGCCGCGACTCCTCCTCGTTCGCGAACTTCTGCAGAAGGCCGCTGCGCGCGAGGATGGACTTCTCGACGATGGAGAGCTAAGCCCAGCCGAGAAGCTCGCCATGTCCGGCATGGCTCGAAAGCGAGGGGCTGGCGATTCTCCTTTCCGCGTCGCCGAGAGGGAGCGTGTCGTCTATCGATTGAGCCCCGAGGCGATTGAGGTCGCCCGCGCCCTCGATTCCCTGGGCCTTACCGGCGAAGAACTCGGAGCCGTAACCTCCGATATTCTCGCTCGTCGAAGTTGGGAAGGTGCCGCCTTCAGACCCTACAACGTCAAGAGCCCAACCGCTCGCCTCATTCCCGGTCGCCGCAATCCTTATGTGGAATTCCTCGAATCGGTGAAGGACAAGCTCGTCTCCCTCGGCTTCGAGGAATTCGACGGCGGCCTGGTCGAGACGGAGTTCTGGAATTCGGACGCGCTTTTCATGCCGCAATTCCACTCGGCCCGCGACATCCATGACGTCTATCATCTCGCCGAGCCAAGGCTCGCCAAGCGCATCGAGGAGCCCTTTCTTTCCCGGATCGCGGCAGCCCATGAAAATGGCGGCGAGACAGGCAGTCGAGGCTGGAATTATTCCTTCGATCGGGACTTCACTCGGCGCCTCATACTCCGGAGCCAGGGCACGGTGCTCTCGGCCCGGCAGCTTCCGACGGCGAAGGTTCCCGGCAAATATTTCGGCATCGCCCGATGCTTTCGCTACGACCGGGTTGATGCGACCCATCTCTCCGATTTCTACCAGACAGAGGGAATAGTCCTCGGCGAGGACGTGAATCTCAGGACCCTCCTCGGCTTCCTCGAGATGTTCGCGGTCGAAGTGGCCGGAGCCAAGGAAGTGAAATACGTTCCCGGCTACTTCCCTTTTACCGAGCCCTCGGTCGAGGTCCACATCAAGCATCCTGTCCTCGGCTGGTTCGAGCTCGGAGGTTCGGGCATTTTACGGCCCGAGGTTACCGAATCCCTCGGTGTTCACGTGCCCGTGCTCGCCTGGGGCATCGGTATCGATCGCATGGCTCTCATGGCCCTTGGCATCAACGATCTCAGGGAACTATTCAGCCCCGATCTCGAGAGCGTCCGGTACCGCCGGGCCAAGATGTGAACGGCGCAGGCCGACGGAGTAATCGATGCCTAAGATTGAAGTAAACGAAGCCCTTTTTTTCTCGCTCCTCGGCCAGAGGCTGGAGCCGGAGACCCTGGAGCCCGCCCTGACCTCGGCCAAGGCCGAACTCGACGAATGGAATCGCGATGGAAAGGCGCCGGCGTCGGAGCGCAGCATCAAGATTGAGCTCAACGACACGAATCGCCCCGACCTCTGGTCCTCCGCGGGACTCGCCCGCGCGCTCCGCATGAAAGCGGGAGGGCCTCGCCCCCACTACCCCTTTTTCTCCCGCGAAGGGGACCAAAAGTCCTCGAAGCGGAAAGTGCTCGTCGAGGAATCGGTGCGCAAGGTCCGCCCCTATCTCGCGGGTTTCTGCGTCTCGGGCAAGCCCATCGACGACGCTTTCCTGAAAGAGATGATCCAGACCCAGGAGAAACTCGCGTGGAATTTCGGCCGCAAGCGAAAGACCATCTCCATGGGGCTTTATCGCAGCGCTGAAATCAAATGGCCCGTCGTCTACAAGGGGGTCGAGCCTCGCAGCGTGCGATTCGTCCCCCTCCAGGAAACGAGGGAAATGGACCTCCTCCAGATCCTTTCCGAGCATCCCAAGGGACGCGAATACGCCTTTATCCTCGAAAAAGAACCAATTCATCCATTGTTGCTGGATTCCAAGGGAGGCGTACTCTCCTATCCGCCCATCATCAACTCCGCGGGGCTCGGCGCGGTGCAGGTCGGCGACAGCGAGCTCTTCGTCGAGCTGACCGGCAGCGACATGCCCTCGGTCACCTTGGCCGCCTCGATCGTCGCCTGCGATTTCGCCGATTTCGGCTATACTATCGAGCCCGTGCTCGTCGAGTACCCCTACGATACGCCTTTCGGCAAGGCCGTGACCTTCCCTTGGTACTTCCAGAAGCCGCTATCTGTCGATGCGGGCAGGGCATCGCGACTCCTGGGCAAGAGTCTTTCCGTCGATGTCGTCGCCATGGCCCTCGAGAGGACAGGATCGCGCGTCGAGATCCACGGCCAGTACGTATCGGCCTGGCCGCCGGAATATCGGAACGATTTCCTCCACCAGGTCGATCTCATCGAAGATGTGATGATCGGCATCGGCATGGAAAATTTCCCGCCCGAAAGGCCCCGCGATTTCACCATAGGACGGCTTACGCCCATCGAGCTCTTCTCCAGAAAGGCCAAGGGAATCCTCGTAGGACTCGGCTACCAGGAGATGATCTACAACTATCTTGGCTCGGGTAAGGACTACATCGAGAGGATGGGCATCGACGCGGCCAAGGTGCTCAGGGTCGCCAATCCGATGTCGGAGAACTTCGAGTTCCTGCGCAATTCCCCCCTTCCGGGATTACTCGGCACGGAGGCCATTTCGAGCAAAGCGGCCTATCCGCACAGAATATTCGAGATAGGCAAGGTGGCCTTCGGTAATCCGAGCGAGAATTACGGCGTTTCGACGAGACAATACCTCGGTCTCCTTTCCGTGCATGGCGAGGCCGATTTCAACGAGATCGCGAGCCAGATAGCGACCCTCCTCTTTTACCTCGGCCGGGATTTCGAGGTCGCCGAGGCATCGGAAGGGGAGGAAGATCCACGATTCATCATCGGGCGCCAGGCTCGGGTCCTCGTGAAGGGCGTCGCTGTCGGGGTGTATGGCGAACTCCATCCCCGGCTCTTGGAGGCCTGGGGGATCGGGCTGCCGGCCTCGGCCGGCGAGTTCGATCTCGATCTCCTCCTCGGTTGAGCCGATGGCGCGAAATCGGAGCAGGTAGCATGAAGCACCAGGATCGCGCCGAGAGCCCGTCGTGAGCGCAGGAATTTTCGTCTGGCTCGTGAGCCGCTTCGCGGTAGCGGGCATCATGACCTTTTTCGCGATCATCCTCTGGTCAAGGACGAGGGATGTCGCCTGGATGTTGATCGTCATCGGCGCTGTCTCGAGTTACGCGGATCTTCTCTTCGACCTCTTTGTCAGGACGGGCCTTCTCGATGAGGGTCGTCTCCAAGTCCTCGGCCTTCCCCTCGCCCGGATGGTCTTTTCGAATCTCGCCTATCTCTTCATGTCCGCGGCCTTCGTCGTGATGATCTTCAGGAAGAGCCGCCGCTAACTCGCGAGAATCGATCGGGGAATTGTTTCGCGATCCGCTGGCAATTCCCAATTCGCTTATATTCGCATGAATTGAAGCATTCGCCCTCCTCCCGAGCGTACATGTTCGGGAGGCTGCGAATGACCATTCACGCCCATGAGCCCTTCGGTTTCGAGGGGAGACTCGTTTCGGTCGAAGTAGACATTCGGAGAGGTATCCCTTCGATAGATCTCGTCGGCCTCGCCGAAGGTGCCGTCAGGGAGGCGCGGGATCGTGTTCGCGCGGCGACGCGCAATTCGGGCTTCGAATTTCCCCTCGACCGTGTGCTCGTCAATCTCTTCCCCGCGGGATTGCGAAAGGAAGGCGCGGCCTATGACCTCCCCATCGCGCTCTCCATACTCTGCAGGGCGGGGATCCTGCCCGATCCCGGCAAGGATGTGCTCGCGCTCGGGGAGCTGAAGCTCGACGGTACCGTGTGTGCTGTCCCCGGCGTCTTGCCCGCGGTAGCCGCCGCCCTGCGAGCCGGCATTGAGGACTTCATAGTCCCGCAGGCGAATGGGTCGGAGGCCCGCGCCCTCGGGGCGGGTAGGGTGTATCCGATAGCCTCTCTCACCGAAACCACGACCATTTGCGCTTCGATCAGGGTGGGCACCCCGGCTGAGGATCGTGAATCCGGACAATTCCCCAATCCTTTCGGGCGAAATGAGGAGGGAGATTTCTCCGAAATTCGCGGGCTGCCTCGCGTGCGTCGCGCCCTCGAAATCGCGGCCGCAGGCGGGCACAACGTGATTCTGTTCGGCCCCCCCGGCTCCGGAAAGACCCTCGCCGCCCGGCGCTTCCCGAGCCTTCTTCCCGATCTCGGGAGGGAGGAGTCGCTTGAATCCACCTCCCTCCATTCCCTCGGGACAACCCTAGCCGAGGGAAGCGGCCTTCTGCGCAGACCGCCTTTTAGAAGTCCCCACCACGGCTCTTCCCTCGAAGGACTCATCGGCGGGGGGCGAAAAGCCGGCCCAGGGGAAGTCTCTCTCGCTCATAATGGCGTCCTCTTCCTGGACGAGGCTCCCGAGTTTCATCGTGACGTTCTCCAGGCCCTGCGCGAGCCGCTCGAGGACCATGTCGTTTCCATCGCCCGGGCGGAGCAGTCATTCAGGTATCCGGCCTCTTTCATTCTCCTCCTCGCCGCCAATCCCTGTCCCTGCGGAAATCTCGGCAGAAGGGACAAGGCCTGTCTCTGTTCAATACAAGAAATCGATCGGTATTGGCGGCGTTTGGGAAATCCCCTCCTCGACAGGGTGGACATCCGCGTTCCCGTCAGGCCGCAGTCGGAATGGGATCTCCTCGGACCACCAGGTGAGTCCTCGAGCGTCATCAGGCAACGAGTAGAAGGCGCCAGAGCGAAGCAAGCTGAACGCAACGGGGACAACCCGGTTCTTCTTAATGGCCGCCTCACCCCGGCTCATCTCGCCGAGCGCGTTCCCCTTCGTCCCGAAGTGATGAAATTATTGCTCGCGGCGGCAGGGAAAATCGACCTTTCCTCCCGTGCCATACATTCCGTGATCAAGGTCGCCCGAACGATTGCCGACCTTCGCGATGCTTCGGAGGTCGGGGAGGAAGACCTCCTCGAAGCCATTCAGCATCGGCGCTTCGGCGATGGGAATTTTTATTGGGAAGGGCAGGAAAAAAGCCTCTGATGTCGTTGACTCTTTTTTCGGCTTCCGGTACAACTCCCTCCGCGCCGTTGATGCCACGAGGTTTCGAAAGCGTGGATTGATGGACGGAAGAGCAAGATAAAAAGCGCGCCACCGTATTGACGAGAGCGAAAGGGTGGTGCTAGATTTGGCGGGTTCGCCTGTTGGGCCTCGTGCCTGGCGAGTGGACAGTTTCGCAGATGCCGAGAGGCGTCAAGCGGAAAAACAAAAAGTTTCCGAGAGTGATTGACAAGTTCGGCACGAAAGTGCTACAAAATCTGCGGTGGTTGGCACGAAAGCTGCTAACCACGAGCAAGGGTCTTCCACAGTGAATTAGGGATGGGATAGAGCGAGGAAGGTTAAATCGCCAAGCTTATGGCTTGGCGGCGCGAATCGCGAAAGCGATTCGCTACGTCGAGTGTCGGGCTTGCCCGACGCGAGACGAGGATCGAATGCCGGTCTTCATGAGCGGACTTGTCCGCGAGTGGGGACGAGACATTCTCTATGAATCCCGCGGGCTTCGGCCCGTTGGAATATATCATGGAGAGTTTGATCCTGGCTCAGAACGAACGCTGGCGGCGTGTCT
>DATKVC010000003.1:0-151835 GCA_035530275.1 Rectinemataceae bacterium | reverse complement strand
GTCTCCAGCTCAGGAAGACTCGCGCATAAAGCGACCTACTGCTTGGGAGGCAGTCGGCCTACCTCGACCAACCAGGCCCCGGCGTGAACCCGTGACTTGTGCGCAGGCGAGCTGAGCGAGCTTGCGCGCAAGTTCCGGGTTTACGCAGTGCCCGCCAATACAAGCGCCCCATGGACGGGGCGCTTCTGATATCCTGCGCGCGGAGCGCGGCGGGCATTGAGGGGCGAATTTTAGCGAGGGTCAGACTCTACGGGTGCGTCACGCCCGTGGGTGATTTACAAATGCAGATTTCCCGATCTCCACTCCTCTAGCGTCTTTTTCGCAGAGAAAGCTAAGAAGCTTCTTGGGATCTTGGCAAGTTCTTCAAGGACGACCTCTGCCTCTTTCCCCACGAGCGACAAACAGTGAGAGGAGGCCCAGAGGCGGGTACCAGGATGAGAGGACTGCAACAATGGAATCAATCTGTAAAGACATGCTTCTCCCCGATTCCTTATCCGGTCATAGACTTTCAGAAGCTCATCGTGCGCCTTGTTTGCCGCCTTATAGTTACCGGCTTCTGTTGCCTCGCCATGCCGCATAGATAACTCAGCATACATGAGCAGCAGTTCCTCATCACTTATGTTTCCAGTTTTGGGCATATAGATCTCCATCACGGGATGCCGCCGAATTGCCTAAGAATATCAATTCCAAAACCAAATTGATATTCGAATGGCTTTCCAGCAAGATAATCCCTCACTGTCTGGCCATCCGTGAAAGGCTGCTTCGAAGAATAGTATGCACTAATTCTAGTGTGAGTCTCTGCAACAAGCGAGATAATATTACCCGGATTTTGTATTACCTCTGGAGCAAACCCTGACCGCGAATCCTTGATTTGAGCCTGTTCAACAATATGGTGCCATTCCATACTGAAACCTGCAGGCCCCAAAAATGCCTTGAGTTGATTGAAAGTCATGAACCCTTGGCTACTATTCCCCAGGCCAATCTGCAGACCTAGCCCAGCAGCGCCGCCATTCGATCCTATGTTAACTCCCGCATTCGTCCCAATTCCAAGTGTCAATCCGAACAAACTTACCGAAGTCTGAGTAGCAGCATTTAGTACGAGGCCTTGGGATTGAGGTGTTGCGGATCCTGTTAAAGTCGGCAGAGAACCTACTCCGGCGTCATTCCCATCGTATTCCCTATTACCATGATATTCGACTGTATGATCATGCTCATAGACTACATCCCCATTCTTTATAGGATCCGATCCATCCCCCGAAGTATTCAACCCTGTCGGATCTGTTGCGTTCATAGGGTCATTATTCACATACGCATACCAATTCAGGCCATCCTTCACCGGGTCAGCGGTCGTAAACCTCCCGAGCCTCGGCGCATAGTCCCTGAACCCGTAGTCCACGAGGCCTGTCGTCGGGTCCGTCCTCTTCCCGTTGTACCCCAGGTCGTTGATCCGCCTGAAGCTCCCTTCAAAGGCCTGTCCATAGGCGTCATACTCGTAGCGGTCGCGGAGTCCGCCGTCCTTGTCGGTCGTCATCATTACCGAGCCAAGGATATCGAGCGCATAATACTGAGCGTCCCCCTTCACCGCGCTCCGGTAGTGCGCCGTATCGAAGTCGATACGCTCCAGTATTCCGCCTTTCCCGTACACGTACTCGCTCTCGGGATGGAAGGTGCCGCTTTCGTAGAAGTGGTCCGACCGGGAGCCCGGCCAGCCCTTCGATTTCCCGTGTCCATCGCGTTCCCGGTCGCCGTTCCAGGGCTGATAGGGCAGGGGCAAGTCCTCGCCCGCGAAGTTCTCTTCCCTTGCCTCCGCAAGGACGTTCATCGACGTGCCGTCATACAGGTAGTCCATCGCCGTTCCTGCGTTCCACTCCCGCTGGCGTTTCTGGCCCCGCGTTATCGTGTCATACTCGGTCCGCGATACGCGCCGACCAAGGGCATCGTACTCGTAGCGGACGCCCGCCTGCAAGGTCCAGACCGAGCCTTTCCCCTTGCCCACGAAGCCTGTCATCTGGCTGTACACGTCAACCGCGCGGTTTTCGAAGTCGTAGGCGTACTCTGCCTTTATGCTCCCTAGCACTTCCTCGACGAGGTTGCCGTTCGCGTCGTTCGTGTAGCTGCGCTTTCCCGCGCCGGTCAGTCTGTTTTCGGCGTCGTAGGCGTAATCGATCCGGCCCCAGCCGTTGGCCTTCGCCTCACGGTTGTTCCGGCTGTCGTAGCTGTAGGTTTCGTCCCAGAGGTAGGGCTGGGTGTCGATGCTCGTGTTCCGGCCGTTCGCGCGTACGGCCGCGGCCCGGATCATCGCGGGCTCAGTGCCGCTCGGCTGAAGCTGCTTCGCGAAGGGGGTCGCGCCGTCGCCGGGCGTGACTTTCCACTCGCCGCCGGGTTGCGCGCTTATGCCGAGGTAGGCCTTCGCTATCGCGTCCTCGTCGTCGAGGGAGCCCTGCAGCTCGGATTCGAAGCCTGCCTCGTCGAAGCCGGGCACGTCGGGCACGCTGAAGCCCAGATGGAGCTTCGGGTTCCCCGTCTGCGTCGGTACACCGTTCTCGAACTGAGGGAAAAGGCCCATTGTCAAGCGTTCATCGAAGTCCGCCGCTACCTTTCCGCTCTTGAAGGGATACAGGACCTCCACGAGTCGTCCGGCGTCATCGTACCTGTACGCGGTTATCCTGCCCTTTTCGTCCACCGTATAGGTCCTCTTCCCCGAGGCGTCGTAGACGTAGGCCTCGTTCGAAAGCTTGCCCGCCTCGTCGAAGGGGCCGCCCATGGTCTTCGCCACGGTCAGGCGGCCCGCGGGGTCGTAGCCTTTCACCTGCACGAGTCCGTTCGGAAGTTTTCGGTTGATTTCGCGGAGGACGTCGTCGTAGCTGAAGTCCGTCATGCCGCCCTCGCTGTCGACCACCGAGAGAAGCTCTCCAGCCTTTCCGTAGCTCTTCGTGATCGTCCGCTTCCCGCCGTGCCAGGCGAGGTCCGTCTGGTTGCCTTCCTCATCGTAGCTGTAGGTGATCTGTTCCCCGAGGTCGAGGTTTTTCGCCGCGCTCAGGCGACCGAGGGGATCGTAGTCGAACTCGTAGGCCTGCGCCGCGTTGGAGGCTTTCGTGAGGTTGCCCATCGCGTCGTAGGAGAAGAGGCTTTTCGTCCCGTCGTCGTGGTCCACTTCGGTCCGGTTCCCCTGGGCGTCGTACTTGTAGGAAATGGGAGTCGCGCCGAAGTCCGTCTTTGTTTTGAGTCTGCCGTCGTCGTAGTACGTATACGATTGCGAGACATTCAGGCGATTGGTCTCGGTCTTCGGCAGGTCGAGTTCGTTGTAAAAATACTGGTACACCGCGCCCGTCGGATCGGTGATAGTCGTGAGGTTCCGCTCGTTGTCATAGCCGTAGGCGATCTGCGCCTGCGAGCCGCGGGCTTCGGTCGAAAGGCGGCCGAGCTCGTCATAGGTATAGGTCGTCACGCGGCCTACCGGATCCTTCACAGTGAGGGGCTTCCCGTTGCCGTCGTAGGTATACTCGGTCCTCGCGAGAAGGGGGTCGATGGTCGCGATGAGCCGGCCCGCCGCGTCGTACTCGTTCTGCCAAGTCTCGTCTAACGCGTTGGTCTTCGACCCGAGGCTCCCGAAGATCGAGTACTCGTAGCTCGTCGCCTTCTCATAAGGATCGTCGGCCGTCTGCACCCTTCCGAGGGCGTCGTATTGGTACTGCCAGGTGTTCGCCCGCCGGTCCGTCCGGTTCGTGAGGTTGCCAGCGTCATCGTAGCCATAGGTCATTGTCTTTCCGAGCGCGTCGATCGTCGTCAGGAGCCGGCCGAGGTCGTCGTAGGTGTACGTGGTGGGCTGGCCGTTCTTGTCGACGCGTTTCACGAGCTGGCCGCGTCCGTTGTAGAAAAACCGTTCCTGGGCCTTGACGGTATCCGCGGGGAAGTTGGGTCCCGTGACGAGTTTTGGCCGATTGAACTCGTCGTACTCCATTGTCGTCTCGGCCGTATTTCGATCCCTGTGCCACACGAGGTTCCCGTTCCCGTCGTAGTCGTATTGATCCGATTTCAGGAGCGGGTCGATCTTCTCCACGAGGCGGTCGTTCGCGTCATAATTGAAGCTTGTCGTATTGCCGTTCCGGTCCTTGACGGTCCTGGTCTTCCCTGAAGGCCAGTAGCTGAACCAGGACCGCTGTTCCCGCGCGTCCTGGTTCCACTTGAGCCGGCCCATGACATCATAGCCGTAATCGGTGGGGTTACCGGCGCCGTCGACGGAGCGCTTTGGCAGGCCGTTCTCGTAGTAGGTGAACAACTCGGAGATGCTCGTCTCCACCTGGAGGCGGCTCTTCAGATTGCCGCGCCCGTCATAGTCAAATACCGTGCGCGACTCCCAGGTGACCAGGGGATGGCCGTCGATCACGCCGTCGCTGACAGCGGCGGGCTTCGCGGCGACTCCGGTCGCCGAGGCGAGTGCCCCGAGACGCTGGGACCGGCCAGCCCCGTCGATCTGCCCCACCGAGACGGCGGCAGCTTCGGCCAGCGTCATCGCGCCGCTCCCCACCGCGTCCGCCGTGTTCGACGACGTCGCAGGCTGCGACGATTCCTCTATCTTCCCCAGAACCTTGGCTGTCGGTTTCCCGTCGTCGCGGTATTCATAGGCGACGACCTCCCCCAGCGGGTTGATCACCCGCAGGAGCAAATGCCGCTTGTCATAGTAGTAGCGTGTTGCGTTCCCGAGCTTGTCGGTCCTCTTCACGAGGTCCTTACGGTTGTCGTACTCGAATGACTCCGTCTTCCCGTGCATGTCGATGGCGCGGGTGACCTTGCCGTCGCCATTGTACTCGGAGGTGGTCGTCGTGCCTTCGCCATCCGTGTAGACGAGCACCTCGCCGATCGCGTCATTCGTATAGCGTTCGATGACGTCCGTGGTCGTGCCATCCACTGCCGTCACCGGATGCCGCACGATCGAGACGTAGCCGTTCCGATCATATCCGAAGGTCGTCGAGGACCCGTTCCGATCGACCCGCCGGGTCAATCGACCCCGCTCGTCGTAGGAGAATTTCTCGTCGGGGCCGGGATAATCGATGGAGAGCTGATTCCCCTCGTCATCATAGGTATACGCAGTGGTCTCTCCGTTCTTTTCGACATGAGTGGCGACCTTGTTGAGGGTTGTGTATGTCCAGCTTTCGTGTACCTTTTCGTCCGGATAGGTCGCACTCAGACGATTCCGGGCATCGTCATAGGTGAAACTGGTATGATGACTCTGGCCGTCCCATTCTTCCCACAGATCCGTGAGGTTATCCTTTCCGTCGTAGGCGAACTCCGTAGCTCCGCCGTCGGCATACTCGATCTTCTTCTCCCGGAACCGATCGTCGAAATAGTGTTTTTCCACGATTCCCGCGGCATTTTCCGCCTCCGTGTAGCCGTCGAAGTAGCGGTACTTCTCCGACTTCCCTTCCTCGTCCGCGACACTCGTAAGGACTGTCCGCCCATCCTTGTCTTCATATACAGAGGTCCGCGAACTCCCGTCGGGATTGACAATATTCGTGAGCCGCTTGTCCGTGTATCGATAGGCAACCGTCGCTCGGCCCGTATCCCGAACCGACGCAAGATATCCGTCGCCGTCGTATCCGTAGGCCACGGTCCGCGAGGCCGGATCGGTGATCAGGGCGATCAGGCCGTTCTGGCGTTCAATGTTCGTCTCGCGGTTGTAGTCGTCGGTGATGCTCACGAGCTCCGAGGCGGACGAGTAGCCGAAGGCGAGTCCGTTCCCGTTCGTGTCAACGATCCGCACGAGTTGGCCGAGGTAGCTGTACAGGTATTTCGTGCCGTCTTTCTTCGTCCTGACATAACTTCCGTCGGGCTTGAGTTCGAGGCTGTCGTCGGTCGGCTCGGCCGCCTGCATCGCCGAGCCCAAGGGGTAGTAGTTGATCGAGTTGTCGGGGAGGCGGATCACCGAGTCAATCGAAGCCTGTTCCGTCATCCTGTACATGTGGGGCGACCCCGCCTCGTCGACGAGGACCGCCGTTCCATTTCCTGTGTATTGCTCGTATTCCGGATCGCCTGAATTCGCGACGAGGCGGTTGAGCGCATGGTTCGCCGCGGCGAGCATGGCAACCTTGCCGTAGGCGTCGGACTTCGAGGCGACATCGTTTATGACGGGGGTGAGGCCGTCCAGATCGTCCTGGCTCGAGACGAGCTTCACGCGCGCGGCGGCGAGGTTCGTCAGCATGCCGTCAGGACCGTCTATCTCCGACTTGATGCCCTGCGCGTCCGTTTCCACCTTGTCCGCACTGGCATGTAGCGTCAGGTCGCCGGTCAAATAGGCCAGACGAACCGCTTCATCGGCGAGCGTCAGGGCCGCCGACGCATCGTTCTCGGCCGCCAGCACCGCGACCTTCGCCGTATCGATCCTGTCGAGCATGACCTGGCGTGCTTTCGCCTTGTCAGCTTGCTCTTTGGCGATCGCGTCCGCTCGTCCGGTCAGATACTCGAGCGTTGCCGCGGCATCCCTATCCGTACCCCGTAGCACCCGCGTATCGTAGGAAAACACCCAGCCCGTGCCCAGGGAATGCCCCGCAGTCCGTCTGCTTTCGTAGTTTCGCGCGAACTCGACCTTTAGGCCATCTGAGCGATACGACAAATCTTCCACCGCGAGGGAGAACGAGCCAACCGCCAACCGCGCCTGCGTTCCACCGCCCGATGCCGCCTGCAGCATCGCCAGGCCCGAGGCGGCCCCCAGTAGTACATTGGTGGCGTCGCTCGCGGCGATCGTAGCGGCCGCCATTCCCGCCGCTCCCTGTTCCGTCCCGAGAATGTCAGAGATGCCCTGGGCCATGGCCACCGCCGCCCCCGGCAAGACCTTTCCCCCAGCGGCGATCGCCGTGGGCAGCGACCCGCCGGTGCCGGTCATGACATCGATAGCCTTCGACGCTGCGGTGATCGCAGCCTGCGCGTCGGCTGTCGCCTGGTCTGCCCACATCCGGGTGGTGCAGAGAAGAACCATCGCGAATGCTGCCATTCTCTGATTGTTTTTCATTTCTTCTCCCGTTTCATGATGTCTCTTGATGATTCGTGATGATTCGTGCATGATTGCATCAAAATATCGCAGGCACCTCTACTGATTGATCGTAGTAGCCGTCGCATCGGTGAGCACGAAAATGGTTTCCTTCGCGGATGAATCGACCGTCACGACGCCGACCGTCCGGTATTCCACACCCCCGTCGGCAAAGAAAAACAGAAGCGGATTGCTGCCCGGCGCAACCGCCTGCGTTGCCTTAGAACCGGGAAGCATCCCGCCTACCGTTTTCTGGAGGGTCGCGTCATAGATCGTGTCGGGGGAAAACACCTGCTTGACGCCCTTGCCGTCCGTCCAGCGGACGAAAGACAGGGCGGAACTGCTGCTGTT
The DNA here is from genome assembly GCA_035530275.1 of Rectinemataceae bacterium. Lineage (GTDB taxonomy): Bacteria > Spirochaetota > Spirochaetia > Treponematales > Rectinemataceae > CAIJMU01. The sequence continues at coordinate 144,460 of DATKVC010000003.1, read as the reverse complement.
GCTTATTGTCAAGGAATGTGAAGTCGCAGACGAAACACTGATGCCCGCTCCATCAAGCGAACAACCGAGAAGGGAAAACAATGCGATTCCTGCGATACTGCCAAGCAGCAGGGCCTGAGACTGGCTCCGTTTCATAGAGCAACCGCCTATGTCATATTTTGTTAACTTTATTACCTGCGCATACTATTAGGATAATATCACTGTAACACGGTAGTTCGCGGCGCGCCAGTTATCCGTCGGTATTTTTTTTATGGAACTTTGCGGTTACGAAGCTTAGTCACTCTTGGGAACGTCCTGTCCTCGAAGGCTTCCCCTGAGCCTTTCCGCCCGTTCCCGTACGTCGGCGTCCTCTCGCAATTTGAGAAACGCGTCCAGATTCACCAGCGCCTTTTCAGGCGAGTTAAGATGGTTTTCATAAATATCCCCAAGAAAGCGATAGATATAGGGTTCGTGATAGTCCTGCGCCACGAGCCTCTCGAGCAGCTCCGCCGCATTTGCATAGTTTTCTTGCCTGAAGTCGATAATTGCGGAGAGATACCCGGACAAGGGCTCCTCTGCCTTGATGGCCTTGGCCCGCGACAGGAGCCTTGTGGCTTCTTCCCAATTCCTGTTCCCGATGGCCTTTGACACCGCATCGATGAGGCTCGAACGGGACACGACTCGTGCGTAGACGACCTGGCTTTTCGACAGGAAGTCGAGGTCCATTGTATACGCCTCGTAATCCTCTTTCTGAAACGCCAAATGGTGGTCACTATAGGTCACGAAGTCGAAGAAAAAACGCCCATTGATATCGGATACGACGGTCTCGGAGCCCTTTTCTTTCTCGCCATCGAGCGTCACCCGACAGCCGGAGACCGGCTTGCTGTCAGTATCGTACAGCGTTCCGTAGAGCGAGGCGCCGGTCTCGATGTTATCGAGCCGTTTCGCCGCCGTCGTACAGGAAAGCAGCAGAACCATCAGTGCGAAAAGGCTACCCGATAGCGCGACCCTTCCACGTCGACAATGAACTCTGTAGCGCTCACGGCCTCCAATTGCCATCCTTCTTTCCTTTCTCCCGTAGAGAGGGTCACTACATGATTGCTGCGGGAATCCTTGAACATATACTTCGTCGAGTCGTCAATTCCGATCTCGCCGAGGTAGGAGAGCCAAGAAGCCGACACGATGGGACGCGGCGCCGGCGGCGGAGCGGGAGGAGCGGGGATGGCTGCTGGATGGAAAAATCGCAGGCTGAGTTCCAAAGGCGAAAGTTCATGGGCCTCGAGGGTATCCGAAAGAACGGTGGGTTTCGTTTGGGGACTCTGCGGAAGCGATTCATTTGGCAAGCCCTGGAAAGTGTGCGGAGTATGCAGCGACCGAAAAACGAGAACAACAAGCAATATAAATATCGCCATGGGTGCTCCCATAAGCATGATCTCATTTCTGCGTTTCATATTTCATCCGTAGCCTGGCTTCCGCCCCTCCCTCTTTGGAATTGACATCGATTCGGGCCGAGAGCAGTACCACATCCCTCATTGCGGAAATTTCCCGAAATACCGAAAGAATCCCTTCGACATCGCCTTTGAACACGGTATCAAAGATCGCCTGCGCTCCATCACCCGAGACACCCGCTCGCTCGCTTTCAAGCCCATTCTTTTTTAGGCTCCGCTCAAAGATTCGCGCGGCCTCATAAATGTCCTTTGGCTCATCGCCCGAGCGACCGGCCGTGGACCGTCGCTCGATATCGACAAGACGCGCCGCCTCCGCAGGCAGGGCCGCTTCGATGGCCCTCATTTTGGCGATGTCCTTTTCAAGTGTCCCGACAATGCCGACCTGGGTAGACAGATAGCTGACGTATGCTTGTATTCCGAGAACGAGCATCACAATAGCCACGATCGCGCCAAGGAGACCAATCAGCTTGCGTTCACCTGGGGTCATGGACTGTATTTCCCGGAAATCGTGAACGAAGACCGTCGCGTCCCCTGCAGAGGCAGAGCCTGCTCAAGCGTGAGGTCGGAAAATCCGCCGCCCCCGAGGGCGGGAACAAGGGCGAAGGCGTCCGCCGAGATCCCCGAGACACGGAATACTGCTCCCTCCACCTGGACCGAAGTCATGATACAGTCTTTTGGAAGCGCACGAGCGAGGCCTTCAATGACACTGTATGGCGTCGGATCCTTCGCCCCTTCTTTGACCTCTCCGTATGCTGCTATACGTGCTTTGACTGCGGCGGCCTCGGACATGACGCGCGTGAGGCGTTGTTGTTCACCCTTGAGTTCTCGTATGTGACCCTGAAGTGCCCCCAGATCCATAGAGCCAAGGGAGATGGCAAGCATTATGTCCACGAGGACGAATAGGCCAGCAAACGCCATTTTTCTCCTTTTTTGAACGTCCTTTCTCCGGCCGAAAGAGTTGGCGCCATGCGCGATGACGGAAGCGGCGTGTGATTCATAGAATCTGATACCGCAGGCCTTGTAGCGGGGGGCAAGCATACGGGAAAGCCAATGGGCGTCTTCGCTCATTCCCTCCGGGCACCAGATGCTGCATGCGGGAGCTTCAGGAAGCGCAAACTGCTTGACAAGGTCCGAGTATGGCCTTTCCCATTCGCCCGATCCCGAAGCCTTCGGAAGTCCTTCCGAAAAGTGCATCCACTCAAGCCAGTCTGGCGTGAGATAAAGGTCGAGCCTTTCCCTGCGGCTCGAAGACAAGAACGAAAAATCTTGAGGAACCAGGACACTTCGAGCGGATGCAATGCTTCCGACAGGGTCACGGGCGACAATATGTACCATGGCGGCAGATGCCCTGCTTGCGGTAACCACGCGCGGACAGATAAGAACCTCATCGATGCTTCCAGGGTGCAGTGCCCGTGCCCGAAAACTCGCGGCACTTTCCGCATCGGCTGGAGCTAGTGGCGGCAGTTCCATGACATGCGTTTCGCGCGACCAGAGTGTTACGAGAATTGCTTCGTCTTCGAGCAGCGGTACATCGAAGCCCTTGTCCGTGTAGTGTACCTTCATCAGAGGAATCTCCTCGACACGAGGCGGAGCTCGGGTTCCTTTTCCGCCTTGAGTTCATAGCCGGGGAATGGGGGAATACGCGCAACAATGGCCCCTAAGGTCGTACCTTGCGCCTCAATTGTGAGCTTCCAGAACCAGGTCGCGGCGCCAAGATAGTCGTATACCGAGTTCTCTTTGGGAACACCAAGAATGACATAAAGTCTGTTCATGGTGACGCGGCCGGAAGCGCGGGCGTTCACCAGGGCCTTGGCCCTGTCCGCGAAGTCGACAATGCCGACTTCAGGCAGCGCGAGCACCGCCTGAATAATTTCAATTGGCGCGAAGTTGACGTTGTAAGGAGGGGCGACACAGATGACCGGAAAAACCTCTCCGAAGTGCGGATCAAGAATCGTTGAGAGATCTCCAGGCGTAATGCGATGATACGAGGAAGCCTCTGCTGCTATGAAGGCACGAAGCGTATGAGCTCTTCCCACATCGTCCGTCCGTGCCGCATAAAGTTTCTCGATGGCCTGCGCGTCGCTCGTGTTGAGATCGGCATACGAATAATCGGTCAGTATGGTCCTTGCCGCATCGGACGTTAATAAGGGATTCACTGCCTTGCCCTCGATAGGACCAGATCCTTCCCTATATTGCCGCAGGTCAGATGAAACACCAGGGCGGAAATAAGGAGACAGGTTCACGCTGCCAATGAGATCGGGGCGCACCCACGCCATATTGATCCGGCTCGAAACATCCTCAGGAACCACGGTCGCGCCATCGAGCACCATAGAAACGGCATAGGCCTCGAATGGTGAATCAACCTCTCCGGCCCCCCGGTGATAAAGGGAAATCCAGTCAGCGAGAGCGGCATCGCAGGCAGCCCGCGCGGACTGGCGCGCGGTCGCCCGTGCCGTCTCGCTCGTCATGGCACCGACGGCGAGGGCGGCGGCGCTACTCAGTATGACGCACACAAGCACGACCACAAGCGCGGTGAGCGATGAGGATGCATGGTCCGACATCAGGAACCTTCTTTGAAATAGAGGGCAATCGATGAGAAGACTGCCTTGGCTTCGTACCAGTAGGTCCCCCGCGCCACACGAACGGCGAGCCCTATGGGGCTTCCGTCCGCGTTGCTCAGAAGACGGAACTCAACACCGTCAAAAGGGCCAATCAGCTGTCTGCCTTCCGGCAGAACAAAGGAAATCGTTCTTCCGTCGCTTGAGATCTCGAGCACGGATGAAGACTCTCCATCAAGGTACGAAACATGAGCGCTTTCGGAAGACACCTCGACCGATGCCGCTGTCGCCCAGAAAGGAGGTTTCACCCGTGCGAGACTTGCCCGAAGCGTCGCATCCAGGGATACCAGGCGATGCGCAAATGTCGCTTCGCCGAGATAGTGCGCCGCTTTCGCGCTCGCCGAGGTTACCGCCGTGAAGCCTATGAGCGCGAGCAGCGACAATACCGCGATCGCGGCGGCAGCCTCGACAAGGGTGAATGCCAAGTCGCGTTCTCCTCGCTTAGCGTGCATCGAAGGCGGCGGTTTCGTGAGTCCCGTTCTCCTTGAGGAGGGAGACTGCCCGGGGGAGTGCCTCCGCCCCACGCCTGGTCGTGGCTGCGAGAGAAAAGGCCGCGGCCCCGATCCCGATACTGAGAATAAGAATGGCAATGACCGCATCCAAAAGGATCGATGCACCCTCCCTAGCCTTACTCCCAAGAACTGAGGTCCTTCGCACTTCCATCGCCTCCCTCCGCCCCGTCGGAACCCAGTGACCTGATGCCAAAGGGTAGGCCATTGGGACCAGGTACCGTGTACTCGAACGGTCGCCCCCAGGAATCATTGGGGACCGGCTTCTGAAGATAGGGCCCCTTCCACGTATCGGGCGCCCCGGCTGGTTTGATCCAGAGTCCGGAAAGCCCCTGGTCCTGCGTCGGATAGATGCCGCAGTCGAAAAAATAACTGTTCAAGGCCGTCGACAAGGTTTCAATCTGCGACTTCGTAGCGGCCACCCGTGCCTGGTCTATATAGCGAAACGCGGCAAAGCCGACGGCCGACGTGAGGATGAGAATGATGGTGATGACGATGAGTGTTTCTATGAACGTCCACGCGTCCTCCCTGCCTGTCGGCTTGAGGCTCCTGTGTTTGGTCATGTGGCTCTCCCCTTCTCATCATTCAGGTGATGGCGGTAAATGATGTCAAAAATGGCACGATGAACAACAGAATGATCGTAACGAGTATCGCCCCCACCGCAATAATGAGGGCAGGCTCGATCAACGACATGAACTGTGTCGTCCATCGGTCAAGTTCGTACTGAAAATAGGTTCTCGTCTGCGAGAAAATGGAATCCACCTTGCCTGTCCTCTCTCCGACGGCAGCCCAGCGAGCGAACTCCGGAGGAAAGGAGGGGCTTCCATCAAATGCGGCAGAAAGGGCGGTGCCCGCAAGGATCGAGGTCCGAATCGAGATGATATCGGCTTCCATCGCCGCATTGCGAAGCACGCTCGTGCTTTCTTCAAGCGCATCTTCGATTGCGATCCCCGATGCCACGAGCGTCTCCATCGCGAAGGAGAACGACAGACACTCCCTGAGCATCGCATAGCGACCGAGAAATGGGACACGAGACGAGAGACGGTCGATTGCGATGGCGGGAGAACCGCCATGAGCCCGGACCGAACGCGCACCAAGAAAGAAAGCCACGCCCACAGCCCCAGCGGCAAGAAGGCCCCAGGCAAAAACATTCATAAAGGCAAGCGCGGAAGCGGTTCGCGGCGGGAGCCCGGTCCCCAAGTTCCCGAAGAGACTTCGCAGACCGGGAACGAGGAATAGCACGATACCGAGAATCATGAGCACCACGAGCGAAAGCACGAGCGAAGGGTACATAAGCGCGCCCTTCACCTTGTCGCTCAGCTTCTTCTGCTCCTCCATGTAAGCCGCAATCCTCAGGAACATCGGCTCCAGCCTCCCCGTCCGTTCGCCAATCCTGACCATGCCGCGATACACCGGAGGAAAAGTCGCTCCGAACAATTCAAGTCGAGCGGAAAAGCTTTCCCCTTTCCGCACACCCTCCAGGAGCTCGGCGACCAGCTTACCCGAGGCACCGGCCTTGAAGATGCCCGCCGCCACGTCGAGGGCGCTCTCGAGCGATAGACCGGCATCAAGGAGGACAGCCAGTACCCTGGTGAACTCAAGCACGGTCTTTTCGGAATACTGCCGATGCCTCTTGACCTTACCCGTTCCGTCATCGAGCGAAAAAGAGATCAGGAAATTTTTGCCGTGGGATATTTCGGCAAGGAGCGCATCTTCATCGCGGGCTTCGCGTTCTTCTATCCGGATAGCACCGGTGGCATCGGATATTCTGCATAAGTAGCGGGCCATCGCTAGAGCTCCACTTCCCGCTCAACCTCGCCGAGCGTGCTCTGGCCGGCGATAACCTTGCCAAGCCCGTCGGCTGCCAACGAGATCACGCCCCTATTGGAGAGGAAAGCCCTGATTTCAGGGGCCCTCGCTCCGGAGAGTACCAGCTCTTCAAGTCCTTCATCCATCGTAAGAAGCTCGATTAGGGCAATTCGGCCCCGATAGCCGCTCCCTCCGCATTTTTTGCACCCAACCGCCTCAGGGATCATCGTCGGGACAAGCCCATGGCGTTTGAATAGCGTTCGCTCCGCGGCCGTGGGCATCCTCGTTGTTTTGCAGTCAGGGCAGAGCCTCCGCACGAGCCGTTGCGCGATAACTCCCCGCAGCGTTGAGGCAATAAGGTAGGGTTCAACTCCCATGTTCCGAAGTCGGGTGATCGAGGAAACACTGTCGTTGGTGTGAAGGGTCGATAGCACAAGATGCCCCGTCAAAGCTGCGCGCAGTGCCAGCTCGGCGGTCGGAGAATCACGGATCTCGCCGACCATGATGACGTTGGGGTCCTGACGAAGAACCCGGCGGAGGATCGTGTCGAACGTGAGATGGATTTGCTCGTTGGTCTGAATCTGCGCAATGCCATCCACGAGGTATTCGACTGGATCCTCGATCGTGATGATCTTGAGTTCGTCCGATTTGAGCTCCCTAAGCATCGCATTGAGGGTCGTGGTCTTCCCGCTGCCCGTCGGGCCTGTCGCGAGGATGAGGCCATGAGGAATACGATAAAAAGCCCTTATAGCGGCGACTCGTTCTGGCTCGATGCCTAATTCATCAAAGCTCCTGGGTCCTTCGTTCGTCCCGAATACCCGCAATACGATGGATTCGCCGCGGGCGATGGGGACAATGGAGACGCGCATATCTACATGGTTGCCGCCGACCGCCACGGTAATGCGACCATCCTGGGGCAGGCGACGTTCCATTATATTGAGGTTGGCCATGATCTTAATGCGCGAGGCAATGGCGGGAAATCGGGAGCTTTCGAACTCGGCGTGAATTCGGAGAAGCCCGTCCTGACGGTAGCGGACGCGCAGCTGCCTGTCGAAGGCCTCGATATGAATATCCGATGCCCCGAGGCGCACCGCGTCGATGAGAAGACTGTTGACCAGGTTGACGATGGGCGCATCGTTTGCCAGGCGATCGAGGGTGAGCCGCTCGTCCTCTTCCCGCGGACTCGCTTCCGTCTTGTGCGGCCCTGCCATCTCGCGCCCCAAATAGGCAGAAAGATCGGCAGAGGCGATGGGAAGCACTTCGATCGGCTTCCGGTGAAATCGTTCGAGCCGTTGCAGAAGTTCCGCGCGTCTTGAATCAACCGCACCGATCAGCACCCTGTTGTCAGAATCGAGAAGCTTGATCGCTTGCCACTCTCTCATAAATTCGAGCGAATATTGATCCTTCCCCGACGGGAGAGGGTCGTACTGGTCGAGGGATATCAGGCCATCACCCAAGTCAGTAGCCCTTTACGCAGGTGTCGTACAGGTGCTCCAGGATAAAGCCCTGGCTCCCATCGGCAACCTCATCAACGGTGAGATAGGGAACGAGATAAATGGCGATTTCCGAATCGGACTGTGTGTCCGCCCTCTGCTCAAAGGCTTTGCCGAGGAAAGGAATTTCTCCAAGAAGAGATGGTTTGCTTGTGCCCGTTCCCGATTTCAATTCCCGCAGGCCACCGATAACAATGGGAACGCCCGAAGGCGTGTGAACATTCGTCGAAAGTACTCGTTCGGATGTCGTCGGGGGCGCCGTCGCAGAAGACGATGCGGAGCTCGAATTATCCGCCGCCTTCTGAGAGAGTGTTGCGCTCAGGTCGGTGGTGATCATGCCGTCACCGGAGATCCAGCTGTTCAGAGTGATAATGAGACCGGAACTAATCTCACGGGTCGTTGAGGTGGTCACTCCCGTTGATGAGGTTGTTGTATCCAGGTAGCGATAGGTTGTCGTGTTTTGAAACTTCACATCCTTGCCGACGGTCCCAAAAAGAGTCGTATCAGCGAATACCTGTGCCCGATTGTTCTTTATGCCGCTTTGAAGGGTTGCGGCAAACAGATAGCCGAACTCGGATATAACATTCAAGTTGAGCTTGAGGACATCGGAAAGCGCTGAAATGACTGAAAACGGCGAAGTGCTCGAGGTGGTATTTGGCCCCGAGCTGATCCCGTCCGTCAGATTCATTGAATCAGTGTCCTCATACTGAACAACGAGCAAATCGTAGCGGATCTGCGCCTTCGGCCTGTCGAGGTAGGAGAGATCCTCAAGAAATGCCCTGCGTCTGTCTTCCGATCCAACGAAGAAAATCGTGGAACCATTCCCCCCATCGATGATGTTTTCCTTCGATGCCGAGGGCGGCAGGTTCTTGAGGAGATCCTCCGTCTTGATGAACTTGAGCACGATTGGAGCGGAGACACTCCCCCGATCAATCAGATCGATATAGGCGTGTAAATCCGCGGCCATGCCGTCTGAAAGCAAGGCCACAAAACCAGAATCATCCGGAAGGGGAATGGGAGAAAGGGATGAAAATCGTGTAGGGAGCGCAGACAAGATATCTTTTGCCTTGAGTTGCTTGAGATCAATGCGTACGTACTTTCGACCAATTGGTTTCACATCAATCTGTTTGATGAAATCCTGGACGGGTTTGACTTCTTCAAGGCTTCCGGAGAGGTAGACAGTATTGCTCGTTCTGTCGATGCGAAGCATTCCGGTCGAAACATAATCCGGAGGCAATAATGCGGGAATGTCGGCTGCAGACATATTCTCGATGGGAATCGCCACGGTCATCTTGAGTTTTTTGAGGATATCCTTCCTCTGGATTTCGAAGATGTAATAGGTATTCCCAACAAGGGTACAGTCTGCATTGGCCTGTTCCAGAATGAGGGAAAGGGCTTCAGTGAAGCTCCTGTCATGGAACTTGAGCCCGGTTATGACCGTGTCATTCCTCGTTAAGAAAGAATAATCGCGGTTCTCGGAGGCAAACAGAGAGGTAAGGATATCCTGGAAGCTCGCCCTGTCCCCGTCGAATGAATAGAGCCCGCCGTTGTGCCGCAAGACCGAAGTTTTCGCAGCGTTTGCGCTCGCTGTTTTTGCCGCCGCGTCAGCATGGCGCAGATAGAAGTACGAATCGGCCGTCTCGAGACTGAAATCGGGGTAGGATTTTGCGACGATTGCAAGGAGTGCAGCGGGAGACAATCCAGTGGCGTGGATGCTTATGGATTTTTGAGGAAGGTCATCATGAAGAATGGTCTTCCCGATCGCCTTGGAAAAGGCCCGGAGGAGGGGAGCGCCCTGGACATCCTCGGCCTGCAGGCTCGCAAGGCCTGTCGCCTCATCATAGCGGGCATCGACCTTCGAGACAAAATACACCCCGTCTCTGATATTGATATAGAGATTGAAGGATGCGGCAAACTTCTTGAGCGCGTCCTGAAAATCCATGTCTGAAAAAAAATAAGACGCTGCCCCCGTTATGGTGCTATCGGGAACAATCGAAACCTGGCCTGCTTCTCCGAGAGCGAGGAGAATATCCGTAATCGCTATACTGCGAAATTCGAGGTGACTGATATGGGTCCCTTGGCCCAGGGCGGGAAAGAGCCAGAACAACAGACATAAGGAAAAAAGCGCTATTCGGTGATTCATTATTCCCCTGCATTACGCCACAAAACCGGGAACCAAAGCCCCAATGATACAGGCCACTACAGCCCCTGCGCCAAGAAAGGGGGCAAAGGGGATGCGAGCGTCCTGATCAAGGCTTCTCTTCATACGGCAATAGCCGAAATACGTCAAGGCGATCACAGCCGAGACAAAATACCCAAGGAATATGAGCCGTGGCCCTAGGGCCGCACCGAGGAATGCTCCAAACTTGACATCTCCCAATCCAAGGCCCTGTCTCGTCCACGTGCGGGCAAGAAACAATACGCTGAGGCCTATCGCTGCCCCCACCAGGGCCGAAACGACTGCGGCCCGCCCTTCGAACACTGATACTACCAGCATGAGAATCAGGCCCCCCAGCGTCAAGACATCGGGGGCACGCCGTTCAGTGATATCAAAATAGGCTACGAGAAGGACAATCGAGGCGGCAATGCCATAGGTAATAACACTCATACGATCTCTCTTCATGGTCAGCTTTATTCTCAGCTCTCATTATGCAGGCTCCTCGCATCTGCCTGGCTCCAAGCATAGCATCAATTCAACGAATGCAGGGTCCCATCTTTTAGACATACCAGAAGCTTAAGCCGACCGAAAGCCCTATGGCTGAATCCACCTCAAGAGTTAGGCTTTACTTCGCCACTCGCCGTAAAGCTCCCCATTCACCTGATTGAGCAGTAACGCTTCTCTGGCAAGAAAACTGGGCGGGAAGCCCCACCATCTCAGGCGGCGAATTCAGAGATCGCTGATGCCCTCTATCTCGAGCAGTCTCGCGTCGCCAGCCGCCGTCGTGCCGCACAATCCGCGCACCCCTATGTTTTGATCACAGCAGAACCTGCTGAATCCTTGACCGGTCTTCGTTTCCCTCGACGCTGATCGCCAAAAACGTCATGTCATCCTGCTGCGGCGTCCCGTCCCTCCACGCGTCGAAGGCCCGGGGCAGGAGCGCCACAAGTCGTTCGTTCGCCTTGGCGGCCCGGGCCACCAGGGATGCGAACCGCCTTTCGCCGAATTCGAGGCCTTCCGGATTTTCCTGCTCGGTGATGCCGTCGCTATAGGCGACGAGAAGGTCCCCCGGCTCGAGCCTCCACGCGCTGATGAGAGGCTTGATCTCGTGCTCGATGCCCACGGGAAGGTTCGACTGTCTGCCCCGGAGCGGGTAGGCCTTGCCGGCCCGTAGCAAGAAGGCATGCGAATGCCCCATGTCGGCGACGAGAATCCTTCTCTCCCCGGGTTCGTAGATCATGAAAATCCCGGTGAGGTACTTCTCGAGGTGGAAGGTCGCGATGACCGACTCGTTGATCCGAATGAGGAGTTCCTCGAGGCCGGAGCCGAAGTCGTACATCTGCAGCATCCCCCAGACCATGGCTACGATAAGAGAGGCCGCGACTCCCTTTCCCGATACATCGCACAACGCGAGGAAGGCTCTACCGTCGGGGAGGAGCCGCGAAAAGTAGAAGTCGCCGCCCACACCCTTCGCCGATCGCGACCAGGCTTCCATGAACCAGCCTTTGCCGCCCGTGAGATCCTTTCCCGCCATCAGCCGGTCCTGGAGCTGGCCGGCCAAACGGATGTCTTCGCTCGTCATTCGCGAAAGATAATTCGCGAGATCCTGGCTCCCGAGGGTGCCGAGGAAGACGCCATCGGCGTCCACGAGGGGGAAATACTGGGTCCCCGGGTCGGCCGTTCCATGGAGGACGGATTCGGCGATCCCGAAGAGCTCGGCCTGCGCGTCGATTGTCGACGCGCTTTCCGCCACCTCCGCGACGGGAGCCCGCTTGAGCAGGTCGCGGCCGAAGGGTTTGCCCACGAGGTCGAAGAGATGATCGCGCCGCACTATGCCCGTCACGCGATCGGCCTCGTCGATCACCGCGACGACGAGAGTCTCCGGTTCGTCCTGGAAGGCGGCGATGAGGGACAGCACGGGAGTGGCTCCGCGAACGGCGCGAAAATGTCTCGCGGCACGGAGGATGGAAGTCGAGTAGATCCGTATTTCCCGCGCCGTGACGAGGCAGGCGGCTCGCGTTGAACTCTCGGTCATGCGGCGATAGTGCGCGCGGAATATGAGTTCCCGGTGAGGAGGGCGTCATTATTCATATTCTCTCGCGAGACTGACGCGAAACGAACCGAAGCGGCCTACCTTCACCCGCGGGAGGAATCCGCGATGGAAGTTCACTTTGGAGAGGTCGACGCGACGGGCTTCGAGACCCTGCGTCTGCTCGGGGAGTGCGATCTCTACAACGCCCAACACCTGACCAAGGCGGCGCTGGAGCGTCTCGCCAGGGGAGTCGTCCGCCTGCGCATCGACATGTCGGGCGTCAGCTATCTCGACAGCACGGGAATCGGCGCCATAATCCGCCTCGTCCAGGCGTCGAAAAAAATGGGCCGGGAGCTGCGCTTCAGCGGCATCTCGGGCACGCCGAGAAGGGTTCTCACCATGTCCAATATCATCAGCATCATGAAGGAAGACGTCGCACCGGGAACGGTCAAATGAGGCCGCTCATAATTCGCAAGCTCATCGTCGACGAACGCAACGAGCTCTTCGACGCCCAGGGCATGAAGTATGTCGAATTCCCCAGCGAGTTCGAGGGCATCAGGAGCTTCACCGCCAAGGTTCTCGAAGATTGTCCCGAAGCCTTCCTCGAGGGCAATCTCCTCGAGCAGCAACTCTCGGAGATCATCAAGAACGGCATCAAGCACGGCAACGGCTGCGATCCGCGCAAAAGGCTCCGCGTCTGGTACGATCTCCGCAAGAGAGCCCGCTTTATAGTCGAGGACGAGGGCCCAGGCTTCGTGGAACTTGATAACTGGAACGATTTCTTCAAGCGCAGACAAACCGCGCTTTTCAATGAGGAATTCGATGCCTTTCTTGCCCTCGCGAGTTGGCGAGGCCCGAAGAGCGACGACTCTGACGGCGGCAACAGCCTCGTGGCCGCCCTCGAATACTGGAACGGCGGCATGATCTACAACGAGCGGCGCAACAAGGTCGGCGTCGTGCGCTGGTTCAGCCGCGGCTCGGATTGAGAAGGTCGATTCTCGCGAAGACCTCGTCGAGGGGGGCCCGCCGGAGCACGTGCCTCGCGTAGGGAGTCGAGGGGATCTCCGACCGATCGAGAGATTCCAGGCTCACGTAATCGCGCGGTCCCTTCGCTCCCGTCCATTGCACGAGGGCGATACTGCCCGACTCGATCTCGATGGCGGTGATGCCGTGTTTGCCGGTTGCGCAGCCCGAATTGAACAGGCTGGGAACGACGATGTCCCCGTCGTCGTAGAGGCTCGTGGAAAGCCTGAGATCCTTTTTATCCTTCCGCAACCTCACGAGCTCCGTCCGGTACACGGCGATCGTGTTTTCGATTTTCGCCTTGCCTTCCGCGTCGGCCCCGGGCCAGGATCGCAACTGTTCCTCGACCGCCCAGCGGAGACTGTCGTATTTTGACAGGGACTCGAAGAGGGGCCGGTGCGTGTGCCCCGTGATGGACGCTATGCCGAGACGGCGCGACGCGCGATATATCCTTCGTTCGGTCCTGAAGCGCCGACGCGAGTCTCCCGATATGCTCGTGTTCTTTATCGAGAGCGGTTTCGCGAGATAGCGGACGATGAACTCGGAGAGATAGTCGAATTCCATGAAGAAGCGCGAGGCCTGGTGGCCGTGGAAGGCGAAGAGTGTGCGCCCCTTCCAGTCGAGGGCCAGGCCGTGGGACGGCTCGTAGGGATAGTCCTCGCGAGCGAGGAGGGCTAGATCGTGGTTGCCGAGGATGCGCCTCAATTTCCCCGCATCGTCGAATTCGTCAAACAATCCATAGAGCCCCGTCCAGGCTTCGCGGATCTCGCGGTAGCGGAACTTGGAGAGGTCCTCGATATCTCCGTTCAATACGAGGGTGTGGCCCTTCGGGAGGTACCACTTCGCGAGGAGGTTGTGGATGATGCCCCTATTCGGCGCGAGATCGTCCTTTCGACCGCCGTCGCCCAGATGGAGATCGCTCAGGAACACGAACCGGGAATCCGGGCCGATGGTCTCTCGGGGCGACTCCTCCAGCAGGTGCCGGAAGGATTTGAGGAATTCCCGGAAATTCATGTTTCGACCTCCGCGTCCGTCCCCTCGGATCGGACCCTGCGGACCCTGACATGAGCCGGTAAGATGCGGATTCGGAGATTGTCAGAATTCGGTGAATTGCGGAATCGCGACACGAGCCCCAATGAACCTCGGCCGTGTAGCCCCGCGGCTCATCGGACTCGCGTCGATCGTGAGGAAGTCAAATAGTATCATCCTTGATAGTTTCGCTGTCAGGATTGCATGTTATAATCCTGACAGTTAAAGTGTAGAGAGAGGTGTCTAATTGCTTGCTGAAAAATTACTTTCAAGGATTTACGGCATGAAGAGGGGTTGGTGCTTTACCCCAAAAGACTTCCTCGACTTGGGCTCGCCCTCAGCCATCTGGCAAGCTCTATCACGACTCGAGAAAATAGGAACGATACGAAAGCTCATGCGGGGCGTGTATGACTACCCTGAAAAGAATACCTTCCTTGAGGGATATGCAAGCCCTGATCCGGACCGGGTAGCCCGGACAATAGCGCGGGGCAATAGCTGGAATATCATCCCCGATGGCACGACCGCGCTCAATCTTCTTGGGCTTTCTACCCAGGTTCCTGCCGAATGGAGCTATCTGACCGATGGCCAGAACAGGCGATATGAGATGGATACCGTTCGTATCGTTTTCCGAAAGCGTGCCAACAAGGAAGCCACTGAGCTCTCCCGGGACGCGGCCATAGTGGTGCAAGCGATCAAGGCGCTTGGCAAGGAAAATATCGATGAGCGCGTCCTGGAAAAACTGAGCGGATATCTATCCGCGTCTTCCTGGCCCAAGATCATACGGGAGTGCCGTTATGTAAGCGGCTGGGTTCTCGATGTGCTCAAGCAGGCCGCCGGCCGTTCGGTTTCCAAGGAAAGACCTTTATGATCGAGCTGGCAAAGGGGCCTACCCGACGCAGACAGGAATTGTTCCGCGAGACTTCACGCAAGATGGGAGTCCACGAGGCTATCATCGAGAAGGATTTTTGGGTATGTCTCATCCTGCGCATACTCTTCTCGTCTGAACGCTGGGGCGACAAAATCGTCTTCAAGGGCGGAACGAGCCTGTCCAAAGTGTATGGGGCGATAGAGCGATTTTCCGAGGATATCGACCTTATCCTGGATTGGCGCGAATTGGGCTATTCCAAGGATGATCCCTGGTCGCCTGAGAGCAATACACAACGGGACCGGTTCGCAAAAGAGACGACTCCAAAAACGAGGCAATTCCTGAGCGACGTCTTCACTCCATCCCTCCAGGCGCTCTGCATTCGTGAATTAGGACCTATTCTGTCCATTCAGGTAGTCGATGATATCGTGAAAGTAGAATACCCAAGGGCATTCGATAATCCGTCTATCTTGCCGTATATCATTCTGGAGATTGGCCCCCTTGCCGCGTGGACTCCGCATAAGGCTGCGGTTATTACTCCCTATGCGGCCCAACAGTATCCACAAGCTTTTCCTGAGCCTGCTTGCAATCTCAAAGTCGTAACGGCGGAACGCACGTTCTGGGAAAAGGCGACCATACTACACCAAGAATATTATCGTCCCAAAGACAAGCCGATGCCTGGCCGATATTCGCGCCATTACTACGATGTCTTCAAGATGGAAAAGACAACTATTGCCAGCTCGTCCCTTCAGCAGATCGATCTGCTTCCCAAGGTAGTCGAGTTCAAGGAACGGTTCTACAAGGCTCCCTGGTCAAACCTGGTTGCCGCTCGCCCCGGTTCGTTTCACCTCGTTCCTCCGGAGGCGCGTATTCCTGATCTTGCGCGGGACCATGCTGCGATGTCTGCCATGTTCTTTCATGAGGAACCATCGTTTGATGTCATCCTGGAAATATTGGGGAACCTGGAATCACGGATCAACGCCCTAGGTACTCACGCCCCCCGGTAGTTGCACTCCAGCGCCGTATCGAGCAATCGGAAGCCTCGCTTCTCCAGTATTGGGCGGCTCATCGGACTCGCGTCGATCGTGAGAAAGCGACAGCCTCGCTCGATGGCCTCGGCCGCCCTTGCGGCGACGAGGGCGGTGTAGATGCCGCGATTGCGGTAGGCGGGAAGGGTCGCCCCTCCCCAGATGCCCGCGAATTCCCCGCAGGCGAATTCGACGCGCCCCTCGGCCACGGGCTTGCCATCGGCGTAGGCGATCCAGAGGCTCTGTCCATCGGGATCGGCCGCCAATGATTCCTCGACGAAATGAATCGTGTCATCGGCATCCTCGGGCCAGACTTCGGCGATGACGGAACGCATTGCGTCGAGGCCTGCCTTGCCCTCGAGGCGTCGCAGGTCGTAGCCCTCGGTGCGTCGGAGCTCGTCTGGCAGCTCCGCGAGATCGAGGACCAGGATCGCGTCCGCGGGGTCCTTCGGCTCGAAACCGCGGGCGACGAGCCGCTCGCGAAGGTCCGAGGGTTTGTCGCGCCCATAGAGTTTCCATTCGAGCTTCGACAGGACTCCGAGTTCGCGGAAGCGCTCGATCTCGATGTCGATGGCCATGTCGACATCGGCGCCTTCGAGATCGGACCAGGAGACCCAGCCCCTGTCGGCCTCGACGAGGCGCACGGTATGGATTCCCCGCTCTATGCGCGAGCCGGGATAGCTCGGCTCCTGGCGAACCCGAAGATCGTAGAGGTCCCTGATATCCTCGATGAAAGCCCCGCCGCGTGAAACGCTCAAAATCGACCCTCCTATTTCTTCAATGCGATCTTCGAGCCAGGGGTCATGACGATGAGATTTTTGAACTTAACGGATCGCGCGACGGTATCGTCCCAGATCCCATCCTTGCTCGTGTGGATGGGGATGAGACGCTTCGCGCCGACGAGTGTCGCACAACGCGCCGTTTCTTCCCCGCCCATGTTGTAGAAGCCATCTGAGCAGATTAGAGCATAGTCTATGCCGTAGCTTGTCCATTCGGCCATTTCGGCGAGCCTCGAGGTATCGCCGGAGTAGTAGAGAACGAGGCCGTCGAAGCTGAGTATGTAGCCCACGCCGAATCCTCTCGGATGGTTGGAGTTGGCCGCCCCCACGGCCCTGATCGCGACGGGGCCGATCGTCATCCTGTCACCCTCGGCTATCGTGTCGAAGGGATAGCCCTCGACGGCCCCGGTCGGCGCGATGATCTTGCATCCGTTCTTCATCGTCACCTTGCCCACCTGATTGTGATCGCCGTGGCCGTGGCTGACGAGAACGAGGTCGGCCTTCTCGGAATAGTCGCCGGGGGCGTAGGGGTCGACGTAGACGACGAAACCCGAGACGGTCCTGATCTTGAAGCTCGAACGGCCGAAGTAGGTCAGATTCGGGTCGGAACCTTCCTGCGCGGGCACCTGGGCGGCGGCCATGAGCGCGAATGTGGGTATCAAGAATCTCGATGCTGCGTGGTGCATACTAACCCTCCATCGGCTCGCGCGAAGGCGCGCGATCGCCAATGACTAGAGCCTAGAGGACCTCGCCTTCTCCGTCAAACCCCGTACGGCGAATGTGCTGTCCTCACCGCTTCCCATCCTCGATGAGTCTGCTCACGAAACCGATATCGGATTCCAGCTTCCCGATGCGACCCTCATCGTCGGCGCTCGCGCTCTTGAGGATCGCGATCTCCCTTTCCAGGGCCTCGATCCTTTCGAGGGCCGCGGTATTCAACGATGCCTTTCGCTTCCCGAGATAATCGAAAATGCCCGCGATGCCCGTCATCAGGACCAGGCCGCCCACGATTATCAACGCCAATTCCATTGCCGCCTCCATTCACGCGCGGGTTCCCAGATGCCTTTGCCGGAAAAGCGCGAGCCCGATCGCGAACCAAAGCGCCGACAGTGCGATCATCGCGCCGAACTCGAAGAGAAATTCCCCCGGCCCGCGGCCGAAATTCATCATCCCCTCGAGGGCCCTGACGCCGAAGGACATGGGAAAGAGGGCGTTCAGCCCCATCGGCCGACCCGCGAGGGTGAAGAACACCGGCGAGGGAATCGGGATGACGCCCGAAAAGAGTAGCATGAAGAAGTAGGGGAAGTTGCCGACTATCATCACGTCCTTGACCGAGGAGCAGAGACCCGCGGTCACCAGGCCGAAGGAGATGACCGAAAAGGCGGCGAGGGCGCTCGCGAGGAGGATCCCCCACAGGGGGGCTTCGAGGCGATAGCCGAGCGCCATGGCGGTGAGGATCGTCAGGAACACGCAAGCCAGACTCACGAGAAGCTGCGATGCGGCGGCCGCCCCGAGATACTCGAAGGCCGTCAGTCGCGAGAGTCGGAGCCGTGTGATGGTGCCCTTTTCGGCCTCCCGCACGAAGAGGGCGGCCGCCGTGAACATGACGGTCAAGAGCGAGAGAATCACGAGGCTCGGCACCATGGCGTCGAAGGCACGCATCTTGCCCTCGGGCCGGAGGGGCCGCTCCTCGATCGCGAGGAGCCCCTCCCTTCCCGTGCGCGATGCGACGAAATTCTCGCTTGCCGAATAGGCCAGGGCGAGGAGGATCGAGTACTTCGATGAAGCCAGGTCGCCAAAGAACAGGAGCGAGGGTTTGCGCTTGCCGGCGATCGTCTCGGAGAAATCGCGAGGCATGACGAGGAGGAGATCCGCGGCCCCCGCCCGGAGTTTCGCTATGCCTTCCGCCCTGTCCGCGAGAACCCTCGTCTCGATGAAAATGGAGGTTTCGCCCGTCTGGAAGGCCCGCAATTCCCCGATCAGCTCTTCGCCGAAGTTATGCGAAACCTGCGCAATCTCGACGCCCCCGTCCTCGTTGACGACGGCGAGGTTCAAGGGGCTCAGGCGACCGCTCAAGGCGACATGGAAAACGAGGACGAAAAATGGGGCGAAAGAGAGGGCGAGGAGGAGAATTCCCCACTCCCTCAGGCTCTCGCGGATGAATTTTATGAGGACCGCGAGAAACCTCATTCCCTGAGCCCTCTTCCCGTCAGCGACATGAAGACGTCCTCGAGGCTCCGCCGGCGGATGCGGAGATCCTCGATCGCGACGCCCGCCGCCGCGGAACTCTCCATCACCGCCACGATTCCGGCGACGAGGTCCCGCGTCGCCACGAGGAACTGCCCCGAGGATCGCGAGAGCTCGAAGCCCCGCGACGAAAGGCCGCTCGCCAGAGACTCCAGGCCGCCCGCTTCGGCCCCTTCGAAGCTAAGCTCAATTATCTCTTCGCTTCCATCGTTCTGCTTGAGACCCTGGGGAGTGTCGAGGACGAGGAGCCTTCCTCTGTCGATGATCGCCACCCGATCGGCCAGCTTGTCGGCCTCCTCCATGTCGTGGGTCGTCAGGATGATCGTGCGATCTCGCTTGAGGGCGCGGACATAGTCTCGCACGAGAACCCTGCTCTGCGGGTCGAGACCGGCCTGGGGTTCGTCAAGGACGAGGATCGAGGGGTCGTGGACGAGGCCGAGCGCGATGTTGAGCCTCCGCCTCATCCCGCCAGAAAGGGTCTTCGCGAGCTTGTCCCTCCTGTCCGTGAGCCCCAGGGCTTCGAGGAGCTCGAAGGCGCGTCGCCTTGCGATCCTCGGCGCCACGTCGTGCATCTGGGCGATGAAGACGAGCTGCTCCAGGCATGTCAGGGTATCCCAGACGACGATGTCCTGGGGACAGAGGCCGATGGAGGGTCTCGACTCCCGAGCCCCGGAGGCTTGGGCGAAGTCGAGGCCTCCGGAACTCGGCTTGATGAGACCGCAGATCATGTTGATGGTCGTCGTCTTGCCCGCGCCGTTCGGTCCGAGGAGGGCGAAGATCTCCCCCCTGCGAACCGCGAAAGAGAGGTTATCGACCGCGATCAGGGCTCCGAAGCGCTTCGTGAGACCGCGAGCCTCCAATACCACCTCATCGTCCATCGCCTGGCCTCGCCCGACCGCCTTAAGGATGCTCCAAGGCTAGTCCTTTCTTCTCCATTTCGCCAGTTCACCCGATGGCCTCGCACCGCGGCAGACTCATACCCGCTCTTTCAGCCATTCCGCGGCCGAGTCCTCGTCGAGATGGAGCACGCAGGCCGGATGACGCCTGAGCGCGCTCGCGGGACAGCTGCCGTTTATCGGACCGATGAGAGCGTCGCGCACGGCCCTCGCCTTGGCCCTTCCCGGCACGACGCAGACGAGGCGAGCGCCGGACATGAGGGTCGGGACCGTCAACGTCAGCGCGCGGCGGGGCACGGCGGCCAGCGTGGCGAAACAGCCGTCATTCACCTGCTGCCTCCTGCAGGCTTCGTCGAGAATTACCGCGCGCACGGCGAGGGGATCGTCGAGATCGGCCGGCGGGTCGTTGAAGGCCAGGTGCCCATTTTCGCCGATGCCGAGACAGACGAGATCGATCGGAGCCGCGGAAAGCAATGTCGCATAACGCGCCGCCTCCGCGGAGGCGAGGGCAAGGGGCGGATCGAGAAGGGCCACGCTTCCGAAGGGGAGGAGGTCGAAGAGCCGCCTGCGCAGGAAGGCCGAAAATCTGGCATCTGATCCCGCGCCGAGGCCGACATACTCGTCCATGTGGAAGGCGGCGACCCGTCCCCAGTCGATGCCCCTCGCGGCGACGAGGCCGGCCAGGAGTTCGTTCTGCGAGGGGGCCGCGGCGAAGACGGCCCGACAGGAACCCTTCTCGGCGATCGCCCCTCGGAGGGCGGCCGCGGCATCCTCGGTGGCCGCCTCGCCCATCGCCGCGCGATCTCGATGCACGCGCACTTCGAGATCGTCGATCTTCGCGGAAAACAGGGCTTCGGCCATGTTCAACTCCCCTTCGTCAGGCTCGAGGCGACTATGCGTCGCGATGCCGAATCGTAACTCACGGTCCCCGGCGCCTCCCTCATTCCAAGAAGGCGCGCCGGCCGGGTCGAGGCCATTGACCATGCGGTCGCGAAATCGGCGATACCGAGATCGGCGATATTCTGGACGCCGCGGAGCAAAGGGAGGGCGGCTCCCGCGAGAATCGAGGGCTTTCCTTCGACATGGAGCCTCCCGTCATCTTCGAGGACCACGTCGCCGCCTATCGGCTCCCTGTAGCGGCCGCTCTTCATGCCCGCGAGGGCGGTGGCGTCGCTGACCAGCATGATCCTATCGCCCTTCGCGCGAACGAAGGTCTTCAGCATCGAGGGGGGGAGGTGGTGGCCGTCGGCGATCATCGTCGCCTCGAGCCTGTCCTCGGCGAGCTGTTCCCAGAGGAGGTTCCGATGCCGCGCGAGGGTGGGGGCGCAGCCGTTGCCGAGATGGGTAGAGAGACGGGCCCCGGCCTCGACCGCCCGCGCGACGACATCGGGCTCGGCCGCGCTGTGCCCAATCGAGGCAATTATGTCTTTTTCGACGCACCATCGTATCAGGTCGAGGGCCCCGGCGAGTTCGGGCGCGAGCGTGATCATCCGTATTCTCCCTCCCGAGGCGCGCCAAAAGGCTTCCGCGACCGCCATGTCGGGTTTGCGCACGAAGCGGAGATCATGGGCGCCCCGAGGCCCGTCGAGGGGGGAGATGAAGGGCCCCTCGACGTGGATGCCCGCGACCATCGCGGCGGAAAGCCCGCACGAATCGCCCGCCTCGCCCGCTTCGCGGAGGACTCGGATCGATCGCAGCATATCCTCGATGGGCGCGGTCACGAGAGTCGGCAGGAAGGCCGTGACGCCGAGGGCCACGAGCAGTTCGCAGGCCCTCTCGACCCCGGCCGCGTCGAGGCCCGGCGCGTTGAAGTCGATTCCGCCCCAGCCATTCACCTGGAGATCGACGAGACCGGGAAGCTCGAGGACCTCTCCCTGCCCCTCCGTCACGGCCGACTTCCCGACGTCTCGGAGACTCCGCCCAATCGCGCCCCCAGGGAGACGAGAAGCCTCTCGGCGCGTCTCCCATACTCGAGATAATTCGCATAACGCGCTTCTTCCGAGGACCTGACTGTCTCGTCATGAAAGACGACGGCCATGTGGGGCTCGATGCTGAAGTCGCCTTCATAGCCCGTGCCGATGAGATCGGCGAGTATGCGCCCGACCTCGCAGCTCCCCTCGCCGGGGAAGAAATAGCGTTCCTTTCCCGTCGCCGGATCGCGGCTCCCGTCTTTTACGTGGACATGGACGATGCGCCCGCGGAGGGCCTTGTAGCATTCCCAGGAGTCCTGGTTGGGATAGGGCCAGGGCCTGCGAAAATCGGGCGTCAAGCCGGGATTGCCGGTGTCATACACGAGATCGAGACCGGGCACGGCGTCGAGGAGGCGGAGGCTATGTTCCACGCTCATCCCGCCGTAATTCATGCAGTTTTCGTGTATGGCCTTCGCGCCGGCGGCGGCAATGCGCGCCACGATCTCTCGCAGCTTCGCGAAGCGTTCCGCCTCGCGCTGATCCGCCGCCGCTCTGCCGCCGGCTTCCATGATGATGGCCCAGCTCATGATTCGCACGAAGGGGGCGCCGAGCTCGCTCGCCCTTCGTCCCGCGCGCTCCGCCGAGACGAGCACCGGCGCGAAGTCCTCGTCGAGACTCTTGCCCCAATTCGCGATGGTCGACCCGAGACAACTCACGCCGACGCCGCTATCGCGCAAGCTGCCCCGCAAACGGCGAAAGGCTGCCTCGTCGAGATCCACGACGTTGACGCCGTCGACGCTCCTGAGCTCCACGCGGTCCCAACCGAGTTCCCTCGTCGCCGCGAGCTGCCCATCCAGACGATCAGCCGCCTCGTCGGCGAATCCGCTCATGCGCATGGAACCTCCATGATCGCCGCCTCCTCAATTCGAGGGGCGGGCGGGAAGACCGGAGGCTGCGCTCCGGTAGATCGCGTCTATGATCGCGACCGCCTTCCTCGCTTCGGCGCCGTCGACGAAGGGGCGCCGCCTATCGCGTATCGCCCCGATCATGTCCTCGAACTGAAGACGGTGGCCGTGAAAGCCTATGGCCGCGGGATCGGCCGCGCCTCCGCCCGTGGCGGAAGCTCCCGCCAGACGTCGTCGCAAACCCTCGTCCTCCGGCGACTCCTGCCTGAATCGCCAAAAGACCAGATCCTCCTCCTCCATCACCGCGCTGCCCTCGCTGCCCGAGACCTCGAGCCGCTTCATGAAGCCGGGCCAGGCGGCCGTCGTTCCCTGTATCGCGCCAAGGGCCCCGCTGGCGAAGCGGATGGCGGCCGCGGCGCAATCCTCCACCTCGACTCGCTCGTGGCCGAGGGTCGCGGAAAAGGCGCATACTTCCTCGATTGGCCCCATGATCCACTGAAGCAGGTCGATCGCGTGGATGGACTGGTTCATCAGCGCCCCTCCGCCGTCGAGGGCCCGCGTGCCCTTCCAGCCTCCCCCATCGTAGTAGCCCTGTTCCCGCCACCATTTCACGTAGGCGTTGCCCATCGTCACTCGACCGAATCGGCCCGCCTCCGCCGCGGCCTTCAAGGCGCGGGGAGCCTCGTGAAAGCGCGAGGGAAAAATCCCGGAGAGGAGGACGCCGGCCTTTTCGCAGGCCTCGATCATCGCGTCGCAACGAGGGAGGCTGATCTCGAGGGGCTTCTCGACGAGGAGGTGCTTGCCCGCACGCGCGGCGGCGAGGGCCGGTTCGAGGTGGGCGCCGGAGGGCGTGCAGATCGTCACGACCTCGAGGCCCGGATGCTCTAGAAAGCCTTGCAGGTCGCCGTATGCAGCGCAGCCCTGCCGCGCGCCGAAGGTCTCCGCCCTTTCCGCCTTCGCGTCGAAGCAGGCGACGAGCCTGGCCTCGGGGATTTCGGCGAGGGCGCGCGCGTGGAAGTCCGCGATCATGCCCGTTCCGACGATGCCGAAGTTCATACTTATTTCCTTCCGCCTTGTTGGCCCCTCATGTAGTCGAGGAAGGCCCTTGCCTTCGCGTCGAGATTCTCCTCCGACGGCCCACCCGCGATGGGCGAGCACATTTCGTACACCACGGGGCCGCGGAAGCCTCCCTTATCCAGCGCCGCGAAGAAGGAGGGATAATCGATCTCACCCTTCCCCATCTCCACCGCCTCCACGAGGTCCGGAAGCTCGCGGCGATAATTCACCAGTTCGGGGGCATAGGCCCAGCGCGGACGTTTGGCATAGTCGGCGGCTATCGAGATAGCGGCCTTGTCCCCGATGGCGAGGGCCGATTCCGCCAGGTCCTCCCCTCGCAAAAAGGGCGACCAGGCGTCAAAGCCGACGCGCAGATTGGGCGACCCGACCTCCTCGATCAGCCTGAGGAGGGCCTCGCTACCGACGGCGAGGTCGTGGTGGTTCTGGACCGCTACGGTGACGCCATGCCGAGCGGCGAGGGCCGCAGCCTCCCGCAGAAAGGCCACGGTGCGAGCCCAAGCCGCGGCCGGGGCGATCTCCGGACGCGAATAGCCGGTGAAGACCCGAAGCAGGGGAGCGGCTCCGGGAATGGGAGCCGCCTCGAAAAGCCGGGCGGCGATCCGGGCGCAGGCCTCTAGATAGAGAAGCTGCATCTCGAGGGCCGGAACCTCGGCAGGAGCGGGTAGGAGGATGTCGTCGTAGGCGGCGAGCCCGATGCAAGCCATCCCTGTTTCGCGCAAGGCTTCCTCGATGGCTCCGAGCTTCGCCTCGTCGGCGTCGACCGGCGAAAGATGGGGCCTTTTAGCCATAATTAGTACCGAGTCGAATCCCAGGGCCGCGGCCTTCCTCACGAAGGCCGACGCGTCGAGAGCGGCCTGGCCCCAAAGGCCGGCGTAGCTCACGGAAAAAAGTCCGAGGCGCCCCAGGGCGGCACCCATCAGACTTTCCTCCCGAGGAGGGCGGCTACGCCCCGCTTGGCCCCTCCCCTCACCCACATAACAGGCGCCGAGCGCCCGAAGAGGGTGAAGGCCACGAAGACGACGAGGACCAGCGAAATGGGGCTGTGGAAAAAGGCGCCGAAGTTCCCGTCGCTCAGGATGAGACCGCGCCGCATGTTCTCGTCGATCATCGGGCCAAGGATGATGCCGAGGACGAAGGGCGCGTCGGGGAAACCGAGCTTGCGCATCGGGAAGGCGAGGAGACCGAAGAAGACCATGACCATGAGGTCGAAGGGCCTGCCGTTGATCGAGAAAGTCCCGATCGTGCAGAACAGGAAGACCAACGGCATGAGGAGGCCGTTCTTCAACTTGAGGATGTGGAGCATCGGCTTGACTATGGTCAATCCGAGGATGAGCATCGCGAGGGTTCCCCAGAAGAACATGGCCGAGAACTGATAGATGTAATTGGGATTTTCCATCATGAGAAGGGGGCCAGGCCTGAGCCCGTGGATCCAAAGCGCGGCGAGGAGGACGGCCGCCGGGGGACTCCCCGGGATGGCGAGAGAAAGGACGGGCACGAGGGCACCGCCGACGCAGGCGTTGTTGGCCGTCTCCGAGGCGATCAACCCCTCCTTTGCCCCGTGGCCGAAGCGCTCCGGCGTCTTGCTCGCCCTCTTCGCGAAATCGTAGGCCACGTAGGAGGCGATGTTCTCGCCGACCCCGGGGATGATGCCGACCACGACCCCCGTCAGGCCCGAGCGGATGATGTTCCACCAGTTGGCGGCAAGGTCGCGGAGCCTCGGGATCACGCGCCCGAGCTGCGTCACGACTTCCTTGTTGTCCTGCATCGAGAGGTTGTGGATGATCTCGACGAGGCCGTAGGTGCCGACGAGGACCGGGATGATGTCGAAGCCCGCGTTCAGGTTCTGGATGCCGAAGGTGTAGCGCGTGAAGCCCTGGATCTTGTCCATGCCGACGAAGGACAGCAATATGCCGAATATCCCGGAGACCCAGCCCTTGAGATGGTCCTTCGAGGCCGTCAGGTTGCCGCAGATCGCAACGCCGAAAACGGCGAGCCAGAAGATCTCGTAGGATTTGAATTCGAGGGCCATGTTGCCGAGTACCGGCGTGAAGAAGGAGAGCGCGATGAGCCCCACGACCGAGCCGAGAAAGGAGGCTGTCGTCGCCAGCCCGATGGCCTCGGCACCCTTGCCGCTTCGCGCGAGAGGGTAGCCGTCGAGACAGGTGGCCGCGTTGGCCGGGGTTCCCGGGATGTTGAGGAGGATGGCCGTCCTCGAGCCGCCGTAGATCGCCCCGATGTAGATCCCGATCAGGGTCATGATCGCCGAGCCCGCGTCCCATTTGAAGGTGAGGGTCGTAAGAAGGGCGATGCCCATCGTCGCAGTCAGGCCCGGCAGCATCCCGATGACGATGCCGAGGAAGGTGGCCGCGAACATGATGAGAAGGTCGAGGGGAATGGCCTGCTTCCCGATCTCGCTGAACAGCTGTATGACGCCCATGGCCGAACCTTCCTCAGGGCAGCGGGATCATGAAGATCACGCCGAAGATGTACCAGACGATGGTCGTCGCGACGACGGAGACGACTGCGTTGACCCAGAGTTTCGCGCCCTTGAAATACCAGATCGTCCCGAAGAGAAAGGCGGACGACAACAAGAGAAAGGGCACTTTGTCGAAGAGAAAGAGAAAAGCGAAGATGAAGGCGCACATCACCGAGACCCGACGCACGGCCTTCGAATCGCGGACGCGCCGCCAATGATCGGCGTTCAGGCGGAAGGCCCAGCCTCCCTTTATCAAGGTCCGCGCGAAGAGGATGAGGCCCATGAAACCGAGGATGGAGCCGAAGACGAGGGGTGTAAAACCCGGCGCCGCGTACCAGCCTTGCTTGTAGGGAGGCATCCCCAGCGCGACAGCGACGAAAACCGCGCCCAATGCCATCAGGACTATCGCCGACAGGAAGTCGGCCTTGCGCATCTGCGAATCGGTCATGGCGAATATCCTTCCAGTTGGGATAAACCGGCTCGGCGGAGGATTGGAGAGGGCGGCCGTCGATGGCCGCCCCCGATCGTCAAAGTCTCGGGATACCGAGGCTCTGGGGATTCACCGGCGAGACGCCCGCATCGTATTTGAGCCAGCCGAAGACCGAGGCGGCGTCGTTCATCACGGTGTCGGCTTCGGTGCCCTGGATGTCCACGGCCTCGCAGGCCTTTGCCTTCGCGAGATCCAAGACGGCCTTGCTCCTTGCCGCGGTGTCGAAGGCGGCGGCGATGGCCGCTTTGGCGTCCGCGGGTATGTCCCTCGGGATGAAGAGACCGAAATTGAAGGCGACGCTCGGCATCGAGGGGACGAACTGATTGGCCGAGGGGATCGTGCCGTAGCCGTCGATCACGAGGGGGTTCGGGCTCATCACGGCGATGGGAATGAGTTTTTTCGCGCGTATCATGTCGGCCTCCTCCATGGATAGCTGCATGATCACCTCGCACTCGCCGGACACCGTCGCTATGACGGCGGGATTCCCTCCCGCATAGGGAACGTGTTTATAGTTGATGCCTAGGGCCTTCTTCACCGTCTCGGCGGCGATGTGGCCGCCCGCCCCGACGCCGGCGCTCGCGACCGAGACATCGCGGGTCTTGAAGGCATTCACGAGGTCGTCCCAGCTCCTGATGGGCGATTTGGGATTGACGCAGATGATGGCGGGATTCTTCATCGCGAGATAGGCCTGCCACTGAGTGTGCGAGATCTTCGGGGTGAGGGCGTCGACCTGATAGGTCGCGACGCTCGCGTCGGCGTTGCCCGTCCAGGTGTAGCCGTCGTGGGGCATGTCGAAGGCGTATTGCGTGCCCGTCGAGCCCGAGGCGCCCGGCTGGTTGATGACGGCGATCTTCGCGCCGAGGGGCCGCTCCATCTCCCCGGCGACTACGCGCGCGGTGAGGTCGGAGGCGCCGCCCGCCCCCCAGGGAATGATCAGCGTGATGGTCTTCGTCGCCTTCCATTTCTGCGCCAATGCCGGTGTACTCGCGAGAGCGGCGACAAGGACGAAGAACAGTGCCTTACCGAGTATCCTTTTCATGACAGTCTCCTTCCCACTCGAGATAAAGCCTCCCCTCCGGAGGCGGATGCGCGATCTAATTCCCGGAAGCGTTCCATCGATTCGCGAAGCGTCGAGGCCGGGTCCTCGGGCTCCGTGAAGATCTCCACCGAAATCCATCCCCGATAATCGATGTCGCGCATGGCGGCAAAGGCCGGCCCGAGGTCGGCGCCGTCGCGGCGCGGAGCGCTGCCGTCCGGCTCGTTGGCGTGGATGTGGCCGACATGGGGGCCGAGGCCGCGAATGAGAGCCTCCCAAGGCTCCCGCTCATCGCCCGTGTTGTGGAAGTCGAACATCGTCCCCACGCCGGGCGAAGCGATCTCCTCGACGATGGCGCGGGCCTCGGCGAGGGTGTTCACGATGTCGCTCTGCTCCGAGGCAAGCGCCTCGATGAGGATGGGCGATCCCGCCGCGGCGCAGTGGGGGGCGAGGCGCGACAATCCTTCGACGAGATTGAGCCGGGCCAACTCGCGCGATGCGCCTCCCGTCGTGGATCTCTGCTTCGGGGAACCGAGAACGAGGGGCCCTCCTCCCAGCTCGGCGGCCGCCTCGACGAGGCGGGCCAGATGATCCCAGGTCCGTCGACGCGTCGTCAGGTCCGGGCTCGTGGCGTGGAGGCCCTCGGGTCCGCGAAGGAGCCAATGAAAGGCGGCGAAGGCGAGACCTTCGGCCTTCAAGGCGCTGCGGATGGCCGCGATTCCTGCCCTGATGGAGATGGAGGAAAAATCCCCGAAGACCGTGTAAGGTGCGATCTCGAGACCGCCATAGCCGGCCTGCCGCGCGATGGCCGCCGACTCGGCCAACGATCTCCGGCCGAATAGCTCGTTGCAGACGGCGTACCTCACGCGGCCCTGCCTGCGCCCCGCGCCTCTGCCAGGCCGAGCCCGCGCGCCGCCTCGAGATAGGCGAGGATATTTTCGACTGGCACATCGGCCTGTATGTTGTGGACCGTCGAACAGACGAAGCCGCCCCGCGAGCCGAGGATGGCCGCGTTATGCGACAGCTCCTTCCGCAGGTCCTCCGGCGAGCCCGTGGTCAGGACGACCTTCGTGTCGACCGCCCCGCCCCAAAAGGCGATGCGATCGCCGAAGTCGCGAACCAGTCCCTCGAGACCCATGCCCGCAGCCGTGAATTGTACGGGATTGAGGGCATCGATCCCGGCCTCGATCAGGGCGGGCAGGATTTCCCGAACGGCCCCGCAAGAATGGAAGACGACGCGGGCAGCCGGGCATTTCCTCTTGATTGTCCCGAGAAGCCTGCGGTAGCGGGAGATGAATAATCCCCGGATAAGGTCCGGAGCGAAAAGGAGGGATTGCTCGGACCCGTAGTCGTCGGCCTCGGCGATCGCGGCCGGGGCTTTGCCCCAGGCTTCGAGGACCAGCGACCAGTACCGGAGTTTGTAGTCGAGGATTCGCTCCGCGAGCGCGTCGACCCCCTCCGGATCGTCAAGGAGATCGTAGTAGAGCCTCTCCACCCCTCGCAGCCTCGCGGCCATTTCGTAAATCCCCGCGCAATCCCTGTCCAGAACCGGAAAGAGACCGAAGCCTTCGGCCGCCGCCCTTCCCTCGGCGATGCTCTCATCGATGCCGGCTGCCTCCGGCTCGGGGAAGACATAGGCATCGAGGGCGTCACGGAGCCGACCCTCGCCGAGGGGGGCGCCGACCTGGCTGAAATAGAGCTCCCCGACGCCCCTCCTCCAGTGCACGCCGAAGCGGTCGCGAGCCGTAGAGACGCCTTCCGGACTTGGCGTCCCAGGAAGGATGCGGTCCCGGCCGATGCGCAAGGTGGAGGAACCGAGGGCGAAGATAATTGCCGGGGCCGGGGCGGAGATTCCCTGCACGCTGTCGACGGGCCGGCGATCGCCCGGCAGGCCGAGGGCGGCGAGGAGTTTCTCGAGGGCGCGATCGGCGATCCCCGTCACGCTGCTTCCGCAGAAATCGAGGGGAAAGGTCCCGCGCGCCTTCCTGTCGAGGGCGGCAGCCACGAGCTCGGCCCGGCTCACGCCGCTCCTTCCTCGAAGACAGGCTTGGGCAAGGCCCGGGCGCGGATAGCCTCGCCGTAACCGAGTCCGTCGCCGCGAATGCTCGCCACCGACAGCCTTCCCGAGCGCCTGCCAAAGAGTCCAGGGTGAACTCCGGCTTCAGGCAGCGAGGCCTCGGGGCAATATTGCGCCGCGTTGGCCTCTATGCCGCCGAGACTCGGAGCATGAGCCCCGAGAAGGGCGTGGGGCACGAGGGCGAGCATGGGATTCGTCAGGTCCTGTACCATGATGGCCATACCCGCTTCCCTGGCCCGGCAGAGACTGAGGAGGGCTCCCGTCAGGGTCTTGCAGGTCTTGAGGGCGACCCCCGTCCAGCCGAGGGTCTGTCCCCGAGCCACGCTCTCCCAGCCGACGGCGCTTTCGTCCATGAGGAGGGGAAGGCGGGAGCCGAGGGCGCGCACATCCAATCCCAGGGCGCCGGAGGCCGAAAAGGGTTGCTCGACGTAGACGAGGCGCCTCGCGCATTCGGGCTCATCCTTCCTCACTTTTTCGAGAAGCTCGAGCACGTAGAGCGGATCGCCGACGGTGCCGTTGAAATCGATGCCGATCCTGCGCACCCCCTCCTCGAGGCACATGCGCCCGACGGCGGCGAGGCGCTCGGCGTCCCGAGCGGAATCCAATCCGCGGAGCTTCACCTTGAGGGCGGAAATTCCGTCCCGTCGGATCCAGCCGCGAAGCGTCGTCGGATAGGAGTTCGCGGGAAAGGATGAAGGGTCCGGGCTTTCGGGACTGTCGAGATCGTCGGCGCCACCTACCAGGTGCCACACTTCGAGTTCGTCGGGAGGCGCGACGAGAAAGTCTCGCGGGTAGCGACCGGCAAATGACGAGGATGGCGCTTCGCCATAGAACCAGGCGAGGTCATGGTCGAGGTAGGGAGGGCCGTAGGTCGAAAAGCTCGGTCGTCCCATCGCCTTGCCATAGGCGTCATGAATGGCGAGATCGAAGGGCGCCGCGCACAAAAGGGCAGCGAGCCAGGGCATCTCCTCGGCGCCCAATCTGCGACGCTCCGCGTTGAGGGCGGCCCAACGGGCCGGGAGCACGTCACGAAGAAAGGCATGGCCTATGACGAGGGCATGGCCCGCGAGGTCGAAGGATGACCAGGCTTCGGCGAGATTGACGCAAAAACCGCGAAGCGCGTCGAGGCGATCCGCGACGTCCAGCCCCGAAGGCCAGGCCCAGGTCGCCCCGAGGGGCACCTCGCCCCAACCCTCGGCGAGTTCTCCGTCCGCGCCTTCGACGAGAACCCTCGCCCTTGCGCACTCGCAGCCTTCGAGGGACTCACGTCCAAAACGGAGGACTTCGCGAAAGGGGTAAGGGAGGAATCGTAAGGAAAGACCCTCGACTCGTATTCCCAAGGCGCGGGGCATGATTCGACTATAGACAGCTTTTCTATTTTGTCAAGTTTATAGACAAATTATCCCCGTCATGATACAGAGGGAGGGATGAATGCCTTTCGCCACGAAAGCGACAGCGCCGATCTTTTCAATGTCGCCGCTTTTCTCGCGGGAGTCGAAGAAGGGGGCGGCATTTCCCGCGCGGCCATGTCGCGAAGGCTGGGGCTGAGCCGTCAGACCGCCTCCACCATCGCGACCAAGCTCATCGAGAGCGGTCTCGTCGCCGAGCGCGAAGGAAAGGCCGACGGACGGGGTCGGCCTGGCCTCATCCTCGAACTCGGGGCCGAAAAATGGTTCGCACTCGGGGCCGAATTCCATTCGGGACGCTGGGTCTTCGCCCTCACCAATCTTCGCGGCGACATCGTCGCCTCCAGCAGCCGCAGCCTCCCGGAGCAAAGCCCCGAGGCCTTCCTCGAAATTCTTGCCGAGGGCCTCTCGGAGGCCATGAAGACCTGCCCCGGAAGACTCCTTCCCGCCATCGGCATCGGCGCTCCGGGCCTCGTGGATTGCGAGCGAGGGCTCATCGTCAGGGCCGATGACCTCGGCTGGAGTTCCATCGCGATAGCCGACTACCTGAAGATCAGGCTCGGCCTCGATGCCTACGTCATCAATCGCAACCGCGGTTCCGGTCTTGCCGAGGCCCGCTTCGGCGCGGGGAGGGGGCAGGGAAGTTTCGTCTACGTGGGGATCGGAACGGGCATCAGCGCCGCCTTCGTGCTCGAAGGCCGCCTCCTCCATGGCGCGAACTACAGCGCCGGGGAGATCGGCCACCTGGTCGTCGAGCCGGAAGGACCCACCTGCCGCTGCGGCCGACGGGGCTGCCTCCAAGTCCTCGCCTCCGGCTCGGCGATGGCAGCCAGGGCCGCGACCTTCATCGCCGAGGGCAGGACGACCAGCCTCGCCCTCCTCCCCCCGGGGAGACTTCGAGGTGAGGATATCTGCGCGGCGGCGAGGCTCGGCGACCTCGTCGCCCTCGATTGCCTCGAAGTCGCCGCTTCCAGGCTCGGGCTGGCCCTCGCCAACATCGTCACGACCTTCAACCCCGACAAGATCCTCCTCGGCGGCCCCGTAGGACGGGAGGAAGGTCCCTTTCTCGACCTGGTCCGCGCCTCGACGGAGCGCTGGGCGATGGATTATCCCTTCTCCGCGGCGAAGATCGAGCGGGGGGCCTTGGGCGAAAGGGCGGGGGCACTGGGCGCGGCCTGCTTGGTCCTCGACCGCAAGCTCCATTTGGTTCTCGAGGCCAGTTGATCGGCCCCGACCCATCGTCTCCCGCCGAGGCGCCCCCTGACCATACGGCACGCCTTGTCCCTTAAAAGGGAATGAGGCTAGGCTTGTCTTCGCATCGAAATCCTGTCAGCGCGGCTGCAAGGAGTCCCCATGAACATCCCCGCCCTCGAAAAAATCGCCCTTTCGGTACGTAGCCTTTCGATCGACGCCATCCAGGCTGCCAATTCCGGCCACCCCGGCCTTCCCCTCGGCGCCGCCGAACTCGGGGCCTGGCTCTACGGGGCGGGCATGCGCTACGACCCCGCCAGGCCCGACTGGCTGGACCGCGACCGCTTCGTCCTTTCGGCCGGCCACGGCTCTATGTTCCTCTACTCCCTCCTTCACCTCGCAGGCTTCCCCGTCTCCCTCGACGAGATCAAGCGCTTCCGCCAGCTCGGCTCCCCCTGCGCGGGGCACCCCGAATACCACTCCATCCCCGGCATCGAGACGACCACCGGCCCCCTCGGCCAGGGTGTCGCCAACGCCGTCGGCCTCGCGATAGCCGAAACCATGCTCGCCGCCCGACTCAACAGCCCCGCCCACAAGATCGTCGACCATTACACCTACGTCCTCGCGGGCGACGGCTGCCTCCAGGAAGGCGTCTCCGCGGAGGCCTCCTCCCTCGCCGGACACCTCGGCCTCGGCAAGCTCATCATGTACTACGACTCCAACTCCATAACCATCGACGGCTCGACGGGGCTCTCCTTCACCGAGGAGGTCGGCAGGCGCTACGAAGCCTACGGCTGGCAG
Source organism: Rectinemataceae bacterium (assembly GCA_035530275.1). Classification (GTDB taxonomy): domain Bacteria; phylum Spirochaetota; class Spirochaetia; order Treponematales; family Rectinemataceae; genus CAIJMU01. The sequence continues at coordinate 111,178 of DATKVC010000003.1, read as the reverse complement.
GTCCTCTCGGGAGATATGTACAACTATGATCAAATAGCCGGCCTCACCGAGCTGGCCAAGGCCGACGCGGCTCGACCGACCCTCATAATACTGAAGAGCGTCATCGGCAAGGGTTCGCCCGGCAAGGCTGGCACGGCGGGCGTCCACGGCTCCCCCCTCGGCGCGGAGGAACTCGCGAAGACCAAGGCCAACCTCGGCATACCCGCCGACGCCTCGTTCTGGATCGACCCGGCCGCTACCAAGTTCTTCGAGTCGCGCCGCAAGGAACTCGCGGCGGCCAGCGCGGCCTGGGACAAGGAATTCGCCGCGTGGAAGGCCGAGGCCCCCGACAAGGCCGCCCTCCTCGACGCCATCCTCTCGGGCAAGGAAGCAGTCCCCCTCGCCCTTCCGACCTTCAAGGCGGAGGAGAAGATTGCCACCCGCGCAGCCTCGGGCAAGGCCCTCGCCGCCGTCTATGCGGCATATCCCGCCCTCGTCGGCGGCTCCGCCGACCTCACCGGCCCCAACTCCACGGCCCTCCCCGGCGGCGACGTCTATAGCGCCGCCAAGCGCGACGGCCGCTACCTCCACTTCGGCATCCGCGAGCACGGCATGGCCTCCATCGCCAACGGCCTCGCCCTCCACGGTCTCAGACCCTTCGTCGCCACCTTCCTCACCTTCGTCGACTACCTCAAACCGGCCCTCCGCCTCGCCGCCCTGATGCGCCTCCCCGTCGTCTATGTGATGACCCACGATTCGATCTACCTCGGCGAGGACGGTCCGACCCACCAGCCCATCGAGCACCTGGCGAGCTGCCGCTCCATCCCCAACGTCCTCGTCCTCCGTCCGGCCGACGCCGAGGAGACGGCCCAGGCCTGGAAAATAGCGATGGAGCGCCGCGACGGCCCCACGATCATCGCCCTTTCTCGCCAAAACCTCTCGATCGTCCGCAAGGACGACCCGAACTGGCGCTCGACTATGGCCTTCGGGGCTTATATCGCGCGCAAGGCGCCGAAGCCCCCTCGCGTCGTCGTCGTGGCGAGCGGCTCCGAGGTCGAGCTCGCCTTCAAGGCCGTCGCGCTCCTGGAAAAGGAGGGGAAGGCCGACGAGGTCGGCGTCGTTTCCATGCCCTGCCGCGAAGCCTTCTTCCGCGCCCCCGCGGCCTTCCGCGAATCCGTCCTCCCCCCCTACGCCCGCGTCATCGTCGCCGAAGCCGGCGTCGCCCAAGGCTGGGAACGCCTCGCCAAACCCGAAGACATCCTCTCAATTGAGAGCTTTGGAGAGTCGGGGCCCGCAGAGGATGTCGCACGGCACTTCGGTTTCGAGCCGTCAAAGTTGGCGGCGATGATCAGGGGCTAGGGCCTCTCCCCGCCTCTTTTCGCCCGCAGCAGTGCAGGCAGCTTGGCGACCTCGTTTATCGCGATCGTCACCAGGCCCGTGCCGAGGCAGAGGGCGAACTCCCAGGGATGGAGGGGCGCGAAGCCGAAGACCCGATTTAGGAAGGGCACGAAAACCGCGAGCCCCAGAAAGGCGAAGGCGCCGCCGACCACCCATTTGAGGGCCGGGTTCGGAATTTTCAGCGTCGCGAAAAATGACCTCGTCCATGAGCGGTTCGAAACGATCATGCTGAGGTTGCCGAACACGAGATTGACGAAGGCCAGGGCCCTGGCCTCGCCCTCGCCGAGTCCCGCCCCGAGGGCGACGGAATAGATCGCCGCGACGAGGGCGAGGACGCCCAGACCCTGGATGAGGGCCGTGACGATCATCCGCCTGCCGAAAAGGGGTTCCGAGACGGGGCGGGGCGGTCTCTCCATGATGCCCTTTTCCTCCTCCTCCATCTCGAAGACGATGGAACAGGCCGGGTCGATGATGAGCTCGAGAAAGAGGATGTGTACGGGCATCAGCGCCAGCGGCATGCCGAACATCACCGGCAGCAGCGACATGCCGGCGATGGGCAGATGCACCGAAAAGATGAAGGTCATGGCCTTTTGGAGGTTGTCGAAGATACGCCTGCCGACGCGGGCGGCCGCGACGATCGAGGCGAAGTCGTCGTCGAGCAGCACGAGGGCGGCCGATTCGCGGGCGACATCGGTGCCCCTTCCACCCATGGCCACGCCGATGTGGGCGGCCTTCAGCGCGGGGGCGTCGTTCACCCCGTCCCCCGTCATCGCGACGACATCCCCGCGGGCCTTGAGTGCGGCGACGATGCGGAGCTTGTGCTCGGGCACGGCCCTGGCGAAGACCGAGACGCCGGCGATCCTTGTCTCGAGCTCCGCGTCATCCATCGCCTGTAACTCTGACCCGGTCAGCATAGCCTCAGGATCGGCCAAACCGATCTCGCGGGCGATGTTCCGAGCCGTGCCCGGATAATCGCCGGTGATCATGACCACCCTGATCCCGGCGCTCCGGCACTGGGCCACCGCGTCGGGCACCCCGGGCCGCACGGGATCGCGAAGCCCCATCAGCCCGACGTACTCGAAGGCGAAGTCGTGCTGGGACTCCGGTAAAAGCCCCTTGCGCAACTCGGAGGCGGCGACCCCGATCACGCGGAGCCCCTCCGAGGCGAGGGTCTCGACATCGCTGCGGAGGGAGGTTACGGCCGCCTCGTCGAGGTGGCAGAGATCGGCTATCGCCTCGGGCGCCCCCTTGGCCGCGATCACGAGCCTCTCCCCGTCCGTCGACTCCCAGGCGTGGGACATCGCGAGAAGGCCGTCGGTAAGCGGATACTCCCGCAAAAAACGCCAGTCCGTATGCACGTGCTCGGTGCCTGCCAGGGCCCGCGCGCCGAGATCGCGCATGGCCTTTTCCATCGGATCGAAGGGATCGGCCGGACTCGCGAGGACGGCGTACTCGACGATCCGGTGAAGCGACTCGGGCAGGCTCGCCTGCCCGTCCGCCACCGCGCGGAATTCCCCGTCGCGCCCCAGCCTCGCGACGCTCATTCGGTTCATCGTGATCGTGCCGGTCTTGTCCGTGCAGAGCACGGTCGCCGCGCCAAGGGTCTCGATGGCCGCCATCCTCCGCGTCAGCACGTTTCGCCGCGAAATGCGCCAGGCGCCCAGGGCGAGGAAGATCGTCATCACGACGGGAAATTCCTCGGGGAGGGTGGCCATCGCGAGCGAAAGCCCGGCGAGGACGCCCGAAAGCCAGTCGCCCCGCGTCAGACCGAAGACGACCACGACCAAGACGCAAAGCGCGGCCCCGACGAGGCCGAAGCTGCGGACGATGCGGCCCGTCTGCTTCTGGAGATTCGTGTTCTCGGTCTCGAGCCTCTGCAAGGCCTTGCCGATGCGCCCGATCTCGGTCCGCGGCCCGGTCGCCAACACCCGCGCCACGCCCCGCCCCTTCACCACCATCGTGCCCGACCAAATCTGGGGCAGATCGTCGCCGCCCGGCAGCCCAGCCGCGAACTCGCCTTTCACCGCCCTCTTTCGCACGGGCACCGACTCGCCCGTCAAAAGCGACTCGTCGACGACGAGATTGTCGCTTCGCAGCACGAGGGCGTCAGCCGGGACCCTGTCCCCTTCAACGACGAGAACGATATCCTCGCGGACCACCTCCCGGCCGGCTATCCTTTCCTGCTGTCCGTCGCGGATGACGAGGGCCCTCGGGCTCGACAGGTCGCGGAGGGCGTCGAGGGCCTTTTCGGTCTTGTTCTCCTGCCAGAAGGTGATGCCCATGACGACGAAGACGAATCCGAGGAGCATGAGAGCCTCCTCGGCGTCCCCGAGGAGGAGGTACAGCCCCCCGCAGGCGAGAAGGAGCATGAACATCGGCTCTTTCAGAACCCCGAGGGCGATGGTGAGGATGTTCTTTTTCTTGGACTGGGGAAGCTCGTTGAATCCTTCGGAATCGAGGCGCCTGCTGGCCTCGTCCCGGCTCAATCCGGAATACGACTCAGGCTCGCCGGTGGTCATCGGGATACCTCGCGGTCGGACAGACTTCGTTCAAGTCTAAGGCCCCGGTCGCGCGAGCGCAAAAAAAGACCGGCCCGTCTGGGTCGGTCTCTATCGTGCCGCCGAACAGAATTGAACTGTTGACACACGGATTTTCAGTCCGTTGCTCTACCAACTGAGCTACAGCGGCAAACGACGAAATGTTTATAGCCGGGCCGCCGAACGCACGTCAAGGGCCCGCCCCTTCGGAAAGCTCCGAACTGGCCTCCGAGCCTGGATTCCGGTACATTCTCGGGACGAGGAAGAAATGTCCGACCATAGCAGCGAATTCCGTGCCGAAGATGCCTTCGCCTACGACCGGAGGAGCCCCGGCCGATGGGTTCTTTCCCACGTCCTCCGCTACGCCTGGCTCCCCATCCTCGCCCTCGCCTTCGATATCGCCAACAATATCGGCTACTCCGGCCTCCAGGTCCTCGTCGGCCACGGCTTCGACGTGCTCTCGAAACCCGGATGGGTCCAGCGCGACCTCCTCGCCGTAGCCCTTCTGATCGCCGGAGCCGCCCTCCTCCAAGGCCTCGCCGGCATCGGCCGCAACCTATCCTTCGAACTCCTCGCCCAGCGCATCGAACGCGACGCCCGGGCTGAACTCTATGCCTCCTTCCTCGGCAAAAGCCAGACCTGGCACTCCTCGCAGCGGGTCGGCGACCTCATGGCCCGGGCGACCAACGACGTCCACTACGTCAACCTGATGTTCTCGCCGGGCATCATGCTCATCACCGACCAGTTCGTGATGACTATCGTGCCCCTCGTCATGGTCGCCCTCATCGATCCGAGGCTCCTCTTGGTGCCCCTTCTTTTCATAGTGGGCCTCGTCGCGACACTCCTCCTTTACGCCAGGACCCTCGGCCCCCTCACCGGTGCCCAGCGCGCGGCCTTCGGCGACATGAACGCCGGACTCGCCGACGCCCTCGAGGGCATCGAGACCGTCAAAGCCAACCTCGGCGAGCTCCGCGAGGGCAGGGCCTTCGCCGAAAAAGCCTCCCTCCTCCGCGATCTCTACGTGAAAATCGCCCGCGTCGAGGGCCGCTACTGGCCCCTCCTCGTCTTCGCCATCGCCTGGGCGGGAGCCTTTCTCCACGCCATCATCCTCTGGCGCGCCGGTTCCATCACCATCGGCCAGGCCATCGGCTTCATGATGCTCTGGAACGCCTTCCGCCAGACGACCTTCATCTCCCTCTTTTCCTTCAACATGCTCCAAATGGGCATGGCCAGCGCCGCCCGCATCCTCGAGATGATCAAGGCCCGAAGCGGCCTCGATGAAAATCGGGGCGGCAGATCGGCGAAGATGGCCGGAAAAGTAGAATTTAGGAAAGTGGGCTTTTCCTTCGGAGCCGAAGACGCCGGCGCCCGTCGTGCCTCTGAGAACGGGGGCGGCGAGAGCGCCGGCGTCGAGGCTCCCCCCCGCGGCCCAAGCCGCGACGGCCCAAGCCGCGACGGCGCCAGCCCTGTCGGCGCAAGCCCCGACGAAGCCCTGGTCCTTCGCGACATCAGCTTCTCGGTGGGACCCGGCCAGACCGTGGCCATAGTCGGCCGCACGGGTTCGGGCAAGTCGAGCCTCGTCAAGCTCGTTTCGCGCATCTTCGACGCGAGCTCCGGTTCAGTCCTCGTCGACGGCGTCGACGTCCGCGATTGGGATCTCGGCAGCCTCCGTTCGCAGGTGGCCACCGTCGAGCAGGACGTCTTCCTTTTCAGCACCACCATCCGCGACAACATCGCCTTCGCCAAGGCCGACGCGACGGATGCCGAGATCGAGGCGGCCGCCCGCGCTGCCCAGGCCCACGACTTCATCCTCTCCTTCGAAAAGGGCTACGCGACGGAGATAGGCGACCGGGGTCAGACCCTCTCGGGGGGGCAGAAACAGCGCATCGCCATCGCCCGGGCGCTTCTCGCCGACCCTCGCGTCCTCATCCTCGACGACTCGACGAGCGCCGTCGACTCGAAGACCGAAGACGAGATCCAGAAGGCGATGCGCCATGCCGGCGAGGGTCGCACGACCTTCCTCATCACGCATCGGCTCTCCCAGATCCGTTGGGCCGACACCATACTCCTCCTCGAAGGAGGGAGGCTCGCGGCCGTGGGAAACCACGAAGAGCTCATGGCCCGCTCCGAGGACTACCGCCGACTTTTCGTGATCCACGGATCGCGCGTGACCAACGGGTCACGCGTGACCAACGGGTCACGAGGGGACTGACATGGGCTTTCTTATGGACGGCCTCGATTCCGAGGCATACGACAGGAAATATTCCGATCGCCAGCTCGCTGCGCGCATCCTTTCCTATTTCAGACCCTCGCGAAGCCGGCTCATCTTCGTCGGCCTGGCCCTCGCCGCCGCCGCCCTCTCCGAGTTCGCGGCCCAGGTGGTCATTTCCAAGGCTCTCGACGCCGCGGGAAAGTCGGCCGGAGTCGTCTCGCACATTCTCCTCCTCGCCCTGGCAATAGCGGGCTTCGGCGTCCTCGAATGGCTCCTCAACTATGCCCGGCAGTACCTCACCGGCCGCACGGTGGGCGAGACCATCCTCAGCCTCCGCTCGGACGCCTTTTCGCGGGCCCTCGCCCACGATCTCTCCTTCTACGACGAGCAGTCCTCGGGCAAGGTCGTGAGCCGCGTGACCACCGACACCGAAGATTTCGCCAACGTCATCGGCCTCGTCGTCGACTTCCTCTCGCAAATCATATTAGTTGTCGTCTTTTTTTCCTACCTGACGACCATCAGCCTGAGGCTCTCTCTCCTCCTCCTCGCCATGGCCCCCGCCGCCGCGGCCCTGGCCCTCTCCTTCCGCGGCTTCGCCCGCTTCGTCACCCAGAACGCCAAGCGCGTCACCGCACAGGTCAACGCGCGCATCCAGGAGTCGATCGCCGGCATCTCGGTGGCCAAGGGCTTCAGGCGCGAGGCCCAGCTCTACGCCGGCTTCACGGGCGACAACCGCCTGTCCTACCGCTTCCACCTCCGCCGCGGCATCACCCTGGTCATCATAATGCCGATAGTCGGCATCGCCTCCGGCGGCGGCAACGGCCTCCTCGCGTGGTTCGGCGGCTCCTCGGTCCGGGACGGGGTCTTGAGCCTGGGCGAATGGTTCCTCTTCATGCAGGCTGTCGGCTATTTCTGGTGGCCCCTGCTCAACATCGCGAGCTTCTGGAGCCAGCTCCAGGACGGCCTCGCCGCCGCCGAACGCGTCTTCGCGCTGATCGACCGCGAACCAAAAGTGCGACAAGCGGTCGATCAGGGCGACATGGAGGTCGCAATTCAGGGATCGCCGGAACTCGGTTCCGGCACGTCAGGGATGACTCCGCGGCTCGACGGGCGCGCGGCGCCCATCGCCCTTCGCTTCGACAGGGTGGGCTTTTCCTACTCGAGCAAGGAAAAGGTGCTCGACGGCTTCTCCCTCGACATAGCGCCAGGGGAGAAACTCGCGATCGTCGGCCACACCGGCGCGGGCAAATCCTCCGTCATCAAACTCATCGCCCGGTTCTACGAATTCCAGGAGGGCCGGATCGAGTTCGGCGGCCGCGACATCCGTTCACTCCCCCTCGAGGAGCTGCGCGGCGCCATCGGGCTCGTATCGCAGGATCCCTTCCTCTTCCCGGGCACGGTGCTCGACAACATACGCTACGCGCGACCCGAGGCGACCGACAGGGAGGTCGAGACCGCCGCCCGCTCCCTAGGCAGAGGCGACTGGGTGGACGATCTTCCGCGGGGACTCGCGACCTCGACCGGCCACCGTGGCTCTTCCATCTCCCTCGGCCAGCGCCAGCTCGTCAGCCTCGCCCGCGTCCTCCTCAAAGCTCCGTCCATCTTCATCCTCGACGAGGCGACCTCGAGCGTCGATCCCTTCACCGAGGCCCAGATCCAGGAGGGACTCGAGACCTTGATGGCGGACAGGACGGCCATCGTCATCGCGCATCGCCTCTCGACAGTCCGCTTTGCCGACCGGATAATCGTCCTCGGAAAGGGTCGGATACTCGAAGAAGGTTCGCATGCAGAACTTCTCGATCGGGGCGGAAGTTATGCGACTCTCTACGACGCGTATTTCAGGCATCAGAGCGTCGAATGGGTCGAGGAAGCGAGTCGCTCTTAGCTCATCGATTTCTCGTATTCCTTGTTGCGCCGACATCGGGATGGGGGCATACTCAAGGTAAAATGAGGTAATATGAATGAAAAAGTGATGGAGGCTTTCGAGCTGTTCCTGGGCGGTCTCGCTCTCGCGCTTGTCAGCGCTGGCGTCTATCGCGCCCTCGCCAATCGCGGAATCAAGAGACTCGGTTCATGGCTCACCGGCAACGTGGCCGTCGTCGCCCTCGTCGGTTTGGGTTTCCTATCCGACCTCCTTCCCATTCCCCTTGTTTCGCAGGCGATCAATCTCGCCATGTTCCTCGCCTACTGCTGCTATTCGAGCGCGAGCCTCAGCATCTTCGGCGAAGGCCCCCCGATCCACGCCATGGCGCTCACGGGGTTCCTCCTCGTCATCGCGGGTTTCGCATCGTCCTTCGCCCTGGGCGTCGAGGATCCCTTCATCGCGGCGACAGCCTTCGGCAGCGTCGCCTCCCTCCTTTTCGCCGGAGGAATACTCCTCAGGCGCAGGGCTTCTGGTACGGCTCGAAATGGCCCAGGGCTCCTCGCCGCGGCCTTCGGCCTTGCCATCATCCTCCAAGCCATACGCGCCTTCTCGGTCGTCTTGAGCATGGCCGGTCAGCCCCAAGGCGGAATCTTCATCACCGATCGATTCGCCATCGAAACCTCGGTGGGCATATTCCTTGCCATCAACGCGGTCCTCGTCATAATCCTCATGACCAGTCTCGAGGCCCAGATCACGGCGCGATTGGAAGAGGGCTCGCGCGAGAGAACGGAACTGCAGCTTCTCTACGACGCCTTCGCCGGCACGGCCGGCCTCATCGATCCCGCCGAACTTTTCCACAAGGTCCTCGATCTCATCCAAGATAGGCTCAAGGCCGACGCCGTTGTCATCTACCTCGAAGAGCGCGAGGGCGAGGGACTCACCATGGCGGCACAGAGAGGCCTCAGCAGTCAGTGTCTGGCGCTTCTCGCCAAGCCGGATTCACAGGCAAGCATCGCGGAAATCGCCTTCGCCGAGGGCAAGCCCGTCGCCCAGCTCGTGGCGAGTTACGAGGCCGGGCCCCTACGGGACGCGATAACGGCATTGGGCCTCGGAATCGCGGGAGCCTATCCGATCGTCGCTCCGTCGGGAATCATCGGAACGCTGATGGTCGGCTATCGAGACCCCGCCGATCTCGACGACCTGCGCCGGACCCTCCTCGAGACCCTATCGCTGCAATTGGGAACGACCTTCCGGGCCGCCATCCTCCACGCCAAGCTCGATCGGGCCAATGCGCGCCTCAGCGAGCTGGCGAGCACCGACGTCCTCACGAATCTGGCCAATCGAAGGGCCGCCCTCCAGGCCCTCGACAGGGAAATCGCCCGCGCTCGCCGCTCCGAGGGCCTCGTCGCCGTCATCATGGGCGACCTCGATCGTTTCAAGGGCTTCAACGATCGCTTCGGCCATGATTGCGGCGACTATGTCCTCATGAACACCGCGGCCATCATCTCCGACACGGTCAGGGCGACGGACATCCCCTCGCGCTGGGGAGGCGAGGAATTCCTCATAGTGCTTGGAGAATCGGAGCCCGACGGCGCCTTCAAGCTGGCGGAGAGGCTCCGTCAGCGGGTCGAAGCCTCTGTCTGGGAGTTCGGGGGTCGCAAGCTCAAGGTCACCATGACCCTCGGCGTGGCATTGGTCCCTCCGGCCTTCGGCGCGGAGGCGGTGATCAACCTCGCCGACGAAGCCCTCTACCAAGGCAAGCGGTCGGGAAGAAATAAGGTGACAATGCTTATCGAAGGCCCCGATTCGGCCATCCCGCGATGGCCGTCGGCGGAAGGCTCCGAGGCGGAGGACAACGGCGGGGACAATGGCATCCTCGAAGTCCTCCCCTGCGTCGACGAGGCCTGCTGAGCCGCCTGGGCCGGATCCCGATCCTACAGCTCGTTCCGGACGAATCGCCCGCCGACCATACTCGCGAGAACCTTGAAGGCCGCGTCGAAGACGACGATGTCGGCCTCCCATCCCGGAACGAGGAGCCCCCTCTGGCCGAGGCCGATGATCCGCGCGGGATTCGTCGCGGCCATTTCCACCGCGTTTTCGATGGGAGTCCCCCAGGAGACGATGTTCTCGACCCCCCGCATCATGGTGAGGGCGGAACCGGCGATCACGTCGTCGGCGACTCGATGGAAGACCCCGTCGCGGAGGGCCACCTCCTCGCGATTGGCGAAAAGGGGGCAATTGCCCTGTTCCGTCGGCTTGAGCGAATCGGTGACGAGGACGACCTTGCTCGAGGGCTTGTCCCGGAGGAGGAGCTTGATCAGGCCGGGATGGACATGCTTGCCGTCCGCGATGATCTCGCAGGAGAGCTCCGAATGGATCATGATGGCGCCGACGGCGCCGGGATCTCGGTGATGGAGGCGGCTCATGGCGTTGAAGAAGTGCGTCGAGTGGAGGATTCCCGCCTGCATGCCCTCGAGCATGTTCTCGTAGGTCGCGTCCGTATGCCCCGCCTGGAGGACGATGCCCCGCTTCATGCAATAGAGGGCGAGTTCGCGCATACCCTTGATCTCGGGAGCCACCGTCATGTTGCGTATCGTGCCCTTGCCCGCTACGAAGAGGCGCTCCATCAATTCGAGGTCGACTGGTCTCACGAATTCGGGCCTTTGGACGCCGAGTCTGGCAGGGGAGATGAAGGGTCCCTCGAGGTGGACCCCCATGATCTTCGCCCCGCTTTCCCGACCCGCCGCCTCGGCGCAGGCCCTGATCGCGGCTATCATGTCCTCCTCGGCCATCGGGTAGATGGTCGGGCAGAAGGCGGTGACCCCGTAGCGGCCGAGGTGCTCGGACATGGCGAGAATGGCCTCGGCCGAAAGGTCCTCGGTTCCGAAGCCCGCGAAGCCATGGATGTGGCTGTCGATGAGTCCTGGCGCGATGAATGCTCCGCCCGCGTCGTAGATCCTCGTCCCCGCCGGGAAACGCTTCTGATCGAATCGCCGCTCCGAAAAGACGTCGGCGATGCGCCCTTCTTCCACGAGGACGGCGGAACGCGGCATTCTCGCGTAGCCGGGAAGCAGCTCACCGTTGTGGATGACGATACTGTCCATGGCTGATATGGTACTCAGGTCGCCGTCTCCCGTGCAAGCGAGCGACGGGTGGCCCACTCCCTGTTCGCCCGCCGCGCACTGGCGCCTCGGGATTTCGGAGGATTTTGCATGAATTATGTTTTCGGCATCGACGGGGGGGGGACGAGCTCCCGCCTCCGCGTGGAGAGCTTCGAAGGCGAAAGAATCTTTTTCGCCGAAGGCGGACCGACAAATCCCAATTCCAACGAGAGGGCGGCCGTCGTGGCGACCTTCGCCGAGCTCTTCGCCCGCGCCCGCGCCGAGGCCGGCCTGACCGCAGACGATTTCGCCGCCGGCTTCGTCGGTAGCGCCGGCGTGGATCGCGACGAGGACAAGGGCGTCTTCGCCGGCATTCTCAGGGGAGCCACAGGATATTCAGGCCCCCTCGCGGTGGGAAACGACGCCGAACCGGCCTTGGCGGGAGCCCTCGTCGACACGGAAGGAATGCTCATCATTTCCGGGACCGGCTCGATCGCCTACGGACGCGCGCACGACGGCACGACGGTCAGGGCCGGCGGCCTCGGGCATCTCCTCGGCGACGAAGGTTCCGCCTGGCGCGTCGCCTTCGACGCCATCTGTCGTTCCCTCCGCTCTGCCGAGGGTCGCGACCTCAAGACCGATCTCCTCGGCGCCGCCCTCGAGCACTTCGGACTCGCGTCGCCCGACGCCTTCATCCCCTTCGTCTACGGCCGTCTCGACAAGCGGCGCATCGCGCGTTTCGCCGAGGTCGTCGGGGAATACCGCGATCGCGGCGACCTCCTCGCCGTCGACCTCTTCGATCGGGCGGCGGAAGAGCTCGCGCTGCTCGCGACATCGGTCCACGATCGGATCGGAAGCCGCCTCGAAAAGAAACGCCTCGCATTCAAGGGCGGTCTGATCGAATCGAACGAGGCCTTGCGTCGCGACACGGCCTCGCGAATCGTCTCCCGCATTCCCGACATCGAAATCGTGTCGCCGCAAGCCGACGCGGCGCGGGGAGCCTGCATCCTCGCCCGCGCATTGGTCACGTCGCGTCCCTAGCCGCCCGCGGCCTTGGCGAAAGCCGAACCCTCGCCGGACAGCACCGACGAGGGTTCGATTTTTTTAAGGAGTCGTTGTCGCCGACGGAGCAGCGGGGGTGGGGGCCGGAGCCGTCGCTCCCGGCGCGGCGTCTGCCCCTTGCTGAGGTTCCGTGGGGGGAAGGTCGTCGGGTGCCGCCGGAGGCGGAGCGGCCGTCAGCTGCGCCAGCCCTGCCCTGAGCGAGGCGATGGCATCGGATATCTCCTTGCGTCCCGCATAGGCCTTTTCCGCGTGCGCGCTCGTCGCGTCGAGAAGGGCTCCGACATCCTTCACGTCGGCGGGGGAGGTGGCTGTCCTCAAAATCACCATGGCCTTGTAAATCCCGAAGACCGTCGCGGCCGCGTCGTCCGATTCGTGGGCGGCCAGTCCCTTGGTGAGGAAGGGGAGGCTCGCGCTCGGGTCGCCGGCGTCGAACCAGGTCTTCACCAGGGTCGAGATGAGCTGGGGGTCGGCCCCGAAGCGCTCGATGGTCTTGTCGGCCATCGCGTTCGCCTTGTCCTCCTCGCCCTTCGCGACGTAGAGATAGTGGCCGAAGAGAAGGGGCCGGGGGCTGGTGGGTTCTTCCTTTTCCGCCTGATCCAGATAACCCTGTACCAAGTCATCCTTTCCGGCGAGGGCGGCGGCCTGGGCGCCGAGGCTGAGGCCGTTGCCCCTCGAGGAGGGGTCCTTGTCGACTGCCAGGGTCGCGTCGATCATCGCGAGTCCCTCTTCATAGCGTTGCTGCATGAGAAGTGCGATGGCGTGATCGTAACGCAGGCGGGGAATCGGATCGCCGAGGGCCTCGGCGGCCGTGACGAGGGTTTCCGCGTCGGCGGCTCCGCCCTTGTCGAGATAGGCTTCGGCCTCGGCCTGGAGACTCGCCGCGTCATACGCGCCGCCCTCCCGAGCCGCCGCGCGGGCGTCGAATTCCCTCGCGACGATTTCCTCGTCGCCGAGGCGCCACTTTCCCTGATAAAGCCCGGCGACCTCGCCGAGATATCGGCCGAGTTCGAACTCGAGGGCGGGCACCGAGGCGATTTTGGCCGCAACCTGCGCATCGGCCAGGGCGACAGGGTCGAAGGCGACTTCCCCGGCTCCGACCGCCGCGGCGCGAGCTGATTCGAGGGTGGTCCCGGCGCCAAGGTCCACGAAGGTGAAGGCGAGATGCTGCTTGGTGTCGACATGGCCATCGAGGGCGAGGGCGATCGAACGAGCGAGTATCCACGGATCGGCATTCGTCGTATCCGCCGCGGCGAGGACTGCCCAGGCGCTCTTCCACTTGCCCTGCGCGACGAGGCCGTCTACCGTCGCGAATACCGCTTTCTCGGCCGCGGGGGCCGCCGCCCAGGGATCGACCCGCGGGGGGACGGCGAGGGGCGGGGGCGGAACAGCTTCGGGCAAGGAGATCCTGGGCTGCTCGGGCCCGGCAGGGGCGGATGGCGCTGACGACGGCGCCGGAGATTCCGCGGCCGTTTGGGCCACGAGGGCGCCGGCGCACAACAAGGCGAGAGGAAGGCTCGCGATGAGCCTTCGTATCGATAATTTCATTCGATGCTCCAATTCCGGATCTTTCGATCCCCGCCCGGCCGGCGGTAGCTACGACATGGGCGGGTCGCCGCTCCCGGAAGCGGCTACAGCGCGGATCGAGCCTATCGGCAGGGTCGGGCGACGTCAAGGAATGCCCGCCCTTCCACGAATCCTTCCCTTTCGCTACCTTGTCATCGTGAGCCTTCACCCCTCGGAATCATCGTCGCCCGCCAATCCCGCCCTGGGTCTCGCCGGCTGGATACCCTCCCTTGTCGAGACCTATCGAAGAGGCCTCGCGAAGGGAACTCCGTCGCGTCGAGCCGATAGGGCAGCGATAAGCGGTCTCTCCTTCCGGGAAATCGCCGATATCGGCGATTCGCTCTTCAGGCTGCAGCGTGGCCTCACAAATGACCGAAGTCTTTCGGGCCGCAGCGAAGGGGCCGGCTATATGGACTCGCCGGAACTCCTCGGCGCCTATCTCCTCTATTATTGGCCGGTTTCCTATCTCGAAACCTTTCTCTCGCTTCGCTTCGGCGACTTCCGCGCCGAGCGAGTCCTCGACCTGGGCTCAGGCCCCGGGCCTGCGGCGGCGGCCTTTGCCGACGCCGCGGGAGCGAAGTTCATCCACCTCACCGACGGAAGCAGGGCAGCCCTTGATCTGGCGGAGAGGCTCCTTTCGGCCAAGGTCGAGACGAAGGCGAATGTCCTCGATTTCGAAAAGACCGCGGTAGACGGCAAAGGCGGTTACGACGCCATCGTGGCCTCCCACCTCCTCAATGAACTCTGGAAGGCCGACGCGGATCGGATCGAAAGACGCGTCGCCTTCGTCGAGGGCTACGCGCGCCTCCTCGACGCGAATGGATTCCTCCTCGCCATCGAACCAGCGACCCAGACCGCCAGCCGCGAACTCCTCGGTCTCCGCGACGCCCTCGCCGCCCGAGGCTGGCGGATCCAGGCGCCCTGCCCTTCTTCGATCCCCTGCCCCATCCTCGCCGCCGGCGCGGGGAGGAGCTGCCATGGAGAGACCCCATGGTCGCCGCCCGAACCAATCGTGTCCCTCGCCGCCCGGGCCGGTCTCGATCGCGTGTCGGTGAAGTGGGCGTTCTTCATCGCGGCCCCCCCGGCCGCGGCTCCCGCGTCGAGAGCCCCGACTCCCGCTTCGCCGATCGCCGCGACCGGAGCGTCCGGCCTGTCCGGAGGGCGGGTCGTCTCTGAGGGCCTCCTCAACAAGGCGGGGAGACTGCGATTTGCGCTCTGTTCCGAAAATGGCCTCATGAGCCTTTCGGCCAAGGCGGGATCGACGCTCTCCGTAGATTCGGGATTCGTCGCCCTGCGTCGCTACGATCTCGTCTCTATCAGCGGCGCCGAAATTCGCGAAGGGGGTCTGGGCCTCGCGGAAGGGAGCGTCCTGACGATCGATCCCGCTCCCCGCATCTCCGAAGCCCTGGTAGACCGGTCGGAACCAAAAGGCGGAAACGGCGGGAGCCTCGCCACGAAACCGGAAAAAGGAACACTATGAATTATGATGAATTGCGCCAGGCGGTGGAGTCCGCAGTCTCCTTCGAATTCTCCCGCTCAGGCGGCCCCGGGGGCCAGAACGTCAACAAGGTGAACAGCAAGGCCGCCGGTCGCGTCGACCTGGGCCGACTCGGTCTCGGCGAGGCCGATCTCTTCCTCCTTCGGTCGCGGCTGGGCGCACGCCTCGTCGACGGGGACATGCTCGTCGTGTCGGCGAGCGACACGCGGAGCCAACTCCTCAACCGCGAGCTGGCGATCGAGCGCCTCGTCGCCCTCATCCAATCGGCCCTCAAGCGTGACAAGCCTCGACGCCCGACCGCCCCCACCAGGGCTTCGCGGGAACGGAGACTCACGTCGAAAAAGAGGGATGCCCAAGTCAAGAAAGGTCGAAGCGGTCGCTTCGAAGATTGAAGAGCGCCGCTCAATCCCCGAAGGCTATCGCGGAAATAGCGGCGCCCATCAATTTCCCTCGCCATGCGACGCGGCCGGCGTCCGCCCCTCCCGCGCCTGCGATGACGTGAAGGGGAAGGAGATGTTCGCTGCGCGGATGGCATTCGAGGGCGTGAGGAGCGATCATCCAGTTGACGAGGGCGTCCCGTCGGAGATGCGGGTCCTCGATCGCGACGCTGCGCGCCAGCCAGGCGTCGAAGGAATCGGAGATCTCCGCCACCGATGGATCGCCCGAAAAGAAGGCCCTGAGATTGTGATAGCTCATGCCGCTCCCTACTATGGCCACTCCCTCGTCGCGAAGCGGCTCGAGGGCTTTCCCGATTTCATAGTGCAGCACGGGGTCGAGTCCGCGCACGAGGGAAAGCTGAGCCACGGGAATCTTTGCCGCGGGGAATGCCACCATGAAGGGAACGAAGGTTCCGTGATCGAAGCCGCGCTCGAATTCCTTGCCGGCTTTGAAGCCGGCGGTGCCGAGCAATCCTTCGGCGCGCGCAGCGAGCCCCGGATCGCCGGGCGCCGGCCATTTGAGATGGTAGGTATGCTCCGGAAATCCCCCGTAATCGTAGAGCATCCCCGGCCTCTCGCCGAAGTGCAGTACGGGTTTCGTCTCTTCCCAGTGGGCGGAAATGGCGAGTATGGAGCGCGCGCCGGACGCCGCGATCGCGGCGCCGAAATCCTTCAGCCACGCCGAAAGCGCCGCGTAGCCTGCCCTGTCGCCGTTGTCGTCCATGGCGTTCCAAGGACCGCCTCCGTGCGGGAGGTACCAGACGGGAAGGCGTTTCATCTTCGCCTCCCTCCTTTCCTTGTCGATGGTATCAAGGTACGAAAAGTCGGCAGCCCAGCCAAGCGCCGACTTCCAGGACCATTCGCCTGCCTGTGCCGGGGCGGAAATGAAGCGCCCCTACCCTGCCGCTCCGGCCTCCGGCTATCATGGGAGACATGGCATCCCAGGAACTCAGGATCGCATCATTCTTCGGCTGGTCCAACAGCGGCAAAACCACCCTCATCGCCGCCCTCATCGAGGAGGGCTGGCGCCGCGGCCTCCGCTGCGGCGCCGCCAAATCCAGCCGACACC
Source organism: Rectinemataceae bacterium (assembly GCA_035530275.1). Lineage (GTDB taxonomy): Bacteria > Spirochaetota > Spirochaetia > Treponematales > Rectinemataceae > CAIJMU01. Next base: position 94,458 of record DATKVC010000003.1, on the reverse strand, counting down.
CCGGCAACTTCGGCGACGAGGCCAAGGACACGGGGCGCTTCCGCGCCTCGGGGGCGACGCCCGTCGTCTACATCGGCGTCGGCCAGGCGAGAACGACGGCGGTCTACGTTCCGACGCCGGAGCATCCCGATCGAGCCTGGCTGGAAAGGATTTTCGGCGAGGTCGATCGTCTTTTCGTGGAAGGGCTGGAGGTGGAAGGCGCTTGCCGGGTCCTCGTCGAGGCGGGCGATAGATCGGGCAAGCGAAGTTTCGACGAAGTCGACATTCTTGTGAGCGACGAAGGCAAAAAACGCGCGGCCTTCTCCGCCGGCGGCAAGCGGGCCTTTCCCCACGAGGCGGTCGGAGCCATACTCGACGCACTGGAGGAAACATGGAAAGGGAAGTGACGCTCTCCTGCGACGGCAAGGCCGTGCCGCTCAACGACTTCGCGAAGGCGGTCGTCGTCAACGTCGTCGGCGCCCTCGTGGGCACCCTCAAGAAGGGCGACGGCTCGGGGGAGATAACGCTGCGGATCGGCCCGGCCAAATAGAGCCGTCCCCGCGAAGACCTTCGCAATTGCGATCACCTTCGCGGGGCCGGTCCCCCTCGCTATTTCATGTAGATCGGCTTGGGCGTGTAATGGGTATGAAGCAGCTTGTGCGCCTTGTGACTCCCGGGCTTCTCTAGGAATTCCTCGTAGATCTTCTTGATGTAGGGATTGAGGTGCGACGAGCGATAGGTCGCCTTGTCGTCGTCGTCGTAAATGCCCCTGATGCGGAGCTTCCGCACCTCGTCGGTGCAGCCGTAGGGCTGGCCACCGCCGCCGATGCAGCCGCCCCGGCAGGCCATCACCTCGATGAAGTGCCAGGGCACCTCTGCGCCCTCGGCCTTCGCCTTTTCCACCCTGCGGAGCACGGTCTCGATGTTGCCCATCTGGTGAGCGACCGCCACGCGAATCTCGGTGCCCTTGATGTCGATCCTGGCTTCCTTGATGCCCGAGATGCTGCGCACGCTCGTGAATTCCACGTTCTTGAGCTCCTCCCCCGTGATGAGGGTGTAGGCGGTGCGGAGGGCCGCCTCCATGACGCCGCCCGTCGCGCCGAAGATCACGCCGGCCCCCGTGTAATGGCCCATCGGCGAATCGGCCTCCTCGTCGGGCAGCTCGAGGATATCGACGCCCGCCTGCTTGATCATGCGCGCAAGCTCGCGGGTCGTGAGCGTCACGTCGACGTCCTTGTAGCCCGAGGCGTACATCGTCTCGTCGCGGGAATTCTCGTACTTCTTCGCGGTGCAGGGCATGATCGCGACGCTGAAGATTTTCGCCGGATCGGTCTTGGTCATCGCGGCCCAATAGGTCTTGATCATGGTGCCCATCATCTGCTGGGGCGACTTCGAGGTCGAGAAGTTCGGGATCATCTCCGGCCAGTACTTCTCGAGATAGTCGACCCAGGCCGGGCAACAGGTCGTGATGAGGGGCAGGGGCCCCTCGGCCTCCCCGCTTCCCTTCGCCATCCGCGTGGCCGCCTCGGTCGCGGCGGCGAAGCGTTTCACGAACTCGGTGCCCTCCTCCATGATGGTCAGATCGGCCGCGAAATTGGTGTCGAAGACGGCGTCGAAGCCCAGACGGCGCAGGGCGGCGTAGATCTTCCTCGTGATATTCGTGCCGGGCTTGAGGCCGAAGGCTTCGCCGAGAGCGACGCGCACGGCCGGGGCTATCTGTACCACGCAAGTCTTTTCGCCCTCGCCCGTCTTCATCAACGCGTCCCAGACCTCGGCCGTCTGGTCGTTCTCGTAGATCGCCCCCACGGGGCAATGGGCGGCACACTGCCCGCAGCGGATGCAGGGGCCCTCGCCGAGGAGGACGTCGCCCGCCGGAGCGATGCGCGTGCTCTCGCCTCGCCCGAGAAATTCGACGGCCCAGACGTTCTGCATGTCCTGGCAGACCTTCACGCAGCGTCCGCAGCGTATGCATTTTTCGGGATTGAGGACGATGGCTCCCGTCGAATTGTCTATCGGAAGGAAACGCAGTCTCTTGGGGAAGGGCTGATCCCTCACCCCGAACTCCGCCGCGAGTCGCTGGAGCTCGCACTCCTGGTTGCGCGGACAGGCCAGGCAATCGTCGGGGTGGGTCGATAGGATCAGTTCGATGACGGTCTTCCGCGTCTGCACGAGCTCGGCATCAGTCGTAATTATGTCCATCCCCTCCTCGAGAGGGGTGCAGCAGGCGCGCAGGAATTTCGGGCTCTTGCCGTTCTTGACCACGCAGAGACCGCAGGCCGCCCAGGGCTCGAGGTCGTCGTTGTGGCAGAGCTTGGGAATCCGCACATGGAGCTTCTCGGCCGCGTCGAGGATCGAGGTGCCCTCGGCCACCTCGACAGTCTTGCCGTTTATCTTCGCCTTTACCATGGTGTTTTTCCCCTTACGCTTTCACGACGGCGCCGAACTTGCAGGCGGTGAAGCACTCGCCGCACTTGACGCACTTCGCCTGGTCGATGACATGCACGCCCTTCTTCTCCCCGGCGATGCAGGGCACGGGGCAGCGCCGCGCGCAAAGGCCGCAACCGATGCACTTGTCCGCGAGGATCGTGAAGGTCACGAGGGCCTTGCATGAGCCGGAGCGGCACCTGTGGTCCCTGATGTGCTCGAGGTATTCGTCGCGGAAGTGCCGTATCGTCGAGATGGTGGGATTGGCCGCGGAACCGCCGAGCATGCAGAGGGAGGCCTTCGTCATGGCCTGCCCTATCTTCTCGAGCTTGGCGAGGTCGCCTTCCTCCCCCTCCCCCTTGGTGATCCGATCGAGGATGGTGTGCATCTGGTTGGTGCCGATGCGGCAGGGCGCGCATTTTCCGCAGGACTCGTCGACGCAGAAATCCATGTAGAACTTCGACACGTCGACCACGCAATCGTCCTCGTCCATGACGATCATCCCGCCCGACCCCATCATCGAGCCCAGCGCAGTCAGACTCTCATAACTGATAGGAGCGTCGAGATCCTTGGCCGTGATGATGCCGCCCGAGGGGCCGCCCGTCTGCACGCCCTTGAACCTCTTGCCGCCCCGGATGCCGCCGCCGATGTCGAAGATGATCTCGCGCAGGGTCGTACCCATCGGCACCTCGACCAGGCCCGAATTATTGATCTTGCCGGTGAGGGCGAAAACCTTGGTGCCCGTCGACTTTTCGGTGCCTATAGACGAGAACCACTTCCCGCCCTTGAGGATGACCATCGGCACGTTGGCGAAGGTCTCGACATTGTTGATCACCGTCGGCTTCTTCCACAGCCCGCTCGTCGCCGGATAGGGAGGCTTGGGCACCGGCATTCCGCGGTTCCCCTCGAGGGAACGCATCAGGGCCGTCTCTTCGCCGCAGACGAAGGCGCCTGCGCCCAGGCGGATCTCGAGCTCGAAATCGACGCCCGAGCCCAGGATGTCCTTGCCGAGGAGGCCGAACTCCTCAGCTTGCCGGATCGCGATCTTGAGCCGCTCGATGGCCAAGGGATACTCGGCGCGGATGTACACATAGCCCTTGGTGGCGCCCACCGTGTAGCCGCAGATCGCCATTGCCTCCACCACCGAATGGGGATCACCCTCTATGGTCGCCCGATCCATGTACGCGCCGGGATCTCCCTCGTCCGCGTTGCAGATCACGTATTTCTGCTCGCCCGGGGCGACGCGGGTGAGTTCCCACTTCACCCCGGTGGGGAAGCCCGCCCCGCCCCTGCCTCGGAGCCCGGATACCTTGAGCTCCTCGACCACCTCCTCGGGCTTCATCGTAAAGAGGACCTTCTCGAGGGCGGCGTAGCCGTCTCGCGAGATGTACTCGTCGATGTTCTCCGGATCGATGACGCCGCAATTGCGCAGCACGATGCGGAATTGCTTGTTGTAGGTCCCCCCCTCGGGCACCCTTGTCGTGGCCGCGAGTCGGTCTTCCTTCCTGTAGAGCAGCCGTTGGACATCCTTCCGCGCGACGACCCGCTCGGCGATGATCTCCTTCGCATCTTCGGCCCTCACCCCCCGATAGAAGGACTCTGAAGGCATCACCTTTACAATTGGTCCTTTTTCGCAGAACCCGTAGCAGCCGGTGCGGATGATCTGCACGTCGTTCTTGACGCCGAGGGCTTCCGCCTGCTGGTGGAGGGCGAGGAAGAGCTCCTCGGACTTCCCGGACTGGCAACCCTCGCCGCCGCAGACGAGGAGATATTGTCGTTCGGCCATCACTCCCCTCCCTTCGCCGCCCAGAGCACGATGTCGGTGGCGGGTCGGTCCTGGATGTGCCCGTCGATGAGGGTCTTCTCGACGATATGCTTGCGAACGAGCCTTTTCGCCACTTCGGCCGTCACCTTGCCGTAGATGACCGTCGGCATCCCCGGCACGGCGATTTCGACGGTCGGCTCGACCTGACAGAGGCCCATGCAACCCGTCTGCTTCATGAGGACTTCGTGCTCGATGCCGAATTCGGCGATCGACTTCTTGAGTTCCTCCCAGGCATCGCGGGCGCCGGCCGCGATGCCGCAAGTGCCCATGCCCACGATTATCCGTGTCTTTTGCGACGGTTGAAGACTCGTCGGATATTTCGCCTTCATCGCCGCCCTGTGCTTATCGAGGCTCGCGACGTTCATCTTTGCCATAAACCTGCTCCTTCTGACTTAGGCGGACTTGTACTTCGCGATGATGTCGACGAGCTGGTCCTTCGTGACCTTCGCGTGGACGTCGTCGCCGACCATCAACACGGGCGCGAGACCGCAGCAGCCGAGACAGCGCACGGGGTCGATGCTGAACAGTCCGTCGTCGGTAACCTCATCGCCTTCGATGCCGAGAATGTCTCGCGCTTCGTCTATCAGGCCTTGCGACCCCTTGAGGTAACAGGCGGTGCCGAGGCAGATCGAAACCTTGTTCTTGCCCGGTTTCTTGGTCTTGAAGAAATGGTAAAAAGTGATGACTCCGTAAATTTTCGCGAGCGGAAGGTCGATGCTTCGCGCGAGGCGCTCGGCCGCGTCCCGGGGGATGTAGCCGTACTCCTCCTGGATTCTGTGCAAAAGCATGATGAGATTCCCGGGCCTGTCCTTCCATTCCGCGATGAAGGCACTCAGTTCGGGAGAAAAACCGGCTTCGACCTTCTCCATGAAAACCCCCCAATATATAAGGATAAGCATATCTATAATAAAACATCGATAGTATAACAACAGGACGATAAAAGAACTACCGGGAAATGAAGCCCCTCCCTATTTGTCTGGATCGGTTGCGCAATCTATACTTGACCCATGTATTCAAGTTTTCTTTCTACTAGATTCAAATGCAATCCTAAGAAGCTCCAAACCAGGCATTCTATCGTCGGACTTCTATGGATCGCCGCAATCGCCCTCGCCGTTTTATCTTCTTGTTCGACCGTTCCCATCCAGGTCAGTCCCATGGGGGACGCCATCGTGCATTTCGACCCCTCCAAAGGTCTCCTGGAGCCGGTGGGTTCCTGGTATCGCTACGAGGGAAGCGTCAAAAGCCCGCCGATCAAAGGCCCCCCGCCCCTCCCGGTTATGGTCCGATCCCGCGCGCCCCTGTTCGAAGAGCGCGAGGACAGATCGAGCGAGCGCAGCTATCGCCTGACGATCGCGATCGACGGACCGGCAGTGAATCGGACCTGGATGCTAATCCTTCCCGTCGAGGCCGACGAGGCGATGGCCACCGTCAACGGCGTTCTCTATCCCGTAAAAAATCGGATCCTTTCCTTTGAGGCGGCGGGACCGCTTTTGGACATTCTCGTGCAGGTTCCCGCCGGCGGCGAAGGCATCGATTCGACAAGACTTTCGCCGGACCTCGTGATGTTCGGCGAGGCATCGGCAATGGGATCCTTCCTCGTGATGGCCGGAGGGTTTTCCCTGCTTATCGCCGGCGCATTCTTCTTCGGGGCCGTATTCATTCTCTTTCTTTTCAACCTATGGACCAAGAACCGGGAGTTTCTCGCCTTTGCCCTCGTGCTCTTCGTGGAAGCCTTCCGTTACGTCGTCAACGCTCGAGTCATCCTTCCTTATTTCGACATCCCCCTCGATGCCGACCTCCTTCAATCCTACGCCTTCCTCGCGCATTTCGCCGCCGTAGCATGGTTCTTCACGCGCATCATCCAGGAAAAGGCCACACTGCCTTCTAAGCTGATTCTCATTCCCTTCCCTGCGGCGGCAATTCTCGAATTCTTCCTGCCGCGATCCCTTTTCACCATTCATTCCATCATGCTCGTTTACTATGCCGTCGCTTGCATCGCCACCTTCGTCATACTCCTCAAAAGAGCCATCGGCGGTTCCAAGCGAGCGCTCTGGCTGCACCCGAGCCCCCTCTTCCTCATCGCCGCAATCCCCCTCAGGCTGTTTCTCTCGCAGGATCCCCTCATCTCCTTCCTGGTCGAGCCCCTCTCGACCCTCCTCTTCGCCCTTGCGGCCATGGCGGGGCTCATGCGCAAGATACGCTACAGCTTCCAGACCACCGAAAACCTCAACGACTACGTCGCCGACATGGGTCGGAGCGTCAAACGCTTCATCCCCGCCGAATTCCTCTCCGCCCTCGGCAAGCGCGACGTCGTCGACCTCAAGCTCGGCGATCACGTCAAAAGGGAGATGACCATTTTCTTCTCGGACATCCGCGCCTTTACCGAGCTGTCAGAAAGGCTGACCGTCGAGGAGAATTTCGCCTTCATCAATTCCTATCTGTCTCGAATGGTCCCTGTGATACGGGAAAACGGCGGCTTCGTGGACAAGTACATCGGAGACGCCATCATGGCTCTCTTCCCCGGAGTCGAGGGGCCGGACCTAGCCATCCGCACCGCCATCGAAATGCAGAAAAAGATGATCGAATACAACGGTCACCGGGCCAAGAGCGGCTATCGCCCGATCCAGATGGGAGTCGGTATCCATTCGGGTTCCTTGATGCTCGGAGTCGTCGGCGTCGACGACCGGATGGAGAATACCGTCATCTCCGACGCCGTGAATCTCGCTTCGAGGCTCCAGGCGATCACCAAGGCCTTCAATGTCGCCCTCGCGATCTCGGAGGAAGTCTTCAAGAGCATCCACGATCCGGGCGCCTACACCTATCGCTTCATCGGAAAAGTGAAGGTCAAGGGCAAGATCGATCCCGTCTCGGTATTCGAGATTTTCGACGGCGTCGAGCCCTCCCTCTTCGAGAGCAAGGTCAAGGCCAATACCTTCTTCGAGCAAGGCATGCTCGCCTATTACCAAAAGGACTTTACGGGCGCCATGTACTATTTCAAACGCGTGCTGGACATCAATCCTGCCGACGGCGCGGCCTCCTTCTATCTGGAAACCTGCATGAACAGGAAGGATCTCTAGTTTCCCCTCGGGTTGACGGATCAGGGAAAGAGGTCATTACTGTTATAATCCGTTAACGCCCGGACACTCGGGCATTGTCGCCATTTGTTAAAGGAGGAGTCTATGCGCATCAAGAGAATCGCTTTGGGAGCCGTCATGGCGATCATGGCGATCGCCTTCCTGTTCGGTGCCCCCGATCCGCGAACGGCCTTCGTCAAACAGCCGCTCAACCTCAGCTTCGTGGAGACGACCGACATCCATGGATCGATCTTCCCCTACAACTTCATCACGGCCAAGCCCGCGCCGACCTCCCTCGCCCAGGTCGCCGCCTACGTGGCCGCGCTCCGCAATGACAAGTCGCGGGAGGTCGTGCTCCTCGACAATGGCGACGATCTCCAGGGGCAGCCGACCGTCTACTATTACAACTTCGTGAAGACCGACGTGCCCCACATCTGGTCTGAGGCCGTCAATTTCATGAAGTATGACGCCGTGGGCGTGGGAAACCACGACATCGAGGCCGGCCACGCCGTCTATGACAAGCTGTACAAGGAGATCAAGGCTCCCGTCCTCTGCGCCAACGCGGTCAAGGAAGACGGCACGCCCTACTTCACCCCCTACACCGTCATCACCCGTCAAGGCGTCAAGATCGCCATCCTCGGCATGATCACCCCCAAGATCCCCGACTGGCTCCCGCCCCAATTCTGGACCGGCATGAAGTTCGTCGACATGGTGGAGACGGCGAAGAAGTGGGTGCCCATCATCCAAGAAAAGGAAAAGCCCGATCTCCTCATCGGCCTCTTCCACTCCGGCGTCGACTACACCTACGGTGGAACGAACGCCGACACGCCCAACAACGAAAACGCCGCCCAGCTCGTGGCTCAAAAGGTCGCCGGTTTCGACGCCGTCTTCGTGGGCCACGACCATGCCGGATGGGATGGATTGGGCTGGGACCCCGTCGCCAAGAAAAAGCTCGTCGTCACCGATCCCCAGGGCAAGGTCGTAGAGATCGTCGGCGCGGTCAACGCCGCCAAAAACGTGGGCCGCCTCGACGTTTCCCTCCAATGGGATCCCGCCGCGAAGGCCTGGAAGAAGAGTTTCAACCCAGCCCTCGTCGGCATGGACTGGGTCTCCCCCGATCCCGCCTTCACCGCGGCATTCAAGGGACAGTACGACGCCGTCAAGGCCTGGGTCGATCGACCGGTCGGCAAGCTCGCCGCCAAGATCACGACTCGCGATTCGATGTTCGGCGATTCGGCCTTCGTCGATCTCATCCACCGCATCCAACTCGAGTTGAGCGCCGATCCCTCCATGGGACTCAAAAAGGCCGACATCTCCTTCGCGGCCCCACTCACCTTCGACGCCACCATTCCGAGTTCCGCCGACGGCACGATGTACGTCCGCGACATGTTCAACCTCTACCAGTACGAGAATTTCCTCTACACGATGAACATGACGGGACAGCAGGTGAAGGACTTCCTCGAATACTCCTACAAATTCTGGTTCGAAACGATGCCGAACGAGGGCAATCACCTCATAGCCTTCGTGAAGACCCCCGAGGGGAAACTCCTCCAGGACGCGCGCACCGGGGCCTACAAGACCGCCACGGCATCCTACAATTACGATTCGGCAGCCGGCATCGACTACACGGTCGACGTCTCCAAGCCCGCCGGCCAGCGAATCAGTATCACGTCGATGGCAGACGGATCGCCCTTCGACCTCGGCAAGACCTACGTCGTCGCGATCAACTCCTACCGCGGACAGGGAGGCGGCGGCCACCTCACCACAGGCGCCGGCTTGGACAAGACAGCCGTGCAAAAGCTTCAGTTCGTCAACGGAGCCACCACGAAGGACCTTCGCTACTACCTACTCACCTGGTTCGAAAAGCAGCAGGGTCCCGTCACGGTCGCGCCACTCGGCAACTGGAAGGTCATCCCCGATGGCCTCGCAGCGCAGGGCAAGGCGACCGACTTCCCCCTCCTCTACGGCCCAGCCAAGTAATGGCGCGCTGAAAGGCGCGATGGCATAAGCGCAAAACCCCCGGTTTCGATCGGGGGTTTTTTCATGGCGCGGCGGCGAGAGAAAACATTCGCAACTGCGACGATATTTACGGCTCCCCGCGCCTCAGCCGGGACTCTTCTTCGCGAAGCGCGCGGGAACAAGCGCCAGGATCGGCGGCAGGGCGAGGGTGCAGACAAGGGCTATGGCGAGTTCGAGCCCCTGGGTGACATGGAACCTTTCGACGATGATCCTGTCTTCGAGGAACATGCGGGCGGCGGTAAAGCATATTGCCCCGGCTCCGACGTAGACGAGCCAGCGGGCGCGCTCGATCAGGGACGAAATGATTCCGCCGGTCACCATTAGGAGCGGCATGCTCAGGAGGAGTCCGAGGACGAGAAGCACGAGATTGCCATGGGCCGACCCGGCCACCGCAAGCACATTGTCGACGCTCATCATGAAATCCGCCGTGAGGATCAGCACAATGGCTTGCCTGAAATTGCGGGCCTCTTGATGCCTCTCCGCTTCGGCGACCGGAGGAGGGGCCGGCCTTACCAATTTGTAAACCACCCAGAGAAGGACGATGGCCCCGATCGCGGATAGGAGCGGAATGAGCATGAGGAAGGAAGCGATCGCCGTAAGCGAAATCCGGAGCACTATCGCGATCGCCCCGCCCATGAGCAGGGCCCATTTCCGCTTGGCGGGCGGCAGGGACGCCGCGGCCATACCGATGACGATGGCATTGTCGCCCGATAGCGCGACATCGATGAGGGTGATGTTGAGAAATCGAACGATAAAATCCCAATCGAGCGCTGGCATCAGGGCGTCTCCAAAGACGAGATCGGGGCCCCAAAAGGCCCGCTGATCAGTCTCGCCGACGCCCGATCGGGCACGGACGGCCGGGAACCCTGGCGGGCTCCGTGCTGACGACTCGTCCTACCGCTTCGCCCTTCGACGACGCGGCCGGCTACTCCCTGATGCGGCGCAATAATTGCACGGGGTTCCCGAATTGGCAAGTTCGATTCGTGAATCGCCGAGAAAGGTCTTCCCTCGAGCGCTCTTGCCTCCACCCCCAACGATCGCTACCTTTAAGTCATGGATCGGATGCCCGAGAGGGTCCGGTTCCAAGCCGGTCGCCTTGCGATCGGCACGGTCGCCCCCTAGGGGGACCTACGTATATCCGGCGCCGGAGCGCTGAACAGCGCGGCGTCGCTCGCTCCACAAGGAGGAGATGATGAAAGATCGCATGTACGTCGACATCGGCGCGATTCTCGACGAGGTCTTCGAGGCTGCTCGGGACTTCGGCGAAAAGATGGGCAAGGAATTCGGGACGGGGACCCATGGACCCATGGGTCCCGGCGGTCCGGATGGACCCCTCGGCGGCCCGGGAGGCCCCCGCGCGCGCACCTGGTTCGACATGGGCCAGGACAACAACGCCGACTACTACCCCGGCTATTCCTATCCGCCCATGAACATCTACCTCACCCAGGATCGATCGATGGTCTTCGAGTTCGCCCTTTCGGGCTTTGATGAGAAGGACATCCAGCTCAGCTTCCAGGGCGATTATATGGTGTTCTCGGCCAAGATCGGGACGGAAAGCGCGGTCGACGAAGGCGTCCGCTATGTCAAGCGCCGCCTCAAGCTCAAGGACGTCGAAAGGCAGAAGTACTATGTCCCTGCGGATAAGTTTGCGCAGGAAATGGTAAAGGCCGTGTTCCGCAACGGGATCCTCAAGGTCACGGTCCCGCCCAAGGAAGACTCGGCAAGTCCCGAGGGCATCAAAATCGAGATCATTCGCGAAGGGCAATAGGCGCCCGTCCGGGTCGCGGCACCTGTCGTGACCCGGCAACCTTCAGTCATTCCCCACCCAAGCTTCGAATCGCGGCCATGATCTCGGAACCTCAGTTCTGGGGCCCGGAAACCTTCGCCAACCTCCGATCGAGTTCGGTTTTGAGTTCATCGGCGTGACTGCTCGCGAAAACCGAACCGAAAATCGTCAGGGCGATACCGAAGACGAGGGCGAGGGGAAAGAACAAATCTTCGTTTCCTACTCCGTTGAATTTGGCGAAGATGGGCAGACCGATACAAGAAATCGAGACGAGGAAACCGGGAAACATCCACTGAGCCATGCCGAATTCGCGGCGCGGACGGGGCATGAGCCTAATGGCCCCCATCGTTCTGCGCTCGGCCATGGAGAGGAACTCGTGGCTCTCGTTACGTTGAGCCTCGTCGTCCTTCCAGGCAGCCATGGCGGATTCGAAATCGGCTATCCTGGCTCTGCAAGAAGGGCAATGCGAAAAATGCAAGGAATGTCGGAAAGGAAGACTCCGTCCCGGCTCCAGCGAATCGAAACGATCGAGAAATATTTCGCAGCGCATATCATGCCCCCATCGAAAGCCGCTCCCGCAGCATCCGCTTGGCGCGGAAGACGTGGGACTTGACGGTGTTCACCGGAAAGCCGGTGATCTTCGAAATCTCGCTATATTGAAGGTCCTGATAGAAGCAGAGCTCGACGCAGATAGCCTGTTCCGGAGTGAGGAAGGCGAGGGCTTCGCGCACTTCCCGCGCCCTCTCCTTCGCGAGAAGCTCCGCCTCCACTCCTTCGCGCTGATCCGTCGTCGAGGCGTCGTCCACCTCCTCGTGGACCCGCCTCCGCAGTTTCCCCGTGGTCGCGGTGTTGTAGGCGATCCTGAGGAGCCAGGTCGAAAATTTCGCCCCGCCCCTGAAGCTCGCCAGTTTGGTATAGGCCTTCACGAAGACCTCCTGGACAAGATCCTCCGCCTCGTCGTGATCCTTGAACCATGAGAGACCGACCCGATAGACGCGCTGCCCGTGACGTCGCACGAGCTCGGCGAAACGTTCCGTGTCGCCGTCGAGCACCTGCTCGATGATCGACTCGTCGGACAGGACTCCCGGCGGAGACCCGTCCGGCAGGACATCCGCCATGACGCCGCTTCAGCGGCGCGCGGCCGCGCGAAAGCGGACGAAGATCAAAAGGCCGACGCCCGCCGACAGGGGCACGAGCCCTCCGAGCAAGGGATAGCCGATCCCATCGACGATCAGGATCAGGATTGTCAGAACGATTCCCACCGCCGATAGAAGCAGCCCCGAGAGAAGGCTCACCGTCTCGACATCGAAGCGGGAGGGAGTCCAAGCTCCCTGCTGGATCAGAAGCTTGCGCTCGCGATGATTCCAGAGAAGCCAGAAAAACACGACGACGCTGCCCAACACGATTCCGACGATCGGAATGAGAGCTATGAGGACCTGGGCCGCGATAGACGTTCCGGACATCGAATCACACTCCTACTGCCGCTAGGCCCTGCGGGCCGAGGATCTCGAACGCGGCACATGCATGATTGTAGACCGAATTGGGAGAAAAAGGTTGCATCGCGAAGATCGCTTCGCGATCTTCGCGCGCCGAATTCGCTTGCGAATTCGGCTATCCCTTTCACGCCGTGGCGACGCTTCGCGATCTTCGCGACGCGATCTTCGCGAGGGTCAGGCCCAGCGAATCAATCCCGGAACGAAGGGCTGGGCCAGGGCCGGATGCTTGGGCAGCACGCGCACGGCGTAGCCCTGCTGCCCGGTCCGGACGCAGGAGACCGTGACCGTGAACTCGCAGCCGTTGCCCTTTTTTGCTCCTGCAGCCATAGGCGATCGCTCCGCCCCGACAATCTCCCCCTGACTCGAGAGAGGTCCGTGGAACAACTCGACCAGCACCTCTTCGGGCTCGAGACCACCAAGATCGACATGGGCAACGAGGTTCACCTTGTCGCCGCTCTGCATGACCGGCTTTGCGTCGCTTCTGAGCTCGGTGACCCCTACGAGGCTCCAGGCTCCTCGGGCTTTATCCAGGTATGCGGCGAGTCGCTTCGCGTCGGCGAAACTTCCCTTTTCGAGCTTGCGGTAGTTTTCGAGGGCGGGGAAATAGAATCGCTCGGAATATTCCTTGAGCATGCGGTGCGACGAATACTCGGCGCCGACGAATTCCATCGACGACTTCATCCTCTTGATCCACTCCCTCGGAAGCCCGTCGCGCCCACGCTGGTAGAACAAGGGGATGATCTCGCGCTCGAGAAGATCGTACAGCGCCTCGCTCTCGATCTGGTCCTGGAGCTCCTCGTCGGCGTAGATCTCCCCCGACCCGATCGCCCAGCCTATGGAAGGACCATGGTCGCGGAAGGCCTCGGCCCACCATCCGTCCAGAACCGAGCAATTGAGAACGCCGTTCATGCCGGCCTTCATGCCGCTCGTGCCCGAGGCTTCGAGGGGCCGTCGGGGAGTGTTGAGCCAGACGTCCGAGCCCGAGGTGAGATAGCGCGACATCGTCATGTCGTAATCCTCGATGAAGACGATGCGGCTCATCACCTCCTCTTTGCGAGAAAAATGCACCAATTCTTTTATTATTGCCTTGCCGGGGATGTCGTGCGGGTGGGCCTTGCCCGCGAAGATTATCTGGAGGGGATGATCGCGGTCGGAGAGGAGCCGCAACAGCCTGTCGGGATCGCGGAGGAGGAGATTACCCCTCTTGTAGGTGGCGAAACGTCGGGCGAAGGATAGGGTCAAGGCGGATGGAGAGAGCGCGTCTTCCGCGCGCACCATGGCCCCCTCGCCCGCTCCGGCGCGACGGGCGGCCTTCTTGATGCGGTCGCGGGCGAAAACGACGAGGCGCTCGCGACGTCTCTCGTGGGTCCGCCACAGCTCCTCGTCGGAGATGCGGCTCATGCGTCCCCACATCGAGAGGTCCGCCGGCTCGTCATAGAAGCGCGGGCCGAAATAGCGGTCGAGGAGCTCGAGCATGTTGTTCGACACCCAGGTGCGAGGATGCACGCCGTTCGTGATGAAGGAGATCGGCACCTCCGGAAGAGGCACGCCCGGCCAGATATTCTTCCACATCTCCCGCGAAACGTCCCCGTGGAGTTCCGAGACGCCGTTGTTGAAGGCCGTAAGCTTGAGGGCGAGGACGGTCATGCAGAAGGGTTCCGCCATGTCCTCCGGGCGTTCGCGGCCCAGGGCGAGGAAGTCGCCCCATGATATGCCTAAATGCGACGATATTTCGCCGAAGTACTTCTCCATGAGGTCGATGCCGAATCGCTCGTTGCCCGCGGGCACCGGCGTATGCGTCGTGAAGATGTTGGTCGGACGCACTGCCTCCGCGGCCTCGGCGAAGCTGAAATGGCGCTCCCCCATGTGCTCCCTGATGCGCTCGAGGGCGAGAAAGGCGGAGTGGCCTTCATTCATGTGGGTCACGGCCGGGTTGATGCCGAGTGCACGGAGGGCCCTGATGCCGCCGATGCCGAGGAGAAGCTCCTGCCGGATCCTCGTCTCCTTGTCGCCGCCGTAGAGGGCCGCGGTGATGATGCGCTCCTCCGGTCCGTTTTCCACGATGTTCGTGTCGAGGAGGTAGAGGTCGCTGCGGCCTACCGCCACCCGCCAGATCTGGGCGACGACGTGTCGCCCCGCCATGTCGACGGCGATCTTCACGGGTTCGCCCTTGGCGTCGAGGCAGCGATGGACAGGCATGTTGTACCAGTCATTTTCGGGATAGGATTCCTGCTGGAATCCATCGGGGTTGAGGTACTGCTTGAAATAGCCCTGCCGATAGAGGAGACCGATTCCGACAAGGGGCAGGCCCATGTCGCTGGCCGTCTTCATGTGATCGCCGGAGAGGATGCCGAGTCCGCCCGAATAGGTGGGCAATGAGACGTCGAGGCCGTATTCCATTGAGAAATAGGCGATGACATCCTTCATGCTGCCCCTATACCAGGGCTCGCCCTTCTTGTAGCGCTCGAACTTGGCCACGACCTCCTTGAGGGCCGCGAGGTAGGAATCGTCCTTGGCTACCTCGTCGTATCGCTCTTGCGGCACCATGCCGAGCATTTTCGCGGGATTCTGCTGGCAATTCATCCAGACGTCGTAGTCGAGCCTGATGAAGAGCTGGACAGCCTCGAAGTTCCAGGACAGCCACAGGTTGTGCGCTATCTCTTCGAGCGCGGCGAGTTCCTTCGGGATCTTCGGTTTTACGGTGTGGGAAAGAATCTTCATGTGAATCCGCCTTGGGGCTGGAATGGCCGCGTTTCGCCACGGCGTATTGGGCGAAGCTTAGTCTCGCGCCCCTTCGGAGTCAAGGATAAACCGGTTTACTATCATTTTGGCAAGCCCCCAGTTAGGCGGCCCTACGAGAAATTAAAATTTTGAAGCAGGACTTACTCGATAAGGCTTCTACGGGAAGCGCTCACCAATTTGCGATGCCGGTCTTGAATCCCATTTTGCCCGTAGCCACATCGAGGGTGTGGCAGTTCAGACAGGAGCCGGCATAGTTCTTTACGAAATCGCTCGCAGATTTCTTTCCATAATGCATTCGATGAAGATTGGGACCGAGGCTGCCGAGTTTTGAACCTACATTGTGACAAAGAAGGCACGTATCAGGAATTATCGCCCCCTTAAAGGCCTTGGTCAAATCGGGATGGTTCTTTATGAGCTCCACCATCTTGTTAAGCCGCCTATCCGTGCCGTCGCTTTGCAGCACATGGCAATCGACGCAGCCATGGGGCACGGGATCGCTTTGGAGCAGCCCGGGAAGGTAGGCAGGAGGGGGAGGAGTCTCTACGGCATAAAGACTTATGGAAGGAGCCAATAAGGCCAGCAGAAAGGCGACAAGGAACCACGCGCGTTTCAATTCAAACTCCTTTTCCTGGTGGCCTGAAGATATTTTGCAGCTTATATCCAGAATAATAATAAAAACCCGGCGTGAATGCCGGGTTCTCACGATACCTAGGGGAAATTACCAGTTGGCGGGACCGCTCTTCACAGTCATCGCGCCGGTGGTGAGATCGAGCGCATGGCAGTTCATGCAAGCGCCGCCATAAGCGGTGACAAAATGGTTCGTTGCGGTCTTGTCGGCGGTGGGGCCGAAGTGGATCTTGTGGACGACATTGGCGAGCGCGGGGATTTTGCCCTTGCCCGTGTGGCACTTGAGGCAATCGGTGGGAGCGACCTTGACGATCTTGGAGATGTCGGGATGTCCCTTGATATTCTTGAGCTCCGCGGGAAGGGTGTAGTCCTTGTCGCCGACTTTGACATGGCAGCTAACACATGCGTGCGGAGTCTGATCGGGTTGGAGAAGACCGGGGAGATATGCTGCAGGCGGAGTGTCTGCGGCGAAAATCGCTATCGGGCTGGCAATCGCGAAGGCAGCAACGATCGCAATGACCGTTGCCTTTCGGATGTTGATCATGGGAAACCTCCTGAGAATTAAGTGGGGCGATATTGCTGCCAATGCGAAGAAACGTCAAGCTATTTTGTCCGCTAAGGAATTGTAGCCCGCCTGCGAGGATGCAAGGAGGCGTTACCAGGACGCCTTGCTGATCCAGTAGGAAGGGGCGCCCCGGTCCTCTCACCTATGGGTGAGCCCGGCCTCGAGCGCCAAAAAAGAAAAGCCCTGCGCGGTGCAGGGCTTCCCAAGGCTGCAAGCTTGCTTACCAGTTCGCCGCTGCCTTCTTTATGGAGACAGTGCTGCCGGTGACGACATGGCAATTGAGGCAGGAGCCCTTCACGTCGGCGGCCGTCGTGCTCGCGGTGGCCAAGGGAATATCATGCACGGTATGGATCGCCTTCATGAGGGTCGGGGCCTTGGGAGCGCCGGCCTTGTGGCAAATCAGGCAGCCATCGGGCACAGACTTGATCATCTTGGCCACATTGGGATGGCCTTTGATCTTCGCGAGCATGTTCGGCACAACACGGTCCCCCGTGTGGCAGCTTACGCAGCCGTTGGGGGCGGCGGCGAGAGCCGACATCGGCAGCAAGAAAGCGACGGTTGCGGCAATAGCCAGTACGACAAAACCTCGTCTTAGAACCATTGAATCCTCCTTTATTGTAGTCCGACAAGTTAGTTAGTGTTACAAGCTTTCTCGGACTCGTCAAATTATTTCGGAACCTCGCGCGTGCGCCACATTACCGGCAAGAAGCCCGGCTAGAGGCCGGGCTTCCATGCGCGAGCAGCGCGGTAATCGGTTACCAGTTCGCCGCCGCGTTCTTGATGCCGATCTTCCCCGACTGGGTGTCCACGGTGTGGCAGCTCAGGCAGGAGCCCTTGTCGGTAATAAGAAAGTCATTGTTGGTCTGGTTCTGATAATGATTGCGATGGACCATCGACCCGAGGACCGGCGCCATTTGGCTCGCGTAATGGCATTTGAGACAATCCATGGGAACATTCTTGACCATCTTGGCGACGTCGGGGTGACCGCCTTTGATACCGTCGAGAACGGCGGTCAATCTGAAGTCCTTCGCGGCCGTCTTCACATGGCAGTCGACACAACCCTTCGGCTGGCTGTCTGGAGCGTTGATCCCCGGCAGGGCAGGAACGGATCCCGCCGCAGAAGCGGAAAGGGCCATGAAAAAGAGCCCTGCAATCGAAAGCAGTGCGACAACCCTCGTCTTGCCGCTTTTCATGGAGAACCTCCTGGCAGGCAGTTAATTGATAAGTCTGTATAGATAACATCGAACATGTTACGATATTTGTCAAGCTAGGTAATTGCGCGAAACGAGGACGATCGGGAAAAAACAAACGGGGTCCTTCCGGACCCCGTTCACAACGCAGATCACCTGCGCTTATTTCGCATAGCTATGCAGACCTGCCAGAAGATAATTGACGCCGGCGAAGGTGAAGATGGTGAAGAAGAAACCCGTGATCGACAGGATAGCCGACACCCTGCCCTTTACCTTCATGACGAAACGCGTATGGAGGAAGGCAGTGTAGACGAGCCAGGTGATGAGGGCCCAGGTTTCCTTGGGGTCCCAGCTCCAGTAAACACCCCAGGCGTATTCGGCCCAAATGGCTCCGAAAATTAGCGCGCCGGCGGTATAGATCGGATAGCCGATCATCACGGTCGTATACATGATGCGATCGATCGCCTTTTTGCGCTCGTCATCCTTGGTGAGGAGATAGACGATAGCCGTGACCATCGAGATGGCGAAGAAGGATTCGCCGATGAAGGCCATCGTCACGTGAAGAACGAGCCAATAGGAATGAAGGGCGGGGATCGGCGGATTGACGTCCTTTCCGACGATCGGCGAGGAGGTGAGCATGACGAGTGCGAGGGCGATGACCGTGCCGCCGAAGATGCTCCAGCGCAGGGCGCTCGTGCTCTTCTTCGAAATGAAACGGAGCACAGCCATCACGATGCAAAGCGAGGCGGAAAAGAAGATCACCGCCTCGTAGGTGTTCGTGACCGCCGGAAAATCGATCTCGATGCTCCGCGCCACGATGGTTCCGAAGAGCGCGAGACCGGCGGCGAGGAGAATCCAATGCGACAGGGGATCGGCCTCGCCGCCCCGCCTCAAAAAGAACACGATCTGGGGTATCGCCGAAAGCGCGATGAGTGCGAGGCCGATGACGGCCAGGACTTCGTTGAAAGCCATTAGTCGACTCCTTTGCTCTTGTGGATGCTGGTCATCGTCAACCCGATGGCCATCAATATGAGGGCGATGAGAACGGGAATGAAACCGGGGTCCACGGCAGCGCGTAGCCCCGTGAGCTCGCGGGCGCTTATTGACCTAACCGTGTACGAACCGATCTTCTCCCCGATCCCGAATTCGAAGGAAGCGATCGCGTCGTTGCCGCGATACTGCCGGAACTGGGCGATCCACCCCTGGCCGGAATTGTCCGCGGGCCTGGCCCCGACGAGGATGAGCTGGTCGCTGCCCATGCTGAATCCTTCGCCGATCTTCATGGTCTGAACCACTCCGGAGGCATCGGCGAAATCGACAGTCGCCTCGGAGGAGTAATTCATCTGATAGACCTTGAGCATGCCGAGGGCGAGGGGATGGTTCACCTCGATCCTGTAGCCTTGTCGGACAAGGCGATCGCCCTGTTTGACATCGACGGTGGAAATCCAGGCCTTCGGCCTCCCGTCGGGATACTGGAGAAACTCGAAGTTCTTGAGCTGCATCGTATAGCCGTTCGGAAGATTGACCGCGTCCCCGGCCACCATGGTGAAGTCCTGCTCGCGGCGAACCGTAGAGGTCATCATGGCGCCCACCGCCAGCACGAGAAGGCTGAGATGGATGATGTCCGGGCCGAAATGCTTGGCCGCCCTGCTCTTCAGTCGCTTGATGAAGCGATCGACCGAACAGACGCTCAGATTCAACACGAACATCCCGATCGAGACGAAGAAGATCAAAGAACTCGTGTAATTTCCGAGGCCGCTCGCCGATATGAGGGTGCCGAGGACGGGCCCGTAGTCTTTTGCGAGTTCCGCCGAAGACCTGCCCTGAGGGATCAAGGTCGAAAGCAGGGAAAAAACTATAATGACCGCGATTAGAACGATGGCTAGGCGCACCGATCTAAAGAATTTGAAGAGAACGTTCAAATGACGATCCTCATGGAATGATTACCCGCCAGACGGCGGCGCGTTAGAATAGCCGGACTTGGCGATTCTGCCAATCCATTCATTGAGTGATAGGGAATATTTAATGTAATGCGCCGCCCTTTGCCCGACAGCCGCTCTTATGGAAGAAGCTGCCGGGCCGGTAGAGCGAACGAATGCCGGCCTCTATTTGAAAATCAACGAGCCAACAATAAGGAGGATCATCACCACGCCGATTCCGACGGCGGTGAAGCCTCCCACCTTCGCGAGGGTGTAGACCCAGTGTTTTGCCTCGCCGATCTCGATTTTCTCGAGGCCGCCCTCGGCCGCGAGACGCTCGTACTCGGCGGGTCTTTCATTCTTGAGCTCGTCTTCGGTGACGCGGCCGGTGAAGATCACCTTGTCCATCGGAAATTTCTCGGGGCGAAGATGGGTATTGAAGAAATGTATCGTGAAGATGAAGCCCACCGCCAGCAGGGCTTCATCGCTGTGCACGATTATGGCCGCATTGATCCAGATTCCGGGCAGGAAGGTGGCAAAGAGAATGGGAAACCAAAGGACGAGTCCCGTCGAACCAATTATCACGACGCCCCAGAACACCGCGAGGTAATCGAATTTTTCCCAGTATGTGAAACGATCGAATTTCGGACTGGGGCCGAGGCCGAGGAAGTGCTTCACGTTCTGGAACAGCTGAAGTATGTCCTTCGGCTGGGGCATCATCGATTCCGGTCCCCAGAACGTTCGCTTGAACCCCTTCTTGAGCATGGACCGCAGCACGTAGAGGAGGTGAAGGCCGAAATACACGAAGGTGATGATCGCGAAGAATCGGTGCAGGATTCGGCAGGAGAAGGGACCGCCGAGAAGCCAGGAAAGGGTCCGGCCCCAGCTCGCGTCCGCGAATTTGAGGCTCATCCCAGTGAGCGCGAGGCCGAGGAAGCTCACTATTACCATTATATGCAGAATGCGGTGATACAGCCTGAAGCGCAGATATTGACGCGTGGCATCAGCGGACATCGCGTCCCTCCTTGTTTTTCCTGTGTTCGCGAAGCGAGTGGAAGAGCCACAGCAGGGTATGGAGACCGAAGAAGGCGAAGACCCCGACCAGGAGAAGGGTCATGAACAGCCAAATCGCGTGGAGCTGCGGAAACTGCTTTGCATTTTGCGGCTCGGCGTGCGGCCTGTAGTCGGTGAAAGATGCCGTCGCCCCGGCATGGCATTTCTGGCAAGTCGACAAAAGGTGCTGGGGCGAGGTCGGCGATCGAGGATCGACCGCGGGGAGAACCAAATGGGCCCCATGACAGCTCGAACAGGTAGCAGTCGTGAGATCCCCGATTTCGGTGACCTGGCCGTGGAAGCTGTCGCGATAGCTCCCGAACTCGGGCTTGTGGCAACTCGAGCAGGCGTACATCAGGGCGTTGATGGACTTCGGATCGTCCACCCGATTGACCGTATGCGCGACATGGCAGTCGGTGCACACGGGGGACTTCGGGTTGCCGGCCCTGAAGGCTTCGGCGTGGCTCGAGTCGCTCCAGGCGCGGAGCACGTCGATATGGCACTTGCCGCAGGTCTGGGGGATGTTCGCCCTGTTGACCGGGGAGGCCGGATCGTCCTTCGGGAGGATGTCGTGATAGCCGTGACAATCGGAACAATTGGCGGAGACGGCCAGGCCGCTCTTCATCGTGGCCTTGCCATGGATGGAATCCGTGTAAAGATCGTAAGCGTTGTTTATGTTCTTGTCGATCGAGGTCGGCAACTTCCCCTTGGAGTGGCAGGTGCCGCAGGTTGTCGGAAGATTGGAGTGGTAGACGGCCGAATTGGGGTCCTTGACCGCCAGGATCGCATGCGGGTCGCCGTGGCAGCTGATGCAGGTCGCCGCGGTCTTGTCTCCCTTGGCCGCCATGATGCCGTGGATGCCTTTGGCATAGGATGTCTCCTGTTCTCCATGGCAAGTCGCGCAGTCCGCCTTCGCGGTCGTGGCATCGTGAGGCTGAGACGAAGCGCCGGGGTGACAGGTCGTGCAATCGAAGGAGGAATGTATGGAAGCATCCATCTTCGAGATGTCGACGACAGGAGCTATGGCCGCGTCGGAGTGGCATGCCAGGCAGGTGTCGGATTCGCGAGAGAGGCCCCAGGTTCCTGCCATTGCGAGAAGAAAAAGTAGAAGGATTATCGAGCGTCTCGGTATCATCCACGAAAACGGCGGAGGAACCTTCGTTTTCGATTCTGCTTTTTGCATGATGAATCGCTCCTTTGTTAAGGTGTCCTTACTATATATGAGATCACAAAAGGAATGCAAGCAATTTTTATCGAATATAATATACCGAATACAATATAGCCTTTTCCCAACGCGCTAAGCTCCTATCACTTTCGTAGGATTCGGCGCTGATTTCAAGGCAATTTTACGAGACGACAACTTAACGTCTTTACATAAATGCCTTGCAGGGCTAGGGTGGGCGCTCAGAGCAGATCAGGTTCCGCAGTCTTTTGGGCCAGTGGTCCCGATCTCGAGGAGGTTGTATGTTCGGTAGAATCGGCGTCGGCGAGCTCGTCCTTATTCTCGCCATAGCCCTCATTATTTTCGGCCCCGCCAAGTTGCCCGAGCTTGGAAAGGTGCTTGGCGAAGCGGTGCGCAACTTTCGCAAGAGCAGCGAAAAGATGGGCGAAGAGCTCATGACCGGCACGACGCCTACTCGTCCCACCTCGACCAGCGCGGCTCCCAAGCAGGTTGGCGTGACCGTCGCCGAGGGCCAAGAAGCCGTCGCCGGCGTCCAGACGGAAAAAGAAAAGGCGTGAACAAGGCAGGCCGCAGCGCGAGCCCTTCGTCCGAGAAGGGTTCCCCCGGCGCGGCGATGTCCTTCTTCGAGCATCTCGGCGAGCTCAGGAAGCGGCTGCTGATATCGGCGATTGCCTTCGTCGTTTCCGGCTTCGCGGCATTTCCCTTCGCGCCGGGCCTGGCCGCGCTCATGCTAAAGCCGGCCTCCCATATCCAGTTCATCTACACCGCGCCCGCCGAGCTCTTCATTTCCTATACACGAATCTCCATAGTGCTCGGCCTCGTGGTCTCCCTTCCGATCCTCATCTACCAAGCCTGGGCCTTCATCAACCCGGCCTTGGCGAGGACTTCGCGCAAGGGCCTTTTCCTCGCCCTCATCGCGGGGGCAGTGCTCTTTATAATCGGAGCATCCTTCGCCTTTATCGTCGTATTGCCGATGACGCTGAGATTCTTCCTTTCCTATTCGATGCCCGGGGTCAACGCCCTCTATTCGATCAGCGAATACTACTCGTTCATCGTCTCACTCGGAGTTTCCTTCGGCGCGGCCTTCGAGCTGCCCCTGGTAAGCGCCGCGCTCGGCGCGATGGGCCTGATCTCCGCGTCCTTTCTGCGCAAGGGTCGGCGCTACTCCGTCCTCGTGATCCTCATCGTGGCCGCTCTCCTCAGCCCGCCCGATGTCCTTTCGCAAGTCCTCCTGTCCATCCCGATGTTCGGACTATACGAATTGTCCATCATCGTTCTCGCCGCTACGGAGAAGGGAAAAAGAAAGACCGTCATTGCGAAAAGCGCGGAACTCGCCTGAAATAATTTTTTTTGGCTTGCGAAATTTCGCATCGAAGATAGACTGACGGAAATGTCGATCTATGTGTCCTGATCTTGGCGTTCACATAATTCGCGTTATTTCCATCGAATCACGGAAGAAATCACGGCTTCCGTTTTCGGATACCTACATGAATTAGGGAGGTGGATAGAGATGAAGCACTCCGTGTGGAGACCCATCTTGGTGGTCCTCGCGATCGTTGCAGCCATCCTTGTCGCGCGAGTGTTTATCGTGCCCAAGGATTTCGGAGTGGGACCGAGGGGTTACCGCTTTAGCTGGCATCGAGTCGGCAACGAGAAGGATTGGAAGAAGGTCGAGGTCAAGTATCAGGGTTCCGAATACTGCCTTTCTTGCCATCCCGACAATTACAATTCGATCAAGGCATCCAAGCACCAAAACATCCAGTGCGAGAATTGCCATGGTCCGGCCGTCCAGTCCGGCCCCGACGGCAAGCCGATCGGCATCCATCCCGATCAGATCGACAAGCTCACCATCGACCGAAGCAGGGATCTCTGCCTTCGCTGTCATAACGCCAATCTAGCCTACCCCTCGAGCGGACGCGAAAAGATGTTAACGGTCGACCCGAACGAGCACAATCCCGGCAACGCCTGCGTCGATTGCCACAACCCGCACAGCCCCAGTTTTTAGGAGGCAGCTGATGACGAGAAAAGAATTCCTCCAGAAAATGGCAGGGGGCGCGGCGGCTCTCGCATTGCCCCTCTCCGCTTTCACGTTCCTCGAGCCCCAGAAGCTCATGGCCCAGGTGAAGGCCGACGCATCGCCGGTCCGCTGGGCATTCCTGGTCGATACCACCAAGTGCACAGGTTGCGGCTTTTGCGTAAAGGCCTGCAAGCTCGAGAACGAGGTGCCCTTCGACACTACCGCCTCGCGCACGTGGGTCGAGCGCTATGTCGAGACCAAGGACGGTAAGCGCTACGCCGATTCGCCGATGGCCGATCGCGACGGATTCAAGTCCGGCGCAATCGAACTGGGCGAGGGCAAGACCCAAGATATCGCCATCGGCGACGTCCAGAAGGGCTTCTTCGTGCCCAAGCTCTGCAACCAGTGCCAGGACCCCGCCTGCGTCCAGGCCTGCCCCGTCGGAGCGACCTATCAGACCCCGGACGGCGTCACCCTCGTGGACCGGACCTGGTGCATTGGCTGCGGCTATTGCGTCATGGCCTGTCCCTACGGCGCCCGTTTCTTCCATCCCGTGTACAACACGGCTGAAAAATGCACTTTCTGCTATCACCGCATTTCGCAGGGCCTCAAGCCCGCCTGCGTGCAGGCTTGCGCCTTCGGTGCCCGGCAGATCTGCAACCTCAAGGATCCCAACGATCCGGTCACGAAGATCATCATGACGCAGCGCGTCGCGGTCCTCAAACCGGAATTCGGCACCAACCCGCAGGTCTACTATATCGGTCTCGACGAGGAGGTCCACTGATGCTCATTCACGGCGAAATCTGGACGATGAAGGAACTCTTCGTCCTACCGAACGAGAACATCTATTGGGCCCTCCAGATCGTCCTCTATCCCTTCATGACGGGCCTCGTCGCTGGAGCCTTCGTCCTTTCTTCCCTCTATCACGTCTTCGGAGTCAAGAAGTTGAAGGACATCGCGAGGTTTGCCCTCGTCTTTTCCTTCTCGCTGCTGTTCGTGGCGCCCATTCCGCTCGTACTTCATCTGCAGCAACCCTTCAGGGCCTTGAACGTCTTCATGACGCCACATTTCACCTCGGCCATCGCCTCCTTCGGCGTCATCTTCTTCACTTACGCTTCTATCGTAGCGATCGAACTCTGGCTGCTCTATAGGAAACGCTTCGTAACCGAGTCCATCCGCTATCGCGAGATGAAGAAGAAAACCTTCTTTCAATCGCTTTTCGGCTTCATCAACACCGTGCTCACGCTAGGGGCTACGGATATCAGCGAGGAAGCCCTGCATGCGGACGAGAAGGCCACCAAGATCGCCGCAGGTATCGGCATTCCCGTCGCCCTTTTCCTTCACGGTTATGTCGGATTCATCTTCGGGTCGGTCAAGGCCAACGCGTTGTGGATGACCCCGCTAATGCCGGTCATTTTCATCGCTTCCGCGGTCGTCTCCGGCATCGCGCTTGTCATCCTGGTGTACACGATCACGACGACCATTCGTAGGGCTCTCGAAAAACGAAGGGCCGCTCGTGTCCAAGGTTATAAGATGGTCGACAAGCTGAAGGCCGAACCGGATGTCATCCAATTAACCGCGAAATGGCTGCTTGGCTTTCTCGTCTTCGCAGTGGCCCTCGAACTCCTCGACCTCCTCTTCCGCAGCTACACGGCGGTAAAATCCTGGGATGCCCTTCGAAGCGTCATCTACCAGCATGACTTCATCCAGGAATTCGTGATGCAATACGGAATCGGCGAGTTCCTCCCCCTCATCCTCCTCGCTCTGCCAAGGCTCAGCGTCAAGCGGGCGGCAATCTCGGGCTTGCTCATAGTATTTGGAGTACTGATGATGCGCTACAACGTCGTCATCGGCGGCCAGGCCTTCTCCCTCACCTTCAACGGTTTCATGCAATACAGGCTTCCGATCTGGCCGACGAGCCTCGAGACCTACAAGGAAGGCCTCTTCGGCGCCCTGACGGTTTTCGCGATTCCCTTCATCTTATTTACGATTTTCAATAAGTTCCTCCCCGCCTTCTCGGATGCTGTCGAGGCCCATTCGGACTAAAGCACGCAGCCCTATTCGGGAATGCGAGACCCCGCCATTTTCGGCGGGGTCTTTTTTTTGATTGCGGCTTATTCCAAAAACCCAAAGCATGCCGACATTTCGCTTTTTCTTGACTGAATCCTTTTTTACCTATAAAGTCCTTATACTTATTACGCTGAAAAGCGAACGAATATTCCTACCTAAGGAGATCCCATGCTTTGGCAACCCACCAAGGGACTCGATCAGCTGGCGATACCCTTCAAGTTCGCGCTGACGACCTTTCTGCTCATCTGCGGCATCGGCTACCTGCTCGGAGTCGTCAACATCTGGTTCAGCTACTCACCCGTCGACGGCAAACCGGGCCTCTCCGTCGACGACATCAGGCTCGCCTTCCACGGCGACCCCTCGGCGTCGAAACTCGAAAAGGCCATCAGCGGGAATATGAACCAGTACCTCACCTCCCCCGACAACGGCACGAAACTCCTGGACTGGATCAAGGCGGGCCACAAGGAAGACGGCTACGCAGGTGTCCAGCAGATCTTCGTGTCTGACTGCGATACCTGCCATTCCAAGGACGTCGCGACCGCGGGAATCGTCACGGACGACTACAAGAGCCTCGAACCCTTGCTCCAATCCGACCAGGGTGTCGCCTGGCCGCGCCTCATCACCCTGAGCCACATCCACATCAACGGCCTCCTTCCCTTGATGTTCTGTCTTGCGATCATCTTTTCCTTCACTCGCTTCGGAGACAAGCTCAAGGGCGCGATAATCGTCTTTTCCTTCGCCTCCTTCACCATCGACGTCGCCATCTGGTACTTCGCAAAGCTCTTCGCCGAAGCCGCGGCCTTTGTCATCCTGGGAGGCATCCTCCTCGGGGCCGCTTACGCGCTCATGATCTTCCTTCCCCTCTGGGAGCTCTGGATCCACGGAGCGCACTTCCACATCGACAGGCATCAGCAAACCAAGCAATAGCCTCGTCCGATCGGGCCTGCCCGATCGAAAAAACGAATAATTGGTTATAAATAAAGAACCCGGCGATCGCCGGGTTCTTTATTTTTCCGTAACAGGTCCCGCGAGGGGAACGCTGATTCATGGACTCAATTCCCGCCTTTTTCCACGAGGTGCGCTACGAGATTGCGCAGCGCCGCGGTACCCGGGCTGTCCCTCAGACCTTCGAGATCGGCGAGGGCCGCGGCTGAATAGCGCTGCGCCTCGGCGAGCACGTCGAGATCGGGACAAGAAGCGTCGTTGTCGGAAAGATCGTCATAAAGCTGAAAGGCCATGCCGAAATCGAGACCGAAGGATTCGAGCCGCTTGATGACCTCAGGTGTACCGCCGGCGAGAGCGGCGCCGATCTTGCAGGAAACGCTCATGAATACCGCAGTCTTCCCCTCGTTTATCCGGAGGAAAAGATCCTTCGGAACCGGCCGCTTCGACGTCCTGTTCTTTTCCTGCTCGACCTCGGCCGAGCACATGGTGATGTTGAGGTCGACGATGTCCTTGAGGAGCGATTTGGGCAGCGCGTCGATCATCATGCTGAAGGCCTTGGAATAGAGGGTATCGCCGGCGAGGATCGCCACGCGGTTGCCGTGACCGGCATTGACCGTGGGCTGTCCGCGGCGCTCGAGATCCTCGTCTATGACATCATCGTGCATGAGGCTCGCGTTATGTATGAGTTCGACGCCCGCGGCCGCCGTGATCATTCGGACTCTCGCTTCCTTGTCGTAGTCGCCCGCCGATCCGGCGGACATGAGAAGAAGCGCCGGTCGAAGATATTTGCCGGGCGTATTGAAGAAACGGTCGACGATCGCGCGGATCGATTTGAATGACAGGCCCGACGCGAGCGACCTCAGCTCGCGCTCCATGTCCCTCAGTTCGGGTTGGACGGGCTTGAAAACATCCTGGAGTTTCATGGGCCACCGTGATAGGAAAACTGAAGACCTGTATTGCTATCACGGGCCTTTAGGCCCGTCAAGCAAAGTCGCCCGACGGCCGGGCAGGACGCGCCGACCGCCGGGAACAAGGACGAAGCGCCGACAGTCGGCACCTCGCCCGCGAAAAACGACACTAGCCGATCGCCGTCTTGATGAAGGCCATCACCGGTCCGGGAAGGACTCCGAGGAGGACGGTGGCGACGGCCGACGCGAGAAGAACCAGCTTGAGGAGGGGGGAGATCGACGCCGAGGGCATCTCGTCGCCCTCCGGCGCTTCGGAAACGAGTGCCTTGATCACGCTGATGTAGTAGTAGAGGGACACGACGCTCATCGCGAGGGCGAGGGCGACGAGCCAGAGGCTGCCTTGACGCGCCACTTCGACGAAAAGGAAGAATTTCCCGATGAAGCCGGCCGCCGGCGGGATTCCGGCCAGCGAGAGAAGGCTCACGATGAAGACCGCCCCGAGGAAGGGCGAGCGCTTCCACATGCCCTTGAAGGAGGAAATCTCGTCCGAGCCGGAGATGTCCGACCAGGCCGTCACCGCCGTGAAGGCGCCGACATTGGCGACGAGATAGAGCAGGAGATAGTAGACCACGGCCGCGGTCCCGGCCTTCGTCGCCACGAAGATGCCCAGGAGCATGTATCCCGCATGGGCGATGCTCGAGTAGGCCAATAGTCGCTTGATGTTCGTCTGGGGGATCGCGGAAAGGTTACCGACGACCATCGACATCGCGGCGAGAAGGATGACGAGGACCGACACCCCCGGCCCCATCGGCGCGAGGACAAGGGGGAAAATGCGGGCGAGAGCGGCGAAACCGGCGGCCTTCGACGCGACGGCGAGGAAGGCGGTGACGGGCGCCGGGGCGCCTTCGTAGATGTCCGGCGACCACATGTGGAAGGGCACGGCAGCAACCTTGAAGGCGAGGCCGGCCAGAACGAAAATGCCGCCGAAGACCGCGAAGGCAGAGAGTCCCGAACCGGTGAGCGCGTCAGCGACGGCCTGATAGGAAAAGGATCCGGCCGCGCCATAGAGGAAGGAAAGGCCGAAGAGGAGGATGGCCGAGGACATCGCCGAGAGCAGGATGTATTTGACGCCCGCCTCGGTCGAGCGCTCGGCCCTCTTTTCGAAGGCCGTGAGGACCACGAGGGGCAGGGACATGAGCTCGAGGGCGATGTAGAGGGTGAGGAAGTCCGTCGCTCCGGCCATGCCCATCATGCCGACCAGCGAAAAGGCCATAAGTATGAAGAACTCGCCGCGCATGTCCTCGAAGCGCTTGGAGAAGCGCAGCGCCATCATCGATACGGCGAAAGCCCCAAGTATGAAGATCTGCTTGAAGAGGAGGGCCTGCCCGTCGTTCACGTATTGGCCTTTGAAAAAGGGACCTTGGCCGCCGGGCCAGGCGAAGGACATGACGAGGAGGACGCCGAAGCCGAAGGCCGCGATGACGCCAGTGCCGCCCTTCTTGTCGGCCGGGAGGAGGAGGCTCGACGCGAGGAGGAGGATGCCGAGGACGGCGGCGCCGATTTCCAAATTCAGAGTGGAGAAGTCCATCAGAAGATCCCTCCCGTGCCGACGGTAGCGAGCCGCTGCACGATCGGCGCGATACCGCCGCTCACGATGTTCATGAAGCCGCCCGGAACGATGCCGAGCACGAGGAGGACGCCGCCGAGGAGGACGACGGGCACCACCTCCACGCCCTTCATGTCGGAAAGACCTTCCCACCTGGGATTGGCCGGCCCGAAGAACACGCGCTGGTAGACCCAGAGCACGTAGATCGCGGTCACGACGACAGAGAAGATCGAGATCGCCGTAAGTATGGGGAATCGCTGCATGCCGCCGACGAAGACGGAGAACTCAGGAACGAAGTTGAAGAGACCCGGCAGGCCGAGCGAGGCGAGACCGACGACGAGGAAGGCGGCCGAGGTCCGCGGCATGTATTTCGCGAGGCCGCCGAAGTCGGCGATCATCCTCGTATGGGCCTTGTCGTAGACTTGGCCGACGAGGGCGAAGAAGAGGGCGGCCATGATGCCGTGCGCGAACATCTGGGCCGCGGCGCCGCTCACCGACACCGCGTTCATCGAAGCGATGCCGAGGAGGACGAAGCCCATGTGGCTGATCGAGGAGTTGGCCACCACGAACTTCATGTCTTTCTGCACAAGGGCCACGAAGGCGATGTAGATCACGTTGATGGCCGCGAGGATAGCGACAACCGGCGCCCAATAGGCGGCACCCTCGGGGAAGAAGCCCAGGCCCACGCGGATGATGGCATAGCCGCCGAGTTTCATGATGACGCCAGCGAGGAGCATCGAGATCGTCGTCGGCGCCGCGGAGTGGCCGTCCGGCGTCCAGCGGTGGAGGGGGAAGATCGGGACGAGAACGCCGAAGCCCACGAGGAGGACGAGGAAGGCCCACTTCTGGAACTCGGGATTGAAATTGATACGGGCGAGGTCGGCGAGGGCGAAGCTGCCGTAGCCGAGTCCGAACTGCGGATTCTGCGCATAGGTGTAGATCGCGAAGAGGCCGACGAAGGCTAGGGCCGAACCGGAGAGGAGGTACAGGGTGTACTTCATCGCGGCGTAGTCCTTGCGGGTCGAACCCCAGACGCTGATCAGCACGTACTTCGGGATGACGGCGATCTCGATGAACATGAAGAGCACGAGGAGATCCGTCGACATGAAGACGCCGAAGACGCCGCCCACAAGGAGGAGGGTGTAGACGAAGAATTCCTTCGTCCTGTTCTCGAGCTTCCATGACACGAAGACGCCAGCGAAGAAGATGATCGAGGTCAGGAGAACGAGGGGCAGGGAAAGGCCGTCTACGCCGAAGTCCATGCTGATGCCGTAGGACTTGAGCCAGCCGATATGTTCCACGAATTGGAGGCCCTTGGCCGAATTGTCGTAGAGGAACATCGCGAGGCCCGCAAGGGCGAGGGAAATTGTCGCGGCCGCGAGGGCCAAGCCTCGAATGAGATTTCTCGCGGTGGAAGGCACGACCAGCATGATCAGGGCCGCCGCGAAGGGGGCGATGATGATGCCCGGGAGAATATGAAGTCCGTTCATTTGACGAAGCCTCCGATCAGGTTGGTCGAAAGCAGGATCACGACGAGGGCCACCGCGCCGAAGATCACGAGGGCGTAGGATTGGAGCTTGCCGGACTGAATCAGCCTGAGCTTTCCGCCGCTGGCCCTCGTAGCCGAGCCGAGACCATCGAAGGTCCCATCGATCACCTTGTGGTCGATCCAATCGAGGATCCTACCGAGGAGGAGCATCACCCACTTGAACACGAAGCCGTAAACCTCGTCGACGTAGAACTTGTGTTCGAGAAGGCTGTGAAGTGGCTTGAGCTTTTCGGCGAGCCATTCGTGCTTGACGATCTTGGCGCCGTAGACGACCCAGGCCAGGCCGATGCCGAGGAGGGCGACGATCGTAGCGGGAATGGCCACAGCGAGATCGACGTGGGCGGCCTCGGGTTCGCCGAAGTAGATGAAGGAACCGAAGGAACCGCCGAACCACTGGGTCCACCAGGGCGAGCCGACGAGACCGCCGACCACAGAAAGCACCGCGAGAACGATGAGGGGCACCGTCATCGAGGCGGGACTTTCATGGGCGTGATGCTCGTGGCCATGGCCCTCATGGCTCTCCGCCGGCTTCCCGAAGAAGGCCGTGAAGATGAGGCGGAACATGTAGAAGGCCGTGAGGAAGGCCGTGATCACCCCGATCCAATAGAGGCCGATCTGTCCTCCCTTGAGCGCGGTGAGAAGTATCTCGTCCTTGCTCCAGAAACCCGCGAGGGGGAAGAGACCACCCAGCGAGAGGGCGCCGATGACGAAGGTCCAGGTAGTTATGGGCATCTTTTTGGCGAGGCCGCCCATCTTGAAGATGTCCTGCTGCTCGAGGGCGTGGATCACCGAACCGGCCCCGAGGAAGAGGAGGGCTTTGAAGAAGGCGTGGGTCGTGAGGTGGAACATGCCCGCGCTCATCGAGCCCGAGCCGAGGGCGAGGAACATGTAGCCGAGTTGCGAAAGCGTCGAATAGGCGAGGATGCGCTTGATGTCCTTCTGCACGAGGGCTATCAGCGCCGCGAAAATCGCGGTGAAGCCGCCTATCCAGGCGATGAGCTCCATCACGTTCGGCACGGCGTGGAAGAGGACGAAGGCGCGCGCCACGAGGTAGACGCCGGCCGCGACCATCGTCGCCGCATGGATGAGGGCGGAGACGGGCGTCGGGCCCTCCATCGCGTCGGGCAGCCACACGTGGAAGGGGAACTGGGCCGACTTGCCCATCGGGCCGGTGAACACGAGGACCGCGATCAGCGTGAGGAAGCCGAGGTGCTGGTACTGCGGAATCATCGTGGCGAGGCCTGTGAAGTCGAAGGTCCCGAAGGTGAGGTAGAGGAGGATGATGCCGACCATGAAGCCGAAATCGCCCCAGCGGTTGGTCACGAAGGCTTTCTTGCTAGCCTCCGCGGGCGCGTCCTTGAGCCTCCAGAACCCGATGAGGAGGTAGGAGGAAAGTCCGACGAGCTCCCAGAAGACGAAGGTCATGAAGTAGTTGTCGGAAACGACCAAGCCGAGCATCGAGAAGGTGAAGAGGGAAAGATAGGCGAAGTAGCGCGAGAAACCCTCGTCGCCCTTCATGTAGCCCACCGAGTAGACCATCACGAGGAAGGCGACCAGCGAGACGATGGAGGCCATCAGCGCGGAAAGGGGGTCCACCAGGATGCCCGCGACGATCTCGAGGCCGCGGAAGCCGCCGATGCGCGGGATGCTGAGCCATTGGACAGCGTCGTGGACGGGGGTCGGGTTCCCGATCATAGACCAGAGCAGATACAGCGAAATCGCGAGCGAGGCGCCGGTCGCGGCGATGGCGATGCCGGCGGAAAGGGCCTTCCAGCGATTGGTCAAGGCGACGATGACGACATAGGCCGCGATGGGCGCGATCGTCAGTAGTATGGCGAGTGTGATCATGTGATTTCCTGCCTTGCCTTTCCGCTCACCATTTGAGGAGGTCGATATCGTCGACACTCGTGTTCGCCTTGCGGCGATAGAGCGCGAGGATGATGGCCAGGCCCACCGAAACCTCGGCCGCGGCGACGACGATCACGAAGATCGCGAAAGCCTGCCCGCCGAGAAACTCGGGATGGAGGAAACGGTTGAAGGCGACGAGGTTGAGGTTCACGGAGTTGAGCATCAGCTCCACTCCCATGAACACGGCGATGGCGTTCCGCTTTGCGAGCGCCCCGAGAAGGCCGACGCAGAAGAGTATGCCGGCGAGGACGAGGTAGTGCGCGAGGCCGATCATTTGTCGCCTCCCTTGGGTGATTGCGCGGTTCCCGCTCCGGGGTTGGCCCCGGCGGCGGGCCGCAGCCGCGTCTTGCGCTGGAGCTGGCCCTGGCCGATCACGATGGCGCCGACGAGGGCGGCGAGGAGGAGAATGCCCGCGAACTCGAAGGCGAGAACGTAGTCGGAAAGGAAGATGTTCGCGATCGTCTGGATGGTCGAGTCGCCCGAGGGGGCGGGAGCATTGTGCACCGCCGTGCCGACGGCAGTGATGACGATACTCGCGAAGAGAAGGCCAGCGACGACCGTCGCCGCGGGTCCGTAGCGGTTGAAGCGGTTCGAATCCTCGATGCGGTCGCGCTTCGTCAGCATTATACCGAAGACGAAGAGTATCGAGATGGCACCCACGTAGACGAGGATCTGCACGGCTCCGACGTAGTCGGCTCCCATCAGGATGTAGAGGAAGGCGATCATCAGGAAGGTGCCGGCCATGAAGAGGGCCGCGTGGACGAGGTTCTTGGTGAAGACCATCGCCAGGGCGCCGACCACGACGGCAAAGGCGAAGACGTAGAAGAATATGACGCCGAGCATCTCAGTTCCCTCCCTCGCCGGTGCCGCCGGGCTGGCCCGCGGGGGCGGCCCCGACAGGAGCCGGGGCGGAAACCGTCTCCGACTCCGGATAGCTCTTCGTCCAGACGCGATAGATGTCTTCCTTGCGCCAGCATCCGAGGGCGAAATCGGTCTTGAAGTCGATCGAACCGTTGGGACAGGCCTCGACGCATAGACCGCAGAAGAGGCAGTGCCCGAGATTCATGCGATAGCGGTCGAGCTTTTTGCGGTTGTTCTCGTCCTTGTGCCACTCGACCTTGATGACCCCGTTGGGGCAGGCCATCGAGCAGAGCTCGCAGGAGGTGCAGGTTTCCTTGTTGTATTTGAAGGAACCCTTGCTGCGCTCGGGCAGGTTCGGCTGCACCTCGGGGTATTTTTCGGTGATCTTGGGCATCCAGAAGCGTTTCAGGGAAACGCCCAAGCCCTTCAGCAATCCTAATCCGTACATTTCATTACCACCTGATGGCGCCGGTGGCGGCCTGCCAGATCTTGATGCCGACCCCCGTGAGGAGGAGGTTGGCCAGGGAGATCGGTATGAGGATCTTCCAATTGAACTTCATCATCTTGTCGACGCGGATGCGGAGGAAGGTCCAGCGGATCCAGAGCATGAAGAGGATGAACACATAGGTCTTGCCGATGAACCAGACCCAGGGCGGGAGAAAGGGACCGTTCGCGCCGCCGAAGAAGAGGACGACTCCGAGGGCCGACATCGAGAACAGGTTCGCGTATTCGCCCATGAAGAAGAGGGTGAAGCGGATGCCCGAATACTCGGTGTGGTAGCCGGCGACGAATTCCTGCTCGGCCTCCGTCATGTCGAAGGGCGACTTCGTGAGCTCGGCGAGGGCCGAGATGACGAAGATGACGAAGGCCACCGGCTGGATGAAGACGTTCCACACGTGGGCCTGGGAGCTTGCGATGGTGCCGAGGTCGAGAGAGCCGGTGATCATCACAATACCGATGATCGAGAGGGCCATCGGGATCTCGTAGCTGATGATCTGGGCGACCGTGCGCATGCCGCCGAGAAGGGAGTACTTATTGTTGGAACCCCAGCCGGCCATGAGGACGGACAGCGTGTTGACCGACGAGATGGCGAGGAAGAAGAGGATGCCGACATTGAGGGTGACCGGCGTGATTCCTGGGCCATAAGGGAGGAGGCCGTACATCGTGACCGATATGGTCACGATGAGGAGGGGGGCGATGAGATAGATGAGCTTGTCCGCCGCCGCCGGCATGATCCATTCCTTGCCGAGGAGCTTGATCGTGTCGTTGACCGTCTGGAGGAGACCCAGGGGACCGACGCGATTGGGGCCGACGCGCTCCTGGAAGAAGCCCGCCGCGCGGCGCTCGATCCAGATCAGCATGATGACGTTGATGATGAGGAGGATCACCGCGCCGACGAAGTAGACGAAGGCCCAGAGGATGTCCCACCAGGGCAGGGCGTCCGCGAGGGAAGTCGCGGGCAACCCGAGGAACCCCTGGAACCAGTTGAAAATAGTTGTTAGAAACCCGACCATGTTCTCCGCCCTCCTACCGGTCGATGTCGCCGAGGACGAAGTCCAGCGAGGCGATGAAGGCGATGAAATCCTGGAGCGTGAGGCCGGGGGCCTTCGCCGGGATTATCCCGATGTTGCAGAACGAGGGGGAACGCATGTGCACCCTGTAGGGTTTCACGGTCCCGTCCGAGACGACCTGGTAGCCCATGATGCCACGTGCCGCCTCGGTCGCCGCGTAGGCCTCGCCGGGGGCCGGTTTCCAGACCTTGGCGACCTTCGCCCGGATGTCCCCAGCCGGCAGCTGCTTCAGCGCCTGCCTGACCATCTTCGCGCTCTCCCTTATCTCGAGGAGACGCACGTAGTAGCGGTCGAAGCTGTCGCCCGCGGGCATGGTCTGCACCTCCCAGTCGAGGCGGTCGTAGACCGAATAGGGCGAGTCCTTGCGGAGATCGAACTTGAGGCCTGAGGCCCGGAGGCTCGCGCCGGTGACGCCGTATTCGATCGCCTCCTCGGCGCTGACCACGGCGATCCCCTTCGTTCGGCCGACGAAGATCTCGTTGCCCGAAACCATCGTGTCGAAATCGTCGAGGCGCTTAAGCATGGAATCGAGGGCCTTTTCGGCCTTGGGAATCCAGCCCTCGGGAAGGTCGGCGTTGACGCCGCCGTTCACGAAGTAATTGACGAGGAGCCTGGAACCTGAGACCGCCTCGAGGAGGTCGCTGATGTCTTCGCGGGCGTTGAAGACGTAGGTCCAGGGCGTAATGGCGCTGAAGTCGAGGACCATCGAACCCAACATGACGAGGTGGCTCGCGATGCGCTGGAGCTCGCCGACGATGACGCGAAGGTACTCGGCTCGTTCCGGAACGACAATATTGCCGAGCTTTTCGAGGGCTAGGCACCAGGCCCAGGGTTGGAGGGCGCCGGCCACGTAATCGAAGCGCGTCGTGTAGGGGGTGAACTGTGCGTAGGTTATTCCCTCCGCGAGTTTTTCGATGCCACGGTGGAGGTAGCCGATCTTGTTTTCGGCGGAAACAACGGTTTCGCCGTCCATGATGAGGCGGGCCCGGTAGACGCCATGCGTCGAGGGATGCTGTGGCCCGAGATTGAGGATGAATTCCTGGGTTTCGAGGCCGTCCGCCTCTGTGATGAAGTCGCCCATCAAAGGCCTCCCTCGGCGAGCTTGTTGTCCCAGGCGGGGGAGCGGAAACGCTCGCGTTTCGGCGGCACAAAATCCTTTCGCAGGGGATGGCCGACGAAATCGCCCTTGAGGAGGATGCGCTCCAACTTGGGTCGACCCGTGAACTCGATACCCATCAGATCCCAGACCTCGCGCTCGAGGACGTCGGCGGCGGGCCAGAATCCCGCGATGCTCGGCAGGGCCGGAGCCTCATGGTCGAGGATGACGCGAACCGTCAGGAATTCCTTCGAGTTCGCTTGCATATCCATTAGGCGATAGCTGAGTTCGAAGCAGGGTGCGGCGGGAGCCGTGGGCTGGACAGGTGCTGCAGGGGCGGCGCCGGGGCTGGCAGCGACGGCGGGAGCGGCCGCAGGGGTCGCGCTGGCCGGCCGGTCCACGGCGGAAATGTCGAAGAGCATGAGGCCACCCAGTTTCTTAAGTGCCCCCAAAGCCTCGACGACGCCCGATGCTGGGACGAGGAGCATGCCGTCCTTGATCTCCGCGCCCGGCACCGCCGCGGCGAGGATTGCGATATCACGCATTGAAGGGCACCTCCTTGAGCTTGCGGTCGCGCAGCATGGCGCGAACCTTGAGGATGCCGTCGATCAGGGCCTCGGGCCGCGGAGGGCAGCCCGGCACGTAGACGTCCACGGGGACGATGGTGTCGACACCCTGCACGACCGAGTAGGAGTCCGCGAAGGGGCCGCCACAGATGGCGCAACCTCCCATCGCGAGCACGTACTTGGGCTCGGGCATCTGGTCGTAGATCGTCTTGAGGAGGGGGGC
This sequence comes from Rectinemataceae bacterium, assembly GCA_035530275.1. Taxonomy (GTDB): domain Bacteria; phylum Spirochaetota; class Spirochaetia; order Treponematales; family Rectinemataceae; genus CAIJMU01. The sequence continues at coordinate 57,256 of DATKVC010000003.1, read as the reverse complement.
CATCTTTTCGGTGACTGTCCCCGCGACGATCATCAGGTCGGCCTGTCGCGGCGAGGGCCTGAAGACCTCGAAGCCGAAACGCGAGAGGTCATAGCGTGCGCTACCGGCCGTCATCATCTCGATCGCGCAGCAGGCGAGACCGAAGGTGACCGGCCAAAGGGAGTTACCTCGGCAGAAATCGAGAATGGACTCGATCCCGTCGTGCACCTTGCCCTTTATGAGGGTCGTCGGTTCGGCAGAGCCGTGGGCGGGGGCGCCCGGTCCCGTTTCGCTCAGTTCCATTCGAAGGCTCCCTTCTTCCACGCAAACCAGATTCCGAGCGCGAGCACACCGATGAAGACCGCCATCTCCACGAAGGGCAAAAGGCCGGCGTCCTTGAACGCGGCAGCCCAAGGGTAGAGAAAGACCACTTCCACATCGAAAACGACGAAGATCAGCGCGTAGAGATAGTAACTGATCTTGAACTGGACCCAGGTCGGGCCCTCGGTTTCGAGACCGCACTCATAGGTGCGCGATTTCGCGACGCCGGGGTTCCTCGGACGAAGGAGCCAGTTCACAAAAACAATGATGAGGGAGAGCACGAAGCCTCCCGCAAGGAACAGAAAGAGAGTTCCGAATTGCTTTGCCATCACCCTCTCCTTAATATGGTGACCACCCGTATGGGCGGACGATAGCCGCACAGACCGAGCTCGTCGCTTCTCTTGATGAGGACCATTCGAGGTGGCGCGGGGGCCGAGGCGAGAGCTGAAAAATCGACTATTGACGGCGGGATTCTAGTACGAAAAGCGCTATATGGCAATACAAGGATATAGATATTTAATTAGCTTAAAAAGATGCGGACCGTCCAAGGAGGGAGTGGACGGTCCGCGGAAACCCCGACGGAGAGCGATCGGGGAGCCACGGCCCGCCCCTAAGGACGGGCCGCGAAATCGCTTACTTGATCAGTAGGAACTCGACCCGCCTGTTCTTCCAGCGATTGGCGAGATCGCTATCCGGCACGATCGGATCGAGGGCTCCATACCCCTTGGTGAGGAGCCGATCACCCGAAACACCCCTCTTGATGAGAGCCGCCGCGATGGCTTTGGCCCTTGATTCGGAGAGAGGAATGAGGATCACACGCTGCTCGGCGGCACCAAGTTCAGGGTATGCCCAGTTGATCATGACGGCATGGCCACCAAGCATGATCTTGTAATTCGGGAACTTGTTGAAGGCCTTGGCGAGCAGATCGAGGGTCTCGAGATTCTTCTTGGCGCGATCGGCGGGCACATCCTGGTAATCGGCGGTATAGGGCTTGAACACGATGCCCCACACATTGATCCGATAACCCTCTGAAGTCTTCTGCACGAAGATATCCGTGCCGATCTTGGCCAGGGCTTCGCCCACATTGCCGAAGACATCGCGGACCTTCAAGTCGATGCTGTAATCGGTGGCCGATATCGCGAGATCGCCCTTCGCATTAGTGCCATCCCAGCTGAGATTGGCGGCAGGCCAGGTGCCTTTGACCGAGGCGAAGGAGTTGCCGTCGGGATCGGTGATATCCATGGTCCAGTCGGAAAGCTTCGCCAGGGGCGAAGTGGCCTGCACCTCGATGCTGACCGGGGCAATCTTGCCGCTGTCATCCTGCGAAAGCGTGTCGGTCGAAAGCTTTACCGTAACTGTCGGCTTGCTCAGATCGAGGACGAAGGGGTCGGAAATCTGGGTCCCGGCAGCGGTCTGGGAGCCGAAATCGACCGTAAGGCGGCCATTGTAGCTGCCCTCGGGAGCCATGGCTCCGGCATCGGTCGTCCCGTCCCAGGAGAGCTCGGAGGGGAGGGGAGCCTTGCCTGTGAAGGTCTTGACCGCATTGCCGCTCGTATCGAGAATTTCGACCTTCCAGCCCTGAACCGCGTCCGGCTTGCCGGTCGAAAGAGCGAAGTCCATGGTAAGGCGAGTTCCATCGCCCTTGGGGGCGAAGCCGTCCCAGGCGGGCTGGATGGTCAGGGGAATAGCCGAGGTCGTGGGGTCGGTTATGAAGTAGCCTCTAAGGACACCGACATTCCCGTATTCGTCTTCGACCTTGGCGATGGCTTGGTAATGCGTACCGGTTTTGAGGGCTACAGAGCCGTCAGCTCCCGTGCCATCCCAGGTCGCCGTGTTTTTCGGCCAGTTGGCCGAGAAAGTCTTGAGGGGAACTCCATCGGGGCCGACGACATCCATCGTGTACTTCGCAATGAAGGCATAGGCAGAGGTCGCCTTCACCTCGAACGACAGGGGGCGCGCTGGGGTGATTTCAGAAAGGGCGGGATCCTGGGGCACCACGTCGACGCTGCCCGAAGGCGCATCGATGGCCAGCGAGAAATTCTGACCGACCTTGTCCTGCTCCTGGAAGAGCTTGCCGTAAGTGAGCTTGAGTTGCGGGGTGTAGACACCCTGGGGGGCGGCCTCGCCTGCGTTGGTCTTCCCATCCCAGGTGACGGAAGCTGGCAGATTCGTCGTGTCACCGCTCCAGCTGCGGACTATGCCGAGGGAGTCGCTCAACACGTCGATCTCCCAGGTCACAACGTCCGCGGGATCGGGGACGGTCGCCACCAGATCGATCGTGGGCTTCTTCGTGCTCGCATTCGGCGAGAAGCCATGACCACTCGCGGCGATGTAGGCGTTGGGAGCCCCATTCGACTGCTGAACGTTGAAGGCCCCCTTCGTCTGACCCTTTCCACCGTACTCGTCGACAACCGTCAGGGTAGCGGGATAGTCGGCGCCGGTCTTGATAAGGCTGCCGTCGTCGCCCTTGCCGTCCCAGGTGATCGTGCCGGAGCCGACCGAGCCTTTCAACGTGGTAAAATGTGCGCCGGAAGGATCGAGTATCTCGATCGACCAACCGGTCACCTTGGCGAGGCCCTGGCTAATCTTTACGGAAAGCTCGGCGGTGCCGAGCGTCCCATCGGGCGCTTCGGCGATGGTGGCCGGATTGGGGCTCCACTGGCCGCTTGGCGGCGTGCGGACGAGGTTGAAGGGGTCGCTCTTGGCGGATCCGGCGTTCAAATTCCCGCCATAATCCACTGCAAGATTCGCAGTGTAGCTGCCTTCGGGGGCAGCCGATCCATCGGTGGCTTTCCCATCCCAAGAGAGAGTAGCGGGAAGGCTGCCGCCTTCGCCATTCATCGTGAAGACGACGCCTTTGTCGCCCGTAATGGTGACAGTCCAAGTCTTGACTGAGTCTTTCGACCCGAATTGCAGGGCGAAGGCCATCTTTTCGAACTGAGGATCGGCGCCGGGCTCAAAGCCGGAGGTCTGCGCCTTGATGGCGCTGGGCTCCGCGTCCTTCGGGGCAGGCGGAGGCTTGGTGGCGCAGCCGACCGTGACTATCGCTGCGATCAGCGCAACGGCGGAAAAACCGAGAGTTCGTCGCATTGTACAGAACCTCCCTTGCAATATGGCTTCAGATTATGCATTTGAAAACGCAACGTCCAATATTATATCGGTAATGATCTATACCTGCTCGGTATAGATCAATAAAAATTTCAATTCTCCAGTTCCACGGGAAGCCCATACTTGGCTCTCACGATATTCCTGAACGCGAGAGCCTCGCCATCGAAGGGACCAGTCCGATGGATGAGCCCGAAGGAAATGGAACCGTCAAGCTCAATATATGATAATGGATACTGACTTCCAGATATATACGCATACAGAAAAACAGCCCACCCCACCCCTGTGGTTACAAGGTTCAGAAGGGTATCCGCATCGCTGCATTCATAGGCGACACGCGGCTCCACCCCATGGGAGGCGAGTACTTCGCTCACTCGCTTGGCCAAACCCGGCGAATAGATGGGATTCAACGCTATAAAAGGAAGGCCTTCAAGCTTTTTTAAACACTCCTTGAGATCCCCGCCCTCGTATATTCCTTTTTGAAAGCAGAGAGCGAGTCTTTCCTCGCCAAGAGGCTCGTAGACGAGGCCTTCCGAATGCACCCAATCGCGAACAAAGCCGAAATCCAAGCGGCCCGCCCTCACGGCATCGGCTTGCGCCTCGGTCGGCAGCGCCTCGATTTCCACCCTCGCCTCGGGAAAGGATTTCTGGAGCTCGCCGAGAAAATCCGGGACCAGCTTCCCGATCAAGTAATTCACCGCGCCTATTCGAAGCGGCCCGGTCCCGATCTGCCCGATCCTCCTCGTCCTGGCGAGGGACATTTCGAGGGAAGCCAGTAGCTCCTTCACGTCGGTCCAGAAAGACTCCCCCGCGGGAGTGAGCACAACCTTCTTCCCCTCACGGGAAAAGAGAGCCGTGCCGATTTCCTGCTCAAGTTCCTGGATTTGTCTGCTCAGAGGAGGCTGGGTGATATGCAAAAGCCCCGCGGCCTTCACGAAACTGAGTTGCTCCGCCACGGCGGAAAAATAGCGCAGATGCCTGAGTTCCATGCAGCATCCATGGTAGCCGCATTCAAGGCCATGGGCAACCTGCGCAGGGACGCATAAGTCGAGTCCTCAACTCTCAATTGCCGCCTGCGCCCTGAGAAGATCGTGGAGAGTGACGATACCCGACACCCTTTGCTCTTTATCTAGGAGAATGAGAAAGCCCCCCGTCGACTTTATAAATAGCTCGGAGGCATCCTGAATGAGGCGATCCTCGTCGCAGGTCACCGCTTCCTCGGGTTTGGGCGGAAGCCCGCGCGACAGGGAATCGCGCAAGGCGCCACGCTCGAGCACTCCTACCAGTCGACCGTCCAGGACCAGAGGGAAACGCTGAAACCGATGGTCCCCCAGCAATTTTTCGAGATCACGAACCTCGATCGAATTCGCGATCACCGGCTTTCGATTGGCTATAGCCGATAGCTCGAGCCTATGCCATCCGGTGAGATCCAGGGGCGGGCGAATTTTATGGAGTTCGTGTCCATCCTGGACCAGGATGGCATCGTAGAAGTTTTCTTTGCCGGTCAGGCCTGAGGCGGCCATCGTCACGAACATGCCGATGAGGAGGGCAGGGACCATCGCGAACTGATGGGTCATCTCGAAAACTATGAGGAGGGTCGACAATGGTGCCTTGAGAACCGTTCCAAGGCAGGTGCTCATGCCCACTGCCGACAGGACGATGCGGTCCGAAGGACTTAATGGAAGAAAAAGCGAAAAGAGGCCACCGATAAAGTATCCTGCCATTCCGCCTATGAAGAGGAGGGGCGAGAAGATCCCTCCGGCTCCCCCGAAGCCATAGGAAAAGATGGTAGCCGCCAGTTTGGCCACTACCATGATCCCCGCGACCCACCAGACAAAGTTGTTGCCCAGGACTGCCTCGAGGTCGAGGTAGCCGAGGCCGAATACCCCAAGCTTTCCCGTAGTCATGAAAATGCTCACTGCTATGGCCCAGGTCAGGAGGGCACCAAAGAGAGGCATGAGCCAGCTCGGGTAGGCTCGCTGTCTTTTCACCCGCTTCCGCAATTCGAGCGCGTATTTGTGGAAGAGGGCCCCGGCGAAAGCGGCTGCTATGGCGACTATCGGCGCGATCGCATAATGGACCCACGTGACATTTTCGATGGAGGGCACGGCAAACGCCGGTTGGCGCCCGATCAGGGCATATACGGCGAAGGCGCCGATGATTGAGGATAAAAGAACTCGACCTATCGAGCGGCTGCTCAAGTCGCCGACGATTTCCTCGAGCACGAAGGTGATCGAGGCGAGAGGCGTGTTGAATGCCGCAGCCAAACTCGCGGAGGCTCCAATCAATGCGGGGCCGCGACGAGATTGTTTCGGCGAGCCCATGAAGGCCGAAAGCAATGAAGCCAGGCCGCCTCCCATATAGACCGTTGGACCTTCTCGACCGAGGCTCGTACCACCTCCGATGGCGAGCGCCCCGGCGATGAATTTCACGATTATCGGCTTCAAGGGCACATATCCCATCTCCGTCCAATAGGCCGCCTTGAGCTGGGGTATGCCGCTGCCCGCGGCCTCGGGACTTATCTTGGAAAGGAGGAGACCGGAAGCGAGCGAAGTTCCGCCGATCGTCAACAGGCTCGTGAGGAGAAAATACGGGAGAGGGAGCTTGGCGAAATTGAGGAAGGTCAGGGCGAAAAGCCCATTCGTAACCGAGAGAAAGGCGATCGCCGTTCCCGCCGCCACCAGACTCAGCAAGGCGGTAGCGAGAATAGTGCGCGTCGTCTCAGGCAACCCAAGGAAAAGACTGAAAAGCCTGGAGGCAATTTTCGCGATCCGAATCCCTAGATTATTTGCTTCGATCATAGATGATGATTCTTACCCGGATGCAAAGAAAACAACAAGCTCAAGCCCTATCGTTCAAGATCGTTCGCATCCTCCGACCGATCTCGTTCCCGAAGGCTCTTGACGAGATTCTCCAAAGCCTCCTTGGCGAGCCCTTGGCCGCCAAAGCCGAAGGCGAGGGCAAAAGCCAAAGCGATGGCGCCGAAGGCCATCACCAGAAGCCAACCGAGAATGCTTTTGCCCAAGCCTAGTTGATCGAAAGCCATAAGCAGGACGATTGTCGCGCCGAAATAGCGGACGACCCGCGAGACGAGGTGGGCGCTCGGCCATGCCGCGTTCCGTGCGATAGTCTCGACGACGTTGCCCAGAAAGGTCACAATTATGATTCCCACGATGATCACGATGATGGCCGCGAGGGCGCCGGGGAGGGTGGCTATGAGATTGTCCGCGAATTGATTGACGAACGCGATATCCAGGGTGCGAGAGGTGGCGAGCAGCGCCGCGAGAATGCCGATCCAGCCGAAGATCGCTCCGACCAGCTTCGTGGGGCGATGGGGAACCCCTCCTTTGCGAAGGAACTCGCCTATTCCGACGCGATCGGCAGCCTTGTCGAAACGCAAAAGCGAAAGTATCGCCTCGACGATCTTCTTGAGGAGCCATGCCCCGAAGAGCCCCGCGACGAGAATGAGAGAACCGCGGATCGTCGAATGGGCCCCGTTCCAGAAATTCGAAATAGTTGCAAGAATCGATTCCATGCTACCCCCATGTATTCCATTGAGTCATGATACATCGCCGAGGAGCGGCTGTCCTCGGGATTATCCCGGCAGCGACTAATCCCGGGATCCGGGGCCGCCGTTCGCCTCGACCGTCATTCTCATCCTGAGGTCGGCGGGAATGACGATTCGCTCCGCGTCGATAACCTTGACGGCTCCCTCGACCAAGCCAGTCCTCCACTTCGGCGCATCGGGGAATTCGGAATGGAACTCAGGAAGCCAGGGCAGGGGCAAAAAGCCGCTTGCGAGAATCTTGTGCATGCCGCCCGGGCTAAATAGGGCCGTGACATTCTCGCCGATGGCAGCGATGACAATCCGCGCCTCGGCAAGCAGGTCCGAAGTCCTCCTGAGAACCGTGCCACGCCTCGACAGATCATCGACGAGTCCCTCCGCGCGCAACCGCCTCCATTCTGAAATGGCGGAGCGCGTAATACGTACCGCATCCTCGATATCGCCGATATCGGCTATTCCCTTTCCCGCCGCCCGATCCGATACATGGATTATTTCGGGACTTCGCGCATCCCAGGGTTCGATGTCGTCCATCAAGGCGGCCACCGCGGCTAATTGGACCATCGCGATCTCCGAATCGGAAGAGAAGTAATCGCTGCCGGCTCTCGGTTGCGGATGCACCTTGAAGTCCCCGTCCTCCAACTCGCGAACCAGCTGAAGCAGTGCCTTGGCCTTGGCCAGATCGTTCACGCCCCAGGTAATTTTCGGCGTGTTGAGCGCGATCGAAAGCACGAGATCTCGAACGCCACTCTCCTTCGCCGCGCGAGCGGCGAGCCACCCGGATACGACATAACTGGTATCATCGCTCCCCCAAAGGGCGAAATGACGCGGCGCATCGAGCTCCAAAGGTTTTCCGTTCCCCGCGATGAAGGCGAGAGCCTCGAACTGCAGCTTGAGATTGCCCGAGACTTCGTGCGGTCCCCCACCGTCGAGTCTGCTGGACCACCAGAAGGCCGACGAATGCCAGGCGTTGTCGAGGCGTTCTTCGAACATTTTGGCCGTGCCGACGAGGTCGTCATTGCCCGAGTCGCTTCTAGCGAGCATCGGGAGGGCGAGTTCCCGCATTCTCGAGAGGGCCTCGGGGCTATCGCGAAGAAACGCTCCGAAGCTCGAGCGGCTGCCCCTATTTTCGTACTGGGGCTCGCCCCAGTAATCCGAGGTCGCGAGCGTTACGATGTCGAGCAGGCCACCTTTCGCGAGCCTCGAAATTCCGCGTTCGGAAATGGAGAAGTCATCGACCCGGCTGGACGGAGGGAGGGACAAATCCGCTCGCATCAATGGCGGAAGATTCCTGCGCCGCGCGTGATCCAAGCGCGAAATCAAGCTTTCGCCCCTGAGCCCGAATCGCGGGTAATCTGAATGATCGACCCCACGGACCGCCTGCCAGTCCCCCTTTGCGATGAGTTCGCGACCGAAGGACATGCGATCCTCGTCATAGCCGATATCGGCAGCCATCGAGGCCGGCACACTGTTGCCCTGGAGTCCAAGTATCACGAGGATCTCCGCGGCCGTTTCGTCGCCGCGGAACAGGCCGGAGACAAAGGGGAATCGCTTGCGCACGAGATCGCAGGTAGACGGCGAGCCGGCGAAGAAGAAAAGGCGGATCGGCGCCCCGCTACCAAGAACAAGCCCCTCCGCCTGCAACAGCTCGATCAGGGAGGCAAGGCGCCTGAGACCTTCCTCCGGATCGAGATTCCATTCGTAGCAGATTGCGGAAATTCGCTCGCGACGGGACCATTCGGCGATGATCCGCGCTGATGATGGATCATGAATCCGTGCCGCGTGGCGCAGAATATCCCCCTCGGGGGAAAGCACCTTGATGCCGCAGCTTTGCAGGAGATCGGCGACGGCGTCCAGGCTTTGAAGGCGCGACTTGGCCGATGATTGAAAGAATCCGATGCGCTCGCCCTTTTGAAGCGCGAGGCTCATAGGGAACTGCCGACGATCATAATGCGAAATTCGCAAGGCCGCTTGGGGCCCTTCACCAGTTCGGGCAGAAATAGCCTACGGTCTTTCCCCTCTTCACTATGCGCCATGGGAAAATGATAATCAGCTCTTCGCCGGAGGTCGAATACATTGTCGGTATCGTTCGATACCCGCCAGGAATCGGAGATGCTGACTCGCCTCCCCTCGCTGGACGCATAAAGCTCCCTCAATCAAGGTCGAGAATTCCCCGATGATAGTAGGGTGAAAGCGAACAAGTGCGGAATTGGAGCCTGGCTCTTCCTCGCGGCCTCGCTTGCCTGCGCGGTACCCTCCCCCGACCTCTCGATCGGCGCCGCGGATGTCCGCATCATCGCCAACGACGCGGGAGGCTACGATCTTTTCATCCGCAGGAAACCGGGGATATCCTCGGTCCTTCTTACGGAAACAACCAAAGACCCGGCGATGAAGGCCGACAATTTCGCCTATCGTTCCTCCTCATGGAACGCGGTAAACGGAGACGAGAAGCGCCTCCTTAACGGCAAATTCCTTGTTTCGAAAAACGATCTGTATTCCCTCATTTCCTCGACGCCGAAGCCCGATGCCCAGTTTGGAATGGCCTTTCACATCCTCATACCGGCAGTCCTCGTTTACGGCTACAAATGGAGCCGATCCGGGACCGTGGCCGTCGGCAATGGAACCTTCATAAACATTCGAGCCTTCCAGAAGCCCTATGCGGACTATTCGGGCTCCTTCGCAGACAATCCCTATAGGATCAGCATTTCAACTCGACCCCGCCAGGTCGAAGCGCCTCCGCCTCCTCCGCCGCCCGCCGTCACGCCGCCTCCCGAGCCCAAGCCTGCCCCTCCTCCTCCGCCCGAGCCTGCCCCCCTCCCCCCCGCGCCCGAGGGTCCGCCTTCCTCGCAGATCGACGGAGCCCTTCAGGACCTCAAAGGCGATACCCTCGACTTGGTGCTCTGCATCGACACGACTTCAAGCATGCAGCCCTACATGGACGATCTCAAGAAGAACCTGATCAAATTCGTGAAATCGCGGATAGCCGGGTTCAAGGAATTCCGGATGGGAATCGTCCTATTCAAGGACTATTTCCCCGAGGATTACATAACTAGAAAGATCCCCTTCACGTCCGATCTCGCCAAGATAGACGCCTCCATCCAATCCCTGCTCGCACGCGGAGGAGGGGACATTCCCGAGGCAGTGCACGAGGGACTTCTGGAGGCGGCTACCCAATTCGACTGGAAGGCCGACGCTCGATTGGTATTTCTGGTGACGGACGCGCCGCCTCACCCGATCCCACGGGGGAACATCGGCTGGGTCGACGCGGCACGAGCCCTGGACGCTCAGCGTATCGAGCTGGTGCCGATAATCGTGCCCACGCTCGGCGGCGATATATGAGGGCCCCCTTCGCAAAGCGAAGGATCGCTATCGCCCTGGGCCAGGTCTTCGTCTTCTCATGCATCGTTTCCGCCGCGCCTGCCGTCGCCCCCTATCAGGCGATCGTCTCCATGCTCGATCGGATGACCGCCAAGGGGGTCGAGTCGTCACTTCGGGTCGTCATCGAAGTCCTGGTCATCGGCGACGATGAAGGCGGAAAGACGGCCGCACGCCTCATCGATACGGAAAAGGCAACGATCGATGCGGCTATCACCTCGCATTTCGGCCCGGACTCGGGTTTCAAGTGTCTTGGGATCGATACGCGCCCCTTCGCCCCGATTCCCGCAAATGTAGACTCCGGCGCCCCGGCCTATGCGGCCGTTCTCGGCGCGGACGACAAGGCAGCCCGCTCGGCACATAGCGACGCGCGCTTCTTCATAATGGTGCGCATAGTCGATTACCACAGCGGGCGCTACGATCTCGCGGAAACACGATCTCAGCTACTGGATGCCATCGGCGGGAACAAGCTCGGGCTAGACGTAGCTTGGTCGAGCCAAATCGATGGAACCGAACGTTCGCTCTTCGTCGACGGTACGAGAATCAAGTAGCTGGGGCCTGGGCTGGATCTGTGTCCCGGCCAGGCCCTACGACGAGCGCGAAGGCAGGCATTCAGTCCCGCGGGCGGGCGAGACCGGATATCAAGCAGCCATTCTCGAGAGAAAGCCAGGGCGCCAAACCCAGACCGCCGGAATAGAGAATATGATGCCCCTTCATTCCAACATCCTTCCAAAGTCCCGAACCGTCGCCCTGGGACCAGAGGGGATTGTGACCAACGATAAAAAGCCCACCTTCACGAAAGCCGAAATTATCGAGGCTCGCTTTCACATCATCGACGCAATACTGACCATATTCCGCGGGACAGGGACCGATCCTGTTCCAGACGAGGTCGTTCGCCAAAAGGGAGTCCGGACTGATTTCCACGATATCCTCCCTCCTCATGCCGCCCGCCGGCGGTCCTGCATGGACGAGTATGAGGGACGGTCCAACCGCGACTAATGGCAGTGCGTCGAAGAGTGCTTGAACGGCGACGAGGAGGTGCTCGCCGCCCCTCGCTTCGACAGCCTGTCGAAATAGGGCTCCCTGGTAGGCGCCGCCCTTCGTCAGATAGGGATCGAAGCTGTCGTGGTTGCCGCGGAGCCAGAGTACCTGGGCGGGGTGTGAAGTCAGCAACCTGCAAAGCGGGCCGAGAATGGCGATCGAGCCTTCCATCTTGCCGAGGTGGCCTCGCCTGTCGTCATGGACGATGTCTCCGAGAAAGACGAGGGTCGCCGATCCCGTTTCGAGACCGGAAAGGACGTCCGAACACTCGAGTATCGCGTCGAGGCTTTCCAGCGAAGCATGAATGTCGCCAACTATGACAATTTTTCCTGTTGGCGGCAGTTCGACAAGGCCTCCAGGCCGGCCCGCGGCATTCGAAGATCGACGCGGATTCGCGAGGGCCGCCCTCGTGGCTTCATGCAACTGGTCAAGGAACTCCGCGTCGTTCGACATCGGCGATTATCCTGCGCGCATCCAGGCTTCGCGTCAATCCGGTCTTCCGATTTGACGCGATCCGCCCGTCAAAACGGTCGGTGAATCGGCCTCCCGTCTTGACCCGCTTCGATCCTGCGGCTACCCTTCGCGCACAATGTTGACGTGGATTCTCGTCGCTCTGGGCCTCTCCGCCGATGCTTTCGCCGTCTCCGTATCGAACGGAATCTGCATTCCGAAACTCAAACCTCGCTTCGCCTTCCGAACGGCTTTTTCCTTCGGCCTCTTCCAGTTCGGAATGCCCGTGGTCGGCTGGTACGTCGGTGGAGCCTTCAACGACCTGATCTCGCGTTTCGATCATTGGATAGCCTTCGCCATCCTCGCCATCATCGGCGCCAAAATGATCAAGGACTCCTTCGAGATCCAGGAAGTCGCCGAGTGCCTGGACGAGGAGGACGCACGGAAGCGGACCGTTCTCGGATTGCGCACCCTGCTCGTCCTCTCCGTGGCGACGAGCCTCGATGCGCTTGCCATCGGTCTCTCCTATCGCATGGCCGGCATGCCGATCCTCGCTCCGGCCATCATCATAGGTATTGTGACCTTCATCGTCTCCTTCGTCGGCATCGAGTTCGGCAAGCGAATCGGAGCCAGGCTCGAAGGCTGGGCGGAGCGAGCGGGAGGACTCGTGCTGATCGGCATCGGCATCAAGATGGTCTTCGGCTGAGAATCCGTCCTAACGGACCTAGGTCGCCGCGGCGCCGCCTCATAGCCCGAGCTTCGAGAGCGAATGCCAGGCGGGCACTTTCGCTTCGCGTCTGAAGAAGATAATGCCGACAAAAGGCGCGAAAGGCGCGAGGGCGGCGAGTTCCGTCATTATCCCGTGGGCCGAAGGAGCTACCGATTCGCCTGCTCGGCAAAAGAGCACGAGAGGGCTCGTCCTGCGACCGAATCCGACGATGGACGCGGCGATAAGCTTCGCGCCTTCATGCGTCGCGATGAAATCCGGGTCGGGTTCAGGGAGGTCGTGACCATAAAGCGTCGAGCCAAGCGGACTGGCGGCAAGAAGGGCCTCGCCCCCCGTCGATCTCAGGCGTCTCCCCAGCAATCGCAGGGTCCTAGGCTCGGCCGCTGAAAGAACACTCGAGGCAGGAAGGCGAAACAATCTGAGGAAATCGGTGGCGTCGGCGCCTACTGGGAAAGCCTTCATGTCCACGACGATCGATTCGTCTCGAAAGCGCGAAATCACGCGGCCGAGGGCGGCGGCCGCGATGCCGTATGGCTCTTCCACGTAGCTGAAGGTGCCCCGCCCATGCTTTGCGCGAGCCACGGACTCCTCGAGAATCCCGACCAAAGTACCCTGGGGCAGCCGGTCGCTTTTCCAAGCCACGTCCGTGGATGCAGTGGGTTCCGGCCTATTCCTCGGTCGCGGCGCCTTGATGACAAAACCCGTAGGCTCTATCGACTGAGCCACCGTCTCAGGTTCAACCAGAACCAGCGGTTCGGCTACCTTCGCTTCGGACACGGACGCCGCCTTAACCGACGCCGATTCAAGATCGGGAGCCAAATCAGTCGGCATGAGCTTTCGCAGAACCATCGGGGGTTTTTGCGGCTCTGCGGACCTTGCCTGCCCTGCGGCATCGGCCCAGGGCGGCAATAGAGGCTCTTCGGGCTCGGATCGTATCGGTTTGGAGTTTCGGAATGCTTCGGCTTCAGCGACCTTACCGAGGCCGGTAAATTCTTCCTTGACGGCCCATGGCTCGAGTCCGACGATCTTGAGCGCTTCTTCGATATAGGCGTCTTCCGGAAGATCGCCCTTGTCCTTCGCCCCAGCCTCCCTCAACTCAAGAGACCTAACTGAGCCTGGATCGGGAAACCGAGAGTAAGGAAAAGCCCTAATTGTCTGAGGCGTTGCCTTCCTCACGGGCGCCTCCGAAAGCTGGCGGAAATAGTCGGCGGTTTCCAAACTGCGCATAATCTGGCTCGCGCCGATCCTTCCCCCTGCCCTATTCAAGGTTTCGATGTTCGCAAGGGGATCGAATCCGTTTTTCTTTACCCAGAGGGCACGTCTCTCTTCGGTAAAGGCCCGAAGCTCGGCGACGAAACGCACGCAATCGGGGTAGCGCATCGAAGGTTCGGGCCGTAGCGACCGGATGGCGATCCGTATGAGAGCTTCGGGCACCCCTCTCCGGAACAAGGCCTTGGCGACATGACGCAGCGAAGCCGGCTCATTCCTCACAAATGTCGGGTCTTCGGGGAAGGGGAGGCTCCCCGTAAGGAACCGGAATAGATGAATGCCCAGGGAGTAGACATCCGCTTGCCTGTCAAAATCCCCTGACCCCTTTTTCACTTCGGGAGCGACATAAGCCCAAGATTCGACGAAGTCCTCGGGATCCGATTCCTGGAGTAGGTTGATCAGGGCGAAGTAACCCGGCTTCTGGACTTGGACGGATTCAACCTCGCCTTGCCGCACGAGAAACAAAGCGTTTTCTGCGTTAAAGCAGGAATAGACGAGTCCAAGGGAGTGAAAGACATCGAGGCCCTGGGCTAGCTCGAGAAGATAGCGACAAAGCTCTTCAAGACCAAAACTCTGTCCTCCCTTCAACAAGGTCCTGAGGGATTTTTGCCCCAAATAGGCGGAGGCTATGAAATAGCGCCCTTCGAATTGCTCGAAATCGACGATATCGACTACGGCCTGATGGGAGACGCCCTGGCTCGCCAGGATCGTCTCCCGCAGGCCCGAAGTCCTATCCTCGAGACCGGGAAAAGGCTTGAAAAAACGTAGAAGGAATTCCGTGGCGTTGAAGACCGAGGTGGCTCGCCACAGTTCGCAAAAGCAGTCCTCCCCCAGTCGCTCGCGCACGATGTAGCACTCGTTGATAACAGTCCGCGCTTGCATGCCCTACCTCGATGCATCGGGCGAGGCAGGCCCCCGGAAAGGAGGAGGCCGCTCCATCGGGGCCAGGCCCCGATGGGCCTAGACCTCTATTCTCACGACGTTCGGCTTGATCTCGTTTTTGGCAAAGTCCCCACGCTCGAGCAGGATATCCGGAATCGACTCGTTGAGACGCTTGGTCATGTCGAGGAATTTGCCTCTGATGTTATTGGCCTGGAGGGCGACGTCCCTGACTTCAGCGCTCGGCATCGGGCGCTGTGGCTCGATGAGGCTGGAAACCTCGTCAAGAACGTTGAGAACCGTCCGGTTGAGGGGGTCCATCTGGTCCTTGGACTTGTCGAGATGCTTCCCGAGACTGTTGACGTCGGACACCGTCAAAGGGTACATGCGGTAACCCTCTTCAGGATCGCGATAGCATAGGGAAAGAAGGCCGTAGATGATGACAAGGGCCTTCGGGTAGATCCCGCCCGGCTTCCACTTCGTGAGCATGGAAAAGCACTCCCGAAGCATGTACGTGTTGGGCTGGATGCTGCCGAAGAACTTCGCCGGATCGCGATCGCCGACGAGGGCATCGACGATGTAGTGGTTGCCCGATTCGATAAGGCGGAAATAGATCGGGTAATTGTCTGAGAGGATGCCCACTTTGTTGATGAGATAGTGCGAAAAGGCGATCCCCGCGAAGACGCTGTACTCGTCACTGGCTGAGACGATGTCGTTGATGTAGCCCAGGGCAAGGGCGTCGATCTCGGCGCCGGACCACTGTGGCCAGGGTTGACCGGGCATGGATGTACTCCTCTTTGTAAAAGCACGAGCCCGCCCCGAGGGACGGGCTCGTAAGGCTTATGCCTTGGCGCCTTCCGCCTCGGCGAGGGGAACGCGTTTGCGAGGTTGGACATCCTTGTCCAGATTCGGCTCCGGCCGGAGGAGCACCTCGGGGATGACATCGACGAGACGCTTCGTGCTATCGAAGAAGTTGTTGCGGATATTGTGCGCATGCACCGCGAGATCTTCCATATCCTCATCCACGTTCTGACCCTCGAGGGACGACAGCTTGTCGAGGATGTCGAGGATGGAGCGGTTCAGGAGATCGTCCTGGCCCTTTTCCTCGTTGAGATGCTTGCCGAGGGCGTTCACGTCCGCGACGGAGGGAGGATAGATGCGATAGCCGTCGAGGGGCGAGTTGTAGGTCGCCTGATAGACGCCGAGAATGATACCCAGAGTTTTTGGATATATCTCGCCCTTGCGGTACTTGGTGAGGATCGAGAAACAGGTCGCGACGATGAAATAGTTCGGCTGAATCGAACTCATGAAGAGGAAGGGGTCGCGGGTCCCGAGGAGGGCATCGATGACGTGATGGTTGCGAACCGTCAGGATGTTGAGGAAAACGGGGTAGTTGCCGTTCGTTATGCCCGTGAAGTTGAGGTAGCTCGCGTAGGTGATGGCTGCCTCAACGGCCTCCGGGCTGCGGGTTCCAAGGACACCCTTAAGGAGGCTGTATTCGATGCGCTGAACCTCATTTTCGGTCCAGTCCTGTTTCTTTTCGAAAAGCTCTTCCATTGCTGGCTCCTTTCCTCGACCTTAGTCCACGTACAACATGCGCGGAGCCGTCTCTTTCGCGACGTAGTCCGACTTGACGAGAAGGACCTGCGGAATGATGTCTTCCATCTTCTTCCGCTTGTCGAAGTAGAAGGTCCTGATGTTATTCGCCTGGCGCGCCATCTGCTCTTTGTCCGGATTCTGGGAGGTTCCGGCGAGTGAGCCGAGACGATCGAGGATGTCGAGGATGGTCCGGTTGTTCGGATCGTCCTGTCCGGTTTCCTTGTTGAGGTGCTTGCCGAGGTTGTTCACGTCGTTGATGGATACGGCATAGATCTTATACCCGTCCTTTGCCGAGGCGAAGCAGCCCTGGAGCATGCCGAGCACCACCGAAAGCGTTACGGGGTAGATGCCGCCCGGGTGCCAGTTCGTGAGGAGCTTGAAGGCGGTGAAGGAGAGATAGCTGTTCGGCTGGATGGCGGACAAGAGAAGGAAGGGATCCTTCTTGGCGACCATCGTGTCGATGACCCAATGGTTCTCCACTTCAAGAAGCTTGAGAAACAACGGGTAGTTGTCGTTGTTTAGCCCCGAAAGGCTGAGAAAGCGGGCGAAGCTGACCGAACCCTCGACAGCCTCCTCCGTCCGGGACCCGAGCATGTTCTGCACGATCCCGAGCTCTACCTGCATGATCGTTTCTTTCGACCAGGTCCTCTCGATGACCCGCTCGGTCTGTTTATCCATCGTGACCTCCGATGTCTCGTTACGCTGAAATCAAATCATTGGCAAGAAAAGTGTAGGTTGGCCCCTAGCAGCCGTCAAGGGCGCTTCCGCCCCCCCGCTCACTTTTTACCTTTATGCATGGCGACAAAACTTGCGCCGAACATCGAATAATCCTCCTCGTTGCTCGTGCTCACGGTCTCCGAGGCAGGTTTGAACATCTTACGGAAATAGTCGTTCACGTAGTTACGCCTCGCGACGATGTTGGAGACAAGGGTCGTCGTCATTCCGACGGGATCGTCGCTCCAACCTTCCACGAGGCGTTTCGCTATCCGCGCGAGAGCCTCCTCGGGTATGGACATTAACGAGGATAGCCTGGCTTCGAAGGTCTCCAGGGGGATGCCGGTAAAGTTCTCCGGCCTGAGCAGGGTGAGGAATCGGGTTTTCTCGGTCCTGTGCCAGCCGAACTTGTCCGGGTTGCCTGTGATCTTCATCTGCGTTGCGGTAAAATCCGCCTTGTCGAAATCGATCGCGACGAGGAAGGGCTTCGTCGCCTTGTTGTGGATTACGAGATAGTTGTTGGGATTGCGATCCTCGTCGAAGGAAACCCAGCGATTGACGAGGTCAGCGCGAAGCCAATTGATGAAGGGTTCGTCAAGATAATCGTAGGAAGATATCTGCATCGCATGGCGCACGACCTTGGTGGCCCGCCAATACTTGCCGTCGATCTTGAACACGGTCGTCGGGGCGGAGAGCGTGCCGACAAAATGATCCAGAAGATAGGAAAGCGTGCAGATGCGATGGTAGAGGATTTCCTTCGGATCGACGGCGGGTTTGAGGATCCATGGATGCCCATCCTCGTCGACGGCGCCGAAATAGCCCTTGACCTGGGCGTTGAACGGAACCGCATCTTGCGATTCCGAGAGCTCGACCTTCAGTCGCTCCAGACGATCGAAGACTTCTTCGGCGCCGAGCCGAAGGTAGAAGTAGTCGGTGATGTCATCATCGCCGATTTCCGCGGCGAGTCGCTCGCGCTCATCCATAATTGTAAACCTCCGGCTTTTCGTTCGCGGCCAGCCGAACCACGAGTTCCCCGCCTTCCAGCGTGAAATAGGGGGCGCGGCTCCCGGAGCCCGAATAGATGATATGATGATTTTTCATGCCGATGACATTGAGCCAGACGCCGATGCGGTTTCCGTCCGACCAGAGAGGATTGTGGCCGACGATAAAGGGAGTTTGCTCGTCCAATCCGAGTTGATTGAGCACGAGACGGAGGTCCTTCTCGCCGTATTCCTTGGGGCTCGGAGTGCCGTGGAACTCGTTCACCCTATTCCACATTAACTGGTGGTATTTCTCGGGATAGCGCTTGATGTCGATGAGTTCCTCCCTGACGAGGCCGCCCCTGGTGGGGCCGGCGTGCGTGATCACGAAACCAGGACCGATGATGAACATGGGCAAGGCGTCGAAAAAGCGCTGGACGGCCGCTACGTAGTCCGCACCTTCGCGCGCGAGCAAGGCGTTCTTGAACTCGAGGCCTTGGGCGATGCCGCTCTTGCGGAGGCGTTCGTCGAAGGTGTCGTGGTTACCCCGTACGTAATAGACCGCCTTCGGATGTTCGGCGATCAACCTGAGGATGTACTCGAGGATTTCGACGGAATTGGCCATTTCCTTCATGTGGCCGGTCCTGTCGTCGTGGACAGAATCGCCGACGAAGACAAGGGCCGCCCTCCCCTCTTCGAAATCCTCGCGGTTCCTGCCATGGTCGATGATGGCGATGAGATTCTCGAGGTTCGCATGGAGATCGCCGATGATGATCGGTCGAAGCGCAGGGGGGAACTCGATGAGGCCGCCAGGTTGACCTTTCGAATCGAGCAAGCGCCCCGGCCAAGCGCCGCAGACCTCGATGGCGCGATCCACGAGGGCGACGCCGAGGGGTGCTGGCGCCGAGAGAGCCACAGCCACGGTGCCTTCCGCCGTTTCGGTAAGCGCCCCGGTCAATTTGTCAAAAGGCCCCTTTCGGGCCATAATCGCCTCCTCTTGGGTCCCCTCCCCCTTCGGAGGCGGGAGCCTCATCTTTTCTTCGTCTTTCCTGGCTGCGGCTTTGTCGCAGCGCCCTTGTTCGGATTGGCGGCGCTTGCCTTGCCCGGCTTCGCCCCCGATCGGACGGCGGTCTTGTCGCCGACCTTGGAGCCGACCGGCTGCTGCGATCCGCCAGGCCGCTTAGCCTTTGATGATCCGGACGAAGCGGGTTTGGACGCTTCCTCGACAGGCTTCGGCGCTTCACCCTTCAGCCCCGCGAGGCCGGCTGCTGAAGCCTTTGGAGGCGAAGTCGTAATCACAGGCTGGGCGGGCTTTTCCGAAGCCACAGTGTTTCCGGCAGTCTCCGGAATAAACTCCGCATTTTCCTTTACGAAACGGCCCGACTTGTCGCGTTTGCGCTCCCGACGCTTGGTTACGAGATCGGCGAAGTCATCTTCGGGGGATACGCCATTGCGATCGGCGACGCGCGCGAGCAGTGGCTCAGGAATGGCGTCGACCATCTCCCTCGTCCGGTCGAAATAGGCGAAGCGGACATTGAAGGCGTGTTTCGAAAGAACGCTTTTGTCGGGTTCGCCGTAATACTCGCCAAGCCTCGTGATCCTGTCAAGGATTTCGAGGATGAGCCTGTTTTGCGCATTTTCCTGAGGCTGATCCTTCAACAGGAATTTACCCAGGGCGTTGATGTCCATTATGGACAGCTTGCGGATGCGGTAGCCGTCATCGGGATCGAAGTAGGCGTTCTGGATGATGCCGAGCAGGGTCTCGAGGGCGCGAGGGTAGAGCTCCTCGGGATGGCGGGAAAAGAGGGTCTGGAACGCGGCCTCAATGAGCTCGGAATCCGGCCTGATGGTCGAAAAGAGAAGCCTCGGCTCCCTGTCGTGGAGCATCTCGTCGATGACCCAGGGATTGTTGGTCATCACGAGTCTGAGGAAGAGCCAGTAATTTTCGGAATTGAGGCCGGCGAGGCTCAGATAGCGGGCGAAGGCGACGGAGCACTCGACTTGGGTCTGGGTGATGCAGGAAAAGAGAGCCTCACGCACGTATTGCGCGTGATCCTTGATGAGGCGGCGATCGTTTTCGGCTATCGCTGAACCGCTTCGTGAAGCCATCGTAGCTCTACCCGATCCAATATCGGCTGGAATCGGGCCGCTATTGAGGCTCTTGTCTTCGGCTGCCACGAGTTGAAGTATCGCGAAGGCGAGTCGGGCCCGCAACAGAGCGGTCGGGCCCCCTGTCGCGGGGGCCGATACTTATCGCTTGATCTCCGAAAGCTTGACCGGACGAACCTGCGTATCCTCGCCTTCGATCTTGCGGAACTCCTCGAGGATTTCGCGACCGCGCCGCGAGAGCTTTTGCGGCATGTTCACGACGA
Organism: Rectinemataceae bacterium; assembly: GCA_035530275.1. Lineage (GTDB taxonomy): Bacteria > Spirochaetota > Spirochaetia > Treponematales > Rectinemataceae > CAIJMU01. The sequence goes on along the minus strand of DATKVC010000003.1, from coordinate 36,883 downwards.
CCTTGAGGTAAAGATCGCCCCTTCGCCCATTCTGGCTCGGCACGCCTTCTCCCCTCACCCTGAGAAGAGTGGCGTTCTGGGTTCCAGCGGGAATGGTTACCGCGACCTTCTTGTGATCGATGGTCTCGAGGGTCACCTCTCCACCGAGACTCGCCATCGCGAGGCCGACAGGAAGAGCGCAATACAGATCATTTCCGTCGCGCTCGAAATACTCGTGCGGCCGGACATGGATGAAGACATAGAGGTCGCCGGCGGGACCGCCGTTCGCGGCGGAATCGCCTTGATTGGGGATGCCGACGCGTTTCCCGTCCTCGACGCCCGGTGGAATGGTCACGCGGATCTTCTGCTTCTTTTTTGCCAGACCCGACCCCCCGCAATCGCGACAGGGGTGTTCGATCACCGCTCCTTCGCCGCGGCAGGTCGGACAGGGCTGGGCTATCGAGAAAAATCCTGAAGACCGGCGAACCTGCCCCGAGCCCTGGCAGGTCGGACAGACGCGACGCCCGGAACCGTCGGCCGAACCCGAGCCCTTGCAGGTCTTACAGGTATCGTGTCGTGAGTAGGTGATGTCGATCTCGGTGCCGAAGACGGCATCCTCGAAAGAGAGCTCGAGGTCGTAGCGGAGATTCGAGCCGCGTTGAACCCGTTCGCCTCCGCCCCCGCGTCGCCCTCCTCCGCCGAAGAAGGAGTCGAAGATGTTGGAGAAGTCGCCGAAACCCCCGAAGATGTCCTCGAAGTCGCGGAAGACGCCGGAGAAATCGTGGGCGCCCTGGCCGCCGCCCATGCCTTCGACGCCGGCGAAGCCGAAGCGGTCGTAGGCCTGGCGCTTTTCGTCGTCGCCGAGCACCTCGTAGGCTTCGGTGGCTTCCTTGAATTTCTCCTCGGAAGCCTTGTCACCTGGGTTCTTGTCCGGATGGTACTGAATCGCGAGACGGCGATAGGCTTTCTTGATGTCGTCCTTGGAAGCGCCCTTTTCGACGCCGAGGACCTCATAATAATCACGCTTGGCCAAGGGATACTCCAGGATTCACCGCGGTGAGCAGGGTGGGAAAGAAGGGTGAGGGCACGGAGGCCGGCTGCAAAAAGCCAAGGGAAAGAATTCCCTCAATCTTCACTGCCGATCCTCCGTGTTCACCGTCTGCCATCGGTTGCCTCGCGGTCACCGATAGGGATTACTTCTTCTCTTCCTCGTCGACGACGCGGTAGTCGACATCGTCGGCGCTCCCGGCCTTGGCGCCGGAGGGGCCTTCCGAACCGCCCTGTCCGGGCTCGTAGGGCTTCGAACCGAAGGGACCCTGCTGTCCGCCGGCGCCCTGATCGCCGCCTGGCTGACCCGAACCCTGGGTGTTCTTGTACATCTCCTCGGCGAGCTTATAGGAAGCCTGCTTGAGGGTTTCGGTCTTCTGCTTGATCAGCTCGACATCGGTACCGTCCATCACCTTGCGGAGATCGGCGATGGCGGCCTCAATGGCTGCCTTGTCGGCGGCGGAGATCTTGTCGCCATAGTCCTTCAGGGACTTCTCGGTCTGGTAGGCCAGACCGTCGGCCTCGTTGTGGGCCTCAGCCCTCTCCTTCTCCCGCTTGTCCTCGGCCGCGTGGGCCTCGGCTTCCTTGACCATGCGATCTATCTCGCTGTCGTTGAGGCCGCTCGAAGCCTCGATGCGGATCTTCTGCTCCTTGCCGGTGCCGAGATCCTTGGCCGATACATGGACGATTCCGTTGGCGTCGATGTCGAAGGTGACCTCGATCTGGGGCACGCCCCGCGGAGCCGGCGGGATGCCGACGAGATCGAAGCGGCCGAGAGTGCGGTTCTGCGTGGCCATTTCGCGCTCGCCCTGGAGGACGTGGATGGAAACGGCAGTCTGGCCGTCGGCGGCCGTCGAGAAGATCTGGCTCTTGCGGCAGGGGATGGTGGTGTTGCGCTGGATGAGGCGGGTGAACACCCCTCCGAGGGTCTCGATGCCGAGGGAGAGGGGCGTGACGTCGAGGAGGAGGACGTCGTGCACATCGCCGCCGAGGATGCCGCCCTGGATGGCGGCGCCGACGGCGACGGCTTCGTCGGGGTTGACGCCCTTCGAGGGCTCTTTGCCAAAGAGATCCTTGACGATCTGCTGGACCTTGGGGATGCGGGTGGAGCCGCCGACGAGAATCACCTCATCGATCTGCGCCGCGGTGAGACCGGCGTCGGCGAGGGCCTTGGTGCAGGGGGTCTTCGAGCGCTCGAGGAGGTCGTCGATCATGCGCTCGAAGGTAGAGCGCGTGAGGGTCTTCTGGAGGTGCTTGGGGCCGCTCGCGTCGGCGGTGATGAAGGGGAGGTTGACCTCGGCCTGCTGGACGTTGGAAAGCTCGATCTTGACCTTCTCGGCCGCGTCCTTGAGGCGCTGGAGGGCCATCCGGTCCTGGGAGAGATCGATGCCCGTGTCCTTCTTGAACTCGGCCACGAGCCATTCCATGACGCGGCGGTCGAAGTCGTCGCCTCCGAGATGGGTGTCGCCGTTGGTCGACTTGACCTCGAAGACGCCCTCACCGAGCTCGAGGATGGAAATATCGAAGGTGCCGCCGCCGAGATCGTAGACGGCGATGGTTTTTTCCTTCTTCTGATCCTTGTTGAAACCGTAGGCGAGGGATGCGGCCGTCGGCTCGTTGATGATGCGCTTGACCTCGAGACCTGCGATCTTGCCGGCGTCCTTGGTCGCCTGTCGCTGTGCGTCGTTGAAGTATGCGGGCACCGTGATGACGGCTTCCGAAACCGTTTCGCCGAGATAGTCCTCGGCGGTCTTCTTCATCTTCTGGAGGATAAAGGCGGAGATTTCCTGGGGGCTGTAGGATTTGCCGGAAGCGTCGACCCGGACGTCGGCCCCGTTATCGACCACGTGGTAGGGCACGAGCTTGGTCTCGTCGCCCACCTCGGCGTACTTGCGCCCCATGAAGCGCTTGATCGAATAGACGGTGTTCTCGGGGTTGGTGATCATCTGGTTCTTCGCCGGGGCGCCGACGACGCGCTCGCCCTTGGAGGTGAAGCCCACGATCGAGGGAGTCGTGCGGCCGCCCTCCGAGTTGGCGATGACGACCGGCTCCCCGCCTTCCATGACCGCTACGCAGCTGTTGGTCGTTCCGAGATCGATTCCAATGATCCTACCCATATTCAAGCTCCTTGAAGCGCTTTCATGTAGAAGGGGCCGCGTCCCGTGGCGCCCGCTTCAGACTTTCAGCAAAAATACTCAAATCGTTCCGCATACGGAAAGTGAAAGACGGACGAGGAGTCCGCCGAAGGGCTGGCAGCCCCGAAAATTACGTACCCGAGCCGGAAGCGGCCGCGCCTTCGTCCTGAACCGTCGCTTCGCTTGCCTTCGTAGCCGACGCATTGTTCGACGAAGGGGTCGGCGCGGGCATTCGAACCCTGACCTTGGCGCTTCGCACCACGCGATCATGGAGCCGGTAGCCCGGGAGGAATTCCAGCGCGACCTCGGGCTCCTCGACCTCGCCCATTTCGCTCGCGACCGCCTCGTGGACATGGGGATCGAAGGGTTTCCCGGTCGATTCATAGCGGGCGAGGCCGTATTTGCTCTCGAGAACCGAGGCGATCTGCCTGCGAATGATGATTATTCCGTCGTGGAGGGTCTGGTAATCCTGCGCGTGCTCGGCGCTGGCGATGGCCCGATCGAAATCGTCGAGAAGGGGCACCAGATCGGAAAGCAGGCCGAAATTGGCGTATTTCTGCTGCTCCTCGCGCTCTCGGAACATACGCTTCCGGAAATTCTCGTAGTCGGCGAGGCTGCGGAGATACTGGTCCTTCAACGAGGATGCCTCTTCGCCAAGTCGATTGACCTGGGCTTCGAGCTCTTTGACGCGGCTCTGGAGCGCTTCATTTTCGACTCCAGTCCCCGTAGGACCTGCTTCCGTGAGACCTGCCTCGCCTTCCGATTGAGGCCGGCTCTCGGCTTCGGAGGCTTTTGCCTGGGTCGCGGATTCGCCATTCCCCGAATGAGCGGGGCGTTCATGATGCTTATTCGACATCCATTCCACCTGGAATTGCCCCGGCCGCTTGGAATTGGGCAGAGCGTGAGTGAGGTATGCGTAAAGTAATGAGGCTATCGCCCGCGAGTCAACACGGAACGGCGGGACGACCCAAACTTGACTTTGCTCGAGGGGGGACTAAGCTTGAATGAGGGATTCGGGAGGTAATCCCGACCGGCTACAGCAGGTCGAGTCCCAGAGTGATCGCTACCGGATTTTTCGGAGGTTCCAGTGCAGTTCCAGAGACCCGCGCTCGCCGCGGAGCAACGCCAAAAGCTTAGCCCTCAAATGATACAGTCCATAAAGCTGATGGCCTTGCCGATCCAGGAACTGAAGGAACAAATACAGGAAGAGATCGAAACGAATCCCGCCCTCGAAGTGCTCGAGGATCGATCGACCATCTCCCTCGAAAGCATGCCGGAAGGAGGGGATTCGGCCTCCGAGAGGGAGGAATTCTTCGAAAACGCCTCCGATCCTGGCTTCGCGTCCCGTTCGCGTTCGGATGACGATTCGAAACGCATGTTCCTCGAGGGCACGATAGCGCGGGCGGAGACGCTGCAGGATCACCTTCTCTCACAGCTTAGGATCCAGAGGTTGACCGCGCGGCAGCGCGATGTCGGCGAGGCCCTCATCCAAAACCTCGACGACGACGGTTTTCATAAAGAGAGCCCGAAGAACCTCTTCCCCCGGGGCGAGACCTCGACCATGACGGAAATGATGGCCCTGATCCAGGGTTTTGAGCCGGCGGGAAGCTGCACGGCGAATTTTCGTGAGAGCCTCCTCGTGCAGGCCCTCCTCGACCCGGATGCGCCTTCGGCCGCCTTGGCCATCCTCAAGGACCATATCGACTTGCTGGAAAAGGGCCGGCATTCGGAGATACAGAAGAGGCTCAAGTTAAGCGAGGAGGAACTGAAGGAGTCCCTGACCTTCATCAAAGGTCTCTCGCCCTTCCCGGGAAGAGCCTATTCCACAGAAGAGCCCCGCTACGTCATTCCCGATATCCTCGTCAAGCTTAAGGAAGGCGACTTCGTCATCATCCTCAACGACGAGGAGATACCCGTGCTCGGCATCGACCCCTTTTTCGACCGGCTGGCCGGAGAGAAAAAGGGCGATAGGGCGACGGCCTCGTACGTCAAAGACAATATCCGGCGAGCCAAATTCTTCATCCGAAGCATCCATCAGCGCAACCAGACCCTTCTCAAAGTGGCCCAAAAAGTGGTCGAGTGCCAACGCCCCTTTTTCATCGGCGGGCCGAAGCATCTCGCCCCGCTAACCTTGCGCGACGTCGCCCAGGAGATCGGCGTGCATGAAACGACGGTATCGCGCATAGCCCACTCAAAGTACATGCAGACCGATTGGGGTATCTTCGAGTTCAGGTATTTCTTCTCGAACTCCATCTCGGGCGCGGGTTCGACCGGATCGCGCTATTCAAAGGAGGGGGTCAAACAGATCATCAAGGAGATAATCGAGAAGGAGGAGGCGACCCTCTCCGATCGCGACATCGTCGACGCCCTCGCGGCAAAGGGCATTCCCCTCGCCCGCCGCACGGTCGCGAAATATCGACAGGAGCTGGATCTCGATTCTTCCTTCGGCCGCAAACGCAATTCCTGAACATGCGGAACCGGCGCCCGCACAAAGCGCCGGGGCCGGCCGACAAGGGCCGGTACTGCAAGAGGAGGTGCTCATGACCGTCGACGTCCGTTCCGTTCACTTCGACCTCGGGGAGGTTTCGCGCGAATATCTCGACAAGAAACTCGAGCGGATCGGCTACGCAAAGGGCATGATCGTCGATCTCATTTTCGTCTTTACAAAGGAAAAGGACTTCAAAATGGAAGTGACCGCCAACTTCCGCCGCGGGGGCCATGCCCACCTCGAGGAGCACGAATTCGACGTGCATGCCGGCATCGACAAGCTGATAGACCGGCTCGAGCAGAAGCTGACCAAAGAGAAGGAAAAACTCAAGGATCACAAGGCGGGCCCCATCCCCACGATCGCCGATTGAAGCCCGTGACGGCAATCGCGGGAGGCCGCGATTGCCGGTATGCGCGTTTCGAGGTACACTCCCTCCGCGATGGATGAAAAGCAGATCACCGTCCTCGATCTCATTTCTCTCGAGCTCCGCGAGCAAAACGCCCTCAATCTCCATTGCATGGGAGGAAGGGCGGGTCTTTCGCGACCCATCGCCGTACCCGACATCAACCGCCCCGGATTGCCCCTGTCGGGCTTCTTCGAGTCCTTCGCCTGGCAGCGCCTCCATATCTTCGGGCGCGGCGAAAACGCCTACCTCCGACGCCTCGAGGAGGAGGGAAACACCGAAAGCCTCCGCAAGTTCTTCTCCTATCCGGTGCCCGCCTGCATTTTCACCCATAACCTCGCTCCAGGAAGGGCCTTTTTCGAGATAGCCGAGGCATCCGGCTGCCCGATTCTCCAAACGGATCTTCCCTCATCCGAGCTCACGAGTCGTATCCTTCGCGTGCTTTCTGACCTTTTCGCGCCGGAGACGACCGTGCACGGGGTCCTCGTCGAGGTTTACGGCATCGGCATCCTCATCACCGGCGATTCGGGAGTCGGCAAAAGCGAAACGGCCCTCGAACTCATCGAGCGCGGGCACCGTCTGGTCGCCGACGACGTCGTGCAGATCCGCTGCGTCAACGGCTCAATACTCGACGGGCAGGGAGCGAACAAGATCATCGGCCATCACATGGAGATACGCGGCCTCGGCATCATCAACATCACCACCCTCTTCGGCGTCGGAGCCATCAGAGACAAGAAACAGATCCAGCTCGTCTGTTCCCTGGAGGAATGGGATCCCGACAAGGTCTACGACCGAATCGGCGTAGAGGAAAAGACCACTGAAATCCTCGGCGTTCGCGTGCCGACCCTCGAAATACCAGTCAAGCCGGGCCGCAACATTCCCATCATCATCGAGACCGCGGCCATGAATGAGCGCTTGAAGAAAATGGGCTACCATTCGGCCAAAGAATTCAACCACAACATTCTCCGATGGCTCGAAAGCGAAAGCGCGAGGGCCGTCTACTTCAACCGCGACGACTACGTTTAATCTACGGGAGACGAGATGACCGAGCGCAGCGTGACGATCAGCAACAGGGCGGGAATTCATGCCCGCCCATCGGCCCTCATCGTCCAGACGGCAAGCAAATTCCCCTGCAAGATTTGGCTGGAAAAAGGCTCCGACCGCATCAACGCCAAGTCGATCATGGGCATCATGACGCTCGGGGCGAGTTTCGGCACGGTGATCAGGATCCTCACGGACGGCACTGACGAGGAAGCGGCCGCCGAAGCGATCCACCACCTCTTCGAAACTCGCTTCGAGGAGGAATGAAACCGCCCGAAGCCGCGCGCGACGCGGCTTCGCAGGGGAACGGATCGGCGAGGAGCCCCTTGCCGGACATCCTCTCGGTTTTCCTCATCTACGTCGTATCGGGGACGGGACTCATTCTGGTCGCGGGATTCGTGATCAGGTCTTCGGCCGCATCGCTTGAAATCGCTCCACCCTTCCTCCTCCTCGGCGTCCTCCCCGTCGCGACCCTAGTCATCCTCGCGATCCAGGGCCGCCAGCTCCTACGCAGCCTCGGGCTCAAACGCTATGGAGCGCGGCTCAAACTCAAGCTTGCCGCCGTCTTTCTCGGGTTCATCGTCGTCACGAGCCTTCCCCAGGCTTGGTTCGTCCTGAGGCTCGTCGACCTCGCCTCCGGCCTTCAATCGTCGACCAGGGCAGCAGCCAGTATCGACGCGGGCGTCACCCTCATCCGCGAATGGCAGGAAGCCTCGATCGCCCGCCTCGCATCGATATCGAACAGGCTCCTTCCCGCCCTCCTGGATGCCAGGACCCGCCCCGAGACCATCCTACCATTGCTCCAGCGCTCCGACCCGGCCATCGATTCCTTCGAGCTATTCGGGCCTGGAGCCGCCAGACAGTCTTTCGGATCCTCGTATCTCGCCGCGGCGCCCCAATCAGGAACCTCGGGTCCGCTTCCGCCGGAAACCAGAGCCGGAGTGAGCAGGCTGCGCTACGCGATCGACCGAAACGGAACCGTCGCCGTCATCAGTCTCCGCATGCCTCCGGATTTCGAATCGGCGACGACCTCGATCGCGGAAGGAAGGGATGCAATCGCGAGGCTCGTCGACTCCTCGACGCGTTGGCCCTCCTTCATGGCCATCGTGTATGCGCTTTTCGTCCTACCCCTCCTCCTCCTCGCCCTCCTTCTCGGCATTGCTAGCGCTGATTTCATCGTCCAGCCCTTGGCGAGCCTCGAAAACGCGACGAGGAGGATAGCGGCCGGCGATTCATCGATCCGGCTCCTCGCCAAGCCGGGGGACGAACGAGGGTGGCTCATCTCTTCATTTAATCGGATGCTCGACGAACTGGAAAAGGGACGGAAAGGCGAACTCATCCAGGAACGCATTGACGCATGGAAGGATCTCGCCCAAAGACTTGCCCACGAGCTCAAGAATCCCCTTACGCCGATCAGGCTCGCCTCGGAGCGTCTCCTGCGCGCCGCCCGCAATGACCCGGAAAAGGCCCGCGCGATCACCGAATCGACCAGCCTTGCGATCATCGCCGAGGTCGACGCGATGGACGCCCTCTTGAGCGACTTCCGCGAATTCGCCCGCCTGCCTTCGCCGCAGATGGATTGGATCCTCCTCGAAGAGCTCGTCGAGGAGTCTGTGGCCGTGTATCGCCAGTCCTATCCCGAGGTCGAATTCCTCATCGCTGCCCTTCCCGAGGGCCTCAGGCTGAACGTGGACAGGGCGATGGTCAAGCGAGCCCTCGGAAACCTCATCGCCAACGCCGTCGAGGCGATGGAAGGAAGGGGACGCATAGGCATTTCGGCCGATCTTGTAAAGGCGGGGGACTCGGGCTATTGTAGGCTTCGCTTGAGCGATTCGGGGAAAGGAATATCCGGGGAAATCGGGGATAGGGTCTTCCTTCCCTATTTCACGACAAAAGAAAAGGGAACGGGCCTCGGACTATCGATAGTCGAGCGAATAATACACGACCATGGGGGTCGCATCCGCTTCGAATCCGCCGAGGGTTTCGGGACGGTATTTTGGCTCGACCTGCCCGTCGAGCGATAAACGAAGTAAAGCAGAGCGCTAGGAGATAGCAGGTTGCCGTCCATACTGGTCATTGATGACGAGCCGGGCATCAGGACGACCGTCCGCGACATCCTCGAAGACGAACGCTATGTCGTCACCGTCGCAGAAGACGCGGTCGTGGGCCTCGACCTCATGGAAAAGCTATCTCCCGATCTCGTGCTTCTCGACGTCTGGCTGCCCCGGATGGGCGGCATTGAGGCCCTCGAGGAGATTAAGAAACGCCGCCCCGAGCTCGAAGTCGTCGTCATTTCAGGCCACGCCACCATCGATATGGCGGTCCGCACCCTCAAGCTCGGCGCCTTCGACTTCATCGAAAAGCCCCTCTCCATCGACCGACTTCTCGCGACCTGTCGCAACGCCCTGGCCCTGGCAGGACTCCGCAAGGAAAACCGCCGCCTCCGCAATGTTGCCGGCGAGGAGGAGGAGTTCATCGGCGAGTCCATCGCCGCGAAATCGGTGCGCGAACTCATAGGCCAGGCGGCGGTCTCCGACGCGCGGGTTCTCATCACCGGCGAAAACGGCTCGGGAAAGGAACTCGCCGCCCGACTCATCCATCGGCTTTCGCGGCGAGCCGACAGGCCATTTATCGCCGTCAATTGCGCCGCCATTCCCGAAAATCTCATCGAAAGCGAGCTTTTCGGCCACGAAAGGGGAGCCTTCACCGACGCGCACACGCGACGCCGAGGCCGTTTCGAATCTGCCGACGGCGGCACCCTCTTCCTCGACGAGGTCGCCGATCTCTCGCCATCGGCCCAGGCCAAGCTCCTTCGCGTGCTTCAGGAAATGCGTTTCGAGCGACTCGGGGGGGAACAATCGATCGATGTCGACGTCAGGGTTCTCGCAGCGACCAACAAAGATATCAAGGCCGAAATAGCCTCAGGCCGCTTTCGCGAGGATCTCTATTTCCGTCTCGCCGTCGTGCCGATACGCATGCCCGCACTCGGTGAAAGACCTTCGGATATCGAAATCCTCGTGAAGACCTTCATAGGCAAGGACAGATCGTTTTCCGACGAGGCGATCACCGTTTTGTCGGCGCGACCCTGGCCCGGCAACGTACGAGAACTTCGGAACGCCGTGGAGCGCCTGCGCGTCCTTTGCGACGACGAACCCATCGGCGTGGAAGCCGTGACGAGCATACTCGGCGCTCCCCCTACTCGGGCGGCCGATCCGACATCGGACATTCCCGATCGCTATCTCGACCTCGGTCTTTCGGATGCGAAAGAGTTGTTCGAACGAGACTATCTTGCTTGGAAACTCAGGGAATCCGGCTATAATGTGTCGAAGACAGCCGAAGTCATAGGAGTCTACCCGAGCGGACTCCACGCCAGAATCAAAAAGCTGGGGATTGAGATGGAAAAATGAAGACTCTGACCCTGCGCCAGACCGAAGTTCTCTGCAGTATTTCGGACTTCGTCGAAGAGCACGGCTACCCTCCGACGATCCGCGAGCTTGCCGATCGCTTCGGCATCTCGATCAAGGGCGCCTACGACCATATCAAGGCGCTCGAGCGCAAAGGACAGCTCAGGCTCGGCGACAACAGGTCGAGGGCTATCGAGATCATCCCCCAAGCGCCCGGCGATTCGAGAAAATCGGAAGTGCCCCTCCTCGGCTCGGTCGCGGCGGGCCGTCCGCTTTTCGCCGACGAGAATTTCGAGGGGTCCGTCGAGGTTCCGAAGGAAATGACGAGATCCGGAAGTTGCTTCGCCCTCAGAGTAAAGGGCGACAGCATGAAGGACGCGGGAATCTACGACGAGGATCTCGCCATCATCGAGGAGCGGCCGACGGCGGACAACGGCGAGATCGTGGTCGCAATGATCGACGATGCGGTCACCCTCAAGCGTTTCTATCGCGAGAACAACCGAGTCAAATTGGTAGCGGAAAACCCCGCCTATTCGCCCATCTACACCCAGGACGTCCGCATAATCGGCCGACTGCGCGGCATCATCCGCAGCTATTGAGCCGAGCCCTGTCCGGAGCCCTAGAGTAGTAGCCATCATGAAGATAGAACCCGTTTACATCCTGGCCGGGCCGGATGCCGGAAGGCGGACGGCCTTCGTGGAAACGATCCGCAAGGAATTCGCCGCTGCAACCGGTGGGGCTCCGGAGGAGCACAGGCTCTACGCCCAAGAGACGCCCGTGGTTGAGCTTCTCTCCCTCGCCATGAACGGGTCGCTCTTTTCGTCTGCCCGCCTCATCGAGTACAGAGACGCCGATCTGGCAAAGACCAAGGCCGAGGTCGGCAGTTTGCTCGACTACATCAGGCGCCCGCCCAAGGACGTCGTCCTTCTCTTGGTCACTTCGGCCTTCGGCCTCGAGAAGGCGATCGAGGACGCAGTCGGCAAGGATGCCAAGAAGACCTTCTGGGAGCTCTTTGAAAACGAAAAACCACAGTGGTTGACGAGACGCCTCGCCGAGTCGGGCATTTCGATCGACGAGGAGGGGGTGGAAACCCTCCTCGAGCTCGTCGAGAACGACACGGCCTCCCTCGACGCGGCCTGCGCCCGATTGGCCGTGCTCTTCCCCGAGGGGACGAGGCTCGGCGCCGAGGATATCGACGGAGCAATCGCACGCAACAGACGCGAGGACGCATTCAGCCTCTTCGCGCGAATGGCGGCAGACGAGCCAATCTGGGCCTTCGAATGCCTCGAAACGGTCCTCGCCGACCGACAGGGCGGGGCTGTTCCCCTCATCGCCGCCCTGGCCTGGAGCTGGAAGAGGCTCCTCCGTTTGCATGTCCTCATGGAGGGCGGCGAGGGTTTCGAGGGGGCCTGCATCAAGTCGGGAATCAGGGCGAAGAGCCTCCAGGCGACCCATCGCGAAGCGCTTCGCCGCTACGATCACCGCGCATGCGAGCGAGTCCTTTGCCTCCTCAACGACTTCGACGCGAGGGCACGGGGCGGCGGCGCCCAGCTCGAAGCCGGCCTTCTCCAGCTCCTCGTCTGGGGCATCGTCGTACGCAAGGGCGAGCTGGCCCTCGACACCTCGTATCTGTAAGTATCCGGGCGGGCGACGAGGGACGGGGACAGCTTTTTCTATCGGGCCGTGGCGGCCTTCAATCGAGAAGGAGAAGCAGGGATTCGAGGGGGGCGATTCGAAGCCTGCCCGCGCTCTGCCGCCTTCGACCGCCTTCCTCTTCCAGCAACAGAGTCCCGCCGGAAGCGAGATCGAAGTCCTGCACCTCCGATGAAAAGTTGAGCACGACGAGGATCCTTTCCCCCGGCGAACTCCGTTCAAAGGCGAGGAGGTCGCGGCTCGAGTCGAGAAAACGTATCGAGCCCTCGCGCAGCGAAGCTTGGCCGCGTCGCAGCGCGATGAGCCGGCGATAGAGGGAGAGGATCGACGCCGGGTCGGCGAGCTGAGCTTCGACATTGCGTTCCCGCCAATCGGGATTCACGGGGAGCCAGGGCTCCGCTATCCGTCCATTTTCCCCTGCGGGACCGAAGCCCGCCCCCGGACCGGCGCTCCACTGCATCGGCGTGCGCTCGGGGTCGCGACCGAGAAAGCCCATGGGCCAGGTCTTGATGCCCAGCGGATCGCGGAGTTGCTCACGAGGGATCCGGCGGCAGCTCATACCGATCTCCTCTCCATAATAGACGAAGGGGCTGCCCCTCAGCGTCAGGAGGAGGGTCGCGGCCACCCGGGCGCGCGCCTCGGTCTCGGAATCAGTCTTGCCCCTATAGCGCCAAGCGTGGCGAGGCTTGTCATGGTTGGAAAGGACGAAGACAGGCCAGGCCCCTTCGGGAAGGGCCGCGTACCAGGTCTCCGCGGCCGTGCGGAAGCCTACGGCAGACCAGCTCGTCTCGAGGAATTCGAAATTGAAGGCGAGATGAAGCTCGTCGCCCGCTCCGTAGCAGGACGCGGCGAGGGCCGGGTCGTTGCCGTGGGTCTCCCCGATGAGGACGCGCTCGTCGCCGGCGATTTCGCGCATCTCGCGGAATATCTCATGGACCTCGGGTCTGTTCCGGTCGAATATGTGCCGCTGAAGGAGATCGGGGATGAGCTTAGGCTGGAAGGGATTCGAGCGAAACTCGGTGTCCTTGATGTAGGCCGTCGCCACGTCGAGGCGGAAACCGTCGGCGCCAAGGTCGAGCCAATGGCGCATCACCGCGTAGATTTCCTCGCGGAGGCGGGGATTGCGCCAATCGAATTCCGGCTGGAACCGCGTGAAAGTGCAGAGATAGCGTTCTCCCGTCTCGGGGTTGGGGAACCAGGCCGAACTCTGCTCGAAGGTGCAGACCCAATTGTTAGGTTTCGGCCCGGCCAGGGGTTTCCAGATGTAATAGCCGTGTTCGGGCGCTTCTTTCGAGGCCCGCGCGGCCTTGAACCAGGGATGCTCGTCTGAGCTATGGTTCAGGACGAGATCGAGGATGACGCGGAGGCCCTTTTGATGGGCGGTCGCCACGAGTTCCCGGAAGTCATCGGGAGTGCCGTACTCAGGATCGATGCCCCGGTAGTCGGAGATGTCATAACCCCAGTCCTTCTTCGGACTCGGGAAGAAGGGAGAGATCCAAAGCGCGTCCACCCCGAGATCGCGAAGGTAGTCGAGGCGTCCGATGATGCCCCGGAGGTCACCGACCCCGTCGCCGTCGGAATCGGCGAAGCTTCGGGGATAGATTTGGTAGAAGACCGCGTCCTGCCACCACCGCCTCATCGATGCTCCTTGCCGAGGCAGCCGCGCGCCTCGAAATCCCGCGACGCGTGAGTCTGACACGCAAGCCTTGTCCGCCCGTCGACGGCGACTCCGATTGCCTCGAGTCGTCCTCGTTCCGAGGCCCCCATGGGACTCAGCCTCCCCCCCTCGCCTACCTCGATGCGACAGGTGCCGCAAAGCGCCTTTCCACCGCAGTCGTGGCGGATGAAGGCCCCGGACTTCATGATCGCGACGAGGACGCTCGAGCTTATCGAAAGGGGGATGGAGAGCTGCCCGCCTCCGTCCCCAGGGGAAAAGACGAGGCTAGCCATCACTCGGCCGCCGTACTCATGTTTCGGCCCCCGGCCTTGGACTCGTAGAGCGCCTTGTCGGCCCGCTCGACGAGCTGCCTGGCAGTGGTGTCGCGCTCCGCATCGAAGGAGGCGCAACCTATGGATACGGTGACGGAAACCTTCTTGCCGTCCTGTTCGAGGACCGTGGCCGCGATGGCCCTGCGGATCCGCTCGGCGATTCCGTAGGCTATTGTCGCGTCCGCAGAGGGAAGCACGACGCAGAATTCCTCCCCTCCAAATCGGGCGGCGACGTCCTGGACACGGACCATCTTCTGCGTGGTCCGCGCGACCGACTTGATGACGAGATCGCCGAACTGATGGCCATGGGTGTCATTGAAAATCTTGAAATGATCGATGTCGAGCATGAGCACGGAAAGTCTGTCCCCGTTCCGCCGAGCGAGGTCCATCTTCTCCGCGAGAATGGTCCAGAAGTAGTGCTTCATCTTGAGCCGCGTCATCATATCCGTGGTCGTCATCTCGAAGAGGAAGGCGTTGTTGATCGCGATGGCCGCCATCACCGCGATGTCGACAAGATATTCGCGCTCGAGCGCGCTGAAGTCCCCCAGGCTTTCGATGCGCTCCCCGATCACGAGGATGCCGTTGATCGCGCCTTTCGACTTGAGCGGCACGACGAGGTCGGGGCCGAGGGAGTTCAAGGCCTCCAGGCCGTCGAGGCTCCCGAGCCTCGCCTTCACGTCCGCGAGCGAGTAGCAGCCATATTGCCGGAGAAACAACCGCATCGCCGGATGGTCGTCGGAAATCGAATAGTCGATTCCATGCATGGTCTCGAAGCCTTTATAGTTGCGATGAAGACTGAACCAAGGCGTGTCGAGGCCCTTGCGCGCGAAGAGGCCCGCCCTGAGCACGTTGAACTGCCCCATGACCGCGTAGAGGATCGACTCGATCAGCACGTTGTAGTCGAGGGTCGAGCTCAGGCTCTTCGAAACCTCGAGAAGTTGCCTAAGATCGAAAATCTGTCGTTCGAAGGATTCCCTCTCCTCGATAGTCAACGGGGATCTCGATGGATTCAAGGTTTCCTTCCTTCCGAAGCTAAATCGCCCCGCGACGTCGCCGAAGCGAGAGGAGCCGGCCTGGGATCGCCATCATTGGCTTCGCCCACGATAGAGGGAGCGATTCCCGGGTACACCGCCCCGAATCCCCTCATTATCCGGACGAAGATCACGAGGCGGTCCCGCCCTTGGGTCAAGAGCCCGAGAATCTCGCGATTGCGCGCCCCGCCTAAGGTCCTGATGTTGGTGACGAGCTCGGGACTGGGCCGCTTCGAATCCGCGACGATATCGACCACGGACTCGGCGAGCATGGCGAAATTTTTCGCCTCGTCGCGGGCGAGGTCGCGGGCGATCCCGTTGATTCCATCGACCAGCCGGGAGATGAAAGGAGAGAGGTCCTTCCCGCGCTTCATCTCATCGACATAGCGCCGAAGGGCCATAGCCGAGCTGCGCCCGGTTCCCGCGACGTTTTTCTCGAAATCTGCTATGTGGGAAGCCGATTTCTCGCATTGGTACAGGAGGTTCGCCGCGTTGTTCTGGAAGGCCTTGTTGTCGAAATAGCCCTCGACGAGGATTCGCTTGAGGGAGTCCCTGACAATGGGCTCGAAGACCCCCAGAATGAAGGTCCTCAGCACCCGCAGCGGCTTGACCCAGAGAAAGCCCGTCGAGGTCTCCCTTCGGAGATAGGAATCCATCTCTTCGTCATAGCCCTCGATCGCCACGATCTCCATGGACCCGAAAAGGGCGGCGATATCCGAACCCATGGCGGTTTCGCGTCGCTCCCTGGACACGCGATCGCGGTCCTTGTCGAATTGGGTTACGAGGCGCTGCTTGTATTCTGCGAAATGCTCTTCATGACGAAGAGGCACGACGGGGACGTAGCGGGGATCGCCCTTGATGGCCCTGGCAAGGGCGATAAGGCGGGCGGGATCGAGGGAATCGACCAGCATCTGGTCGATTTTCGAGACGAGCTTGGCGACATGCTTGCGCTTCGTGTCGTCTACTCCCGCCATCCGACGCTCCATAAGTCTTAGGAGGTTCTCCCTGAGATGGGTCTCGAATACGAAGTGCTCCAGGACGAAATGGAGGTCAAGGAGGTCGGGAAGCACCAATTCGCCCTCGACGGGCGAGAAATTCGAGCGATGCCTGGGGTTGTCGATCGAGACGCCCGGATCGAAGAGGGCGAGAAGACGCTCGAAATCGAAGCGCGAGAGATCCACGAAGGACGCGACGGCATCGAGTTCCTCGTCGATGCGACGGGGCCCGAGGCTCTCGAGCTCGGCAAGTAGAGTCCGGAAGTCGCCGCTCATTCGCTCGAGTTCGGATTCGGGATCGAGGGAATTCCCGAGGCGGTCCGTCATGCCTTCGTAGAGGAGTGACTTTCGCAATTCGAGCCCGGCCTGCGATAATCTGCATTCGATGAGAAAATCGCGGAAATGCTGGGCGATTCTCTGATCCGGGTTGGCCACCGTGGCCTTCATCAAGTCGGAAAGGGGTTTGAGTAGGCGCGCGAACTCGAGCAGGACCGCGGGAAAGCCCGGAAGGACGAGATTCTGGCGCGGGCGATACCAATCGCCCTCCTGGCCGGAAAGCGAAGCATAGACCTTGCGAAGTTCGGCCTTCCGGGCCGCCTCTTCGGGATTTCTCGAAAGCACGCGGGAGAGCAGACTTTTTACCAATGCCAAGAGAGTCATGGGACAATTC
This sequence comes from Rectinemataceae bacterium, assembly GCA_035530275.1. GTDB lineage: Bacteria > Spirochaetota > Spirochaetia > Treponematales > Rectinemataceae > CAIJMU01. Next base: position 20,048 of record DATKVC010000003.1, on the reverse strand, counting down.
TATGTGGTCCCGGGGTACCTAGCAACCGAAATCAGGCGCTCGTTCGACCCTTCCTGCGTGGATGGACTTCCAGCCCCTCGTCCTGGCTCTCCCCAGGGCGGAACGAGAGGGTGCGGGCAGGCCCCGTCATGAGGCAGCGCTCGGCGCAGATCGGGGCCTTGAGGCGCAGGGCCAGGGCCAGGGCGTCGGAGGGCCGCACTTCCTTGGCCCGGCGCGTAAATCCATGGCGATAGACGATGCGCGCCCTCGGAGCCTCCGCGGGCGAACCGAAGAGTTCCGCCCTTTCGAGGCTCATGCCGCCTTCCCTGAAAAGCTCGGCGAGTAGATCGTGGGTCAAGAGTCGCGTGGGGGTGATGCCCTCGAGCTGGAGCAGTATGGCGCTGGCCTCGAAAGGACCAACCCTTACGCTGAGGCCCCCCTCACCCGACCCGAGGCTTTCGCGCAGATAGACGAGGGGAAGGGCATCGCCCTCTTCGACCGAAACGCCGCTCACCTGCATGGTCACATACTCTTCCATCATGTACGGAAGATAGCCCGCGAGCCTTGACTATTCACTGAAAAACAGCCCTTATTGACACCCCTCGAAGGTCAACCTACAATTTTTTAATCGCCTCGGCGGGGCGATCCGGAGGCGGGATGTCTGAATTCCTCTCAGACCCTGATTTTGAGCTCTATCGCAAACTCGTGTACGACGAGAGCGGCATCCATTTCTCCACAACCAATCGCTCAATCCTCGAAAGCCGATTGAAAGAGCGCCTCCGCGACAAGAAAATCGATAGCCTCAAGGAATATTACCAACTCATAGTGCGGGACAAGGAAGAACTCAAGACCTTCCTCGACACCGTCACCACCAATCTCACGAGATTTTTCCGCAATCAGGCCCATTTCGACGCAATTGAAAAGTTCGTAGTCCCTACCCTGCTTAAACAGAGGGCTTCCGAGCGGCGTTTGCGATTCTGGAGCGCGGGCTGCTCCACTGGTGAGGAGCCCTACACCATCGCGATGCTCCTCAAAGAGATCCTCCCCACAGGATGGTCTTTCGAAGTCATTGCATCGGACATCAGCCTCAAATCCTTGATGGTCGGAAAGGAAGGCTTCTACGCCGACGGCCGCCTCCAGGGAGTCCCCGAAAACTACCTCGGCAAGTACTTCGAAAAAAAACCGGGCGGGTATCAGATACGGGACGATCTCCGAAAGACCGTGCGATTCGATTACCATAATCTCAAGAACGATTCCGGCCTCAGGAACCTCGATGTCATCTTCTGCCGCAATGTCCTGATCTATTTCGACGAGGCTGCGCAGAAGGCCGCTGTCGAGCGGTTCTGGGACGCCACTTCCGCCCGCGGCTTCCTATTCATCGGTCACTCGGAATCCCTGTTCGGCATGAACACGAAATTCGAATTCGTGAAGACCGAATGGGCCACATTCTACAAGAAATAAGCGGAGGATATCCCCTTGTCCGAACCCGTCTCCGTGCTCGTCGTCGACGACTCGGCCCTCATGCGCAACCTCGTGTCGAGGATAATCGATACGACCCCGGGACTGCGCGTCGCCGACAAGGCGATGAACGGCATCTTCGCCCTGCAGAAAATCCCGCGCTGCAACCCCGATATCATCGTCCTCGACATCGAGATGCCCGGCATGAACGGCATCGAATTCCTCAAGGAACGGCGAAAGCTCGGTTTCGACATCCCCGTGATCATTCTTTCCTCGGTCGCGAGGAAGGGCGCCGAAGTCACTATGGAAGCCCTCGCCCTCGGGGCGGCCGACTTTATCACCAAGCCTTCGGGCTCGGTTTCGTCGGATATCCATACGGTCGCCGCCGAGTTGAGTCGCCTCCTCCTCGTCTGGGGCACCCAGTATCAGAAAACCAAGGGCAAAACGCCGCTCCAATACGATTTCGAGGCTCCGGAGCGGATGTTCGAGCCCATGCCAGCCCTTGAGGCCAAGGCCCATACAACCAAGCCCGAGCCACCGAAACCGCTTCGGCATGGCGGCCCCATCGAACTCATCGCCATCGGCATTTCGACGGGTGGACCAAACGCTTTGCGCGAGGTTTTCGCCAAAATAGACCCAGATATCAGCCAACCCTTTCTGGTAGTTCAGCACATGCCCCCGGGTTTTACCGAGGAATTCGCCAAGAGTCTCGACAGGATCTGCCCCCTAGACGTCAAGGAAGCCGCCGACGGCGATCTCGTGAAGTCAGGCCGCATCCTCATCGCTCCCGGAGACCGGCACATCGAGGTCGAAAAGAGGCCTCTTGGCGCCATCGTCAGGCTCTCGGAGGCAGCGCCGATGAATGGACACAGGCCGAGCGCCGACGTTCTCTTCGCGAGCGTGGCGAAGCACTATCAAAACAGGGCTCTTGGCGTGATCATGACAGGCATGGGCCGCGACGGGGCGAAGGAGCTGGGCAACATATTCAAGGAAGGTGGATATACCCTCGGCCAGGACGAAGCCTCGAGCGTCGTCTACGGCATGCCCAAGGTCGCTTTCGAACTCGGCCACGTCCAGAAGCAGGTGTCCTTGACGGAGATGGCGAGGGAGATCTCCGCCTTGGCTAAGGCGCACAGGAACTAGCGGAATTACATCTCCTGGACGACTTCCTTGACCTCGGGAATGGTCTTCTTGAGGTAATTTTCGACGCCCTGCTTGAGGGTGAAGGTGGACATCGGGCAGGAACCGCAGGCGCCGGTGAGACGAACGGTCACGAGACCATCGTCGCCCACGGACACGAGTTCGATATCGCCGCCATCGGCTTGAAGCGAAGGGCGAACGTCCTCGATCGCCCGGGAAACCTTTTCTTGCAGCATCGGAGTACTCCTACAAGTAATGTAGCCATCGGAGCCAGAGAGGGTCAACGCCCACGCGTCGGAGGAAAGCGGTCATGGCGAAGTGCCCGCTTTCCGTGCTAGAGTCAGCCGAATCAACCTGGAGAGGGAAATGGCCCGTACCATAGTGTTCGTCAACCAGAAAGGCGGCGTCGGCAAGACGACGACCGCCATCAACCTCGGCGCCTACCTCGCGATAGGGGGAAAGCGCACTCTCCTCGTCGACTTCGATCCCCAGGCGAACCTCACGAGCGGCGTCGGGGCTTCGGGCGGGGGCAAGGGAATCTACGAAGTGCTGAGCGGATCGCTCCGCCCCCGCGACGCCCTCATCCGCACCAAGGTCGACGGGCTTTCCCTGATCCCCTCTTCGATCGATCTCTCCGGCGCCACTGTGGAACTCGTCGATCGCGAAGACCGCAACATCTATCTCAAGCGCCTCCTCGGGGAGATCGCCGACGACTTCGACTACATCCTCATCGACTGCCCGCCCTCCCTCGGAGTACTCACCCTCAACGGCCTCATGGCGGCAGACGAGGTCCTGATTCCCCTCCAATGCGAGTACTTCGCCCTCGAGGGACTTTCGCTGATCCTCAACACGGTGAGCCTCGTGCAGAAGAGCATGAATCCTCGCTTAAAGGTCGGGGGCATCATCTTCACCATGTACGACTCGCGCACGAAACTTGCCCAGGATGTCGTCCAGCAGGTCACCGAGTACTTCAAGGATAGGGTTTTCCGCACCATCGTGCCGCGCAACGTGCGGCTCTCCGAGGCCCCTTCGCATGGCCTGCCCGTCGCCCTGTACGACCCCTCCTGCATCGGCGCCAAGAGCTACGAGGCACTCGCGAAGGAGCTGATAGCCAGGGTGGAAGGCATCGAGCAGAAGTCCTCCCGCGAAGAAGGCGTCGCCGTGCAGGGAAGCCTCTTCGCCAAGGCCAGCCAGATCGAGGCGGAGGGCCTCGCCAAGGCGAGCCGCATCGAGGCGGACGGTCGCTGATGGCCGCGCGAACCTTCGGCCTCGGCAAGGGGCTTTCCGCCCTCATCCCCGACCCCGAGCCCGTACCCATCGAAGAGCCCCCCAGGCCGGCATCCGACGCGAGGGACATGCCCGTTTCGACGCAGACGGGCGGCTTGGAGAACGCAACGGAATCCGCCTCCCCGAAGACGGGCGGCGACTCCGCCGCGTCAGGCGGCATCCTCCGCGTCCTCCTCGGCCGCATCGAACCCAATCCCGATCAGCCTCGCAAGACCTTTTCCGAAGACTCGATCGCGGAACTCGCCGACTCGATCAGGCGCAACGGCCTCATTCAGCCCATCATCGTCGAAGGACTCGGCGACGGACGCTACCGCATCGTCGCGGGCGAACGACGCTGGCGGGCCGCCCAGGTCGCCGCTCTCAAGGAAATACCCGTCATAGTGCGGTCTTTCAGCCCCGAGAAGCGCCTCGAGATCGCCCTCATCGAAAACGTTCAGCGCGAGGACCTCAACCCCGTGGAGGAGGCCGAAGCCTACCGCGGCATCATGGAACTTACCGGTTGCACCCAGGAAGAGGTGGCGGACAAGGTCGGAAAATCGCGGCCGGCAATCGCCAACGCCCTCAGGCTCCTCAAACTGGGCCCCTCACCCCTCGCCGCCCTCCGCGACGGATCGATCACCCCGGGTCACGCCAGGGCACTCCTCGCCGTGGCCGACCCCTCCGACCGCGAACTCCTCTTCGCGCGCGTGATCGCCGAGGAGCTGTCGGTGCGACAGGCAGAGGCCGCGGCCCTCGAATTCGGCGCCGGGAAGCGGCCGCGCGTCGCTGCCGCTCCTGGCGACGACGGCCACCACGGAGAGGGCCGCAGGGTCGCCGAGATCGTCGAGGCGGAGCAGCGCCTCATCGAAGCCTTCGGCACGAAGGTGAGCATCCGCGGCGATCTCCAAAAGGGCATAATTGCCATTGAATATTATTCCATGGACGACCTCGGACGGATACTCGAGGCGGCGCGGGTGGGGAGATAGAATTGGCCGAATCTACGCAGGGGTCGAATGGCGCCATCAGGATCATTCCGTACGAAAGGCGTTTCGAGAGGGACCTGATCGAAATCTGCTGGCGCACCGGCTTCATGGGCGAGAGCCTTGAAGGCTTGGGGCGCTTCGACGACAGGAAGCTCTTCGCCCTCCGTTTCGTGCTGCAATTCCCGCGAACATGGCCGGGTACCTGCTGGGTCGCGGTCATGGGAGAAAAGGGAAGCGAGCGGGCCGTCGGCTACATTGTCGGGACGGTCGACGCCAAGGCTCAGGCGCAAGCGGCCAAGTCCTTACTGGCGTGGAGATGGCGTCTCCTCCTACGCCTTTACACGGTCAGTTGGTGGCGCTATCCCGAATCGTTCAGGCAATCCCATTCCTTCGGAGGCTCGAAGGCGCGCGAAGTCTGGGCCGACCCCGAATATCGCGAGGCGGACTATCCCGCCTGCCTACACATGAATCTCCTTCCAGATTGCCAAGGCCAGGGCGCGGGTACCCGCCTCATGCGCGCCCTTCTCGACGAGCTGAAGAAACGCGGCGTCCCCGGCATCCACCTCGGGACTTCGGACTTGAACGTAAAGGCAGTGCCTTTCTACAAGAAGATGGGCTTCAAGCTCGTGCGTGAAACCGAAGGCGAGTTCTGGAGCGGCGTGCGGGCCCACGGACTCGATTTCGCGCTCAAAATCTAGATCCGACTCCGCAGACGGCGCCGGTTCCAGGTACGCGAATTCGGCCGGCTTAGCGCGCCTCGGATCGGACCTTCGCAGCACGCTTTCTCGGTTCTGTCAAATTCTTCCGCCTTGACGCTTCACCCGCCGATCGCTAGGCTTTTATCGGTTCACTAACCGTCACCCCAAGGAGTTGCCATGAGCATCATCGAATACGTCGAAGCCCGCGAGATCCTCGATTCGCGCGGCAATCCCACCGTCGAGGTGGATGTCGTCCTCGAGGACGGCAGCATGGGCCGCGCCGCCGTTCCCTCCGGCGCGAGCACCGGCGAATACGAGGCGGTCGAACTCCGCGACGGCGACAAGAAGCGCTACCTCGGCAAGGGCGTGCTCAAGGCCGTCGAGAACGTCAACACCACCATCGCGAGCGAGATCACCGGCCTCGACGCCCTCGAGCAGGTCGACGTGGACCGCACGATGATCGACCTCGACGGGACGGAGAACAAAGGCAAGCTCGGCGCCAACGCCATGCTCGGCGTCTCGATGGCCGTCGCCCGTGCAGCCGCAGAACACCTCGGGGTCCAGCTCTACAAGTACCTCGGAGGGCCCCACACCACCCTCCTCCCCGTGCCCATGTCCAACATCATCAACGGCGGCAAGCACGCGGACAACAAGGTCGACTTCCAGGAGTTCATGGTCATGCCCGTTGGAGCCGAGAGCTTCCGCGAGGCCGTCCGCATGAACGCCGAGATCTTCCACGCCCTCAAGTCCATCCTCAAGACCGACGGCCACAACACCTCGGTCGGCGACGAGGGCGGCTTCGCCCCCAATATCGGCAACGACGACGCCCTCGATTACATCATGAAGGCCATCGAGAAGGCCGGCTACCGCCCCGGGGAGCAGATCGCCATCGCCCTCGATCCCGCCGCGAGCGAACTCTTCGACGAGGGCGGACGCAAGGGTTACAAGTTCTGGAAGTCCAACCCGGACAAGCTCTTCACCTCGGATGAGATGATCGAGCTGTACACTAAATGGGTCAACAAGTACCCAATTATCAGCATCGAGGACGGCCTCGACCAGAACGACTGGGAAGGCTACGTGAAGTTCACCAAGGCCCTCGGCAACCGCATCCAGATCATGGGCGACGATTTCTTCGTAACTAATACGAAGCGCCTCGAGAAGGGCATCGCCATGGGCGCCTGCAACTCCATCCTCATCAAGCTCAACCAGATCGGCACCGTCACCGAGACCATCGAGACCATCGAGATGGCCAAGCGCGCCGGCTACACGGCCGTCGTCTCCCATCGCTCCGGCGAAACCGAGGACACCTTCATCGCCGACCTCACCGTCGCCCGCGAGACCGGTCAGATCAAGACCGGCTCGATGTCCCGCACCGACCGCATCTGCAAGTACAACCAGCTCATGCGCATCGAGGACGAGATGGAAGGCTTCGCGGAATATCCCGGTAAGAAGGCCTTCTACAGCATTCGCAAGTAACCGCTTATAGGAGCGGTACTCGGCGAAGCTTGAAAGGGTCGCGGATCGCGAACGAGCGAAGCTCGCGAACGATCCGCACCGCCACGGCGCGAAGCGACGTGGCGAAGCACCCGGGAAAACAGCTTTCAACCCGATCAGGAAGTAACAACTATAATTATTGATGATGAAGGCGTGGGCCGCCCCAGAAACGGGGCGGCCTCTTAGTTCCAACGGCCGGCTCTGGCAAGACGCCTTCTCAATAAGGAAGAGATGCGAATGGGCATTTTCGACACCCTCGTTCTCGACCCGCCCCTCGTCTGCCCCCGTTGCGGCGCGGTGCACGCCTCGCTTCAAACCAAGCTCTTGGACAGCAGCCTTTCCACCTATCGCCCGGGCATGATCGTCCCCGGATGCCCGGTGCATATGGGCGTCCTCAAGGAAAACATCTGGTGTTGCCCTCGGGAAGAGGGAAGCGACAATCAATCACTCGATGTCTGGATCGTCATCTGGCACGGTATCTACGCGGGCTCATTCCTCGATGCCGAGACCGCGGAAAGAAGATTGAACGGCGTCGACCGTCTCGACCTCTTGAGCTGGCTCGACATGATGCAAAAGTCTTCGGCCGGATGGAGGAAGCGTTTCCACGGCCTGAGCGCGGATCTCAGAGACATGCTGGAATGGCGTGCCGATGAAAACGCGAAAGAAGCAAAGGGCAAAGGTGGCAAACGTCGGTCATTCGACTTCCATCGACTCCCCGAGGAGATTCGCAAAGATCCCGACCCGTTGCGCCGCATCCTCGAAAGAAACGAGCCTGATAAGGAAGACGACATCGATTCTTGGGATTGGTGGTAGGTCAGACCCTGGCGAGGCGCGCTTCGGGACCTTCAATATTCATCGACCTTTGCGGCGCGCGGAATCGCAAATCCAGGACCGCGTCATTATATGACAATTATGATATTTAGGTTCCCTTCGCCCTCCGCTCCAATTCTCTGACGTATTCGAGCCCTTCCTCGACCTCGCTCCGCGGAAGATTGCCTCTTGCGAGGGCCTCGTCGTCCAAGTCCCGCAACCTCGCGTAGAACGCCCTACCTAAGGCTATCGCCCGCCCGTCCGCCCCGGAGAGGCTTTCGTAAAGCCAGTCTTCCGCCTTATCGAAGCGACCGAGATCCTCATAATACGCAATGACGGCTGCGACGGCTTCATTGTTCCCATTTTCCGCCATTTCGAGAGCTATGCTCTCGATCTCCTTCTGGCGCTTCCCCTTTTCGCGGCCGGCTCGATCGCCTTTGATGAGGAACAGAAGACCGTATTCCCGCAGAACGGCCGTGGCTTCACCGGTCCTGCCCAAGGAGGCCCCGATTCGCGCCTTCTCTTCCAGGGCGCGCCCGAGGATGAAGAGCCTGTCTACGTCCTCTTCGCTTTCCAGAAGGGCGTGGAGTCTTTTCCTATCCGCGGCGAATACCGAGTCGGGGTCGAGGTCCAGGAGATCCTTGATTATGCCGTCAAGTTCGGCCTGGGCCTCTTCGAAGAGGCCGGCGTTTCTCTTGAAGATGACCCTCGAAATGAAGATCATGAATTGCTCGATCATCCTCAGCAGATAATCCTGATTTGCCATGGCCCTCCTATCATATCGCCGATGCATGTGGGGGGGGCAACTGCCGGGGCCGGATCGCCCGTGCTAGACTTATACCATTATCGCGAGGAGGTCGGCGTGGAAAGAGAAGCGACGACGCCTGTCCGAATGCCCGGGGCTCCTTTGTCCGCGGCGAAGGCACAAGTGTCCGGCGGTAAGCTCTCGTCGCCACCGCGGCCCTCGCCTGCTAACTGGCACTCGATGGTCGTGGCGGACACCCTCGCGGTCCTCGGCGTCGACGCCGAGCGCGGGCTTTCCACGGCGGAGGCGGCGAGGCGTCTCCTCGCGCACGGTCCGAATCGGCTCGCGGAGAAGAAAAATAAAAGCCTTCTAGCCCGTTTCTTCGCGCAATTCGCCGACGCCCTCATCTACATCCTTCTCGCGGCAGCCGTCGTTTCCGCCCTCCTCGGAGAGGTCTCGGACGCCGTCATCATCCTTGTCGTCGTCCTCATCAACGCGATAGTCGGCGTCATCCAGGAGGCGCGCGCGGAGAAGTCTCTCGAAGCCCTCAAGCGGCTTTCCGCGCCTCGAGCCCTCGTCGTGCGCGACGGAACGCAGCGCGAGATAGATGCCGCCGATCTGGTTCCCGGCGACCTTGTCGTGATCGACGCGGGAAGGATCCTGCCCTGCGATCTGCGCTGGATAGAAGCGGTCAATTTGAAAGTCGATGAAGCCTCCCTCACCGGCGAGTCCGTGCCGGCCGAGAAGGAGGCGGATGCCCTCGTCGACCCCGCGGGGCCTCTCGGGGATCGGCGGAATATGGGTTACCTCTCCACCATCGCTACCTACGGTCGCGGCCGCGGGGTAGCCGTAGCCACGGGCATGTCCACGGAACTCGGACGGATAGCTTCCCTCATCGCCGCCGAGCCCGACGAGGTAACACCTCTCCAGCGAAAGCTGGCGGATTTCGGGAAGATGCTGGGCTACCTGGTCCTCGGTCTCTGTGCCTTCATGTTTCTCTTGGCCATCGGCAGGGAACTCCTTCGTTTGGGCACCATACCATCCGGGACCCTTTTCGAGCTCTTCTTGACCTCTGTCTCCCTCGCGGTAGCGGCCATCCCCGAGGGCCTGCCCGCGATCGTCACCATCGTCCTCGCAATCGGCGTCCAGGCGATGAGCCGCGAGAATGCCATCGTACGCCGGCTGCCTTCGGTAGAAGCCCTCGGCTCGGTCACGATGATCTGCTCGGACAAGACGGGTACCCTCACCCAGAACCGGATGAGGGTCGTCACCTGGTCGACCAAGGACCTCTCCGGCATCGGCACAGAGGGCGGGCAGGCGCGGGATATCGATCTCGGGCAAGCCAGCCAACGTCTTCTCGTCGAGGCCCTGGTCCTCTGCAACGACGCGAGCCTCGGGGCCTCGGGAGCGATCGGCGACCCCACCGAGACGGCCCTTCTCGAATTCGCCGCGAGATATGGGGTCCGGCAGCAGGAACTTCTCGCGGTCGCACCGAGGATCAGCGAGTATCCCTTCGACTCGGCCAGGAAGATGATGAGCACCGTTCACGAAAGGGACGGTGCTCGCATTGTAATGACGAAGGGCGCGGCAGATCGTCTTCTTGGGCTCTGCGATCGCGCGATGGGCGGAAATGGGGAGGTTCCTCTCGACGAAAAGGGGAAGGCGGCCATTATCGCGGAAGCCGAGGTCATGGCCGGGCGGGCCCTCCGCGTCCTCGGCGCGGCCTTTAGGCCCATGCGCGAAGGGGAGGTTGCCGTCGGCGCCGAGCTCGAGCTGGGCCTCGTATTCCTCGGTCTCGTCGGCATGATGGATCCTCCCCGCCTCGAAGTCCGCGCCTCCATCGCGACCTGCAAGGCCTCGGGCATCGAGGTCGCGATGATCACGGGCGACCATAAGGCGACGGCGCTGGCGATCGCGCAGGAGCTTGGCCTCGCGGAAAGGGAGGACGAAGCCCTCTCGGGTTCCGAAATCGACGCGCTGGACGATGCAGCGCTGGCGGAGAAGGCGCGAAGCGCGCGCGTTTTCGCGCGAGTGTCCCCCGAGCACAAGGTGAGGATCGTAAAGGCCTTCCGCTCCTTGGGGCACGTGGTCTCGATGACGGGAGACGGGGTCAACGACGCGCCGAGCCTCAAGGCGGCTGATATCGGCGTGGCCATGGGCATCACGGGCACCGATGTGGCCAAGGGCGCCTCCGGCATCGTTCTGGCCGACGACAACTTCGCCACCATTGTAAGGGCGGTCGAAGAGGGGCGGAACATCTACGCCAACATCCGCAAGGCGATCCTGTTCCTCCTTTCATGCAATTTGGGGGAGATTCTCTGCATTTTTCTCCCCATCCTTTTCGGTCAGCCCATTCCCCTCCTCCCCGTCCACCTGCTGTGGGTCAATCTCGTAACCGACACCTTTCCCGCCCTCGCCCTCGGAATGGATCCCGGCGATCCCGACATCATGAAAGAAAGACCGCGAGCCTCCAAGGAAGGTCTCCTAGCCCGGGGAGGCTCGGCCTTCATCCTCCTGAACGGTCTCGTAAAGGGGGGTCTGACCCTCGCCGCCTTCTGGATCGGTCTCGCCCTCGGAGGCGGAGGGGAGGCCGGCCTTGCACTCGCCCGCACGATGGCCTTTTGCGTACTCAGTCTCACCCAGCTCTTCCACGCCTTCAACAGCCGGCACCTCACGAAGTCCCTCTTCTCGATCGGCGTCTTCGGCAATCGCTGGCTCATCGCGGCATTCGCGGTCGGGGCGGCCCTTCAGACCCTTGTCGTCCTGGTTCCGAGCTTCGCATTTTTCTTCAAAGTTCTTCCCCTCGATGCTGGTCAATGGGCCATCGTCTGGCTGCTTTCGGCGAGTACGGTTGTCTTGAACGAACTCGCCAAGCTTGGGCTGAGATTGGCGGGAGCCATGGCCGCGCGGAAACGCTGACGCGAAGCGCCATAGAGCAGGCTTGTCCATGCTAGACTGGATCGGATGAAGGAAGCAGGCGGAGCCCCCCTCGAAGGCGAGGCCCTCGTCAAGGAAGTCGCTCGGCTTATTCGGCTCGCGAGGTCCCATTGGGACGCCCATGAAAACGCCGCTTGCCGACGCGAAAGGGATCGCGCCCTCGCCCTCTATGCCCGTCTGACGAAAGAGCAAAAGGCCCGGATTCCCCAGGTCCTTCTAGTGTGGCTCAGATATCGGAGCGAGAAATACTTCGGCTCCGGACGCACTCCGCCCGGGACGCATTGATCGAAGGGAGAAGGACCATGGAAAAAATGATGCAGAATAAGGTCGTCGTGATCACGGGAGGTTCGCGAGGGCTCGGCCTCGCCATTGCCCAGGCCCTCGGCGCTGCGGGGGCCAAGGTTTTTCTGTGCTCGCGCTCCGCTGACTCCGTCGACAAGGCGGTCGCCAAGCTGTGTGCCGACGGAGTGGACGCGAGCGGCGCGGCCTGCGATGTCTCAGCCCTCTCCGAGGTGGAAGCCATAGCCGCCAAGGTCGTAGCGACCTACGGACGCATCGATGTATGGATCAACAACGCCGGGCTATCGGCCCCCTGGGGTCCCACGGCTCACATCCCGTCGGAGCGCTTCCATGCGCTGGTCGGCACCAACATCATTGGCACCTACAACGGCTCTGTGACGGCGGTTCGACGCTTTCTTGAACAAGGCGGCGGAAAGCTCATCAACGTGCTCGGGCGCGGCGACAATGGCTCGGTGCCAAAGCAGAACGCCTATACTTCGAGCAAGGCCTGGGTGTGGAATTTCACAAAATCCCTCGCGGCCGAGTACAAGGGGACAGGCGTCGAGATCCATGGCTTCAATCCCGGTATGGTGCGCACCGAGATGCTCTCGGAAGTCGAGGCGGTGCGCGGCTGGGAGAAGGAGCTCGAAGCGCTCAAGACGGTGACGGCCGTCCTCGGGAACGATGCCGGCGTACCCGCGGCCAAGGCGCTATGGCTCGCCTCCGGCGCAACCGACGGCAAGACCGGCCTGATGGTAAAGGTGATCACGAAGGGTTTTATGGTCCGCCGCGGTCTTGCGACCCTCGGCCGCCTCGTCACGGGCAGGGGTCTCGGAGCGAAGGAAATTTCCATCACGAGGGTGGAGCCTGCGGCGAAGACGTGAGCGGGCTAGGCGTGGTGGCATTCCGGCGGAGCCGCGCGCGAAATCCACCCTGTCTGCTTCCCCAGTCTCTCGTTTGCTCTTTATCATGGGGGCATGTCGTCCTCTTTCAGCCTTCTCGTCTCGGACACGCTTAAAAGGCATCTCGCCGCGTTGCCCCGCAGGGAACTCGAGCGGCTGCGAGAAAAGTTCGAATTTCTCGCCTCGGGCCTCTGGGAGGGCGGGCTTCGCGTCAAGAAGCTCAAGGGCTCGGGGTCTGTCGTTTTCGAGGCGCGGGTCTCGAAGGGCGACCGGCTTCTCTTCACCCTCGGACGCGAGGACGGGATTGCCAGAATCTATGCCTGGGGCATCGAAAGCCACGACGATGTCAATCGAGCAAAGACCGCAATCCTCCCCGACAACTCGCCCTTCCTCTCCTTCGAGACCATCGTGGAAAGGGAGGAGAAGGACCTCGACCTCGGCTCCCTCGACCCCGCCTGGTATAGCCAGGAGGCCTTCGAGGCGGTGGCCGCCGAAGACTGCGGCCCTCAGCGTTGGCGCGTCGTAGAGGAGGGCGATTGGGAAAGGCTCCTCGCCCAGGCCGAAGACGCGGAGGTGGATCTCAGGCTCCACCTCACCGAGGCGCAACGCCAGGCGCTGTTGGGGGAGCCTCCCCTCCTCCTCTCCGGCACGGCGGGCAGCGGCAAGACGACGATCGCTATCTACTACCTTCTCAGAAACCTTCCGGGCGTCGAGCGGCGGCTCTTTCTCACCTGGCACCCCTTCCTCGCCGAACACTCGCGACGCCTCTACGAAAGCCTCGCGCGGGGCAGAAAGGACGGGCCCCGGTTCCCCCCGCGCTTCGCGCCATGGAGGGAACTCGTGCGCGAGCTCGTCGCCTCGCGAGGCGAAAAGACCGCGGCTCACTTTGATCCGACACGCGAGGCCGATCTCCCCTGGTTCGAGGCGGCGCTGCGCGATCGCAGGGAGTTCGGGGATCTCGACCCCGAGCTCGCCTGGGAGGAGATCCGCGGCATCATCAAGGGAGCCCGCCCCTCGCTCAATCTCCGCCGCCTCGCCTCCCATGTCGAGGCGCTCGAAACGGGAAGGCTTTCGAGCTCGGCGCGGGGAGAGCTCTGCGAACTTCTCGAGGCCGTCGAGTTCCTCGGCTTCCTCCCCAAGATCGAGGCCCAGCTCGAGCGCCGAGGCGGCTATCCGAGTCTCGCCGCCTTCACCGGAGATTTCGCCTCCCCATCCTTCGCCTCGCGCGATATCGCGATTTCACTGTTCAAGCTGATCGTCGAGCAGCTCGACAAGCGCAGGGCCGCCATGGGCCGCTCGATCCTGCCCTTCGAGGAATACCAGGCCCTCGGCGCCAAAAGGGCGCCACGCTTCGCCTCTGCGCGCCAAACCATCTACGCTGCCGCCGAATGGTACGAGTCGCGGCTGCGCGAGGAGGGGCGCTGGGACGACATCGATCTCGCCCGGGCGGCCATCGAAGCGATCGAGGATCGAGCGGCCGGGGCCGCGAAGGAATTCTCGCCCTGGGATCTCGTGGTCTGCGACGAGGCCCAGGACTTCGCCAACGTCCATTTCCAACTCGTCTTCCGCCTCGTCGCCGACCCCTCGCGCCTCGTGCTCGCGGGCGACGTCAAACAGACGATCAACCCGAGCGGCTTCCGCTGGGCCGAACTTCGCTCGCTTTTCTGGGATCGGGGTCTCAAGCCGCCCGAGCTCTTTAGACTCGACCTCAATTTTCGCTCGGTCGGCGGGATCGTCGCAATTGGGAATGCCCTCCTCGATCTCAAGAAACGGCTCGCCGGCATCGAGTCGGATGAGCACAAGGAACGCTGGAAATTCCTCGGCCTCCTCCCCTGCCTTCTCACGGGCCCGGATGAGCGGAGCCTCGCCGACTCCCTGCCGAAGGGCGGAGCGGCAAATGCCGTGATCGTCCGCGACGTCGCGGCGAAGGAAAGGGTCAGGGCCCTCGCGGGGAGCGAGTTCGTCTTCACCATCTCCGAGGCCAAGGGCCTCGAATTCGACGCCACCCTCCTCTGGAATCTCACCCCCTCGGATGGGGAGCTCGCGGGGCTCTGGCGGCGTCTTGCCGACGACGACAAGGCGGCCATCGGGCGCGAGGCGCGCCTCGTCCACGAAATCAACCTCTACTACGTGGCGGTCACCCGCGCGAGAAACGGCCTCGTCGTCTACGAAGCCAACGCGGATTTCTGGAGCCAGGAGGAATTCTCGGGCCTTATGGTGCCGAGCGCCGAGGCGGGCATGGTCCGGACCTATTGGACGAAGGTGTCGAGCCCGGCCCAGTGGCGCGAGCGCGGCGACTACTATGCCGAGCGCGGGCATTGGCGCGCCGCGGCCGAGTGCTATCGAAACGCCGGCGACGAAACGGCGGAAGCGCGGGCCATGGGCCTTGGCATGTTCGCCGCGGGCCGATTCGAGGAGGCCGCTCCTTGGCTCGAAATCGCCGGCTTGCGTAAGGAATCCGGGGAGGCATGGGAAAAAGCCTCCAATTTCGACAAGGCTGCCGAACTCTGGTCGAGCCTGGGTGAAAAGAAACGCTCGGCTCGTTGTCAGGCCCTTGGTCTCGAGACGCGGGGAAGGATGGCGGAAGCCGCCGCCCGATGGCTGGGACTCAAGGACAGAAGGGCCGCCGCCCGATGCCTGTCTCGCGCCGAAACCGACCCGAACGCGGCCGAACTCTATGTCGCGTTGAAGCTCTGGCCCAAGGCCGCGGAGTGCCTCGCGCGAGCAGGCCGCCACGCCGAGGCAGCGGAGTGCTTTCGCAAGGCGAGGCTAAAAGCCAAGGCAGCCGCGGCCTACGAGGCGGCGGGCGACCTCGAGAACGCTCTCCGCCATTACAGACTCGCGCGCGATTTCAAGAAGGAAGTCGACTGCCTCGTGCGTCTCGGGCGTTACGATGTTCTCGCCCAACGGCGTATCGCCGCTCACGATCTCGACGGGGCGCGGGATTTCTACCGCAGATGGCTCGACACGGATACCGCCACGCGGCGGCCGGCCCTCATCGCCGAGGCCGAGGCCTTGCTTGAAAAGAAGCCGCGCGAGGCGGGCGTCCGCTTTTCGGCCGCGAGGGAAAACAAGCGCGCGGCCGATGCCTATAGCCAAGCGCGCGAATATGAGCTTGCCGCCGAGGCGGCCGCCGAAGCGGGAGACCATCTCGGCGCCGCGGATTCCCTCGCGAAGAAGGGCCTCTTCGCGGAGGCCGTGAAGGAGCGCGAGGCCGCGGGATTCCACGACGCCACGACAGCCGAACTGCTCCGAGAATCCCTCTACGATACTTCCTCGAGAAAACCCAATCGCAAGGCGATAGACGCGATGAACGCGGAGGCCGCCGATCTCGAGGCGAAAGGCGAGCTCGATAGGGCGCTTAACCGCTACATGGTCATCGGACATGTGAAGGCGGCCCTTCCGCTATTCATGAAGCTGGACAGGGACGAAGATGCCTTCGAGTTCTTTTCGAGGCACGACATATACTCCGATCTCGACAGATTCATCGAAGCCAAGCCGAAGATCAGGCTCGGGCATTCCTTCATAATGCGTCACAATCCCTCGGCTGAGGACTACTCCGGCGACACGAACGCCTCGCTCATGAGAATCGCCATACTCAGACAGTTGGCGCGCGCGACCGACGATACGGAGGCTAAAGGCCCCGAGCGCAGGGAGGAAATTGACGCCTATTTACCCGCGACCTTCGACAGTGTCTATCTTCGCATCATCGAAGAAGCCAGGTTGGATATCGTCGATTTCCTCATCAGGATCGGCCACGCGAACGCCCTGTTTTTCCTCAATCGTCTCGTCTATGCGCGCGACGCAAAGCACAAGGCCTTTATCCAAGGGTTCATGCCTCGCCTCAAGGCAGCGGCCGCGGGTGATGGCCCGTCTTCCCTTCTCATCAAGGCCCTTCTCGCCACCATTCAGCAGAAGGACGAAGAAATTGCCCTGCCCGCGGCGGGGCTGAACGAATGGACGACAGTGCCCTACTTTTTCGCGTCGGTCCATCGCTTCGCCGTCTTCGACTATCTCGAAGGCAGGGGCAAAAAAGGCGCGATCGAGGAATTCGTCCGCACGCTCAATATCCACGCGGCCGCGGGTCTCTGGTACGAGAGCAAGGGCCGCAATGGCGAAGCCGCGGCCGCCTACGCGAAGGCGAGTCGCTGGCAATTGGCGCTCAAGGCTGCCCAGGCCGCGGGCGATCGCGTGATCGAAGCGCGAGCACTAGAAAAGTTAGGCGACCGCGATTCAGCCCTCGCCATCTGGAAGGCGCTGGGAAGGACGCGCGACGTCGAGCGGGTAGGAAGAGCCATCGCCAAGAAATCCGGCAAGAGCGAGACCTCGAAGGAAGCGGAAATGATGCCGCCGAGGCAAGGCGAACTGTTCGAATAGGAGCCTATCTTCAGCCCGGCGATACGCCACGCCAGGTCGCATTCGCGCGCCGGTGAGCTCCCTATTGAGGTTCCCGCAAGTTCCGAATTCTCTTGGGCAGGTACGGATGACTCATGAAGAGCTGCATGAACTTCACGCCGATCGTATAGCTTTCGTTCGCGTCCTCGATGTATGACTCGGGATTCAGCTGCCCGTACAAATGAGGACCGGCCGCGAGGACGAGCAATCCGTTGAGCCGGTTCGCGGGGGCGAGCGACTTCCCGATCGCGTCGCAGGTGAATTCGCATCGCCGCGAATAGGCTGCGGTGAGGAAAGGGATGATCGAGGAGGGGAAGGTCCAGAACCTCTTCGACATGTGATTTCTCCTGACATGCCCGAGTTCGTGCCCAAGGACGAATTTCACGGCTTCCATGTCCGTGGCGACGAGGGAGAATATCTCCGAATAGATGGCGATGTAGTTCCGGCCGGAGAGCCGGACCGCGAAGGCGTTCAGCATCCCGCCCTCTTGGAGAAGGAAGAGTCTGGGTACCTTCTTGAGGCCCAGCCGTGCGGCCATTTCCCTGTACGCTTCATGGACCTGCGGGAACTGCCTTTCGGAAATCGCGACGCCGTTGCCCTTCATATGCGCGACGAGGTAGATCTTCTGAAATACGATGAATAGCCAGATCAGGAGCAGATAGACTATGAAGACCGCAAGGGTCGAGATCGCGGCGACCTCGTTACCTCGAAGGACGGATGCCAGGCCTAAGACTGCGAGCACAAGAACGACGACGGTAAACAAGATTTTCAGAAGAAAATAGAGATTCTCCCCTTTATCTACCCGATATTCCATGCCCACTCCTTCGCGGCATCACCCGCGCCAACCCATCTCCCGACAAGATCGTTCGAAACTAGAGCGCCGGCGACGGGCTGTCAATGAGCGGGCCGGAATCCAAGTAAGCGACAGCCATAAGAGCCGCGGCCCTTTCCTCGGCGGCGAATGCCGGCGCCCCTATTTATATTCTTCCCACCTGATCTTGCGCATGTCCCCCTCCTTCAGATAGGCCCGATGCATAGCGAGGCCGAAGCAGAGCGACAGGGGTTCGTGTCCGGCCTCGGTCAGGGCGAGGTAGTCGCGGAGAATGGGGCGATACTCGGGGTCGGCGCAATTCTCGATGATGATGCGCGCGCGCTCGTGGGGATCCTTGCCGCGCAGATCGGCGACCCCATGCTCGGTGACGACGATCTGCACCGAATGTTCGCTATGGTCCATGTGGGCCGCCATGGGAATGATGGCCGAGATCCTCCCGTCCTTGGCCGTCGAGGGGCAGGAGAAGATCGACAGGTAGGCGTTTCGCGTGAAGTCGCCCGAGCCGCCGATTCCGTTCATCATCGTCTTGCCCATGAGATGGGTCGAATTGACGTTGCCTCCGAGGTCGATCTCGATGGCCGTGTTCATCGACACGATGCCGAGGCGACGGACGATCTCGGGATGGTTCGAAATCTCCTGGGGGCGCAGCACCACGCGTCGCTTGAAAAAGTCGATTTGGCCGGTTACGCGGTCCATCACCCCGGGCGAGAGCGCAAGAGCGCAGCTCGAAGCGAAGCTGCATCGGCCGTTCTCGAGGAGGGGGACGACCGAATCCTGGAGAACCTCGGTGTACATTTCGAAGGGCGGGATGTCCGGACTGCTTCCGAGGGCGCCGAGAACTGCGTTCGCGATGTTGCCGACCCCCGATTGGAGGGGGAGAAAGCCGGGGGGAATGCGGCCCGCCTTCATCTCGGCGGCGAGGAAGCCTGCGACGTTCCAGCCTATGCGGTCGGTCACCGAATTGGGCTCCTCGAATCCGCCTGCCTCGTCGGGGAGGTCGGTGAGGACCACGCCGGCGATCTTGCGCGGATCAACGACGCAGATGGGGGAACCTACCCGATCGGAGGGGCGGAAGATCGGGATTTCGTCGCGGACCGGGGGATCATGGGGCTCGAAGATGTCGTGAATGCCGAGGAGGGAGGAGGGATGGCGGGCGTTGAGTTCGATAAGGATCTTGTCGGCGAGCCTTAGATAGGTATTCGAGGCGCCTACTGAAGAGGTCAACACCACCCCTCCGCCGGGGGTGAGATCGCAGGCTTCGACTACCGCCCAATGAATGGGCCCCATGAAGCCGTAGCGCACGTTCTGAGGAACGAGGGACAGGTGCATGTCGACGAATCGCACCTTCCCTTCGTTGATTTGACGACGCAAGGTCGGGTCCGACTGATAGGGCATTCGGAAGCCGATGGCCTCAGCCTCGGCGAGGGCCCCGTCGAGGCTTTTGCCTGTCGATGCTCCCGTGAGGACGCCGACCTTGAATTCGCGGCCGGCCTCGTGCTCTCGCTTCGCCTTGGCCGCCAGGGCGAGAGGGACGGCCTTGGCCGATCCGGCGGCGGTGAAACCGCTGAAGCCGATGGTCTGCCCGTTGCCGATGAACTCGGCCGCCTCCTCGGCAGTGAGGATGGGGAAGGGAAGGGACATCAAATCCTCCTCGGGGTCTGCATCTTCAAATAGGGCTGCTTATTGCCAACCATCTATAGCTCTATTTTTATCGAATTATGCCAGGAGGTCAAGACTTGCGGTTTTTTGGGGCATCGCGCGGGCGCGGACTGGAACTTCGTCGCCATGCCGGAATGACGCCTACCTTCACCCCGGGGATGGCGACTTCATGGTAGATTCACTTCGCGAAGGGAAAGCTGGAAGGATCCGGCGCGAGGCGTAGCGGTCGAAAGAGTTGCGAAGGGCTTCGCGGCCCTTCCATTTTGAAAGCATACGGCCGCTCCTCCGCCTCCCGCCAAAACGAAGGGGGCAATTATGAATGAGATCATGCGCAACAAGATCGTCGTGATCACGGGAGGGACGAAAGGCCTCGGCTTCGCCATGGCCGAGGCTCTCGGCCGAGCGGGAGCAACGATCTACCTTTGTTCCAGATCCGCGAATTCTGTCGAAGGGGCGGTGGCAAGGCTCCGA
>DATKVC010000002.1:0-128999 GCA_035530275.1 Rectinemataceae bacterium | reverse complement strand
CGCTTCAGTTTGAGAACGATCTTTCCGCCTTCCTCGGCGAAATCGACTTCCGCGTTCTGGTCGATTCCAAACTTGATGCGGAGTTCCCGCGGAATGGTTACTTGCCCCTTGGTTGTCACCTTCATGGTAATACTCCTACGGAAAGAGTAGGAATATTACCGCAAGAATACAAGGCTCGCAGCACCCGTGAGAAGAACGCGGCATCGGCTGGCCTCGCGGAAGACAAGCTTAGATCGGGAAGTATGGGCGCGTCGGCGGCGCAGATACCGGGTCGTGGCCATCTGCCCTTCCTTCGCGGTCACTATAAGGGCAGTTCTCTCGGGGCGGCCTGATCCTCTTCCCTCCACCAATCCGGGTTGTCTCCCTTAACCGGGCGGTAGGATATGCCGAGGGCCGCGAAATGTTTTCGCGCGCATTCGATCTTGCGCTTCTCGTCAGGGTGCTGGAGCCGGGCCATGTTCTCGGTTCCCTTGGTTTCGCGAACGAGCTCCATCTTGAGTCGGTGCTGCGCGTTCCAGCGCAATACTCCCCAGTCGGGATTGTAATTCCCGATCAGGCGGGGGATGCCGATCTTGAAGGTCGGCGGGAATTTGAAGTAGAGGATCGTCTTGTCGTCGACGCCGTCATTCAGTTGGTGGATGAAGGCGACCTCGTTCTCGGAGTCTTTCTGGACAAGGTCGTAGAGGGATCGATCTCCATGTCCGGCGACCAATTCCTTCGCAGGATACTCCTTGGAGGGTGGAAAGACCTTCTCGATGTCGCGCATATCCACATCCTCTTTCTGGACGTAGACTAGGCGGTCGGTGATGTGGTCGGCGAGGGCTTCCCGTATCGTGCCGATGAAGACGGAGGCGAAGCCCTCCGGATTCGATATGAATTGTTTCTTTCGTCCCGCACCGAGGCCCTTCCAGATCTCCAGGATGGTCGAGCGGGTGAGCGAGAGTTCCTCCGAGGCTCGCTCGATCAGGTTCGGCTTCGGCAGGGAACCAGGCTCCTCCGCGACTTTCCTGGTCGAGCAGGACTGACCCTTCTCCGTGCTGAATATAATCGGCTTGTCCCGTCCGAGGATGCCACCCTCGGAGAATTCAACAGTGGCGGAATCGCCCCTTCCCTTGACCTCGGTGACCTTGTAGGGTTTGAGGACCGGCTCCATGAGCGCCTTGGCCAGGTCGCTGCCCTTCTTGACTTCGTGCGTAGACTCCGAGGCTTCGCCGTTGCTTGATTTCCTTCGGATCTTTAGCCGCGCAACCATCCCGTCGGCGTCCTCGAGATCGATGCGCCAGTCGCTGATCACGTAGACGCCTTTAGTTATGACGATATGCGGGACGGGGTAGGTGGCGTTCTCGAGCCTGGAAATGGCGTCGGCCACCAAGGCCTCGGTTTCGATGAGTATCCGGTATTCCGTGCGCCGGACGAGCTTGTTCCAGAAATTCTTGAAATCGAGGGACTTGTAGACACGGTCGTTGCGCCGGGCCGTAGCCTTGGCGCGATAGTCCGCCGGCTGTTCGGGGGCCTGGTCGCCCGAATCGACATACTCCTTCTGGAGGCGCGCCACATAGTTCGCGTAGCTGTCGTTCGCGACCACCGTGAGGAGATTGAGGCGACGGTCCATGATCCGCACTCCATCTTGGGTGACGGGAAGACGGAGCCCCCTGCCGATAGTCTGGCGCCTCGCCTTCTCCGAGCTGATCTCGCGGAGGGCGCAGATTTGAAAGACATTCGGATTGTCCCAGCCCTCGCGAAGGGCCGAGTGGGCGAAGATGAAGGAGACGGGCTCCTCGAAGGAAAGGAGCCGCCCCTTTCGCTTCATGATGAGGTCGTAGGCCGCCTTCTCCGCCTTCTTGTCATCCTCGGTCTTGTCGTCGTCCTCGAAGGCGGTGTCCACCTCGGTATCCGTCGCGTTTACCTTCTTCTTCGCGAAGTAGCCTTCGCGGACCTGGGCCGCGGAATAGCGCGAGAACCAGGAGTCACTGCCTTTAAGGCGCTCGAAGGCCTCGTCGAAAAGTCGGCGGATGATCGGATCGTCGCCCTTGTAGCTCGAAACGCGGTCCACGAAGAAGAGGGTGAGGACCTTCACATCCTGGTCTTTGAGTTCTCTCTGTTTGGAGAAATGAACAAGTATGGTCTCCTCGATCTGGCGCTTGAAGAGAGCCTCCCTGACCACGGCGGCGTTGCGCTCGTCTTCGAGCTCGCAGCGCTCTCCATTCGCGAAGGCGACAAAGCCCTCGGCGCCGTTGATCTCCTCGATCACCCAGCCCGCATAGGCCTGATTGCCCGTCTTGGCCGCCAGGTCCGCGCGGGCGCCAAGAGATAGCTCCGTTTCCACAAGAGCGCCGTCCACCATCGCCATGAGGCGGAACAGCGCGTTCAGGTTTCGGTCGATCGAGACGAGCCTGAGCCAATCGGGATGGGTGGCCGTGCTCTGCGCCTCCACGAGGCCGAGAACCTCGATCTTCTTAACGAGGCCCTTCTCGAAGGCCTTGAAGGGCGTGAGCTTGTGGAGGACGTTCGGCGCGTCGCGGCCGGGGGTCGCCGAGAAGTTCAAGGCGAAGAGGGGCTTGAGGGTTCGCAAGGCCGCCTTGGCCTTGGGCGACGTGTAGTTCTGGGACTCGTCCAGTATCAGTATGGGCCTGGTCTCCTGGAGATACTGGAAGGGAAGGAGATCGCCCGGAAGGTTGTCCGGTTTCTTGAAGACCTTATTCGACTTCTTGTTGAAGGAATCGACCGTCATTACGAGGATCTCGACGAATTCGGAGGTGGCGAAGTTCTTGAGGTCCTGCACGTTTCCGTCATAGGGAAGGGCTGTCACGTTTTCGTTGCCGTAGAGGCCCTTGAAGTGCTCCCTCGTGTCCTTGAGGGCGACCACTACGCCTTCCCAGATCGCCACGCTCGGAACGACGATGATGAACTTTCCGAAGCCATAGCGCCTGCGGAGCTCGTAGATGGCCCTGAGGTAGACATAGGTCTTTCCGGTGCCGGTCTCCATCTCCACGGTGAAGGAGGGGTATTCCCAGGTGTCACCCGAGACCCCATCCACCATGAAGCCGGAATCCTGCGCAACGGACATGCCTTCAGGAAGCCCGCCCTCCCTCTGGACTGCCTGGAGATTATCGAGGAGCCAGCTCGTCTCGAGGCTGTACCAGGTCGGCAGGTTCGGGACGATGTCCTCGAGCTGCCCTCCCGAGGCCGTATCGTAGCGCGAGAGGCCCTCGAAGAGCCCGACGACGCTCCCGACAGCGGCAAGCTGGTGTTCCTGGTCGGCCTCGTACTTGATCGTGACAGAATTCATGGCTAGAGAAGCCCCTGACGCTCGGCCTCAGAATGGACGAAGGGCGACATCCTTTTTAGGAATGACTGGCTTCCATGCTCAAGGTAGCCGGAGAAGTGCTCAGTGCGGTCTGCCCGGCATCTCGCGTCATCCAGGCCGAGGATCTCTATCGTCTGTGCTACCGTCTTGCGCGCCGTGGTGTCGAGGGACAGGTTCGGGTAGATCCTCCCAGAGAATAGATCGAGATGGAAAAGCCCGGGCTCTATGGTAAAAGGATCGAGCGCGAGATGAATGGCGCTCTTTTTGCTGTTCACCCAACGCGTGGCTAATCGGTAATTGCCCCAGTCATAGATGTTCTCCGCCGCCTGGGATTTGGGTACGAAGTGCTCGACGCTGCCAGCTCCACTCGATCGCTCGAAATGGTAGGCGAGGTAGGCGCATATGCCGCCATAGATCGAATAGAGGTCGTCGAGACAGGCACTCCAGTATGCTCGCGGCTTTGCGCCAGGGGGAAGAGGACCATTTTGCGGGAGTCCATTGTCCTTTAGCCAGGCTAATCCCTTCTTTCGGATCCTTTCGTCGAAATAGGCCGGCTCCGGTTGTGGGCTGACAGGAATCAAGGGAGCCAGCCTTTCCGCTCGGCGATATAGCGCCAGCGATGCCAGAAGGGATCGGTCTCGGCAAGAACCTGCGAGAGCTCAGAACGGATCGCCAATGCGCGGTCCGTATCCGAATCCTCCGCGGCCATGAACTCCTCCGCGGCAATCAGGGCCGCCTCGGCTCGCCGAGCGTAGGGGTAGCGCAGGTCAAAGGCCGCGCTGCGAAGCCAGCTATTCGCGTCTCCCAAACGCCTGAATTCCCGTCGTGTTAGTAGGACGCGGGGAGTCGCTCCCTTTTCTGATTCCACAAAGTCGAGATCGAACCAGGCGTCGAACTCTGGATCGAAGCTCTCTTCGAGCGACGAAAGGAGGAGGGGCGAGTGTGTGACGGCGATGAGCTGCACTGCTGCGCTCGGTGAGAGCGATTTCATCACGTTTTGGAAGGAGGAAAGTATCGATCGCTGCCACCGAGGATGGAGGTGGGCTTCGATCTCGTCCATAAGGAATGTGATCTGATTGGCCGGCTTTTCTCCAAGCACATCCCCTGCCGCAAGATGCTCCTCCCAGGACCAGACGAGGAGGTAAGCGAGCGCGAAGACGCGCTTCATGCCGGCCGAGCATTGGTTGAGGGGTACATCGATCCCGTAGGGCATCCTAATTGTCGGATAAACGCGGGCGTCGTCGATGCTGATACGCTTGAGTTCACCGGGGGCGAGCGGCGCTGAATCCGGCGCCGAGAGCGTAGATAGGACATTCTTGAGCGTTTCGAAAGGCCGTCCATTCTCGCGTTGCCAGGATGCCCAGTCGGCGAGGAGACCGTTGCAATATTGATTGTCCCCGACCCTGAGACCGTCCCATATCTCGCGGGCATCGAACACAAATGGGGGCTGCCGCTCGCTTCCCTCGTCTCCCGCATCCTTTCTCCAGTAGTTTCGATGCGGATCCCAGACCGCGAAGCTCCCGTCCACCATCGCGTAGATTACAAGACCGGGATTGACGGGGCGCCCTTGTTTCCCTACCCATGATTGGGCCTTGCGATCAAAGGTCGCGGCATAGCCGCCCGGGCCGCTCTTCCCTTCGACTTCGAATAAAATGCGCGACTTCGCCTCTGGATTGGTGGGAATGGCCATCGATCCACCAGTCAGCCGCTTCGCGAGCTCTGAGGGCCATCGCCGGGTGAGGGCCCACCAAGCCACGTCGAGGATGAAGCTTTTGCCGAGTCCATTGTCTCCCGTGATGAGGTTGATGCGCCTTCCGAACTCGATGGATGGCATGTTATTGCAGGGACCCAGGTTTTCGAGCTGCAGTGACTTGATCATGTTTGGCCTCCGGCAGCGGCGGTGCTTCGCTTCGCGGCAATCGTACCACGCCAGCCTACTACATCGCTCATATCGTTTTAATGAGTCCCTTGTCCGCGAGCCCTGATTTGAGCTCGTCGCCCACAGCCTGGTCGAGGCAGATGAAGACCTCGTTGTCCTTGAGGACGAGGGCGCCCAGGGTATCCTCCTCCAGCCTGTCGTCAAGGCAGACGAGGAGGCGCTTCTCGTGGAAGTCCGACGAGACCTCGCGGACGCGATTCTTCGTGAAGCCAGGCAGGTCCCGCACCGTCGAGTGGAGGGGATAGCCCTCGAGGAGGAGTATCTCCGTAAAGAGGCCGTCGGCGACCGACTTCCAGGTCGGCGCAAGGGGAGTCACGGCCTGCGTGAAGAGCTCGTCGAGCTTCGCGATGTCCTCGCCGTGGTAGTCCTCCCAGCTCTTGAAGTTCGACTGGACGAGCTTGTAGACCTTGAAGCCGAGGTCGCTCGCGGCCCCGCCTTCGTCGGCAAAGAGCTCGCCGGCCTTCGCGGGAGACGCGGCCTTGGTCGGCGATTCCGCCGCCCCCGCCTTGAGCTTTGTGATGACGCGACGGATGCGCTCCTTGCCGATCTCGGCAAGCGTGGCGTAGTCCTTCCTTCCGGTTTTTTCTGGGATCTGGACGAGAATGAACTTACGATTTCCACCATCTTCACTATTGAGATTAAGGACGGCGTGGCCAGTGGTTCCTGAACCCGAGAAAAAATCCAGGATGATGTCGGGCGATGAGGTGTCGAGTGGAAGCGCGGATGGGGCACCGGTGGATATCTGCAATGCCCTCTTGATTAGGCGAGAAGGTTTAGGTGTTTCAAATACACTATCAGAGGACTCAAAGGAAGAGAATTCCAGCAATTCCTTTTTCGCTTCCTGCGTATGTCCGACTTCTTCGTACTTCCATAGAGTCTGGGGTACTCTGCCCTCTTTCACATCTGATAGAAACCTCTTTATTCGCGGCACATTGTTGCCGTCATTACCCCACCATATACGTTTGTCATGGTCAAGCTCTTTGAATCTTGGTTCAGAAAAACGCCAGTACATTCCAGATGGAGGACCTTCAATCACTCGTCCAGACGGGCAGATAATTGAATATGTACCGGCTCCATAGAAATTTCTGGCAGAGAGATCGCCAGAAGTCCAGGGACCACGACTATCGTTATCGGGGTTTGCATACCTCGCCTCCATTTCCGCGGTGCGCCCTAAAAGCGTAGGCATCCAAATGCCTGAACTTCTGGCAAAGACGCAAATGAATTCATGGTCTTCCGAGAAATGGCGCGCAGAATTTTTTGGTGAGAAGGCCTTTTGCCAAATGACTGTAGCAATGAAGTTCTCCTCCCCGAACACCTCATTCATGAGCATCCTGAGGTGGTGGACCTCGTTGTCGTCGATGCTCACGAAGATGACGCCGTCGTCCCTGAGGAGGTCGCGGGCAAGGCGGAGGCGGGGGTACATCATCGAGAGCCACTTGGAGTGGAAGCGGCCGTCGGACTTCTTGTTCGTCGTGGTGGGCCGGCCCTCGCCGTCGAGCTGGCCGGTGCGCTTTAGGTAGTCCTTGAGGGGCTCGGTGAAGTCGTCGTCGTAGACGAAGTCGTTGCCGGTGTTGTAGGGCGGGTCGATGTAGATCATCTTGACGCGGCCCGCGTAGCTCTTTCTGAGGAGCTTGAGGACCTCGAGATTCTCGCCCTCGATGAAGATGTTCGAGCTCGTCGCTTCGTCTATCCCCTCCCCGGGGCAGGGGACGAGGGTGCCGGAGGAGGGGCGGCTCGCGAGACGCCTGGCGTCGCGCTTTCCCGGCCAGGAGAGGCCGAAGTGCTCGGCCTCCTCGCCCTCCTCCTCGAGGAGTCCCTCGAGTGCGCCTTTGAGAACGGACCAATTGATAGTTCCGTCGGCAAAGGCTTCGGGAACCTGGTCCTTCAGGGCGGCAAGGCGCTCCTCGTCGATGAATGATCCGGGCTTGAGTCGTTCTATGGGCATGGCTTTTCCTCGGGTCTTTCGAATCATTTTTCAGCCGCAGGTTCCGCGGTATACCGTTCCTTGAGTTCGTTCAATTGCGAGAAGGGAAGCGCCTTCTCGTGCTGGAGTCGTCCGACCACGATACCGGGATGGACCCTAACCCCGGCAGCGAATTTAACGATGGCAATCTTGGAGCATTCATTCTTTCCGATGAAATCCTGCCAGGCCGGCTCCGGGATGAGCGTGTCCCTCGCGAAGGCGTCCGCCTCGATTTCCTCCTGCGATCCTCCCGCAACCTTGGAATCGAGGAAGATCGACCTTCGTGCGTGGAGGAGGAGGTGGGCCGCCTCATGGAAAAAAGTGAACCAGAAATGGTCGTTCGTTCCGTAGCGGAGACTAGTGGCGACGATCGCCCTGCTCGCCCCGGCCCAGAACGCCGCTCCGCAGAGGTGGGTCTCCTTTAGCTCGGGAACAATAACGAAAGCTATTCCTGCCGTGGAGCACTGCTTCCGGAGAGCGTCTATCGCAGCTTCCCGTGGCAGGAGGGTCAGGTCTCGCATCCTTTGGATCTTCTCGCGCGCAACTGATTTATCGAAATCCGCGGTATCGAGGCCTGCGGCGGCCTGTTCCGCCAAACGGAGCCACACAGCAATGGCTCCAGGTGACTCCGAAAAAGCACTGCTTTTTCGGAAGGCGGCGGCCTTTCGCCCCAGGAAGTCATCGGCGGCCGAGGGGGTGGCGAGCCCGAGGAAGCGGAGGATCCCATCGGCCAGCTGGCTCGGGTCCCGCGCCTTTGGCAGTAGGCCGAGCTTCCTGAGATCAGAAACCGGGAACTGGCCGACCCAGGCTCGGACCTCCTCCGTCTCGAGAGAGCGCCGCTCTTTGGCTCGGGCCGCGGCGAGCTGGTATGCCTCCGCGAGTCCCAGCCAGATTCCCGCGTCGACGCCAAGCGCCTTTTCGAATTGGAGCGCGACTTCCGGAGAGAACAGGGCCTTCCGATTGATGATCTGGCTGACCGCCTTGGCGGAGAGGCCGGCACGATCGGCGAATTCGCTTTTCAAGATGCCGCGGCTTTCGAGCAGCTCTTCGAGGTAGAAACCTGGATGGATCGCGTAGTCGGGAACGAAGCTGTTCATCAGTGGTAATCCTCGATCGCCATGATTCGAATGGCGGTCACCTGGATGAGATCGATGCCGCCGTCACCCTTCCTGGGTACTGGATCCTGGGCAGGACGGAATATGAGCCTGAACGGATGCTTGAGGTCCACCGCGAAACAGCCACTCCAGCCACCGCTCAGCTCATGCCTTCGTTCAGGTTTGTGTTCGGGAACGAGGGAAAGATTGGCGGCGCTCCGGAGCACGCCCAATCTGGTCATGATCTTGCCCGCCTGCTCCCCGTATTCGCGCCGGATCAAGGCTTCCGAGTTTAGGGTTTTCTCGAGCTTGCCAGTATCGAATTCGATCTCCACAGGAATTCCCTTATATCATGCTTTACCTCTAAGGTAAAGAGAAATCAAACATCTTTCAGGTTGCCGTCGATGAAGTCCTCGGGGCTCGACTCGCTGCCGTAATCGTCCAGCCAGCGCCTAAAGCTCGAGGTGGCACCGTCGCCTTCCCGCACATGGGCGCGAAAGCTCGGACACGAAAAACGAATGTCACAGTTGCGACATGTTTTCCAGGCGAAGATGTTGCGTTCGCCCTCGGCCTTTTCCTTGAGCCGGGACGGCGGCGGCGCCTCGAAGCGGCCCTCTTCGATCGACTCGACCGTCCGGCCGAAGTCCTCGATCATCGCCTCCACCTCCTCCTCGCTATAGCCCAAGGAGATCACCGGATCCCAGGCGGCGAGCTCGCTCCCCATCCCTTCCGAGCTGCCGGCACGGATGGCGGCCTTGAGCCCCTGGGGCAGGGCGGTGGAGATCAGCGCGCAGTTGTCGAGCTCGTTCCCGCGGAGGCCCTTCCAGATGTGGGCGTAGACGTTGAGCTGGGCTCGGTAAGAATCGAGGTTCGCCTCGATCGCCTGGCGCTCGGGCGTTTTGAGGTCGTACATCCAGATTTCCTTGCCCTCCCGGACGATGTCGACGACGCCCTCCAGGCTGTAGCGGATGCCTTTTTCGGGGCTGCGACATTCGGGGAGGACGAGGCGTACCTCGGTTTCCGTGACCTTTTCGGCGATCGCGCGGTTTTTCTTCCAGTACCAGAGGACCTGCTGGAAGGCCTGTTCCTTGACGAAGTCGGTGACGACGTGGCCGCCCTCGACCTTGAGGAACTCGTAGTTCTCCTCGAAGAGGTCGCGGATCTCCTGTTCGTCCAGGTTCATGCCCTTCCTCCCTTGGCCATGACGAGGTGGTGGAGGTCCTCGATCGTCTCGTGGACGAGGCGGCCGAAGAACAATGAC
Organism: Rectinemataceae bacterium; assembly: GCA_035530275.1. GTDB lineage: Bacteria > Spirochaetota > Spirochaetia > Treponematales > Rectinemataceae > CAIJMU01. The sequence continues at coordinate 119,435 of DATKVC010000002.1, read as the reverse complement.
TGACCACGGGAGGGGACGAAGCCGTACTTCCGGAAGGCCATGTAATTCCTGGGGCATTTGCGATAAGGGAGGTAGTCGCCGGTGAAGCTGTAGCTCCTCCCCGCTTCGTCCACCGCTTCCCGCGCCGCGGGCAGGATGCCCGGGTCCAGCTCCGCGAGCGTGGGGAGGCCGGCGGTTTCGAAGATTTCCTTGAATGCCGGGCTGGCCGACTTGGCGTGGGTGTAGCGGGGAAGGATGAGGAGACTGCGGGCGCGGGAGAGGGCCACATAAAAGGCCCGCATCGTGTCGAAGGCGTCGATCCTGTCCAGGGGCTCGCCGCCGCGGCCCGAGAGTTCCCTTATCGTCGCCTCGATCCGGGAAGGGTCTCGCGGCTCCCTGTACACCGAGCCGAGGACGACTACGGGGAACTCGAGTCCCTTGGCCTGGTGGATGGTCAGGAAGGGGACGCGGCCCTTGGGGAAGGGATCGTCGACGTTCTCGTATTCGGACTCGCCGAGGCGGAAGAGGGCGTAGAGGTAGGAAGAGAAAAAGCTGTTGACGAAGCGGTCCTCCACGAGGTTCTGGCCCGCGATGACGGGGCCGTATTCTTCGGTATATCGGGCGAGGTACTGGGTGATGAGGCCGAGGTTGCAGATCGGTCCCTCGTCCCGGCCGCCCTCGGCCTCCTCGTAGGCCGCGCGGAAACAGCTAAAACCATTCAATTGGTAGAAAAGGTCGAGGACGCCCCAATCGAGGGCCGTGACGCGATTGAGGAGATATCGGAGACGAAGTGGAGAGGCCTCAGCCTGACGCTTCTTCACGAGTTCGTTGACGCCGTGGGATTGGAGGGCCTTTTGCACGCGGAGGGAGAGCGAGGCTTCCTTCGCGATCCGCTGGGGAAGCCCTGGTTGGACGGCGGATTCGAGGTCGAAATCGCGGCTCTCAGCCCACGAGAGGAGGGTGCTGTAATCCGCGGCGGCCTCATCCAATTCGGCGCGCCGCTCGCGGACAAAGGAGCGAAGGAGGGGATCGGCGGCGGTCAGTTCCTCCGCGCGCTCGCGGCTGGCGGCCATCCAGTCCTGGAACTCCCGGAATCCGGCGCTCGCGTCGCCCCGCTCCCTGTGCCGAGGGCGTCCGAACACCTCCTGGCAGAGGCCGAAAAAGACGCGGGCTTCCTCGACTTCGAGGAAGCGGCCGGCTCGCGGCGCGTAATAGGGAATGTCGGCTTCCTTGAGGGCCTCGATGAAGCCATGGACGCGGCTGTTCATCCCGCCCCAGCCCTTCATGGCGGGAAAGAGGAATGCGGCCTGGCTGTAATCCGAGATCGCCCCGCACTCGCGGAGACGCTTCACGTAGGCGACGATCTCCCGGTAGACATCCTCCGCCTTGCCATGGCTCGACGTGACCACCGCTGTCCCCTCGTCCGCGCTCGCGGCGACACTACCCTTGTCCGCGATCCTCCACGCACCGACCGGGCCTTCGGGCCGCGACCAGTCCGCGCGGCGGATGAAATCGGAATAGAGGCCGACGATGGCCTTGCGCGAGCGGTAGTTGATATTGAGGTCGATCCTCCGCGGCGCCACACCGAGCCGTGCCGCGCATCGGCTCTCGAAGTCGACAAGGTTTTCGACGGTCGCCCCGCGGAAGCGGTAGAGCGCCTGATCGTCGTCCCCGACCACACAGAGGTTGCGGCTTCCCGACGCGAGGGCGAAAAAGAGGGCCTCCTGGATCGCGTTCGTGTCTTGGTACTCGTCGATGATGACATGATCGAAGACCCTGCCCGCCACGGCGCCCTCGGCAAAGCGGCTGTATGCCGCCTGCTGGAGGAGGGAAAAGTCGACGCGCTCCGTCGCCTTCCCCGTGGCCAGGTCGCGCTTGTAGCGCGCGTACATTCTGAGCAGGGACGTGAGCGTCTCGTCCCCCGATTCCGCTTCCGTCTCCTGCCAGTTTTCCTCGGAAAGGCGATTGAAGAAGGCCATGCACGCCTGGACGGCGTGATGGCGGGAATAGGAATCGCGGCCTTGAATCCACTCGTTGATCGCCCTCTGGGCTGTCTCCTCGTCAGGGAAGCCCCCCTCCCTGATAAGCTCCGACCAATACCAGCGATTGTAGAGCATGAAGTACTGCCCAAGCTCATCCAGGAGGACGGGCGCCCTCTTGCGGGATTGCGAGTCGCTGAATCGCCTGTCCACCAGGAACTTCTGGCAGAGCGAGTGGACGGTGCCGATCGAGATGCTCGAAAGGTCATAGGCCCTGCCGGTCTCGTTGGTGACCAAGGCGAGGAGGGCCATGAGACCCTCTTTGAGTTGTCTGGCCGCCTTTTCCGTAAAGGTCGCGAGCATGATGCGGGAAGGAGCCACATCCTGAAAGACCAGGAGATTGAGAGTCCTCCAGATGAGCACCTGGGTCTTTCCGGAACCAGGGCCCGCCGTCAAGAAAAGCGGACCACCTTCGTGCATGATGGCCGCGCGTTGGGCCTCATTCGGATTGAAGGCCCTTTTGATAAATAGCGATTCCAGATTCATAATGGGACGAATTGTCTTGCAGCCCTAGACTCCTGTCAATCGCAGGGAGCGAAGCAAGTCGCAACCCCGCAGGCGTTGAGTCTGCGGGACTTGGCTCAATCCATGGAGGCACTCTTCAGGATCGATCCGCTCAAATAGGAGTCTCAATGCTGCCGCCTGAAATCAAGAAGGCAACGGCTCTTCCACCCGCGAAGGTTCGGCTTGAATACGTGGATGGTCAGGTTCGCACCTTCGATATGGAGCCTCTCCTGGACAAGGGGATCTTCCGCGAACTCCGGGACCCGGCGATGTTCGCAAGCGTCCATGCCGTGCTCGACACGGTGGAGTGGGCGAATGGGGCCGATGTGGAACCTGAATGGCTCTACGAGGATTCCGTGCCGGAGGAATGAAGTGTGTGGAGGGTCAGACCCTCCGCCATGAATCCGACTTTCGCCGCGACCAGCCTCGCTGAACCCAAAAGGGGGGTAGCGGAAAAGCCGGCGCAATGCTGATTCGAGCGCCGGCTTTGGAGCGTGGGGGGAACGCGTAAGCGGCGCGCTTGCCGGCCTGCGAACAGCCCTCAATCCCCTTGCGCTTTCCCCCCTACCGGAAAAATAGCCGGCGTCCCCCTCGATGAGGAGACGCAACGAGACCTTCTTGACGATTTTTATCGCTACCTCGACTTCTGCAATGGACAGATCATGCAACGAAGTCGGCGCAAAATTAATTGGCGCGAATGGGACAACTGGAAGGATGGCATCAAAAGCCTTCGTTCAAGAAGGCACTGAAAGAAATACTGGGGGACAACCCAAATACCTTCAACGAGCTCCGGAGGCTCGTCGACGAAGGCTTCACCCGCGATCCGGCCGCGTGGCATTCGGGTTCGCCGAAGTAGTCGATTCTCTCATAGCCGCAATTGGTCCTTCAGGACGCCGTGCGGCGAGAATATTGTCTATTGCATCCTCGATCTCTGGCCGCCCTTGGCGAGGCATAGCACTTGAAACTAAGCTATCCTCGCCTAAGATTGCCGAAGCGGGGGGTATAATGGACCTAAAGGAACTGGAAGGGCGCCTCGAAAGGGGGGAGGACTCCCGCGCTCAATTCAAAGAAAGCGTCACTCCCGAAAGTCTGGCTGCCGAACTCGTGGCCTTTTCAAACGGAGGCGGCGGCACCCTTTATATCGGAGTTCGCGACGACGGATCGATATCGGGGCTCACGGCAGCCGAGGTCCGGAGTCTCAATCAGCGCCTCTCCAACGCCGCTTCCCAGGGCGTACGGCCCGCGATCAACCCAGTCTCTGAGAATGTCGCCACGGAATCGGGCATAGTTGTGGCTATATCCGTGCCTGAGGGAATAAGCAAGCCTTACATGGACAAGGACGGTGTCATCTGGGTCAAGTCGGGGGCCGACAAGCGCCGAGCGACCTCGCGCGAGGAAATCCAGCGAATGTTCCAGAATGCAGGCTTGATCCATGGCGATGAGATTCCGGTCCGCGGCACGACGATAGCCGATGTCGATCTCACGGTCTTCGGCAGCTTCTACGAAAAGACCTACGGCGAGAGCCTCGATAGCGACCCGGCCAGGCTGGCACTTCTTTTTCGCAACATGAACCTCGCGACCGATGAGGGGCTCAATGTGGCGGGAACCTTGCTTTTCGCGAAGCTACCCTCTTCCAGGCTCCCGATCTTCATCGCGAAGGCCGTATGCTATCCCGGCACGGAGATAGATATCGAGCGCTACAACGACAGCCAGGATCTGCCTGGAACCATCCAGGACCAATTTCGATCCACAATCGCCTTCATCCTTCGCAACCTCCGTCACCTCCAAGGAGACAAGGGCGTCAATTCGGAAGGCGACCCCGAGGTTCCACGCATAGTGTTCGAGGAACTTGTCGCCAACGCCCTCATCCATCGCGATTACTTCATTTCGGCCCCGATACGTATCTTCGTGTTTTCCGATCGCATCGAAATCATCAACCCGGGGCACCTCCCCAATAACCTCACAATTGAGAACATCAAGAATGGCAATTCCAACATCCGCAACCCGATTCTCGCCAGCCACGCGACGAAGATTTTGCCGTATCGCGGCCTTGGTTCGGGCATCGGCCGAGCTCTCAAGGCCTGGAAGGACGTGGAATTTGTCGATGACCGTGAGGGAAGCCAGTTCAAGGCAATTATCATGAGGCCGCAAGTTCGGCGGTAGAAGAGAGAGGGGTAGCGGAAAAGCCGGCGCAATGATGATTCGAGCGCCGGCTTTGGAGCGATTCCGTCGTGCGCGCGAGCGCACACGTCAATCCTTCCTCTCGGTACCAGGCCGAAGGCCTGAGGGGGTAACGCGTAAGCGGGACGCTTGCCGGCCTGCGAACCGCCCGCAATCACCTTTCGCTTTCCCCCCTTCGAAAAAAGAGCCTCCCGATCGGAAGTCTCTCTCATAATTCACATTTATTTAATTAGAAAGGTCTCTCCGCGATGTACTTGTACTCCTTCCACCTGCGGGCGACCATGTGCTTCTGCTTCTCGAGGAGCATGGCGGCGCGTTCGGGGTTGGAGTCGGGCCGCTGAGCGTGTCCTCACCGAAAACCGCATATTGCGGCCCGACTTCGCGGAGGCTCTCACCGACCCGGTGTGCCGGGTCGGTATGGCGGACCTCGGTGTACATGTACTGCTCGATCTTGGTCTCGTCGGGCTAACGCTGCGCTAAACTTCGTTCCTTGGAGTCGAGCTGGAAGGGGGTTCTTGCCCGCTTCGACGAGGCGAAGATATAGCGCAGCGTTAGGGGACTTCGTAGGCTTCGGGCTAAGCGGTAGGCCGTGGTATCAAGGCGTGCTCCGCAAAAGATGTAGGCGCGTCGGCGTCGCGCACCCGATTTCAAGGCTAAGATTCTACATTGGCCGAGCGCGACGCCGTCGGGCTCTCCGCTATGCCTTCGGCACACTCGGATGCCTAGTACAGAGATCGAAACTCACCGGGCTTTGCTTTGGCGTTTTGCATTCCTGCCTTTAAATGGTCGGCCATGTTGCTCCTGTACGCCGTCTCTTTTTTAATCATCATTGCGATTGTGCCCGGCGAGGTTCTATGGCTTCAAAGGTTTCGCGATCAAAAGTGAAATGGTCCTTCTGGAAATCGTAATTGGCGATCCTCGATCGCATAAACGCTCCAATTGAGCGCGGGAACGCTGAGGCCTCGCCCGCTGGCTGACAAAGCCCATCGACTCGCTGAAGGAGCGCTCTGGCATTTATAGAAGCCTCTCCACTGTTCAGTTCGAAAATTTGAAGTCGGCGCGACCGAATATGACGCAACCAGAGAGCATCCTGCTTGTCAGGAGGCAATCGATGCGAGCAAACATTGGGTTCCTTGGCATTCTTCTCAGCATCCCGCTTTTGTGCTCATCCATTTCTCTTTCAGCCCAGCCCGCTGCAAAAACGGTTTATCAGCTTGGCCCCTCGATGATCGATCTCATGCTGCGACAAAAGACTTACGAGGGAGCCAGCCCAGCGGAAATCGAAGGCTTTCGACAGGGGCTGGAGCAACAACTAGGTGGGTATGGCAGGCAATACATGATGGAGAAGCGAGGCGAAGGTGTCCCGATCATTTTCGCTGAAACCCTGAAACTTGCAGGGGAATAACCAGAATACCGCTTGCTCGATAAGCTGAGCTGCTCTTGACCATACCTTCGGCATAGGCGAGGGCCTGGGAGCGTCGTCGGCTTCGCGACTCTCTCGGCGAGTCCGTCCGCCTCGATCTTGCGCTCCCCCTTCCATCGAGTAGGAGGAGGGCGGTTGCCCGCCGGTACGCAGCGCATTATTGCATTCGCGTCGAAATAGCTTCCATGCCTTCGACATTGAGATACAGGGCGCCCATATCATCCTCTACCTTCCCTCGAATCAGGAATGGCTTTGTTTCGTAAAGAAGCGGTCGATAACGTTCGAATGCTTCGGGAAAGAAGACAGTCTCATAGATCGCCGTCTCGTCCTCAAAGCTGACGAAGGACATAGGCCTTCCCTCGACGGTGAGGACTTCCTTCTGCGTCACGGGCCAGCCGAGGAGGCTGAGCCTCCTCGCGCGGAACTTCGGGAGGTCGCGGGCAAGGCGGCGATCGAGCTTGTCTATCTCTCTCTGCCAGAGCGCAAAAGGATGTTTCTCCCGAAGAAAGCCGAGGCAATCGTATTCCGCGCGCAGGAACTCCGCTTCATTTTTCGCCGAGCCCCGGTCATTGGCTCGAAGTCCCACTGCGGGCATATTGCGCCCCCGGCGTGTCGCAAGCGCCGATGTTTCGTTTATCGCGAACAGTTCCGGTTGGGTGATCCCTTTCCGCCGTCCTTCACCGAGCCGTTCGAGAAGCGATCGGGCCTGCTCCGAACGCGGGGTTCCCGCGGCAAGAGAATCGAAAGCGCCGGCCGACACGAGGGCGATAAGGCCCTCCCTGGGCAGGGCGAGGCGAAGGGAGAAGTCCTCGAGGCAGGAAAAGCGACCGTGCAATTCGCGTTCGGTGAGAAGCGCCTTGATCGTCGCGCTCGCGAGTCCCGAAATAGCCATGAAACCCACCACCACCGCCCCGTCGCGTGCGTGGTACTTGCGCCTGCTTATGTTGACATCGGGGCCCGCGATGCGTAAGCCCATCCTTCTCGCCTCACTCACATAGGCCTGGGCCGTATAGTAGCCGCCTCCGTTTGAGAGGACGGCCGCCATGAAGGCCGCGGGGTGATGGGCGCGCAGGTAGGCGGACTGGAAGGAAACCATAGCGTAGGAGGCCGAATGAGGCTTGCAGAAGGAAAAGCCCTCAAAGGAGCGGATCATCTCCCAGACCTTTGCGATTACTTCCTCGGCGACCCCGTTCTTCCTGCAACCGTCGAAGAACCTCCCCTCATAGGCTTTGAGACGCGTCGCGGCATCTTTCTTGGAAAGAACCTTACGGAGCCTGTCGGCATCCGCATCATCGAAGCCGGCGAGGGCCACGGCCGTCTTCGAAACGTCCTCCTGGTAACAGAGAATGCCGTAGGTTTCGCCGAAGATGTCCTCAAGCAAGGGGTGCAAGGGCTCGTATTCACCGCCCTTGAGGCGCCTGACGTATTCATTGATGAAGTCGTTGGCCGCGGGACGGATGATCGAGGAATGGATGACGATATGGGCGTAGTCACCGCGGCCCGTCTTCTTCTGGAGTTGTCGCATCGCGGGCGACTCGATGTAGAACACGCCCATCGAGTCGCCACGGGCGAGCATGTCAACCGTCGCCCTGTCGTCGATCGGCGCCCAGGTGTAGGGGTCGATGGCCACGCCTTCCTCGCCGAGCTGGGCCAGGGCGTCGCGTACCACGGCAAGGGAGCGGTTGCCGAGGAGGTCGATTTTAACGAGTCCCGCCGCCTCGGTTCCATCCTTTTCCCAACCGAGAAGGGGGTAGCCTTCGGCGGAATACTCGACGGGAGCACAGCGGCGGATCGGTCCTGGCGTGATGACGAGGCCACCACAGTGCATGCCGAGTTCCTTCGGCATGCCCACGAGGCGGCGCGCCACGCCGAATATCTCCGCCCAGAGGGGGTCGGCGAGGACGGAGTCCCGTTCCTCGAGGCGGAAATAGCGATGCTCGATTTCGGTGATCTCCCCGTCGGGCAGGCCGTAGGCCTTTGCGGTTTCCCTGAGCGCCGAGCGAGGACGAAAGCTATTGTGGTTCGCGACGCGGGCGCAACGATCGGGTCCGAAGCGCTCGATTACGGCCGCGATGATAGCGTCGCGCTCGTCCCAAGCGAAGTCGACGTCGATGTCCGGCGGGTCGGGCCGAGCGAGGTTAAGGAAGCGCTGGAAGTAAAGATTGTGCCTGATCGGGTCGACATTCGTGATGCCGAGACAATAGGAGACGATGCTCGCCGCCCCCGACCCGCGCCCGCAGGTACGCGAGGCCATGGTCACGATGTCGGCGACCACGAGAAAATAGTCGGTGAAACCTTTTCGCGAGATGATGTCGAGTTCGAACTCGATACGCTCGACGACTTCCGTCCGAATCTCGCCGTAGCGCAGCCGCGCGCCTTCGTAGACCCTCGAGCGGAGGAGTTCTTTTCCCGTTTCGCCCGCGGGAGCCTCATAGGCGGGGAAGACGAAGCCATCGAATATCCGATCGAAGGTACAAAGTTTCGCGACTTCCTCCGTGGCGCGCAGCGCCTCGGGATAGGGGGCGAAGCGGCGCTCGGCTTCGGCGGGGCCAAAAAGAAGTGCATCGGAGGGCTCGCAATCGGCCTCGACGAGGCGGCCAAGGGTGGAGTTTTCGGCTATCGCCCGAAGAACGCGGTGGATATGGCGATCCTCCGGGTCGAGGAAGCTGACGTCGCCGAGGGCAAGGAGCGGAAGGCCGAGCCGCCTTGCCGCGGACAGGCCGCGCAGGGAGCGCGGCGTCACCGCCGCGTACAGCCGCTCGACGCGACCCGAAAGGCTTTCGAGGATGGCGGGATCGTCGCTCGCGAGCACCAGGCCAGAACTCAGTCGCGCCTCTCCGGCCGAAAAAAAAGATGCGGGGCCATATTCGCGCTTTTCCCGTTTTGCCGCCGCGTCGAGGCTGAGTATCTCGCAGAGGTTGGCGAAGCCCTCACGATTCCTGACAAGGGCGACGAGACGTTTCCCGGCGTTTCGCCCTTCGGTTCCGCGCCCCCCGACGCCATGAAGCTCGGCCCCGACAATGGGCCGCAGCCCCGCCTCCGAGGCCGCCTCGATAAAGTCATGAACACCGTAGAGGCTGTCGATGTCGGTCAACGCGAGGCGGTCGTAGCCTCGTGCCTTCGCGGCGGCGACGAGCTCCTCCACGCCTCGCACGCCGCGCAAAAGCGAGTAGGTAGAGTGTACCTGGAGATGGCTAAACACGGCTGTACGCCGCCTTTCCGAGCGAAGCGCAGAGACCGAGATTGTCTGCGCCGAAGCGCATCCGTGTCGCGTCTACCGCACGTTGTAGGCGATCGGCTTTGGTAGGCTCAGGCGGGGCGAAGAGATCAAGCTGGGGACTCGATGGGGAGAGGGACGACAGGGCAAAGCGAAGCGCGCGGGCGCGAACGCGCCGCACTCCGGCCGTGGCGAGGAGACCGTCAGCCGCCCTTATGAGTTCCGTCTCACCCCAGAGGGGCCTTTCGCAATTCTTCGAGGCGGAAGCCTCGAAGCCGTCGGTGTACGTTACGCGAAGAGATAGCCGTCCCGCGACGAAGCCTTCCTGCCTGAGTTCGAGCCCCGATTCCTCTACGAGGCGGAGGAGTCCCGCCCTGATCTCGAAGGCGTCGAGGATGTCCGATTCGAAGCGGAGTTCCCGCGCGATGATGCGCGCGGCGAGGGCGCCATCCGCCACATCGCGGAAGTCGAGGCCCCTCGCCGCATCCCTAAGAGCGGGCCCTTCCTTCCCGAACAGGGCGCGACATTCCTCGTCGCCCGTCTCGGCCAAGTCCCCGATCTCCCGCATTCCCACGGCGAGGAGGAGCCGTAGATTCTTCGGGCCCACCCCTGGCAGGAATTCGATGTCCTGCGGCGCGAGAAACGAGGCTTCGTCGCCTTCGCGGACAAGGGCAAGCCCATCGGGGCGGAGACATCGCGTGCCCACCTTGGCTACGAGCTTGTTTCTGGCCAGGCCGACGGTCGGGTCGAGCCCCGCCATCGCCCGGATCTCGTTCTTGATCTTCGCGGCACAGTCGATGTACTCGCCGAAGAGCCGCCTCGTGCCATCCAAGTCAAGGAAGAAATGCCCGCCCGAATCGTTCTCGACGCGAGGGGAAAAGCGAGCGCAGACCTTCTCGAGGAGAGCGTTTGCGCGGCGGTAGGCGTCGAGGGAGGGAGGGAGAATTTCGAGGCCGCGGACCCGCTCGCGCGCCACATCGAGGCGCATTCCGATCTTGATCCCTTCCTTGATAGCGTTTCGTGAAGCATCAAGTACGATCGCTCGGCTCGCACCGGGAGAGCCCACGACGAAGGCCTTGTCGCGGCGCTCGGGGGCGACGAGGGCTTCCACCGCCGCCATAAATCCAACGACATTGACATGTACGACCGAGGCCTCGGCTCTCACGGCGCACTCCCCGTATTTGCGAGAAGCTCTTTGAGCATGGCGGCGTTTTTGATCGCCTGGCCGTTGAAGTGGTTGTTGAAATAAATGAGGAGTCGTTCCGCCTTGTCGGCGATGCCCTTCACCCGTTCGAGCCAGGATTGGAGTTCCTCTTTGCTGTAGAGGTAGTCGTAGCGTGCCGCGGCGCCCGTCCCCCACCAAGCCTCGGCGTTGCGGCCATGGAAGCGGATATACGCGGTCGGAGCGGTGACGAGATCGATAACCGGAGGCAGGCCGTGGAGCTTCGGCACGTCGAGCGAGGCGATGCCGACCCTGCGCTCGCGGAGCGCGTCGAAAACACGGTTATTGTACCAGCCCATGTTTCGAAACTCCACGACTAGAGGGATTTCGCCAAAACCCCGAATGAGCTCGTCGAGGTAGCGTCTCCGCTCCGGCTCGTAGTGGAAAGACTGAGGAAATTCAAGGAGTACTGCCCCAAGCCTCCTTCCGGGGAGGAGGGGGTCAAGGGACTCGCGATACTGAACGAGACTCTCTCTCCAATGATCGGGATCAATCTCATGGGTCAGGGAGCGATTGGCCTTGATCGAAAAGAGGCAGTGCGGACCGGAAGCCTCCAACAGCCTGGCAAGTTGTTCGGCGCGTGGCATCCCGTAGTAGCTGAAATTAAGTTCCACGGTGTCGAAGTGCGCGACATAAAAGGGGAGGAAATCCTTCCTGCCGAGACCCCGTGGGTAGAAGGAACCACTCCATTCGGGGTAGTCGTAACCGGAGGTACCGATGCGCATATCACAGGGCCCGTGCGCTGACATGGGGTAAATATGCTACACAGATGTTAAGTATTCAAGATAAAGCGGGAAGCCCGTCCATTCGTGGTTCCAATCATATAACTATTTGAGGCGAAAAGAATAATCCAATGTTAGTAGCCTTAGGACGGCTTCGAAGTCGAAGACGCGCCCCATCCCCTCCTGTGCCTCCGTAATCGTGCCCGCCATATCCTATTCCCCGCGAAACCGCTAAGGACCTCACTGCAATGCGTCAATCCCTAGGTTGCGCCTGCCCGCGCACCAAAGCTTCAACTCCATCCTGCTTCCCCCCCTTCCAAAAAAAGAGAGCCTCCCGATCGGGAGGCTCTCTCGTAGATTAAATACTACGAATTAGAACGGCCTTCGCCAAGTCGCTTCGCGCCTTGGCGGCGAGCCGCAGGCCTAACGAAGTGTTACGAACTCCGCTGCGCTTCGTTCGTCGATCACCACGAACCTTCGCTCGCACCCTAGAAAGGTCTCTCCGCGATGTACTTGTACTCCTTCCACCTGCGGGCGACCATGTGCTTCTGCTTCTCGAGGAGCATGGCGGCGCGTTCGGGGTTGGAGTCGCGGAGGCTCTTGAAGCGGACCTCGTTGTACATGTACTGCTCGATCTTGGTCTCGTCGGGCTCCTTGGAGTCGAGCTGGAAGGGGTTCTTGCCCTGGTCGACGAGGCGGGGATCGTAGCGGTAGAGGGGCCACACGCCGCCCTCCACCATGGTCTTCTGCTGCGAGAGTCCCTTCGACATGTCGATGCCGTGGTTGATGCAGTGGGAGTAGGCGATGACGATCGAGGGGCCTTCGTAGGCTTCCGCTTCGCGGAAGGCCTTGATGGTCTGGAGGTAGTTGGCGCCGAGGGAGACTTGGGCGACGTAGACGTAGCCGTAGGACATGGCGATCATGCCGAGGTCCTTCTTGCCGATGTCCTTGCCGCTCGTGGCGAACTTGGCGATTGAACCGAAGGGCGTGGCCTTGGAGGCCTGGCCGCCGGTGTTGGAGTAGAGCTCGGTGTCGAGGACGAGGACGTTGATGTTGCGGCCGGAGGCGAGGACGTGGTCGAGGCCGCCGAAGCCGATGTCGTAGGCCCAGCCGTCGCCGCCGATGACCCAGACGCTTTTCTTGACGAGGCCCTCGTCGGCTGCCGACGAGAGGTTGGCAGCCCAGGCCTCCTTCACCTTGGCGAGTTCGTCCTTGAGGACGCTTACGTTGGCGCGCTGCTCGGCGATGAGGATGTCGGAGTCCTGGGGGTTCTCGAGGAGGCGGTCGGCGAGGGCGGCGGGGATTCCCTTGCCCTTGTAGGCCGCGACGAGTTCGCGGGCGAACTCGCTGGTCTTCTCGACGGTGAGGCGCATGCCGTAACCGAACTCGGCGGCGTCCTCGAAGAGGGAGTTGCCCCAGGCCGGGCCCTTGCCGTCGGCGCGCTTGGACCAGGGGGTGGTCGGGAGGTTGCCGCCGTAGATCGAGGAGCAGCCTGTGGCGTTGGCCACGACGGCGTGGTCGCCGAAGAGCTGGCTCACGAGCTTGACGTAGGGGGTCTCGCCGCAGCCGGCGCAGGCGCCGGAGAACTCGAACAGCGGCTGGCGGAGCTGGGTGCCGACGATGGAGGCGGGGTTGGCCTTGTTCGGGTCGGGCATGGGGATGACGTTCATGAAGAAGTCCCAATTGGCTACTTCGGCGGCTCGGAGTTCGCTCTGCGGGCCGAAGTTGATGGCCTTGCGGTTGGGGTCGTTCTTGTCCTTGGCGGGGCAGGCGGCGATGCAGAGGCCGCAGCCGGTGCAGTCCTCGGGGCTGACCTGCACGGTGACCTTCTGGCCGGGGTATTCCTTGAAGAAGGGCTTGGGATCGGCGCTCTTGAAGGTGGCCGGGGCCTTGGCGAGGACGGAGGGCTCGTAGACCTTGATGCGGATGACGGCGTGGGGGCAGACGAGGTTGCACTGGGCGCACTGGATGCAGAGATCCGGCTCCCAGACGGGGATCTTCTCGGCGATGTTGCGCTTCTCGTAGCGGGTGGTGGCCGAGGGGAAGCTGCCGTCGTCGGGGAGCTTGCTGACGGGGATCTTCTCGCCGCGGGCGGCGATGATCTCGCCGATGACTTCCTTCACGAACGTGGGCGCGTCGGCGGAGACGGGGGCGATCATCTTCTTCTTCGAGTCGGCGGCGCCGACCTTGACTTCGTGGACGGAGGAGCCGGCCATGTCGATGGCCTCGATGTTCTTGGCGACGACGTCGGCGCCTTTGCGGGCGTAGGTCTTCTCCGTGTACTTCTTGATGAGCTTGAGGGCGTCGGCCTCGGGGAGGACGCCGGAGATCTTGAAGAAGGCGGTCTGCATGATGGTGTTGATGCGGCCGCTCATGCCTGCCTTCTCGGCGATCTCGGAGCCGTCGATCACGTAGAAGCGAAGTTTCTTGTCAATTATGCGTTTTTGCGCCTCGATGGGGAGCTCGGCCCAGACCTTGTCGGCCGGATAGGGGCTGTTGAGGAGGAAGACGCCGCCCGGTTTGGCGTTGGCGAGGATGTCGAGCTTTTCGAGGAAGGTGAACTTGTGGCAGGCGATGAAGTCGGCGGCCGCGACGAGGTAGGGCTTGGCGATCTTGCCCGGTCCGAAGCGGAGGTGGGAGACGGTGTAGGTGCCGGACTTCTTCGAGTCGTAGACGAAGTAGCCCTGGGCCCCGTAGTCGGTGTCGTCGCCGATGATCTTGATGGAGTTCTTATTGGCGCCGACCGTTCCGTCGGAGCCGAGGCCGTAGAAGAGGCACTCGGTGACGCCGGCCGAGGGGAGGAGGAAGGCCTCGTCGAAGTCGAGGCTCGTGTGCATGACGTCGTCGTTGATGCCGATGGTGAAGTGGTTCTTCGGGGCGGGTTTCTTGAGCTCGTCGAGGACGGCCTTGGCCATCGCGGGGGTGAACTCGAAGGAACCGAGGCCGTAGCGGCCACCGATGACGGTGGGCCAGCCCTTGAAGGCCGCAGTCTTGTCGCCCATGGCCTCGCCGATGGCGGTGCGGACGTCTTCGTAGAGGGGCTCGCCGATGGAGCCGGGCTCCTTGGTGCGGTCGAGGACGGCGATGGACTTGACGGTGGCGGGAATGGCCTTGATGAAGTGCTCGACGGAGAAGGGGCGAAAGAGCCGCACCTTGAGGACGCCCACCTTCTCGCCCTTTTCGACGAGGTGCTTGACGGTCTCCTCGACGGTGTCCGCGCCGGAGCCCATCACGATGACGAGGCGCTCGGCGTCGGGGGCGCCGACGTAGTCGAAGAGGCGGTACTGGCGGCCGGTGAGCTTGGCCATCTTGTCGAACTGGGCCTGCACGATGCCGGGGACCTTGGCGTAGAACTTGCTCGAGGCCTCGCGGCTGGCGAAGTAGACGTCGGGGTTCTGGCTCGTGCCCTTGATGACCGGGTCCTCGGGGTTGAGGCCGCGACCGCGGTGGGCGCGCACCATCTCGTCGGAGATCATCTGGCGCATGAGGTCGTAGGAGGACTCCTCGACCTTCTGCACTTCGTGGGAGGTGCGGAAGCCGTCGAAGAAGTGGAGGAAGGGCACGCGCGACTCGAGGGTCGCGGCATGGGCGATGAGGGCCGTGTCCATGACCTCCTGCACGTTGTTGGCGGCGAGGAGGGCCCAGCCGGTCTGGCGGGCGGCCATGACGTCCTGGTGGTCGCCGAAGATCGAGAGGGCCTGGGCGGCGATGGCGCGGGCGGCGATGTGGAAGACGGTCGGCGTGGCCTCGCCGGCGATCTTGTACATGTTGGGGATCATGAGGAGGAGGCCCTGGGAGGCGGTGAAGGTGGTCGAGAGGGCGCCCGTGGCGAGGGCGCCGTGGACCGCGCCGGCGGCTCCGGCCTCGGACTGCATCTCTACGACCTGGGGCACGGTGCCCCAGATGTTCTTGCGCCCGGCCGAGGAATACTCGTCCGCGAGTTCGCCCATCGTCGAGGAGGGCGTAATGGGATAGATGGCGATGACTTCGCTCACGGCGTGAGCGACATGGGCGGCGGCCGTGTTGCCGTCGATCATGACCATCTTCTTGGTCGAGTCTGACATACGCTATATCCTTGCGGAAGGAAGGTTGGGGATGAAGCTCCGGGAGGAGCTGCCAAAGTTTAGTTCTTTTTTGGGTCTTTATTCAATAAGCGCGGGAGCCGTGCGGCGAAATCACTCGCTAATTCTTTATATGATTTGGAATAATATTCTGCATCCCGCCCGAAGCCGCCGCGGGTTGCGCCAAAGCGCTCGCGGTTGTGCCAAACCACGCGCGGTTAAACAAACCGCGAAGGTTGCCGATAATGAATCGGGAAGGTATGCCATGAAACGACAAGCTCTAGCCTGGGCCCTCGCGATTCTCGTCGCCTGCGGACTTGCGGCCGATGTCACGTTCCTCGGGCCCGACTTTTCGAAAACCGGGACGCTTCTCTTCGGCGCGAAAGGGGCCCTGCCCGGCGGCGACTCGTATAACGCCCTGTTTGCGGCCGACCCGGCGACCGGCGACATTCGCAGCCTCAGTTTCTATCCCGAATCGATCAGCCTCGTGGACAGCGGCCGCCGACTCGAGATCCGCAATCGCTTCGGTCTGTATCGAACGGACGGCGACTTCGCCAATCCCGCTGCGGTCGCGGGCTTTCCCAACTTCGAGCGCGGCTCGCCCGTGGTCAACGGCGCGCTTCCCCCCACGGCGACGAGCCCCGACGGCTCCTGGGTAATTCTCGTCGAGCCGACCTCGGCGGCCTATGGGCGACTGGTGCTCTATGATTCCCGTTCCGGAGCCCGCTCGGTCGTCGTCGAGGGAATAGAATATTCGGTAAACCGGATCCACGCCCGCTGGTCGCCCGATTCCCGTTACTTCGTCTACTCGAAGGCCGGTTCCATCTATTATTTCTCCATCGATCAGCTCCTCGCCTCGCGGGTCATCGACGAGGGCTATCGGCGCATCGGCCCGGGCCGGGTCGAAGCCGTCCGCTGGGCCGCCGACGGGAGCCTTTACTATCTCCGCGATACGGCCCTCTACCGAGTTTTGCCCGCCGAGTTTTTCACCCAGGCCCTGTATCAGGGCATAGCCGGCATGGGAAGCCTGGCGGGCAAGCTTCCCTTCCCCTTCGATCCGAACTTCGACGAGTACTGGGTGGGTTCCGACGGCCAGAGGATCATTTTCTCCAAGGGCGGCCGCAATCTTTTCCTTGTGTACCTCAAGCCCGATGACTACGGGTCAAAGGCGAGGGTCGCGGCCCTCCCCTACCTCTTTCTGCAGGGGGGGACGAGGGTGCGCGATGTGCTTTGGCCCGCGCAGGGACAGGTGACCGTTCTCACGGGCACGATCAGGGCGGGCTCGACGAGCACCGGAGCCTGGCGCTTCGACGCGCCGGCGGATCCCTCCCTCCTGGGTCTCACCCCCAAGGTGGAGGAGCTCGACACGGGCGACGCCGTCGAGGCGAAGCTCTCTCCCGACGGCACGAAGGTAGCTCTCGCCGGAGCCGAGGGCGTCGTCGTCCGCGACTACGATACCTGGAAACCCGTGGCGAACCTGACGGACGCCAATTCCTTCCATGTGCTCTGGCGCGATGACGGCCGGCTCATCGTCGGAAGCCGCGACTACATCGAATCCTGGGACATCGGTTCGGGCGAGATAAAGACGATCGCCCTCTCGAGGGTCGAGGACTTCGGCTGGTCCGACGATGGCTCTATAGTCGCGAGCGTCGGAGGCCAGACCTGGAGGCGCGATGTCCCCCTCCTCGGACAAAAGGCCCCGATCAGCCTCTCGGCCTCGACCCAGACCCCGGTCCCCGCCTCCTGGACCAAGGCCGCGACCCCCGGCCATCGCGACGCCTCCACCGTCGCCCCGGACTGGCGGGTCTATCTGGACAGCCTCGCCTCGGGTCCCTACCGCAACGTCGTGATGCTCAGGGACACCAAGGGCTTGGGCACCACGAGTCTCTTCCCCCTGCCGAAGAACACCTGGGCGCCCTTCCCCTCCGTGGACGAGCCCCGCGACCCGAACGTTTTCGATCATGGATCGCGCATTCGAAGGCGCGAGGTCGCGCTGACCTTCGACGCCCTCGATTCGGCCGAGGGTCTCGTGACGGTCCTCAACGCCCTTGCGGAGACGGGCACGAAGGCCACCTTCTTCGTCAACGGCGAGTTCGTGCGAAACGATCCAGGAGCCTCCCGCCTCCTCGCCGATTCGGGCCAGGAGATCGGCTCTATGTTTTTCACGACCGTTGACCCGACCGACGCCCGCTTCGGCAACGATCGGGACTATGTTCGCCGCGGTCTCGCCCGAGCCGAGGACCTCTGGTTCAACGCCACGGGCAAGGAACTCTCCGGACTCTGGCACACGCCCTGGTATTCCA
Organism: Rectinemataceae bacterium; assembly: GCA_035530275.1. GTDB lineage: Bacteria > Spirochaetota > Spirochaetia > Treponematales > Rectinemataceae > CAIJMU01. The sequence goes on along the minus strand of DATKVC010000002.1, from coordinate 101,784 downwards.
CGAATTCGGAGGTGACGGCGGCAGGCGCCTCGATGAACTACCTCTACGTCGGCCGCGACATCGATCCCCTCGATTGGGTCGGACGCAGCGACGCGACGAAGATGCCGGGAGCCTATCGCTCGTCGCACCGCATCGTGGAGGACATCATGGCGCGGGTGAAGCCCGGTTCGATCGTTCCCATCCGGATCGGGGTGCCCGACGGCGGCAGGGATGATTATCTCTTCAACGAGCTGCCCCTCCTCATCGACGATCTCAGGAGCGAGGGCTATGCAATCGTGCCCATTTCGACTCTGATGAACGACGCGGAATAACGGACCATTGGAGGACCGGTGGATAGCCAGCGTTACGAACTCCCCCTCTCCCAGATCGATTTCACCGTAGGCGAAGAGGCCGGGAAGGCTTTCGCCCCGGCCGGCGAGGACTCCGGCGGCGTCGCCTGGGGCATAGAAGTCATAGGCCAGCCCCGCGCCCTCGAGGCCCTGCGGATGGGCGTCAGGATCAAGTCGAAGGGCTACAATGTCTGGGTCTCCGGCGCCCCCGGCACGGGAAGGCGAACGGCCGTCCTGCGAGTTCTCAGCGACGAACCCGGCGGCGTCGATCGCCTGCGCGACATCGGCTTCGTCTACGATTTCGAGGCCCCCCTCGAGCCGAGGATGCTTTCCTTCGCGGCGGGAAAGGGTCGCGAGTTCAAGCGAGACCTCCATCGCCTCGTGGAGACCCTCAAGGAGATCGTCCGTCTCCAGGCCGAGAGCGATTCCCAGAAAAAGACCGAATCAGCCCTCGTCGCCCAGCGCGAGGAGGCCGAAAACGCTCGTCTCGCGGCCTTCGAGGCCGAGCTCGCCGCCGACGGCTTTCGCGCAGTCCAGGTCGAGGCGGGCGACGGCGGCGGGGCGATGGACATCGTCCCCTTGGCGGCCGTCGGGGCCACGGCGCCGGCGGAAGGCGTCGAGGCCGAAGCCGGTGGAACCGAAACGACCGAAAGCGAAGCCTCGGAAGGGGCCCTTTCTGATTCCGCCGACGCGGAGGCCGTCCCGACCATCGAAGAGACGACCTTCGAAAGGCTCCAGGAACTCGTGACCGCGGGAGCCATGGGCGAAGAGGCCTACAACGATCTCCGCAACCGTTGGTACGCCCACATGGACAAGATGCGGAGCATCTTCGCCGAGCTGCGGCGCGGACGGGCGGAGCTCGACGACAAGCTCCGTTCTCTTCGCGAGGAGGCCATCGCCCCCCAGGTCGCCGCGGAAACCCGCCTGTTTTCGAAGAGCTGGAGCGATCCGGCCATCACTGCCTGGCTCGCGTCCCTCGAAAAGGACGTCCTCGGGCATCTGTGGATCTTTCACGAAGGTCCGGCCGGCCGCAAAGGGCCCAGCCGGCGCCGCTCGCCCGCCCTCGGCCGCTACGGCATCAACCTCGTCATCGACCGAAGCGCAGCCGACAGGCCTCCCGTCGTGGTCGAGAACCACCCCAGCCTCTCGAACCTCTTCGGTTTCGTCGAGCCCAAGCCCGAAGAGGATGGGGACACGCGGACCGCCTACCTCCGCATTCGCTCGGGCACCTTCCTCCAAGCTTCGGGCGGATACCTCGTCCTCCGGGCCGAGGACATCCTCGCGGACGAAGAGGTCTGGGTCCGGCTCAAGCGAGCCCTCCAGGACGCCAAGGTCGAAATCCAGCCCCGCGAGGGCCCCTTCGGCGCCGCGGCCTGGCTCAAGCCCGAGGCCGTGCCCGCCGACGTCAAGGTCATCCTCGTCGGGGGCGAGGGCACCTACGACGCACTGTACCAGGCCGACCCCGATTTCCAGAAGCTCTTCAAGATCCACGCCGAGTTCGATTCGACGATGCCCCGGAACGCCGAGGGCATCAGAGACTACAGGGCCTTCGCCTCGAAGATCGTCGGCGAAGAGCGCCTCCTTCCCATCGATACTACCGGCCTCGCGGCCGTGCTCGAGGAGGGCATGCGCCTCGCCGAGTACCGCGACCGCCTTTCGACGCGCTTCGGACTCATAGCCGACCTTCTCCGCGAGTCCGACTATCGCGCCCAGGTCCGAAACTCGACGGTCATCGACGGCGAATCGGTCCGCGAGGCGGTGGCCGTCAGGGCCCATCTCGCCAACCTGCCGGAGGAAAAGCTCGAGGAGATGATCTCCACCGGCGAGATCATCATGCAGGTCGACGGCAGGGCCACGGGCAGGGTCAACGGCCTCGCCGTCCACGACAGGGGCTACTACGCCTTCGGCCTCCCCGCCGTAATCTCCGCGCAGGTGAGCCCGGGCGAGGGCGGCGTGATCAACATCGAGGGCGAATCCGGCCTTTCGGGCGAGATCTACGACAAGGCCGTCCTCATCGTCGAGGGCTTCATCAGGAGCCGCTACGCCCGCGACTTCCCCCTCGGCGTCACGGCCTCGATCTGCTTCGAGCAATCCTACACGGCCATCGAAGGGGACTCGGCCTCCTCCACGGCCGTCTACGCCCTCCTCTCGGCCATCGCGGGCATCCCCATCAGGCAGGATATCGCCGTCACCGGCTCGATGAACCAGACGGGGCAGGTCCAGCCCGTCGGCGGGGTCAACGAGAAGGTCGAGGGCTTCTTCCGCGTCTGCAAACAGGCCGGTTTCACCGGGAACCAGGGCGTGATGATCCCGCGGAGCAACGCCTCGAACCTCATCCTGCCCCGGGAGATTCGCGAAACGATCGCCGCGGGCAAGTTCCACATCTGGGCCGTGGCCTCGATCGACGAGGGCCTCGAGGTCCTGGCCGGCATCGAGGCCGGCAGACCGAACGACCGGGGGGAATTCGCCCCCGACACCTTCAACGGCCGCGTCAGACGGGAACTTCAGCGCATGGCCAAGACCGTGAAGAATTACATGGGCTGAAGCGAAGCAAACTTGCCAAGGACGGCGAGCGAAAGTACGATGGAGAGGACAGGCCATCTGTCGCAAAAGTCAGGGAGGAAACATGGCGGCTCAGGAACTGGTGGTCGACGTACCCCGAATCAAGAAGGCGGCGCACAACGCGATACCGCTGACCGTCACCTCGTACACCCTTCCCCACGAGATGGAGGTCTACGTCTCCGAGGTCCTCGAGGTCTTCCTCGTCGAGCTCGGCCAGTCCCGCCTCAAGGACTACCTCGTCTACTGCCTCCGCGAGCTCGCCGTCAACGCCAAGAAGGCCAACACCAAGCGCGTCTACTTCGAGGCGCGCGGCCTCGACCTCGAGAATACCGAGGATTACGACGAGGGCATGAAATCCTTCAAGGACGACACCCTCGACAACATCCAGGTCTATCTCCAGAAACTCAAGGAGAAGGGCCTTTATGTGAAGATCATATTCCACGCCCAGGGCGCGAACATAAAGATCGAGGTTCGCAACAACGTCGAGATCACAAAGGCCGAGTATCTCCGCATCCACGACAAGCTGGCCCGCTCGCGCATGTACGCCAGCCTCGAGGAGGCCATGGCGAGCGTCCTCGACCCCACCGAGGGCGCGGGGCTCGGCATCGTCATACTCGTACTAATGCTGAAGAAGATGGGCCTCACCGAGGACTGCTTCGACATCTGGGCGGAGAACGGCGAGACCGTGGCCCGCATCACCGTGCCCTTCGCCGAGGCCCGGGTCGAAAGCCTCGACATGCTCACCGAGCAGATCGTCAACTCGATCTCGAGCCTGCCCCAGTTCCCCGACAACATCACCCAGATCCAGCGCCTCATCAACGATCCGAACAGCCAGATGATCGACATCGCGCAGTACATCGCGACCGATCCCGCGCTGACCGCCGACCTCCTCAAGCTCGTCAACTCCGCGGCCTTCATGATGTCCAAGCGCGTCAACGACATCGTCGAGGCCGTCAAGCTCGCCGGCCTCAAGCAGATCAGGATGCTGCTCTATTCCTACGGCACCTTGAAGATCCTCGGCGACAACACCGACGACCGGAAGAGACTCTGGGAGCACAGCTACCGGGCCGCCTACTACGCCTTCAATCTCGTGCGCAACTTCAAACCCGCCAACAAGCCCCTCCTCGACGACGCCTACGTGTCGGGAATGCTCCACGACATGGGCAAGATCATCTTCCAGGAGGTCCATCCCAGCCTCCTCGACAAGATACGCGCCTTTTGCGTGGAGAAGGGCATTCCCGCGAATACCTTCGAGGATCTCGCCGGCGGCATGAACCACGCGGAGATCGGGGCCCGCATCGCGGAGAAGTGGAATTTCCCGGAGTCCCTCGTGTCCGCCATCCGCTGGCACCACATGCCCGCCAACGTCCCCGTCCAGCACAAGGACGTCTGCTACACCGTCTACCTCGCGAACGTGTTCTGCGAATACGAGGAAGGCAACATGACCTGGGACCAGATCGACCGACAGGTCCTCGGCGATTATCACATAACCAGCGACGCCCAGCTCAAGCAGGTGGTCACCCAGCTTTCGGAGGGCTTCAAGCAGGAAGCCCGGCGTCTGGCGCGGGAGAACGCTTCGGCGGGCAAGAGGTAGAGAGCTCGTTCCTAGGCGGCATTCGCCCAGGATGCCGCCGACAGTCGCGCGGACTCAGTACGCCGCCAGAAATTCTATGAGATACTGCTGCACCCCGGAGAAGTAGTCCCGTTCGAGGCGGGCGGCGTCGATGCCTATCCAGCGCCAATGCCAGCTTTCCGGTCGATAACCGGTGACGCTCTCCATGCCGTCGGGGTAGGAGCGCGAGAAGCCGTAGGCGCCGGCCTTGGCGGTGAGCCAGCGAAAGGCCGGCGACTTCGCGAAGATATCGTCGATGGGGCTGAAGTCGAGGGCTGTCCCGAGCTGATGCTGGGACCTGCCCGGCTCCGCCGACTCCCGCTTCGCCGCCGCCTCGCCGTAGGTCTTCACCTCCCGCGCGAAGACGCCCTTCTGATATTCCCATGAGCGATAGGCCGAACCCGCGACGAGGGTGACGCCATCGGCCCTCGCCGCCTTGGCCATGAGGGCGAGGGCATTGGCCGCCTCGCCGCGCATCGTCAGACCCGATCGGGCCACGGGCAGGAGCCCGTCAAGGCGGACGAGATCGGCGGGCACGAAGGTCGAGCCCAGGGGCGGCGCGACCTTGTCGACGCGGGCGAAGCGCTCGGGATCGCGGGCGCGCTCGGCGAGAACCATGTCGAGGGTATCGAGAAAATCCTTTGGTGAAGCCTCGATTCTCGAGCGGAGAGCCGGGGCGACCGCCGGTCCCATCTCGAGGGCGGCCTTGTCGAGGGCCGCCAAGGCGGAGCCGAGACGAGGGTCCGGCGCTGCGGTCGTCTTGGGCGCCGAGGCGCTTAGAGTCACCGCCGAGGTCGAGGCGGGCGAACAGCCTTCGAAGGCAAGGGCGGCGAGGAGGAGAAGTACCGCGGGAGCGAAGGCGCGTCGGAGAAGCCTCATGCGAGGCTCTCGAGGGCCGCGGCGAAGAGGGCCTCGAGCCCCTCCTCGGTCGTTTCGGCGTGGAATTCCGGACGCCAGGCGAGCTCCGCCAGGGTGTCGCTGACCGTGAAACAGGCCGCCATGGCCACGTCGCGGAACTTCGCAATTGTGAAGAGGGCCGAGGCCTCCATCTCGACCACGTGCACCCCCGAATCCCTGTGACGGGCGACCTCGAGGGGAGTCTCGCGATAGATCGCGTCGGTGGTCCAGGTGACGGCCCGGCTCGCGGCGAGACTCTGACCCGCCAGCGCTTCGGCGAGCCTCGCGGTCAGGGCCTCGTTCGGGAGGGCCCGCGTCCCTTCGGGCGCGTAATGATAGGAGGTGCCCTCGTCGCGCAGGGCCTCGACGCAGAGCACGAGGGACCCCGGGGGCAGTTCGGGCCGCAGGCTCCCGGCCGTGCCGACGGAGACGAAGCGCCTAACGCCCCAGGCGATGAGTTCCTCGAGCATCACGCCCGCCGCGGGGGCGCCCACGCCGAAGCGTCCGGCTATCGCCACCTTGCCGCCCGTCGAGTCGAGGAGCCTGATTTCGCGCGCGAAATAGCCCTCGGCCTGTGTCGTCGCCCTCGTGGCCACGACATGGTCGAAAAGACTCCGCTGGTAGGAAAGGATGACTGCCTCGGGAGCCTGTCTTGTGCCGAGGCCGCCGCGGTCCCGAATGTAACCTATGAAATCCGAAGGCCCGAAAAAGGGCCGCGAAGAGTATTTCTCGGGAATGAGGGGAAGGGGCATGGCCAGCAGGATAGACAAGAGTGGCCCGTCGCGACAAGGCAGGACGGGCGCCGACCCCGAGCTGGACGGAGACCCGAACGCCGGACCCGTGCTATCTTTCACCCATGAGCACGAACACCCCATCGCAGGGCGGCGGTTCCGGCCCTGCCGCCGTGGAACAGGCCCCGGGCTCGCCTCGGCGCGCCGAGGACGCCGGCAAAGCCTTCGCCGAACTCTACCGGATCGTCGCGAGACTCCGCGCCCCCGACGGCTGCCCCTGGGATCGCGAACAGAGCCCCGAAAGCCTCCGCGGTTCCCTCATCGAAGAATCCTATGAATTGGTTGAAGCCATCGACGAGGCCGACCCCGCCCACGTGGCCGAAGAGGCCGGCGACATCTTCCTCCTCGCGACGATGATCTCCTACATGCACGAGGAGCGCGGCGATTACTCGGTGGCGGACGCCCTCGTCGGCATCGTAGAAAAACTCATCCGCCGCCACCCCCACGTCTTCGGCGACGTCGAAGCCAAGGATTCCGCCGAGGTGCTCAGACAGTGGGGCGAGATCAAGGAAAAGGTCGAGGGCAGGCGGAAGAAGGATTCGATCCTCGACGGAGTACCCGCCTCCTTCCCGCCCCTCGAGCGCGCGTATAAGCTCCAGAAGAAGGCCGCCAAGGTGGGCTTCGACTGGTCTCGCCCGGAGGATGTCTGGGCCAAGGCCCGAGAGGAACTCCACGAGGCGGAGGCCGCTTGCGAGGAAGCTACCGAGCGCGGCGACAAGGATGCCCTCGAGGACGAGTTGGGCGATCTCCTCTTCTCGGCTATCAACGTCGCGCGCTTCCTCGACATCGACCCCGCGCTGGCGCTCAGGCGCAGCGTGGCAAAATTCGAGCGACGCTTCCGCCATGTCGAAAAGCGGATGGCCGAATCGGGCAAGCCCCTTGCGCCCCTGGCCGACTCCGCGCCGAGCCCCGACGTAGCCGCGGCCCGGCTCGCCGAAATGGACGCCTATTGGGAGGAAGCGAAGCGCTCCGAATAGGGCACGCATAGCCGCCCGTGTAACGCAATGTCCGTGTCGGCTTCCGGGAACACCATTAATCCGAGATGCCGGGCATGCGGCTCGGGCCGAACTCCGAGGCGAGAAGATCCATGAATATCACGTCGTGGTAGGTCCCGCCGTAGAAATGGGCCTTCCTGCGCCTTCCGACCTCCCGAAATCCCGCCTTCTCATACGAGCGGATGCCGCGCCCATTGTAGTCGTAGGTGCGGAGCATGAGGTTCTGGATGTTGAGGACATTGAAGGCGTAGTCGGCGAGCAGCCGCAACGCCTCGGTGCCGAATCCCTTGCCCCGCATGCCTTCATCCCCGATGAAAATGCCCACTTCCGCCGCTCGATTGAGATGATCGACATCCATCAAACCGCAATTGCCGAGCAACTTTCCGCCTTCCCGTTCGATAATCGCATAATTATGCTCTTTCGAGAGACCTTCGAGGGCCTCTCGCTCGCCATGGACGCTTATCTGGACCGAGGAGAGAGTGAGATAGCGCGTGGTGCGGAGGTCGTTGAGCCAAGCCGCATAACATTCGGCGTCGTCGAGAAAAAGCGGGGAGAGGAAGACGAGCTCGCCTTCCAACTTAGGCAGATATTTCACGTGGCCTCCTCCATGCAAATTCTGCGGTAGGCTCAAAAGCCTTCAAAGTTCTCTGTCGAGGGCGAGGCTAAGACCTTCGACATCGACGGCGTCTTTCGGATCCAGCATCGCATAACCCTCCTCGTCCATGGCGATGACGAGGGCCCTATTCCAGCGGCCGGCGGAGCCGCTGAGGATCTTCCAAAGCCTCTCGCGAAGATCGGCATCGTGGCGGTCATGCACCATGAACTCGGCGTAACCGTCTCCGAAGAGCGCCGCCGAAATCCAACGGCTGGCGAGGACGAGCTCGCAGACATTGCGCGCGCCTCGCGACAACTCGGGATGCTCGGCAAGCCAGGCCTCGTGGAATCCTGGAACTCGGTGGACGCGCCCGTCGAGCTCGATCCAGCTGGCTCCCGGAATCAGGGTCCAGGGTACTATGTCTTCCTCCGATGCTTCGATCGTCATCGCGCACCCCACGCCGGTGCATCGGCGAAGCGGGCCAGAAACTCGATAAAATGGGGAGGTTCGGGCGATTCGACGATGCCCCTGCCCGGCAACACGAGCCTCGTGGCGTGGAGGAGTAGCCGCTTGAGACCGTCAGTCTTCTTGAGGCTTTTGTTGAGCGCGAAATCGCCATGGGCGTCGTCGCCGAGAATGGGCATACCTGCGGCGGCGAGTTGGAGCCTGATCTGATGGGTCCGTCCCGTGCCGAGTTCGAGTTCGAGGAGGGCGAAACGAGGAGGGCCCTCGGTATTTCCCTCAGCAGTAGCGCCTGAATCGGTCACCGCTGCCTTCCCAAAGGCGCCGAGGAGGCTCCACGCGGTACGGGCAGCCTTCGCCTCGCCGCGCACCCGAACATCGCTGTCGAAGAGCCCCGAGCCCCCCCTCGGACTTCCGGCGACCGCCGCGCGATAGAATTTGCCCACTTCCCTACCCGCGATCATCTCCGTCCATCTCGAGGCAGAGCGGGCGTTTCGGGCCACGATGATGCAGCCGGCCGTCTCCTTGTCCAACCGATGGACGAGAAAGGGCCTGAAACCGAAATCGCGCTCCACTGCCTCCACGAGGGAGACCTTGATCCCCGCACCCGGCTGGGTGGGAAGTCCAGCCGGTTTGTCGATGACGAGGATTTCCTCGTCCTGCCACAACGCGGTCAACATTGGGGCCGACTATAGTGAAAGGAGATCGCGGAAGCAAGGTCGCGCCGCCTCGGCCCCCGGACAAATCCGCGGGCCCTTCGCTTCATTGACAAGGCCGGCGTCGCCCACCCATCATGCTCGCCACGATGGTCGGAGACCTTAGCGGAGCGGCAGCCGCGGCAAGGGCCGAAGCGCCGATGCGGGTCGCGACCCGCGCGATCCTCCTCCGCCGCGCCTCGAGGAGGCGCCTTGCCCTCGCCTTTGGCCTCGCCGTCCTCATCGAAGGAGGCATCGCATTCGCCCTGCTCCTGGCCGGCGGCCGATTGGGGAATTCCGGCGCCCTTCTCGACAAACCGATCTGGATCGATATCTCGATGGCTACCGACTCGGCCCCGGCACAACTTGGCGGCGCGGGCATCGCCGTTTCGCATAACTCGCCTCAGTCGCCGAGGAGGCAACTTCCTTCGAAGGCGAAGCTTGCCCTGCCGCCTGCCCAGCCGCCTTTGCCAGCTCAACCCCAGGTATCGCCGACAGATTCGGAGGCAACCGATTCGAAGCCGAAACCGATAGCGGAGTCCGTCCCCGTCGTCGCTCACAACGCAGATTCGATCCGCCCTCCGGCCCTCGCGGCGCCGCCACCCGCCTTAGGCAGCCCCGCGACTCCGGCGAGCTCCGACCCCGCGGCTTCATCGGCAGGCGATTCCCCCGCGCCTCCCCCCGGGATGGTCGCGAGGCCATCCGACTCGTACCCGGGCGGGATCGCAGGCGGCGGGAGCGCAGGTAGCGGCAAAGCACTCGGCGTGGTGGGCGCCATCGGCGTCAGGGAACGCATCGCGGCGGAACTGGCCGCCTACGTGGAGGCGCACAAGAGCTATCCCGAGGCGGCGAGAATGCGGGGGGCCGAGGGGACGGTGCGGCTTTCGGCCACCATGGATCGCTTAGGGAATTTACTAAGCATTGCGATTATTTCCGGATCGGGTTCGCGCATACTCGACTCCGCCGCCGAAACGGCGCTCCGCTCCGCCTTTCCCCTCGCGAATGCCGGAACGGGGACACTTACCGTGGAATTGGCGATTCGCTATTCGCTGAAAGACTGAGGAAAGCGGGTCTTCTCCCAGGCCGATTCGGCGTTGACAGCGATGTCGAAGAGGTTTACTAATGGGGCGCCGGGTTTTCGACCGAGGAATACGGTTCAATGCCGTGACGGTCCCGCCACTGTAACCGGGAATGAAAGCGACAGGCTGCCGAATCCGGCCGGGGGAAAGCCCCGGCGAGAATCGGCGGCAAAGCCATTGCGGATTCGTCCGTGAGAAGGCGTCGCGAATAAGACGATCCGGAAGTCAGGATACCGCTCGAAAACCCTTTCCTTCGAGGCAAAGGAGCAGGCGTGAGTATCCGCATACCCGGAACGGCCGGGCGAATTTTACTATTAATTGTCTTATTATTTTCGTCACTCGCTTCGGGCGCCTTCGCGCAGGAGTCCGTCGGTCCGAACACCGTCGAAATAACCGCTTCGCGAATCCAGGAACCCACGAGCGTCGCGCCTCAAGCCGTGACGGTCGTGGACTCCGCGGAGATAGCTGCGCGGGGCGCGACCACCGTCGCGGAGGCCGTCGCCCTCGCGCCCGGCGTCGAAATCACCGACAAGGGAGCCTCGGGGTCCCAGCTTTCGGCGACGATCCGAGGCTCCACGTCGAACCAGGTCCTGGTCCTCGTCGACGGCGTCAGGGCCAATGATCCCCTGACCGGCCTCGCCGATCTTTCCCGCCTCCCCCTCGACAACGTCGAGCGTATCGAAATAGTGCGAGGCGGTTCCAGTTCGCTCTACGGCGGCGACGCGGTGGGCGGAGTCATCAACATCATTACGAAGAAGACCCCTCGACCCTTCACCTTCAGCATCGAAAACGGGAGCTATGTCCCCCAAGGTCGCGTGACCGGCTTCGGATTCTCCAAGGCTAGTGAAGGACCGGCGATCTCGGATCTGGTCGATTCCCAAAAGCTCGCGTTTTCCTGGGGACCGCGCCTCGGCCCAGTCCTTTTCCAGCTCGCCGGGGGCGCCCAAAGGGCGGGAAACGCCTATACCTACATCGATGCGAACGGCGATGGGCGGGAGCGCCAGAACGCAGGTCTTCTCTCTGGCGACCTTTCTCTGGGCAGCTCCGTCGACCTCCCCGATGCCCGCCTCAGCATCGATGCCTCGGGAGCCTATTCCCGAAAGGGCGTGCCCGGATCGGAATCCCTCCCCTCCCTGACCGCGATCGAAAACGACGGTTCTGCTCGGGCAGCGCTGAGCTACAAGGCCGAGCGTTTCCTCGCGGATGCCTTCACGCTCGACGCGACCGCCCATGCCGAATACGCCTCCGTCGACTATGTCGATTCGGCTGCCCCCGCCAACGACGGCCATCACAAATCCATCACCGCTGGAGTCGAGCTCTCGCAAAAAGCCTATGTCGAAGACTCGTTCACCCTCGTCTACGGCTCTTCGATGTCCTGGACAGGCGCCTCGAGCAACGACCTCGGAACGCCGACCAGGCTCACGGGCGGGGCATTCGTCGAGCCCGCCCTGACGACCGGGAAGCTCATCCTAAGACCATCCCTCCGCTACGATTACTATTCGGACTTTTCTCCCGCATCCCCGCTTGGCGGGATCGGCGCCGGTCTCGGAGCTTCCTATGCCCTGTCCGACGGCGAGAGTCTCAAGGCCAACCTCACGCGGACCTACCGCGTCCCCTGCTTCGACGATCTCTACTGGCCCGCCTCGGACGGCGCCCAGGGCAATCCCTCGCTCAAGCCCGAAACGGCCTACGAAATCGACATTGGCTACGAGCGCACGAACGGCGCCTGGCACTTTTCTGGAACCCTATATTCCCGCTACGCGCAGGACGTCATCCTCTGGGAACCCGGCAGCGATGGCATCTGGCGGCCGAGCAATTATGGCATAGCCTTCTATCCCGGCGCCGAGCTCGCCCTCGGCGCCAGACTCGGCGGCGGTCTCGAAATTACGACCAATTATTCCTATCTTCGCTCATACGCCCTCGACGGGGGACTTTCCTTCGCCGACGACAAGCGCCTGCCGTTCACGCCGGAGCACAGCCTGAAGGCCAGCCTCTCGGGAACCTTCGGAGAGGCGACCTGGAGCCTGTCGGAGACCTACGTCTCGTCGCGATACCTCAACACGGCCAACGTTTCGGCCGACCCGTCCTACTTCGTCCTCGATGCCATCTTGAGGACGAACATCGGCGCGGGCATCTCCCTCTATCTCGCGGCAGACAACCTCCTCGACGAGCCCTATTCCGTCGTCGACGGCTATCCGATGCCGGGTACGAAATTCCGCACGGGGTTTGAATTCAAGCCCTGAAATAATCCAGACAGGAGCCATCATGACCAGACGCGCGCACCCCTTAGCAAGGGCGGCAGGCATCGCCTTAGCCGCATCGATCCTCATCTCCCTTTCCGGCTGCTCTTTCGTGTCGAATTTGTTCGGCCCGACTTCCTCGACGCCTGCAGCGACCGCCCCGGCATGGCAGAGCTATCTCTTCATGGCCGACACCAATTCAGGCAAGATCTACACCTACGATCCCTCGACCCATGCCGCCAATGCCACGAGCCTCCTTTCGACAGGACAGAACGCGACGGGAACCATCAACTTCTACAAGGGGATCGGCTATTCCGCAGTGGGCTATGGTGCCGGCGCCGGCGTGTATTGGTTCGATCCCGCTGCCGCAAATCCGGTATTCACCAGACTCTCGACTCCTTCGAACACGGCGATCAACGCGCAGTACTTCGCTTTCGCCAGCACGAGCTTGGCCTATGTGAGCGTGGCTGGCGACTTCACGAATGATCTGGGCGGAATTTACACTTTCAACCCCTCGAACCTGGCTGCCGGCCTCGCAGGTCCGATAGCAGGCACGGACAAATACCTTCAAGACATCGCGATCGGACCTGACGGCAGAGTCTACGCCGCCGAAAACCTCGACCAGCAGGTGCTCGTCTATAACCCGGTTAATGTCACAACTACTACAATCGCCACCAGCGCTTCGGGCACCACCGGCATTCGCGCAGGAACCTTGAACGGCAACCCCGGCGTCTTCGTCGCGAATACCGGGCCATTCAATCCCTCCACCTATTTGCCTAGCAATGGCTCGATCGACTTCATCCCCTCCAACGGCGCGACAAGCAGCCCAGTAGTCCCCACCTCCTTTTCCGCCGATTTCACCCCTGGGAGACTCATACAGCTTGAAGTAAGCAGCAACCTCGTCGCTACCGGCAACGGACACACCTGGCTCATCACGCTTTCCGGATCGACGGCTAGCGCCTCGGAGATCAAGGCGAATGGCACGTCCTTCGGCAGTCTCGACCTCGCGGAGAAAAACGGACTCATCTGCATGCCAAGTGATGCCACCAATTACAGCGTCACTCCCCCAACGAACATCAACAGCCTCTATGTCTTTGATGAAACCGGAGTCATGGCCTCCTACAGCCCCGTGTCTGTCATGACCAGCACCGACGGCTTCACCAACCTCGCCTTCTACTCGAACTGATCCCCGCCCTGGCCGCCCTCCACCATCGTGGGCGGCGGCCTCTTCCATCCCTCTCCCTGCAACCTCCCATTGCTTCTCCGCGTCGAATCAACATGTGGGAGGTGTCATGCAAACACAAACGACCGAGGATCGGCCCGCTTGGACGGCAACGCTCAAGAAATTCGAAGGCGCCGTGGACTGGCGCGCCCGCATCCAGCTCGTCGATACCATTCTGCCCTATCTCGCCCTCTTCTTCGCGATGCTGATCCTGGCCCGCGCGAAGGTATCGCCGTGGATCGTGCTCGCCCTCTCCCTGCCAGCCGGCGGATTCCTAACGCGCAGCTTCATCATCTTTCACGATTGCTGCCACGGCTCTTATCTGGCCTCCCGAAAGTCGAATGACCTTCTCGGCAGCGCCCTCGGCCTCCTCGTCTTCACGCCCTTCGCGGACTGGAGGAGAAGCCATGGCATACACCACGTCACCGCGGGCAACCTCGACCGCAGGGGGCTCGGTGACGTGTGGACCATGACGGTCGGGGAGTACGAGGCGAGCACGCGCTTCGAGCGTCTCCGCTACCGGCTCTACAGGAATCCCCTCGTCCTCTTCGTGCTCGGGCCCTTCTTTATCTTCGTCGTCACGAACCGATTTCCCTCGCGAGGGGCCAAAGGCGCCCAGCTCAGGGACCTCATCCTCCATGACACGGCCCTGGTGGCGATCGCGGCGAGCCTATCCCTCGCCTTCGGGCTACTCCCCTACCTCTTTGTCCAGGGATCCATCCTCCTCGCGGGGGGAATGGTCGGCATTTGGATGTTCTACGTGCAGCACCAGTTCGATCCTTCCTACTGGCGGCACGGCGAGGGCTGGTCCTTCTTCGACGCGGCCATGGAGGGCAGTTCCTGGTACCGCCTCCCTCCCGCCCTCCAGTGGATAACCGGCAACATCGGACTCCACCATGTCCATCATCTCGCCCCCAGGATTCCGAACTACCGCCTCCAGGCCTGCCTCGACGCCATCCCCGAGCTAAGGCTCAAAAACCACCTCGGCATTGTGAGGAGCCTGCGTTCGATTTCGCTCAACCTCTGGGACGAGGCCGCGGGAGGGCTTATCTCTTTCGGAGCATTGAGACGGCGTGGGGTTGGCGCGGCTTTATCGTGATGGAGGGCCGGAGAACCCGTGATCCAAGGAAATGCCTTGTAGCGGCCGGACTTTTCAACACGAATGGTTGCCATTGCCAGTAAGGTAAGCATTGGGAAAGCGAGCGTATTCGAGAGCCGTAGCTCGGGCTTCGGTAGAATAGCCGTAGTGTCGAGGAGCCGATGGGCTCGCTCCGCACGATCGGGAATCACCCTGACGAGAATCTCATCGGGATTGGAACCCAGCTTCCAATCGAGTTTCCAGCCGGGCTGGATGCCGAACTCCTTGGCGATCGTCCGAGGTATGGAAACCATATTCTTCGAGGTGACGGTTGATTCCAGACATTAACATAATCATGGAACGACGAAATATCTAGGATTCTACGAGAGCCAGTCCTGAGGCCGTCTTTCCCGACACCGACACGTCAAGACTGCGCCCCTGGAGTATGATCGAGCATGGAGGGTGGGTCGATGTCGATAATGGACTCCCTGCCCCGCGCTTTTGTCCTCTCCGGCCCCCGTGGCATCGGAAAAGCCATCTTCATGGCCGGCACCCTTGCGCAGGCTATGTCCCTCGGTCGCGCCTTGACATCCGTATATCATGGAAATATACCTTTTCGTATGGATTTGATGTCGATCATCCACGCCACAGGATTCGACTGGGATGAACACAACTCCGACAAAAACAGAAATAGCACGCGGTCGAACCGGGGGAATGCGAGGAAGTATTCTTCAATCAGCCCCTTCTCATAGCGGATGACCCGAGCCATTCCATCGTCGAGAGGCGCTTCCATGCGTTGGGCCAAAGCGACGTAGGACGGCGGTTGCTCGTCGTATTCACTCTGCGCGAAACGAAGATTCGAGTGATTTCGGCCCGGGATATGAGCCGAAAGGAAAGGGCGATCTATGAAAGACAAACTGAATGAGATTCCCGCTTTCGCCGACGAGGACGAGGAGGCCCTTTTTTGGCAAGGCCATGACTCAACCGACTACGTCGACTGGGGCAGCGCGCGGACGGTTTCGATTCCTGGGCTCAAACCGAGCCTTCGAAGCATCTCCCTTCGGCTGCCGGAGCCCATGCTGGCCCGTCTGCGCGCCATGGCGAACGAGCGCGATAGCCCCTACCAATCGCTCATCAAGATGATATTGGCGGAGCACGTGGCCGCGCAGGGCGGGAAAAAAAGGGTGGGATAAAGCATGCCGCGCGACTCAGGAACCCCATCCTCGTCGCTCAACCTCTGGGACGAAGTCGCCGGAGGGCTTGTTTCCTAGAGTTCGCCAATTTCGAAGGCGCGGGCGGCCGGCATGGAAATCCTGCCGCTCGGCAATGGAAAGCCGCTTCATTCCCGAACTTGAAGCGGCAAGGCAATTCCGCTCTGGCTCCTCTGCAGTTGAGCCTTACGGCGCCTTCGACTGCTTTCGACGACTTTCCATGGCGGCGCGATCTCCCGCACGAGCGAACTCATTATAGGTTCGTCGGAGGTCCGAGGCCTCGCCACCAGCTCCTATCTCGGAGCCGAGCTTTCGTTGATGGCCATCTTCCGCTCCTTCGCGTTTCTCGGGATCGCGGCGGCTACCGCCGAGGAAGCCTCGGCCGTATTCTCCGAGGTGAGCGGCAAGGTGGAATACCAGGTACCCGGTTCCGATTGGAAGCCCGCCCGGATCGGTGACAAGGTCCACCCGGGCGACATCGTCTCCACCGGCTTCAAGAGCACGGCGACCGCATCGGTACGCGGTACCGCCTTCGAATTCGACGGCATCAACCTCATCGTCGATCGCGGTTCCCGTGCAGCTCGCCACGCCCACGATGCAGTTACGCCATGTCGAGGCGGGCCAGTTCTCGATGATCGCGGCCGGCGGCGTCGTGCCCCCCCCCGCCGCCCGTCGAGGCGCATCTCACCGCGCCGGTCACGAGCCTTCCCTCATTCGGCGTCAACGTGTACTGAGGTTTTGGCGGGCGCCTCGCTTGGCGCCTGTCGGCGACGAAACGTATCGATCGATTGAGAGCCTTGGTCGGCCGCAGGGATCTGAATTGAACCAGGCAGTAGGAATCAGTGAACCCGGCGGCCGCAATAAGTAGATCCGCTGGCTGGAATCAGTACATCCGCTGCCTGGATTCAATGAATTTGGCGGCCGGAACCACTGTTTCCGGCCACCGAAACTACTGATTCCGACCACCGGAAATAGTGAATCCGACCTCCGGAACCACTCATTCCGTCCATCGGGAACCACTGATTCCGTCCACAGGGCAAGTGCCGGGCGTCGCAACGCCATATCGCGCAGCCTAGGTCCCAGTCTTCGGGCGGAACAAAAAGCCCGCGCCACCGCAGCTGCGGCGACGCGGGCTCTTTCATATTCCGATACTAACTACGATTATTCCCGTCACTTCGCCTTGGCCGTGGCCGGGAGGACGGGAATCCTCATCTTGTAGAAGCTCCTCCACACGAAGACGAGGGCCACCACGAAGAAGAAGATGCCGATGAAGGGCGCCACGTTGCGGAAGGCCGCGGAGATGGCGATCTCCATCGCGAGGAGGCCGAAGAGGGTGGTGAACTTGATAATTGGGTTCATCGCGACGGAAGAGGTGTCTTTGAAGGGGTCGCCCACGGTGTCGCCGATGACGGTGGCGGCATGGAGGGCCGAGCCCTTGCCCTCGCCCATGGCCTTGAGCTCCTTGTCGGTCTCGACGATCTTCTTGGCGTTGTCCCAGCAGCCGCCGGCGTTGGCCATGAAGACGGCCTGGAAGAGGCCGAAGACCGCGATGCCGATGAGGTAGAAGATAAAGAAGGACATCGGGTTGAGGAGGGCCGTGGAGCCGCCGTCGACGTAGCCGGCGGGGGCGGAGAAGAAGGCGAAACCGAGGGCGAAGCTGAAGATCGCGATGAAGATGTTGTACATGCCCTTCTGCGCGTAGACGGTGCAGATGCGCACGACTTCCTGCGAATCCTTGTCCGAGGCCGCTTCCTTCGATTCGATGTTGAAGTTTTTCTTGATGAACTCGACGGCGGAGTAGGCGCCGGTGGTGACGGCCTGCATCGAGGCTCCGGAGAACCAGTAGATGACGGCGCCGCCGGAGATGAAGCCGAGGAGGGAGAAGGGATTGAGGATGTTGAGGATGGTCGCGGGATCGATGCCGAAGGAGTTCTTAATTAGGAGGATGAGCGAGAAGATCATCGTGGTCGCGCCGACGACGGCGGTGCCGATGAGGACGGGCTTGGCCGTGGCCTTGAAGGTGTTGCCCGCGCCGTCGTTCTCCTCGAGGAAATCCTTGGCGACCTCGAACTTGGGCTTGAAGCCGAAGTCCTTCTCGATTTCCTTGGCGATGTTCGGGATCTGCTCGATGCGGGAGAGTTCGTAGACGGACTGGGCGTTGTCGGTGACGGGGCCGTAGGAGTCGACGGCGATGGTGACCGGGCCCATGCCGAGGAAGCCGAAGGCCACGAGGCCGAAGGCGAAGACGGTCGGGTAGACCATGATGCCGGGCACGGGGATGAAGGTGCTCGCGAAGTAGGCGATGCCCATGAGGGCGACGATCACGAGGCCGATCCAGAAGGCGGAGAAGTTGCCCGACACGAGACCGGAGAGGATCGTGAGGGAGGCGCCGCCCTCGCGCGAGGCGGTGACGACTTCCTTGGTGTGTTTGCTCTTCGTGCTCGTGAAGATCTTGGTGAACTCGGGGATGAGGGCCGCGCCCAGGGTGCCGCAGCTGATGATGACCGAGAGCACGAGCCAGAGGTTGTTCGGCAGGGAGCCGAGCTGCCAGTAGGAGACGGCGAAGGTCATCACTATTGAGAGGATCGAGGAGATCCAGATCAGGTTGGTGAGGGGTTTCTCGAAGTCCAGATGTTCGTGCTTGCCGTAGACGGCCTTGGTGACGGCGCCGTTGATCCAGTAGGCGACGACGGAGGTGACGATCATGAGGACGCGCATCACGAAGATCCAGGTGAGGAGGGTGAGCTGGTCGGTCGCCTGTCCCACGCCGAGGAGGATGAAGGTGATGAGGGCTACGCCCGTGACGCCGTAGGTCTCGAAGCCGTCGGCGGTGGGTCCGACAGAGTCGCCGGCGTTGTCGCCGGTGCAGTCGGCGATGACGCCGGGGTTGCGGGGATCGTCTTCCTCGACCTTGAAGACGATCTTCATGAGGTCGGAGCCGATGTCGGCGATCTTGGTAAAGATACCGCCGGCCACGCGCAGGGCGCTCGCGCCGAGGGATTCACCGATCGCGAAGCCCATGAAGCAGTAGCCGGCGATGTTGCCGGGCACGAACATCATGATGCTCAGCATGACGATGAGCTCGATGGACACGAGCATGACGCCGATCGACATTCCCGACTGGAGGGGGATGTTGAGGACGGGGAGGGGCTTGCCCTCGAGGGAGGCGAAGGCCGTGCGGGCGTTGGCGAAGGTGTTCATCCTGATGCCGTACCAGGCGACTCCGTAGGAGCCGAGGATACCGACGATCGAGAAGAGGAGGATGACGATGACGTCGCTCGCGGGCTCGGACTTGAGGAAGCCGAAGTAGAACACGAGGCAGAGGGCGATGAAGACTTCGAGGACGATGAGGAACTTGCCCTGCTGGACGAGGTAGGCCTTGCAGGTGCCGAAGATCTTCTCGCCGACGGATCGCATCGCTTCGTGGACCTTGTAGCCCTTGACCTGCAGGAACTGGACGAGACCGAAGACCAGGCCCAGGAAGCAGATGCCAAGGCCAATCATGAGGAGCGGAAAGGACGCCGTTCCCATGATATCGGGCACCTTGAGGTCGGCCTCGCTCGCGAAGGTCGGCAGGCCGATGAGGGTTATCAAACCCACCATGGCCAGGCGCATACGCTTGAACATTTCAAAACCTCCGGAAATGGGAGAATTGAAGACGGGGTATTCTTACTCGGCAAAGCTTTTGCGTCAATGACTCGTTTTTTATCGGATAGATCGACCCCCAGATCACCTCGATCCTCGAAATGCGGGTTTCGGCCCGAGCGTGGCCTCCTCCAAGGGATTCCAGCTCAGGAGGAAATGAGGAAGGCTCGAGAGGACCTCCTTCGGCCTCGGGGCTACGGAAACCGATTCCCATGTCGCGAGGGGAGCGCGGAAGTCCCTGTCCTCGCCGGGCATGAAACGCAGGCCGGTTCCTCCCCCTCCCTTAACCACGACCCAGACGCCGATGGAATCGATCTTCGTCGTAGCGATGGCATCCTCGGCCGAAATGGGGCGGACGTCGCGACGATCGAGCAAGATAGTCCCCGAGGAAGGATCGGCGACATTGAGCCTCGACCAGGGTATGCGGATGAGGTATTTCCCCGAATTGCCTTCCGTGAGCAAGCCGGGGCCGCCCGCCGAATCGAGGGGGAGTCGACTGCCGTCTTCGTACAAGGGAGGGAAGACGATGCCGTCCTGGGTCCTGATGCCCGCGTTGACCAATGTCGTTATAGTTGTGAATTCTGCCTTGACCGAGGCAACCGGCCATAGCTGCCCCGCGCCCCTGTCGTAATCGGGGCTCACCAGGAGGCGGGCGGAAGAGACGATGCCCGCCTGCGATTTGATCACCAGCTTGAATTCCGAACCTTGCGGCCCCTTCGGACCTTCCTCATCGAGTCGATACTGGCCGGTCTTCCCCGGTACGACATCGAGGCCGATCTCGATCGTCTGCGAGGCTCCCTTCGAGGGAGGGGGATCGAGTTCGATAAGGAAGAAATGGGGGTCGCCGGCCGTCCTTATACCCTCGCCGGAATCCGTCCATGTGAGCGGAGCCGTCGAATTCCAGCCGAGGAGCCCGTAGTTCTGCTCGGGGTCGATGGCGTTGTGCCAGAGCTGGTGACGATCGTAGGGGATCATGAAGGGCTCGGTGGTCCAGGTCTTCTTCGACCATTCGTCCGACCACTCGAAGACCATCGCTCCGGAGGCGCCGCGCGAGGCGATGCTCTTGAACATGTTCACGATACCCGTCGCCTGGGCCTCCTCGGTAAGGCCGCCGTGATCGAGCCCCTCGGGGTGGAGGTGAGCCGTGCCGTAGCCCGTCGAAAGGCCGAACTCGGCCACGATGAAGGGGACGGGGGGGAGGACGGACAGAAGATCGGAGAGATAGGCGCCGTATCGGGCCATGCCGCTCGAATCCCGGATGGCGTACTTACGGTCCCGCGTCATGAAATCGGGGTAATTGGGATAAACATGGAAGGCCGTAAAGAAGCCCGATTTCTCCTCCGGACCGACGGTGACCGCGCGGAAGTCGACGACGTCGCGGTCCTGATAGGGAGGCTTCGACGAGCCTGCCGACCATTCGCCGGGATGGTGGAGGGGGTCGAGGGTCGGCCACGAGACGAGGCCGACGGGGCGGCTCTGCTTGTAGACTGTCAGTTCCCGCGTTTGGACTCGATCGGCCCAGGCGGCGAGGAAGGAGACGATCGGCTGGCCGGCCGTCACGGAAAAATGCCGTCCTTCCCAGCGATAGTCGGGATGGGCCTTCGTCGTGGCCTCGACCTCTTCGGGAAGGAGCTCCCTG
Organism: Rectinemataceae bacterium; assembly: GCA_035530275.1. Classification (GTDB taxonomy): domain Bacteria; phylum Spirochaetota; class Spirochaetia; order Treponematales; family Rectinemataceae; genus CAIJMU01. The sequence continues at coordinate 80,732 of DATKVC010000002.1, read as the reverse complement.
CCGACGAGGAAGGCGGCGAGCCAGGGACTCACGTCGACGCGGTACTCGCCCCAGCTTCTTCCTCTCCGGGGGGCGATGGTGGCGGCGCCGTGGAGTGCGTCCTCGCAGCGATCGGACTCGGCCATGGTCGCGGCCATCCAGGCGGGGTCGAGGAGGTCGCGACCAGGCGGGTCCTCGTCGAGCCAGATGCCCTGAAAGAGGTACAGGGGCTTCGCCGCCTCGCCGTTGAAGAGCGTGAGAGCCCGGTAAAAGGCAGGGGGCAGCAGGGTATAGATGCGTATCGAGTCGAAACCGGCCGCGGACACCTTCTCAAAGGTGCGGAGCCAGTAGCCGTCGTCTGTCGGCGGTTCCGTGGCCGTCCCTCCCGGCACCGAGGCGCCGATGTCGACGCCTTCCACGAACCAGGGCTGCCAAGATCCGTCGGCGGCGCGCCGCTCGAGATAGGGTCCCTCGCTCCGCAGCTCGAGGGACAGGGTCGAGGCCTGCCCGCCGCGAGCGACCCGGGGCGCGGGCAAAAGCATCTCGGAAACAATTGGTACAAGTATCCGCCAATAGAGAGCTATCGGATTGTCGGGGCTGTCGAGGGTCAGCCGTGATTGGAGCCGGGGCGTCGGCAGGGGGCCGATGGACTCCGCTTTCGTGGCCGGCCCGGCGAAGTCACCCAGCATCGTCCAGACGCGCCCCTTGCCGTAGGACCTGGAAACGAGGGCAGGAAAACTATTCCGGAGTCCGGCAGAGGAGAGGAGGGCGTCCCCTTCTCCCCGCGTGTCCAAGGTGAAGACTGCCTTGGTGTCGCTGCCTGGAACCGCGGCGCTGACGACGAACCAGCCCGAATAGGCCGAATCGATGTCGCCGCCGATGCGGAGTCCTCCGACGCCGAGCTCCGCCCCGCGACGAAGGACGATGACCCTGCCGTCTTCGAGGCTCTGCAACACGATCCCGTCCCCGCGGATATCCCATGCCCTGCCCTTCTCCTTTTCCCAGGCTCGGCGCATCGATTCGGGCACCCTGCCTTTATCGTCGAGGCCAGAGAGGGCCACCCCGACCCATCGGGGGACTTCGATGCCGCCCGCCTCCGCGAGGTCGGCAATCGCGGCCCCTCGCTGCGATTCGGCGAGGCTGTGATAGCCGATAACGAGGCTCGCCCCCGACCAGGCCAGGTTCTTGAAGCCTTCGAGTTCGCCGAAGGGGGACCCTCCTCCGGGCGGCTCCGGTTCGGGCGCGCGGATTGCGGTGTCGCAAAGCGCGAGGACGGGGATGGAACCGTCAGCCGCCGATCCCTTGCCATCAATTGTGAGGAAACCGCCCTGGGCGAGATCTCCGAGCCTCTTTCCTGCCGCCAAGGCCGCGAGGCGCGCCCTTCCTCCCGACTCGGCCGCCGCCTCGAAAAGCCTCGCTTCGGACCGGTTTCCCATGGCGATGAAGGCGACGCTTTCCCGAGGACCCCTCAGGACGCCAAGCGCAGCCTGGAGCGCGACGAGGCTGAGTATGGCGAGAGGCACGGCGAGATAGGGCAGATATCGGAGTCTCATCGCGATACCTCCCCGGCCGAAGCGGCCGTCGAGCGCGCCGAACCTCCGGCGGCGCCCGCCGATCCTGCCGATCCCCCCGGAGCGGGAGCCCTCGTCGAAAAGCCCTTGCGCGCGCCCTTTTGCCAGCCCCTGTTCACGAAAAAGAACTGCAGGTTCGTGATTACCCTTCCGAGGCTCGTGAGCTGCCTGAATCCGAAATTCTCGAGGACGGCGACGCCGAGCAGGCGCAAGAATTCGCGGGGCCGGAAGTACAGGATCTGCCTTTCGGCGAGGAGGATCGACGAGATCGAAATGAGGATCCCGAAGAATATCGCAATACCGAAGATCATGAGGGGGATCAGGGGATCGAAGAGATTGAGGAGGAGGGCCGCTCCAAGCACAAGGTAGCCGAGCGACTCGAGCCATGGCCCGACCACCTCGAAGACAAAGAAATAGGGAAACCCGATCATTCCGGGAGTCCCGTAGCGAGGTCTGAATGTCATGACCTTGTGGAAGGACAGAACCTCGAGCAGGCCGCGTTGCCAGCGATCGCGCTGCCTCCTGAGAGCCTTCCAGGACTCCGGCACCTCGGTCCAGCAATTCGCGTTGTAGGCGTAGTCGATCTTTCCGCCTCGCCTCTCCTCGCGATCCTTACGCGTCAGTCTCACCACAATCTCCATGTCCTCGCCCACGGTTTCGTGGCGATAAATGCCCTTGCCGGTAAGATAGCCGCCTATCTCCATGACCGCCTGCCGTTTGAAGAGACCGAAGGCGCCCGAGATGACGAGGAGGCTGTCGAGGATCGTCCATCCGAGGCGGCCCGCCACGAAGGAGCGCAGGTATTCCACCGTCTGGAAACGGGCGAGCGGCTCGTCGGGAAGGGAGATCTCCTGCAGGTGGCCGTGCTCGACCACGCAGCCGTTGACGGGAAAGACGTTGCCGCCGATGGCGATGACGTCGCGTTCGTTCGCGATAACCTGGAACATGGAGCGCGCGAGTGCCTGCGGATCGAGGACGGAATCCGCGTCGATCGTGCAGACGTAGTCTCCGGAAGCCCGATTGAGGCCTGCGTTGAGGGCGTCGGCCTTTCCGCCGTTGGTCTTGTCGATGACGAGGAGGTTGGGCAGGGAGGCGGAGCGATAGACCATGCGCACGGGCATGGTCTCGAGAAGGCCCGTCGCTTCGGCGCCCGAGGGCGAGGCCTCGAGATCGAAGGATTTCTTCAGGGCGGAGAGGGTGCCGTCCTTCGAGCCGTCGTTGACCACGATGGTCTGGTAGGAAGGGTAATTCAGCGAAAGGAGGCTATGGAGGCTCTCAACGATCGTAGCCTCCTCGTTGTATGCGGGCGCGACGATCGTGATCGAGGGGAGGACTCCGCGTCCCGAAAGGAGACGCAGGAGATCGAGCTCCCAAATGAGGGCCTGCGAGCGCAGCTTCGCCATCGAAAGGAAGAGAAGGAAGAGATAGCTGCCGTTGACCGCGATGGTGTAGAAGGCGAAGAGGAATTGAAAATCGAAGATGAAGCGATAGAGGATTTCCTGCGGAGAAAGCCAGGATATTTCCCCAAAGTACCTAATTAGAAAGACGGCGGGAAAGACGAGGATGGCGAGGACGACGAGGGAGGCGAGAAAGACCTTGTCGCGTCCGCCCGTCGGGATATGGAACCTATCCTCTTCCGGCTCGGGAGGAGGGAGGCCTAGCTCCGCGGCGAGATCCAAAGGCAGCTGTCGCGAAAGGACCGAAGCCATCTCGGGCGCCCCCGAGAGAAGGGCGCGGAGAAGATCGAAATAAGAGGCGCGAATTTCGGCGGGCAGGGAGACCTCGAGGGACTCGAGGATGACGCCCGTTCGCCCCGCAGCCACGAGGCGGGCGACCATGGCGCGAAGCCCCGATTCCAGCGGGGCCTTCGCGTGGAACAGGAGGGCAGGAAGCCTGTATTCGATGGCGAGGCTCAGACAGATGCTCCGCTCCTCGTTCTCCGCGTCGATGAATCGCAGAAAGACCTCCTCGCTGCCCGGATTGCGCGCGAGGACGTCGGCCGCCGCCGCGATGCCGGCATCTCGGAGGGCGGGGTCGGCGAACCAGGGATCGAGTTCGGGGAGGAGGCCGGGAACGAGACTCCTGCCGAGGAGGCGGGCGAAGGGCAGCCTGAATCGCGGCTCGGTTCGCGCACCGAAGGCCCCGAGGTAGCGCGAGGTAGGATAGCCCTCGGCGAGGATCCGGGCCGCTTCCTCCCCCATCTCGTCGTCGCGCGCGTTCGCCAACGACGACAGCCGCTCCCAGTCCGCTTCCGTGGGTTTGGCGCGGACGGCCATCAAGTAGAGGAGAAGTCCGGTATCGCCGAAGGGAATTCCCATGGAAGTGAAATGAGCCTGGAGTCTCGGTGCGAGCTCGGAGAGAGTTCGCACTTCGGTCCGTCGCCAGCGAAGGTCCCCCGAGTCGATCGCGTCGGCGAGGGCGTCGAAATCGATCGGCCCCGGGTATTTGGCGATCTGTCCGAGGAGAACGAGGCGGCCGAGTCGACGGGATTCCTTGCCGAGTCTTTCGACGAGGATATCGCCAATCCCCACTCGCTTGAAGAGTCCGAGCGTCAGATAGGCTTCGATGCGCCGATGGAGTCGGGTAGATCGAAGATCGCTCCCGAGGAGTGCAAGGACGTCCATCGAGCCGAGCAGGGTTTCAACAGCCTCGAGCGAGGAGGGAAGGGGCTTCGCCTCTTCGAAAAGGCGTCTGAGGTAGAGGAGGAAACCCCGCGGATCGGCTGCGCACTCGCGCGCGAGGGCCGCGCGATCCGCCTCGCCGACGACGCGATTCATCCGTCTCATGCGCTCCATTCGGATCCTGTAGCGCCCCCTCGCCCTGCGCTTCGCGGCGAAGACACCGACGGTGGCCGCCAGGTCGAGGACGACAAAGGCTAAAAGCAGAGTCAAAAGCCAGCCGTAATCAGGCGCCATCTTCGTTCCTCGCAAGAAGGCTGCGGGCGATGCCCGTCAACTCGACCATCGATACGGGCTTTTCGAAGATGTGGAAAATACCCAGTGAATGCGCGCGCGCCACGATCTCGTCGGTCTTCACGTCGGTGAGGAGTATGAAGGGGATGTCGTGGAGATCGCTCGAGGCGTGCATTCGCGTCCTGATCTGGAATGCGTCGAATTGAGGGAGCGACACTTCGGCGATCACGAGTTCGGGCCTCGTGCCGTCAATGAGTTCGAGGGCCGCACCACCCCGCGATGCGCCCTGGGTGCGAAAGCCCTCGTGCTCCAGGGATTCGACGAGAAAATCGAGGAAGAGGTCGTTGGAATCGAGGGCCAGCACGAGGGCGCGATCCTCGACATGGATGTCGCTGCGATCCAGGAGGGCGTCGCCGCCCCGCCGATCGAGGAGGCGCAGCCGCTCGCGGGCGAGGGACTGAAGGACCCCGAAGCCTTCCGCCGGCAGCTCGACGCAGCGAACGAGGGCGATGGACACGGTGATCGGGCGGACGAAACGCCTCTCCGCGGCGATCGCGAGCCTGAGCGCCTCGAGGCGGGCCGTGACGCCTTCGCCGGAATTCTGAAGGATGAGGAGAATGATGGGGCCGGTCCAGCGGAAGAGGTAGCCCTCGGGCGTCATCTCCTGGAGAATCGAAGCCAGGTCGCGGATGATGAGGTCGACCGACTGGGCGCCGATTTCCCTGTTCAGCTCGCGGATATGGTCGACCCTGATGAAGGCCGCGGAGAATTCGCTCTTCCTCCCGCAGAGTTCCTGGACGAAGGCGTCGGCGTAGCCGCGACCGTAGAGCTGGGTCGCGGGGTCCCGCAGGGCCGCGTCACTGGCTCCCACCATCGCCTCCCTGAGCTCATAGTTGGATGAACGCAGCGACTCGAGTTCGAGCATGAGCGGGGCGAGATCATCGGGGGCGTCGGGACAGGCAGCCGTCTCGGGAAGGCAGGAGAGCGCGAGCAACTCGCGCGCGAGGGGCGCCGCGACGAGGGAACCGAAGCGCGGGCAGAGGAGGCGCGCCTCCCCTCCCTTCGGGAGCGACGAAGCGTCGAGACCGAGGCCGTAGCCGAAGCTGTCCATAAAAGATCGCTGTGCCGAAAGGCCCGGATCCGAGCAGTATTCCGGAAGATCCTTGCCCATCGAGGAGCCGATCCGTCCCGAAAAGAGCGTGCCGGATGCAGCGTGAAAAAGGGCTATCGATCCGCTGCTCCCTTCTGGCCTAAGGATACGGAGCTCGCCGCTCGTCCCCGCGCCGATGAGGAGGTCGGCCTCGCGGAGGTCGCGGAAGCCCACATCGACGGAGGCCAGCGAAAGCCCTGCGACCACCCGCCAATCCGCGAGGACCCTGCCCCGGAATCCGGCCGCCGTCCAGGCCGCCAGGGCCGAAACGGCGAAGGGGCTTTCGTCGAGGAGAACTATCGTATGGATTGCGGAACAAGGCGCGACGGCTTCCGCCAAGCGTATGATCTCCCGGGCCAGCGAGGCCGGCCCGGCGTCGACGAGGACATAGCCCTCTCCCGAAGGAATAAGATAACAATTGATATCGAGTGCCTGACCCGGCGCCATCGCGCCTACGCGCCAGATGCCCGGGGCGAGTTCGGTCCTGCCTTTCATGCATTCTCTCCTTTGATCCGATCGCCTGCGATCTCGCGGCACATGACGAGCCTCTTCCTGTCGTCGAAGCCCTTGCAGACGAGGTAACTGTCCATCGCATTATCGAGGATGAAGAGCCCGTACCCCGACTCGGCGAACTCGGCGAGGGGCGAATGCGGTTTCCGACTCCAATCGTACTCGGGTCCCGAGTAGGCGATCTCCGCCGAAAAGAGACCGCCCCGGAGTCGCCAGGCGATGTCGCAGGACCCCTCGCTTCCCGACAAACCGTGCTCGACGATGTTGACGAGGGCTTCCTGAAGGGCGAGGAGGATCTCCGAGCGCGTGTCGATAGACAGCTCAGGCACCCAGGCGTCGAGGTCGGAGCCGAGGAGCTCCACCGCTCCCTCCGGCGCCTCGGGCACGGTCGAACCGAGCTCCAGCGCGAAGACGCGCCCCATTTCTCCGGCCGCGGGATCAGAGCGATCCTTGATGCAGATGAGGCTCACGTCGTCGTTGAAGCCCGCCGCCGAATAGGCGAATCCGATCTTGAGGAGGGTGCCCGAAAGTTCGGCCGCCGACAGATCGGCATAGGTCTTGAGCACGCGGGCGACCCTCTCCTCTCCGAAGGCCTCGCCGTAGCGGTTGTAGCATTCGGAGAGCCCGTCGGTGTACAGCAAGAGGCAATCGCCCGACTCGATGGGGAGGAGGAAGGAACGATAGGTTTGGCCTTCCATGAAGCCGAGGGGCATGTTGCCGCCCTTGACCTGCCAGCATTCTCCCGTCCTCCTCGAAAAATGGATGATGGAGGTATGGCCGCAATCGACGAAGCGGACGGCATGCGTCTCCTCCTCGAAGCGCGCGTAGGTGAGCGTGGCGAAGCTTTGGCGTTCGAGGAGACGACGAACCAAGGCCTCGTCGACGGCACGGCAGATCGCCGCCGGATCGGGGAGTCGCGGCGCGGCGAACAGGGATGAGCTCAAGGCCCGCACGAAGCCGAACTTGATCATCGCGCCGACTATGGCCGCGTCCATGCCCTTGCCCATGACATCGCCGAGGAGAAAATCGACGCTGTCTTCCGAGAGCCTGAGCACGTCGAGAAAGTCCCCGTCGACCAGCTTGCTCGGAATCGTCGCCGTCTTGTAATCGAGTCCGGGAATGTCGTGTCGGGCCCCTTCCATGAGCACGGCCGCTTGCAGCCTCGCGCTATTCTCCACGTCCCTCGATTGGGCCGCCGTCAGCTTGAGCATGCTTTCGCGAAACACCGTTTCGTCGCGGAGAAAGACCAGGAACCCCTCGGCATTGCCGGGATCCCGGGCACGGCGAAGGGCGAGCCAGCGCAGGGCCTTTCCGGGATGCCGATAGGGAAGGAGAAGGCTCGAGATATCGTTCTCGACCTTTGCGAAGAATTCCGAGTAGGCCCTGGGGGCGTCCTTGCCGAGAACGGCGCCGAAATCCTCCGCCACGGACTCTGGCGTGACGCCGAGAAATTGCGCGAGGGCCGCGGGATCGGAGAATAAACGCCGTCCCTTCCCGTCGCAATGAAGAAACAGACCGCCCGACAGAGCCGAGCCGAGTTCTTCACCAGCATCCATCGGCAAAGGCATCCTCTCGGTGCCGATCAAGCTCCGGGCTTAGCCCGGCTCAATTGAGCCATGGCGCTGGTCACGTCGTCATCGATGCCCACGATTTCGCCAAGCCTGACCATCGAGAAGAGCACCCTCACCGGAGCCTGCACGCCGCAGATCCGCATCTCCCCGCCCTTTTCCCGAAAGGCGCGAAGGCCGGCGATGATCTTCCCGAGGCCAGAGCTATCGACGAATTGCACCTCGGAGAGATCGAGGACCAGCCGGGATTTGCCTTCCATAGCCGCGAGGAGGGAGGAGTGGAAGGCCACGGAATTGAGCACATCGATCTTGCGCAGCTTCGGCTTGAATACGTCGACCGTTGCGGGGGTTTCAGATGTTTCGACCATGGAAATGATCATAATGCAGACATCGGAGCGGCGCCAGCTCCGGAATTCTCCGGAGCCATCCGGGCCTGTTTCCTCATGCCTGGATAAGGACCATAATTGACCCTTAGTCAGCCAGTTTCTCCGAGGATTGAGGGTGCATTGTCCTGGCTCACTCCCTCAATCCCACCCGGGTGGCCGCCGTCTTGCGCCGCCCCTCCTGAAAACCCACCGAAGAAGGGCTGACAGGGCACATGCCTCTGAATCGGATGCTCTTGACTCATTTCCTATAAATTTGAAACTCTGTACAAAGTACAAATACTTTACGGCGTTATGAGACGGACTCATCCTTGTTTCCAAAAGCCGATACTAAAGTTCCGTACTATTAGGAGATAAAGTCATGAAGCCTGTGAAAGAAGGGTCCGTCCTCCTCTGGTTGATCGCGGCCTTTATGACGCCGCCTGTCGTCTGGCTCGCCGGCGGCGTCTTTATTGGCCTGTGGTCCCTGGAGCAGTTGTTAAAAAGAATCATTCAGACTCCCTATATATGGGCATATGTCGCCACGGTGGTCGGGGTTCTGTTGCTCGTGGCGCACACGAACCTCGCGCGGGTGGCGCGATGGAAGGCCGATCCTGCCTCCGAAGACCTGACGCGGGCCCAACGGAGTTCCTCCTTCATTCCGATATTCGCCATCGTCTGGATGAGCATCTATTGCGTCGTCGGGCCGAACGTCGCCCTGCTCGGACAGACCCTCGACCAGCCCTTCCTCGACCCCTTCGGCTATCTGATCGCCGAACTCCTCGGCATACCCCTGATTCTGCTCTTTTCCATTCCATTCTTCATCATCATGCTCGTCCGGCTGGAGGAGTTCTGTCTCGGTCTGCCCCTTTCGAACAGGCACCGCTTTCTTTCGCTCGGCGGCAAGCTCGTCATGAGCTTCATTTTCAATATCATCGGCGCCACCTTGAGCATGGCGGTAGCCGCCCTCGGAATCCTCCACTCCGGGGAAACGCGGATAGGCGCGATGTTCGAAAGGCTCATGCTGGCGCTCCTGATCGTCGCGGCCCTCGCCGCCTACAATCTGATCCTGATGACGAGGCAGATCGTCGGTCCGGTCCGCTCGCTGAGCGCCGCCCTCGAAACCATGTTCGGCGACTTTCGAACGGGAAGGGCCGACCTCACGCGGAGAACCGTCCAGTCATCGCGCGACGAATTGGGATATCTGGCGGCCAATTTCAACGTCTTTCTCGAAAGCCTGGCGAAACTGGTGAGCGACATCAAGACCAACGTCCACCGCGCCGCGGAATCGCACAAGAAACTGACGGCGACCTCCGAAACGAACCGCAGGGAACTCGAAGCCCTCGACGGCCGTTCGACGCTGCTCGTGCGGGATTTCACTGATCTCCGGGGAAAGCTCGATCAGGCCCGGACCTCGGGTCGTCGGATCGGGGGATTCCTGGAAAAGACCGGAATCCTGGTCGACGAGCAGGCCACGCAGGTGGGAAAGAGCGCAGCGGACATCGAGGCCCTCGCCGCGATGCTCGTCGCCCTTTCGCGCGATGCGGACGATGGCGTCAAGGAAGGCGGCGCGATGAAAGCCCAGGCCCGCACGGGAGAACAGGATTTGACCCAGCTCCACGAATTCATCCAGGAAATGGGCGCCTCGACCAAGGTCATACTCGACGCCGTGCAGGTAATCCAGAAAATAGGCGCCCAGACGAATCTCCTCGCGATGAACGCCTCGATCGAAGCCGCCCATGCGGGCGACGCCGGCAAGGGGTTCGCGGTCGTCGCCGCAGAGATCCGCAGCCTGGCGGAGGGATCGACGAGAAGCGCCGTCGAAATCACCAAGAACGTGAGGGAGGTGACCGGCAGCCTCGAAAAAGCCCTGGGCTCGGCGGATCGTACCAATTCAAGTATTCGATCGCTGGTCTCTTCGGTCGAGGCGGTCACCGCGACCCTGGGGAGCATCCAGGGCCGCCTCGCCGAATCGGCCATCTCGGGTCGATCGGCCGCCGCCAGCCTGGCGCAGGTGGTGGAGGGAAGTCGGCGGCTCCAGGACGAGACGGGGCAGGCCGCCGAGTTCGTGGTCGACATCGGAGCCGTCCTCGAGGACACGTCCGCACTGGGGCAAAAGACCCTCGAAGAGCTGGCCCAGGTGGAGACCGCGGTGCGGGTGCTCAACCGCAACATGGAGGCGCTCGAACACGACGAGGCGGAGACCTTCCGCGACAGTCTCGAGCTCGAAAACAGGATTGCGGCGCTGAATACCTGAGCGGACCCGCGGCCACGGCCGCCCCCGGATACCCCGAGGATGTGAAGGGGTATCCATCGCCGGGACCTCCATTTACAGACCCTCCGCAATGCAGCATGCTGGTCCTCCTGTCCTGCGAGCCGTGACGCACCGCGGCTTCGCGGGACCGCACGCCCATCGTCCCCTCCTTGCCGGGAGCATCCGCGTCGCGGCGGACCTGGCGAGGCAAAGGATGCCGCCTCATGAAGAAAGGCCTCGCCCTCACCGTCCTTCCCTCCCTCCTTGTCGGTCTTCTTTCGGCCCAGACGCCGAGCCTCACCGTCGACAGTTTTTCAACGGGAAGCCCCGCTTCCACCCTCCTGACCCTTGCCGCGCCGGGAAGGGTGAGCCTCAGGGCCGTCTCGCCCCTCGGCGTCGGCATTTCCCTCGTCGATAGGATGGAGGGCGAACTCGCACGGTCGGGCTCGACAGCCACCGCGGACGGCCGCCTCGACATCAGTCTCGACGCCGGCCAGTACCGAGTAGTTCTCGATGACGTCAAGGCCGCCGGAGGCACGGCGAGGCTGGAGGCGAGGTCCTTCGCCCCCTCGAACGGAAGCGTGCCCGCGGAATGGCCGCGACTCCTCGACGGGGTGGCGGCGACAGGCACGCTCAGGGATCTCGAAAGCGCCTCGTATTGGGTGGAGTTGCGCAAGGACGGCCCCCTCGAAATCGAGGCGATGGGGAGGGATCTGAATTCCATCGAGGTCTGGCGCGACGGGTCCTACCTCCTCGGCTCATGGTCGCCCACCGAGGATCGGCAGGTCGAAACCGGCCGACCCATGGGCTGGCTTTCGGCATCCACGATGGCCAAGGCCGGCCACTACCTCGTCAGGCTCTACGGCGGGGAGGCGCGGAAGTGGGCGAGCGAGAACGGTAGCCATCCCTTGTATGTCCGATCCGGCTTTTTGCGCCTGCCCGCGGGCGGCAGGCTGGAACTCTCGCTGTCGGTTTTCGGCAGGGACTTCGTCCTCGCGCAGGGCATCGACTCCGTGACGGCGACACGGCAGACGAAGGGGGCCCTCGTCCTCGCGGGAGGGGACTACCGGGTCGGGCAGGATCGCCTATCGAGCGACACGAGGTCGACCCTCGACGGCAAGGGCCCGGAGCTCTCCCTGGGCCTCGCACTTCCCTCGAGCGGGGAAAGCCTCCTCAGGGTCGAGGCGAAACCCGGCGAGGCGATCAGTCTCGACGCCTGCCGGGCGAGAGGCGGCCCCTCCATCTCCTCCGAGGAATCCTCCCACGGCGGCATCCTCAGCCTCATCGTGCCGAGGACGGGCCAACCCTTCCTCGATCCGACCGGCATCGTCTATCGCGTCCCCAAAGGCGCGACCAAGCCCGAAATCCTCTTCGACTTCGCGGCGCCCCTCTCGTCGAGCTCGAGTTTTCGCGGAAGGGTGGCCCGGCTCTCGAGCGAAAGGCTCGAGGTCTACCTGCGCGCCGACGAGGCCGGGACCTACCGGGTCGCGGAGAAGTCGGGGATGGGTCAGGCAGCAGGCCTCTACCAGGTCTATCCCCTGGATCTCTACCTCCAAGCCGGATCGCCCTATCTCCAACCCGCACCGGCATCGAACGCATCCTTCATGCTGACCAAGGGCTACTACCTCCTCACCATCGACGCGAGGAGCCTCGGCACCCTCGATTTCGCCCTCTATCGCGAGCGCCTCGGCGGAGGAGGAGCGGAACTCGCCGGCGAACCCGCTCCCCGGAATTCGAGGAATTGGCGTCTTTCCCCCGGATGGGCCGAGGGCATCGGCGCCCTCGTGGGCGATACCGGCATCCCTGGGACGGGCTTCTCCTTCGCATCCTTCCCGATATCCCTCGAAGCCGGTATGGCCCTCGATCTGGGGGCCGGAGAGACCCTCGCCTTCTCCGCATCGCAGTCGACGCCCGGAAGGCTCAGGCTGGGGCAGGGAGGCCCTGTACTCCTGTCCGGGGGCAAGGCGGTGATCGACGGGTCCGCGGGGCCCGTCGACGGGACCCTCGCCGCGTCCGGCGGCGCCGCCCAGGGCGGCCTCGCGGCCCGCGACTACCTCGCGAAAAACGGCGGCGCGTCGCCCCTCCCCCTCCGGATCTCATTCGAACCTAATTATGACGATTTGCCTCCGCCCGCCGTGGGGAGCTTCGGCACCGGCGCCACGATCGTGACGCCGGGCCTTCCGGCCTGGCGCGACTACGGACGGGAGGATCGGGCTTCCTACGCCTTCGAGGTGAGGGAGGCCGGGGTATGGGTCATCGAGACCCTCGGCAGGCTTTCGACCTCCCTCTCCCTCAGGACGGCGACGCGCAGCCACCTTCTCGACGCGAGCGGGAACGGGCCGGGCCGCAATTCGGCCATCCGCGCCTGGCTCAGGCCTGGCCAGTACTACCTCGAGGTCTCCACGAGGGATCAGTCCATGGGAAGGGGCGGCCTCAGGGTCGACCGCGTGCCCCTCGAGGCTGCCCTCAACCTCTCCGAGGGCGCCGTCGACAGGCGCGACCTCGCCGCCGATTCGGTGCTCCGCTACAGCCTCGGCATCGACAGGCCCGGCAATTTCGAACTCAACTCCGTGGGCCTCGGCTCCTCCTTTCCCGTCAGGATCGAGGATGCCGAAGCCTTCCCCGTCTACGTGGGCGCGGGCAGGGCCAGGGGCACCATGGCCAAAGGTACCTATACCCTCTATTCCCTTCCCCTCTCCCTCGAGACCAAGCGTCTGACCTGGTTCCGTCGCCTGCCTCCGGAGAGCCCTCCATTTACGGGGTCCGGCACGAGGCGGATCGAGTTCAACCGGGACTATTCCGCCCTCTGGAAGGACGGAAGCATCGGAGACCGTTATTCCTTTAGCGTGCCCGCCGACCTCGAGGCTAGCATCGACATGCCCGCGAATTTCGCCGGCGAGCTCAGGGGACCCGGCCCGACCATAGCCTTGTCCAGCGACAACGCGGGAAGGCTCAGTCTCACGAAGGGCGACTGGCTCCTCACGCTCAAGCCGAAGGACAAGAACAATCTCCTGTCCTACAAGCTCGCCCTCCGGACCTCGACCCTCGCCCCGGGCATTCCCTCGACCTACCTGCCTTCGGGAAGCCAGGAGCCCATCGAGGTCAGCATTCCCGAGGACGGCTGGTACGAGCTCTGGAGCCTCGGCCAGGCCGACGTCCATGCCGCCCTCCTGCCCGCCGGGTCCACCACTCCTCTCGCCTCATCCGACGACCGGGGTCCGGACTGGAATTTCTCGATAGGACGCTATCTCAAAGCGGGAGCCTACGAGCTCGACATCGGCGCCTTCCAACCGTCGCAGAATCCGGTCCAGATCTTCCTCGACCAAAGGAGGCCGAAGACCCTCGACCGGGCCTCATCTTCCTTCGAGGCCGATCTCGATCCCGGACCCGACGGGGTCATCCTTCCCTTCGATACCAAGGGCGACGAGGGGCTGTACGTTGTCGAGGCCTCCTCCGCCCTTCCCCTCAGCCTCGGCGTGTACAAGGGAGGCTCCGCCCTCGCCGAATCCGAATCCCTCGTCGCCATCCCCCTCAGGGGAAATTCATCCTATGAATTGCACCTTTCCTCGCCCCTGCCCGGCAAGGTCCATCTCTCGGTCCGGAAGGTCGCGACCGCCGATCTCAGCCTGAGCCGTCCGGGCGATCTCGGCCAAGGAAGCGCCTGGCGTCTCCTCAACCCCGACGCCATCTCCGCCCGCCTCGTCTCGGGCCGGCTCCTCGTCTCGCCGGGCTTCGAGGAACCCTGCCTTTCGCCCGGCACCGATGCCTTTTCCACGGGGGCCGAGGGCGGCTTCGCCTACCTTCCCGAGGGCGGGCAGGCAAGGCCGAAGGTGGAAAGTCTCGACCTCGCCGACGGCGAGGGAGCCGTCCTCCCCCTCTCGGCCGTCGATCAGGGCTTCTTCGCCTCATCGCCGGATCGAGCCATCCTCGTTTCGGCCTCGACGAGGGGTCTCTTCCAATGCGGGCTTTCGGTAGCGCCGGCCGATTCGCCGGGCGGCATTCCCTACCAGTGGGCGGACTCCGTGTCCTGGGCCCAGGGCCGCCTCGCCCTCCTTCCTCCGGGACGCTGGAAGGCGAGGGCATGGAGCGGCGACCGCGACGCTTCGACGCGGCGCCTCGGCGTCGGCATCGATAGCTATCCCCTCTCGACCCTGCCCGCCCTGGCCCTGGGCGCGAGAAGCAGCATTCCCCTTCCATCAGGTCAGGCTTATTCGATCGACATCCCTGCCTCGCGGGTTTCGGCCCTCCTCGGCGAGGGCGTGATCCTCGCCGCCTGGAAGGGGAACGAAACCATCGCCGTCCGCTCGGGCCTCGACGGGAGGGCTGCGGCGACCCTCGACCTTCCCGCCTGCCGCCTCCTCGTCCTCAACGGCGGCAAGGATGCCTCCACCCTCCGCCTCGCCCTCCTTCCCCCGGTCGGAGTCGCGGTCGGCCCGACCCTCGACGCGGCCGATCCCTGGGAATCCCTCGGCCTGCCTTCGGAAGGCGTCGAGCTCGCGGTCAAGGCCGCTCCCGGCGAACTCCTCTGCGTAGCGGGCGATTCGGTGCGGGCCGAACTCGAGGCCGACGATGGCAGATTGATCAGTATTGTCAAGAATTCCGGCGAAGGGCTCTTCGCGAGTCTCCCGGCCGCGAACGGCAGGCTCCATCTTCGCGCCTCGAAGGGCCTCGCGCGCCTCTGGCTCGCGAAGCCCGGGCGGGAACTCGAGGGGCTCCTCGCCCAGGGTCAGGGAGCCGCGAAGGATCTCGTGGACGCGAGCCTCCTCTCGGGGAGGGGCGACGCCTTCAGGCTCGTCCAGGCCCAACCGGGCTATGTCGACATCTCCTGCCCCGGACCCGCCCTCCTCGCCCTCCAGGGCCCCGGCATGGAGCCCAAGGTGGTCTTCTCGGGCTCGAGGGAGGACGCCCATCTTTTCGCCTGGATAGGCGCGGGGGAATACCGCCTCTGGCAACGCCCCATCCAAGGACAGGTCGGCGGGGGTGTTCTCCGCCTCGATCGGGTTGACTCCCAAGACCTCGATCCGGCCGCGCCGCCCCGGGCCTTCATCGCGGCCAACGAATACCAGGCCTGGAAATTCCAGGTGACGGCAAAGGGCAAGGTCGGCATCGGCCTCGAGGCCGATCGCGACGGCCTCGAGGGCTTCCTCTACGACGAAAAGCAGAAACTCCTCGACAGGGGTTCTCTGATATTCGACGAGCTCGAGGCGGGCGACTACCTCCTCCTCGTGAAGGGGCTGCCCGAATCGCCGATGGAATACTCCGTCGTCCTCGCCGGCACCCAGGGTTCGCGACAGGGCACCCCGCCTGACGTCATCGATTCCTACAAGCGCGGCGACGCTCCGCCGGCCTCCGTCGGTCTTCCCCTGAGTTCGCCCGGCGGCCTCCATGTATGGGGGGGCCAGGGAGCTGCGGCGACCTCGGCATCGGCATCGGCCGGCGGAGAGGAATCCGCGGGCAGTGACAATCAAGGCGAGGATTCGCAGGGCGACCTACCCGCCGATTCGCCCGACGAGGGCGGCGATGGGGAAGGGGAGTGAGGTTTATATGAAGAGCATATATAGGCCGAAGGCCGAGGAAAATGATATGACAATTGGTAACATCAGCTCGAGGAGCCTGAAGGCCGGCGGGAAGCCCGGACGCCGAACCCACTCCATCGCCGCGAGAGCCGGTCTTTTCGCGGCATTCGTTCTCCTCGCCTCGGTCGCCTGGTCCCAGGCGGCCCCTCCCGCCGAGAAACTCCTGCCGGAGCGCTACCTCCGCGAGTACGACCCGGTGACAGTCTTCTTCGCCGAGGATAGGGGGCCGAAAAATGGAGGGCCGGGCGACGATGCCTCGTCCGTCCTTTCGATCAGTCCCGCCATGCCGGGAGAGTATCGCTGGCTCGATGCCCGTACCCTCCAATTCCTGCCGGCCCAGGCCTGGCCCGCCCTCCGCAGCTTTGCCTTCACGACGAAGAGCGGAAGCTACCAGCGCTCCACTCTGATGACCCCGCCGATCGAGGTCTCGCCCGCCCCCTCCTCCACAAACCTTCCCGCATTCGAGGGCCTCACCCTTTCCTTCGCGGCCCCCCTCCCGGCCGATGCAGTGGCCGATATGCTGAGCTTCGAGGTGAGACCCCTCCCCGGCCTCGGCTCCCAGGCTTCGACGATCCTGACGAGGCGCGACTTCTCGCTCAAGGAACTCGAGCGCAGCGACAGCAAGGCTCCCGTCCGCTATCGCCTTACCCTCGACAAGGCCGTCGGCGACGGGAAGTCCGTCAGGGCGAACATCAAGCTTTCCCTCGACCAGGGTATCCCCGGCTCGGTGGCCAGCTACTCCTGGACGACCCGCACCGACTTCCGCGTCCTCGCCTTCGGATCGGGGCCCACCACCTACCCGGTATCGAGCTCGGGCTCCAACTACCCCTCCGATCAGGCCATCTTCGCGGGCACATCCCAGGCCCCCCTCTTCGTGGTCTTCTCCGAGGCGCCCTCCTCCGACACGCCCGTGGCCCTCTGGAAATCGATGGTCTCCTTCGAGCCGGCGGTGCGGAACCTCCGCTTCGAGCTTTCGGGCAACCGCCTCCTCGTCGAATTCGACCGGGACGCCGATACCGACTACACGATGCGCCTCTCGCCTGCCTCCCTCGAGAGCGCATCCGGCCGTGGCTTGAGCCCATTCGCGGCCTCCTCTTTTCACTTCTTCAACAAGGCCCTCGAGCCCTACGTGCAGTGGTCGGCGGGCCAGGCCATTCTGGAGCGCTACGGTCCCCAGAGCCTTCCGATGGAAGCCCGGGGCATCGACAAGGTCGACCTCCGCGTCTATCGCATCGACCCCCTCGATCCGGATTTCTGGCCCTTCCCCGAGGGCTCGCTCAAGGTGGACGAGGCATCGCCCCCGCCCATGCCCGGCGAGGAGCCTCCGGCCGGCGAGGATCTCGCCAAGCAGATCCGGCTCCTCGGCAGCCCTCCCTTCTCGGGCATCGCGAGCCTGCCTATGAAGGCCACGGGTTCGAGAGCCAGCTTCGGCCTCGACCTCGCCCCGGCGCTCGCGAAGATGGGCATGCAGGGCAAGCCGGGCACCTACCTCGTCGGCTATCGTCGCCTCGGCGCCGGCGGTGCCCGCGACTTCGTCAGGGTGCAGGTGACCGACCTCTGCCTCACCGTCGTGGAGGAGACCCGCGGCCTCCTCTTCACCGTCACCTCGCTTTCGACCGCCAAGCCGATCGCCGGCGCCCTCGTCCGCCTCGAGTCGCGCAGACAGGATCCCGCAGGTGATATTAGTTATGATAATCTCCTCTCGGGCACGACCGATGCCGACGGCGGCTTCCATTACGACCACGTGAAGGCCCTCGACGCCCAAGCGAGCCGCGTCAGCGTGAGCTTCGGCGACGATGTCCTCGTCATCGATCCCGACCAGGCCCCGCCCTATTTCCACAACAACCACTGGTTCGGCTCGAATTCGGGCTGGTTGTCCTGGCTCACGATGGAACCCGAGTTCAAGGTCGATGCGCCCCGGAACCTCGCCTATGTCTTCACCGAAAGGCCCCTCTACAGGGCCGAGGAGGCCGTCCACATCCAGGGCTTCGTGCGCCTCCGCGACAAGGGCCTCATCAAGGCCGACGACCCGAAGAGCCGCCGAGTCCTCGTCGTCTCCTCGCCCGACGGCTCGGACTATCGCTATCCGGTGAGCATCCTCGGCAACGGCTACTTCTACCAAAAATTCGACGAAAAGAATTTGCCCACGGGCGAGTATCGCGTGCAGCTCCTCGGTCCGAAGGACGAGCTCCTCGCCTCGATGAGCTTCCGCAAGGAAGCCTACAGGGTTCCGACCTTCGAGATCGATTTCACCGGCCCCGACAAGGTTCCCTTCGACGCACCCTTCCAGATCCTGATGACGGCGAATTATTACTCGGGCGGCAAGGTCGCGGGGCAGAAGGTCGACTGGTCGGTCGCCGAAGGGGTCTGGACCATCTCGCCCGCTGCCTATCCGGACTATCTCTTTTCGAGCTACCTCTCGGTCGGCGGCGAGTACCGCGAAGAGGGTGTCTCCGCATCGCAGACGGAGGACGTAACCGACGACGAAGGCTCGGCACGGATCACCATCGATCCGCGCACCGCCGAATCCATCTCGCCCCGCTTCTACCGGGTCCAGGCTTCGGTCCGCGGAGCCGACGCCCAGACGGTCTCCCAATCGCGGACCGTCTACGCCCTCCCGCCCTTCGCCATCGGCCTCAAGCTCGGCCGTTTCGAGACGGAGAGGATGGCGGTCAAACCCTCGATCATCGTCGTCGATCATGAGGAAAAGCCCCTGGCGGGAAAGGACCTCGTTCTCAAGCTCTACGAGCGCCAGTGGCATTCCTACCTCTCCGAGAGCGACATCTCGACGGGTCAGACCAAGTACGTCTCCGACGTCGTCGACGTTCCCGTCCTCGAGAAGGCCCTCGTTTCCGCCGCCACGCCCCTCGACCTCGACCTTCCAGTCGGCGAGGCCGGGGTTTACATCGTGGAGATCCAGGGCCGCGACGCCCTGGGCAGGCTCCAGTCGGTCAAGCGCGACCTCTACGTGGCCGGCCCGACGCCCCTCGCGTGGAAGCGCACGACGGCCGCCGTCTTCGAGACCAGCCTCGACGCCGACATGTACAAGCCGGGCGACACGGCCAGGGTTCTCCTCAAGAGTCCCTTCCAGCAGGCCGAGGCCCTCGCCGTCGTCGAAAGGCCTTCGGGAAATCTTTATAAATGGGTCGATGTCAAGGACGGCCAAGGACTCCTCGAGATTCCGGTGACTGCCGAGCTCGTGCCGCGCTTTCCCGTCCACCTCGTGCTGATGCGGGGAAGGCTCCCCGGCGATCCTTCCTTCACCGGGGGCCAGGACAGGCTCAGGCCCCTCTCGGTGGCCAACACCACCTGGGTCGCCGTGGACCCGGCGACGAACCGCCTGGCCGTCAGCCTCGAACACGCGCCGACGGCCGTGCCGGGCTCGAATCTTCCGATGAAGATCTACGTGAAGGACAGTCAGGGCCGGCCCGTCGACGGCGAGGTCGCCCTCTGGCTCGTCGACCGCGCCGTCCTCGCCCTCGGCAAGGAGCGCTTCGCCTCGCCCCTCTCCTCCTTCATCACCGACGTGAAGGCCTCGGTGCGCATCTCCGACACGCGCAACCTCGCTGTGGGGAACCTTCCCTTCGACGAGCTCTCCGGAGGCGACATGGCCGAGGAATTCGGCTTCGGCGCCCTCCTCGACAAGACCTCGGTGCGCAAGAACTTCAAGACCGTTCCCTACTACGAGCCGGCAATCGAGGTCGTCAACGGCGTGGCCGAGGTGAACATTCCCCTCCCGGACAACCTCACCGAATTCGCCGTCCGCGCTATCGCAACCTCGGGCTACGATACCTTCGGCACGGCCCGCTCCCTGGTCGCGATGCGCCTTCCCGTGATGGTGCAGGAATCCCTGCCGCGCTTCATCCGCCCCGGAGACAAGGTGGTCGCCGGCGGCATCGGCCGCGTCGCCGAGGGACCGGGCGGCCCCGCCCAGGCAGAGCTCAAGCTCGAGGGGGGCCTCGTTCTCGAGGGCGGAAAGACAGGCGACCTCTCCCGGGTCCAGCTCGACCAGCGCCTCCCGACGAAGCTCCTTTATTCGATGACGGCCCCGCCCGAGCTCGCCTCGAAGGCCGATTCCTCGACGACGGTGAGCCTCGGCCTCGCCCGCCTCTCAGACGGGGCGAGGGACGCCTTCAGCCTCGACCTTCCGATCAGGCGCGACACGATCACCCAGCGCCTCGAGATATCTTGGGTTCCCGAGGGACGAAAGGAATACTCCTTCCCCATGCCCGCGGGCGGGGCCAGGGCGGGTTCCACGGTGCAGACCCTCTACGTGGTGTCGCAGCCGGAGCTCCTCGCCGTGCTCAAGGCCCTCCGCTTCCAAGCCTCCTATCCCTACGGCTGCACCGAACAGCGCATCGCCAAGGTTCACGCGGTGCTCGCCCTCGGGGCGGCCATGGGAGCGACGGGCCTCCCCGACGACTACAAGGTTCCCGAGGCATCGATGCGGACCATCTTCTCCTGGCTCGACACGGTCATCGACGGGAACGGCCTCTATTCCTTCTATCCGGGCTCTTCGGGCTCCGTGGCCCT
This sequence comes from Rectinemataceae bacterium, assembly GCA_035530275.1. Classification (GTDB taxonomy): domain Bacteria; phylum Spirochaetota; class Spirochaetia; order Treponematales; family Rectinemataceae; genus CAIJMU01. Next base: position 60,317 of record DATKVC010000002.1, on the reverse strand, counting down.
GACCTCCTACGTGGTGGAGTTCCTCGCGCTGGCCAAGAAGGCGGGTTATACGATACCGGCCAAGCTCCTCGACCTGCCGACAAAGGCCCTGAAGGATGCCCTCCGCTCCGATTACGACCATTTCGCGGCAGGCTATTCCCTCCTCGAGCGGGGCATGGCCCTCGTCGCCCTCGACGCAGTGGGAGCCTACGACCCCGCCTACGGCCAGACCCTCCTCGCCCTCTCCCAGGACGCAGACCTCTACTCCCAGGCCCGGATATGGCTCACCCTCGACGGCAAGAAGGGCGTCAATGCCGGTCAACTCAGGAAGCTCCGCGACCGCATCGGCGAGCAGCTTGTGTTCCAGAAACTCGGCGGCGGCCTCGTCCTCTCGGGACTCCAGGGGAAGCGGAGCTGGTTCGGCAATCCCTTCCTCTACAGCGACTGGCGCAGCGTCGCGGCCATCTACGCGGTGTATGCCCGCGACAGGCCGGGCAAGCCCGAAACCCAGGCTATTCTCAATTATTTGATTTCGGGCTCAGGCTACGCCGGCTGGGGCGACACCTATACCAATACCTCCGTTCTCCTTTCCCTCGTCGAGGCCTTCTCCGCCATGCGGGGTTCGGCCTGGGCCGCCGAGTTCTGGGACGGCTCCTCATGGAAGACCCTCGACGGCAAGGGGCGTTTCATCGCAAAGCTGTCGATTCCCTCGGAGGCGAGCCTCAAAGTAAGGATGCGCTCCTTCGACGCGAAGCGGCCCCCGACCCTCCTCCTCGAGACGAGCTATGTCCCTGCGGCCCTCGGCTCTGAACTTCGCGGCTCCAGCAGCGGCTTCGTGGTCAGTCGCGAGCTCCTCGACTATGGCGCGGGCAAGGGCCTCGTCGCCCGCTGGCCCGTCCGCGCAGGAACCGCCATTCCTCTCGCGGCCGAGACCGTCGTCGAGGATCACGTGACGGTGGTCAATCCCGAGGCCCGAAGCTTCGTCGCGGTGCGCGTGCCCCTCGCCGCCGGCTTCGAGCCCCTCAATCCAAATCTGGCCACCTCTCCCGAGGAAGCCAAGCCCGCGGGAAGCGACAGCCTCGAGGCCGCCTGGTCGGACTTCGAGGACGACCAGGTGACCTTCTATTTTACCGACCTTCCGGCGGGGAGCTTCGACTTCTATTTCCGCGAACGGGCCAATTTCGCAGGCAGCTTCAGCCTTCCGCCCGCGACGGCCCAGGTCCTCTACCAGCTCGGCCTCCAGGGCACGAGCGACGGGGCTCCCGTCGCGATCGAGGCGGCTGCGAAGTGAAGCTTCCCGCCGGGAAGAGCGGCGCGACGATGCACAATCGTCGCGCCGCCTTCCTTCGCCTCGCCCTCCTCCCCCTCTTCGGGCTCATCGTCTGGCGCTCCATCGTCATCATCTCCCAGGTACCCATCCCCGCGCACAGCCCCACCCCCCTCTTCGAGGATTCCCAGGGGGGATTCCTCTCGGACGGCCAGGCCGTCTACGGAGCCCTCGGCTACTGGTCGATGCCCGATCCCCTCCCCGACAAGGTCACGAAAACCCTCATCGCCATCGAGGACAGGCGCTTCTACTCCCACCCCGGCGTCGACCCCTGGGGCATCGCGAGGGCGATGGCGCATAACGCGCAGGGCCGTCTCGAGGGAGCCTCGACGCTGGCCATGCAGGTCGTCCGCCTCGGCCATCCGCGGCCCCGCAATCTCTTCGCAAAGGCCGAAGAGGCCGCCTCGGCCCTCCTCGCGACGGCCGTATACGGGAGAAAGGGCATACTCAAGGCCTACCTCGAGATGGTTCCCGAGGGAGGCTCGATGTATGGCCTCGCCTACGCCTCGCGGCGGGTTTTCGACAAGCCTCCGCAGGACCTGAGCTGGACCGAGACCGCCCTCCTCCTCGCCGTGCCCCAGGATCCCCGGGGCCGTGACCTCTTCGGGTACCTCTCCTTCTACAAGGCCAAGGACAGGGCCAAGGCCATACTCGGCCAGCTCGCGACCCAGGGGATCATCGATCAGGACGAGCTCGAGGCCTCGCGCTACGAACTCACCGGGGTCAGACCCTTCTTTCGAGAATCGAGGCGGGAGGACGCCTACCACTACATCTTCCGCGTCCTCGAGGATTACCGCGCTCGGCCGCTCGCCCGCATCGCCAAACCCATCAGGACCAGCCTCGACCCGGAGATCCAGAACAAGGTATCGGTCCTGGCGCAAAGATACATACCCCACTGGCGCTCCCTGGGGGCCGACAACCTTGCCGTCATCGTCGCGGACGTGAAGACGGGGGAGGTCCTCGCCTACCTCGGTTCCGTCGATTATTTCGATGCCGAACACCACGGAGCCATAGACTTCGCCCGGGTGCCGCGTTCCTCGGGCTCGACCCTCAAACCCTTCCTCTATGCCCTGGGACTTCAGAGCGGGGCCTTCGGGCCGGGCTCCATCCTCTCCGACATGCCCCTCCGCCTCAAGGACGCACGGGGCGAGTACGGCCTCGTCGATTTCGACGACTCCTACCTCGGCCCCCTTCCCTACCGAGTCGCCTTGGGTAACTCGCGCAATGTGCCGGCTATACGGGTGCTCGAGGGACTCGGCCTCGACGAGGCCTGGCGCTGGCTCGGCCGCCTCGGCCTCCACGATTTCGAGTACCCGGCATCCTTCTACGGCTACGGCCTCGCCGTCGGCGGTCTCTACACCAGCCTCGACCGTCTCGTCTCCGCCTACGGCTGCCTCGCCAACGACGGCCAGAGCCTGCCCCTCCTCTGGCTCGCCGACGAAGACCCGCCACCGCGGACGAGCCTGGTCTCGGAATCGGCGGCCCGGATGATTTCCATTTACCTTTCCGATACCGACGCGAGGCTGCCTTCCTTCGCCGGCACCGCCCTCACCCATTTCCCCTTCCCCGTGGCGGTGAAGACAGGCACCTCCAACGGCTTCCGCGACGCATGGGCCCTGGGATACTCACGGCGCTACGTGGCGGGCATCTGGACTGGCAATGCAGACGCCCTCGGCACCAACCACCTGGCGGGTTCCACCGTGGCTACCTTCCTCTTGGAGCTTTTCAAGACCCTCCAACCCGAGGCCGTGCAGGGCGTCGGCGAGGAAACCTTCCCGCCCCCACGCGGCTGGGAGACGGCGCGCATCTGCCCCGTATCGGGCGAACTCGCCGGAGATTATTGTCCCTCGGCCATTGTCGAGCGCTTCCCGCCGGGGGCCGCCCCTCGCGAGGAATGCCTGGTCCATCGCCGCGTCATCGTCGATGCCCGGACGGGAAACCTCGCCGACATGGCCACCCCTGCGGAAGAGAGGGTTGCGCGCGGCATCACCGTCCTCCCGCCCGAGTACGCCAGCTTCGCGGCCAGCCGAGGCTACGGCCAGCCCCCGGGAAGCGCCGCGGCTCTCGCGCAGGCTTCCGTCTCCCTCACCGCCCCGATAGATGGAACGCGGGTCCTCATCGATCCCGAGACGCCCCTCCGCTTCCAAACCCTCGCGCTGCGGGCCACGGTGAGCCCCGCCGTCCCCGAGGTCCTGTGGCTCGTCGATGGGAAGGAATTCGCGAGGGAAGCCTATCCCTACGAGGCGCGTTGGCCGCTCTCGGCGGGCACCCATTCCTTCCAGGCGCGCTTTCCCCACGCCTTCATCGAGAGCAAGAACGTCCAGGTGACGGTGTTGGCAAACTGACCGGGGATCGAAGGATCCGACGAACCGAAGGGTTTTGGGCCATCCCGAAGGACGGCCTTGCTCGATCGGGCATCGCGGACCCGCCCTCCGCTTCGGCGACCTCAGGAAGGAGCACTCGGCCGTCAGCCTGCCGGTCTTCGTAAAGCTCGCGCGGAGCCGGAAGATCCTCGATGGGACGGACAAGGGCCCTTCGAAGGACAGCCACTACCGCCTCTTCAAGCGGCATGGCCTCGAGAAAGATACACGGCTGCCCGAAGATCGCCGGCGCTTCGAAACCGATTTACCGAACGACATGTGGCAGTCCGACTGCATGCACGGCCCGCAGGTCGCCTTCGAAGGCCGGCTCAGGATCGCGGTGATACCAAAAGGTGGGCTATCAGGAGCGCCCGATGAGACGTGGGATACCGACTGGCACGCAGCTCTTTCCCTGCCCATGCAATCTTACTAAAAGAAAGGATATAAGATTCTTGATTACCCTACATTCTGCAATATATTTGTGTTTGTAGGGTAAAAGCAGGGGGCCCCATGGCTGTGCTCGATTACGTTCTGGAAGAAGAAATGTCGCGGCTACAGCGTTTCCTCTTACACCTGAAAGAGGATCACGAGAAGATCCCCAAGGGCTCTGTTGTCATCAAGCGCAAGTCGAACCGGCTCTATGCCTACCGGGTTTTTCGTCAGGGGCAGCGGGTCATCACGGAGTATGTTGGCCCTGCCGCTTCCCCGCAGGCAGAGAAACTAGGTCAGCTCATCGATGAGCGCCGCAAGCTTGATGCCGAAATCAAGACCGTTGAGGCGAGCATCGCGCGGCTCCAAAGGATGATACATGCCGGGTGAAGTCGCGCAGTTCGTCACCGTTCTTGATGTCCTTCATCGGGTGGGAATCTTGCAGGATGTCGTCATCGTGGGTGGCTGGGCGAAGTTTCTCTACCAAGAGGCACACGTCGTCAGTTCCCCAGAATTTAGTTCCCTCCGCACCGACGATATTGATGTGCTTTTCCCGCGCCCGCCTTCTGCCCATCCGCAGGCCGACCTTGAAACGGAGCTCAAAAAAGAAGGCTTCAGGCGCGCAGTACTCGGAGACGGCAGCACCATGTTCGAATCGCTCGATCTGGATATCGAATTCTTGATCCCCGATAGAGGGCGGGGAGATGAAGGACCATATCGGATTGAATCCCTAGCTATATCGGCGCAGAGCCTGCGCTTCGTAGAAGACCTCCTGCGGGACACTCTCCGCGTCCCCTACGGCGGCCATGAGGTAAACGTGCCCGATCCCATCCGGTTCTGCTTCCATAAACTGCTCGTCAGTGAACGGCGCATGGATGCGCGCAAGAAGGGAAACGACCTTTCAACAGCCTATGAACTTGGGGCCGCCTTGGTCAGAAGCCCCGTGTGGCTACCCATAATTCGCGAGCGATTTCAGGAACTTCCGCCGAAGCGGAAAAAAACAGTACTTCGGTTGGCCAAGGAGCAAGCGAATCCGCTTGAGGAGCAACTGACCGGTGCCATCAAAGGCAAGGAACCCCTAGCGCCCTAGCCTTGAGCCACGAGTACTTGTTTCGGTGAAGCCACGCACCCAGGGTCGCCTCGGTAGTCCTGCAATCCGGATGGCCCCACCTCATGTTCTGCCTGAAAGAACATGCTTGTCCTAAGCGCGAGGAGGGCATGATTGACGGTGCTTGCTGAAAGACTACGAGATAGGAAATTTTGGGCAAATTCCGCAACTTGATCAGGGTCTATCTTAGGATAGTCTAGTATTTCCAAAGACTGGTATAAGGTAATTATCAACCAATGCTTGGTTATTGGTTGCATGACTTCGCCCGAATTGTCGACCACGCATGAGTATCGAGGATACATAGGGGCCGTCCCATGCAAAGAAATCCTTGGCAAAATCACCGAACTTAACGTTTTCTCTCGATGCAACCTGACCGCTTGCTAGATACTTGATAGCCCAGGCTTCTGCAGCAGTTTTCGTTGATTGCCCTGAGCTCTTCGCTACTCCGACAACAGTCCGTCCAGATTCGAGTCTGCGCTTCCAAAGTGAGTAAGGTTTCTTCAAGTTTTCCTCCCTCCGCTGTTTGTTGGAAGCCGCGAAACTTGCTACAATTCCTGCTACAGTCGAAATTCAAGTTGCTAGTGCCTACGAAAACGAAAAGAGCCGTCCCAAAAGGACGGCACCGGGCTAACTTAAAGAAGTCCGCGATGCCGCGCCTGCGGCGCGCACCCAATCAAACAACAAAGCCGTTCCCTTAGGAACGGCTTTGCTCGATCGGGCATCGCGGACCCGCCCTCCGATTCGGCGACCTCCTGTCGCCTCGCTTCGGGCCGCGCCTCGGCGCTTTCGCGCGCATCCCTGCGCGCTCTTCCGCGCTTCCGCGCGGCGCGCCTCGGCGTTCGAGTCCGCGATGCCTCGTTGAAAACGAAAAGAGCCGTCCCAAAAGGACGGCTCTTTTCGTTTTCGGGCATCGCGGACTCGAACCGCGGACCCCGAGTCCCCCAGACTCGTACGCTAACCACCTGCGCTAATGCCCGATTGTTGCGCGTTTGCGCGTAACGAGGGGACGTTAGCATGGGGGAATTAGGCGGGTCAAGCCGAAGGGTGATTCGAAGGAGCGGGTAATGGGGCTCAGGTGCAACCCCAGGCTTCGTCGCCGGGGGCGGGATCGATGCCGGGGCGGGTGAGGGCAAAGTCGTACTTGACGGGGTCTTCGGGCGAATAGAGGCGGAAGCAGGCGGTCGCGCGGAGGGCGTTGGAGAGGGTGGGAGCCTGGGTCGGGATGAAGCCGAGACGGGCCTGGCAGACGCGGGCCATGTGAACATCGATGGGGATAACGAGGCGGGATAGCGAGATCGAAGTCCAGCCGCCCGGATCGATATCGTCTCGACGCACCATCCAGCGCAGGTAGAGAAAGAGTCGCTTGCAGGCAGAACCGCGAGAGGGGTCGGGTATGAGGCCTCTGCGGATGTCCTTGCCGCGGCGCCGACCGAGTACGTTGATGCGACGCGAAAAGGCTCCGAGGGCTTCGACTATCGTCTCCCCGCCGGGATCGCCATCGGCGAAGCAGGCTTCAAGGCTGCCGGAATCGGCGCGGGCCCGCTTGATGGCGAGCATGATGCCGGCCATGTCCGAGGGGAAGCAGAAACGGTACTGGAATCCCGCCCAGGCCTTGCCGATCTCGACTTCGCTCATGGCATCGAGAGCCGAAGCCGGCCTGCGGCCGAGGGGCGCGAGGGCCTCCGTCACGGCTCGCATGATCAGGTCGACCTGGCCGAAGGCCAGGGTGGCGGCGATGAACCCGGCCACTTCGCGATCGGCGACATCGCGAAAAGGCCCCAGGAGGGCGAGGGGGTCGCGGTCGAGTCGGACGGCACGGTTGCAGTCGCGATGGATGGCGGCGAGGAATTTCGCGATGGCCGGATCGCGCGCCGGGAGGGGAAGGTTCTGGCGCATGACGACTCGCGCTTTACGGCCCCGCCGGCGCCGTGTCGGCACCTGGCGTCGGAGCGGGCGGCTGGGGCGCCGCCGATGGCGCTGCCGCGGAAAGTTCCCTCGTTCGTTGGATAATCTCGGGATCGCGAGGCGCCAATGCGAGGGCCTGTTTGAGGTAGAAGCCGGCCCTCTGCCAATCCTGCCTTCGGTAATAGATGTCGTAGACCCCAAGGAGGGATTCGACATTGTCCGCGTTTTCGACCAGGGAGGTCCGAAGCGCGGAGAGGGCGGATTCTTCGTTTTTGGCGAGCACGCTTTGGAGAAAATGCAGATTCGAGCGGCCGATGGTCGTGCCGGGGCTGAGCAAGAGGCGGGGCAGGAGGTCTTCGGCGGCCTTCGTGTTGCCCGAGCCGATGAGGGCGCGGAGATAGGCCTCGGCGGCCGCCTCCGATTTCGGATCGGACTGATACCAGAGGGTCGCCTGATCGAGGGCTTTGGACCACTCGCCCGATTTTCGAAGCACGAGGGCCACGAGAGCCTGGTTCGAAAAGCCGGTGGCCTTCTGCGCGCGGTCTATGTACTGCGCGGCGCTCGCCCAGTCATAGCGGTTCGCGGCATCATCCAATAAGAGGCGGGCCGCGTCCTTGCCCGCGTCCTTTCGATTCGCGAGACGGCCGGGCGACAGGCCCGGGGTATCGGGGGTTCCGTCGGCAGTGAGATCGAAGGCCCTTCGCGCGTCGCTCCGCGCCTCCGCAAAATCGCGGGCCCGTTCATCCGCCGTCGCTGGCTGGGCGGGCGGAGTCATGAGGAGACGCGCGACGAGCTCGAGGAATTCCGGATCGTCCGGCTGCTTTTCAAGGCCCTTCCTCGCCCAGCGCAGACCTTCTTCCCTATTGTGAAGACCCTCGGCCACGAGACCCCTGAGCATGATGAGGGTCCTGTTCGAATCGTCGACGGTCGAATAGGCGTCGAGGAGGGGGATCGCCTGCTGGTACTGCTTCGCCCGAACGAGAAGATGGGCCCGAAGCAGCATCATGTGGGCATCGAGGGGATCGTCGGAGAGCGCCTGGGCGACGAGGGGTCCAGCCTCGTCGAATGAGCCGTTCTCATAGAGGGCCTCGGCCCGCAGTTTTCGAAAATCCTTGTCGGCGAGGATTCCGGCCGGCACCGTCGACAATAGATCGAGGGCCTCTCCGGGACGTTGGAGTGCGAGGAGATCGCGCACGGCCCCGAGAAGGGCCGGCCAGGCATCGGGCGCCAGGGCCAGAGCCTTGCGGTAGTAGCCGAGGCTCTCCTCGGGGGCCGAGCGTCGTTCCGCGTCGAGTCCCCTAATGATGAAAGGCATCGCTGAGGAGACGCCCGTAGCCCCGAAGCGGTCGAGGGCGGCAAGGGCAAGCCGAGCCGTCTCGCGCGAATCGGACCGAAATGCCGCGAATGCGGGGATGAGCTCGGCCAGCGGGTCGCCCGCGTCGGGACCCTGGACTTGGGAAACCCTGCCGGACAGGGCTTCGGAGATCATGCGGGCGAGGGAGCCCGAGGGAATCGCGCCCTGGTTGCGAAGATCCTGGGGTACGAAACTCGGCGCCTGTACGGGATAGGCTACCGTGGCCATCCTGGCGCCCACCCAAGCGAGAAGCCTCGCGTCGGCAGGCACGAGCGAAGAGGAGGCGATGAGATCGAAGCCTCGGGCGAAGGCCGAGGGCGAACCGTAGACGAGGGCTTCCTCGATGGCCTTTCGTTCGGCCTGCGCCTTGGTCATCGCAGGCGGCGCGGTATCCTGGATGGCCGTGCCGCTCGATGAGACCGAGCTCGTATTCCCGACCGAGGTGGAGTTGCCGCCGGCCGAGGCTGCGTTCTGCTGGCCCGAGGAGGAAGGGCCGGAGCCGCTGCCCGGTGTCGGGGCCGTGGCCGGCGCTTGCGCGGGTGCCCGCGCCGGGGCTCCCGCGCAGCCGACGAGACAACCGAGGGTCGCAAGGACGCAGCACAGGGAAGCGACAGCGACGAATCCCCTCTCGAGGGGAGGCCTCATGATTCGTCAAGCCGCCTTTTCGCGCGCTCCCTCCTCGAACGGAGGCTCCAGGCGAGAAACATGAAAATTCCGCCGATGATGAAGAGAACGGGCCACCAAATCGACACGAAGACGGCGAGGCTGACGGTCACGACATGGAAAGAGAAAAGAGCGAAGAAAAGGCCGAGGCACACGATGACGAGGGATGGCACGGCGAAGGAAATTCTCATTCCCCGATAGCGTCGCGCACCGTAGGAGAAGAGCCCGACCCCGATGCTCGCCATGATGAGGGGCCAGGTGTGCGCTATGCCCTGTCCGAGGGCAGTCGCGAGAAGCACGAACCCGGAAAGGGCGAGGGCGACGCCGGTGCCGAGAAATACCGCGGACCGGCCGCGCACGACGCAAAGCCACAGCGAAATGCCCGCTGCGGCGAGAACGAGGACGGGAAGTCCCCATTCGGGCAGGCGCAGAGTCCCGGTCGTCTCGAGGAGCAGGCCGATGCCTACGAGGAGCGCCAGGGTCGCGCCGAGAAACAGCGCGTCGTCCTTGAGGTCGCGTGATGAAGCCATCGTCGATGAATAGTAGTCGAAGGCATCGATCTTGCCAACACTTGGCGCGCCGTGCTAGCGTTCGGAACGCGCCCATGACTGCCTTCCTCCGCCGCCGCGGAGCGGTGCTTCCGCTCCTGTCGCTCCTTGCAATCCTCGCTTCCTGCAACGGTTCGCGTTCTCTCTGGCTCGTCGGGAGCCCGGAGGACAAACGCGAACTCGGCGTCCTCATGGGCATGCTGGATTCGCGCTCCTCGTCTTCGCTCGAGCGATTCGCGGCGGTCCGCGAGATTTCCTCCATTTTGCTGCGGCAGAAACAGTTCGGGCGGCTGGCGACCTTCCTCACCGACATCGCAGACCGAAGACCGGGCGATCCCTATGACGCCTGGTACATCTTCACCGCGGCCTGGTGCTACGACAGCGAAGGGGCGGAACCGATCGCGTCGCTCTATTACGAACGCGTCGTCAAGGATTATCCCGACCTCGATGTCGACGGAAAATCGATCCACTATCAGAGCCTTCTCCGCCTCATCAGCACCGTCAGCTCGCCCGAGCGGCGAATCGCCTTCTTCACCACGCTGATTACTAGGTTCCAGGATCAGGTCGACATGGGGCGCATGCTCTTCCTCCTCGGAAAGGAATACGAGAAGGTCGGCGACTGGTCCAAGGCCATAGAAACCTACGCCCGCTTCCTTCCCCTCTATTCCTCGCAGATACCGGGATATCCCGATGCCTTCTCCTATGCGCGCAACATCGTCGATTTCTACAACAGCCCCAAGGATTGGGCCTACGAGGACCTCAACGTCCTCGTCGCCAAGATCGAGAACGCCCTCGACACGAGCAGCCCCGTCAAGCTCATGAACCTCCGCGCTAAGGTCAATTTCTTTGCGATGTCCTGGCACCAGGATGAGGGCGACGCGAACTCCCAGGTGCTCTTCGACTTCGCCCCCCTGATGACGGGCGGCAGGGTCAGCCACGCCGACGCCCTCGATCCTTCCTCCAATAACCGCGAGGCCTATCTCAAGACCTGGGGATGGTCCGACCGCATCGGCACCTGGTACCTCTACTTCCGCAAGATCAACTTCCCCGCCGACCCGGAAATCCACGGACGATGGGAGTGGGCGGGCATCTACTTCGGGGAGAAGATGCAGTGATTTCGGCGAGGCGCGGCACGGCCTTCGCCGTCTTCCTGCAAACCTCGATCCTCCTTGGCGCCACGGGCGCGATCCCCGGCCCCGGCCCGATCGAGGCGACCGGGGCAGCGACAGCGCCTTCGGCTCCTCTCACAACCGAAGTCTCGGCCCTCCTTCCCGCCCAACCGACTTCTGGAATTCTGCCCGACACGAGATGGCGGCATGTGCCGCCTCCCGGGTTCCAGCCCGAGTCAGCCTCGATTCCCGAGCCCGCTCCAGTTCCGACTCCGGCTCCCTCCCTTCCCTCGGCTCCTCCGCCCGCGGCTGAATCGACGACGGCGCCCGAAGCCCCCGCCCTACCGGCGGCCCTCGTCGTAAGCTCTGCGCAGGCGACGACAAGCCCAGAGCCCGTGCCCCAGCCCGCCCAGGCGCCCGCCATCCCGGCATCGGCGGCTCCTCCCTCCGTCAAGCCGGGCGACTACGACATTACCATCCCCTGGGGCGAGCCGACCTTCGAAGCCTATCGCGCGGGCTATCTCAGCGAGGGCGGCAGGAAGTGGCTTTCGGCGATGGTCGAGCGCGGTCGGCCCTGGATGTCCATCATAATGCAGAAGATCTACGCCTACGGCCTCCCCGAGGAGCTCGCCTGGCTTCCGATCATAGAATCCGAATTCACGGCCAACGCGGTGTCGAGAAGCGGAGCCGTCGGGATGTGGCAGTTCATGCGCAACTCCGTGGGCGGCTACGGCATCCGCATCGACGACTGGGTCGACGAACGCCGTGACTTCATGAAGGCCACGGACGCCGCCCTGCGCAAGCTCGCCGACAACTACTCCACCCTCGGCGATTGGAACCTCGCCATCGCGGCCTACAACATGGGGCTTGGCGCGATTTCGCGAGCGGTGGCGGCCGGAGGAACCCGAGACTTTTTCGCGCTGCGCAAGGCCGGCCTCCTTTCGAAGGAGACCTCGGCCTACGTGCCAAAATTCCTCGCCGTCGCCTCCATCCTCCGCCATCCGGCCCGCTTCGGCATGGAGCTTTCCTGGGATCCACCCGTGGAATGGGAAACCGTCGAGCCGGACCGATCGGTCGATTTGGGCCTTCTCGCCGTGGCCTCCGGCGTTTCGGTCGAAAGGCTCAGGACAGCCAATGCCGAACTGAAATATGCGGTCACGCCGCCCTGGAAGGGATACCGACTCAAGGTGCCCGACGGAGCGGCCGCCCCCATCATCGCGGCCCTCGACGACCCGGCGAAAAAACTCCTTCGCTATACCCTCCATACGGTCCGTTCGGGCGATTCCGTCTCGGCCATCTCGCGAGCCTACGGAGCGCCGGTCCAGCTCATCGTCGACGCCAATCCCGGGCTTCAACCTTCCCGCATCAAGATCGGCCAGGTCCTCGTCATCCCCGTGCTCAAGGACGGGACGCCTCCTCCCCCACCCGTCCCCGTCGACGACGCTCCTCCCTTCACCGGCAGCTATTCCGTTGCCAAGGGCGACAGTCTCTGGAGCCTCGCTTTGCGCTTCGGTGTCCGACCCGAAACCCTCGCCGAGCGCAACGGACTCGAACTCGCGAGCGTCTTGCGCGAAGGCATGAGTCTTTCCGTGCCGATAACACAACCATGAGGAAAGCGCCGCTTCTCTTCCTTCTCACCCTCGCCCTCGTCGGGGGATGGAGCGAAGAAGGGGGCTCGACCCTGCCGCCGGTCCCTAATGCCGCCCAAGACGGCCAGACTTCCACCCAATCGCCTGACGCAACCTCGCCCTATCGCGTAACCTCGGACATAGATTGGGGACGGAGAGTCCTCGTCATCGACATAAGTCTCGATTTCAAGAAGGCGGGACTCGCCCTCCCCGAAGGCCGGCTGACGGCCGAACGCATGGTGGCGCGGGATCTCCCCGGCCTCGCCAAGGAGCCGCTATTCGCCCTCCCCCTCGATTCGGAGGGGAGACTCGGGGAGCAGGTCACATCGGGGAAAGTCTCCGTCGAAAAATTGCTCGGCCTCGCCCAAAGCCTCACGCCGATAAGCGGCGCGATGTCGCGGGACCTCCTAACTTTCCGTTCGAAGTGGGAATTGCCGCTCTCGGCCGCCGCGGCCCTATTCGTGACCTGGAAGCAAGTGGACGCGATACCCCCGCCGCTGGATTGGACGGCGTCGAAGGCCTACACGGGCATCGTCATCTACGCCGACAAGGCCCTTCCCGTGCACGGGGAGCGCGGTGTCGTCGGCACGGTGCATCGCAGCCTCTTCCCCCGCATCTTCGACGACAACATGGGTATTGTGATGGATCGATGGGTCGTCGACCCCAGGATCCTCGTCGAAAGCGGACCTGTCGGTTACGTGACGAAGCGGTCGGCAGACGACGAATCTCGAGTCGGAGACGAACCCCTCCTCATCCGCGCGACCGGGCTCTTCGGCGTCGACCGCTCCGACATCCTCATCAGCCCCGCCGACGCGGCGCGCATCCTCTCCGATCCCGCCGACAGGGCGCTCCTCGCCCAGGGCCACGTCATCGTCGTCGTGCCCCGGGACAAACTGGCCATCCCCTGAGGGGCTCCGCCACCTCAGGGGCCCGTCGACCTCGATTATCCCAATTCCCTCAATCGGACCCGTCGCGCAGCATCATCGTCGCGAAGACCTTGGCATCGCCGAGGATGTTCTTCATGAGGGCGTATTCGTTGGGCTGGTGGGCGCTGTCGTCCATCCGGCCCCAGACTACCGCGTCGTAGCCCGCCTTGCGCAGGTAGGCGGCCACCGTGCCTCCGCCTATGCCGATGGGCTTGGCAGCCACGCCGTAGACTTCCTTGACCGCCTTGGCGAGAGCCTTCACGACAAAGGCGTCGGCGGCCGTGGCTTTTGACTCGTTTCGCTGCACCACCTCGTACATCATCGATACGCCGTGGATCGCCTCGACTTCGCGCATCAGCCGCGAAATCTCGGTGAGGGCCTTGTCGACGGGATACTGCGGCAGGATGCGCATATCAACATAGAAGACATCATCGCCAGGTATCGTGTTGACGTTGGGGACGTTGGCTTCCTTCTTGGTCGGGTTGACCGTCGAGCGATCCGGGGTGAAGAGCGAGTCGCGGGCCGTGAACACCTTGTTCTCGAGATCATGAATGCGCAGCGCGAGGTCGCAGGCGGCGAGAAAGGCGTTGTTGCCGCTATCGGGCATCGCGGCATGGGTTTGCTTGCCCTTCGTGATGATCTTGAGCCAGCAGATGTTCTTCTCCGCAACCTCGATTTCCGAGCCGTCGGGCGAACCGCCATCGGGCACGAGGAAGAGATCGTCGGAGCGGAAGAGCTCGGGATGCGTGTCGAGGAGGAACTGGATGCCATGCACCGAGCCGACCTCCTCGTCCGCCACGAAGAGGAGCTTGACCGTGTGTTGGGGTGCGATGCCGTTCTTCAACAGAGCCAGGGCGGCGAAGACCGAGCCAACGAGGCCCTGCTGATCGTCCTCGACGCCGCGGCCGACGAGGCGCCCGTTTTCATAAACCACCTTGAAGGGATCAGACTTCCACATAGCGCGCTCGCCCTCGGGCACGACGTCGGTATGGGCCATGATCCAAAGACGGCTATCGTCCTTCTTGCCGGGAATCGTAGCCACGAGATTGGGCCGCTTGCCCGAGGGCACGCGCGAGTCCGGCGAATCGAAGCGCTCGAGCCTGTCGATTCCGTGGGCGCGCAGCCACTTCTCGAGGGCCTCCACCTTTTGGAGCTCGCCCACCCCGCCCGATTCGGGCGCGAAGGCGGGAATCGCCGAGAGCAAGGTCTCCAGCTCCACGATGGCCATTTCGCTCGCGTCGATGGCGGCGAAGGCCCGTTCCTTGTCGGTCATGGTAACTCCTTCTTTCTTTTTTCCGGTCGTCCGGGAGTCTCGCTTCCGCTCAAGCCTTGTCGGCGTGGGAACGATAGGCTTCCCAGGTCGTCCTCACGAGGCTGTCGACATCCGAATGCATCGCGCTCCAGCCGAGAAGCTCGTGGGCCAGCGACGAGGAGGCGACGAGCTTAGCCGGATCGCCGGGCCTGCGCCCGACGATCTTCGCCGAAATGGGTCTGCCCGTTATCCGTCTCGCCGATTCGAGCATCTCCTTGACCGAGATGCCCTCCTCCGACCCGAGATTGACGACGAGGCTCTTGTCATTGCGACCGATCCACTCGAGGGCCGCGAGGTGGCCGCGCGCGAGGTCGCTTACATGGACATAGTCGCGAACGCCCGTGCCGTCCTTCGTCTCGTAGTCCTCGCCGAAGACCTGGATTTCGGCGCGCATGCCCGCCGCCACCTCCATCACCACGGGGAGCAAGTTGGCGGGATTCTTCTCGAGGCCCTTGATGCGACCCGCCGGATCGTAGCCCGCGGCGTTGAAGTAGCGCAGGGCGGCGAAGCGAAGCCCCTTCAGCTTGTCGTACCACCCTAGAATTCGCTCGATCTCGAGCTTGGTGAATCCGTAATAGTTCTCCGGATCGGTGGGGTGCTTCTCGTCGACGGGAAGGTACTTCGGCTCGCCGTAGACTGCGGCCGAAGAGGAAAACACCATCTTCTTTATGCCCGCCTCGACGGCCGCGTTGATGATGTTGACCGTGCCCGAAAGGTTCTGCGTGGAGTACTTCATCGGGTTGAGCATCGACTCGCCCGCGGCCTTGGCCGCCGCGAGATGCATCACCGCGTCAAAGCCCTGGCGAGCCGTCTCTTCGAGGCGCTTTGCGTCGAGGATATCTCCCTCGACGAAACGCTCTTCGGGGAAAAGATTGTCCCTGGTGCCGGTCGATAGATTGTCGTAGACCGTGACCGAATGTCCCTGGTCGAGAAATTCGCGGGCGACATGGCTGCCGATATAGCCGGCCCCCCCGACGATGAGAATCTTCATGAAAGCTCCTGCATGAAAAGGGGCGCCATTAGAGCGCCCTTTAGCTGAGAATCAACAGTACACTCGGATGAGAAATTCGTCCAGAAGGCAACGGAATGCCGAAGGCGCGCGAGCTCATGGCAAGACCGTGAACATTTCTTCCAGGGAGAGATAAAGCCGCAGATTGCGCAAATTTGCGCAGATTATATCTTCCGCATTTCGAAGGCGGGTATAACCAGAATATTCCCGGCCAGGGAGTATTCGACTGTTCCCGGATACAACACATAAAGCATGTCCAAATTGCAGTCCTCGATCGCAATGCGCATCGATGGAGTGATTCTCGGCGCGTCCGCGTATTTCACCTCCACACCGAAGCGCTTCGTCCCATCTGCCCAGATCAGATCGGCCTCCGCCCCTGCCTGGGTTCGGTAAAAAGAAAAAGCCTCGGGCCTGAGGCGCGTCTTTCCGATTAGCTCCTCGAGCACGAAACCCTCCCACGAGGCTCCAAGTTTCGGGTTGGAGGCGAGCGACGCGGCATCCCTGATGCCCTGGAGGGCATGGAATAGACCGCTATCGCGCAGGTAAAGCTTCGGCGCCTTTACGAGCCTTTTGCCGATGTTTTCGTGCCAGGGCTTGAGAAGTCGTATCATGAAGGTGCCCTCGAGGATTTCGAGGTAATGCCTGACGGCGGTATCCGATACACCGAAGGACCGGGAAAGTTCCTTATAATTGAGAAGTTGGCCATGATAGTGCGACAGCATGGTCCAGAAACGGAACATGGTCGCCGCGGGCACGCGGATGCCCAATTGCGGAATATCGCGTTCGAGAAAAGTCTGGATGAACTGCTCGCGCCACGCGAAGCTGGTCGCGTCGTCTTCGGCGAGCCAGGACCGAGGGAAGCCCCCCCGCAACCAGAGCTTTCGCATATCCTCGGCGCCGCGACAGACCTCGTCGATGCCGAAGCCCCGGAGCTCGAGATAGGCGATGCGACCCGCAAGGGTTTCGGAACTCTGCCTGATCAGGTCCCTGCTCGCGCTGCCCAGAATCACAAACCTCCGCCCAGGCCTTTCGTCGCACAGGAAGCGAAGAAGGGGAAAGAGTTCGGGCTTTCGCTGTATCTCGTCTATGACCACCAGGCCATCGAGGCCTTCTAGCGTCAATTGTGCCTGCTCCAGACGAACGAGATCCCGTGGATTTTCGAGATCGAAGAAGTGTTCCGCCCCAAGTGCTTTCGCCAAGGTCGACTTGCCCGTCTGTCGCGCACCGAGGATAGCGGTGACCTGATTGCTCTTGATGGAAGCGAGAAGCCTCTTCCTTTCATCCGCACGTTCGATCATGCCTTTACGATAGCCATTTTGCCTTGTAATTTCAATCGCTATGATTGTATTTTCAAGGCTACTGGCTTAGACCCCTAGCCTTGCCCGGCAATCCCTCCTTCTGAAATTTCCGACATCTTCGACATCGTCGAGCTGGAACGCATTTTGCCCGAGAACGCCGATCACATCCGCCGTTCGGGGAGACTGATCCATGAAAGAAATGGCTGAACTCATCGGCATCATCGAACGCCAAACGAAGGCGTCCGTACGCCGGCCGTTTCGGAGGCAAACTACCCTGCCCTTCTCGAACTCCTCAAATTCCGCCATTTTCGTCGCTAGTACTACGAACTTGAATACGACTGGGACCGCATCGATTATCTCCTCAAGAAACTGCGACAGGCCCATCCTCGCGCGATAGCCGACCTCAGACAATTCCAGGAATTCCTGCGCAGCCTCTGAACTCCGGCGTACCGCCAGAGGGGCGCGGTTGTTCCAGATGATTTTGGAGCCGTCACGCTCGCCACTTGACCTCGAGCCTCCGCGGCCACCCGAGCCTGTTCTTCATCGAAGTACCCAAAGGGAGCGCCTTCGGCATAGGCAGCCTTGAGAGCCTTATCCCCGACCTGCCGGCAGGTAAAGATTTGTTGCGCCCAATGACCTTCCAATGCTGAATAACTCCTCTTGAAGATCCTAGCCGCCGTAAGAGCTGGGGTCTGTCCCTTGGGAGCTCAAAAAAAGGCCGCCCGATCTTTTGGATCGGGCGGCCATTATCGCGCTTTCACGCGATTGGCATCGCAGCTTGTTTAGAAGGAAACAGTGTAGGACAAAGCGGCGGACCAGGGATTGAACTTGCTGGAAACGAAGGCATCATAAGCGGCCTTGATACCGGCTTCCTGAGCGGCCGTCAAACCGGTGGGGGTGAGATCGGAAGCGGTGGGGAGACCGGTGTACATGGTGTAGGTGACGGTGAGCCCGAGGGTGCCCTTGCCGGCCACATAGGAGGTGCCGAGGCTGACGGCGTCGCTGCCATAGAAACCATGGGCATTCTTACCGCCAAGCGAGGCCCAGTTGAGAAGATCGCCCGTATAGGTGGCGGAACTCGTATCGATGTTGTTCCATTGTTTCTGGAAGTCTCCGGCGGCGGTGTTGAACTTGTTGGAAACGCTGAAGCTCAACATGTCGTTGAAGGCGTACTTCGCGGAAACGTCGACCTGGGCCCCGGGGAGCAGGCCGAGGGCGAAGGCGGACGCGCTCGCATCGGTGTAGCTTGCGGCATAGAAATCGGAAGCCGTAGAGGTGGAGGAGAAGGCAACATTGGATTCCTTCTTGTAGTCCGCACCGGTGACCATGCCGTAGTAGAGATTGGCGGCCACGCTGAGGCCCTTGACGCTGTCTTTGAGGTCGTAGGAGGCTTCGACGCCGAGGTTATAGGAACCGTAGGCGACAGGGTCAAGCTTGGTGACGGTATAGAGGGTACTGACATTGGTCACTGCCAACGTGCTCGCATCGGCATAGCTGCCCATGCTGCCGTCGAAACCGACCTGAAGAGCGAGGTTGGGAACGAGGCTGAGGTTGGCATCAAGCCAGAACTTGCTGTTGCCGGCCTTGGAGAGAAGGGCCTTCTGCCAGGGGTCGGGATAAGCCGGAGCATTGGTCAGGTTATAGAGTCTTTCCAGCACGGCAGTGAGAAGACCATTGTTCATGCCCTTGCCGAGCACAGTGTAGGTCGTTGGGGTGCCCGCCTTGCCATCATTACCTGTAACCACATTGGTCGTGTAGTCCATCGCGAGGCCGTAGCCGGCGTCGAAGGAACCAACGTCCTTGAGTGAGTAGCCAACATCAAAGAAGGTGTTTCCGCCCGCGAGATAGTCGGGGAGGATGGTGCTGGCAGTCGGCACATAGGACCACCACTTGAAGGTGAGGGGGAGCTGGAGGGTCTTGTTGAAGTCGAAGGTCGTGTCGACGTTGATGGGACTTCCACCGGAAAT
This sequence comes from Rectinemataceae bacterium, assembly GCA_035530275.1. GTDB lineage: Bacteria > Spirochaetota > Spirochaetia > Treponematales > Rectinemataceae > CAIJMU01. Next base: position 41,395 of record DATKVC010000002.1, on the reverse strand, counting down.
GCCCTGGCCATCGAGACGTCCGACCTCGGAAGTGGAGGTAAAGTCGTTGCCGCCGATACCCATCATGCGGATGTAGTGGTAGTTGAGGCGATCGCCGACCTGGAGAGTCGCCACATCGGCGATGTCCTTGATGGTGAACACGGCCTGGCGGAGGATGCCGTTGTTCATTTCATGGAAAAACAGATCGGCAAATGAGCTTGAACCTGGCCAATTGTATCCAACACCGCCAGCAGAAGTGCCCGCCTCGCGGAGGCGAAGCTCGCCGCTCACGTTGTCGCTGGCGAACTTGAAGCCGTTCTCCCACACGAAGGGACGAGCCGCGTAGTCTCCGCCCACCAAGTTGTAATAGTCGCCCTTGTCCCAATAGGTCGTGTTGTAGATCGTGAGCCCGCCGTTCTTGTACGTCGTGTCGAAGCGGGAAAGGGTGGCATCGCTGCCGGCATAGTTGATGCCGACCTGATAGCCCTGGGTATACTTGAAACCAAGACCATTGCCCAAGTCGAAGTTGACCCAGGGTTCGACCTGGAGGCTCGCGGCGCTATTCTGGGAAACAGAGACGGAGGTAGAAGCGAAGGTGCCATCAAGCGTGCTTACCGTGTCTTCCTTGATGGCATTAAAGCCCATGCTGCCCGTCAAGCCGCTTGTAACGGTGAGGGCCGGGGCCTTGGCTGTCGCGTCCGCCGCCGGAGCCGCCGCCTGGGCAAAGGCTCCGCCTACGAGGGCGATAGCGAGAAGAATCCCGAGAATCTTCTTCATTGTGAAGTCCTCCTTAGCTATGCAAAGGGCTTGGACCAACGGTTCAAGTAATCCCCTTTCCAGAGTTCCAAGGCAGTGTAGCCCTCACGATTTTCGGTGTCAAGTTTTTTTTGACATTCTTAACGGTATCTGTAACCTTTCCGGACTTGGTAGATGCAAACTATTTTGTTATCCAACAATGCAATACTAAATACCGACAGTTACTTCTTTACATTGTTCACGAAGTGAACAAGACAAATTATCGCGTTTTGTAAAGGCCAAAAGGCCTCGCGTGCAGAAATATGCCAAATCGTATCGCAAAAGGCATAGCGCAGAATTCGAGCTGCTCGTCAAATAATTTGAGGTTTGCCTTACGCCACTCGTCGTCAGGCTGAGAGCGGGAAAGCGAATCGCGGCCCGACTACGACGCAATCTTCATATATATAACAGGGCCCCCGCCTAAGCGGGGGCCACAAGAGGATCGCAACCCAAGCCTATCTGGCGGCTTTCTTCGCGGGAGCCTTCTTCGCCGCTGCGGGCTTCTTGGCTACCGGCTTCTTCGCGGCCGCCTTTGCGACGGGCTTCTTCGCGGCTACCGCCTTCTTGGCGCCGGCAGCCTTGGCTGCCGCAGGCTTCTTTGCCGCGACCGCTTTTTTCGCGACAGGTTTCTTGGCGGCTACCGCTTTCTTAGCGAGGGGCTTCTTCGCGGCGACCTTCTTATCTGCGACCTTTTTCGCGCCGGCAGATTTTGCTGCCGAAGGTTTCTTCGCCGCCGCCTTCTTGGCGACTGGTTTCTTGGCGGCCGCCTTGGCTACCGGCTTCTTGGCGCCGGCAGCCTTGCCTGCCGCAGGCTTCTTCTCAGCCGCCTTCTTGACGCCGGCAGCCTTGGCTGCCGCAGGCTTCTTCGCGGCGACGGGCTTCTTCGCCGCGGCTTTCTTGGGAGCCGCAGCCTTTTTGGGCGCTGCCGCTTTCTTCGCGGGGGCCTTCGCCGCTGCGCCGCCGGCCTTCGTCACACGGGGCTTGCGAGAAGCCTTGGCCACTGCGGCCTTGGGTTTCGCTGCTGGGGCCGCGGACTCGGCGGGGGCTGGAGCGGGCGCGGCGCCGGCATTCGGAACATCACTCATTGCTGAACCCTCCTTCTGGATTCTTTGTCGGGCGCCGGCTTTCCCGGCCGCCTGTTGATGCCTTTTCGACGCCGGATTTTCCGGCGTGATTTTCTTTTCAAGAACTTCGTACTTCTTCGAGGCCGCCTCGGCGGCGACCGGATCGAAGATCCGTCCCTGCCATCCGCGGGCACGGAACTCATCGAGGGCGCGGTCCACGATGCCGTTCTGCGCCGCATCGGCCCCCTCGGAAACAATGGCGACGGCGAGATGCCCGAGACCGCAGCGAAGGAGACTCGTGCGCCTGTCTTCCTCGTCCTTTCGCGCCTCGTGCGAAAACAGCCACGCGAGAAACTGTTCCTCGATCCTGAGGAGACCCGCGTGATCCAAAGGCCGTGCGACCTTGTCGAGAAGGCGCTCGAGTTTTTCGTGGACCTTCCGGTAGTCCTGGAGAATCGTCTCGTCGATGAGCTTCTCCTCGACGAGTCTGATGTCCAGGAAACCGACAGGATTCCTCTCAGACATCGCGCTCCCTCCTTTCTTTATTTTCGGCGCTCGCCCCAATTGTAGCAACTATTTTGAAACGCGCAAGTGCGACTTCGAATTTGTCGCATGGAATGTCGAGAATCTCCGTCGCTTGCCCTCTCGATCGCGGTCATGGGATTATCATCGGTATGTTCAAGGTGAGAATCAACGACGGCCTGCGCGAGTTCGATACCCCAGGAGGCGCTTCGCTCCTCGCGAGCCTCGCCGACCAGGGTGTCTGGCTGCCGTCCATCTGCGGAGGCGCCACCTCATGCGGCGAGTGCGCCTGTCTCGCGAGAGGAAAATTCGCCGCGGCGTCTTCGGTGGAGCTGGCCCTGCTCGGCGAGGATCGCTGCGCGCGGGGCATGCGGCTCGCCTGCTCCATTCACGTGGCCTCCGACATCGAGCTATGGATACCCGACGAGGTTCTCGCCCTTAGAAAGCGCTCCGTTCGCGTCGCATCGATCGGGATGATCGCCCGCGACACGCGCGAGATCGTACTGGAATCGACGGATGGCCCCTTCGAATTTCGCCCCGGTCAGTATCTCCGCGTCTTCATCCCTCCTCACGGGGGACTCGCGGAGGGCTTTCAGCGCGCCTATTCCTTCGCTTCGCCTCCCGGCGGAACGCGCGTTTCGATCATCGTGCGGCGCACGCCTGGCGGGCTCGCAAGCGTCTGGCTCCATGATGTCCTCGCGATCGGCGACCCTCTCGACATCGTCGGCCCCTTCGGCTCCTTCGACCTGCCCGAGGGTTCCTCCCGCGTCGTTTGCGTGGCCGGCGGCACGGGACTCGCGCCATTTTTCCCCATACTTTCCGCGATGGAGACTTCGGGCGCACTCGCGCGACGCGGGCTCGATCTAGTCTTCGGAGCGAAGGAACGCGTCGATCTTTTCGGGCTTTCGGAACTCGAGGGCTTCGAAAGCCGGGTGCCGAGTTTTCGTTTTCTTCCCGTGCTCCAAGAGCCCGATGAGGCATGGCGAGGCGAGAGTGGTCTCGTCACCGATGTCGTGGAGTCCCTTCTCACAAAGGCGGGCGATGCGGCAAAGGGCTGGAAGGCGGCGATCTGCGGCTCGCCGGGAATGGTGAAGGCCTGCGAACGCGTGCTCGCGCGCCACGGCATTTCGGGAGAGGCGATTCGACGTGACAGCTTCGCGTGAGCGCCTCCGCGACGGGGCGCGAGTCCTCACCTTCGTCTTCGAGCGCTTCGGCGAGCATGAGCTGGCGAACCACTCGGCGGCGGGAGCCTACGCATTCCTTCTGTCCGCAACGCCGGCCCTCCTCATCGTCGCGGCCCTGGCAGGGCCCTTCCTTTCGCTCTTTCATGGCGGCTCCGATGTTTGGGCGGGCTTTGTGGCGAAGGTCTTCGGCAATCTCACCACGCCTGAGCGCCTCAATCGCATCTTTTCGCCGGAGATCGGAGCCCCTGCGGGGGCGATAGCCTCGGTCTCCCTCGTCTGGGCCGCGCGGCTTTTCATTCTCACCGTGCAGCGAGGTCTCCGCGTCGTGTGGGGGGTGTCGCCCCTCGAGAAGCCGCTTCGCGACAATATCCTCACCTTCGCCCTCGAGTTCGCCGCCCTCTTCATCGTGATCCTCCTCCTCGCGGCAGGCGAGGCCTTCAGCTTTTTCATCGACTACCTCGCGCCGGGCATCGATTCTCCGGACCGTCTCTTTTCCGCCATCCTCACGAGGGGAGCGCCGACTCTCATACTCTTCCTCTATTCATTTTTCACCTATCGCTACATTCCTCCGCAGGGTCCTCGCCCTCGCATCGCGGCCTTGGCCGCCCTGACATCCGTCCTCGTCTATGCCTTCTTCGCGACCTTCCTCTCCTGGGCCATCGATCGTACGCATTACGATCTGGTCTACGGCGTTCTCGGAGGTCTCGTCGTCCTCCTCCTCAAGGTGTGGCTCTTTTTCACGGTCTACTTCTATTGCGCCGAGCTGGCCTTCATCCTCGAACGCTACGACTCACTCCTGTTCGCCCGCTTCATCAGGGCGGCCAGAAAAAACGGGCAGACGGGTCGCAAGGGGCTTTTCGGCAGGCCCGAGCGGCTCCTCGCACGCTATGGTCGCCGCCTCGCGTCGGGCGAGGTCATCTTCCACAAGGGGGACGGGGGCGAGGATGCCTTCTTCCTCCTCGAGGGCGAGATCGACGTATGGCTCGACGAGGGAGACGGCATATCGCGGGTGTCGACGATCCATGCAGGAGAGCTCTTCGGGGAAATCGCCCACCTCATCGGGGAGCCGCGAACCGCGACCCTCGTGACGGCCACAGAATGCGAGGTGGTCACTCTGCAACCCGAGATCTTCGATCGCCTGCTCGCGACCGACGCCCTCGTTTCGCGGAGGGTCATCGATCTGCTGTCGCGTCGCCTCAAGGCCGCCAACATGCGCCGCGAATCGCTCGGCGACGGGGTGGATTGAGCGATGAGGTCGCCGCGCGGACACTGGCGACGCGCACGCGCGGACACTTGAGACGCGCGAGGGCTCGGCTTACACTGAATTCGAGGGGATGCAGCGATGATCAATTGGAATGCGGAACTCGCCAAGCGACTTGCCTGCGGCGAAGACGAACGGCGGGGCCTCGGTCCCCTCATCAGGCGCTTCATCGATCTGGCGCGAAAGGCTCGCAAGGAGGGCTTTCTCGCCCTCGAGGCCGAGGCCGCGCAGACGGAGGATCCCCTGCTCAAGGTCGGGCTCAGGCTCGTCGCGGAAGGCGTTTCGGGCGACGATCTCGAAGACATACTCGCCACCTATCTGCTCGCCAACGACGAGAAGGGCTGGCCCTTCCTCCGCTCCTGCGCGACGGTCGAGGGGCTCGTCTCGCTGGCGGCGGGCGACGAGAATCCCATCCTCATCCGCAAGCTCGTCGCCTATTACGGGGCCGATCGCGCCCTCTCGCTTCTACAGGAACTCGAGGGGCAGCCCTCGTGATTCGGGCCATCACCGAGGCGGTCTGGGACGAGATAGCGAGGCCGGCTGGCGTGTCGCGACAGAAAAAGGACGCGATTTTCGAGCTGGCCTGCCGCGTCGCGGCCATCGCCGAACGCTCGCGCGAATCGGGCGGAGCGAGCCTCGCCAAGGATGCGGCCGACGAGAGACGCAAGCTCCTGCGCTTCGGACTCGAGCTCCTCGCCGAAGGGGCCGACGCGGCACACATCGATTTCGCCTTCAGGCACTCGCCCATCACCCTCGAACTCGACGCGGGCACGAAGCTCGAACTCGCGGCAGTGAGAGCGGGCCTCGTCGCCCTGGCCGGGGGCAAGCATCCTTCCTTCGTGCTCCGGCGCATGACGGCCTATCTCGGTCCCGAGTACTTTGACAAGGCCGGCGAATGGCTCGCGGAGAAAACCAAGAAGAGAAAGCGACGCGACCAGAGTCTCCTCGTCCCCGGAGATCTCCCCGACCTCGTGCGCAGCCTCGCCCTCGACCCTCGCTCGCTGGAACGCACCATCCGCTCGGCCGGCCGCTCCCTTTCCGTGGCGGCCCTCGCCGGCTGCGCCCAGGAAAGCGTCGACCTCGTGGCGGGGTTCTACGGCCACATCGGCGCCGACGCCTTCGAGGACGACGCGGCCTTTCAACGCGGCAAGCTCTCGGGCGACGAAATAGGCCAGGCCCAGAACGCCTTCGCCGAAGTGGTGAAGAATCTGGAAGCCGAGGGCGAACTCGAGCTCGGGCCCGAAGACGAGTTCGCGAACGATCCCGCCTTCATCCACGAACTTACGCGCGCGGTGATGGCCTTGGACGAACGCACCCTTCGCACCGTGTTCAAGGAAGGCGACAGCCGCATCCTCGCCCTCGCGATGCAGGGCCTCGAGCCCCGCGCCCACGAGCGCATCCTCGGCCTCCTGCCCAACCGCGTCGCCCGCCGTCTCCTCGACGCGGTGGACGACGCCGCGATCCTGCCGCGACGCGACGTACTCCTCGCGGGCAAGACCCTCGCCGAGGCCGTTCTCGCCAACGCGGCTTTGCGCAAGTCGGGCCCGAACGAGGCCCTCGCCAGCTTCGAACGAGTGCGCGATTGGGCCGACACCGCGCCTCAAAAAAGCCCTGCGTGATGCCTAAGACGTCATCCCGCCCGGCGATTCGTATCCCGGAGCATGGCGTCGCGAAGGATAGCGTTGATGCGGGTCTGGTAGCCTCGTCCTTGGGACTTAAGCCAGGCGAGCACATCGCGGTCAATCCTGGCGGTGATGGCGGTTTTGCGCGCCCGATAGAGATCCATGGCTTCGGCAAGGGAATGGCCACCCAGGCGGACGGCGTCGGCGGATTCATCGGCGGTCCACTCGGCGATATCGCTCGTGTCGATCGCGGTCTCCGGTCGCTCCGCGAGCCGGGCGAGTTCCTCGCGCTCGGCAAGGCTCCGCTCGCCAATACCTTCAACCCTCTTCATAGTTCTTCGCCATGGGCCCCGAGATCCAAGCGGAAGAGTGCCAGAGGATCAGCGAAAACCGACCGCGCGAGTTCGAAACTTAAACCGTGCTTTCGCAGGTTTGCCAGATTCTTTGCCTCATCCCACTCGAAGACCATAACTAGAAGTTGAGCAATATGGACAAGAATGTCAATACAAGATTCCTGAGGGACCACCAAGAAGATCCAGTCGCGCTTTAGATAAGGGTGGCCTGTGGGTTGGCTCCGGTCGGGCTCGAGGTTTTCCAGCGCCCGCGGGCGGTGGAAAACCTCACGCGCAGAATCGCGAAGCGATCTCTACGCTACGAAGCGGTGCTTCAGCCCCATCACATCCTTGTAGACGATGACGCCGAGGTTGCGCCTCTCCTGGTCGAGGATCGGCAGGGCGCGGAAGCCGTAGCGCTGGAAAAGGGCGTGGGCATCACGCAGGGTCTGGCCGGGTTCGAGGCCAACTACGACGTCGGTCATCACCTCACCGAGGCTGGCTTCGTTGTCGGCGATGAGGAGTTCGCGCACGTCGACGACGCCCGCCACCTCGCCGCCTGCGCCTTCGACATAGACATACATAGTGACATCCTTGTCGCGGGCGATGCTCGGGTAGTTGTCCTCGACCCAGCCCACCTTGGTGTCGGCGCCGAGCATGATGTAGCGGTCGGTCGCGTAGTTGAGGATCGATTCTTCCTGTTGGTCCATTATCGCGACGATCTTGGCCCTGTCGTCCTCGTCGAGGAGGGCGAGGATGTCCTTTTTCTCGTCCCAGGCCAGGACGGAAAGGATGTCTGCAGCCTGGGGCGGGGTCATCTGTCCTATGAGATTCGCGGCGCGGTGATCGTCCAGGGTGGCGATGATCTGGCGCTGGACGTTGGGCTCGATCTCCTCGAGGGTGTCCGAGGCCTCCTCGGCGTCGAGCTGGCCGAAGACGGCGTCGCGCTGGGGCGCGTCGAGCTCCTCGATGATGTCGGCGAGGTCGACGGGAGGCATGTCCTCGATCTGCTCCTTGAGGGCCTTGAGCTTGAGGTCGCCGGAAAAGCTCCCCAGGCTTTCGGGGAGGGGCTGGACATAGGACCAGGAGACAAAGTCCTCCTCGATGCCGAGGAGGTCGGCGAGCCAGCCGAGGCGAAGACGGCGGTAGAGGCCGCGGCGACCGAACTCGACGTCGGTGAGGTAGATCTTGCGCGTCGCCTCGACGCGGAGGAGCTTGACGTCGAAGACCACCGACACCTCGCGGTCCTCGAGGTCGATGACCTTCTTGTCGAGGACGAAGTCCTTGAGAAGCACGGCGCCGTCGGGGACGGGAACCTCGTGGCGCTCGAGTTTTTCGACGCTCACGCGAACGCGGCGCCGGTCGATCGATTCGATGAGGTCGGCGTCGATGACGAGATCGGGCCGGCCGAAGCTGCGTTTTACCACCAGGGTGGTCATGTGGGGGATCGCGGCGAATTCCACGATCACGCAATCCTTGAATTTGCCGAGAGCGCGGCCCGTGGAGGCGTCGACCACCTTGGCCTTGAGGAGTTCCGATAGGAGGAAGCTCTGGCCGGCATTCTTTGGAATCATGTTTCGCCTCCCTTCACAACAGGGTCACGAACTTGTAGGCGAGGAGGCCGACAAGGACGAAGAGATAGACGCGCAGGGCGAGGAGGGCGAATTTCGCCGCCGGGCTGGCCTTGATCCTCGGCGTCTTGTACTTCCGCGTGATCTCTCCCACCTTGGCGAGAAAGCCTTCCCTTTTTTTCGACTCAATCATACCGGCCTCCCTTGGGCGAAGAGATGGGGGAATAGGGCGCTCAGCGCGTAGAGCGTCGAAAGGGTGATGATAGCGACGACGATCGTCGTGACGATGATGTTCTGCAGCTTGGTGTTCTTGTACTTGGTTCCCATCAGCGACTCGTCGTTGAGGAGGAGGAGGAGGAAGACGAGGGCGGCGGGGAGGAGGGTGACGGCGACCACCTGCACGAAGAGGGTGATGAGGACCAACGGCGCCCCGGGGATGAGGACGACGGCACCCGCCCCGACGAGGAGGGTGAAGTAGAGGACGTAGAAGCCCGGGGCTTCCTTGACCTTGCGGTTGAGGGAATGGGCCCAGCCGAAGACCTCGCCGAAGGCCCAGGAGCTCGCCAGCGAGATGCAGATCGCCCCGAGGAGGCCCGCGTCGAAGAGGCCGATAGCCATGAGGCGGCCGACGAGGGGATCGTGCCGCATGATGGCCACGGAGGCCGTGGCGGCGTCCTGGATGGGCTGGCCGCGGAGCTCGGTGGCGGTAACGATAATTATGAAGATCGCCACGAGGACGGTCGCGAAGGCCCCGATGAGGGTGTCGAGGCGGCCGCTCTTGATGTCCTTTTCCTGGAGCCCCTTGTCGACGACCGAGCTCTGCTGAAAGAAAATCATCCAAGGCGCGATGGTCGTACCGATGTTGGCCATGATGAAGAAGAACATGTTGTAGGTGAAGCCGCCGGGGAAGTTGGGAATAATGCCCGTCGAGAGGATCGAGTGGACGTCGGGCTTCACGAGAAAGGCCGCGGGGATGTAGATCAGATTGGCGGCGCAAAAAAGCAGGGTCAGCTTCTCCCAGGTCCAGTAGCTGCCGGAAAGCACCATCGCGCCCATCAGGGCGATGACGAGGATGACGGTGAGGAGGGGCGGAACGCCGAAGATGCCAAGGGCCGCCGTCATGCCGATGAACTCGGTGATGAGGGTGAGGAAGTCGGTGAGGACGAGGTCGCCGATCGAGAACCAGCCCCAGAAGGAGCCGAAGGCATCGAAGATGGCCTCGGCATGGCCGCGCTTCGTCACGGCGCCGAGCCTGACCGTCATCTCCTGGACGAAGTAGGCGACGGGGCCGAGGATGACGAGGAACCAGATGAGGTTGTAGCCGAATTGGGCGCCGGTCGCGGAATAGGTCGTGATGCCGCCCGCGTCGTTGTCGGCGACCATCACGATGATGCCGGGACCGGCGACCATCAGGAAGAGGCGCAGCGACTTGGACATGCGCCGAAACCCGTAGAATATGCGTGCGGGTACGTTCATGGAAATGCCTCCATCGAAGAGTGACTGCGATGGCGGACGGGGGTTCCGAGGAGGCTTTCCCGCTATCGGCTTGCGGTCATGGAGGCGGCGGCCCGGGCATCGGCGGCGCTCCGCCGAAGGGCGGAGGGGCAGCGCTCGACGCGGGGGACGGGCTCAGACGCGCGCGGTCGCGAAGCGGTGGAAAGAAGGCTCGGCACGCTCATCCGCGCAACATTGCGGAGATTCGCCGGGATCGTCGGGAATGCTGGACTTGTCGGTACTAGCCGGATCCAAGGGAATCCTCCTTCGCGGATGGGATGGTGCCTCGTACGAGGGACTGTGCCCGGCACCATAGCACTCCGCGGCCGAAGTGAAAAGGGTGGAGGGCCGTACAGTCGGGGCTTCTCCGCGCCGAAAATAAGCTGAGGGCAGGGTCGGATCGCGCCCGACCGAGGGGGACAAACTGGAACAACGTAGGGTCTTCGGGCCGGGCCTCTTGATCGCCTTCGCCCTCAGCCTTCTCGCCGCCCTCCTCATTCCTGTGCCCGCCTCGGGCGAGATCATCGCCTCGCAGCGGGGCTTCGCGATCGATCTTCCGGAGGGTTTCAGCTATTCGGACGGCGACGGCAAGAACAAGTTCTCCTTCGTCGATCCCAACCAGGCCATGGAGTTCGACCTCTTCGTCTACGATCCGGGTCGCTTCGCCACGGCGACGGCCATCGCCGACAACACGATGGGCAAGCTCGGCTCGAAGGGGCAGCGCGAAGATTTCATCTATGAAGATCGGAAGGCCGTCTTCATGGAGCTCTTGTTCTCGCAAAACGGCGTCCAGGAGCAAGGCTACGGCATCGCCATCGAGGGGCGGCCAGGCCACGGGTCGGCCGCAGCCGAGCCTTCCTTCGCCCTGCTCTCCTTCACCGCCGCCGCCTCCTTCGAGGCCTATTCCGATTTCATCATCTCCTGCCTCGACAGTTTTTCCGTCGATCAGATGGGACGGCGCTCGCCGGGCCCCGTTTCGCAATATGTCCTCGCCTTCCCGCCCAAGCGGGACTCGTCGAAGAGCATCACCTTCCATGGCACGAAGTTGAACATCCCCTGGAGCGCCGACGAGGCCACCCAGGTCGAGGACACTGCCAACCGCGAATATAAGATCCTCACGGTCTACGCGGACAACGAGCAATTGTGGCCGGCAGCCTGGGCGCGCTTCTATCGGATGATCTATCGCGAGTCCTCGCGCCGCCTCGACCAGCTCGCGGCCCTCCTCGACCCCCTCCTCCCCGACGACCCGACGAACGCCGCGCGGATGCTCCTCCAGTGGACGCAGGACTGGACCTACGAGCGGGACCTCCAGGGCATCGACTTCGTCGATCCCTTGACCGCCACCGCCGAAGCGCGGGGGGACTGCGACTCGAGGGCCATGGTCCTCGCCATCCTCCTCGAGCGCCGCGGCATCGACGCAATCCTCATGGTGTCGAGGGAATATTCCCACGCCCTCGTCGGCATCGACGTGCCAGGCGGCGGCCAACGCTTCGACTTCCAAGGCAAGAAGTGGCTCGTCGGCGAGACGACGGCCCACGTCGGCCTCGGCATGATCGCGGCTACCCAGGCGGACTGGTCGAAGTGGATGGGGATCAGGCTGGCGAATTGACGGAACTGACCGGACCCGCCGGGATACGAGTGTCTACTTGAAGTCCAGCCTAATCGCGCCTCCCCAATCAGGCGGCGGGGGATTGGCGCCGAATTCCACGCAGCGCTCCGAGTACATCCTGCAAAGTTCGTCCTCGGGCCTTCGAGCGAGGGCCTTGGCGAAGAACTCGAGCGCGGTCGTCCAGTTGCCCATCTTGTACATGCTGAGGCCCTTGCGGTAGGCCTCTTCGGCGGCCTCGTCGCGCAATCCCTCCCCCGGCAGCTCCACGGCGTAGAGCGTGGTCGCCTGCTCCCGCCCCATGACCCGTACCGTGTCGATCTCCCTCGTGGGGACGGTCGCCGGAACGGCGGCGCGGACCACGTCGGACACGATGATCGTCGCGCGATAATGCTTGGTCAGGCTCTCGAGGCGCGAGGCGAGATTGACGTTGTCCCCGATGACGGTGTAATCGAATTTGTCCTGGCTGCCGATGTTGCCGACAATCACGTCCCCCTCGTGGATTCCGATGCCCGCCTTGAGCCCTCCCTCCGGCAGGAGGAGACCCGAGGCATCGAGGTCCCGGAGCGCCTCCGCCATCGAGACGGCCGCGCGCACCGCCCGGGCGGCGTTGTCCCGGTGGCTCACCGGCGCACCGAATACTGCCAATATGGCGTCACCGATGAACTTGTCGATAAAGCCGCCCTCGTCGCGGATGATCCTGACCATGCGCTCGAAATATCGGTTGAGAAATCCGACGATGCGCTCGGCGGAATTGTTCTCCGAGATCAGGGTGAAGGAACGAATATCGGAAAAGAGGATCGCGACGTTGCGCTTCTCACCGATCTCGAGCCTCGCGTCCTCGCTCCGGGCCAGGAGTTCGCTGATGACCTCCTGGGGCACGAACTTCGAAAAGAGGGTGTCGATCCGTTGCCGCATCTCGCTGATGGCGTTGAAGAGGATGGCGTTCTCGAGCACGGGGGCGGCGCCGTTCGCGAAGGCCCCGATGTTTTCCGCGATGGGCTCCGAAAAGTAGTTGTTCGAGAGGTTGCCGACATGGAGGGTGCCGATCACGGCCTCGCCCTTCCCCCTGAGCGGAACCGAGTGGATCGAACTGAGCCTCTGGCCATCGATCCTTTTCTCCGCCCAGTCCTTCCGCTCCGCCACGCCGAGGATCGTGCGCCCGACCCGCCCCGACACCCGGCCCGCCGCCGCCTCGAAGCCGCGGAAGCACCTTTCTTCGAAGGGTAGGACGTCGTCCTCGAAGACCTCGGCCGAGGGCAGGACGAAAACCTGGGCGGCTCCTTCCCGGCGCAGGATCAGCACGGCGACATGGACGTCGCACACCTTTCCCAACAGCTTGAGCAGTTCCGCGACGGAGAGCGTGAGCGAGCCGATATGGCGCGCCACAGCGTTCAATTCGTTCATCACGGTCGAGCGGAAAAGCTCCGAATCGAAGAGCCGGCCCAGCATCTCCATGGCGGCGGTCTCGTCCATCGCCGCGGCATCCTCGGCGACGATGGCGCGATCGATCGGTTTGGCCGCGGCGACGAGGCGCTCCACCTCCCCTGCGAGCGAGTCGAGGTTGTCGAAATCCTTCGTCACGAAGGCGTCCGCCCCTGAGGAGGCCGCCCAGAATTTGTCGCGGTCGCCCGAGTGGCTCGTGTGCATCACGATCGGAATCTTCCGCATCTCGCGGCGGCTCTTGAGGAGGCGGCTCATCTGGTAGCCCTGGAGGCGCGGCATCTCGACGTCGGTGACGATCGCCTCCGGCGCGCCGCGGTAGGCGGCCAGTACGCCTTCGAGTCCGTCCGAGGCGAGGATTACCTCGTGGCCCCGGGAGGCGAGGAATCGCCCGAGCATGCCCCGCACGAGCTCCGAATCGTCGACGAGGAGGATTCTGCTCATTCGCCTCCTCCCCGCCTCGCTTCCAACAACTCCTCGATGGTCTTGACGAGGCCGTTGCGATCGAATTCGGCCTTGATCACATGGGCGTCGGCCCCGGCCTCGCGGGCCCGCGCCTTGGTAGCCTCGTCCGCGTAGGAGGTAACGACGACGATGGGCGTCCTCGCGTGCGCGGCGTCCTTCCTGATGTTTCCGATCATGGTGATTCCGTCCATGCGCGGCATCTCGATGTCCGAGAGTATCACGTCGAAGTCCTTCTCCTTGAGGAGCTCGAGGGCCTCGATCCCGTCCTCGGCGCACTCGACCTCGTAGCCCTCGAGTTCGAGGATCGATTTCTCGATTTCCCTCGTGTTCGCCGAGTCGTCGACGACGAGGGCACGGGGCGAACGCGGCTCGTCCCCCCTCACGCCCGCGACGAGATCGATGGATTTCATCCTCTTGAAGCGGGCGATCAGCTCGGGGACGAAGAGGATGTTGATGATGCGGTAGCTCTCGTCGAAGACGATCCCCTGCACGATCTTCTGCTTCCGCAAGTTGCGCGGAACGGGCCTGAATATCAGGGAAGCGTGCCGCTGCACTTCATCGACGACGACGCCGATCCTCTCTCCCATCGACTCGACGATCACGACGTACAGGAAGTTCCCGTGGTTGAGGGGCTTCAGGCCGAGGAGGGTGGCGAGGGAATAGAGGGTGACGATCTTGCCGTCCAGGTTGAAGGCTTCCCGGTTGAAATAGCTCACCCGCTCCGATACGGCGAGCCGCACGATCTTCTGGACGAAATTGCTCGGAACCAGGAACTTCCGCCCGCCGGCGAGGACGAAGAAGCCCGAGACGGTCGCGAGGGAGATCGGCACCGACAGGACGAACTCGCTTCCCGCCCCCTTCGTGCTGCGGACGACCACCTTCCCCTTCACCCGATCGACGTTGTGCTTGACGATGTCGAGGCCGATCCCCCGCCCCGACAGGTCCGAGACCGCTTCTTTCGTCGAGAACCCGGATTCGAAGAGGAGGGCGAAGACCTCCCCTTCGGCGAGGGCCGCGGCATCGCTCTCCCTGAGCAGGCCTCGCTCGACCGCCCTGCGCTTGACGAGGTCTGCGTCGATGCCCCTGCCATCGTCCGCGACCTTGATGACGATGGCTCCGGCCTCCGAGCCGCAGGTCACGCTGATCTTGCCCGCGGGGGGCTTGCCCGCGGCTACGCGCTCCGAGGGAGACTCGATCCCGTGGTCGACGGAGTTGCGCACGAGATGGAGGAGGGGGTCGCCCAAGCCCTCGAGAATGGCCTTATCGAGGAGGAGTTCCGAGCCGGAGACGAGGAATTCGATCTCCTTGCCGAGGCTCGCGGCCGTCTCGGCGGCCATTCGCGGCAGCTCGCCAAGAACCAGGTCGAGGGGAAGCATCGAGAGCTTCATGACCTGTTCCTGGAGGGCGTAGGAATTCTGCTCGAGGACCGCCATCTGTTCGGCGAAGCCCTTTTTCATGTTCCGTATCGACGTGAGCATGCCCTGGGCCGTGGTCAAAGAGGCTGGCAGCCCCTTCCCGCTCAGGCCGCCATCGCGGTCGTCGGCGCGGACCTGCGCGAGGAGTTCGGCGAAACCCAGCTCGAGGGAGCCGAGATCTTGCTGGAACCGCTTGAACTGGAATTGCCTAATTATGAGGGCATTGAGGACTTCGACGATGCGCGTCACGTTTTCGAGCCTGACCCTGACGCTCTCGTAACCCGGCGCCGGCCCTTGTTCGGAACCGGGGCGCGCCGATTCTCCGCGGTCAGGGGCGACCGCGGCTCCCTCATCGGCAGCCCGACCTCCGGGGACCGAGTCTCCTCCAGCCTGCCGCCCCGCCTCGCCTCCAAGACTCGCCGCCTGGAGTTCCTCGAGCCTGTCGCCAAAGGGTTCGTCAGCGCTGGCCTGTTCGCAGGCGGCGAGATAGGCCGAGGTATCCACCTCGTCGATCCCCGTCCTCGAGATCGCCTCGAGCCCCACGCGGAGGAGTTTGCCGCCGAAAAAAACGAGTCTGGCGTGTAAGTTCGAAAAAGCGTAGCGCTTCTCGCGAATGCCTTTGAAGACGCTTTCGGTTCCATGGGCCAGCTGTTCCATGGCCCGGAATTTGAGCATCCGCGACGAACCCTTGATCGTGTGGAGGGCCCGGAGGATGGCGCCGAGCTCCTCCGGATTTTCCGGATCACGCTCGAGTTTGAGCACCCCGTCGTCGACGCGACGGAGATTCTCGCGGGTCTCGTCGAGGTAGTTGGATACGAAATCCATCCGGTTTATCGACATGTCCGTCCCCCGCTGCCGTCCAGTCTCTCGATCCACCTTTCGCACATGCGGCGAAAATAGGCGCTATTGAAATCATCGAGCACGGCCGCGAATCGCTCGCGCGCGGCATCGTCCATCAGGTCCATGTCCGCGATGCAGCGCTCGAAGCCGCGGCGGGCGCGTCGCTTCGAAAGGGCCGCGTCCAGGCAGGCTCCGCGGAAACGCGCGGGCCAGAAGGAAGGGTCGGCTTCGAGGGCCTCTCCGAATTTTCCGGCAGCCGCCGAAACGTCGCCCGACGCGGCCATGATTCGTCCTTCATCGTAGAGGGCGAGGGCTTGGTCGAAGGAAGGGGCCGAAGCGTGAAAATCATAGCGGTCCGAGGCGGTTGCTGGACCCTGGCTTTTCGAGACTGCCGCTGGCGCGCCGACCGACCGGGAACGAGCCTTGGACGTCGCGGAGGCCGCCCCGCCCAGGGCTTCGCGGCCCTGCCCCCCCGTATCGCGGACGAGGAAGTACGCCTTGTCGCGCTCCTCGAGCCTGAGCCCCTCGCAGCGGACGAAGGGAATTTCGCTCGTCGCGAGAAAGAGGACGCCGCCCTCGCGCAACCTCGAGGCGACCCGATCGACGATCCTGTCCCTACTTTCCTGGGACATGTAGAGGAGGGTGTTGCGGAGGAGGATGAGGTCGAGACCGTTCGGGATCGCGTCGAGGGGATCACTGGACAGATTGAGGCGATGGATGAAGATCGATGCAAGGAGGGAAGGATCGATGCTGACGCTTCGATGATCCCCTCCCGAGATCCGGCGCTCAAGGGAAGGATGGAATTCCTCCCCGTCTTTCCTGAAGGAGGAACGCGGAAAGACGCCGCTCCGGAACCTGTCGAGGGATTCGTCATTGATGTCCGAGGCGTGCAGCTCGAACCCGGCACCCTCCCCGGAGGCGAGGGTTTCGGCGAGAAGGGTCGCCATGCTCACCGCCTCCTCCCCCGTGGAGCAGCTCGCACTCCAGCATCGCAGGATTTCGGCCGGCCTCCTCAGACGGGGGATAACGTGATCCCGCAGCACCTTGAATTGCCGGGCTTCCCTGAAAAAATAGGTCTCGCCGATCGCCACTGCGTTGACGAGGCGGCGAAGCGCCGTCTCGTCGCGGGGGAGGCCGGCGACGTAGCGTTCGGGACTGAGACCGAGGCCCGCCGCGTGTTTGAGGATGACGCGGCGGAAATGGGCTCGATTGGCGTCCTGCGACCTGATCCCGGTGAATGATTCCAGGGCGGCCTCGGCCCCGGAGAGAAAGGACTCATCCATGACGGCCCACTGCCTCGAGGAGGGCGGCCGGAATGTCGCGAAGGCCGAGGACGCGGAGGGCGGCCCCGCGCTCGATGGCGGCCTTTGGCATGCCGAAGATGAGGGAGCTCGCCTCATCCTGGGCTATGGTGAGGCCACCCGCCTCGCGCACCTTGCCGAGTCCCTCTGCCCCGTCGGAGCCCATGCCGGTCAGGAGTACGGCGGCGAGACCCTCTCCGAGACTCGCCGCGGCGCTCTCGAAAAGCCGGTCGACGCTCGGTTTTTGATTGGCGACGGGCGGGTCGTCGGCGAGGACGAGGCTCCGCTGGCTGAAGACGAGGTGCCTTCCTCCCGGGGCGACGAGGACGAGACCGGAGGCGAGGACGTCGCCCTGTTTGGCCAGTCTCACGGTCAGCGTGCATTCGCCTTGCAGCCAGGCCGCGTAGCCCTTGTCGAAGCGTTCCTCGATGTGCTGGACGATCGCGATGCCCGCGGGAAAATCGGCGGGGAGGGCGTGGAGGATGTCGCGGACGGCGGGGGGACCTCCGGTGGAGGCGCCGATGACGACGACCTCGACGCTCCGCCTCCCCGCCGGCCGCGCAAAGCCGGCTCCGGAATTCGGGAGAACCTCGCGCGAGTTCGTCCGGCCCCTGCGGTCCCGGTTGTCGCGAAATGCCGTGGCCGCCGAGAGGAGACTCGCGATGAAGCGCTCCACGTAGGCCCGATCGTTGAATTCGTCGATGTCGGGTTTCGGGAGGACGTCGACGGCGCCGGCCTGGATGGCCCGGAAGGAGTTCGTCGCCGCGACCTCGTTCGAGAAGATGATGATGGCCGTCGGACGATCGGCCATGATGGCCGTCGTGGCCGCCAGTCCGTCCATGATGGGCATGTTGATATCCATGACGATCAGGTCGGGCCTGAGTTCCCGATTCAGGGCGAGGGCTTGGCGGCCATCGCTCCCTTCCCCGACGACGCGAATCGCGGAGCCGCGGAATACCTCCTTCTCGATGTTCCGCATCAGGATCGAATCATCGACGATGAGCGCCGTCACCCCGACTCCCCTTCCCTCGCCGTTACGGCGAAGAGGGATCCCGAGGCGACGAGTCGATCGAGATCGAGGAGGAAGCCCATCGAGCCTTCCATGAGGTGGAGGGCTACGATGCCGCGGCGCAGCAGGGGTTTCCGGATAGCCCTGCCGTTGGGTTCGAGTTCGCCGAGGTCGAGGCTCCGCGTCACGGCGTTCGAGGGCACCCGGAAGGCAATGCTGCCCCGGTCGAGGGCAAGGGATCCGAGGCGCGGAAAGACGGTCTTTCCCAGCATGGTCCGGCTTCCCTCGCCGAGGGACCCGAGGCCGACCATCAGTGCGAGCTGCGCGGCCCCGCCTGGACGCAAGCGAAAGGTATCGACGAGGAAGAGATCGAGATCGAAAAGCAGGGTGCGGACCTCGCCCGAGCGCAGGACTTCCCTGAGGTAGGGATTGCCGGAGGACCTTTTCGGGGACTCCGCGACGAAACGGCTCGATCCGCATTGCTCCCTGTTGAGGAGAAAATGGACGCCCTCGTATCGAAGGAGAATCGCCCGGAGGGAATCAGCTTCGCTCAACGTCCCGCTCCAGGCGCCGGAGTATCGTGGAGAGGTTGAGGACGAAGACTTCGCGATCCTTCACGGTGATGGCGTTGGAGAAATACCGCGCGCTTTCCTCTTCCGAAACCAGGGGATGGACCGAAGCCGCCGGAAGTTTGACGATCTCGTCCACCCCGCTGACGAGGAGGGCGAGCTGGTCGTCGTCCGCGTTGAGGATGAGGAGGGAGCGCGAATCGAGGGCCCGCTTCTCGAAGAGCACGCGGAGGTCGAGGACGGTGTAGGGAAGGCCGTGCCTGTTCGCGTAGCCGCTCACATAGGGCGGCAGAAAAGGCACGTAGTGCAGCTCGTTGTCGAAGGATATCTCGCGGACCTCGTCGGCGGCGAGGGCGTAGGGACGCTCGCCGATGGTGAACACCACGTACTTGACGAGGCTCTCCTCCGGCTCCGTACGCTGGCGTCCCCTCGAGCGCCTCTCGCTCATGATCTTGAGGATCGAGGCGTTGTCCATCATGGGCCTCCGACGACGAAGCCGCGGCCTTCGGGCGCTTCGGCGGATTCCGGAACGGGGCGATGGAGGGTGTAGGCGGCGATCTGGTTCCTGAAGGACAGGGAGACGGAATTGAGGAGCTCCGACACCTCCGTCGTGTAGGAGGTCGACTGGACGAAACTGTCGATGCTCTCCGATATCTGTTTGAGCGTCTGGAATATCTGCTCGAAGGAAAGCACCTGCATCCTGATGGAGCGACTTATGTCGTTCGCCGAACTCGCCGAAATCTCGCTCGAGCGAAGCACGTCCTCGAAGACGCCGCGTATCTTGGTGGAGACGTCCCAACCTTCCCTGATCCGCTGGGTCCCCCGCTCCGACGCGAGGATGAGCTTGTCCGAGGCGCGCTGGATCTCGTTGATCTTCGACTTGATCTCGTTGGTCGATTCGACGGTCCCGTCCGCGAGTCGCCTGATCTCCCCGGCGACGATCCGGAAATTCTTGCCCGCGTCGCCGGCCGCCGCGGCCTCGAGCTCCGCGTTGAAGGCGATGATCTTGGTCTGGTCGGCTATGTCGTTGATGATGTTGACGATGTCCCAGATGGTCTCGATCTGGTCGCCGAGCGTCTTTATGCCCACGAGGGTCTCGGAGTTTGTGCTGCGGATCTCGTCCATCTTCCCGAGACTGCTCTGGATGAGCTCGAATCCGCGCGCGACGTTGTCCTTGGTGTGGTTGGCGATCTTCGCCACCTCGTCGATCTTGACCTCGACGGCCTTCGAGAGACGGTCGGAATCCTCCATCGTGCTCAGGACCTCCTTAACCGACGCCGCCTGTTCGTTCGAGGTGCTCGCGATTTGCTGGGTCGAGGCGCTGAGGTTCTGGATCGATTCGGCCAAGCTGCCGATAGCCGATTTCATCTTGGTCACCAGGGCCGAGAACTCGTCCATGACGCGGTCGAAGAGATCCGCGAACTCGCCGATCTCATCGTCGTTTTCCGCGCCGATCCGCGGCGAGAGGTCGCCTCCGGACAGCGCCTTGGCGATCCCGTCGATCCCCCCGATGGGACCGAATGCTCGCGCGAGGAGAAGCCGCTGGGCGACGAGGGCTCCGATGCCCAGGAGTAGGAGGGCGAGAGCCGCGGCTACCGTGAGGGCCGCGGAGAGGCGGAGATAGGGCTCGAGAGCGGTCGCCGACACGATGATCCAGGGGCCGTTTCCCAAGGGCGCTGTCTCGAGGAGGAAGGCCCTTCCGTTCTTCTCCACCCTTCTCGAGGCGGAGGTCGCCAGTCCGGCCAGGGAGAATCGATCCTTCCCCCAAACGAGTCTTCTGTCGGAGTCGACGAGGAAGGAGTCTCCGCCGCCTTTCGTCGATGCGACCGTGGATGCCCCGGAGTACGCGGCGGCGAGGTGAAGGAAGAGAGGCTCCCGGTCGGCCAGGACGACGACATAAAGATCGCCGGGTGCGTACTGTTCGATCCACGCCGATTCGAGCAGGCCTCCCCGGGCTTCCGAGGGGAATTCCAGATAGCCCCGTCCGGCGGCGAGGACGCGTCGGGCGAATTCGGCGTCGCCTCCTTCCTTCGCCTTCGCTTGCGGAGCGACGACCCATCGGCCGTGCCCGTCGAGGAGGGCGAAAGTTTCGCCCACCTCGCGAGCGAATGCGCTGTCCGCGGAAAGTCGCCGCGAGGAGGACGCGAGGCGGGCTCCGACCGTCTGGCCGCGCGGACCAAGGTCGGGCCGGGTTGCGAAGTCCATCACCGCCTCGGCCCTCGCGCCGAGATAGGCCGAGACCGTATCGGCGATCCGCTCCTGGAATGCGGCGTGGGCGGCGCTCAGCGCCTCCTCCGCCTCCTCCCCGGCCCGGCGATCGATCCAGTTCCGCGAGAGCGCCGCGAAGGCGACCAGCGTCGCGACCGCGACGATCGCGAGGATCGCCGCCGTCGCGCGGGGCAGGACATCGACCATCTTCCTTCGATCCCGGGACCGCGGAACCGCGGCGGCCCGGGACAGGGGAGCCGCCGGGCTCGCTTCATCATCGTTGGGTAGCATCGCCCCTCCCCTATCTCGCGCCGTACTGGTCGAGCTCGCCGATGATCCTGTCGAGCTCCCCGAGTGTGCGATTGAAGGTCTCCACCTGGGACTTGACCGAGCTCCCGATCTTCCTGTCCGACTCGGACGAATACTCGGCGAGATGGGTGAACACGTCGCGAAGCTTGTCGGTCAATTCCACCCCCGCCCGGACGCTTTCGCTCTCGCGGCGGGAATAACTGCGGAGACTGAGCGCGGATGCCTGGATGCCCTCGATCTTTTGCTTGATCCTGGCCGTCGCGGCGACCGTGCTGTTCGCGAGCCTCCGGATCTCGGCCGCGACGATCTCGAAGCTCCTGCCCGTATTTCCGGCCGCGGAAGCCTCGAGTTCGGCGTTAAAGGCGATGATCTTGGTCTGGTCGGCGATGCCGGAGATGATACCGAGTATCTCGGAAACGCTGTCGATCTGCTCGATGAGGCTCGCCATGTGCTCGGCCGTGAGGTCGTTGGACGAGCGGATGCCCTCGATCGTCGAGATGGTGGAATCGATGTATCCCATGCCCGTCTCGATGGCCTGCCTGGTCTCGCTGCTGATGAGGGCTATGTCGTGCATCGAAACGACCTCGCCGTCCCCGTCGCCGGCTTCCTGCGTCGTCAGCCTGAGGAGGGCGGCCGAGAGCCTTTCGGCCGACTCCCTGATGCTGGCAAAGAGCATGACGGTCATCTCGAGGCGGCTCGCGCGCTCATAATGGAAGCAATTGCTCGCTTTATTGAGGTTGTTGTGGATGGCGATCGCCATGGACTCGCAGTTGTGGTAGCCGCAGGCGCCGCAGTTGAGGAAGTCCTTTTCCTCTCGCTTGTGCATGCTCCGGTAGATCCGCGCGAACTCCGCCTCGCTCGGTCTCCTGAGGCCGCCGTTGCCCGAGAGGTCTCGGTAACTTCGCGAGTAGAGCCCCGGCTTCCAGTATTTCGCGAGGATCCCCGCCAGCCTTCTCTTGGCTGTCTTCTCGGAGGAGGCGAGGCCGCGGCTCCGGTACGCCGCGCGCGCGGTCTCTCCCCGACGCTCGACGAGGGTCTCCACCTCGTCCCGGGATTTGTCGCGGTTCAAGGTGCCGGGCCCTCCATTGCATCCCATGTCGCAATTCAGGCAGTCCACGAGGAGGGGCGCGTAACCGAGGTTGATCATGGAGGGGAGCTTCCGGAGATAGTCGTAGAGGATTTCGGGGCCCTCGATCTTCCTCCCGCGGGCCGCCACGGAGGGGTTGTCCCGCGCCAGGGTCCTCTGGAGCCCGCCGGGGGAGGAGAAGAGGACGGCACGCTCTGCCCGATCACCGACGAAGTCGACCTCCGGATAGGCGTCGAGGTCAATGCCTTCGGCTGCGATATGCTCGGCGAGGGACTTGAAGGTCACGTTGTAGTCCCCCAGGCCGGTCTCGTCGAATTCCCTTCGCTTCGCGTAACAGGGGGAGAGGACGAGGATCCTGTAGCCGTTGTAGACCGGGAAATACTC
Source organism: Rectinemataceae bacterium (assembly GCA_035530275.1). Classification (GTDB taxonomy): domain Bacteria; phylum Spirochaetota; class Spirochaetia; order Treponematales; family Rectinemataceae; genus CAIJMU01. The sequence continues at coordinate 18,935 of DATKVC010000002.1, read as the reverse complement.
GCGGATCATCTTGATGAGGTGGAGCATCGGGCTGTCGGCGGGAGCCAGATATGGCAGGAGTTCGGGCTGGTACAGCTCGATGTAGGTGACCACGGCCGCGCAGGGCTGGGCGATGACCGTCGCCGGTTCGGCGCGATGGATGTGGTCGGCGTAAGACTTGATCGTGAGCTCGGCGCCGAAGCTCACGTCGAAGAAATCCCTCACCCCGAGGCTCCGGAGCCAGCCATGCACGCGGAGGTACTTGCCGGGGAAGTTGGCCGCTATCGAGGGCGCCGAAATCGCGATCATCCGCTCTCCGGAACGGACCGCGGCCATCCAGCGATCGAAATCGTCCAGCCCCCTGCGGGCCCCGTGGGTGCAGGCGGCGATGCAGGATCCGCAGGCGATGCAGAGGTCGGGGTTGACCTCCACGTGGCTGCCCGTGCCGTCGTTGCAGTACTTGACGGGGCAAGCGGCGATGCAAGCGTGGCAGTTGACGCACTTGTCCGGATCGACCTCGATCACGCGTCGGAGCTTCGTCATTTCGCCTCCCTCTCGCCCGCGCGCTCCACGATGGAGTTGAGATCCTCCACGAGCCCGCGCAGGGCGTCGGTCGTGACGCTCGTCTCCTCTATCGACCCGGCAAAAGCCCGAATCCCCTCGGCGATCTGGCGCAGCGTGGCGAGCACCTGCTCGAAGGCGCCGATCTGCTGTTCCACCGCCGTCCTCACCATCATCGCCGATTCCGAGGAGGTCTCGGAGGAATCCAGGATGGTCTCGAAGACCTTCTCGAGCCTGAGCGACATCTCGCGGGCGTCCTGTATCTTGAGCGTGTCCGACTCGGAGGAGACGACCACCGCATCCGAGGCGCGCTGGATATCCCCGATCTTGGCGCGGATCTCGTTGGTCGACGAGACCGTGCTGTCGGCGAGCCTTCTGATCTCGCCCGCGACGATCTCGAAATTCCTCCCCGCCTCGCCCGCCGAAGAGGCTTCGAGCGCGGCGTTGAAGGCGATGATCTTGATCTGTCCCGCGATGCCCGTGATGATCTTCACGATCTCCCAGATGCCGACGATCTGCGCGCCGAGACTGTTCATGGCGTCTATGGTCCCGGAATACGAGGAGCTCAGCTCCTGCATCTTCGCGATGTTCTCCTTGGTGATCGTGGAGCCGTCGTACACGCCCTCTTTCATGCGCACCGACTGATCCTCGACCTGCTTCACCTGCCGGCCGATGTCCGACGAAAGCCTGTCGAGGTTTTCCATGGTCGAGACGATCTCGGCCGTGCTCGCCGCCTGCTGGTTGCTGTGCGCGGCATTCTCCTGACCGGTCACCGAGAGCCGCTGGGACGACTCGGCGAGGCGGTTCGAAGTATCGCTGATGCGCGCGAGCATGTTGGCGAAGTCGTCGAGGATGACGTTGACGTATGACGCCGTCTGCCCGAGCTCGTTGAAGTTGAGAATCTGGATGCGTTGGCCCGAGCCCGCCCTGCCGGCGGCCATCTCGCGAAGGACAGACTGGATCGACTCGATCTGGACGCGGTACTCGGCCTTCGAGGCGACGATCAGGCCCACGGAAACGCCTGTGAACACGAAGCCGATGACGACGAGGGGTCCGTAGAAATCGGCGAAGGTGAGCCGCACCGAGGCCTTCGAGAAATAGTAGATGATGTAGCTGTAATTGACCGTCATGAAAACGGCCGCCGCGGCCACGGCGATGAGGTCCCGCCATCGGGAGAAGAGATCGTTTTCGTTGCGGTGCATCTCGACGATGCCGAGACGCCGCTTGGTGGGAATCAGGATGAGGTTGAAGACTATGGACAGGTAGACGCCGGCGGGGAGCCCCGTACCGAGCTTGAGGAGCAACCCTATCCAGAAGGGAATGCCGCTTTCGGCCCGCCACTGCTCGAGGGAGTAATAGAGCAGCGTTCCGATCGTCCAACCGGCGAGCTGGAATATGATGATGACCCAGGGCACGTTGACGGCCGCGACGCGGGCCCTCTGGTGATCCTGACCGTTCGCGAGGTAGCGGAGGAGGGGACGGAGATACCACATGATCGTCGCGTAGAGGGTCACGCAGAGCACGCCGTAAAGGGCGATCACGACGGGCTTGAAGGAAAAGAGGATCCTCGCCCCGAGGCCGAAGCCGCGGGCGTCGAGGGAGTTGTTGAAGATGGAGTCCAGCAGTTCGCTCGAAAAAAGGAAGAGGGCGATGATACCGAAGACCGCGAATGCCGTGTGTTTCCTGATTTCTCGGATTAGCGCGAAATTCTCGCGCTTCGATTCGATGGACATGGAGAGGAAGCTCCTTCGCTGCGGGAGGCAGAACGGGCCATTGTACAGTATTCGGTCGAAATACAGTCGCCAATTAGGCAAGAGCGCCTTCGTGTTCTCGAAAGCGCGGAGACTCGCCGGGCCGACCCGAAATACCCCAGCCACCTTGCCTCGCTGGTCTGGCGGGCCGGCATTTCCCATTCCACTGTGACATTTTGTTAGTTTTTGTCACACACCCCCTCGACCTTGATTAGGGCTCTCCGTTACGATATGGAGAGTCGTCGGGTCCCCCCCTGCCCCGCGATCAAGGAGCCTCCATGCCCGTCAAACGCGATTTCGGACTGACCCTCGATCGATCCTCGGCCGATGGACACGAGCGACTGATTTCTTACATCAACATCAAGCTAGCCAGCCTCGGACTTCCCCTCTATTCGCGAGAGGGCATGTCCTTCGTCGAGCTCGCCTCCGATACCCTCGAGAATCTCCACGAGAAAAACCGCCTCCTCGGTGATCGGCTTCCGCCGGCTGACAGGCGCATCCAGGCCTTTCTCGACTCCTATCTCGAAGAGCTCGGTGCGGAGAACATTCCCCGTCTTCCCTCGAACAGCTTCATCCTCGACCGCTACGGGATGGGCCGCGAACTTTCGATGCCGCCCGACGCCCATCGCCATGCCTCGCCGACCCTCTCGTCCTGGCGGATCAAGAACGGGGTCCTCCACAACCCGACGAACGACAGGCGCACCACCGAGGGCGTCTTCCATGTGGCCATGGGCGGGCTCCCCGTGCCCCCCGACAAGAAGGCCGTGCCGAAGCTCGCCTACGCGCGGCTTCTCGCCTTGGCCCTTTCGCCGCCGGAGGAGCTCCTCGCCCTCCCCTTCACCGCGACGAGCCCGGAGAAGGCGCGATGTTTCCTCTCCCTCCTCATCAGGCCGCCGGTCTGCCCGGCCGTGCCCGGACATTCGGTCGAGCGCTCGATGGAACTCCGGCTCTTCGCGCCGGGCTCCCTCGCCGCGAGCCTCGATTTCATCGAAAGTATCTTCGGCAACGCGGGCGATCCCTGGGTACCCAACAACGACGCAGCCCTCGCGCCCCTCGCATGGACCGGCCACACGGGCTGCATCATCCTCGCCACCCATCTCGTCGGCGCGAAAAAGAAGGAATTGGGTCTTCCTCGTTGGGAGGACGCCACCGAGCGGGAGCGCCGTGACGGCATGGCCTGGAAGGACGAGAGCGAGCTCTACAACGGCGGCAAGCCCTTCAAGCTGACCGCCCGCGACGAGCGAGGCGTCGTGGTCTCGATCATCGCCGACAACTACTTCGGCTACGCCAAGAAGGAAGTGAAGACGCAGATATCCTACTCGGCCAACCTCCTCGGTCTCGCCGAGGAGGAACACGCCGGCGGCGCCCTCGTCTTCCCCGCCTACAGTCTCGGTACGCGCTACGTGCCCGCCCGCGATCTCCGCGCCAAGGGCCACAGCCTCGCCCGCGTCCGCGAGATCATGGACGACGAGATCGATTGGAAGTCCCTCGGCTACGGTGTGGATCGCCGCTTCCCGGACATCGTCTACCTGCCCGAGGACGCGGTGATTTCCCTCGACGATCAGCGCGCGCGCTGGACCCTCGAGGGCGCGCCCAAGAGCATCCCCGTGATTCCCGGCGAGGTCTACGTCCACCCCTCCGGCTACCAGGTGCGGATGGACCGCCATCCCGGTTCGGGGGCCTGGCGCCTCGTCGGCAAGGGCGCGGAGGGCCTCTTCTGCCACAAGCCCTGCACGGTGTCAGGCGGCGGGAAGTCCGAAATCTCGAAGTCCATCGCCGACGCGATCTCCTACTACCCCCTCATCACCGGCGACTTCGAGGCCGACATGGCTTTAGTTAGGTCCATCATCGAAGGGGACTACAGCCACCGTTTCCGCGACTCCGCCGGCCGCCATCCCGATCGCCGCCCCATCCTCTCCCCCGAGCGCTCCCTCGGCTCGGTGATCAAGCTTCTTTCGCCCTCGCAGCTCTACACGGACTCGCACAACGCCTGGCTCCGCTCCATCCCCGAGCGCATCAAGGCGATGGTCTTTCTAATTAAGCGCTTCTGGCGTCGCGAGTGGGGCGAGGACTGGACCTCGCACTTCACCGTCGACGCGGTGAACGGCGCCCCCGGCAACATCATCAAGTTCGAGGGCCGCGTCGTCCAGGGCTCCTATCTCCGCGTCGGCAGGGACGCCTCGGGCAAGCAGCGGAACTTCAAGCTCCGGCAGGACTTCATGCCGGCGGTGAAGCTCCAGCGCGAGGACGACATCAGCGCGAGCGTCGTCGTGCCGGCGCGGGGCCTTCAGGAGCTGCCCTGGTGGGTCAATCCGGAACTTTCGCTGAAGTTCATCCGCAACTGCGAGGCTCGATTCTTCCAGCGCCCTGACGACGCCGTCATCCGCGGCTACGACAAGAAGGCCGAGGAGGACCTCGCCCGTTCGGACAATTTCATCTCGAACTTCGATCCCCTATCGCGGCAAAAGGCCCGGCGCATGGTCGAAAAGAGTGTGAGCTTCTCCGAATACACGCCGGCAATGCGCAATTTCATCGAATCAGCGGCGGCCGATCCCGACTGCCAGTGGTTTGTCGCAAGCGACAAGCTCCGCATCGTCGACGGCAAGCCCACGAAGAATCCCCGCTACCTCCAGCTCGACCCCTCCCTCCTCGACGAGCGGGGCAACCGCCTCGCCGAGATCGGCACGCGGCTCTCCCGCGGCGTGCCGGCCGGCAGGGCCCTCCTCGATCCGGTCTGCTCCGTCCTGCCGGGAAGGCGCAACAATCCCGCCGAACCGGGGATCCGCCCCCTGGCGGTTTACGGCCCCATCCATTGGCAGGAGCTGCCCGAGCTCTTCATGGATTTCATCTGCTCCCTCACCGGCAAGAGCCCCTCGACCACGGGCGCGGGCAGCGAGGGCGCCCTCACGAAGGGGCCCTTCAACGCCCTCGTCCCGACGACCGATCTTAACAATGCCTTGCTTTCCTTCATCCTCACCGGCTACGACGGCTTCAGCACGGCGGCCGGCTATATCGGCCGCGACTTCAAGGTCGACCACGACATCTCCCTCCTCATGCCCGAGCTTTGGTCCCGCCTCGAGCCCGAGGAGCGGAACCCGACGGCGATGCTCCGCGCGGGCTACCTCGAAAAGATGGAGGACTTCGATTACGAGGGGAGGAGAATTCCCGCGAGCCGACTCGGCTATCGCATCACCACCCTTTTCGCGAGCACCTATCTCGGCCGCATCTTCGACACGCCCACCTCGGTCTTTTCCGAGGAGCTCTTGCGCCCCGAGCTCCAGTCCATGGCCGATTTCGTCGACGGGGTCGAGAACATCGCCCAGGCCCAGGCCAAGGCCGCGCGCGACTACATCCAGGACGGGTCGGCCGATCGCGGAGCCATACCTCCCCTCCGCGCCCTCCTCCATATCATGGCCGAGGGAAGCTTCGAGGGCCGTGGCGTCGACGATCCGGAGATACGGCGCCTCTTCACCCGCGACTACGTCCTCGCCTCCGACTGGTATAAAGCGCGACTCGACTCCTATGTCGAGAGGGAAAAAGTCTACCTCGCCTCCGCCATCGCCTGGCAGGAGGCCTTTCTCGGCGAGCCGGGCAACAAGTCCGGTCCGACGGTCGGCCGCGTCCGCGAGAACATGGCAGCGGCCAAGGCGGAGCTCGCCCGCGTCGCGACTCCCGCCTTCCGCGCGGGATTGGTCGGCACCATCGGCCTCGATCCTCTGTTCAGGGGCTGAGGATCTACGGCGCGGGAGGCGGAGCGGGAGCGGCGGCACGTGACTATTTCGCGAACCTCGCCATGAGGATGCGATCCGTCAGAACCTGGGGGAGGGATTCCAAAAAAGCCGCCGCGCCTGCCATGTAGCCGATGCGATAGCGCGCCTTCGGTCGAGGGGTCCCGAGCACCCTATCGACGAGCCGCGCAACGCCCTCGGCATCGACCCGCTTGGCGTCGAACGCCTCCATTGAAGCGATCCAAGAGGCGAGGCGGCTCTCATAGCGCCGGCGCCTTTCCGGATCGACCCTTTCGAGGGCGGCCTCGAGCTCCTTCCGTGTCGCCATCCCCGCCCGCGTCCGCACCCCGCCGCAGCGGATGAGGATCACCGGAGGACCCTCGCTGCCCAGTTCGAGCGCGAGTGTTCGCGCGACGCAATTAATGGCGAAATCTGCGGCGTGAATGCCGGCCACCCAGGGCGTCGGCATCGTGCCCGGCGTCGCTATCCATAGGATCCTGCCGCCGGCCCGACGAATCGACGGAAGAAAAGCCTGGACGAGGGCCACCGAACCCGCGACACGGGCGTCGAACTGCCGCGACAGCTCATCGACATCGGCCAGCTCGATCGGCCCGACCATAGAACCGCCGGCATTGTTGATCAGGGCAAAAAGACCCTTCTCCCCCCGCCTCTCGAGCTCGGCCTCCACGGTCTTCAGGAGGGCTGGCAGCTCCTTTCTTTCATTCAAATCGTAGACCAGCGGAATGAGCTTCGGTCCGCCGAGTTCGAGAAGGGCCGAACGGTCCTCTTCGCGGCGCACCGTGCCGAATACCAGCCTGCCCTCGGCCGCCAATTCCAGGGCGATGGCCCTGCCTATACCCGATGAAATACCGGTTACGAATACTGCCCTGTCTTTGCCGCCTACCCCTTCATCCCTTTCCATTTCCGCCTCCAGTCGCTACTCCGTATAGCCGTTTGCATCTGTAAAACATAAGTTTCATACATCTGTTTTATACTTACGCTTAACACGCTTGTCAAGGAAGAAATGGCGAATTAGAGTGAGCGGATGGATATCGAAGAGCTATTCAAGAGATCCGATGATCCCCAGGAGATGACGCCGGAGCGACGGATACTCGTGGCGACCCTCGATTGCATAGCTGAACAGGGTCTCGAAGGGGCGACGGTTCGCGTGATCGCCGCGAAGGCCGGTCTGAACGCAGCCGCCGTCAATTACTACTACCGAACAAAGGAGAGGCTCGTGGAGGCCGCCCTCCGCTCGGCCTGGACCCATGTCTCGGAGGACATCGACAGGATCGCCGCCACCGCCAAGGACGGCGGCGAAGGCTTCGAAATGACCGTCAGCTATCTCATCGAGGGAGCCTATAAATACCCGGCCATCATCAGGGCCATCATCGTCGAGCATCCCTCGCTGAGGGGCGAGGCGGGGGCCTTTTTCAAGAAGCTCTTCGAGGAGCTCTACGCGAAGACGGATTCCCCCGGCCCCGCGTCGCTCTCCGGTCAGGCGGGCGGGCCGGAAGCTACGACGAGCCTGGGACGTGCTCGGGGCGATCCGGGCCTGGGGACAGCCCTCCTTCTGGCCCTCGCGGCCTTCATTGGGCTGGCGCCCGAAACCCTCTCCGCCCTCGCGGGCAGGGATCTCGGCGACCCGGTCGCGCGAAGGGCCCTCGCGGCGGAGGTCACGCCGCGGATCTTCCCCAATCCCCGGGGCTCGTCGCCCTGATAAAATCCACCGACATCGAAATCGAGACGCAGGGTCTCCGAAGCGAGGCGAAGGCGAGGGACCCGAATGCGTCGTCGAAAAAGCTGCACAGAATGCCGCCCTGGAGTGTGCCGATGGGATTCGTCTGGTGTTCCCGGACGGGGAAGGCGAGCGTTATTCTCGCCCCCGATTCAAAGGCGAGAAGCTTGGCGCCCGAAGTCACCCAGCTCGGCGGCGGCAGCCGCAGGCCCGGATAGCCTGTCTTAAGCTCCGCGTCGTCGAAAAATCCGGCATAGTCCGCGTCCGCCACGAGGGCGTCGAAGGAATCGAAGGAATCGGCCTCCATGTCATTCTCCTTTGCGACTAGGCTTTCGCGAAGGCGAGCACGGCGTTATGCCCCCCGAAGCCGAATCCGTTCGACAGGACGCGTCGCAAGGCCGCCTCGCGAGCCAGTAAGGGCACATAGTCGAGATCGCATTCCGGATCGGGATCGACGAGATTGAGGGTCGGCGGCATCAGTCCGTGCCGGATGGCCTGGATGGCTACTATCGCCTCGATCCCGCCGGCCGCCCCGAAAAGATGGCCCGTCGCGCCCTTGGTAGAGCTGATGGGCGGAACCCTCCCCGCACCCGCGGCGAATGCCTTGACGGCCCGCGTTTCCGCCGCATCGCCGACGGGGGTGCCGGTGCCATGGGCATTTATGTAATCCACGCTTTCGGCCGTCCATCCGGCCATCGCCGCGGCCTGGCTCATGGCGGCGGTGGCGCCCCTGCCTTCCGGATCGGGAGCGGTCAGATGGTAGGCATCGGCCGTGGATCCATATCCGGCGACTTCGGCGAGGATATCGGCGCCGCGACGCTGGGCTCCCTCCCAGTCTTCCAGGACCAAGACCCCCGCCCCTTCACCCATGACGAAGCCGTCCCTTCCCCGATCGAAAGGCGCACAAGCCGCTGCCGGAGCCTCATTTCTCGTCGACATAGCGCGCATGCTGTTGAAGCCGGAAAAAGCCACCGGCAATATTGGCGCCTCGGCCCCGCCCGCGACGGCCATATCGACGCGCCCGTCCCGAATCGCGAGAAAGGCCTCGCCAATCGCGTTATTGCCGGTCGCGCAGGCGCTCACCGGCGCGATGCAGGGGCCGCGGGCACCCAGGGCCATTGAGACCAGTCCCGCGCCCATGTTCCCGATCATCATCGGAATCGTGAAGGGGCTGCTGCGCCATCCCTGAGCCCTGGCGAGCGAATCGTGGGCGCGAAGCAGGGTTTCGGCGCCACCGAATCCCGTCCCCAGCCACACTCCGATCCTTCCCCCATCGAGACCCCGCTCCGCCCCTTTCGCGCGCTCCCAGGCCTGAAGGGAGGCCCAAACGGCGAAACGGGCATATCTGTCCCAGTTTTTCGATTCCTTTCTGTCCAGATACAGCTCTTCCGGAAAGTTCGTGACGGCCGCGGCGATGCGGGTTGGAAATCGGGAGAATTCCTCGCCTTCTATGGCGACGATTCCCGATTTCCCTTCCGCGACGGATGACCAGAAGACGTCGGGATCGGTGCCGAGCCCGTGAATCACGCCCATGCCCGTTACCGCTACCCGTCGAAACGTATTCGCCATTTTACACTCCTCAAGTGGTGGGGTGGATCAGCATCGAGTCGACGATGCCGTTCATCATCCGCAAAGTAGCCAGGAGTGGATCGGGGATGCCGTGCAGCTTCGCAAGCATCATCCCGCCCTCGAGTGCCGACAGAAAGACATAAGAAAGCGATTCGGGGTCGACGCCAGGGGCGAAACGTCCTTCTTTTTTCGCGCTCTCGATGGGCTCTCGAAACATCGCCCGAAGCTTTTCGGCTGCCTTCGCCGCCTCTTCGCGAAGGGAAGGGATGGCGTCGTCGGCCTCGACGGCCGCGTTCATGATCGCGCAACCGCCCGGAATGACCTCACCCGCGGCGATCGGAATGCTCGCGTTGAACAGTCGCCTGAGCCGCTCCACCGGGTCGTCGATACCTTTGATTGTCGAGCGCAGGAAATCGGCCATAATGGACGTGTTGCAGCGAAAGGCCTCGATCGCCATCTCTTCCTTGGACGGGAAGTGGCCGTAGAGGCCCCCTTTTTTCAACCCGGTCTCCGACATGATCGCGGAGAGCGGCGTCGATCCGTATCCATAACGATTGAACAGGCCTGCTGCCTGCCGAAGGATCCGCTCATGCGTGCGCTCACCCTTGTTCATGCCGACAAAATAGACCGATCGGTCTATTTTGTCAATTCTATCCTGCGGCGGGGAGGCCTGGGAGGCAAAACGGGGGCGCCCTTCCGACGCGCATCCATCTATGCTGTAATTCCGCATCGGAAGGAGTCTCCATGAAGGCCGGAATGCTCGTCGCCAATATCGGCGAACTCGCCACCCCCCGCGGATTCGAGCCGCCCCGCGGCAAGGAAGCCATGGGCCGCCTCGAAGTGACCCGCGACGCCCTCGTCCTCATCCTCGACGGCAAGATCGCCTGGGCAGGGTCGGAGGCCGCCTTCCACGCCGATCCCGGACTCGCGCGCCGCGCCGAGGGTCTCGCGAAGGTCGACGCCAAGGGCGGCGCCGTCGTGCCCGGCTTCGTCGACAGCCACACGCACTTCATCTTCGCGGGTTTCCGCGACGAGGAGTTCCTCTGGCGCGCCGGAGGCCTCCCCTATATGGAGATTCACAGGCGGGGCGGCGGCATCCGCACGAGCATGAGCTCCACGCGGGCGGCAGGTCTCGAGGAACTCGTGACCATCGGTCGGGGGCGGCTTCGGCGCATGCTCGAACTCGGCGTCACAACCGTCGAAGGCAAGTCCGGCTACGGCCTCGATCGCGACACGGAGCTGCGCCAGCTCGAGGCGATGCGACTCCTCGGAAAGGAACAGGCGATCGACATAGTTCCCACCTTCCTCGGCCCCCACTCGACTCCGCCCGAATTCCAGGGAAGGCCTTCGGCCTACATCGATTTCGTGATCGGCGAAGTCCTGCCCGAGGTGAAGGAGCGCGGCTTGGCGCGCTACTGCGACATATTCTGCGAAAAGGGAGTCTTCGAGATCGAAGATTCGCGGCGATACCTCGAGGCGGCCGCATCGATGGGCTTCGGCCTCAAGCTCCATGCCGACGAAATCGAGCGCATCGGAGGCGCGGGCCTGGCGGCCGAACTCGGCGCGACGAGCGCCGACCACCTCCTCAAGGCCGATCCCGCCGATCTCGATAAGATGGCCAGGGCGGGCGTGGTGGCGACCAACCTTCCCCTCACCGCATTCAGCCTCAGAGAGCCTTATGCCGACGCGCGCGGGGCTATCGACTCAGGTTGTGCCCTCTCTCTCGCCTCGGATTTAAACCCCGGCTCATGCTACAGCCAATCCATCCCGCTCATGTTTTCGATCGCCGTCCTCTACCTCGGGCTCTCGCTCGAGGAAGCCCTTGTCGCCATGACCCTCGGAGGCGCCGCCGCACTCGGCCTCGCCGACAGTGTCGGCTCGATCGAGGCGGGCAAGAATGCCGACCTCCTCATCCTCGACGCCCCCTCGTATCGGCACTTGGCCTACAACGTGGGGATGAACCAGGTCGCGGTGGTGGTGAAGGGAGGGGAAATCGTGCGCGCCCTTCCAGGAGCCTAACGGGATGAAGGCTGGCGCAGGGAAAGTCCCTCAAGGAGAGGACCTTGCCTCATCGAGCATCGCCTTCGCGAGCGGCAAATCGTCGCCGACGAAGAGATTCGCGGCGAGTCCGGAATCGAGAAGGGAAGTCGCTTCGGCCATGGCTCCGGTATCGATATCGAGACGAGCGAGAAGGAGGGCCCGCGGCCCCGCCCAGATTCCGAAATCTGGCATCGCGCGCAGTAGCGCAACAGCTCGAGCCTGGCTTCCATCCGCGGCAAGGGCCCAGGCTTCAGCGTATTGAGCTGCGTCCTTGTCGGTGCCTGCGGCCGCCTGCGCAGCCTCGTCGAATTTGAGGGCGGCTTCTGAGTATTTCCCCACTCGGACGAGAGCTCGCCCCGCATCCATGATTCCCGGAACATCCGCGTCATCACTAGCCCAGGTAATAGTCTCCGTGGACGGCTGGATCGCCGCGCCTCGAACTCCCCCCACCGCCGACTCTGTGGAGGAGACGTTTGGATCGACCAACTTGCCCAGTTTCTGAAGGACGTCGGCCTTCACCTTTTGGGTCATGGCACCATCCTTGAAAAGGACGGCAAGGCTATAGGTTCCCGCGGCCGTAATGGAGACACGCCTTCCGTTGCCCGAAAGCTCCACCGACGAGCCTTCGCCGAGACGCAGCGTCGCCGAAGAATCGAATTTGTCGCCTAGACTGACTTCAACCCAATTCGCACCTTGCTGAAGGTCGACTTTGCCGTCAGCCCAGGAAACTACGAGGGGAGCGGCGCCGATCGACAGAGCGACGAACGCCAAGGCAAGAATCATAACAACACGTTTCATCGGAAACCTCCATAAAAATCCGGTCGCGGACCTTCTCATATTCGATCGCGAGGCGCTGGTGCAAGTTATAGCCAGGAGAGTATCAAGGGACATCGTTCGCCCCTTCTGCCCCGTCGATCTTCCCATCTTCTTGACGAAGATAGAGATCGAGAATGGGGAGCATCAATCTGACGGTGTCCTTGTCGCCGCCTGGTATCGGAGTCGCGGCGATCGGCCTCGCTACCGCTTGAGGCGAGTTAGCTTTCGTGGATTCCGAGGCCAAACGCGACGGGATCTGGGTCTGGAATTCGACCGCGACCATCGACAGAGCGAGAGGAGCCTGAGCCGGTAAACCACTTTGAGCGACGGTGGCCTGACCTGAGAAGACTTGGTCCATACCGACTGAGGATATGGTTTGGTTTTCTGCATTGTCGATGTTCCGCTTAAGATACTTGACCGTTGTTTGGGTCGTGTGTGAAGGAAGTAGAACTGTTGACCCAGTAGTGATGATTCGAGTCGACACCTTCGGAGCTGCTGGCTTGGCCCTCGAGGCCTGTGTCGGCTGGAAAGCGGCAAGGGTGGAAGGCACTGCCAGCGGCAGGGGATAACTCGGAGCCTGGTACCACAGAGCGGGAGGACTGTACCGTGCAGGCACCGGAGAGGCAGAGGTGAATTGAGCCCGGCCGGAGCGTAGCATTACGTACTTTACGTTCCCTTTGGCGGGGATGAGAGCCTTGGCGCTTCCGACTCCATAGCTGGAATCAACATAGGAGAAGGCGTAGGAGATGCTCGTCTTGTCCGAGGAATCTGCGAGGCAGAAGGCAAAAATGGCCGGTGGCGTTGCCAGGTCGATTGTCATGCCCGAATTGGGATCCGGAATCGTCGTGGTTGCCGCCGGCGTCAAAGTGTCCGATGTCCAGTAAATCAGGGAAGCCGGGATCCCTGAAGATATCGAATAGGTAATTGTAAGCTTGCCGTCGAGAGCACTGTAGGAAATCGATGGGATCGAGCTAAAGGCGATCGCAACCGAGGTCTGATCGGTCGTTACGCCTGATTTGGTCACTCCCGAGTTTTCGTTCCCTGCAAGGTCGACCGACCGGAAAAGAAAGTTGTAGCTCGACTGGCCGAGCACCGGCGTCTTGTAGCTTGCTGTAGGACTCGTCACAGTCGCAGTTCCCGAAGACCAGCTGATCAACGTAAACGCGAGCTCCCCATCCGAGGGATTATCCCAGCTCAATGAAATAGTACCGTCGGAATTAGCAATCGCGGTGATTGACGTATCGGAGATGAGGTCCGGCGCATGATTGTCCACCGTGAAGCTCGTCGTCGAGCTCTTCTCGGGCGACTTGTTTCCCGCACCGTCGCTCGCCTTCTCCGCAGCCACCGTGATCCCCACCGTGCCTTCGGCTGTTCCCGCCGTCACTGTCACCGTGTAGCTCGGCCCACTCCCGCTCACTTCCAGCGTCGGCGCTCCGCTCGTCGCCGTCCCCGCCGTCCCTGTCAGCGTGATGTCCGCCTTCACGAGGCTATGGCTCGACAGGTGCGTCTCGTCCGCGAAGGTAACCTCATACGTAATCGTGGCCGATTCCTTGGCGTAGCTCGCGCTCGGCGATCCGATCGTCACCGTCGGCAGCGTGTTGTCCACCTCGAAGCTTATCGTCGAGCTCTTCTCGAGCGAGCCGTTGTTTGCCGCATCGGTCGCACCTCCAGTTTTCGCCGTGATCCCGACCGTGCCTTCGGCGCTCCCCGCAGTCACCGTCACGGTGTAGCTCGGCCCACTCCCGCTCACTTCCAGCGTCGGCGCTCCGCTTGTCGCCGTCCCCGCCGTTCCTGTCAGCATGAGGTCCGAGGTTGTCAGCGGCTTGGATGAAAGCTGTAGTTCATCGGAGAAGGTGACCACATAAGTCACCCCAGTCCCGTTCTTCGCGTAGCTGGCGCTTGGCGATCCGATCGTCACCGTCGGCTTGGTGTTGTCCACCGTGAAGCTCATCGTCGAGCTTTCCTCGAGCGAGCCGTTGTTTGCCGCATCGGTCGCGCCACCGGCCTTCACCGTGACCCCCACCGTGCCTTCGGCGCTCCCCGCAGTCACCGTCACCGTGTAGCTCGACCCACTACCGCTCACCGCCACCATCGGCGCTCCGCTTGTCGCTGTCCCCGCGCTTCCCGTCAAGACGATGTCCGAGTTCGTTAGGTGTTTCGACGAAAGCGCCGTTTCATCCGCCAAAGTAATCTGATATGTCGCCTCGGTTCCGTTCTTTGCATAGCTTCGGCTTGGGGATCCAATCAGAACCATGGGTAGGGTATTGTCGATCCTTACGTCGGTCGCCGCCCCGCTCGTCACCGTCGCGCTATTACCCGCGAGATCGATCACCGTGATCGAGTACTTCACGAAACCGTCATTCCCTGCCGGCGTCGCGAAACTCACTGTCGAATTGGCCATCCCGCTCGTCACCGCCACCGAAGAATTTGTGACGAATGCTTTTGTCCCGGCAGCGTCCATCATTGCTACACTCGCCGTCGAGGCTAAATGCGCGTCGTTCGGCGTGAAACCGAGCGTCACAATGTCCCCGCTCTTCGCGTAAGCCTGGTTCGCGTTGCTCGACGTCAGGCCCAGGCCTGTTATCGTAGGCAAGGTGTTGTCCACAGTCACCTCGCTCGTCGCCCCGCTCATTGCCGTCGTGCTGTTCCCCGCGAGATCGAATACGATAATCGAGTACTTCACGATCCCGTCATTCCCTGCCGGTGTCGCGAAACTCACCGTCGAATTGGCCATTCCACTCGTCACTGCCACCGAGCCATTCGCTGCAAAGCTCGTAGTTCCGGCTGAGTCCATGATCGCGACACTCGCGGTCGAGGCCAAATGCGCGTCGTTCGGCGTGAAGCCGAGCGTCACAATATCTCCGCTCTTCGCATAAGCGTGATTTGCGTTACTCGACATAATGCCCAGGCTCGTCACTGTCGGTGCGATGTTGTCCACCGTCACCTCGCTCGCCGCCCCGCTCGTCACTGTTGCGCTGTTCCCCGCGAGGTCGGTCACCGTGATCGAGTACTTAACGGTTCCGTCATTCCCCGTCGGCGTCGTGAAATTGACCATGGAATTGGCCGTCCCGCTCGTCACCGCCACAGAGGCGTTTGTGACGAAGGCTGTTGTTCCAGCGACGTCCATCATTGCGACGCTCGCCGTCGAAGCCAGGTGCGCATCGTTCGGCGTGAAGCCGAGCGTCACGATGTCCCCGCTCTTCGCGTAAGCATGGTTCACATTGCTCGACGTCATGCCCAGGCTCGTCACCGTCGGCAATGTGTTGTCGACCGTCACCTCGCTCGTCGCCCCGCTCGACACTGTTGCGCTGTTCCCCGCGAGATCGGTCACCGTGATCGAGTACTTAACGATTCCGTCATTCCCCGTCGGTGTCGTGAAATTAACCATGGAATTGGCCGTCCCGGTCATCACGGCCACAGAGGTATTCGTCATGAAGACCGTCGTTCCGCTGGAGTCCTTCATCTCAACGCTCGCCGTTGGGGCCAAGTTAGCGTCATTCGGCGTAAAGCTCAGCGTCACGATATCCCCGCTCTTCGCGTACGTATGGCTGGCATTGCTTGAGGATAGCGCTTGGCCCGTCACAGTCGGCAACGTCCTGTCGTATGTTATCCCTGTCGAAGCTACCTTTTGCGTCATCACGTTTCCGGCATTGTCAACCGAGTCGATGGTATACGCGAGAACGCCCTCAGCCAGCGAGCTTTCATTGGCGGAAATCGCGATAGTCGCTGAATAATCAGGATAGCTTCCCGAAACGATCGCCGTCCTTCCCCCGATGGTGACCGCCGGCATCCCTTGTATGCCGGATCCAGATTCGAACAACGTAAATGGCAGTAGTAGGCTATTCCCGTTCCGGGCGTAGCCGATGTTCCCGCTGCTCGAAGGCGCGCCAACAGACACCGTCGAAGGGGTCGTATCCAGGAACACCGACCGTTGCGTGGTGGAGATATTGCCGGCGTTGTCTGTCACCGTCAGGGTCAAATTCTTTGTCCCATCCCCCGGCTTGAGGGTGAAGAGAAGTGGAGAAGCCGAACCGCTTGCATCGGCGATGATGTCACCGCTGAGCGCATAGGTGGCGATGCCGGCAAGATCATCGATCGCTGAAACGGATACGGATTGGCTAGGAGCCTTCACGCTCGCAGGAATTTCCATTGCAAGCTCGCTCGGCTTGGTCGTATCATAGACCACCTTGACAATTCCGGCCTTGTCGAGAGTCGTCGTGTTCTTCGAAGGATCGGTGCCCTGGACCGTGATCGTGCGAAGACCATCTCCCTGATCCGTCTTCAAAGTCCACCGGAAGGCATCGGCCGTATTCGGGACAATGTCGCTCCTTATTGGAATTCCGACGGCGGAATCGCCCATGTACTCGCTGATTGTCAAGGTCGGCACCAATCCCGTGTTGTCGATGGCGTCGACTTTCAGGTACACTGACGCAGCGTTGGTGGTGACGCTCGTTTCGGCAACCACCACATTACGCGATACATACACGCTCTGTATTACCGGCGGTTGATCGTCCGTGCTGCTTCCCGTCGCAAAATCGCTTACGACCTTGTCCACCATCGAGACGCCGTTGAGGTCCTTCATCGCCGGCTGGACTGTGATGCGATAATTGAAATAAGGCCCGAGCACGGCACCGACGGCGTAATGAAGGGTGAATTGCTGCTTGTCGGTGCTGACGTCGATCCCGGTGAAATAGTCCGTAGTCTTGTCAACCCAAGGCGAGTTATTCAGGGGGCTTTGCTCCTCGACCTTGATATCGGAGAGCCTTACAGTGTCCGGATCCATGGGATTCGTGAACGAGAGCACGATGGGAACATTTCGGTTCATGTTGTCGATGCCGTCTATCGGCTTGATCTTCAAGATCGGCCTGACATAGTAGTTCGCTTGGATGACGATATCAGACGATCCCTTGGTGATCGTCGCCGTCGTGGTCGAGGAGGAGGGATCGGAAAAAGTCACCGAGCCCGAGCCGGTGCAGGTCCAGTTCTTGAACGCGTAGGCGGAGAGCACGGTCGAGCTGAGAGAAAATGAAACACCGACTTTTTCCGAGACCTGTCCGGTAAGCGAGGGTGTTCCCCCTGGATTGAGGGAATCGGTCCGGACAGTGATCGTGATCACTTCCGCGTTCGCGGCGGCGACATCGGCGCCAACCTTGGTCGTTACGTCGGTACCAGTTAGCATGTTATGACAGGAAAGGGTTAAGGCGCCGATCAGGGCGCCGACTGCGAGCAACCGAACCAGGCTCATCGGCCCTTGAGTCACTTCCCTCTCCGACATGTCTCCCCCCATTTTTCCCGCCTCGTCTGATTCCCTTCCCGTCGTATCATCTATTGCTCTCCGCCCGAAAATCGCCAAAATCAGCCCCGTCGAGCGACCGGAGAATGACGAAGGCTCCCGCCTCGAGCCCGGTGATGCCCTTCATCGCGAGACGCTCCGAGCCATTGAGCGAAACGGATATCGTTCCCCCTGATGGTTCAACGGCGATATCGAAGCGATTGGCATCGAATATGGATTCAGACACCGGTGTTTCACCAATTAGGACCATCTTCCAACTGTTGACCGAGCGGTAGACTTGGAGCCGTGTCATGTTTTCCGCAAAATGGACAGGATCCCGCGTTAGCCAAATCAACAGGGAATTGCCTGAACCGTAGCCCTTGATGAGACCCGATCGCGGGGCGAAAAGCGTGGCGCCTAGGCCGACCCAGCCGCGTCCCCTGGCCTCTGACTTCGCAGTGAAGGAATAGGTGATAGGCTGGAGAGCTTGAACCGCGGGTATCGCGAGCTTCGCGAAAAAGGCTTCCCCGTCGGTCTGCCGCGCGTGTCCGCCTTCTATCGTCCACTGGCCCACGATTATGAGGGCGCTTCGAAGATCCGAAGCGATCTCCGAAGCGACCGGTGCCTCGGGCATCGGAGACACTTCGGATTGAGTCTGGACAGTCGTGGAGCTTTCCTGACTTGCCGCAGCTTGCGCCTCAGCCGTCGCCGATGCGGGTGGAGAATCTGAAGCTAGCGCCTGCACTATCTCCGGCGCCGATACCTGCGAAGCCTCGGACGCTTGCCCTCGCGCGATCTGGGGTTCATCTTCGGGTTCAAGGTCAGCCATCGGTGCGGTTTCAAGAGATGGCTGAGGTGCAGCCTCCCTTGTCGGCATAGGATCAGGCTCTGATGTCTCAGCGAAGGCTAGTGCCGGAAGGATTGCCGGGGCCGGAACTTGAGCCGCCACATTCGCAGGCGCCTGCCTCAGCGAAGCCTCGGGCAGTGGCTCTGGCGCGGGCACATCTGCCGGCTCCACTGCCGGCTCCACTGCCGGCTCCATCGCCGGCTCCACTACCGGCTCCACTACCGGCGCAATCTCCGGCGTCGACGTCGGGGCTTTCGCAACCTCCGGTTCCGGCGCCGATCCAGCTTCAGGAGCCAACGCAATCTCCGGTATGGGAACTTGCACCTGCTCCGTCTGTGCTGAAGACAGAATTCTCTCTCCAGGCTTTTCCGCGACGATGGGCTCTGCGGGCAAAGCTGGTAATTGCGATGAACTCAGCTCCGTTTCGACCTTTTCGGTTGTTGGAGAAGGAGTCGCCTTCGAAGCGCTCGTCTTTCCTTCGACAGCCAAATTCTCCGACTCGAGGGCCTTGGCGACTCTTCTTTGCTCATCAGCTTTTTGAAGTAGATCCAAATCCGCGGGCAACTCCGCGGAGATCGAGGGAGCGGTTTCGATCGGGGCGACGCCCGGAGAGGGGGTCTCAACAAAAGGCGCA
>DATKVC010000001.1:0-71781 GCA_035530275.1 Rectinemataceae bacterium | reverse complement strand
CTTGGCGCCCGGAGGATGATATGCCGAAGCCAGCGACCATTCGAGACGAGCGCATCGATATCAGGACGGACGCCGAGGCCAAGGCCGTGATCGAGCGTGCGGCCCAGCTTCGCCATATCTCCATATCCGCGTACCTCCTGGATTCTGCCCTGGAGAAGGCCAAGGCGGAGCTTCGCGCCATCGAGACCATCACTCTGCGGGACACCGATCGCGATACTTTCTTTGCCGCCCTCGCGGTCCCGCCCGAGCCGAATGCCGCGTTGCGGAAGCTCTTCGCCGAGGGGCGGAGACGGGGGGCGTGAAGCTTTCCCTTGTCCCTGTTTCGAAGACTCTTCAGAAGGCCTCCTTCGACTGTGGCTACCCCGAGTTGAACGACTACTTCCGGCTTTACGCCTTGAAGAACGACCGCCTATCGATCGGCAAGACCTTCGTGGCCGTGGACGAGAAGGCGGGCGTCGTTGGCTATGTGACACTTTCAAGCGCCCAGGTCGAGGCTCGGTCATTGCCGGGAGCCCTTCGTGCGAAGCTCCCACGCTATCCTGTTCCCGCATTCCGTATCGCGAAGCTCGCAGTTGATACCAAGTTCCAAGGGCAGGGCGTGGGTGCATGGCTCCTCAGCCAGGCCTTGGAGAAAGCTCTGGTGGTTTCGACGAAGGTTGGGCTCTACGTAGTGATTGTGGACGCTATCGACGAGAAGGCGAAGGGCTTCTATCAGAAGTATGGTTTCGAGGCTTTCGCCGAGTACCCGCTGACGCTTTTCTTGCATCTGGCCACGATAGCCAAGGCACATTCGTGAGTCTCCATTCCTCGATGTCGACCACCGTCAGCGGGACAGCCCCCTTCGCCAGCTCCATCGACGAGGGGAGGCCGAGGAATGCTCCTTAATCGGAACATTGCTTTCCCTCGGCTCCCTGTTTTTCAACGCAGGTCGAAGCGGTCGAGACGCATTACCTTGTCCCATGCCGACACGAAGTCGCGGAGGAATTTCTCGTCCGAATCGGCCGAGGCGTAGACCTCGGCCAGGGCCCGAAGCTGGGAGTTCGACCCGAAGACGAGGTCGACGCGGGTGGCCGTCCATCGTTTCTCCCCGGTGGAGCGCGATCTGCCCTCGAAGAGACCCTGTTCCTCATCGATCGCCTTCCACTCCGTGTCCATGTCGAGGAGGTTCACGAAGAAGTCGGTGGAGAGGATACCAGGGCGCTCCGTGAAGACCCCGTATTCGCTGTCGCCGTAATTGGCGCCGAGGACGCGGAGGCCGCCTATGAGGACGGTCATCTCCGGCGCGCTGAGGCTGAGGAGCTGGGCCCTGTCCACGAGGAGTTCCTCGGCCGGGATCGCATAGCGCGCCTTCTGGTAGTTCCTGAAGCCGTCGGCCCTGGGTTCGAGGAAGGCGAAGGAGACCGGATCGGTCTGCTCCTGCGTGGCGTCGCTGCGGCCCGGCGCGAAGGGCACGACTATGGTGTAGCCGGCCCTGCGCGCCCCCTCCTCGACGCCTGCGCAGCCGGCGAGGACGACGAGGTCGGCGAAGGAAATCTTCGTGCCGGCCGAGGCCGAGGCGTTGAAGGTCGACTTGATGCCTTCGAGTATCCCGAGGACCCTCTGGAGTTTCGCCGGCTCGTTCGCTTCCCAGTCCTTCTGGGGCGCTAGGCGAATCCTGCCGCCGTTGGCACCTCCGCGCCTGTCCGAGCCGCGAAAGCTCGAGGCCGCGGCCCAGGCCGTCGCCACGAGTTGGGCGACGCCGAGTCCCGAGGCTAGGACCCTGGCCTTGAGGCCAGCGATGTCGTCAGCTTCTATCAACTTGTGGTCCACCGCGGGAAGGGGGTCCTGCCAGAGGAGTTCTTCCTTCGGCACCTCGGGCCCGAGGTAACGCACTCTGGGGCCCATGTCGCGGTGGGTGAGTTTGAACCAGGCTTTGGCGAAGGCCTCCGCCAACTCATCGGGATGCTCCAGGAAGCGCCTGCTGATCTTCTCATAAATAGGATCGAAACGAAGCGCGAGGTCGGTGGTAAGCATCCCCGGCTCGACCCGCTTCGAGGGGTCGTGTGCCTTGGGCACAGTCCCCGCTCCCGCCCCGCCCTTGGGTTTCCATTGCTTGGCGCCGGCGGGGCTCGTGCTGAGCTCCCACTCGTAGCCGAAGAGATTCTCGAGGAAGTTGCCGCTCCACTTGGTCGGGCTCGTCGTCCAGGTGACCTCGGGGCCGCCGCCGATCGTGTCGTCGCCCCTTCCGCTCCGGAACGAGCTCTTCCAGCCCAGACCCTGCTCCTCGATGGGGGCGGCCTCGGGTTCGGGCCCGACATGCCCCGGCGCGCCGGCTCCGTGGGTCTTGCCGAAGGAATGGCCGCCGACGATGAGGGCGACGGTCTCCTCGTCGTTCATCGCCATTCGGGCGAAGGTCTCGCGGATGTCCCTGGCCGCGAGGAGGGGATCGGGATTGCCGTTGGGTCCCTCCGGATTGACGTAGATGAGCCCCATCTGGACGGCCGCCAGGGGATTTTCGAGATTCCGCTCCCCGGTATGGCGCCTGTCGCCGAGCCACTCCGCCTCCGAGCCCCAGTACAGGTCCTTTTCGGGCTCCCAGATGTCCTCGCGCCCTCCGCCGAAACCGAAGGTCTTGAAGCCCATCGTCTCGAGGGCCACGTTGCCCGCGAGGATCATGAGGTCTGCCCAGGATATCTTGCGGCCGTACTTCTGCTTGATCGGCCAGAGGAGACGGCGTGCCTTGTCGAGATTGACGTTGTCCGGCCAGCTGTTGAGGGGCGCGAAGCGCTGGCTTCCCCTGCCGCCGCCCCCTCGTCCGTCGCCCGAACGGTAGGTCCCGGCCGAATGCCAGGCCATGCGGATGAAGAGGGGGCCGTAGTTGCCGAAGTCGGCCGGCCACCACTCCTGCGATTTCGTCATGAGTTCGGCGAGGTCCTTCTTGAGGCCCGCATAATCGAGACTCAGGAACTCCTTGCGATAATCGAAACCCTCACCCATCGGATTGGACTTCGAGGAATGCTGATGCAGCATGTCGAGATCGAGGCCCTTCGGCCACCACTCCCGGTTGCTCGGCCCGCGGCCGCTCGAGGCCCGGCCCGTGGCCCCTGCCTCGGACTTTTTCTCTTCTCCCACTTTGGCTACTCCCTTTGTAGGTCGTACTGGCTTCTTCGCCTTCTCGATCCTGTCGTAGCCGGGTCGCTCAAAGTGTCCGCGAAATTCTCTCACGGCCCCGCAGGGGGCCAAAATCGAAGAGGACGCATACCGGCTGACAGCGCTGCTCTCATCGGCCACGCGGTCGTTCAAGACCACGCTGGCCTTTCATGTATCCATCCAAGACCGGAACTCGCTCGCCCGTGGCGCGGGCGATGATCGAGACTCCTGGCGACAAAATTACGCGTCCAGGGGGAGGGGGACAAGGAATTTCGCGAGATTTTATTTTCGGGGGGGATTCGATGGGCCTTGTTCTACAAGATAGACGATTTCATCGAAGCAGGTCCCTCGCGATCGCGCGTGCGCGATCGCGTGACGAAGGCTTGCGCCTTCGTCGGGGCCTATGAGCCTGAAGCGCGAGGCTCAGCTACAGCCAGTTGTGCTACCGCAAGTCCCTCGCCATCGCTGCGCGATGGCGGTGCGGAATCGCTTGCGCGATTCCGCGGGGCCTATGAGCCTGAAGTGCGAGACTCAACTACAACCTGTAGTCGACCCACATGTCTCGCACTTCAGGCATGTTCCGTTGCGGACGAGGGTCATGTTGCCGCAGACGGGGCAGGGGTCGCCCTCGAAGCCTTTCATCCGCGCGGTTCGGGCGCTGTCTCGAGGCGCGCGCTCCTCGGCGCGCTTGGCCGTCGTCTCGCGCGGCGCGGTCTCGCGAGACGCCGCGGCTTCGTCGCCGGAACGGGTGCCGAGAACGCCTTGGATGGAATCGTGGCGCTCCCGCTGCGGCTGGGAGAATCCCGAGGAATTGCGCAGGGTCCGCGTCTGCATGCCGGTGGCTTCGAGATCCTCGGGTTTGATCTGGCCGAGGTCGTGGCGCTGGAGGTAGGCGATGGCGAGGTCGCGGAACACGTAGTCGAGGACGCTCGTCGAGATCTTGATGTAGTCGTGGCCCTGGATCATGCCGTTGGGCTCGAAGCGGGTGAAGGTGAAGGCGTCGACGTATTCCTCGAGGGGGACGCCGTATTGCAGGCCGAGCGACACGGCGATGGCGAAGGAGTTGAGGATCGACCTGAAGGCCGCTCCCTCCTTGTGCATGTCAAGGAAGATCTCTCCGAGGGCCCCGTCCTCGTATTCGCCTGTGCGGACGAAGACGGAGTGACCGGCGATCTTGGCCTTCTGCGTGTAGCCGGCGCGGCGGTTGGGCAGGGCGCGGCGCCTTCCGCGGGGGGCCGCGGGCAGGCCGGGGAGCTCGGGCGCCTCTTCGCGGAAGAGCCGCTGCTGGGCCTCGCCCTGCGGGGACTGCCGGGGCTCCTCGTCCTCCTCATCGCCTGTCTGCAGGGCGACGATGGAGTCGGCGACGAGGTCGGCTCCGGGAGCGAGGGCGGCCAGGGGCTGCGAGAGCTTGGAGCCGTCGCGATAGAGGGCGATGGACTTGAGCATCGAGCGCCAGGCGAGGAGGTGGGCTCCCTTCACGTCCTCGTAGCTCGCCGTGTTCGGCATGTTGATCGTCTTGGAAATAGCACCAGTTATGAAGGGTTGAACGGCCGCCATCATGGCGATGTGGGCCTCCCAGGCTATGGCGCGGGTGCCGCGCTTGCCCGAGGGGGTGGCCGTGTCGAAGACGCCGTAATGCGCCGGATCGAGGCCAGGCGCTCCCTCGACGCCCATCGTGCCGCAGGCCCAGAGCTCGGCCTCCTCGATTTCGTCCTCGCTGTAGCCGAGATGGCGAAGCAGGGAGAAGCCGGGGAGCTTGTAGGTGACCTCGGGGATGCCGAGTGCCGCGAAGGCCTCTGCGCCGAGGACGTAGGAGGCGAAGCAGCTCTCCAGGGAGAAGGCGCCTTTGATCGCGGCCTCGGCCTTTTCGAGGGAGGCGAGGGGCAGACCCTTGGCGAGGAGGGACTCGAAGGAAAGGCCGGGGGCGCCGCGGAGTGTGCCGCGGCCGAGGGCGTAGGTCTCGATGATTCCGAGCTCGGTCTCGGCGTAGCCGAGGGCGCGAAGGGCCGGGGGGACGCTCTGGTTGATGATCTTGAAGTAGCCGCCGCCGGCGAGTTTCTTGAATTTGACGAGGGCGTAGTCGGGCTCGACGCCCGTGGTGTCGCAGTCCATGAGGAGGCCGATCGTACCGGTCGGGGCGATCGCGGTGACCTGGGCGTTGCGGTAGCCGTGCTTCTCCCCCAAGGCGAGGGCCTCGTCCCAGGAATCGCGAGCCGCGTCGACGAGGTTCTTCGGCGAGAATTCCTCGCGGAGTCCCTGGGGCTTGACGGTGAGGCTCTCGTACTCGGCGTCGGCCGCGTTCCAGGCCGCGCGTCTGTGGTTGCGGATGACGCGGAGCATATGGTCGCGGTTGGCGGCGTAGCGGATGAAGGGGCCCCACTCGCGGGCCATCCGCGCGGATTGGGCGTAGGCCTCGCCCGTGAGGATGGCGGAGAGGGCGGCCGCGACGGCCCGGCCCTCGTCGGAGTCGTAGGCGAGGCCCATCTGCATGAGGAGGGAACCGAGGTTGGCGTAGCCGAGGCCGAGGGTGCGGAACTCGTAGCTTCGCTTCGCGATCTCCTTCGAGGGGAACTGGGCCATCACCACCGAGATCTCGAGGACGGTGGTCCAGATGCGGATGGCGTGGCGGTAGGCGACGTCGTCGAAGCTTTCCTTCTCCGCGTCGAAGAAGGTCAGGAGATTGAGGGAGGCGAGGTTGCAGGCCGTGTCGTCGAGGAACATGTACTCGGAGCAGGGGTTCGAACCGCGGATCTCGCCGTCGGCGGGGCAGGTGTGCCATTCGTTGACGGTGCCGTGGAACTGGAGGCCCGGATCGGCGCACTGCCAGGCCGCCTTCGCGATGCGATCCCAGAGGGCGCGGGCCTTGATGGTCTTCGTCGTCTTGCCGTTGATGCGGCCCGTCATCGACCAGTCGCCGTCCTCGAGCATGGCCTGCATGAATTCGTTGGAAAGCCTGACCGAATTGTTGGAAGCCTGTCCCGCGACGGTGTTGTAGGCCTCGCCCTCCCAGGCGGTGTCGTAGTGCGGCATCTCGAGGCTCTCGTCGCCCTGGCGGATTTTCGAAAGAAGCTGATGGATCCAGGGAGCCGGCACGCCCGAGCGAAGGGCGTCGCGGACGCTTCGGCGTAGGGCGGGGTTGGCGGTGAAGGAAAGGCGATTGTCCTCGTCGATGCCGGGCGCGTGAAAGGCGGTGAGGATGTCGGCTGCGTGGCGGCGGAGGAGGGCGGAGCCGGCCGCGAGGCTGGCTACCTTGAACTCCTCCTCGGCCTTCCAGTCGACGAAGGTCTCGATGTCGGGATGGTCGTCGTCGAGGATGACCATCTTGGCGGCTCGTCGGGTGGTCCCGCCCGACTTGATGGCCGAGGCCGAGCGATCGGCTATCTTGAGGAAGGAAAGGAGGCCGCTCGAGACGCCGCCGCCGGACAGGGATTCGTTGAGGCCGCGGATCTTGGAGAAGTTCGAGCCCGTACCCGATCCGTATTTGAAGAGCCTCGCCTCGCGGGTGACGAGGTCCATGATGCCGCCCTCGTTGACGAGGTCGTCCTGGACATCGAGGATAAAGCAGGCGTGGGGTTGGGGGCGGGCGTAGGCCGAGGCGCTCTTCGTCACCTCGCCTGTCTTGGGATCGACGTAGTAATGGCCCTGGGCGGGGCCTTCGATGCCGTAGGCGGCGTTGAGGCCCGTGTTGAACCACTGGGGGCTGTTGGGGGCCGCCATCTGGCGGGCGAACATGTAGAGGAGCTCGTCGTAGAAGGCTTCTTCATCCTCTTTCGAGTCGAAATAGCCCTCCGACTTGCCCCAGAGAACCCAGGTCGTGGCGAGGCGGTGGAAGACCTGTCGGGCGTCGTGTTCGGCGCCCGGCTTGGGCGAGGGCCCGGCGAGGGCGAGTTGCGAGGCGGGAACATGCTTCTGCCACTCCTCGGCCCGGTCCGCGGGCACCCCTGCCTTGCGGAAATATTTTTGCGCGAGTATATCGGAGGCGATGGGACTCCAGCTCGCGGGAACGATCGCGCCTTCCATCTTGAAGACGATCTTGCCGTCGGGATTGCGGATTTCGCTCGTCCGAGCCACCCATTCGATGCCCTCGTAGGGTCCATTTCCTTTTGTAGTGAAGAAACGCTCAATTTTCATATCGCTCCCCCCTCGTATCTCAGTCACACTTTATATAGTGGTACTAACCCGAAGAGTCCACAATGTATAGTCTCTTCCCCTAGCTTTCAAGAGGGATTTCAAAGAAAAATTTCCGAAGCTCGGCCGCATCCGGACGCCGCGGTCTTTCCTTCCGCCACTCCAAACCTTTATTCCTGCTGTGGCCTTGCCGCGATTTTCACGATATAAAAAGAAGAAAGCGGAAAGAGCCTCGGTCCTCCTCCGCAATTCCCTGTCGGGCCAGCCTCCGGGGCCGATAATCGGGAGAGCAATGAGAACTGCAGTCATCATCTATGCCGGTTCGATCACGGAAAGGGCCTTGTCGCCCCTTTCCGGCGGCGCTTCGGCTTTCGACAGGGTCCTTTCCTTTGTGGCGGCCCTGCCCGAGCTCTGCGGCAGCATCCTCCTCGAAGGCCGCGTAGCCACCCCCGAGAGAGGGCTGCTCCGGCGCTCAAAGGCCGAATGGAGCGACCGGGACCTCCTCGCGGAGGCGGCCGCCTTTACCGCCTCTCTGCCGGAAGGGCCGGAGGCCCTGGTCTTCGTTCGCGCCGACGAACCCTTCCTCGACCCCGCTCTTGCCGGAAAGATGCTCGAAGCCCATCGGCGCTACAGGGCCGACTATTCCTTCGCGGACGGCTATCCCCTCGGCCTGGCCGTCGAGATCCTCCATCCGCGAATTCTTCCCGCCCTCGTCGCCTTGGCGGAAAAGAGTCCCATGGCGCCGGAGAGAAACTGGCTCTTCAATGTAATCCAACGGGACATCAACGCCTTCGACATCGAAACAGAAATTTCGCCGCGAGACCTCCGCGATCGGCGGATCAGTCTCGCCTGCGACACCAAGCGCAACGTCCTCCTCGTCGAAGGCCTGATGGCAGCAGGTCTTCGCGACGCGGCGAGCGCCCTCGACATCATTCCCAAGCGCGATGATCTTTTGCGAAGCCTGCCGGCCTTTGTTTCGGTCCAGGTGACAGGGGGCTGCCTCCAGTCCTGCAAGCTCTGTCCCTGGCCTTCCTTCGGCGGCGACATCCTCTCTCGCCGGGACTTCCTGCCCGCGGATCGCTTCGCCGCGATGATGGGCGGACTGGCAGCCTTCGCCGGCGACGCCGTCGTCGATCTCTCACCCTGGGGCGAGCCCTCCCTTCACCCCGATTTTCCCTCCCTCGTCGATGCCGTCCTCGCCCGAGAGGGCCTCTCCCTCATCGTCGAGACTTCGGGTCTCGGCTGGAAGGAAGGCAGCCTCGAGGCCATCGCCGCGCGGCACAGGGATCGCATCGACTGGATCCTTTCCCTCGACGCCGCCGAGAGCGCTACCTACGCCCGTCTGCGCGGCGAGGGCTGGGAGGAGGCCCAACGATGCGCGAGCCGTCTCGGCGCCCTCTGGCCCGAGCGCTTCCATCCCCAGATGGTCAGGCACCGCGAGAACGAGGCCGAGCTCGAGGCCTTTTGGCGAGGCTGGAAGGCCAAGACCGAAGGGGTCATCGTGCAGAAGTATTCGCGCTTCGCCTCGCGCCTGCCCGAGCTGGCCGTCGCCGATCTCTCTCCCCTCAAGCGCCATCCCTGCTGGCATCTCAGGCGCGATCTCACGGTCCTTCTCGACGGCACGGTGCCGCCCTGCCGGGACCTGAGCGGTGCGGCGGCGTCCCTCGGCTCCCTTTTCGAGGGGCTCGGAGAGGGCGAGGCGGGCGACGAGGCCTTCTTTGAGGCGGCCTTCGCCCGTCTTTGGGCGGCTGGGGAAGGCTGGCACCGTCTCCATGTCGAAGGCGAACTACCCGAGGCCTGCAGGAACTGCGATGAATACTATACCTACAATGCTTAGCGACTCGGCCGTGCCCTACACGGTCGTCGGGGGGGCGCGGGGAGGCTCGGGCTCGGGCGTGCCCGTCTCCCTCGTCATCCTCGATCGGGGGCCGCGGCTCTTCCGGGCCGAAGCCCTCAAGGACTTCGACCGTCTCGGCTTCGATTCGATCACCCTCGTCGAGGAACAGGGAGGGGAGCTCTTCGACATCGAGAGCCTCTGCCAACGCTTCCCGAAGCTCCGCTTCATCCTCCTCGGCGCCCCCGCCGACACGGGCACCCGCATCAACATCGCCGTCCGCGAATCGGCTTCCCCCTTCGTCTTCGTGCTCTGGAACGACATGAACATAGCGACGGCGGGTCTCTCCGGCCGCTTTCTCGAACGCATCGTCGAGAAGGACAGGGTCTGTCTCGCCCCCTTCCTTTCGGGCTCCGACGGCAATCTCCTGCCGGTATCGGCGACCCCGGCCCTTCAGGGATCGAGCCTCCGCATCCTGCCCCTGTCGGCGGCGAAAGAAGGGGCGAGGAGCCTCTATCCCTTCGATTATTGCGGCATCTATAGCCGTGAACGCTTCATCCTCCTCGGCGGCTTCGACGGTCGTCTCGCCAATCCCTTCTGGCAGCGGCTCGACTTCGGTTTCCGCGCCTGGCTCTGGGGCGAGGAGATCAGGCTTTCGCAGTCCCTCCGCGTCGCCTATGAAGAGGGGCCCCCTCAGGACGATTCGACGATCGATGCCGATTATCGCTGGTTCTGGCTCAAGAACATCGCTCCGCGACATCGCGGCGATTCCTCGGTCCTGCCTCGGTCGCGCTTCCTCGAGTATCTCCTGAGCAGGAAGGGCGGCATCGTCGGGGCCCTGGGCGAGTTCGGCGCAGCCCGAGCCTGGGTCGAAATCAACCGTTTCCGTTTTCGCGAGGACGCCGAGCGTCTCGTGGAGCTTTGGGAGGAGGAAGGCGAATGAGCCCAGGCGGAACTGCGCAAGGCCGAGTCGCGGCAGCGCGGCGCGTAGGCGTCGTGGTC
Source organism: Rectinemataceae bacterium (assembly GCA_035530275.1). Classification (GTDB taxonomy): domain Bacteria; phylum Spirochaetota; class Spirochaetia; order Treponematales; family Rectinemataceae; genus CAIJMU01. The sequence continues at coordinate 61,688 of DATKVC010000001.1, read as the reverse complement.
CAGGCCCGCCTCGGGTCGACCCGGCTCGCGCGCAAGGCCCTCCTTCCCCTCGGCGGCGCGACCCTCCTCGACATGGTTCTCGCGCGGCTGGCCCTCGTCGAGGCCGATCTCCGCGTCCTCGCCACCGAGCCTACGAGCGCGGGCGAATTGGCGCCGATAGCCCGGCGCCACGGCTTCGAACTCCTCGTGGGCCCCGAAGAGGATGTCCTGGGGCGCTACTGCATGGTCATCAGGGAATTCGGCCTCGACCGCGTCATCCGCGCCACGGGCGACAATCCCCTGGTCTGCCACGAGGCCGCCAATCTTCTCATCGCGAGCCGCGAAGGCAGCGAGGCCGACTACGCGAGCCACGTCGGCCTTCCCCTGGGCATGGGCGTCGAATCGGTCAACGCCGCGGCCCTTCTTCTGGCGGAAAGGGATGCCCGCGACGCCTACGAGCGCGAGCACGTCTGCCCCCACCTCTACAACAATCCGGGGCGATTTTCCATCGACCGCCCCGATGCGCCGGCGGATTATCGCTTTCCCGAGGGTAGGGTCACGGTCGATACGCAGCGGGACTACGAATTCGTCCGCGGCCTCTACGGGGCCTACTACGACGGGAGCCCGATTCCGAGCGCGCGGATCCTGGGTGCGATCAGGGAGCGCTCGACGGCCGGAGGTCCGGAGGCGGCATGACGAGCATCAGGGTCCTCCTCGTTCCCTCCGTGAGCAAGGGCAACGGCTCGGGGCATATCGTCCGATCCTTCAGGTTGGCACGCAGCCTCGGCTACACGGCCGCGGTCTATCTTCCCGCGACCAAGACGGACCAGGGCTGGAGCGCGGCCGAACTCCGCCTCTCCTACACCCGCGAAATCGAGGGAGTGCGCATCGTCGACGATCTTGCGACGGCGGGAGCCTGGGATCTCGTCCTTCTCGATCGGCGCGCGACGAGCTACGACGAACTGGGCTTTTGGGAAAGCATCGCCCCGGTCGCCTCGCTCGACGAGGGGGGGGAGGCCCGCGAGGCCGCTTCCTACCTCATCGACATCCTTCCCCGTCTTGAAAAAGCGCATAGGCGAGGGAACTGCGATTCGGCCAACAGCTCCTCCCTCGGCTTTCTCGACCTGCCCCAACACCGTCGTACGCCTCCCTCTCGCTTCCGGAAAATTCTCGTGAGTTTCGGCGGCGAAGACCCCGCCGGCCTCGCCCTGCCGCTTTCACGGGCCCTCCTTTCCCTCGGCCTCGTGGAGGCCTCCGACCTCACCCTCGTCTCTGGCGCCCTCAGGCGAGGCGCCCCGCCCCTCGGTCTCGAGGGCGTTACCGTCCTCGGTCCCGTGCAGGATCTCAAGGAGCACCTCCACGGTTGGGACCTCGTCTTCACCCAATTCGGCCTTACCGCCTTCGAAGCGGCCTGGTCGGGCTGCGGGGTCATCCTCTTCAATCCCTCGAGCTATCACCGGGCCCTCGCGCGCCGGGCGGGCTTTCCGGAAATCGGCGTCGGCACGATCGATCGCCGCTCCCTCCTGCGCTGGATCGGGGATGTCCCGGCGACCCTCGCCAGGGCAGCGGCGATTCTGCCCGCTGCGCCCCAATCCATTGCCGCCCTGGTCGGGAGCCTCGAGACGAGCGGCCCCGTCGCCTGCCCCCTCTGCGGGAGTCGCGAGCGAAAGGCTATCCATCGGGAGGCGAACAAGAGCTATTTCCGCTGCCAGTCCTGCGGAATGCTCTACCTCACGCGTTTCGGCTCGACCAGGAAGGCGCCCTATACAGCCACCTACTTTTTCGACGAATACCGAAGGCAATACGGTCGCAGCTATCTCGACGACTGGCCCGCCCTCGTATCCTTCGCGGCGACGCGTCTGGCTTCGATCGAGGCCCTGGCCGCGAAAACCCTGGGGCGAACCGCGGGACTCTCCCTCCTCGATGTCGGCTGCGCCTACGGGCCTTATCTCGAGGCGGCGAAGGCTCGGGGCCATGAACCCTACGGCATCGATATTTCCACCGAGGCCGCGCGCTACGTCCGCGAGGAACTCGGCCTCCCCGCCGTTCCCGGCGACTTCGCCGACATTCGCGTGGCGGGCAGCTTCGGCGGACCCTTCGACTGCATCTCGCTCTGGTATGTCATCGAACACTTCGAGGATCTCGATGCCGTGCTCCGCAACGCCTCGGCCCTCCTGCGAACGGGCGGAATACTCGCCATATCCACGCCCTCGGGTGAGGGAGTCTCGGCCCGCTTCGCTCCCGCTTCGTTTTTCTCGGCCAGCCCCGAGGATCATTTCACCATCTGGGAACCCTCGCGGGCGCGGGTTCCCCTGGCCTTCCACGGATTCAGGCTCGAGAAGATCCGTATAACCGGTCATCATTCCGAGCGCTTCCCATTCCTCCGCGAAGGCGGCATCATGCGCGGGCGATTCCGGAAGCTCTGCCTCGGCCTCTTCGACCGGGTCTCGCGCCTCTTCGGCCTGGGCGACACCTTCGAGCTTTACGCGGTGAAGGTGTCGCAGACGGGGGAACCCAGGGAGCTGCCCCCGATCCGCGAGCGGGGCCTCAAGGAAGGCGGCGGCGCCGACCTCCCGAGCTCCCCGGACGGCAATCGTATCAGAAATTGAAGGTGGATACATGACCTTGTTCATGCTCGGCGCAGGGGTGATGCAGATCCCCGCCCTGGCGATAGCCAGGGAACTCGGATGGAAGGTGGGCGCCGCCGACGGCAATCCCAAGGCCCCGGGCGCGGCGTACTGCGATCGCTTCTTCGCGGTCGACCTCAAGGATCGCGAGGGGCTTCTCGCGGCCGCCTCCGCTCTCGGCGCCGATGCCGTCTTCACGGCGGGCACGGATTTTTCCTCGAATGTCGCGTGGCTCGCCGATCGCCTCGGCCTTCCGGGGCATCGACCCGAGGCCGCCCTTGCCGCATCGGACAAGCTCCTCATGCGTGCGCGTTTCGCCGAGGCCGGCCTTTCCTCGCCCCTCTTCTTCGAGTGTCGGGACCTCGAGTCGGGCCTCCTTTCCGAGGCTCGTCGCGGCCTCGGGTTTCCCCTCGTGGTCAAGCCAGCGGACAACATGGGTGCTCGCGGCTGTCGCCTCGTCCGGAATGAGGCCGAGCTGGCTATGGCCCTGGAGGCAGCGCTGCCGCTCAGCCGGACGGGTCGGGCCATCGTCGAGGAATACATCGAGGGACCGGAGTTCTCCATCGACGCCCTCGTCTACGACGGAAAGGTCGAAATCAGGGGCTTAGCCGACCGTCACATCGCCTTTTCGCCCTACTTCGTCGAACTCGGCCATAGCCTGCCGACCTCGATCGACGAGCGAATGAAGAAGGACATACTCGCCGTCTTCGAGGCTGGCCTTCGCAGCCTGGGGCTCTCCCATGGGGCGGCCAAGGGCGACATGAAATGGAGTCTCGCCAGGGGTCGTCCGATGATCGGCGAGATCGCCGCGAGGCTTTCGGGCGGCTACATGTCGGGCTGGACCTATCCCTACGCCTCGGGCATCGATCTCACCCGCGACGCCCTCCTCCTCGCCGCCGGCCTTCGACCCGAAGGACCGCGGATCGATCGCGGCTGGCACTCGGCCGAACGGGCCTTCATTTCCATTCCGGGCAAGGTCGCCGGCATCGAGGGCCTTCGCGCGGCCCGGAACGCCCCCTTCATCAAGGATCTCTTCCTTCGGACTGCGGAAGGGGAGGAGGTCGTCTTTCCCTCGAACAATGTCGAGAAGTGCGGCAATCTGATCTCGCAGGCCCCCGATCGCGAAGGGGCCGCCCGCGCGGCCGAGGCCGCAGTCAGATCCATTTTCATTCGGCTCGAAGCTCCGAACGAGGCGACTTCCGTCTTCCTGCGCGGCGCCCTTACCGAGGCGGGATTCGACGGAGCCACCTGGCCTCCCCGCGCCTTCGCAGTCGACGCGGATTTCGAGGCTGCCATCGATGCCCTCCCCGAGGGCGTCCTCCGCGCGACGACTGCGGCTGCGCCCATCGCCGTCGCGGCCCTTCCCCTCGCCGAGACGCTTGAACTCCGCGATTGGTCGGGAAGGAGCCTAGCGGAATCCGCGCGTCTCGCCCTCGAAAGGGGAGGGGGCTACCTCCTGTCGGCGGAGGCCTCCCCGGCTTCCCCCCTCGTCGGTCGCGCCTTCTGGAAGGCCCTGATCGTCGGCGGCGCCCAGGGAGGGCTCTATGTCCTCGATTGCCTTCGAAAGGGCGCAACCCTTCCGTGAAAGCAGGAACGGTCCTCGCGGCCTGTCTCGGCGCCATCGCCGTTCTTTCCGGATGGCCCGAAGGCGGGGCCCAGCCGGCCGTGAGCCGACAGGCCCCCGATGCCGCCCTTGCCTCGCCGGTCGCATCCGCACCCTCATCCTCGGCGACGATTTCCTTGTCTACCTGGCTCGGAGGGCAGAAGGCGAGGCTTTCCTGGGACCCCCTGACCGCCTCGGGCTGGATCGGAAAAAACGGCGACCGTCTCGCCTTCGCCGTGGGCCTGCCCCTCGCGCTCTGGGATTTTTCCGAACGCCTGACGATCGATCCGCCGGTCTTGGGAAAGACGGGTCCCCTGTTCAGCCCCGCTTCGCTCGAGGCCATCGGCTCGCGCTTCGGCGCGGCGGACGCGGCCCGGGCCTCCCATTTTTCCATCGCCGCCATTCTCATCGACCCCGGCCATGGGGGGAAGGATACGGGGGCCGTAGGAGAGCACCGATTCGGCTCCACGACGCTGCGGGTCGTCGAAAAGGACATCGCCCTCAAAGTGGGGAGGGAAGTCCGCGACGATTTGGCGATGCGCTTCCCGGACAAGCGGATACTCTTGAGCCGCGAAGGCGACACCTACCCGACCCTCGAGCAGCGGGTCGCGATGGCCAACTCCGTCGATCTCGGCAAGAACGAAGCCATCATCTATGTTTCGATTCACGCCAACGCCTCCTTTAATAAGACGGCGAAGGGCTTCGAGATCTGGTACCTCAACCCCGAGTACCGCCGGACCGTCATCGACGGCTCCTCGGTAAAAGGCTCCGATCGCTCGATCGCGCCCATTCTCAACGCGATGCTCGAGGAGGAGTTCACGACGGAGAGCATCATCCTCGCTCGCGACATCGATTCCCGTCTCCAACAGGGCATCGGCGCCAGCAGCCCCAATCGCGGCATCCGGGCGGAGGAATGGTTCGTGGTGCGGAACGCGAAGATGCCTTCGGTCCTCGTCGAAATGGGCTTCGTCACCAACCCGGAAGAGGCGAAGTTGCTCTCGACGGATGATTACTTGAAGAAGATCTCCGATGGCATATATACTGGCCTCGTCGATTTCGTGAGCGACTTCGAAAAGCAGAGAGGCCCCGCGGACAAATGAAGAATATTCCCGAACGTGCTCTCGGGCGGCTACGGCAGTTTTTCGTCTGGGTTTCCCCTCCAACTCGTCTTTTCGCCTTTCTTCTAGTGCTCGCCTTCCTCGTCTCGCTCGGATCCTGGGCGATTTTCGACAAGAATAGCGGCTACCTGCTCTATTTCCCGAATGCCGGCGGAAAATCCCTCCAAGGGGAGCTGCGCTACATGCCCAGGCGTTCCGGCACCGAAGAGAAGGCCCGGGGTCTCGTCGCGGAATTCCTTCTCGGCCCCGCGAATCCCAATCTTCTGCCCGCCGTTCCATCGGGAACGGCCTTGAATGGGCTCCTCTATCGGAAGGGAACCCTCTTCGTCGATATCGGCGAAGAAGCCGCCCTCATTCCCGGAAGCGACCTTCGGCTCGCCCTTACGGCCCTGGAAAGGACGCTTCGTCTCGGCCTGCACCAGGTTAGGCATGTCGTCATCACAATAGGGGGCTTCCAGCCTTGGGACGAGGGACTCGCTCAAGCGATGCCAACCGCCCGGAAAAACCGTGAAAAGAATTGACAAAGGTCTTTCGGAGATTATACTTCGAGAGCAAATACGAGCATTCCCTTGACTAGAATGATACGAAAGGAGCTTCAGTTATGAGAAGGCAGTTCTTCGTAATCGCGCTTGCTCTTCTCTTCGTGGGTGGCGTCGCCTTGTCCGCCGACGAAGCCGTCCTCATGGACTTCAACCTCCTCAAGGCGGACATCATTCCCGATCCCGCCAACCAGGGAGTGATGACCCAGAACCGAGCGACCATGATGGACTTCTCGTCCACCGCCGGCGCCAGCTTCACGGACGAGCAGAAAAAGCAGATGCGGACCTCGCTCGCGATCGGCAACTGGGATGTGCTTCTAGCCTCTTCGTCCCAGAACATCCTCAACAACGAGCTTTCCTACACCAAGGAAGCCGCCGTTTCCGCCAGCGCCAAGCAGTATGCCGGACAGACTGTCTTCGGCGTCAGGATCCATTTCCCGACCGCTCCCTTCAACAGCTGGGCGCGCATCAATCCCCCCTTCGAGATTCCCGCCTTCGAACCCAAGGCGACGATTGACGATCAGGGCGTGATCACGCCCGTCGGGGCCACCGCGGCCTCCGGTACGGCTGCCACGGGGACGACCGCGGCGGCGGCTCCCGCCACCGATCCCATCAATGCCAACTTGAGCCGCTTCGAGGGCAGCTACGACACGACCAGCAAGGTCATCACCGCCTACGGCATCGTGAAAAACGTCGGAACCCTCAAGTCCGTCGCCGTCACGGTCCGCGGTCTCCAGTTCCCCCACGGGCTCTACGCCGTCCTCACCGACCAGAACAACGACGAGCACATGGTTTTCATGGGCTACCTCAATTTCGACGGTTGGAAGGAACTTCGCTGGGACAATCCCCAGTACGTTTCGCAGGTCCGCAACCGCGAGCTCAGGATCGACCCCCTTTATCCGGCGTCCGTCCCCTTCGTGAAGCTCGCCGGCTTCGTGATCACCCGCGACGCGAATGCGGTCGGAGGCGATTTCGTCGCCTACTTCAAGGATGTGAAGATCCTCTATGACCGCGCCGTCCTCGACCCCGTCCGTGACATCAACGATGAGGCCGTCTGGGGTATCATCAGCGACCGCGAAAAGGAGAGGAAGATCCTCGAGTCCAGGAGCTTCGGCAACGTCCAGGTCGAGCGCTACCTCGAGAAGCAGAAGCAGGATACGAACGCCGACTTCAGCGCCTCTACGCCTACCAAGTAAGCGGTCTATTTTTCGAAACACGAGGAGCCGTCGAAGACGGCTCCTTTTTTCTGGACGCACTTCTTCCGAACTTACGCCAAGGCAGGGCCCATGGAAAGCGATCGCATCGAGCCTATACCCGATAGAAGCCTGGTCGAGGCCGACTATCGACGCAGGGAAGAGTCCTGGCGAGGCCTCCTTGCCGCGATAGAGAGGCAGGCGCGGGCGGCTGTCGAACGCAAGGGCTTTCATCCCACCATCAAGGGCAGGGTGAAGAGCTTTGAAAGCCTCTATCGCAAGAAGCTCAGACTGCTTCGAGAGGCGAGGGAGGGGGGGCGAAGCGTCGCCAAGCTTACGGACATCATAGGCATCAGGATCGTATGTCCCTTTCTCGGCGATATCGAAGGCGTGGAAGCCGCGTTGCGCGAGGTCTTTTCCATCGCCGAAGTCGAACGAAAGGGCGCGGAGCGCTCCTTCAAGGAATTCGGCTACGAGTCCATTCATCTCCTTGTCGAGATCCCGGCCAATCTCAAGCAAGAGATGCCCGATTCCGGCCTCGAGCTGGTGGAAATCCAGCTTCGCACCATCCTTCAAGAAGCCTGGGCCGAGGTCGAGCACGAGCTCGTTTACAAGGCGGAAATAACCCCCTTCGACGAGCCGATGAAGCGCAAGCTGGCCGCCCTCAACGCGAATCTTTCCCTATCGGACATCATTTTCCAGGAGATTCGCGACTATCAGCATCGCCTCGGCTACGAGCTCAACTCCCGTCGCGAAGCCTTTTACCTGAAGATCGGAGAGGCGATAGACGGCTCGGTTTTTCCCGTTCCTGCCGGCGGTCCAGCCGGTCCCCGGGACGAGGAGGATGACGAGACCTTCCCTCCCTCCGGGGCGATCACCATCGACGATCTCCTCCTCGACGCGCTCTACGCCCACAATAGGCGAAATTACGCGCTCGCCATCGGCATCTATAGCTCGATCCTCGAAAACGAGCTGCCCCCCGTCCTCGCTTCGGCGGTACACAAGCACCGCGGCATGGCCTTTTTTTCGGAGTCGCGGTACGACGAGGCCATCGCCGACTTCGGAAGGGCCCTCGACCTGAATCCAAGCTGCTACAAGTCGGCCTACTTTCGCGGGGTGACACGCTCGGTCACGGGTGAATACGGCGCGGGTATCGATGATTTCAGCCTTTCCCTCCGCATCAATCCCTACCAGTTCTTCGCCCTCTATCGCAGGGCCCAGTGCTACTGGCATATCGGCGATTTTCCCAAGGCCCTGGCCGACTGCGAGGAATCCCTGAAGATCAACCCGGACAGCCACGAAGCTCGAGAACTCAAACGCCTCGTCCTCGATAAACTTAGGATGTGAAGGAGCGAATCGGCAGCGACCGTGATCGAGATTCCGCTCCGGTCTTCTTTCCTTGTTCCATCTTGACACTCCCCTGCCATTCGGGTAAAAAAATGGTGCCTGTCCCCATCGTCTAGCGGTTAGGACACCGGGTTTTCATCCCGGCAACTGGGTTTCGATTACCCATGGGGATGTTTGTAAAGCCGTCCGGCGATTCGGACGGCTTTTTTTTCTTCCGAATCTCGAAATTCGAGGACACCGGGCCGAGCGCCACAAGTGCAGGTTAGCCGCTTCGTTATCGCTTTATGATCGTGCTGGCTTGATCTTCGGCCCGAAGGGGCTATGATGAAGCGAGCCGAAATCGCGGGTGACGAGGGTCGTCGCTCCGAGGCGCCGGAATCGCGCCCGGTCGGCCATGTCGCGAGCGCGCGCGTGATGGAGTAAGGTGATGCCAGCGCTTGTCAGTAGCGGAAATTCCGGCCTCATCGTCAGGCCTGCGTCGCGCGCTCTGCATGTGGCGGAAGCTATCGGCATCATCCTGCTATCCTTATCATCCATTTCCTGCGTCGATCGCGGCGAGCCCAAGGCTGCGGCGGGTATCCTCGATTTGCGATCATGGGATTTCGATCGCGACGGGGCCCTGCCTCTCGCGGGAACGTGGGCCTTCTATCCTGAACGCTTGATCGGAGAAAAGGAAGCGGAGGCGGCGCCGGCCTCCGCATATAGGCGTGTTCCCGATCTCTGGAAGGGTAAGGACGCGGGCGAGAGCTGGGGCAAGGGCGCCGGAACCTATAGGCTCCGTGTCCTCCTCCCCCCCTCCGCTCCGGAGCTCGCGATCCGGTATCGAACCGTGTCGACCGCCTTCGAACTCGAGGTCAACGATATGCTTCTCGCCAAAGCCGGCAAGCCGAGCCTCGACGAATCCGCGGCGATCCCGACCTTTCAGCCCGGCGTGTCTATCCTTCCGGAGGGGAGGCAGGAACTCGATCTCGTCGTGAGGGTATCGAACCATGAGTACAGGGAAGGGGGGCTATGGCGCCCCTTCATCCTCGGAAAGGCCACCTTGCTCGAGGATTCGAAGCGGGCAGCGGACATCATGGTCTACGTCGAGGCCACCGCGATCCTCATAATGGCGATCAATTCGGCAATCATATTTTTCTTCCGCAGGCAGGAAAAGGTTTATCTCTATTTCACCCTCTTCGCCCTCGATCTCTTCCTCAGGATGTGGGTCACCGGCGAATACCTCCTCGTCGAGATCTTCCCGACCGTTTCATTCGGCCTCGTCGTACGCCTCGAATACCTTTCGGTCTTTCTGCCGATTCCCTTGTTCACCCTATTCTTGACCGAGCTTTTCCCGCTGGAAAGAAGACAGGGTCTCGTCGTCGCGATAATCCTCCCCTTCGCGGCCCTCTTCCTTCTGTGCCTGCCTCCCGTGCCGCTTTCCGTCCTATCCTGGTCCGTATTCGCCTTCTATGCCATCGCCTTGGTGGCCGCGGTCCTCATACTTGCGGGCATCATCCTGCCCGCGATTCGACGCAAGAGGGAAGGCGCCGTGCCGATCCTTTGCGGCGGCCTCATCCTCGCGGCCGCCATGGCGAACGACGTGCTCTATACGAGTTTCATCATAACTACAGGCAATATGATCGGACTCGGCTTCGTCGCCTTCACCATGGTGCAATCCGGCATTCTCGGGAAGCGTTTCTCGAAGGCCTTCGATCGCAGCGAAACCCTGCAAAGGGAGCTTGCCTCAGTCAACTCGCGGCTGGCGGAAGAAAACGAGCTTTATCGCGACACCCAAGAGAGGCTCGAGACGGCCCTGGCGGAGAAGGACCTCCTTCTTCGCGAGGTTCATCATCGCGTCAAGAACAGCCTCCAGATCGTGTCGAGCAGCCTCGGGCTCCAAGCCCATCGCACGAGCGACCCGGCGGTGCTCGAGGTCTACGGCATGGCGCGCCACCGCATACGCGCCATCAGCCTCGTGCATGAAAAACTCTATGGCCTGCGGTCATCCGAGTTCCTCGACATTGGCGAATACGCGCGCGATCTCGTCGGCCAGCTCGCCGGCAATTTCGGCGGCGATGCCAATGGCGTGTCGGAGGCGCTGCAGATCGACATTGAGACCAGCCCTCTCATGGTGGACGTGGACGACTGCGTGGACTTCGGACTCATTCTCACCGAGCTCGTCGTGAACGCGGTCAAGCATTCGACCTCGGAGGGCCAGCCCATCTCGATACGACTCCGATTGAGGTCGGAAGGCGCGATGCTGCGCCTCGGCATCGAGGACGGTGGGCCCGGCTTTGCGCAGGGTTTCAATCCCTCCTCGGCCAAGACCCTCGGATTCCGGATCCTCACCGGGCTTGTCAAGAAGCATCGCGGGAGTCTCGTCGTGATGCCCGGCCCCGGAGGGCGCATCGAATTGAGCCTGGCGATCCTCGGCAAGACGAACTCCGGGCCGTCAGTCACCCCTTTCGTCGTCGCATCCGAGCCGTCAGGGCCGGATAAGGAGAAGAATCTTGAAAACTGAATCCATTCTGGTGGTGGAGGACGAGCCTCTCGTGGCCCTCGAGATCAAGGAAGATCTCGAGCAGCTCGGGTACCATGTGCCCGAGATCATCAGCGTCGGCGAGGAGGTGCTCGAGGCCGTGACCCGCCTGAAACCTTCGCTGGTGCTCATGGACGTGCACATCGAGGGAAGGGTCGACGGCATCGAGGCCGTTACCCTGCTCAAGGCGCGATTCGACATCCCCGTGATCTACCTGACCGCCTATTCCGATCGCGGCACACTCGAGAGGGCGGCGGCGACGGAACCCGACGCCTACCTCCTCAAGCCCTTCGACGAAAGGGAGCTGGCGGCGAACATCGGGCTCGCCCTCGCCAAGGCCCATGCGGGGCCTCACGTGAAGATGGGATTGCGGGATTCAATAGCCCTGCTCGACGCCCTCGGCGAACCGGCCCTTCTTGCCGACTTGGGAGACGTCATAGTTCATGCGAATGCCTCCGCCCTCGAACTTCTCGGCTTCGACAAGTCGGCGCGACTCGGGGGGATGCCCTTGTCGAGATTCGTGCAGCGAGGAGAGACCGGCGACGACGGCTTGCCTGGCGGGGGCGAGGCCATCGTGCGCGGAGCCGATGAGGGTTTCATCACGGTATATTGTCGCATCGAGGACATAGTCCATGAGGATGGCGAGCGAATCGGCAGCCTCCTCCTTTTCGAAAGCATGAGCCCTGTCGAGCGAAGACATCTCGAACGTTCGGCTGCGACGATCAACCGCGATCTCGAATCGCTTGTGCCCACCCCAGATTCCGCCGGCCCCGATTTCGAGACGGGAGGCTTCCTCCTCCCCTGTTCCTCGGGCTCGGGCGACATCGTTGAGGCCTTCCCCGTCGATGCACGACACGCGGTTTTTTTCGACCTCGATGTCGCGGGCCACGGGGGCCTGGCTTCGCTCGTCGCTTTTTCCGTGCATACGATGATCCGGGATCTCGCGACCGAGTCGCGCAGAAGGGATTCGCATTCGGCCGCAGCGCTGATTCGGAATCTCAACGAACGATATATCGGCGCCAAGGGCAGCAAGCCCTTTTTCACGATCGCCCTGGGTTTTATCGACGGCCGGACGGGGGAGTATTCCCTTGCCCGCGCCGGACACCCCCCCGCTCTCCTCATGCCGAGCTCGGGATCCTGTCGAGTCCTTAGCCCGAAGGGTGTCGCCGTCGGCGTCATGAGCAGCCTCGCCGTCGAAGAGGTCGAGGGGGCCCTCGGTCCGGGAGACAGACTTCTCCTGGTTTCGGACGGCTTTCTGGAAGGAGCCTTCGGAATCGACAGCGGCGCCGACTTGGGAGGTCTCATCGCCAGCCTCGAGGCGCGGCGCGGTTTGTCGATCGACGAGTTGGTGGACTCGCTCCGCGCCTTGGTGCTCGATAGGCATTCGCGCGCGACGCTTCGGGACGACGCGAGTCTCTTCTTGATCGGTCGCCCCCTTCAGACCGGCTGATCCGTGCCGGGTTGGCCCCGCCTTTCGGTCAATTCCGCCCAGCGGGCAGCCGCCCGACGGAGATGGGGAATGACGATCGAGCCGCCGACGATGAGGCCGACCGAGCAGGCCTCCTGGAATTCCTCGCTTGAGATGCCTTCTTCATGGCATCTGATGACGTGGTAGAGGATGCAGTCGTCGCAGCGGAGTACGAGGGAGGCGACGAGGCCGAGGAGTTCCTTCGTCCTTGCCGGGAGGGCCCCTTCGCGGTAGGTTTGGGTGTCGAGGCTGAAGAAGCGCTTGATTTCGAGACCGGCGACATCCATCACCTTTTCGTTGAGGAGGAGGCGCTCCTTCTGCCATTCGGCGATGCTTTTGTCGAAAAGCTTGTCTTCGCTCATGGGTCATTCCTTTCCTTGCCCGATCGAAGGTTTGTCTGGTTTGTCGGGCCTTCGCGTACTGGACTAAACATATAGAAAACGCTATATTGTTTTTAACGTGATCGTGCATAGCGGCAGAGCGACCGCCGACGGATATACGGATCCCCATGGTCAGCGCATAAAGGAGCGTAGCATGAGCGAGCATCTTACCATGACGACCTTCAAGGAGAAGGTTTTCAACTTCGAGGCCAACAAGGAATGGAAGTATGAGGGCGATCTTCCCGCCATCATCGACTTCTATGCCGACTGGTGCGCCCCCTGCAGGATGGTCGCGCCCGTCCTCGAGGAACTCGGCAAGAAGTACGACGGCAAGCTTCGGGTCTACAAGATCGACACGGAAGCCGAACCCGAGCTCGCCGGCATGTTCCAGGTCCAGAGCATTCCAACGATATTTTTCATCCCGATGGAAGGCCAGCCGAGCTATGCCATGGGCGCCCTGCCCAAAAAAGAACTCGAGCGCGCCATCAGCGACGTGCTCAAGGTCGAAGCGGTCGCCTGACATTCCGATTGCGAGGGGGACGAATAGGCCCTTAACTTGGTGATATTCCTATTATCGAATTGAGGAATATCATAAAGTGCCGTACCGATTCGCCATTTTCCGAGTCTTCCGCATCGCGGCCGTCGCGATTCTCCTCGCGACGGTAGTGGCGTCTCCTCCTCGTCTGGCAGCCGATTCCTGGAATGACGAACTTGCCTCCGCCCTCGACCAGGCCGCGGCCAATTATTGGAACCCGAGCATCCTCGTCGCGCTCGGGACCTTTACCTATGCCCACGAGGAGCTTGCAAGCCCCTTCTCGCGATGGCTGATCGACGATCTTCACGGCATCATTCCCCGCACCAAGTCCCTGCGTCTTTTCGACAGGGAGGCGGCTGCGGCCATGGACCCGGCATTTAGGCAAAGCTATGCCGCCCTCTTCGACAGCGCCAAAGTCGACGCAATTCTTTATGTCCGAAGGGCCCTTGTCCGTCCCATCGAGGATCTTCAGGCTCCGCGCGAGCTTCACGAAGACCGGCAGGCCGACGGCCGAGTGTACCTTCCTGAGCGTAACGAGAGCCGCTTCCAGTTCGGCGTCGAGGGCCCTGCTCGGGAGGTCGTGCTTCGAGTTCGTTCGTTGCCTTTAACTTCCGCTTCTGCTTGCAGCCAAGGCCCATTCCCTTGCCTTGGATCGCTTGTCGCTGGCACTTTGATGTACTATCATTGTTATAACAGGAGGCCGCCATGCTTGCGACAGTGAGGAAGATCGGTAATTCGAGAGGTATCATCATTCCTGCCGCCCTATTGGCAACCTGTGGAATCGAGTCGACTGTCGAGTTGTCCGTGGAGGATGGGAGGCTTGTTATCGCTGCGAGTCGTCGTCCACGTGAAGGTTGGTTTGAAGACAAGGCTGTTTCCGATGCTGCCTACGAAGATACGCCTCTTTGGGATGCTGCCCAAGCCGCTGACTCTGATGCTTTGGACAAGGACTGGGAATGGTAGCGCGGGGCGATGTTTATTGGGTCAATCTCGATCCGAGTGTTGGCAGCGAAATCCGGAAGACTCGGCCAGCTCTTGTCATTTCTCCGGACGATCTCAATGCTGCTCTTCCCCGTGTCATCATGGCTCCATTGACCAGTAAGGGGCAACGCCTTGGTTGTCGTCCGGCTGTCCATTTTGGCGGAAAAGAGGCCCTCCTTCTTCTTGATCAACTTCGTTGTGTCGAAAAACGCCGACTCGGTGAAAAGATGGGCACCATTCCCCTGGAAATCTGGCATGCCAGTCTTTTGGAGCTCTTCGAATGATGGACGCACCCGGAGAGTTTGGCATAGGCTTGCCTGGACCGCGGCCGAGCCGCGGTTCGATCGGTTTCGAACTCTAGGGAAAGGGGAATCGCGCCCGTATCCCCATTTATCGCTTGCGGGATGCTCAGCAGGCGGTCTGGCACAGCCAGAGTTGCCTTTCGACTTCTCCGCGACTAGACTGGCTTGAGTCTGGGCGGCAATCGATCCACTGCATAAAAGGACTTGGCATGGCTGCAGTCTGGCATGCCTCCGGCAAGCCCGGTCTGATCGAGATAGGAGAATCATCATGGCCGACCTTCTCGTGCTCAATGGAAGCCCCCGAACAAAGGGCAATTGCTCCTATCTTTCGCGGCGCGCCGCCGAGTCCCTGGCGGCCGCCGGCGCGTCGATCGAGGTCGTCGCTCTCGCTCAGAAGAAGATCGGCCCCTGCACGGGCTGCGATCTCTGCCGGGCGGAATCATCGGAATACTGTGTTTTCAAAGACGGGATGACGGATATCTACGAATCCATCATCTGCGCGAAGGCGCTCCTCTTCATAGCGCCGGTGTACTGGTTCAACTACAGCGCCCAGCTCAAGCTCCTGGTCGACCGGCTCTACGGCTTATGGAACCATGATAATGCCTTCCTCAAGGGGCGCCCGGTGGGCGTGGCCCTCGTCTATGGGGACAGGGATATCTATTCCTCGGGCGGGATCAACGCGATCGGCTCCTTCGAGCACATGTTCCGCTTTCTCGAGGCCGATCTTCGGGGCTTCGCCTACGGCACGGCGAACGATCCCGACGACGCTGAAAAGAACGAGGGCCTTCTCATGGATTTCGACGGACTCCTTGAGAGGTTGCGGAAGCCGTGAATCGCCGCTTCTATTTCGACGTCCATGGGCACCCCGAGGGAACCCTTCCCGCTCCCCTGCGTCTCATTCCGGGCAATTCCATACCCGCCGATGTCAGACTGGCCGAACTCGCCGATACGGGGGCCGCAGGTTTTGTGCTCTGCGTGATCGGCGACCCGAACTCCTTCAATCCCCTTCATCTCAAGATTGATCCATTCCGCAGCGTGCGTCGGCAACTGGAGTCCGCGCGGAAGAGGATCGCCGAGGCGGGCGCCCTCGTGGCTCTCGATGCCGTGGCCATTTCCGAGGCGGCAGCTGTCCTAAAGCCGGCCCTCGTCCTCGGCATCGAGGGCGGCGATTTCCTCGGCGAGGATCTGGGTCGCCTCGACTCGGTTTATGCCCTCGGCGTTCGTCTCCTGGTTCTCGTCCATTTCTCCAAGAACGCCATCGGCTCGATTTCCCTGGGCTGGGGCGGAAGGATCATCCCCGAATCGGAGCGGAGCGGCCTTTCCGATTTTGGAAGCTCGGTCGTCCGCCGCGCGAATGAACTCGGTATTGTGATAGATCTCGCCCATGCCGACGACGAAACGATTCGCGGGGCGCTGGACGCTTCGAGCGCGCCGATGATCTGCAGCCATACGGGGCCGAGGAGCCTCCAGAATTTCGCCCGCTACATCCCTGACGAGCTCATGAAGGCGATATCCGGGGCGGGGGGGCTCATCGGTCTCTGGCCATATCGGGACAAGGGGGCCGGCATTCCCGATATCGGCACCTTCGCCGCGTACGCCGCCCATTGCGCCGATCTAGTGGGCACGCGGCATGTGGCGATCGGAAGCGACATCAACGGCGTTCCCGGGAATATGGCCGGGTACAGGAATTTGTTCGACAATGCGAACATCGTCGAGGCCTTATCAAAACGAGGCTTTTCGGAGGCGGAGCTGGACGATATGGCCGGCCGCAATTTCCTTCGCTTCTTTCAGGAGGTGGGCTCGGCCGTGGGGTGAATCGGGACTAGGTCAGCCCGGCGAATATTGCCGCAGGATCGACCGAGAAACCCTCGAGGACCTTCGATGCAATTGGTTCGAGATCCTGGGGCGATTCCCGGAGCTCGCCCCGATCGAAATGCCCTTCCTGAGTCCGGCGGTACACCCAAACGCTCCGGGCGAAGGGATCGAAGACCCAGTACTCCCTCACCCCATGCGCTTCGAAAAGATCGAATTTCTCATTGAGATCTTTCTTGGCCGTGGAAGGCGATAGGATCTCGACGGCGAGATCGGGGGCTCCCCAGCCATAGCGATTCCGGACCTTGGCCGGATCGCAGAACACCACGATATCCGGCTGGATGACGGTGTCGACCGCGTCTTCCTCCTCGTCTCCCTTAGGCAGGAGTATGTCGAAGGGAGCTGGCAGAACCTCGCAGGGTTTGTCGTCGAGGAAATCGGCAAATAGCCTAAGGAGCTTGAGAAGTAGCCGCTGATGGGCAGCCGAGGGGGCCGACATGGCCCAGGCCTTCCCATGGATCAGCTCCCATCGGTCGTCTTCGGGCCAATGCTTGTACTGCCCGTAGGTGAAATAGTCCTCGAGTTTCAATGCGGGGTCTGCCACCTTCATGCCTCCAATCTACCACAACGCGGGGGAGGAGGCTATTTGCTTCAAAATTCGAGCCGCCCGCGCCCATGTTGGTCTTTACCTCTGCCGCTTCAGCGCCCCGGCACGATCCTCTCGGAGAAGGGCAACTCGAGTTTCTCGATGCCCTCGATGGCGGCGGCGATGAGGGGACCGAGGCCCAGGGCCTCGTATGCGGCCTTTTCGCGCCCCAGGACGGCGCGGAGGAGGGGATGCTCGGGGCTGAAGATCACGCAGCAGTCCTCGAAGGGTCGCACCGAGATGTCGAAGCTGCCGATTTCCTTCGCAATTGCGATGGTATCTTCCTTGTCGATGCCGATGAGGGGGCGGAGGACGGGCAGGTCGGTGGGGAACTGGGTGAAGCGGAGGTTCTGGGCGGTCTGGCTCGCCACCTGGCCGAGGCTTTCGCCGGTGACGATGCAGGTGTCGCCGCGCTTGGTCGCGAAAGAATGGGCTATCTCCATCATCGCGGCCCGCATCATCAGTGTTGTGAGATCCTCGCGCGCGCCCTTCTTGAGGGCCATCTGGATGTCGGTGAAGGGCACGGTCCAGAGGGTGATGCCGCCCGTATAGGCGGAAAGGACCCGCGCGAGATCCTTAACCTTGTCGTGAGCCTCCTTCGAGGTGTAGGGCCAGGCGTGGAAGTACATGGCCTCGAGGTTCAGGCCGCGCTTGGCCATGAGGTAGCCTGCCACCGGCGAGTCGATGCCGCCGGAGAGGAGGAGGAGGCCGCGGCCCTGGCTGCCGACGGGCAGGCCCTTGACGCCCCGGCTAGGATTGCCGTACACGAAGGCGCGGTCGCGGATCTCGACGTTCACGAGGAAATCGGGCTTGTGGAGGTCGACCCTGCTCTCGGGATTCGCCACGAGGATCGAATGTCCCAATTCCTTCGATATCGCGAAGGAGTCGAGGGGAAAGCTCTTGTCCGACCTCCGCGACTCGACCTTGAAGCTCCGCCCGCCCTTCGCCATCGCGGTCGCCGCGACCTCGAGGGCAGCCTTCTCTATTTCGGCGAAGTTCTTGGACCTGCGGAGGCAGCGCGCCCAACCGTTCACACCGGGGGTTCGGGAAAGTATCTCCTCGGCGGCGGCGGCGCTCTCCTCGTCCACGGACACGAAGTATCTGCCGGGCTGATATTCGATCTTGTGGGGGATGCCCGAAAGGCGCTTGCCGATGTCGGCCTTGAGCCTGTTCTCGAATTCCCTGCGATTGCCGAGCTTGAGGAGTATTTCGCCCACCTTCACGAGGTAGAGGGCAGTGGCTTCCATGCTTTCTCCGTTGTCTTGCGATGCGGCCAAGGGGCCTTCGCTTTTTCTCAGGTCTTCAGCGCAGTGTAGAGCCTTCGCGCGGCCTTGAGGAAGGCCTCGATGTCCCCTTCGGTCGTGAGATCCCCCGTCGACACGCGAATCGAGGAAAAGGAGAGGGCCTCGGGGAGACCCATGGCCTCGAGGATGCGGCGGCCCTTCGTGCGCGCGTTGTGCGAACAGGCCGAGCCCGTCGAGACGGCAACGCCGTCGGGAGCCTCGGCACAGCCCGCGGCGAGAGCGCGCGCGAAAACCTCGCCGGAAAGGCCGGGAAAGGCCGCCGAGAGGATGAAGGGCGAATAGCGTGCGTCGCCGGGCTCGCGGCCCAGGGGGAGGGGGAGGGCACCCATGTCGAGGAGGCCTTCGATGAGCCTCGACTCGAGGGCTCGGGCTGCCGAGACCCGGGCTTCCAAAGCGCCGATGGCGCGGTCGAGGCAGGCGCGAAAGGCCCATGCCGCCTGGAGGCTCTCGGTGCCAGGCCTCATGCCTCCCTCCTGTCCGCCGCCAAGGACCAGGGGCTCGAGGGGGCGACCGAGCCAGAGGGCTCCGATGCCGCGGGGGCCGCGGAGTTTATGGGCGGCGAAGGCAGCCGAGTCGAGGCCGAGTTCCGCGGGGGCGAAGGGCATCTTCCCCAGGGCCTGGACGGCGTCGGCGTGGATACGGGGCCTCCGTTTGCCCAGGATTGCCGCGCGCGTTTGGACGGCCTTGACGATTTCGGCGAGGGGCTGGATCGCCCCGGTCTCGTTGTTGACGGCCATCACGAAGACAGCCTCGGTTTCGGGACGCAGGGCCTTTTCGAGGGCGGCCGGATCGATGAGGCCGTCGGCGCCGGGAAATACGAGGGTCGATTCGACGCCGAGCCGCTTGAGTATCGGGAGCTCCTCGTGAATAGCCGCGTGCTCGATGGCGCTGACGAGAATGTGCGGTGTGCTCCCATCCTTGGAAGCCTTGCGCGCGAGGGCAAGGAGGGGAATGGCGTCGGCCTCGGAGCCCGAGCCGGCGAAGACGAGGCTCTGCGCGGGGTTAGCTCTGCCGAGCCGGGCGAGGATGCCCTTTCTCGCATCCTCGAGTTTCTCCTTGGCTGCCCTCCCCAGGGCGTGAGGGCTCGAAGGGTTGCCGGGAAAGTCGGCGGCGATGCCGACAGCCTCGACGAGGAGTTCGCGGTCGGGGAGGGAGGTGCTTGCCCAGTCGAGATAGATCATCGCGGAAGCTTCGGTCGATCAGGTCGCGTATCGACCGTCGGGAATGCCCGAAGGCTCCTTGCCGCTTTCGGAAAATTCCTTCGACATATAGAGGGCGCAATAGCAGTGGCCGTATTTCTGGATATCGGACCGCGCCCAGACGCAGGGGCAGACTGCCTTGGAGTCTTCAGCCCGGCTTCCCTCCGAGTCGCGACAGGGGCAGAGAAAGTACCCGAAACGGTTCCAGTTGGCCATGAGGCCGGACACGAGAGTGCCGTAGAATTCCTTGTCCTGATTGAGGACCCAGCCCTGCTTTTCCGCGACCATCTCGGTGAAGACGCGGACCTGATCGAGGCTCTTTTCGGCCATGGGCTCAACCCTTCACGCCGAGGGTGAGCTTCCAGTCGGGTTCGATGAATCCAACCAGGTGCTGGGCGTCATCGACGACGGCGAAGGGAAAGGCGACGTCCTGTTTGAATTTTTCCTTGAGGACCTTTTTGATGACCGTCTTTTTTTCGAGGGGTATCATATCGACATGGATATACCGGTAGGCGAAACCTTCGCGGGCAAGAAAGGACATCGCCTTTTTGCAGAAACCGCATGTGGACAGTGTATAGAGGGAAATCGCGTGGTCCTTCCGCGTCCCCTCGACGAGAGTGTATTCGAGATCTTCGAGCATGGAGCCCCCTTTGCCGGTTCGGCAACTCAAGAACCGCCGAGCCACTATAGCAAAATCCGCGTGACGAGGTAAGTTAGCGATGCCGGCTCTGGAAAAAAAGGCCTTTTCGCGCTACAGTGCGACATGCGCGACCCCGCCCTCATACGCAACTTCTGCATCATCGCCCACATCGACCACGGCAAGTCGACCCTCGCCGACCGCTTCATCGAAAAGGCCCGCGTCATCGACCAGCGGAAGATGCAGGACCAGATGCTCGACAACATGGACATCGAGAGGGAGCGGGGCATCACCATCAAGAGCCAGGCCGTCGCTCTCGAGTATCTCGCGAAGGATGGGAAGACCTATACCCTCAACCTCGTCGACACCCCCGGCCACGTCGACTTCGCCTACGAGGTCTCGCGGGCCATCTCCTCCTGCGAGGGCGCCCTCCTCCTCATCGACGCGACCCAGGGCGTCGAGGCCCAGACCCTCGCCAACATGTACATGGCCCTCGAGCACGACCTCGAGATCATCCCCGTCATCAACAAGATCGACATGCCCTCGGCAGACCCCGAGGAGATCAAGCGACAGATCGACCACGATCTCGGCCTCGACTCGGACGACGCCATGCTCGTCTCGGGCCGCTACGGCACAGGTGTAGACGAGCTCTTCGAGAAGATCGTCGAGAAGATTCCCGCTCCCAAGGGCCGCGAGGACGACGTCCTCCAGGCCCTCATATTCGATTCGCACTACGATCCCTACCGCGGCGTCATCGTCCACCTCCGCGTCATGGGCGGCTCCATCGTGCCGGGGCAGAAGATCCGCTTCATGCACAACAGCTCCGAGCATATCGTCGAGGAGACAGGCAAATTCCGCATAGTGCTGTCCAAGACCGAGAGCCTCTCGGCGGGCGAGGTCGGCTACATCATCGCCGGCATCAAGACCGTCTCCGACGTTCGCGTCGGCGATACCCTCACCGACGCGACGAGGCCGGCCGAGTCGCCCCTGCCCGGCTTCCGCGAGGTCAAGCCCGTCGTCTACTCCTCGATCTATCCTATGGACGCCAACGACTACAACGAATTGAAGGACGCCCTCGAGAAGCTCAAGCTCAACGACGCCTCCCTCATCTACGAAAAGGACAACTCCGTGGCCCTGGGCTTCGGTTTCCGCTGCGGCTTCCTCGGCCTCCTCCACCTCGAGGTCGTCCAGGAGCGCCTGGAGCGCGAGTTCGACCAGTCCATCATCCTGACGGCGCCGAGCGTCCGCTATCGCATCAAGCTCCAGAACGGCGAGACCATCTCGGTCGACAATCCCTCGGTTTACCCCGACCCCGGCCGCATCGATTCGGCCGAGGAGCCCTACATCAAGGCCCAGATCATCACGCCCGTGGCCTACATCGGGAATCTCATCACCCTCTGCCTCAACAAGAGGGGAAATCAGACCTCCTTCACCCATCTCGACGAGAAGCGGGTTGAACTCGTCTTCGAGATGCCCCTCGCCGAGGTCCTCTTCGATTTCTACGACAAGCTCAAATCGACGAGCCGCGGCTATGCCAGTTTCGACTACGAGATCATAGACTATCGCCCGACCAAGCTCGCCAAGCTCGATGTCCTCATAAATAATAAGGCCGTCGACGCCTTTTCGCAGTTGGTGTACGAACCCACCGCCTACGATCGCGCCAAGAAGATCTGCGAGCGCCTCTCCGGGGCCATCCCCCGCCAGCAGTTCAAGGTGCCCATCCAGGCCGCGATCGGCGCCAAGATCATCGCTCGCGAGACCATCAACCCCCTCAGGAAGGACGTCCTCGCCAAGTGCTACGGCGGCGACATCTCGCGCAAGCGCAAGCTCCTCGAAAAGCAGAAGGAAGGCAAGAAGCGCATGAAGACCGTCGGCGACGTCGAGCTCCCCCAGGAAGCCTTCCTCGCCGTCCTCCGCGAGAACGAAGACGATTCAAACGAGCGGAGGTGATGGTCTGTGCGGATGCGCAGCATCCGCAACGCGATCGCGCAGCGATCGCGAAGAACGAAGACAAGAACAAAGAGCGCAAGTAAGGTCCATTGCTAGAGGGCCGTAATATCGGCGAGTTGGGCGAGCCAGTATTCAGTCTCGACGAGGACACGGTTGAGGAGATCCTGGGGCAGGGCCGCGATGCGCTCGGCGTCGGGCATGGGCCAGAGGAGATAATCGAGCTCGGCGATTGCGCCAAGCAGCGTGGAATCGTCAGGACGCGAGCCGCCCCTCAGCATTTTTTCGAGGACGAGCAGCCTTTTCGATTCGGCCGCGAGGAATTCACGGGCTCGGGCCGCGGTATCGCCGCTGTCCTGCACCCCGCGCCCCCACGCCCTCCGTGAGGGCAATTCGCCCAGGAGTCGATTCGCTGAAGCGGCATCGAGGCGCTCGGCCCCCAAGGGCAGGCCGAAGTCTCCTCTCAGATCGAAGACCTTCGCTCCCGAAATCCCGAGTTCCTCGGCCGCCTGTTCCGCATAACGTGACAGCACGGGATCGGTCAGGCTCCCCTCGCGGTTTGCCGGCCTCACTCCTTCCCGAAAGCTCGTGGCGAGAGGACGGGAACCTAGAGGCGAAAGGCGAGACGCCGTCGCTAGGTCGGCGAGGAGGGCGGGGCTGCCCCGGGCGTGGGTCTTGCCCGGCTCGAAGGCGAAGTCGAGGCCCGCGACGAACAGCGGGTCGGCTCCGAGACGCCAGGCGACATGGAGGGCCTGGACACCGACCGATCCGAGGGGCGGGAGGTCGAGGGCGGGGAGACCAAGGCTCCGGAGCCTTTCCATCAGGGCTCCCGCGAAAATGCGCACAATACTTAATGAATTGATCGCACCCGGAATCCCGAAGCTCGAAGGGTGGCTCGACAGGTCGGCGAGAAGGGCGAACTCCGCTCCTTCGAGCGGAAGGAAGTCCCTGAGGTTCCAGATCTGGGCCTCGAGGCAGACGACGAGGTCGGGCACGATGCCCGCGAGGGCGAGGGGGCCGGCGGCAGTGTCGGCCGCCACGACGAAGAGCTTATCCCTATGGCGGGCGACGAGGGGAAGGGCGGTCTCGAGCGAGGGGCCGGCCCCGCAAACGAGGGTCGCCCCCGAGATGGGCGTCAAGGTTCGCTGCGCCATCTCTTTCAGGCGAGAGAGGTTGCGGAATATGTTCCTGACCCAAAGGCGGCCCATGGCCGCGAGCGAGGCTCGATTGCGCCAATAGGCGGAGAAATCCTCGTCGAGGACGAAGGCAGCGTCTCGGTAGGACTGCTGGTCCAGATCGGCGCCCCCCGAAAGCCGCACCGGGTGGCAGCGCCGAAATCGGCCGAGCCTCGCCGCGGCCTCGACCCAGGCTCGGGGATCCCGGCCTGCGACGAATCCCACACGTCGATCGGCGAGGAGGCCCGCGGGCATGTGCGCGCGAGAGAGGGCTGCGAGTTCCGGATCGGTCTCGACGCAGAGCAGGGCTCCGTCGGCGGGCAATCCGGCGAGAAGCTCGGTCACGCCGAACCACAGGCCAGGCGAGAGGACGAGAATAAGCCTTGCCGGCCCCGAGCGGCGAGATTCCTCGAGGGCGACCTCCGCCATGCGCCGGGCAAAACGCGAAGGGCCGCGCTCCGGGTACAGGAGGCGGCCCTTCGCGAGGATATTCTCCTCGCCGGAACAGAAGACGATCGCGGGATCGGCGGGGCGGTCGCCGTCGAGGCGATCGCCCGAACCCACAGGCCCCTTATTTCGTGGGCTTGGGGCTGAAGTACTTGAAGTAGACATCCATGAAGCGGTCCTTGAGCTTGGGACTCGCGAGGAACATGGAGCGGAGATCGCCGTCGATCGTGCGCTGGACGAAATAGGGATAATAGGCCGAAACGAGACCCGCGTCCGTCGAGACGCCGGCCTCCTTTACCTTGACGACCATGACGTTGTCGCCCAGGACGAAGGGGTCGGAGACGGCTCCCGGCGCGAGGCCGAAGGCCGCTTGGAAGAACTTGTCGCTGGTCGAGGCCGCCGAGAGCTCGGGGGCTCCCGAAGTCGGCAGGGGCGTGAAGAGGGGTGCGTTCTGGCCGTAGAGATTGACCGTGGCGTTGCCGTAGTCGAGGGAGAAGGGGCCGGCCAATTTCGTCACAATACCATCTTTCTTGGCGTTTCGGTCGAAATCGGCGGCGGGAAGGGCCGCGAAGGCCTTGGCCTTGGCGAGGGTCCAATCCTCGATCTTTCCTTTTTCGGTCTGCGTCATGTAACTGCGGGCGTCCGCGAGCACGGCAGGATCGGTGAAGGCGGGGGCGAGGATGTCATCCTCGAGCTTGAAGATTGCCCAGGAGCCGGCCGAGGTCTTGATCGGAACCGAGATCTCGCCCTTCTTCAGGCCGGCGACCTTATCCGCATCCGCCTTCGAGGAGAGGTCGCCCTGAAGCTCGTGGAAGTAGCGAAGGCCGAGGTCGCCTCCCTGGCTCGCCCAGGAATCGGTGGAGGACTTCTTCGCGGCATCGGCGAAAGCCAGTCCGCCGGCGATCTTCTTGGCGAGGTCTGCGACTTCGGCTTCCTTGGCCATGGTGATCCTGGACAGTTTGAGGCGTCGGAATAGGCCCGCATTCGACTGGGCCCAGGCGACAAGTTCGGAATCGGGATAGGCGGAGAGGGGGAAGAGGGCGTAGTCGATGGTCCGCGTCTCCTTCGCCATGTCGGCGATGAAGGCGTTCTCCTTCGACGAGGGCTTTATGGAATAGACAGCATTGGTATAGCTCTGCGTGAGGTACTGGTCGCGGAGCTGGGCCCGTATGTCGAGGCGCTGCGAACTCGGCGTGTTCTGGTAGAGTTTGGGCGAAAAGGCCCCGTTTTCCTGGAACTGCGGCATCTTCGCCATTTCCGCGTCGATGATCTCATCGGGGACGACGATGCCCGCGTGGTCGACCGCGTCGAGGATGCCTTCGTGGATGACGGAGCTTTCGAAAGCCGCCCGGTAAATCTGGTAGTTCCTGAGCTGGTTGGAGAGCTCGTTGTTGTCGGTGGCCGGGTTCGCCTGGCTCAGGGCCTGGACCTGCTGCACCATATAGGAATTCTGGGTGTAGGAAATGGGCCTGCCGGCGTAGCTGCCGAAGGAGAGGGCCCCGGCGCCGCCGACGCTCGCGCTGGTCGGGAAGAAGACGAAGGCGACGATGACGAGGACGAGGAAGGCGATGGTGCCGAAATAGATGAAGGGGTTTTTTATTCCCCTGCGCGGTGTGTCCGATCCGGCCTTCTTGGCCGGGGTCTGAGCCGGCTTGGCGGCTCCTGAATTCTTTGACTGGAATGCCATGATTTCCTTCCGTCGAGGAGAGGGCTTGCGACAACGAAGTCGCGGTCGATTTCGGGCAGAAACGACCGAGACGGTAGCACGCCCGCGAAGGGCTGTCAACGACGGTCGGGGATCGGGGAAATGGTCATGCCGACGGTCGGGAACCTCAATGGGAGCCGATCTTGGGCTTTTTCGAGGCCTTTTCTGCGTACATGCCCGCATCGGCCTTTCCCAGGAGCTCCTCGACGTTTGTTCCGTCGTCGGGAAATACGGAGATGCCCATGGAAAGCCCGATGCTGCAGACGCCCTCGTCCATCTCGATGGGGCGAAGAGTCGCCTCGGCGAGCTTCTGCCTCGCGAGACCGATGACCGAAGTGTCGCGAACATTGGTGAGCACGACGATGAATTCGTCGCCGCCTACCCGCGCGATGGTGTCCGACGACCGAAGCGAGGTCTGAAGCCTGTTGGCGATCTCGACGAGGACGGCGTCGCCGGAAAGGTGGCCGAAGCGGTCGTTGACTGGCTTGAAGTCGTCGAGGTCGATGAAGACGATGCCGACCTTGGTACCGTTGCGCGCGGCTATATCGAAGGATTTCTGAAGGAGCTCGAAGAGGAGCCTTCGGTTGGGAAGGCCGGTGAGACTGTCGTGGTTGGCGAGATGGCTCGAATACGTCGCGCTCCGCTCGAGCTCGGCCTTCTCCCCCATGATCGCGCGGTGCATCTCGGAGAGGCGGTCGTGGATCAGGCTGTTCTCGATGGCGATGGCGACGTAGGGACCGAGGGCCTCGAGGAGGGCGCGATGGAGCTGGGTATAGGCGTTTCGGGCGATCGCCTGGACGGTCAGGATGCCGATCACACGCTCTTCTATGCTAAGAGGTATGAAGATGAGCGAGCCCGTCGGCGTGCCGAAGACGCTCGGCGGACCGTCGATATACTTCTTCGCCTCGAGCTCGGGGTCGTTGATGAAGGCCGTCTGTCGATTGGCTATGCACCAGGCCGCGATGCTCCGATGGGGATCGATCTTCCGAAGGGGCCGATGCAGGCGCTTCGACAGCTCGAAGTAGGCCTTCCAGTCGAGGACCTTCTCCTCCTCCGAATAGACCGCGATGCCGAAGACCGAGACATCCATGTGCCGCCCGAGGCTCTCGTGCAATGTGGATATCACCGTGTCGAGGTCGAGGCTGGAGGTCACTCGCCTTCCGATCTCCGAGATCGAGCGAAGTTGGCCGTTGAGTTCCTCGAGCTCGAGGGTCTTTTCCCTGAGTTCGATGTTCCTGAGCCGATAGATCTCCGCCTCCTGCTTGCTCCGCTCCACTTCGTACTGCACCGTGATGCCGTTGATCTTGCGGGAAGTGTCCTCGCCGAGGGCCTCCTTTTCGAAGCGGGCGTGACGAATGTAGTAGTCGAGGGCGATCTGGTAATCGCCGAGGGCGGCATGGACCTCCGACAGCCGTTCATAGGCGAGATTGAGCAGCTTCTTCGCGCCGAGCATTTCGGCGCCCGCGAGGGCGTTGCGATAGCGCTCCAGTGCCCCTTCGTTGTCGCCTCTGAGGGCGTCCAGGGCGCCGAGCTCCAGCAGGGTGGCCACCCGCGATTTCTCGTTGCCGAGGCTCTCTGCGATCGCGAGGGCCGAGAGGAAGTGGGGCTCGGCCTCCGCCGCCGAGGTGGAATCGCGCACGATCCTGCCGAAAACGAGCTCGGCTTCCGCCTCGAGGGTTCGGTTTCCCGAGCCCTTGGTCACGTCCAGGGCCTTCTCGGCGAAGTCCCAGGCGAGGACCCAGTTCTCCATGCTGTGGAATCCCTTGCCGAGATTGATGAGGACATTGGCGATAAGCTCCCGATCGTCGGCCTCCATCACCGTTTCGTAGGCCCTGAGGAGGTAGTCGAGCCCCTCCTTCACGTCGCCGCGTTCGAGGCATATCTCGCCGATGTTGTTGAGGGTGGCCGCCTCGCGCAGGGCGTTCCCATGACGCCTGGCCTCGTCGAGGCTCCGGGCGTAGAAGTCCATCGCGACATCGAAGCGGCCGAATTCCTGGTGGACGCCGCCGAGGGCGTTGTAGGCCTTCATGAGCCCGAGGGGATGCGAAATTTCCTCGAAGATCGTCCGAGCCCTCTCGAAGTGCCTGAGCGCCTCGCCCAGCCGGGAGAGGTAGAATTCGCACCAGCCGATATTGAGTTCGGCCTCGCCCTCGCCGTCGCGGTAGTCGCAGGCTTGGGCCTCTTCGAGGGTTTCGCGGGCGAGGGCGAGGGTGGTCTGCGGGTCCGAGAGCATGCGATCCCAGGCCTCGAGATTGCTCGCGTTTATCCGCGCGCGCAGTTCTTGCTGGGATTCGCTCGACATGGTCAGTCGCGGCCCTTGTCCGCTTCGCGCGGAGCTGCGAAATGGGGGTTCTGTATGATCATTCCGTCACGCCAGGAGATCGGGCATGGCTTCGTCACGCCCGTAGTCCGGATCGAGTTGGTTGAGGTATTCGAGGGCCTCCTGGGCCACGCTCTGCGCGTGTTCGTACCAGATCGCATAACGTTCTTCCGGGACCGAGCCGGGGAAGGGGGCCCCTTCGACATCGGACATGAGCTTACGCAGGAGGGCGAGGCCTCGATCTTCCATGGTCAGGGACTCCTCGATTCGAATCTGCCTATGGCGGCGACGACCTCCAGTAAGGCATCGTCGCGCCGCGTCTTATAAAGGCATCGTCGCGACGCGTCTCATAAGGGCGTCGCGAGGATGCGGGTGTCGGGCCGCAATACAGTCGTCGATTGTATATCCTTCTCGCCGGAAATCAATACGGAGGACAGGCCTTCCATCGAAGCCGCGAGCCGGCCCGCCGCCGCTTCCAGATCGGCCCTGGTGCAGGCGAGCATGCCGTCTCGTTTCTCCTGCCTGAGCTCGTCGGTGATTCCGAAGATCTCGCGTCGGAAGTCCACCGCCGAACGCTCTTCGGGGAGGAGTGGCTTGAGGTCCCGCCCCGAGGCCCCGATGACCGATTCCATGGCGGAATCCATGCCGCTCCCGCTCGCGGCCGCGAAGAGGGCCTCGCGGAACCAGCCGATGCTCTGGGCAGGGCTCGGATCGCGATAGGTTGAGAAACAGGCCACCCCTTCGAGGCTTTCGAGCCAGGCCGAGGCCCCGTAGGCACCGCGCCGGACACGGAGTTCGTCCCAGAGGGCTCCGCGCGTCAAATGGTGCATGAGTACGCTCGTCGCCGCGAAATCCTTTTCCCCGAAACGAGTCGAGGGGCAGGCCGCCGCCGCGTAGCCGACCTGGGCCGATATGGACCAGGCCTCGTGTCTCCAGGGAGGATCGAAGGCGGGGGAGGTCGGCCACGAGGCCACGGCTCCGAAGGGAAGACGAGGCAGCTGGGCCGCGAGGGCGGCAGTCGCGGCCTCGAGCAGTTCCGGGTCGGCGGAGAGGCTCGCTCGGAGTCCTTCGCGGACGAAGATGCCCGAGCGGAGGGCTGCCAGGGATGAAGCGAGCCCTCCGATATCTTTGGCGGCGCGGAGGCCCTTCACGAATAGCACCTGGCTCGTGCCCCTCCAGAGATCCTCGATGGCGAGGGATTCCCCGAAGGAGGCGTTTGCCCTGGCGACGGCGAAGGAATTGCCCGCCGGCACGATGGCCGACACGATGTCGTTGCCGAGCTCGGCGAGGAGGTCTCCGACCCGCCCCGTATCCGTCGAGTCGGCTTCGGAAAGGAGGCGGAGGGCGAGCTCGAGGGCGCGCGGAAAGCGGTCGGAGAGGGCCTTGAGGCGGATGAAGACGAAGGCTCGCGAATCGCCCCTCTTGCCGCGGCCAGGCCCCGGGCCCGTATCGACGGCAAGACTGCCAGCATCGAGGCTGGCGCCGAAGTTGCCCGCGCTGAGGGCGAGCTCCTCCGCCACCTCAGCCCAGCCCATTTCGGGGAGGCCGGCCCCGGCGATGAAGCGCGAAAGCATCGGCATCCAGACCTGGGTCTCGCGGGGAAGCCCGTCGAGGGGGAAGGCGAGTTCGAGATATACGATACCATTTGTGAATACGGGTTTCAGGCTGATCGGAACGCCGGCGACCTCGCTCTTTTCCCGAACGATGCGCTCCACGTCTCGGGGCAGATCCTCGACGCGAAGCATGGGGAGGAGGGCGAGCTTTTCCGCAGGATCGGGGAGCTCCTGGAGGGCGGCGAGTCGGGCCTGGGCATCGCGGATCGCGTCCTTCGCCGCCGCGTCGAAGGAGGCTTCCTTCTCGGCGAGGGCGCGTTCCTCCTCGGTCTTGCGCTGTTCGAAGAGTCCCTCCTCGGGGCGGACGGTCACCGTCGTGCGGTGGGGATTCTCGAGGAGCCATTTCCGCGCGAGGCCCTCGAGCCAGCGGGGATCGGCCTCCATGGCCGCCTGGGCTCGCTCGAGGACGCGGACGAAGGAGAGGGTGGCCTCGGGTCCCGAGCCGTGGAGCCAGCCCCGAAGGGAGCGGAAGAGGAGCTTGAGCCCGTAGGTCGTGGAATCGCGGCGCACCTCGCGGTTCGAGAAGACGAAGGCGTGGATGGCGGCCTCCTTCGCCTTTGGAGGCAGACCCTTCTCGACCACGTCGCGGATAGTACCAAGTATCAATTTTTCGACCTCGGCCTCGCTTCCGGCGACCGCGCCCCTCAGGCCGGCGGAGAATATTACCTGCCTGAAGACGGTGTCGATGCCGCATTGGGGGGAGAGATCCTCGCCGAGACCGGAACCGCGCAGGGCGGCGGCCAGCGGCGAGCCGTCGTGGCCGAGGAGGGCCTCGGCAAGGAGTTCGAGCCCGAAGGACTCGAGCTCGTCGGTGATCTCGGAACCCAGCCAGTTGACGACGATCTGGGTCGTCGCCTCGGCCCCTTCGGCGAGGGGATAGGGCACGTCGATGCGCCTGGGCTCGACGATGCGGGCCTGTACCGGCACGGCGCTTTCCACCTTCCGCGCCTCGAAATCCCCGAGGAGCCTCTCCTCTAGGAAGACGAGCTCCTCCTCGAGGGGGATGTCGCCGTGGAAAAAGACCTTGCAATTGGAAGGATGATAACGCTCCGCGTGGAAGGCGCGGAAAGTCTTGTAGTTGAGGCTGGGAATGACGGCGGGGTCGCCGCCCGAATCGTAGGAATAGGGATGGCCGGGCGTGAAGAGCTTCGTCGAGGAGGCCGTGCCCGCGAGCGAGTCGGCTGAGGAGTAGTCGCCGCGCATCTCGTTGTAGACCACGCCCTTCACGATGAGCTTGCCCTCCTCGTCGTACTCGAGGTGATGGGCCTCCTGCATGAAGGTCTCTTCCGACAGGAGGGGGTGGAAGACGGCGTCGCCGTAGACGGAGAGGAGGTTCCAGAAATCCTGCCTCACGGCGCTCGCCGCCGGGTAGACCGTCTTGTCGGGCCAGGTGAAGGCGTTGAGGAAGGTGGCGAGGCTTCGGCGGGACATCACGAGGAAGGAATCCTTGACCGGGTACGCCTCCGAACCGCAGAGCACCGAATGCTCGACGATGTGCGCCACGCCGGAGGCATCCTTCGGGGGGGTGCGGAAGACGAAGGCGAAGGAGTTTTCGACCTCGTCGGCCGCGAGCTTGTAGACCTCGCATCCCGTCTTCCGGTGCCTGAGGAGGATGCCGCGGGCCCGGTATTCGGGAAGATCGGTCTCGGAGAGGGTTTCGAAGGATCCGTGGTATGAACGCATGTCCGGAAAGATGGACGCCGGGACGCTGACGAGTCAAGTGCGGCTCGCCTTCACGAAAGGCCTTCTTCGGGCTATCCTTCGCCGATGAGCATCGTGACCAAGACGGGAGACGGAGGCCTGACAAGCCTCTGGTCGGGGGAAAGGGTCCGCAAGGACGATCCGAGGGTCGAGGCCTACGGGACGATCGACGAGCTTTCCTCCCAGCTCGGCCTCGCGAGGCATTCGGTGCGTCTCCCCGCGACCCTCGCGGCAATAGAATCGATCCAGCGCGATCTCGTGCGGGCCGGAGGGGAGCTGGCCTCGCGCGGCAAACCCTTCGGCGTCCCCCTCGGAGAGGCCGACGTCGAGGCCGTCACCGAGGCGACGAAGGCCCTCGAGGCAAAGGTAGCCCTGACGGGTTTCGTGCTTCCGGGCATGACGGCCGGTTCGGCCGCCCTCGACGTGGCCAGGGCCGTATCGCGCCGTGCCGAGCGGAGGGTCCTTTCGCTGGCGCGCGAGGTCGAGGTATCGGGCTCGCTCCGCGTCTGGCTCAATCGCCTTTCCGACTGGCTGTTCATGCTCGCGCGGGCCGAGGAGGCCGCCGAGGGCAAACTCACCTTCGCTCCGAGATTTGGTTCCGGGGAAGAAAAAGGCGAAGCCCCTCCATGAGTCGCCCCGGACTCCCTTACTCGACGAGCTCGTCCTCGCCTTCGAGGATCAGTTCGCCGGCGTCCCAGGCATGCTTGAGGTAGGAGAGGAGTTCCCGCGCGGCCTCGTCGGCGTCCTCGCGGCGCACCGCGCCCAGGATCTTGTACTCGTCGAGAATGAGTTCGCGCCGATTCTTCGAGACGTTCCCGAGGATCTTTTCGCGGAAATCGTCGCTCCTTCCCTTGAGCACGAGGGCGAGATCGCGATCCTGGAAGTCCCTGAGGGCTTTTTGCAGTTCCCTCGAGGGGACGCGCACCACGTCCTCGAGGGTGAAGAGGCGCTCGCGGACGCTCCTCGAAATTTCGGGGTTGTCCTCCTCGAGCGCATCGAGGACCCTCGCCTCGAGGCGGGGGTCGACATGGCGGAGGATGCCGGCGAGGGCCGACTTGCCGTCGATCTCGTCGCTGGACATCGTCCCGATTCTCCTGATCCTGTCCTTGAGCGTCTCCTCGACCCGCCTTAGGATTTCCGGATTGACCTTCTCGAGCCTGGCGACCCGTTTGACCACGTCGATGCGCCGCGCCTCATCGAGCAGCTCGATGAGGCCCGAGGCCCGCTTCGGCTCGATGTAGGGCAGGATGAGGGCGAAGACCTGGGAGGACTCGTCCTTGAGGATGACCATGAGTTCGGAGGGCTGGAAGTCGTTGAGGAAGCGGAAGGGCCTGATCGCCTCTGGCGCCGCCTTCCTGAGGAGTTCGCGCGCGCGCTCGGGACCGAAGGCGGCGACGAGGATCTTCTCGGCCGTCTCCGGTCCGCCCTCCAGGGCCCAGCCCTTCGTCTTGACGAGCCAGCCGAATTCGGCGAGCACGTCGTTGGCCTCGATGGCGTCGATGTTCCTAATTGAGAGTATTTCCTTCGCGACCCGGTCGATGTCCTCGGCCGGGAGCTGCGACAGGACCTTGGCCGCCTCGTCCGTGCCGAGGAGGAGGAGGAATTTGGCCGCCCTCGATATGCCTGTTTCGTTGCCCGACTTGAGGAGGCCCTCGGCCCGCGTCTCGGCGGCATCGAGACCCGCCGTCGCGGGAGCGCCGGGCTTGCCGGCCGAGTCGGCCTTCTTCGGCGGCTTGCCGCCAGCGGCCTTGCCGCTCCTCGCCGCGGGAAGCTGACTGCCGGTCCCGATCCTGGTCGTCTTCGGATCGCCGCCCTTGATCTTCGAGTCGCCGAATGCCTTGTCGGCGGGCGCGGCGCCGGCCTTGGGGGCCGACGTTCCATAGGCCTTGGTGAGGCGATCCTTCATTCTCATGGACGAATCTTACAGAGGCCTGGTCCGACTTGTCCACTCGCGCTCGAAGGCGATGCGTCGCTCGAATTCCTTCTCCATCGCTTCCTTGAGGGCCAAGGGTTGCGAAAGGCGCGGCGGGACGGGAATGCCGTCCCCGTCGGTGACCGAGAGGCCGCCGTTGCCGATCGCCGTCGCGAAGCCCGCTTCCATCCCTCCTTTTTCGAGGGATGACACGACCATGGCGACGGCCTCGGCCGCATGCTGGATGGCCTCTTCGAACAACTCCGCGTGCGAGTTCGAACGACTCCTTCCGTCGCCTGCCGGATGCTCCCAGGTATTCCGCGCCTCGTTCGCGATGTCCAGACCCTCGGGCAGGGCCTCGGGATAGATGAGGGCCATCGATCGCCAGCCTGAACGGTCGTCGAACCAGGGGAGAAGGCTCGCGCTTCCCGCCGAGGTCAGGGCGGGATTGGTCACGCGGAGAAAATAGCGAGCGTCGGCCAAGGCGTTCTGGATCCTCCGCTCGATCAGGAAATCGGCCACAGCCGCCCTGGGAAAGGCCGCGCGAAGGCCGGTCGCGATGAGGCGGACGACGGCGCCGTCGAGTCGCTCGTTCGCCCCTGGGCCAGGCGCGCTGAACTCCGTTCGCTTTTCCTTGGCTCCGAGCGGAAGGAGGTCTTCAAGATCGCAGTCGCCGATGGAGAGGCCGCGGAGCCTCGCGAGAATGTCGATGTCCAGCAGCCTTTCGAGAAAGGGGTGGCAGGACCTGTAGCGCGCGCTTTCGGGGACGAGGGGCAATTGCCAGCCCGAAAAGTATACGATGAAGGGGTGAATGACCCGATCCACCGCGGCATGGGTGGCGAAACCGAGGAGCCACGCGGCTTCGGGCGAGGCGGTGGCCGTCCCGGCGTCGATGAGGGCGGCGCACATCGCCTCGACGGTCAATCCATAGTTGCGCCGGTGGCAGAGGGGGCCGTAATGGAGCCCTGAGGGGTGGGTGCGCTGATTATGGTAGAAGATGTCAGGGCCCTGGGCCCCGAGGCGAAACCAGGCGGCTGCCTCGGTGGTTTCCTTGCCGACGGCCCATCCGCCCTTCGCCTTGACTCCCAGGCCCCACGCCTCGGCGAGGGCTGGGGCGCCTCGGAGAAGGGCCTCCTCGGCGGCGAGAATATGGGAGATCTGCGCCGGCATGCAATGAAGGTAGCATCGGCAGCCGGGAAAGTCACGGCGACCGCCGGGCTTCGCGACTCGACGCGAAGGTCCTCGTCTCTGTATATTCGCGGTACTGCCCCGCAAACCGGAGGTCCTGTTCATGAAACTGTACAGCCGATCGCAAATTCTTATTTTGGGTGCATCCCTCGCCGTAGCGGCCCTCGGCGTCGGCTTCGGGCTGGGCGCGCGCTTTTCTTCGGCTTCCCCGTCCCCAGGCGGCGCTACCGGTAGCTCCGCCGTCTCGACAGCCCTGTCGAGCCCCGCTTCGACCCAGTCCCTTGCCCGCACCGTCGATCTCGGTCCGGCCTACAGCGTCGAAGAGCAGCAGAACATCGACGTCTACGGCCGGCTCAACGAGGCCGTCGTCAACATCACCACCGAAATCGTGGCGGTCAACTGGTTCATGGAGCCCGTGCCCCAGGACGGCGGCTCGGGCTCCGGCTCGATTATCGACAGCCGCGGCTACGTGCTCACCAACAACCATGTCGTCAAGGGAGCCTACAAGCTCTATGTCAACCTGGCGGACGGCTCCCGCTACGAGGCCAAGGTGGTCGGCACCGATCCGGAAAGCGATCTCGCCGTCATCAAATTCACCCCGCCCAAGGGCCTCACCCTCGGCACCATCCCCTTCGGAGACTCCTCGAATCTCAAGGTCGGCCAACGCGTCCTGGCCATCGGCAATCCCTTCGGCCTCGAGCGGACCCTCACCGTCGGCATCGTCTCCGGCCTCGGCCGCCCGGTGCAGGAGGACAGCACCACCATCCTCCGCGACATGATCCAGACCGATGCCTCCATCAACCCCGGCAATTCCGGCGGCCCCCTCCTCAACAGCCGCGGCGAGATGATCGGCGTAAACACGATGATCTATTCGCCCTCCGGCGGCTCGGTCGGCGTGGGCTTCGCCATCCCCGTGGCCACGGCCAAACGGATAGTTCCGCAGCTCATAAAGGACGGCAAGGTGACGAGGGGGACCATCGAGGTCGACGGCGTCCAGCTCTTCCCCGAGCTCGTCGACTACATGAAGCAGAACGGCTATCCCGTGCCCGTCGACAAGGGTCTCCTCGTCTCACAGGCGAAGCGCGGCGGCAACGCCGACCGGGCCGGCATCCGAGGCGGCACGACGGCGGTGCGTTACGGCCGCTCCGTCTTCTACGTCGGCGGGGACATCATCGTTGCGGTGGACGGGGCCCCTGTCGGCTCCCTCGCCGAGTTCTACGCGGCCCTCGAGGACAACAAGCCGGGTGACCGCGTGACCGTCGAACTCTGGCGCAACGGAAAGAAAATCTCCGTCGAGGTTCCCCTTGCGGAGATGCGCGGCGCGCCGACGACAGCCAATTGAGACCCTTCCGCGTCGTAGCGCCCTACGGCCCCGCGGGGGACCAGGGCAGGGCGATCGAGGCTCTCGCGTCCGGTCTGTCGGCCGGACGTCGCTGGCAGACTCTCAAGGGAGTGACGGGCTCGGGCAAGACCTTCACGATGGCCAAGGTCATCGAGGCTGCCCAGCGCCCCGCCCTCGTCATCTCGCACAACAAGACCCTGTCGGCCCAGCTCTATCGTGAGTTCAAGGCCTTCCTCCCCGACAACGCGGTGGAATATTTCGTTTCGTATTATGACTATTACCAGCCCGAAGCCTACGTTCCCTCCAAGGACCTCTACATCGAGAAGGACGCCAACATCAACGAGGAGATCGAGCGCATGCGCCTCTCGGCGACCCGCAGCCTCCTCGAACGCCGCGATGTCGTCATAGTTGCGACGGTCTCCTGCATCTACGGCCTCGCGACCCCGGAGTCCTACCGCGAGATGAACGTGACCCTGTCGGTGGGCGAGGATATCGACATCGACGAGGTCAAGCGCGGTCTGGTCGCCCTCCAGTACGAGCGCAACGACGCCGTCCTCGAGCGCGGCCGCTTCCGCCTCCGCGGCGACGTCCTCGAGGTCTATCCCGCCTCGTCCCAGGAGGCCTATCGCATCGAGCTCGACTACGACACCGTGACGCGGATACGGCGCTTCGACCCGATTTCGGGCGCAGTCCTCGAGGAGCTCGACACGGCCGTCATCTGGCCGGCCAAGCAGTTCGTCCTGCCGATGGAGCAGATCCAGAAGTCCCTCGACCTGATCCGCGGCGAGCTGGACGGGCGCTACGAGAGCCTTATGGCGGCGAAGAAGATCGTCGAGGCCCAGCGACTCAAGACCCGCACCGAATACGACCTCGAGATGATGGCCGAGATGGGCTATTGCCCCGGCATCGAGAACTACTCCGCCCCCCTCTCCGGCCGCGGCCGCGGCGAGCCGCCCTCGGTCCTCATCGATTATTTCGGCGAGGGCTTCCTCACCTTCATCGACGAGTCGCACGTAAGCCTTTCCCAGATCGGCGCCATGTACGCCGGCGACCGGGCGCGCAAGCAGAACCTCGTGGACTACGGCTTCCGTCTCCCCTCGGCGATGGACAATCGCCCTCTAAAATATGAAGAGTTCGAGCAACGCATCGGCCAGACGATCTACGTTTCGGCGACTCCCGGCCCGGTGGAATTGGGTAAGTCCGGAGCCCCCGTGGAGCAGCTCATCCGACCCACGGGCCTCGTCGATCCCCTCGTCGAGGTGCGTCCGAGCGAGGGCCAGATGGAGGATATCTACGCCGAGGTGCGCAAGCGCATCGCCCTCGGCGAGCGCAGCCTCATCCTCACCCTCACCAAGCGCATGGCCGAGGAGCTCACCGAGTACCTCGCCGGCCTCGGCCTCAAGGTCCGTTACATCCATTCCGAGGTCGAGACCATCGAGCGTGTCGAAATCCTCAAGCAGCTGAGGCAGGGCGAGTACGACATCCTCGTCGGCATCAACCTCCTCCGCGAGGGCATCGACCTGCCCGAGGTCTCCTTCATCGCCGTCCTCGACGCGGACAAGATCGGCTTTCTCCGCTCCGCGACGAGCCTCATCCAGATCATCGGCCGGGCGGCGCGAAACGCGGCGGGCTCGGTCGTCCTCTACGCCGACCGCATGTCGGAGGCCATGCGCGTCGCCATCGACGAGACCTCGCGCCGCAGGGCCCTCCAGGAAGCCTGGAACGCCGACCACGGCATCACCCCCATCACCATCAAGAAGGCCATCAACGACATCCTCGAACGCCACCACGAGGAGAGGCTGGACGAGGCGGGCTCGGAGATCGATCTCCTGAAGCGCTCCCACAATATCCTCGTGCCCGAGCAGAAAAAGGCCCTCATCAGGGCGATGGAGGCGCGGATGCTCGAGCACGCGAAGAACCTCGAGTTCGAGCAGGCGGCCATCCTTCGCGACGAGATCGAGCGCATCAGGAATAACGAAGCCGGATGAGGGTAGGCTCCGACCCTTCATCGTCGCGCCCTTCGCGCCGATAATCCGTACATGGTCCTCACCTTCCGCTGGTACGCCGAGGCCGATCCCGTCGGTCTCGACCGGATCAGGCAGATACCCGGCCTTAGGGGCATCGTCGCCGCCCTCTACGACCTCAGGCCCGGCGAGGCCTGGCCCGTCTATCGCGTCGCCGACCTCCGCTCGAAGATCGAGGCGGCCGGCCTCGACTGGCGGGTGATCGAGTCCATCCCCGTCCACGAGGAGATCAAATACGGCGGGCCGGAGCGCGACGCCCGCATCGAGGCCTGGATCGAGAGCGCGAAGTCGGTCGCCGAGGCCCTAGGTCCGCCCTCTCCCTCGGGCTCCGAGGAACCCATCGTCATCACCTACAACTTCATGCCCGTTTTCGACTGGACGCGCAGCGATCTCCACAAGCTCTTGCCCGACGGTTCGAAGGCCCTGGCCTACGACGAAGAGGTCGTGGCCCGGATGGACCCCCTAGAGGGCGATCTCGAACTCCCCGGCTGGCTCGCCCACTATTCGCGCTCGGAGCTCTTCAGGCTTCTTCACCGATGGCGCGAGATCAGCGCCGAGGAGCTTTGGTCGAACTTCGCCTACTTCCTCAAGGCCGTAGTGCCCGTCGTCGAGGAACTCGGCATGCGCCTCGCTATCCATCCCGACGACCCGCCCTGGCCGATCTTCGGTATTCCCCGGATCATTGTCGACTCGGCCGCCGTCCGCAGGCTCCTCGCTCTCGTCGATTCGCCGGCCAATTCGATCTGCCTCTGTTCGGGGTCCTTCGGCGTCCTCCCCGGCAACGATCTCGTGTCCATGGCGGAGGAATTCGCCGATCGTATCGCCTTCGTCCACCTCCGCAACGTGAAGGTGACGGGTCCGCGATCCTTCCAAGAGAGCGCCCACTGGGCCCGGGCGGGGAGTCTCGACCTTCCGGGCATCGTGCGAGCCCTGCTTGGCCGCGGCTATTCGGGGCCCTTCCGCCCGGACCACGGGCGCATGATCTGGGGCGAGGAGGGGAGGCCTGGCTACGGCTTGCACGATCGCGCCCTCGGTTCCCAGTACCTTCTCGGCCTCGTCGACGCGACGAGGCTTTCATAGGGGATTAGGTCGCCGGCGCTCCCGCTTCCGCAACAGCCTCCGCTCCCGCCTCAGCCTCAGCCATTCCCTTTTTTCTCGCCGCGACGATCGCCCCCTCGGCGCAGGAGGCGAGATCGAGGACGCAGGGCGCCACGAGGCTGTACTCGACGAGGGTGCCACGCTTCGCATCGTCGATGAGCCCGGCCCTCTTGAGTTGGGAGAGATGCTTCGAGGCGACGGACTTGTCGATGCCTACCTCCTCCGCGAGTTCGCAGACGCAACGGGGCCTTTCCCTTATTTTGTCGAGGAGCATGAGTCGCATCGGGTGGGCGAGGGCCTTGAAGACCTCGACCCGGAGTTCGTAGCGCTTGGTGTTTGCCATAGACATCCGTAAAGTTGCAATGTTATGAAACATTTGTCAAGTTCTGCTTGACTTATCTTTGCAATGTTGCCAATATATGCAACATACTTGCATCGGGAAGAGGAGGCGAGGAATGAAGGTCCAGATTCTCGGTTCGGGCTGCGCGAGGTGCAAATTGCTCGAGGAGCATGCCCGTCAGGCCATCGCGGAATTTCATTTAGAAGACGCGGAGATCGAAAAGATCACCGCCGTCGAGGACATCATGCGCATGGGCGTGATGTCGACGCCCGGACTCGCCGTCGACGGCGTGGTCAAGAGCTCGGGCAGGGTCCTCACCAAGGAACAGATAGCCGATTTCCTCACGAGAGCGAACTAGAGCCCGGGAAACGACCATGTGGCAGCGTTTCTCGGATTGGCTCGTGTTCGGCGTCTTCGGTCTCTCGCCGAAGTCGGCCCTGGGCTCGGCCCTCGATTTCTTCATTTACGACACCGGAAAGATATTCTTTCTATTAATTATAATTATATTCGCCATCGCATTCGTGAGAAGCTTCTTCCCTCCCGAAAAGACGAAACGCTTCCTCGAGAAGCTGCCCGAGTTCCTCGGCAACATCCTCGCCTCCCTCCTGGGCATAGTGACGCCCTTCTGCTCCTGCTCCGCCGTCCCCCTCTTCATCGGCTTCATCGAGGCGGGGGTGCCCCTCATCATGCTCTGGGGCCTCTTCGGCTGGAAGATCGCGCTTCTGTACATCTCGAGCGGCCTCGTGGTCGCCATCCTGAGCGGCGCCCTGATCGGAAGGCTCAAGCTGGAACGATGGGTCGAGGAGTACGTCTACAAGATCAGGGCTGCCGAGTCGGTGATCGAAACCCTCTCCTTCAAGGACCGCCTGGCCTACGCCTGGGGCTACGTGGGGGAGATAGTCGGCAAGGTCTGGCCCTACGTCCTCGTCGGCATCGCCATCGGCGGCTTCATGCACGGCTACGCCCCCGCCGACCTCCTGGTCAAGATAGCCGGTCCAGGCGTCTGGTACGCCGTCCCCCTGGCCGTCCTCATCGGCGTACCGCTCTATTCGAACGCCGCCGGAGTCATACCAATTGTCAACGTGCTGATGGAGAAGGGCATGGCGATGGGCACCTCCCTTTCGTTCATGATGGCCGTCACGGCCCTGTCCCTGCCCGAGGCCATCATCCTCCGCAAGGTGCTCAAGCCCAAGCTCCTTGTCACCTATTTCGGGGTCGTTGCGGTCGGTATCATGCTGACGGGCTATCTTTTCAATGCGGTCATAAAGTAGCCGGATGACCCAAGCCCGACGAGGCGGCGACCTTGCCGCCGAGCCGGGGTCGTCAAAGGAGAGCGAAGATGAAGGCGTCGGACGGGGTGGGCGAGACCCCCAGCGTAGCGAAGCCTCGACGAAACGTGAGGCGGATACTCTCCATCGACGGCGGGGGAATCCGCGGCCTCATTCCCGCCCTCTTCCTCGCCGAAATCGACCGTCGTCTCGAGAAGTCCGGAAAGGGACGGCCTCTCGCCTCCGTCTTCGATCTCATCGCGGGAACCTCGACCGGGGCCCTCATCGGTCTCGGCCTCGCACTGCCGGAGTCCCTTCCCGCGTCGGGCGGGCTCCGGGACGGGCTGTCGCAGAAGCCGGCCCTGTCTCTCGGCGATATCGTCGATTTCTACGTTCGACGAGGGCAGGAGATCTTTCCCCCCATAGCAGGCGGTAGGATTCGCGCGACAGTCCACGCGTTCAGATACAAGTATGACGGCGCGGGGCTCGAACGCGTGTTATCCGAGACCTTCGGCGACGCGACCCTCAAGGACGGCCTCACCAATCTCCTCATCACGAGCTTCGACACGAAGGAACTCCAGCCCCTCTGCATGAAGAACAGGCCCTGGCGTTTCGCCTGGCAGGACGACCTCGATTTTAACATGAGGGATGCCGCGAGGGCCTCCACGGCCGCTCCCACCTTCTTTCCTCCTGCCCTTGTCGAACCCGTTCCGACGAACGGAAAAAAATATTGCCTCGTCGACGGTTCGATGTTCGCGAGCAACCCTTCGCTCCACGCCTACATCGAGGCTACGAAGCTCTTTCCCGACGCCGATGAATACCAGATCCTCTCCCTCGGGACGGGGGAACAGGCCGAGGGCTTCCCCTACGAGGAAATTTCCAATTGGGGATTCTTCGAATGGATCAACCCGATGAAGAGGTTGCCCCTCTTTTCGATCATGGCCGCGGGCCAGAGCGAATCGGTCAACCACATGCTCCGTCGCATTACCGGCGCGCGCTACCTCAGGGTCACGACACGGCTCGAAGGCTGCAGCCACGAGATGGACGACGCGAGTCCCGCCAACATCCAGGCCCTCCGGGACATAGCCGAGCGGCTCATCGAAACCAATCGAGAGCTGATCGAATCCTTCGTCGATGAAATATGAACCCGCGAATCTTCGCGTGATTCTTCTTGCGGAACCTGGTTCCGCCAATTGTTAGAGCAAGGAGCGATCGAATGGGTATCACTGAACGACTCGAGGCGATGAAGAAAATGGGCAGGGAAGTTCCCCGTCCTCTCGAACTCCTCGGCGCCCTCGACGAAAAAAGCGCGCTGGCCCACCTCGATTCGAGGGCTGCGGTCTTCACCGAGACGGGCCTGCCGATGAAATACAAGGCGTTGGTAGCCCTTGGCGCCGCGGTGGCTCTCGACGCCCCCGTCTGCATCCTGAACAATGTGAAGACCGCGAAGGAAGCGGGCGCGACGAGGAGCGAGATCATGGAGGCCATCGCCGTGGCCAAGTTCTCCAAATCCTCGACCGTGATTTCCAACAGCGCCCAAGCCCTCGAATGGCTTTTCGCCCAGCCTAATTAAGGCGGAGCGCAATGATGCTCAGCATAGCGATCTTGTTGAAGGGCCTCCTGGCCGCCCTCATCGTGGGATTCGTGACCTCCTCGATCAAGTCCTGGGTCGACCGGGTCTTCCTCGTCATCATGCTGGTCGGCATAGTCGGGCTGCCCGTCGCTGACGCCATCGTCGTCAACCTCGCCGTCGTGGCCCTCGCCGCCCTCCTCATGGTATTCAGGCAGAGGAAGGCCCTGAAGGCCGTGGGCCCAGCCTTCGGCGCGGAGTGGCTCCTCATCGTGCCGCCCGCGATCGCCGGCGGCGTCGGGGGGCGATTCCTCGCGGCAGCCCTCCAGCCGAAGACCCTGCTCCTCGTGCTCGGCGTCTATGCCGTCTTCGTCGGCCTCAGGATTCTCATAATCAAGCCCTTGCCCGAAAGGGAGTCGAAGGCCCACATCGGCCTGCTCGCCCCCGTCGGCCTGGGTTCGGGCTTCCTCGCCGGCCTCATCTCCGCCGGCGGAAAACCCTTCGCCGTCCCCCTGTACAACAACGCGATGGGCCATCATCCCCAGCGCGCCTACGCCTTCGCCTCCTTGGGCATCGTGGCCGCCGCCTGGGCGGCTATGGCGACTCAATTCGCCTTCGTCGCGGTTCCCGCGGTCTCGTCCCTCGTGCTCGCCCTCTACGAGTTCGTCCTCGTGACCCTCGTGGCCCTCATAGTCGGGAAATTCTGGTCGGAAAAGCTCAACAAGGTCGTCAACCTCATCATCGCGCCTATTCTCATAATTGTGGGTATCAGGTTCGCCGTGATGGCCTTCGCGGGGTAGACGCCTCGGCTCCCCGCTCCCCCGGGGCCGCCGGGGGAGCGACTAGCCGGCTATGCGGGCCTCGTCGCCCTCCGCCGTTTCGCCAATAACGAAATCGACGAAGGCCCGCAGGGCCGGCAGCTCGGCGGCGTGGGAACCGCAGAATATGGAACTGCGTCTGATCAGGGCTTCTCCGTCCGGCCAACGAAGGGGCACGATGCGGAGGTCGTTCAGACCTTCGAGGCCGATCGAGGGAAGAATCGCCCAACCGAGGTCCTGAACCACCATCCGAAGGCAGGTGTCCATCGTGTCGACCACCATGCTCGCGGTCGAAGGGGTGGAAAAGGTCAGCCGCCACCAATCATCTATCTCTTCCTGAAGCGAGGTGTCGGTTCCGTAGTCGATCCGCGGGTGGCCGGGCAGCTCCGCCAAATCCAAGGGACGCTTTGAGACGAGGCAGACCGGTTCCTCGGAGAGGAGATGGCTTTCAAATTTCCAGTTATGTTCGCCCCTGACGATGGCTACGGCCACCTCCTCGCGTTCGAGCATCCTGACGACCTGGCCGCTTCGTCCCGTCTTTAGCGATATTTCCACCTCGGGATAGCGCTCGAGGAAACCCCGCAGAAGTCGAGGGAGCTTGTAGTTCGCGTAGATGGCCGAGGAGCCGATGCGGAGCCTTCCCTTCACCTTGTCGCCGTAGCCCGATATCAGTTCCTTGGTCCGGGCGAGACGGAGAAGCATGTCGGCGGAATATTCGACGAGAAGCTCCCCTTGGGGCGTCAGGATGACGCCGTTCGGGGTGCGGACGACGAGCCTTGCCCCGAATTCCTCTTCCAGGATGCGAAGCCTATAGGTGACCGCGGGTTGGGAAAGATAAAGCCTTTCGGCCGTCTTCGTGAGATTCTTTTCCTCCGCGATCGTCTTGATCAGGGTCCAATCTCGATCGTTCATCCTGCCTCTCCCTGGACCTTCGAGGATTGTGCGTGACGATCATGAGATGGCCCAATTCCCGCCATTGTCAAGCTCGATCCATTTTCATCGAGGCGAGTATGGCGATCTACGCTCTTCCGCCGGTCGTCAGGCGGGCTTTTCCGCGTGGCTGCCATGAGAAGGCGGGGTCCGCCTTCCGGCAGACCCCGTCCTAAAAAAGAATAATTGCACTATTCTTCAGAGGCGGCGACCGGTTTTTTTTTCTTGAGGGCCCTGGTGATCATCGGCGAAACGAAGGTGAAGATCGCGAGAAGGAGGATGACGAGGGCGATTGGGCGGGTGATGAGGCCCCAGCCCGAACCGTCGCCGATTATGATCTGCTTTCGGAGCGAGTTTTCTATGATGCCGCCCAGTATCAGCCCCAGGATCATGCCGGCCGGCGAATACTGGAACTTATCGAAGAAGTAGCCGACGAGGCCGAAGATGAACATAACTATGACGTCGTAGATGCTGTTGCCGAGCGAATAGGCGCCGACCACGCCGAGGAGGACGATCGAGGTGCCGAGGAGGGGGTAGGGGAGCTTGAGGATGTGGCCGAACTGGCGGGAGAGAAAGCGCCCGAAGAGGAAAAGGAGGAGGGCCGAGGCGAGGAGTCCGAGGAAGACGGCGTTGAGGAGGACGGGCTGCTGCCTGAGGAGGAGGGGGCCGGGCCTGAGCCCGATGATCATGAAGGCCGCCATGATGATGGCGGTGACCGGGCTGCCTGGGATGCCCAGGACCATGGTCGGCACCATGGCGCCGCCCGTGCAGGCGTTGGCTCCGCACTCGGGGGCGATGACTCCCTTGGGGTTGCCCTCGCCGAATTTGGGGAGGTCCTTGTTGGATCGCGCCGCCTCGCCGTAGGCGATGAGGCTCGCGATGGAGCCGCCCGCCGCGGGGATGA
The DNA here is from genome assembly GCA_035530275.1 of Rectinemataceae bacterium. Lineage (GTDB taxonomy): Bacteria > Spirochaetota > Spirochaetia > Treponematales > Rectinemataceae > CAIJMU01. The sequence continues at coordinate 17,195 of DATKVC010000001.1, read as the reverse complement.
TGCCGATGATGACGCCGATCACCGACGAGACGATGAAGGTCTTCCACATCTTGAGCATGTCGACGAATTTCATCAGCTTCATCGAGATCTTGCCAGCGATGCGCAGGGAGGTGCCGGCCTGGCGCGTGCTGGTCTCTTCGATGTTCTTCAGGACCTCGGCGATCGCGAAGGCGCCGATCATCACGGAAATGAAGTTGATGCCGTTCATGAGGAAGGGCTGGCCGAAGGAGTATCGCTCGACCCCGTTGATGCCGTCGATGCCCACGGTCGAGACGGCCACGCCGATGAGCACGGAAAGGACGGCCTTGAGCTGGTTTTTCGCGCCGATGCTGGTGATGCAGGAAAGCCCCAGGAGCCCGAGGGCGAAGTACTCCGCGCTTTGGAAGGAGATGGCGACTACTGCCAGGGCCGGGGCCGCGATGATCATCACCAGCGCGGAGAATATGGTGCCGAAGGAAGAGGCCGTGATGGACAGCCCCAGTGCCTCTCCGGACTTGCCCTGTTGGGTCATCGGATAGCCGTCAAAGGTCGAGGCGACGGCCTCCGGGGTCCCCGGCGTCTTGATGAGGATCGACGAGATCGAGCCGCCGGCAGCGCCGCCGACGTAGCAGGAGACGAGCATGACGATGGCCCTCACAGGCTCCATGCCGTAGGTGAAGGGGAGGAGGAGGATGACAGCCATCGAGGTGGAGAGGCCCGGCAAGGCACCGGCTATCATGCCCCAGAGGGTGCCGACCAGGATGAGAGCGAAGGTGAGCGGGTTGAAGACCGCGACCATCGATTGCCAAATAATGTCCATATTGTTTCCTTTCCCGCTCAGTAGAGGATGAAGCTCAGCTCTCGAAGGAAGCCGAGGCCGCGGGGAAGGGGTACGAAGAAGAGCTTCCCGAAGGCGAGGATAATGACAGTCGTCATGATCACCGTGAAGATCGCGATGTTAAGTTTTTTCCTATAGCCCATGGCCAGGGCCGCCGCGGGAAGGTAGAGGAAGGTGTCCAGCGTGAATCCGATGACGTCGAGGAGACCGATGTAGAGAGCCAGGAGGATGAGGTTGAGGAGGGCGGCCCTCCCGTCGACGTGTTTGAGATCGAACATCGGGAGTTTTGCCCTTTCTCCCTCTCGATTCCTCCGGAGCTTGACGGTGATGGCGACGAGGACGACGAGGGCGATCGCGCCGACTATGACGGGGAAGCCCCCCGCCCCGAGGACGTCCGTCGGGTCGTCGGTCCTTTTCATGATCAGTCCCAGGACGAGGTAACCCACCAGGACGATCCCGAGGACCGCGTTGAAGATCAGTTCAGCCATATGAATTACCCCTTTCGCGGGAAAAATCCGGCGCGGGTCGCGGCCCTGCGCCGGAAAGGATCGAACCCTACTTAATTAGTCCCATCTGCTTGAAGATCGCGACGTAGCCGTTGAATTCGGAGTCCCAGAGCTTGCCGAAGTCGGCGGCGTTGAGATAGCCGGGGAGGAGATCGGTCATCTCCTTCTTCTCCATGTCCTTGTAGGCGGGGTCGGCGTAGGCCTTCTCGAAGGCGTCGATGATGATTTTCTTGATTTCGGGAGGCGTGCCCTTCTTGACGACGAAACCGCGCCAGGAACCCTGCGTGAAGTCGAGCCCCTTTTCCACGGAGCAGGGTACGTCCTTGAGCTCGGGCACGGGGAGTCGCTTGTCGCTGAGGACGACGAGGGGCCTGATATCGCCGCCCGAGACCATGCTCATGAAGGAGATGAGCTTGTCCTGGTAGATGTCGAGCTCGCCGCCGAGGACGGCGGCCTTGAGCTCGGAGGCCGACTTGTAGGGGACGTAGGTCCACTCGATGCCCGCCTTTGCCGCGAAACCCCGGGCGATGTACTCGTCGAGGCCGCCGGGGGAGATGCCGCCGATCTTGAGCTTCCGGGGGTTGGCCTTGGCGAAGGCGATCATGTCCTCGAGGGTCTTGAGGTTGCTGTTCGCCTTCACGCCGAAGAGAACGACGTCGGACTGGACGCGCATGATGGGCTCGAAGGACTGGCGGAACTTGATCGAGCTCTTGTTCTGCGCCTCGACGATGAGGAGGGAGGGGGTGATCTCGAGGATCGTGTAGCCATCGGCGGGGGCGCCGAAGCTGTACATCATGCCTTCGATGGTGCCGGCACCGCCCTTGTTGACGGGGGTGAAGGGCTTTCCGATGTACTTGGAGGCTATCTGGGCGAAATTCCTGGCGAAAATATCGCTGGCCCCGCCCGTGCCGAAGGGAATGACCATCTCGATCGGCCGCCTCGGATAGTTCTGGGCGGTCAGACTCGGCAGCGTAATCGCGAGAGAGGCGAAGACGACCGCCGATACGAACAGATTCTTCGATTTCATGCGCTTTCCTCCGTGATCGATACATGCGCGATCCTGCGATCGCGTGGGCGAAATATGATCAAGCCCTCGGCAGGAATGCCCTGCGAGACGCGTAGACGTAGCCGTCCATGATCGGACGAGCCGTTCGGCAGACGCCGGCCTTGACGAGTTCCCATCCCGAGCCCTCTACCCGCCTGACATCGACGAAGACTTCCAGGCATCCGGAAGGATGGCCGATCCGGATTTCGCCTTTGGACTTGGCCCGCGAATCGACGAGGTCATTGACGATGGTCCCATCGATCAGGGCCGCTGTAGCGAGGCAGATTCCGCCCGTCACGGCGTAGGTCTTGTGCATCTTGCCCATCGCCAGGGTCCGAGCGATGAGATCGATGTCCGACCCGCGAATGGTTTCGCCCTCGCTCGACTCGTAGCTCGCGGCTTCCGCGACGAAGGCCACCTTGGGCACAGCCGGACCGACCCTGTCGAGCGATGGGGCCAGGTCCATCATTACGGCGGCCCTGCGGCGGACCTCCTCCATGATCGTAACAATTGAAGGGTCTCCTTCGCAGTCGGCGGGCATTTCCCTTCCCGTCAAGCCGGTATCCTTCGCCTTGAAAAACACGGCGGGGTTGGCCGCGTCCACCAGGCTGACCTCGATCGATCGACCGTCGGCCAAGGTTATCCTGTCGCGGACATTGCCGGTCGGGAGGAGCCTGCCCGTCTTGGACCCCGCGGAATTCGGAAAATTCATCACGATCTTGGAGCCGGTCCCGGGAACGCCGGCGATGGCGTAATCGCCTTCGAAGCTGACCTCGCCGTTCTTTACCGGAATCATGGCTTCGATGACCTTGCCGGTATTGGTATTGAAGATCACGACCTTGGTCTCGCCTTCGGTCGCTCCGACGATGCCCTTTTTGATGGCGAAGACGCCGACGCCGGAGGAGATGTTGCCGCAATTTCCATCGTAATCCACCGCGGCTTCTCCTATGCCCACATAGCCGAAGGTATAATCGATGTCGACGCCGGGCCTTTTCGAGGGCGAAAGGATGGCCACCTTGCTCGTCAGTGGGTCGGCCCCTCCCATGCCGTTGATCTGTCTGAGGTCGGGACTTCCGTAAATGTCGAGGATTACCTGGTCGCGGAGGGCAGGATCGGAGGGCAGATCCTCGGCCATGAGGTAGACGCCCTTGCTCGTGCCCCCCCGCATGAAAATGGCGGGAATTCGCATGAATTCGGACTGATCTACCGGCACCTCATCCTCCTCGACTTGAATTGCGGAGTTGCCCCAAGAATCGATCCGCCTCCGGCGAGTTATTCTTTGGTGACTGATTCATACCGCAGTTGACCGACTAAAGTGATGGACACTTCTAGCGGTCACCGAAGAGTAGCACGATCATAGGTATCCGAAAAATAATATATTCTTATGCTGCGCAATAAGAATATTTGATTGCTGGGGGCAGTGGACCCACGTCGCGCAGGATTTGGAGCTGGTAAAGAACTCCTCCTTAAGGAGGGCAGGCGGGAGGATGGTCGTGCTTGACATGAGACAGGCAAGGATGAAGAGTTGAGCGTAGCAAAGAGCCTTCAACTGATTTCGAGGAGTCTCTCGATGCCGACTACCGTCGCGAAGCGCCTCTCCTTCCTCGACCGCTGGCTGACGCTCTGGATTTTCCTCGCCATGGCCATCGGGGTCTTGGCCGGCGCCCTGGTCCCGGGCGTCGCCTCCTTTTGGGATCGACTCTCGGTGGGGACCACGAATATCCCCATAGCAATAGGCCTCATCCTCATGATGTACCCGCCCCTGGCGAAGGTGCGCTACGACGAGGTAAAGGACGTTTTCAAGGACAGGAAGGTCCTGACTCTCTCCCTCATCCAGAACTGGGTCATCGGCCCGATACTCATGACCGCCCTCGCCATCGTCTTTCTCCGCGACAAGCCGGAATACATGGTGGGCCTCATCATGATAGGGCTGGCGCGCTGCATCGCCATGGTCATCGTGTGGAACGAGCTGGCCAAGGGGGACACCGAGTACTGCGCCGGCCTCGTGGCCTTTAACTCGGTTTTCCAAGTCGTCTTCTACTCGCTCTACGCCTGGCTTTTCGTCACCTTGATCCCGCCACTCTTCGGGCTCGCCGGAAGCGCCGTCCGCGTGAGCATCGGTGAGATAGCGAAGAGCGTCGGCATCTATCTCGGCATACCCTTTCTCGCGGGCTTCATCTCCTGGCTGATCCTCAGGAGGCTGAAGGGCGAGGCCTGGTACCGCTCCTCCTTCATCCCGAAGATATCGCCCCTCACCCTCGTGGCCCTCCTCTTCACCATCCTCGTGATGTTCAGCCTCAAAGGCGAGAAGATACTCGCCCTTCCCCTGGACGTGTTGCGAATCGCCGCACCCCTCCTCATCTATTTCGTCGCGATGTTCTTCATCAGCTTCGCCCTGAGCAAGGCTATAGGCGCCGATTACGCCAAGACGGTCACCCTTTCCTTCACGGCCGCGAGCAACAATTTCGAGCTCGCCATCGCCGTGGCGGTGGCAGTCTTCGGCCTTGGCTCGGGACAGGCCTTCGCCGCCGTTATCGGTCCCCTGATCGAAGTGCCGGCGATGCTCCTCCTCGTCAATGTTGCGCTTCGGTTTCAGACTCGATTCGCCCCCGGCCGGGCCGCTATCCCAGGCCAGCCATGACGAAGGTGCTCTTCCTTTGCGTCCATAATTCCGCCCGGAGCCAGATGGCCGAGGCCTTTCTCAAGGCGGAGGCCGGCGATCGCTTCGAGGCCGAGAGCGCCGGCCTCGAGCCCGGCCGCCTCAATCCCTACGTTGTACGCTCGATGGCGGAGTTCGGCCTCGACATTTCGCGGAACCCGACCAAGTCGGTCTTCGATCTCCGCTCCGCGGGCCGGACCTACGATGTCGTCGTCACCGTCTGCTCGAAGGAGGCTGCCGAACGCTGCCCCGTCTTCCCGGGCAAGGTGGAGCGCCATCACTGGCCTTTCGACGATCCTTCGACCTTCGTCGGGAGCGACGAGGAGATCATGGCCAGGGTTCGGAAGGTCCGTGACGAGATAAGGGCGGCCGTGCGGGATTTCGCGAAAAATAGGACCTAGATAGGACTATCGGCGCCCTTACTACCGAGTCCGCAATGCTGTGTCACTTTTTCATCGGACTCGGTAGTAGGCGCTTCCTCCGGGGGCCTGATGTCGCGAAAGAATACCATGAAAAGGAAGGCGTTCACTCCCTGGAGAAGGGCCCCGATCGCGAAGGGAGCGTCCATCGAGAGGCGCTCGAAAATATAGCCGGCGAGGCTGGGGCTGAGGGCTGAACTCGCCTGCGAGGGCAGGTTGGAGAGGGATCCGACGCGGCCGCGCTCCTCGTCGGGCACGACACCCATCACAAAGGATTGCCTGAGCGGCAGGCCCAGACGCTGCACCATCATGCGCACGAGATAGATGGCGCCGGCGAGCCAGAACGAAGGGGCGAGAACCATGGGTACTATGAGGATAGCCTGGGCGAAGCGGGAGACGACGATGGTCCTGACGATGCCGAAACGCGAGGCGACCCTCGAGGAGGCGAGGTTGGATGACAGGGACGCCAGGTTTATGAGCGAATAGAGGACGCCGATCTCGAGGGGGGAGGCGCCGAAGCGCCGATTGAACCAATAGGTAATAAGCGGTCCGAAGAAACCCACGGCCAGCCCGTTGACGCCGTTCGTGACCCAGAGCCTGAGGAGGATCTTCCACGAGGTCGGCGAGAGCCTGGCGCCGAGGCCGCGGCGGCCGGATTCGGCCCGAGGTTTTTTCGCGGCTGGAGCGGGAGGTCGCTTCTCGCCGAGGGGAATCGCGAGGAGGGCGCAAACGAGGGCGAAGAGTGCTCCGAACAAAAACTCGAGGCGAAATTCGTCCGGAGTCTTGCCCGAGGCGAGAAGGGTCGCCAGGGCTATCGCCGGGCCCCCTCCGACGAGGGCGCCGAGACTCGACGTGAAGGCCATCCTCCCGAAAAGGGCGTTGCGATCTTTCGCGCCTACCTTGGCCGTCAGATAAGCCTGCTCGGCCGGCTGGTAGGGCCCTATCATTCCCGCGCCCGCTCCGGCGCCCCTACCTAAGGAGCCGAGGGCGGCAAAGGCGAAAAGGGGGAGGGCCTCGCGGAAATACATGAAAGCAAGACAGGCCAATGCGGTGAGGAGTGGCGTGGCGATGAGAAAGGGCTTTCGTCCGAAGCGGTCCGAGCCCCACCCGATGAGGGTCGAGAGGATTGCCGAGGCGATCGCGGAGAGGCTGTACAATATTCCGAGGGCGAAGCCCGAATAGCCGAGGGATGCGAGATAGACTGGCAGGACTATTCCGGCCAGGGCCCGAGTCGCGCTCATGAAGAAACGCGCGGAAAAGACGAGGCCGATGTCCCGTGTCGACCATGCGGGAAGGACGAGGGAAAGCAAGGCTCTTTTCGGTGATTGCATGGCTCCAGGGTAGCAATTACTGCGTGCCTTGTTCCAGCGCGGATGGCGCGCAATGGCCGTCGGCGCCTCGCCTGCGAAGTCGGCCTTTCCTCCCTTCGTACACTGTGGGTATACTCGGCCGCATGACCAAGACCGCCGCATATAGACGACTCGAATCGATCCTTTCAGAGCGCATTCTCATCCTCGACGGGGCGATGGGCACGATGATCCAGAGGCTCGGCCTCGTCGAGGCGGATTTTCGCGGCGAGCGTTTCCGCGATCATCCCCATAGTCTGGCGGGCGACAATGACCTTTTGAGTCTCACGAAACCCGAGGCGATAGCCTCGATTCACCGGGCCTACCTCGATGCCGGCGCCGACATCATCGAAACCAACACCTTCAATTCGACGCGGGTGAGCCAGGCCGACTACGGTCTCGAGGAGGTCGTGCGCGAGATGAATGTCGCCGCCGCCCGTCTCGCGCGCAGGGTCGCCGATGATGTCACGGCCCTCGATCCAGGCAAGCCACGCTTCGTCGCGGGCTCCCTCGGGCCGACGAACAAGTCCCTGTCGATGTCCCCCGACATCGACAGGCCGGGCTGGAGGGCCATCAGCTTCGAGGGATTGTCCGCCGCCTATCGCGATCAGATCGAGGGCCTCATCGAGGGAGGCGTCGACATCCTCATGGTCGAGACTGCCTTCGACACCCTCAACGCCAAGGCCGCCATCTACGCCCTGCGCTCGGTTTTCGAGGAAGGCGGCCTCGAGTATCCGGTGATGATTTCGGGAACCGTCACCGACCGCTCCGGCCGCACCCTGTCGGGCCAGGAGCCCCTGGCCTTCCTCCACTCCGTCCTCCACGCGAGGCCCATTTCGGTCGGTTTCAATTGCTCATTCGGCGCCGAGGATCTCATTGTCCATCTCGCCGATATTTCGCGCAACGCTGCCTTCGCGGTTTCCGTTCATCCCAATGCGGGTCTTCCCAACGCCCTCGGCGCCTACGACGAGACGCCGGAGCATTTCGCCTCGGTCCTCGGCCGTGTGGCCCGCGAATCGGAGCGAGACGGGGCGGGGGAGGGCGCCGGCCTCAACATCGTCGGCGGCTGTTGCGGCACGACGCCCGAGCATATTCGCGCCTTGTCGGCCGCCCTTGCCGGCGTCAAGCCGCGAAGTGCTCCCGCGCCCCGCCCCGTGACGAGGCTCTCCGGCTTCGAGGCCCTGACCATCGGCCCCGACAGCCTCTTCGTCAACGTCGGCGAGCGGAGCAATGTCGCGGGCTCCAAGAAATTCGCCCGTCTCATCCGGGAGAAAAAGTACGACGAGGCTGTCGATGTCGCCCGCGATCAGGTCGAGGCGGGAGCCCAGGCCTTCGATGTCAACCTCGACGATGCCCTCCTCGATTCGGCTAAGGAGATGGAGGCCTTCCTCCTCCTCGCCGCGGCCGATCCCTTCCTTTCGAAGGTTCCGGTGATGATCGACTCCTCGGACTGGCCCACCGTGGTCGCCGGTCTTCGCTGCATACAAGGCAAGGGCATCGTCAATTCGGTGAGCCTGAAGGAGGGCGAGGAAGCCCTGCTCGCCAAGGCGCGAGAAATCGGACGCTACGGGGCGGCGATGGTCGTGATGGCCTTCGACGAGGAGGGGCAGGCGGCCAGCCTCGAGCGCCGCGTCTCCGTGCTGAGGCGGGCGATGAAGGTTCTCGTCGAAAAGGGCGGCGTCGAGCCGACGGACATCATCCTCGATCCCAACATCTTCGCCGTGGGCACGGGCCTCGCGGAACATCGCAGTTATGCGAAGGATTTCTTCGAGGCATGCCGTATCCTGTCGCGCGAATTCCCCGGCTCCCCGATCTCGGGGGGGGTCTCCAACGTCTCCTTCTCCTTCAGGGGCAACGACCCCCTGCGCAGAGCCATCCATTCGGCCTTCCTCTATCACGCCAAATCGGCGGGCATGTCCATGGGCATCGTCAACCCCGCCCAGCTCGACATCTACGACGAGATCGAGCCGACCCTGCGAGAGGCCATCGAGGACCTCCTTCTCGATAGGCGTGACGATGCCACCGAGAGGCTTCTCGCCTTGGCCTCGGGGCTCAAAGACGAGGACGAGGGGCCGGGGAGCTCCGGGGAGCCGGAATGGCGTTCCGCGCCGGTGCGCGAGCGCCTCAAGCACGCCCTCGTGAAGGGTATCGAAGCCTGGGCAGCAGCCGACGCCGAGGAGGCTCGCATCGAACTAGGCGGCGCCCTCGCCGTCATCGAGGGACCGCTGATGGAAGGCATGAACCGCGTCGGCGAGCTCTTCGGGGCGGGCAAGATGTTCCTTCCCCAGGTGGTCAAGAGCGCGCGCGTCATGAAGATGGCCGTGTCGGTTCTCGTGCCCTGGCTCGAGAAGGAGCAGTCTTCGGGCTCCTCCAAGCGCGGCTCGATCGTAATGGCCACCGTGAAGGGCGATGTCCACGACATAGGCAAGAACATCGCGGGCGTCGTCCTCCAGTGCAACGGCTTCGAGGTGCGTGATCTCGGCGTGATGACTCCCCTCGAGCGCATCATCGAGGAAGCGGTGAGCTCGAAGGCAGACGCCATCGGCCTGTCCGGCCTCATCACGCCATCCCTCGAGGAGATGGTGCGGGTCGCGAAGGCCATGGAGGAGAAGGGCCTCGCGATACCCCTCCTTATCGGAGGAGCCACGACCAATCCCGCCCATACCGCGCTGCGCATCGCCCCGGCCTATTCGGGCAGCGTCGTCAACGTCCGCGACGCCGCCCTGGCTCCCGGCGTCCTCGAACGCCTTCTCGATCCCCTGCGCAAGGCAGAGTACGCCGAGGAACTTTCGGCCCGTCACGAAAGGCTTCGGGCCGAGCAGCTCGCGAAGGCCGCCGCAACTCCGAGGCTGTCGCTGGCCGAAGCTCGCTCGCGCCGCTTCGCCTTCGATCCCGCGGGAGTCCGGCCGGTCGCCCCCAGGATCGCGGGCATCGTGGAGTCGCGGCCCAAAATATCTGAATTAGTGCCATATATCGACTGGACCTTTTTCTACTGGCAGTGGGGCATGAAAAAGCGCTACCCGGAAATACTCGAGGACCCCGACTTGGGCGAGGAGGCTCGCAAGCTTCGCGAGGAAGCACTCGCCATGCTCCAACGCGCCGAGCGCGAGCATTTGCTTTCCACTGCCTCGGTGGCGGCAGTCCTGCCCGCGGCCTCCGAGGGCGATGACGTCCTCGTCTACGCCGATGAGGCTCGCGACAAGGTCGTAGCCCGATTCCCCTTCCTGCGCCAGGATTTCGCCAAGGACGACGGCAGTCCCCAGCTCTGCCTCGCCGACTGGATGGCGCCCGCTGCCTCCAAGGTTCCCGATTGGATGGGGATCTTTGCCGTCACCGCCGGCCTCGGCCTCGACGCTTCGGCAGGGAGGCTGCGCGAGGCGGGAGACGACTACGGCGCCATCATGTTGAAGATACTCGCCGATCGCCTGGCGGAGGCCCTTGCCGAAAAGACCCATGAGGACATCAGGCGGAGCATCTGGGCCTATGCCGCCGATGAGGCCTTCGCTCCGCCCGAGCTCCTGCGCGGCCCCTATGTCGGCATCAGGCCGGCGCCCGGCTATCCCGCCTGCCCCGACCACCGCGACAAGGCGGCCATCCTCGGCCTTCTCGAGGCGGAGAGCCGCATCGGCATGACCCTGACCGAAAGCGCCATGATGGTGCCCGCCGCCTCGGTCTCGGCCTTCTGCCTTTCACATCCCGAGTCGCGGTATTTCGCCGTCGGCCGGATCGGAAAGGAACAATTGGCTGAATATGCGACGCGCAGGGGAGAGCCCCTCTCCGCGAGCGAGGAAGCCCTGCGGGCCATACTCGATCCCGAAGCGTGAAACAGGCGCCCTTCGGGCTTCGAAGGGCGCCATATGGCAATGATAGAATCGGAGGCAACATGGCGAAGGCGACAAAAATCGTCCTCAGTATCGGGAAGGCAATCGTGGCTCTGGCCGCGGTGGCCGTCTTCGGAATCTTCATCTGGTTCAGGGGTTGGCTTCCGGCCGTCGAGGCGCCGAAGTCCTTTCCGCAGGTGCAAGGCGAACTCAAGGTCTCGGGCCTGAACGGAAAGGTCGAGGTCCTCCGCGACAGGCTGGGAGTGCCGCACATCTACGCCTCCACCAGCCACGACCTCTACTTCGCCCAGGGCTTTGTCCACGCCCAGGAGCGATTCTGGCAGATGGACACCTGGCGACACATCGGCTCAGGCAGCCTGTCGGAGATGTTCGGCAAGGGGCAGGTCAAGACTGACGCCTTCCTGCGCACCCTCGGCTGGGCCCGCGTCGCCGAAGCCGAGTGGGAAGGCCTTTCGCCCGACGGCAAGTCCGGCCTCCAGGCCTATGTCGACGGCGTCAACGCCTGGCTCAAGGACCACGCGGGCGACCGGGCGAGCCTCGAGTACGTCATCCTCGGTCTCCTGAGCCCCGATTACCGGATCGCGCCCTGGACACCCGTCGATTCGCTCACCTGGGGCAAGGCCATGGCCTGGGATCTCGGGGGCAATATGGACGACGATATTGCCCGCGCCGTCCTCGGCCGGAGCCTGTCTTCGGCGCAATTAGCCGATCTCTATCCTGCCTATCCCGCCGATTATCCCGTCATAGTACCCAAGATCGGCGAGAACGCCCCCGTCATCGCCGAGGGGAAGGGCACGAAGAGCGCGAATGCGGTCTCCGAAGGCACTATGGCCTCCGGTGGCATCGCCGCGGACATCGCGGCCGGCATCAGCGACAGCCTCGGCCGGGCCGAGGCTAACCTCTCGCTCGCGAGCGCCGTCCTCGGACAACCTTCACCGGACATCGGCTCCAATAGCTGGGTGGTGGCAGGCAGCAGGACGGCCACCGGCAAGCCCCTCCTCGCCAACGACATGCACCTCGGAATCCAGATGCCTTCGATCTGGTTCGAGAACGATCTCCATAGCTCCGGCGCAGATGGCGGCAAGCCCATCGACGTGACGGGCTTCTCCTTCGTCGGCGTGCCGGGCGTGGTGGCCGGTCATAATGCCCGCGTGGCCTGGGCCTTCACCAACCTCGGCCCGGACGTGCAGGATCTCTTCATCGAAAAGATCAATCCCGCCAATCCCGACCAGTATGAATACAAGGGAAAGTGGGTGGATTTCGAGACGAGAACTGAGACCCTCAAGGTAGCGGGAGGCAAGTCCGTCGAACTGAAGGTGCGGGTCTCCCGCCACGGGCCCATCATTTCCGAGACCTACGGATCGCTCAAGGCGGCCGTCGATCCCAAGGCTGGCTCGCCTATTCGCTACGCCGAAACCGGGCCCCTGCCCGAAAAATACGCGGTCGCCCTCGAGTGGACAGCCCTCAGCCCCGGCACCCCCTTCGAGGCCATCTGGGGCTTCAATACTGCGTCCAATTGGAAGGAATTCAGGGAGGCGGCGAGGGGCTTCGCGGTGCCCGCGCAGAACCTCCTCTACGCCGACGTCGATGGCAACATCGGCTACCAAACCCCGGGCGAGATCCCCATCCGCGCCAAGGGTGACGGCAGCCTCCCCGTGCCGGGCTGGACGGGCGAGTACGACTGGAAGGGCTTCATCCCCTTCGAGAAGCTGCCCTGGGTCTACAATCCCCAGGCTGGCTATATCGTGACGGCCAACAACCGGGCATCGCCCCGCGACTATCCCTACCTCATCACCGGCGATTGGGACTACGGCCAGCGGGCCGAGCGGATCTCCGAGATGATCACGACGGCGCCGGGCAAGATCGACGCGGCCTACATCACGGGCATGCATGGCGACGCGACGAACCTCAACGCCCGCGCCTTGCTGCCCATCCTTCTTGGCGTCCAGCTCGATCCCTCCCTCTCGGCGGTCAGGGACCGAATTCTCAAGAATTGGGACTATCAGGAGAAGGTTGGCGCTACAGCCCCCGTCCTCTTCGAGACCTTCTGGGTGCGTCTCCTCCGCGACACCTTCGAGGGCAAGCTCCCGGCCGACTACATGCCGGAGGGCGGCTCGCGCTGGTACGCCGTGATGCGGAACCTCGCCGCCCAACCCGACAGCCCCTGGTGGGACGACAAGGCCACGACGGACAAGGTGGAAAAGCGCGACGACATTTTTGCCAGGGCCTTTTCAGAGGCCGTGGCGGAGCTTTCGAAAAAGGACGGGAAGGATCTCGCCTCCCTGCCGACCTGGGGCAAGCTCCATGAGGCGACCTTCCGCAACCAAACCCTCGGCAATTCCGGCGTCTCGCTCATCGAAGACCTCTTCAACCGAGGACCCTTCCCGGTGGGCGGCGGCAAGAGCGTGGTCGACGCTACCGGCTGGTCGGTGGGAAAGGGCTTCGGCGTCGACTGGCTGCCTTCGGAACGCGAAATCGTAGACCTGTCGAACCTCGACGCATCCCTCGCCGTTCACACGACGGGCGAGTCGGGCCACGCCTTCGACAAGCATTATGACGACATGATCCCCCTGTGGGATAAGGTCGAGAACGCGCACATGTGGTGGGATCGGGCCTCGGTGGAAAAGCACGCCGAGTCGACCCTCACGATGGAGCCATGAGGATGGGGAGGGGCGCATTGAGGCCCTTCCCGCATTGAAATAAGAAGAGGCCCGCCGATTTCGGCGGGCCTCTAATTTCATGGATTGAAGCTCAGTCTTCGGAGGGCCTAGACGCCGAGATAGGCTTCCCTGACCCGGGGATCGGCGGCGATTTCCTTGGCCGGTCCAGACAAGGTCGTGTAGCCGACCTCGAGGACGTAGGCGAAATCGGCGATCTCGAGGGCTTCGGCGGCGTTCTGCTCGACGAGGAGGATCGTCATCCCCTTCTTGTTGAGGGCGACGATCTTCGAGAAGATCTCGTCGACGAGGACCGGCGCCAGGCCCATCGAAGGCTCGTCCAGGAGGAGGATGTCCCCGCCCGTGACGATGGCGCGGCCGACGGCGAGCATCTGCTGTTCGCCGCCCGACAGGGTGCCGCCGAGCTGATTCACCCTCTCCTTGATCCGCGGAAAGAACTCGAAGACCTCGTCCATCCGCCTCTTGATCTCGACGCGATCCTTGATCGTCCAGCCGGCGATCTCGAGATTTTCCCTCACCGTGAGAGTCGGAAAAATCTTGCGGCCTTCGGGAACATGACTGATGCCGCGGGACACGAGGAGGTGGGCGTCAAGGTTGGTGATGTCGGCGCCCTTGAAACTGATGCTCCCGCCCGAAGCCTTTTCGAGGCCCGAGAGTGCGCGGAGGGTCGTGGTCTTTCCGGCGCCGTTGGCGCCTATCAAAGTCACGATCTTTCCGTCGGGCACCTCGAAGCTGACGTCCTTGATGGCCTCGATGCGGCCGTAGTTGACCTTGAGATTCTTGACGGAGAGCATCAGTGACCACCTTTGCCGAGATAGGCCTCGAGGACCTTCGGGTTCTTGCCTACCTCGAGGGGCAGGCCTTCGGCGATGGTTTCCCCGAAATCGAGAACCTTGAGGTACTCGCAGATGTTCATCACGAGGTGCATGTGGTGCTCGATCAGGAAGACGGTGACCTTGAAATCGTCGCGGACCTGCTTGATGAGGGCCATGAGTTCCTGGACCTCCTTCGGATTCATGCCCGCGGCCGGTTCGTCGAGGAGGATGAGCTTGGGCTTCGTGGCGAGGGCCCGCGCGATTTCCAGGCGGCGAAGCTCGCCGTAGGGGAGGTTCTTCGCCATTTCGTCGGCCCGGGACTCGAGGTGCATCATCTTGAGGAGGTTCATGGCCTCCTCGTGGATGGCTTCCTCCTCGCGCAGAAAGGATTTCGTGCGCAAGATTGACGAGGCGAGACCCGACTTCACCGTGTAGTGGCGGGCGACGAGGATGTTGTCGATGGCCGACATCGCGCCGAAGATGCGGAGATTCTGGAAGGTGCGCGCGACGCCGCCCTGGACGATCCGGTAGGGCTTCATGCCCTTGATGGGCTTGCCTTCGAAGGTGATCTCCCCCTCGGTCGGCGTGTAGATGCCGGTGATGAGGTTGAAGGTCGTCGTCTTGCCCGAGCCGTTGGGGCCGATGAGGCCGTAGATCACGCCCTCGGGGATGTCGAAATTGAAATTGGATACGGCCTTGAGACCGCCGAAATAGTGGGTCATACCCTTGATCGAGAGGATGGGCTTCATGTGGTCTTCCTCTCGAGTATGAGGATCTTGGCTTCCTTGCCCCCCATGAGCCCGTTGGGCTTGAAGAGCATGACGAGGATGAGGATGAGGGCGTAGACGACCATCGTCCATTCGGGTCCGATGGGCAACTTCGCCGTCTGGTTGAGCCAGTCGATTCCTATCCTGAGCACTTCGGTAAGGAAGGTGAGGAGGAAGGCGGCTATCATCGAGCCGGTGAGGGAGCCCATTCCGCCCGCGTAGACGAGGATCAGGATCATGGCCGACGGAAGAAATCCGAATTGCGAGGGAGTGGTGAAGTAGATGAGATGGGCGAGAAGGCCACCGGCGATACCGGCGAAGAAGGCGCCCATCGCGAAGCCCGTAACCTTGTAGCGGGTCGTGTCGACGCCGGAGAGGTCGGCGGCAAGCTCGTTCTCGCGGACGGCGAGCATCGCGCGTCCGTGCGAGGAGGCGATGGTATTGCGTATAACCGCGACCGTAATGAACGCGAATACGAAGATCATCGTGAAGTTGGAGAAATTCGGAACGCTGAGGCCTCGTGGGCCGCCGACGTAATCAATCGCGTTGATGATCGTCTTTATGATCTCGCCGAAGCCGAGCGTGACGATGGCCAGGTAGTCGCCCTTGAGCCTGAGGGAGGGGAAGCCGATCAGAAAACCGACAAAGGCGGCCATGATGCCGCCAATGATTATCGCGCCGATGAAAATAGCTTCCGAGCCCACCGCGCCCATGCTGAACGAATGCGGAATCTGGAGCTTGAGGATGATGGCCGTGATCGTGCCCGAGACATAGGCGCCGATGCCGGCGAATCCCATGTGGCCAAGCGAGAACTGTCCCGTGATGCCATTGATGAGATTGAGGCTCACCGCGAGGATGACGAAGATCAGCGACTTGTTGATGATGATCATGAAGTAGCCGTTCAGGATGTTGAGCGTCGACAGGATCATGATGACGGCGTAAAACACGGCCGCAGCGGCGAGAAATTTGGGGAACTTCATGCCCGGCCCCTCATATCTTGTCGGCGATTTTCTCGCCGAGGATTCCGGTCGGCCTCACGAGGAGGACGATGATGAGAACGGCGAAGGCGATGCCGTCGCCGAGTATGGAGTTGTAGGCGTTCGCGAAGGTTTCGGCGAGCCCTAGGATGTAGCCGCCGAGCATGGCGCCGGGAACGTTGCCGATGCCGCCGAGGACCGCGGCGATGAAGGCCTTGAGCCCCGGAATGATGCCCATGTAGGGGTCGATGCGCGGGTAGGTGAGTCCGGCGAGGAGGCCGGCCGCTCCGGCGAAGGCGCCGCCGATGGCGAAGGTCCAGGTGATGATGCGCTCCACGTCGATGCCCATGAGCTTGGCGGCATCCTTATCCTGCGACACGGCGCGCATGGCCCTGCCGAGGGAGGTTTTCTGGATGAGGAAGGTGAGACCGCTCATGAGGATGGCGGCGACCACCAGGTCGATGATGACATAATTGGAAATTTCGGCTCCGAAACCGCGGTAGATTACCTTGGGTAGGATTTCCGGGAATCCTCGGGGCGAAGGCCCGATAAAGGGAAAGGCCGAGAAGAAATACTCGAGGAACATGGAAACGCCGATGGCCGTCACGAGCGAAGACAACTTCGGCTTGTAGCGAAGAGGCTTGTAGGCGAGGAGGTTCGAGAGACTCGCGATGGCCCCGCCGGCGATCATCGCCACGATGAGGACGAGGAAGGCGAGAGGCGAACCTTCGCCGATGAAGGAATTGAAGACGTAGAAGGATGCGTAAGCCGCGTAGGCGCCGAGCATGAAGAAGTCGCCATGGGCAAAATTGATGAGGCGTACGATGCCGTAGACCATTGTGTAGCCCAACGCGATGAGCGCGTAGATCGATCCTAGTTGGAGTCCGTTGATTACCTGTTGGGTGTTGATAATGGAACCCATGTTGACCCCCTGTCAAATGAGGGAGGCCACGCCGGCGTGCCGGCATGGCCCCCTGGTTCAGGTTTCAGCCGAGAAGGCTGACCTTAAGGATTGACGGTGGTCTTGTAGACCTGCTGACCGTTCTGGATGGCGATGACGACCGCGCTCTTGATCGGGTCGCGGTTCGCATCGAACTTGACCTGACCGGAGACGACGGCGATGTCGGTCGCCTTGAGGGCGTCGCGGATCGAGGCGCCATCGGTCTTGCCGGCGCGCTTGATGGCGTCGAGCATGATGTTCATGGCGTCGTAGCCGAGGGCGGCGAGGGCGTCGGGCGCTTCGCCGTACTTGGCCTGGTACTTCTGCACGAAGTCCTGGACGATCGGGCGGGTGTCATCCTTGGAATAGTGGTTGGTGAAGTAG